>NZ_WPIK01000004.1 GCF_009754915.1 Mucilaginibacter arboris | reverse complement strand
CTAATTAACTTTTTCGATTAAAGTTTTTGCAGCTTCAAAGACAGACTGAACAGTTATATCATTTATATCGAGATCTGAAATATGAAATTTTTGAACATTTGTTTGATACAGCTCGTTTTTATAAAAATTATCAATAGGGTAAAGTGTTATAATATTTTCTGCAAGAGTTGATGGATAAGGGTTAAAACGTCCAAAGTCATTTCCATTAGATATACAAACAGCAGGCGTTTTAAGTGCGGCAGCTATATGGACAGTGCCGGTTTCATTTGAAATTAATAAATCAGAATTATTAACTATTTCTATGGTTTCCAATAGCGTAGTTTTTCCTATTAAATTTTCAATTGTTACATGAGTAGGTATATTTCTGCATATTTGTTCACCAAGATGTATCTCACTTTTACTTCCGGTTAAATAAAAAATACATTTTTTATTATATTCATCATTTAAATTTATAATCAAATCCAAAATATTTTTAGTGCTCCACCTTCTAAATTCTGCAGAAGCACCCGGAACAATAACTATTCTAATTTTCGATGAATTGTTTATTTTTTCCTGTTTATTTTTTGCTAAAGCTATTTCTAATTTGTATTGACTATTATATAATTGTGTTAGGTTTTCGATAAATGCAACATTACGGAAAAATTCAAATGTTGCATCACCTGGAATGTCAATTAGCTCGGTATAACAGCTTTCAGATAATTGCTTTTCTTGGTTCGCAGGTTGCCTGGAATGCCCTTTACTTCCAATAGCTTGTTTTGCATTAATATATTTAATAAATAAATCATTATTAATGTATCTATGATGAACAGGATTGATGATTGTATGATAGGCGCGTAATTTCAACTTACATATTAAAGCAATCTTCTTTAAGTTATTGTTTAATATTTTAGGATCAATCCAAATAAAATTATCAATTTCCTTATTGTCAAAATTTTCGGCAATATCTTTAAATACTTTATTTCCTAATAAAGTAATTTTCCGATTTTTAAACCTATCACTAATTCTTATTTGCTTTAAACCATTTCTGAATAAGATATAATCACCAATATTGTCTAATCTTATAATTAATATATTATTTGTATAAAACGGAAGGTGTATTAAAAATAATGATCTGTAAGCTTTTGATAAAAGTTGTTTAATTTTCATTACTATATAAAGAGGCTAATTACTTATGTTAGTAGTAAGCTTTTTAGCGTAAAATAAATATTAGATTATGCAAGTAAGCCCAATAAAATTTGTAATTAATAAGTTTTAATCTTCAAAACAGCTCATCTACAGCTTTACAAAAAATATGTCCGATCAAAATGTGCATTTCCTGGATGCGGGCAGTAATATCAGAAGGGACAACAATATTCAAATCGCATAAACTATTCATTTTTCCGCCGTCACGGCCTGAAAGGCCAATCGTTTTGCAACCTGCCTTTTTTGCTGATTCCAATGCTTTGAGTACATTGGCACTGTTGCCGCTGGTAGAAATCCCTAAAAAAAGATCTCCCGGAACAGCTAAAGCTTCTAATTGCCTGCTGAAAACGTTTTCAAAACCGTAATCATTGCTAATTGCAGTTAGGGCAGAAGTATCGGTAGAAAGGGCAATGGCAGCCAAAGGTTTCCGTTCTTTCACAAACCTGCCGGTAAATTCGGCAGCAATATGCTGCGCATCTGATGCACTTCCGCCGTTCCCGGCAATTAACAGTTTGTTGCCTTTTAACACCGTTTCGATGATTATGGCGCAACCATTTTCTATCGGTAAAAGAAGCATCTCAATTACTTTGCTGATCGTTTCCTGATGGCTTTTTAATTCTTCTGCTACCATTTCTAATTGTTGTTTTGCTGATCGTTTTCCATGTCTTCCAAAATTTCTTTAACCGAAGTGGTTGCGCTTCCAACCCTCCTGATCACAATTGCTGCTGCGTGGTTGGCCAGTTCGCAGGCTTCTTCTACCGAAAAACCAAGCGCAATAAAATAAGCCAAAGTAGCCAGAACGGTATCCCCCGCGCCGGTTACATCAAATACTTCGGTTGCCTTAACGTCTAATAATTGGTAGCTTTCTTTTGTCAGGATAGCAATCCCTTCTTCCGACAAAGTTACCACCAGGTAAGCGGCATCTGTTAGTTCAAACAAAGCTGAAGCTGCGTTTTGCAGTTCCTGGGTACTGCTGATCTTTTCGAATTTAACCGCCTGCGCCAGTTCTTTTTTATTGGGTTTGATGATAAAAGCGCCTTTGTACTTGGCGAAATCAAGGCCTTTCGGATCAACAATCACTTTTTTATTAAGGGAATTGCAATGCCTGATCACGCGGGCACAAAGGGAAGGGGAAAGCACGCCTTTGTTATAATCAGAAAAAAGGACCATATCTGCTCCGGCAAGATGAGCGTGGATTTTATTGAACAGTTCGTCTTCGGAGCTTTTGCTGATCGGTTCGCTTACTTCGCGGTCGACCCTTACAATCTGATGGCTTCCTGCAATAATGCGTGTTTTGATGGTGGTTGGCCGTTCCGTATCGATCACAATGCCCGTTGGGTCTGCATTTTCATCTACCAAAACCGCCAAAAGTTCTTTTCCGGCCTGGTCATCCCCAATTAAGCCTGCAACAATCACTTCGGCCCCAAAAGAAATTAAGTTTTGGGCCACGTTTCCGGCGCCGCCCAAAGTGCTCGATTCTTTTTTTACGTTTACAATAGGCACCGGTGCTTCGGGCGATAACCGGTTGGCATCGCCCCAGATGTACTGATCGATCATCAGGTCGCCAATAATAAGGATCTTGGGAGGTTTTAAACCGGTCGGCAAAGAACGTATTTTATCGAGGAGCATGCTGTTTTTATCAAACAATTTTAATAATAATTGATGCACACAATATATCAAAGATTGTCGGTTCTCTAAAATTTACTTTAATTTTCAATAATCCTCCATTTTTAAAGGTATAAAACCTTTCCATTTCTAATTACCAGATTAAAACTTGTTAAGCAATTCTTATCTTGGTCACATTATTATTTTGGTAATGATAATAAGAAAGTATTTTTCCTTATGAAAATTATATTAGACATCATGGCTTTAGGCGCTTCATATTTGAATGATAGCAGAAGAACTGGTGTTTTTAGAGTAGCTAATGAACTTACAAAAGGTTTGGTAAATAGTTCTGATTGCGACGTTAGCTTTATTTCACCACATTATCCGTCAGAATCATCACAGTATTTATTAAATGAATATATTTCTAAGAAACCAATATCGTATCCAACTATAAAAGACAGGATAATTAATAAAATAAAAATCAGTATAGGTAATAATAAAATTATAGAAACAATTCTTCCTTCTACAAACATTAATACTTTAGTAAAAAAAGCTGATATATATCATTCTCCGTTTTTTCCTGTTTTAGAAGAAGTAACTGCTAATCAAAAAATCCAATCATTTTTAACTGTTCATGATCTAATTCCCATTATCTATCCTGAATATTTTGAAAATAATACTAATCCCCTTGTTAAAGCTGCTATATTAAGTAATCAAAAAAAGGGCTGGTACTTTTGTGTATCTGATTCAACTAAAAATGATCTTTGCGAGTATTTTTCAATTGATCCTGAAAGGGTTTTTGTAACACCTCTTGCTGCATCTAAAACGCGTTTTTTTAAATGTACAAACACTAAAGAAATTGAAACAGTTAAGGCAAAATATAACCTAAGCGATAAGCAGTATTTTTTAAGTCTGTCAACTCTTGAACCTCGAAAAAACATCGATCATATCATCAGATGTTTTATCAAACTAATTCAGGAAGAACATTTAAACGATGTTTATTTAGTTTTAGCAGGCACTAAAGGATGGGATTTTGATAAGATATTTAATGAAATAGAAAATGCTTCGGCAATTAAATCGAAAATAATACTTACAGGTTATGTTGCAGATGAAGATTTAGCTTTTTTATATAGTGGTGCATTAGCTTTCGTTTATATGTCATTCTATGAGGGGTTCGGGTTGCCACCATTGGAGGCAATGCAGTGCGGTACTCCTGTTATTGTATCAAATACATCCTCGCTTCCTGAGGTTGTAGGTAGTGCTGGCCTATTAATAGATCCTCGTGATACTAATACGCTTTGTAGCGCAATGCTTAATGTTTACGGTAATTCTGCATTAAGGGAAAAAATGTCTGTCGATTCATTAGTTCAGGCAGGAAAATTCAGTTGGGATAATTTTTTGAAAAGTAATGTCGATGGTTACAAACAGGTTTTAGAAAACACTTAAATCAGTTTAAGCTTCTATTTAATAGTTTACCATGCTTCTTTTACCTACTAAAATTAAATTAAATCAGTATGAAAGTTTTTTAATGCTAAAAGAAGCATTATTAATCAGAAAAGTTAAGGAGCTATCTGAAGTTTTATTATCCAAATGCTTTCTTCAATCCATAATATGTCCATCTCAACCCATTACTTAAAGCATGAAAAGGCTTGCCTGAGTAATAAGTGTCTAATAAAAGAAATTTAATCCCGTTAAAATACCTTTTTGCATAAAGACTAGATACAGCCTGATCGGCAATTAATAATTTTTTATGCTCTTTTTGAAGTTTTTGGATGAAGTCCTGGCTTAAATTCAATTTGTTTTCTTTAAGATAATTATTTGTAACCTTTATAATTTCTTTTCGGACTACAATCTTGGATTTGATCATTTCCATACCTTTATGCGTAGTGTTGTTTCCATGCGTTCGGGATAATAGTCTTACTCCTTCCCGGGGATCATGATAAAAAGAAAAACCTTCAAAAGCTATTCTGAAAAAATATTCCCAGTCTTCAAATCCATAACTTGCTTTCATAGTTCCTACTTTTTCATATATTATCCTTCTCATCATAACACAACCTGGCAAAAAAAAGTTAGTAGGTATCAAATTTGCAATAAGTGCTTCGCCTTTTCCTGAAATAAGCGGTTGTGTGAAAAAATTAGCAGGTGTTAGTTTTCTTGTAGGGTCCTTATCTAAAAATCCTAATATATCACTATAAACCAGATCAATGGCAGTATTTTCTTCCATAAGAGCTACCTGAAGATTTAGCTTTTCATTTTCAAGCATATCATCAGCATCTAAAAACTGTATGTACTTTCCTTTTGACGCCTTTAATGCCGTGTTTCGTGCTGCAGAATGTCCAGCATTTTCTTGATAAATATATTTAAAGCGGGAGTCACTATTTTCATACTTTCTTCCGATAACTTCACTATTATCTGTTGAACCATCATTCACAACAATACATTCCCAGTTAGAATAGGTTTGTGCCAATGCGCTGTCTAATGCATCAGATAAAAATTTTCCATAATTAAAACAGGGAATAATAATAGACACTAAAGGAGCAGAAGCCATTTATAAAGTTTAAATTTTTATAAGTTCAAATGTAAAGTATTACAGCGTTATTTATTAAGACAAAAGGTTTGTTTTTATTGATAACGAAGACAAAATATTTATAATGAGTAGAATTGGACTTTACTTTAAAGTATAAAAATGAATAACTGAGCTATTATTAAACAAAAAGCGGAAAGGAGCAGGAGGTTTTATTTGATATTTTTATATATTGCAAGTTGCACTGTTATTAGGATGTAATTAGACTTAAACATGAAAATTTTATATGACTTCCAAATATTTTCCAACCAAAATGTAGGAGGGATTTCAAGATATATTTATGAGCTTATTACTCAATTCGATCAGGATAATTTTATTGATTGGGAAATCCCTGTAATATACTCAAGTAATATTTATTTAAAAAAACATCCTTTTTTTAGTAAAAAATTACTACCGCATCCTTTTCAGTTAAAGGATAATGTCAATTTTATATCTAAAGCAGCATTTGTAAAAGAAAAATTATTATATAAGATCACTAACCAAATTCATAAAGAACGATTTCTGGTTATGGAATATGAGAAAAACAAGGCTCTGAATATTGAAAAAATAAAACAAGGTAATTTCGACATCTTTCATCCCACTTATTTTGATAGTTACTTTATGGATTATATTGGTGATAAAACTTATGTTCTAACCATTCATGATTTAATTAACCAAGTTTTTCCTGAAATGATGTTGTATCAACCGGATAAAAACAAAGCCATGATAGAAAGGGCCGACCGGATCATTACAGTTTCTGAAAATACAAAAAAGGACCTGATTAATATTTTTAATGTGGATGAACAAAAAATAGATGTAATTTATTTAGCAAATTCTTTAGAGGAAAAATCAGGGCATGTATCTGAAGAGTTTAAGAAAAAAATTCCCGAAAAGTATCTGCTGTTTGTTGGGGGAAGGCTTGATTATAAAAACTTTCTTTTTTTTGCGCAAATGTTTGCTTCGCTAAAGCTAAAAAATAACGATCTTAACATTGTTTGCACTGGCTCTCCTTTTAATGCATCTGAGCAATATTTGTTTAATAAATTAGGTATTCAAGATTGTGTTTACAATACATTTGTAAATGATGATGAACTGATTTATCTTTATCAAAACGCTATAGCTTTTGTATTTCCTTCTGTTTATGAAGGTTTTGGGTTGCCTGTGTTGGAAGCATTTAGCTGTGGATGCCCTGCTGTAATCAGCAATTCAAGTTCTTTATCTGAAATTGGCGAAGATGCCGCTGTTTACTTTGAACCTAAAAATCCGGAATCTATTTTAAATGCTTTAAAAAATGTTGTTAATAATCCGGCTTTACGCGAAGAAAAAATTGCAAAAGGATATGAACAACTTAAAAAGTTTTCATGGGAAAAAACAGCAAATCAAACAAAAGAGGTTTATAAAAAAGCTTTGTTAAAGGTATGATGTCTTAAAACTGCTTCCTTCAGGTTTCAATTATTGCTATAATCAATTATTTACTATTAGTTATAACTTACTTCAAGTAGAAATTTTAGTTTAAATTGCTTTGAAATGAAGTTCGGAAATAGTAATTACTGCATTATTATCATTTAAGTTAACTGTAAATTTGGCAGGGGTGCTTTTATTTGCAGAATTATCAAAAGTGGCCGATGTATTATACGTATAACCGGCATAACTAAAAGTGATTATTCCATTTACATTTTTAATGCTAAAGTCTTGCAATGGTTGGGTGAGTATAGTTAGTTCACCGTTAGTACCAGAATGAACAGTAGTGCCATTAAATACTATACCAGCAACATAATTATTGGGGGGATCATATTTTACAGTAAGGTTTGCAATTACCTTTCCGGCAGCATCTAAAACTTGAACATTTGTATTATTTGCGTTCTGGTAGCTTTTTAAACCGACCCATGCAATTTTGCCGGTTAACGTCCAATTGTTTGTATTATTCGTTCCTAAACTTCTGCTTGCCGTTTTGTTTACAAACTGTGTATTACTGTAAACGTATAGATCTGGAAATTGCTTTTTATAAGATAGGATGCTGGTTTTAACGTTCCAATTACCATCGAATGTAGAAGGTGAGAAAACCCATTGACTTCCTGCGTAAGTTGTGTTTTTATAAGGTACGTCAGCCATTAAGTAAGTTGCATCAACATATGGGGTAATTGGGTTGGCCAGGCTTACCGTAACAGCAACAGTTTGTGTACTGATGCTTGCCGTGTTTGATATGGTAAACTCGCCTACGCCACTGTGGTAGCTTTCATCACAATAAACGCCAGTATAGTTATTGCCATTCTTAGAAACTGCTCCTGAATAAGAATTTCCGGCTTCCCATACACCCGCCGTTACGCCTCCCGGGCTTCTTATTTCTTCTCCAAAGTTTTGAAGTAATAGCCCGTTGTCGCTAAACAGGTTCCACATATTTGGTTGTTCAGATCCGCCCTTATAAAACTCACCGTGATCGTGCCAGAAAATTAAATTATCAACATAAATAGCATCGGCGTTATCATTGTTTTTTGTATTTCCAATATCTAAAGTGCCATCTAAAGGATAAGAACCTGAGTAGGAAGTAAATGTTGAAGGTGTTGCCAGCCATTCCCATGTAGTCCCGCCAGCTTTAATGCTCCCTAAATGAAAGCCCTCATAATTAGTGCCTTTCCAGTATATCCATTTAGAGAGTGTTGAATTTACTACCCTTATATCCGTTGTACCATACCCCGGCTGATTGATAGTGGCCGGTGCAGTAGTAAAAACATAGTAACCAGAAGCATAGGTTGGATTGTTGCTTCCGTCAAAACCAGTCCTTAATTTTCTATAAGTTCGACTGGTTTGCCCATTTCCATAAGCGGGTTCACCATAATAAAGGTTTAAATTACTGTCAAACCTATTCCCGTCAGGATAAGCATTACGCAAACCTGTTGATGTCAGTTCAATTATTCCAGGACCACCACCACAAAGATTTGCATAGGTATGCCCATTTACTGTTGCAACCTGATAAAAACCAGCTTCCGAAGCGTTACTTTGGGCCGCCGTTAAACCATAATACCAGTTATTTGCCAAAGCCCAGCTTCCATTTGTGCCAGCTAAAGGCTTTGAGTAATCCCTTCTAAACTCTGAAAAATTAGCAAAAATCCGGGCAGGGTCATTCATATCTATGGTAACAGCCCTTGACCTTCCTAAATAAGCTATTTGCTCCTTATAGGTTTTATCGGCATTAAAATGTAAAGTCCTGAAATTGCCAATATCACCAAACCAAAATGAACCGTCGGGCTGATACGCTATAAATGGTTTTGTTCCATCCATAAAGCCTACCATCATGTATTTATCATAAGTTACGGCAGGGCCACTGGCATAACCTCCGGCCTGGCCTAAAGTAGAATTTAAGGCGCCGGTGGCTGTGTTATAAAACTTAATTTGCTCTGTAACTACATCTGTTAAGGCTAATTCTCCGGTGGTTGGCGAAATTGCAAATTGTTCTACATCTAAGTTAGTCCCATTTTTATAAATTGTATAGTTGTTTATAACCGTAGTGGTAGGCGTAATTGCCCCTGTGGAACTATTTACAGTGTATTTTGTAATCTTACCATTAGCGGATTGTGTTACCCCAAAGGTGCTGCTGATGGGAGTTGAAGTAGCTGTTCCTATCCAAACATTCCCACTATAATCGCATGAAATATAACCTATGTTACTAATGGTCAAATCCTGAACTGTTGCACCTGTGTTTTTATTAAGTATCAAAAGCCTGTTTAATTTATTAAAGGATAGAAACAAGAAATTACCGGATTGCTGAACGCTCAACCCATTTAGTGCCGCATTATATGTACCTGAAGATGTAAGCCCTATAATTGATTTATATACTGTACTTGAGGCGTTTGTTTGATAGGGCTGCCCTGATGAAAAAGAAACCTGGTTATTGTTTAAATCTGTTCCGAAAACAAATAGGTTCATATTGTTTCGCCCCGAATCTGTACCAGTTCCACTATTTGCATCCATGCCACCCCAGTAAACCTTAGTTCCGTCTGTTGCAACCAAATAAGTAGATTGTGTAGTATTTCCGTTTAAGGCATCGCCCCTAACTTGAATATTGTTTAAACTGCCAAAGTGGTTAGCAGATTGCGCTTCACTGTAACCAGAACCATAAAAGAACTTGTCCGAAGTTAAGGCTATACATTGCATTGGGAAGTAGCCTTTGTGGATGTATGGCCCGGTCAGGTTTAAAGAGGTATTGCCAACTGTGCCTTCCCAGGTAACGGCTATATTGTTAGATACTATTTTTACAGTATAAATACCAACAGGTGCAAGGGTGGCACCATCGTCCAGATAGCCATCCCATTGGCCATGATAACAGCTTGCATCATAATGCACTCCACTCCATAAGGTACGTACTAAAACACCGTTAGCATCATAAACGCCAGCAGAGGTATTAGCAGCAGCATCTAATTTGAAATCAAAACCACCATTAACAGTAGTATTGTTAACAAGGGAAGTACTCGCAGCGGTTGAAGCAGTACTATTACCATTAATAATGATGGTGGCCTTAGTTCCAATATCTACGCAACATCCAACATTTGTTACTTGCTGTGCTTTTACGGTTAATGATACAAAAATAAATGATAATAATACTACACAAAACGTTTTAATCGAATTTATATGTAAGCTTTTAATGGTATAATTTTGATTTTTAAACTTGAGTCTTGAAAACTTTATAATTAATTTCTCCATCTAATATCCGGCTCGTTATTAGTAATTTAAGAAAAGTTTCTTAAATTATTTGTTATGTTTTGTTTACTTCTTCTATTATTAAGTTCAAAAAACCTGCTTTCCTATAAGTTTCTATATGGCTAAACCTCTTTTAACGGCAGTTTTCAATAAAAAGTTATCCTATCTTTAGTTTATTAGTAAAAGGAGAGAGAGTATTAGAAACTGAATAACCCCCAGCTATATAAGATTATTTGTAGGAAAAGAAGCATGGAAACCCGATAGAAAATATAATAGATGTATAGGATGCTAAGAGATAAATAAGCTTAATTTATTAAATAAATTAAGCTTAGAAGTTATTTAAACTTATCCTTACGGGATTTTATAGAATGCTTCTTTTATGGGTAAAAATAGATTCATTGGACTTGCCCCCTTCAAAGGGGGAATTGCAGGGCGGCTATCTTTCTAACATTTTTAAGATTGGTTTAGGATAGATTCGTTTGCAAGTTCCCCTTTAAACGGGTTGGGGGATGATTTACTTTATTACTAAAAATCAATTTTTGAATAAAAAAGTTAAACAGCTTCTTATATTATATCAGCAGCATCAATAATCAATTAGTATATATTTACACAGTAAATTGAGATAGAACTTCGAACTTCAGTTAAGCAACGATGAATTATATTTAGCACACATGAGGTGCTGAAAATTAAGATTTGAAACAGCTAATAACTACTTTTATTTTTCACTAAATAATTTGTAATAATATCATGTACGCTTTCGCCCCATTTATCCCAGTTTAATTCTTCTAAATACTTTTTTCTGCTGTCCTGACTTAACTGAGCATAAAGTTCTCTGTCATTTACAATCTTCGTGATTGTATTAAAGTAATCATATTCAGTAGCATCAGGAGGTAGGCAGTAACCATTAATGCCATTTTTAACAATAGAAGAAATACCACCCGCATCTCTGCTGATAACCGGTATGCCATACGCAGCAGCTTCGCAAAATACAATTCCAAAAGCTTCTGCCTGGGAGGGTACAAACAGCAGATGAGATTTAGTTAACAAAGAATCAAATGCTTTAACACCCTCAGGTTTTCTTTTATCTATAAAAGGAATAATTGTGACATCTGTACTACTTAAATCTATTGGAGGAAGGCAGCCACAAATCGTTAAATGAACATCAATTCCCTTGGCTTTTAACAATAGATATGTTTTTAAAACAATATCACCCCCTTTTCTAACCCAGTCAACACCTAAAAAAAGAATTTCCAAAGTTTTATATTTTGCTTTTTTTTCTACATGATAATCAGGCAAAGTGTTGATATTAGCACCAAATGGAACAACATATACTTTATCGGGATTTGCACCATAGGTATTAATAGCAGAACTTGCTGCCCAATCCGAGCAGTATAAACACAATGTTGAACGATTAATGGCTAAGCGTTCAACCTCGTCGCCTTCTTTTTTAGAAAAATCAAAGAGGATTTCAAAACCATATTTTTCTTTAATCAAATCAAAAGTAATGTCAGAGGCATATAGAATAGGTATTTTAATTTTTTTAATCTGGCTTACTTCTCTAGATGCGGCAGGGGCATAGATAAAATCATAGGCACCATAAACCTTTTCTTTGACTTTTTTTAGATTTAATTTCCCAATTAGTTTAGAATGATTGGTATCATAAAATTTATTGAATAGCCTGTGATTTATAGAAGCGTATATTTTAAACATTAAATTCCAAAAACCTGATAAATTTGGGATGGGTCCTACGTTTGTTACCTCAAAATGTTTACTTAATTGTGCATTCATATAATATAATGTACCAGACCAGGCACGTTTATCTAGAGGATCTGCTTCAGATAAAAACAATATTTTATATTTCTTCATTAGTTGAATTAGTAGCTAAAAATTTATTTCACAACTTTCTTAATTATACTAATCAAAACAATAAGTGGCTACACGCTCGAGTAAACCATCCCTTAGTTTAAGCTTGTATTTAAAAACTTTTGTTTTCAAATTTATATTTATTGCTGTTATAATTAGTTTTTTTATAAACCTAACCTGCTTCATTGCATGCCAATAATTATCAATTATAAAATATTGCAGCCTTTCATACAATCCTTTTGTATGCTTTAATTATTTGGTTAGTTATTAATTCTGAACCTTTGATATCGCCTTTAGAAATATTCAAAAGTTTTAGATAACCTAACCCTATCAAATTTTATAAAATTAGGTTTGATGCCGTCGTTTTAATTTTTTTACTATAATTTAATACACGGTTTATTGGTAAAACTTTAATTTGCTCGACAAGAGATAAAGATTTACAATTCCCTATCCTTCATTAAGCGCAGTGAAAAAGCTAATTTTCTATATTTAAAAGTAGTCCCAGTGCTAAATCATAGACTTATATAAAGTCTAATATATTTTTTCAATTAAAATAGTTTTCCCTAAATAGGTTACAGTTAAAAATACTTAAGATTCCAAAAGTTAATTGTAAATTTCTAATGGACTTTATATAATTGTAAATTTCTAATGGACTTTATATAAGGTCTAATTCTAAGGGGATACTTAAAAAAAGCCTAACTATTTTATTTAGTTAGGCTTTTGTAGCAGTCGGGATGGCAGGATTCGAACCTGCGGCCTCCACATCCCAAATGTGGCGCGATACCGGGCTACGCTACATCCCGTTTGGGATTGCAAAAGTAGAATTTTTATCAGCAATCCAAAATAAAAAAATGAAAAACTTTGCAGAAAAATTTAAAGTACGCGTTAAAGGTTTGATTATTAAAATTTTAAATTTCTGTAAGTTTTAACCAAGGCTAATTAAAATACTTCTACTACTACAAATGTGCTTCCACCAACAAAAATAAGGTCGTTTGCTTGTGCCTGAACTTTTGCGGCTGCCAATGCTTCTTTTACACTGCTAAAATTGTTGCCGCTTAAATGAAAACTTTTTGCCTGCTCTTTTAATATTTCTGCCGGTAAACCCCGTGGCATGTCCGGCTTGCAAAAGTAGTAAGTTGCATCTTTTGGCAATAAAGCTAAAATTTTACTGATGTCTTTATCGGCAACCATTCCTAAAACAAAATGCAATTGCTGATGTGGTGTTGCCGCTATGTTTTTTAACACTTCTGCAATTCCTTCGGGATTATGGCCGGTATCGCAAATAATTAAAGGCTGATGGCTTAATGTCTGCCATCTGCCCATTAAACCAGTTAGTTCTTTTACTTTTTTTAAGGCAGTAAAAACAGCATCATCGGTTATTATAAATTCTTGCCGGCGTAATCCATCAATTGCTGACAGGACTGTTTTTAAATTTTTAAGCTGATAAGAACCGGTAAGGTCGAGGTTAAAGGTTAAAGGTTGAAGGTTGAAGGTTGAATCTGCAACTGTTGTCTGGGCTTGTACTTCAATAAAAGGATCAGTTGAAGTTTTGCTTTCAGTTTTTTGCGTAACCCATTCTTCCGAAGCAAACCTTAACGGCGCATTTTCCTGTTTCGCTTTCTCCGTAAAAACTTCGGCTACTTCTTGCTGGTACTCACCAATAACAACAGGAACATTTGGTTTAATAATGCCGGCCTTTTCCGCAGCAATTTCCGGTAAAGTATTGCCTAATAAGTTCATGTGGTCCCAGCCAATGTTGGTGATGATGGAAAGCAAAGGCGTAATGACGTTTGTAGAATCCAGCCTT
This sequence comes from Mucilaginibacter arboris, assembly GCF_009754915.1. Taxonomy (GTDB): domain Bacteria; phylum Bacteroidota; class Bacteroidia; order Sphingobacteriales; family Sphingobacteriaceae; genus Mucilaginibacter_A; species Mucilaginibacter_A arboris. Next base: position 315,963 of record NZ_WPIK01000004.1, on the reverse strand, counting down.
CCGCCTAAACCAACTTCAATTACAGCAACATCTACTTTTTTTCGGGCGAAATAATCAAAAGCCATAGCTACGGTCATCTCAAAAAAAGAAGGTTCAATAGCAGCGATGTTTTCCTGCTGGGATTCGGTAAAATCAATCACTTCCTGTTCCGGAATCATTTCTCCGTTGATGCGGATCCGTTCCCGGAAATCTTTTAAATGAGGCGAGGTGTACAAACCGGTTTTATAACCTGCCATTTGTAAAACTGCTGCCAGCATGTGCGAAGTAGAACCTTTGCCGTTGGTGCCGCCAACATGAATACTTTTAAATTGATGCTGCGGGTTGCCTAATTTTTCGCAAAGCAACAAAGTATTGGTTAAATCTTTTTTAAAAGCAGAAGCGCCAACACGTGTAAACATCGGCAACTGCTGGTATAAATATTCAAGCGTTTGCTGGTAGGTCATTAAGCGAAGCTTTTAGTAAATGGTTAATAGTTCATGGCTTAAAACCATGCTTGCTAATTTTTAGTTGGTAAAAGAAGCATTGTGTCGATTGTACTTTAAGCTAAAAACTGATTGCTGAAAGCCAAATTCCTACTGAACTTTAAATACAAAAACTACCGTTCCAACTTGTGTATCCGGTGCATTTTCGGACGCGTTTAGTTTTACGCCCAATACAGCGTTTTCGCATTTCTCCAGCAAATCGCTATCGCTAATGGTTGTTCCGCGGGCACCAGCACGTGCATAAACCACATTGCCGCTTTTATCAACCCTGATGTCAACCACAATTTTACCGGCACGGTGGTTATCATCAGAAACGTGAGGTTTAGTTAAAAAACTCCGCTGGGTCATGTTTAAACTTCCGCCATTACCAGAACCTGTTCCATTGTAATTATTGGTTAAGGTTGTTCCGGTTGGCTTTCCCTGGTTTCCGGGTTTGTTGCCCGTTCCATCACCTTCGCCTGTGCCATCATTTTTCTTGCCTTTATATAAAGCATTCTGGTTGATCTGTGGCTTTGCTTCTTTTACATCTGTTTTTGTGGCAACTGTGTTGCTTGGCTTTTTACTGTTCGGGGCCACTTCCGGCGCATCTTCTGTAGTTTGGGTAACTACCTTTTTATTGCTGTTGTCTGCACTTACTTTTTCGGTTGGTTTGGCTTCCGGTTTTACTTTGTCCGGTTTACTTTTATTGGCCTTTTCGGCAACAGAAGGCTCTTCCATACTCATGTAATCCTTTCCCATTCCTTCATCCGTTGTACCATAATTCACCAGAATGCCACCTGTACCTTCCTCTTGTTTTGGTGGCATGGAAAACACGATGAAGTAGGCGAGGAGCAAAAATAATCCCAAAACAATCCCAGTCAGCAAAAATGCTTTCGGATAATTATTTTCTTCCTGCTGCTGTATCATTTTACTTCGGTTCTGTTGCCAGCACTAATTTAATATTCAGTTTTTGGGCCGTGTCCATCACCTGCACTACATCCTGTATGGCTACGGTTTTATCTACATACAAAACAATGGTTAATTCTGTAGCTACTTTGGTGTAAGATTGAAGCGTTGCTGCCAGGTTTTCTACAGGAACTTCTTTTTTATCAACATAATATTTAAGGTCTTTGGTGATGGAAACCGTAATAGTTTTTTTAGAAACTGCTTGTCCGGATGATGATTTCGGCAGCATCAGCTTAATCACATTCGGATTGGTTACGGTAGAAGCAATCAGGAAAAACAACAGCAAAAAGAACATAATATCGTTCATGGCCGAAGTATTTACTTCTGCATGCGCGCGGAGATGTCGTTTTCTTAAATTCATTTGCTGGGTTCTTCTAACAGATCAATAAACTCTACCGAATCGGTTTCCAGTTTCAAAATTACTTTATCTACCATCATTTGTAAAATATTGTAGCCTACAAATGCTACAATCCCGACCAATAAACCTGCTGCGGAAGTAACCATTTTAACGTATAATCCGCCCGAAATTACACCCATGCTAATGTTATCCGTTTGAGAAATATCATAAAAAATTTTGATTACACCGGCAATTGTTCCAAGGAAACCAAACATGGGCGCAATACCGGCAACAATTCCTAAAATTCCAATGTTTTTTTCCAGGCGGGAAACTTCCAGCCGGCCTGTATTTTCAATAGCACTTTCGATATCTTTAATTGGTCGGCCAATCCGCATCAAACCTTTTTGCAACATCCGGCCAAGCGGCGAGTTGCTGTTGCGGCAAATGGCAATGGCCGAATCCAGCTTGCCGGAACTTACATTTGCTTTTACCTGCGACATTAAAGCAACTTCGTTCAATCCGGCTTTTCTTATCGTAAAAAAACGTTCAAAAAAGATAACCAAACCTAATACGGCTAAAATGCCGATCGGGACCATTACCCAGCCTCCTTTAAGTAATAAATCGCCGAAGCGAAGTTCATGCGGTTGTGCAGCACCGGCTTGTACTGCCCGGTTTAAAGTATCGACAGCTCTTTGCGCTGTATCGTTAGTTGCCTGTAGAAATAATAAAATCATTTATTTTATAGTGTAATGTTGTATATGAGCGTCTGAATGAGGGTCTCTTGCCCGCAATTTTTCTAATGCAGCTTGTGCGGGTTCTTTGTCTTTGAACGAACCAAATGTAATCAGCTTTAGCTTGCCTGATGTCTTTAATATTTTGGCATGGTGCATGCCTTTCGCTTTTAGCTGACTTAAAAAAGTTTTTGCTCCTTTTAACGTTTTAAAAGTAGCACCGATTATTTCGTAAGGAGATTTTTCTACTAAATCCGGGTCTGCTGCTTCAGCAACGGAAACCGTATCTTTTATCAGCGGTTTTACGGCTGGTTTTATAACTGCAACCGTTTTTTTTGTTACAGATGGTTTAGCCGTAACTGTTTTTGTTACGTTGGCTGATGTATCTGTTGTATTTTTTGTAAGGCTGCTATCTTCTTTTATCGTTTGTTTTTGTTGAATAGTATCCAGAACAGGTTTTTGTACCACCGTTATCTCTTTCGGCTGGTTATGGTTGATTAAGCGGCTGTAAATATCCGGATAATATAAATACAAAGCGTAGCAACCTAAAATACAAGCTGTAAGCAGTAAAAACACTGCAGACCAGAAACCGATGCTTTTTTGGGGATTGCTTTCCTCTTCTTCCGGCAAATTTTTTGAAAATTCACGGTAAAAGTTTTCTACATAATCCTGCTTCGTTACTGCCTCTTTTTCTGTAAATATTGGTTCTTCTTTAATTACCGGAGGAAGGTTTACCGGTGGCAACCCAAAGTTTTCCCGGTTAAAAACAGTATGCTCTTTTAGGCTTGCTGAAACAGCTTCGCCCGTTTCAGGAAACAATACTTCTTTTACCGGCAAATTTCTGTTAAGTGCATCAGCTTTAAGCTGATCAACAAATTTATCTATAAAATACCTTGCTGCTGTTGCCGAAATATTTTTTTGCCCACTCATGTAGTTTTCTAATGCATCATCCTTTTTTTCTTCCTCCACAAAATCGATCCAGTTTTTAGGCGGATAAAAAAGCTGCTGCCCCTGGTTGTAAACGCTGGCGGTTTTACGCGTTAAAAAAGTACCCAAACCAGGCACATAAACAAAGTGCTCCTGGTAAAGCAGTTCTTTAATATATGCGGCTACATCCATCGGTTAAAAATAAGGGTAAATTCAAAAACATCAAAATAGATCAAAAACCGATGCTTGCACCGCCAAAAATATTAAAACCGTAGGCCGGATAGTAAAGATAAGTCTGGTATTTGTTGTTCAGCAGGTTATTAGCTTGTGCAAACAAGGAAATACGTTTTGTTATTTTGTAATCCACACCGCCGTTCAAATCAGCAAAAGAAGGTAAGGTAACTACTTGAAAAGCTGTTGCAGAAGTAGGTATCCTGTCTTTCGTTTCGCCCCGGATCAATAACGAGCCATTGATGGTAATTTTTTTATTAAGATGGATATTCGTTCCGGCAGTTAATTTTGCAGTAGGCAGGTTCCATGCTTCGGCTTGTGTTGCCATTGCATATTTTCGATATTCCAGCTTTCCAAAAATATCCAGTGTTTCCGATGCTTTAAAATCCAGGTCACCGTTAAATCCTGTTACAGTTGATTTTCCACCATCATATATCACTATAAATTTATTCTGGCCCTTGCTAAAGTTAAAGTTGTTAACAAACAAAGGCATGCTGTTTATATTTTGACGGATAAAAGCAGCTTTAAAGCCTAAGCCAGGCGCTAAAGTTCCTTTTAAACCTGCACTGATGGTGTAACGGTTGATCGAGTTTTTAATATCAATATTCTGATCCAGAAAAGGGTTTTCTTCTGTTAAGTTACGCAGCAAGGTTTTGTTTACATCGCCCTGTAACTCACCAAAAATCCGAACGTATTTAGGAATTACCTGGAATTCAATTTTTGCTGCCGGAAAAATACGGAAGCTGGTATTAAAACCAAACACAGAAACCAGGTTTACACCTAGGTCAATTTTGTAATTATCGCCCTGTAATTTTAAATAAGGGTTTGCCCGAAGAATGTTATTGGTAATGCTGTACGCACTGTCTTTGATGCTTCCGGCATCCAGCGAAGCATTTAAGCCGGCATAAAATTGTTTTATGGTTTGATTGATGGATACATTAACTAAAATGTTGTTTTCTTTAGCTTTGTAAGCATTGTTAAAAACATAACCGCTAACTTTTACTGCATAAACGAAGTCGTTCTCTACATCTTTAAAGTTTTTGGCAATTTCTGCTTCGCCTGCTATCGTATTAAAATGTTGTTTTCCCGGCGTTAATTTTGCCGGAGGATTATCCTGGTCAAAACCATAAAAATAGTTGTTGCGACGATTGTAATCGATGCGGCCGCTTACGCTGTTGTTATCACCAACGCTTTTTCCAAAAATACCAATATCCTGCCTGCTGGTATTCTGTTTTGGTAAACTTCCCTGCTGGGCAAAATGCTTGGCATAACCGCCAACCTGTAAAGCATCATCACGGCCGTTGTTAATATACAATTCTCCGAAAGTAGTTTTTAAATTGCCAACGCCAGCTTTAGCGTAATTGTTATATAAGGTATCGTCAGCAGTTTTTGGAAGCTGGATAGGATCCAGCGGACGAATGCCAGTGTTGTTGTCCAGGCGTTTATCCAATAAATTCGTATAAGTAAAAGCAGGTTTAAAATCCTGCCTGTCGTCCAGGTTTGGATTTCTGCGGATTTTTACGGCATCCGCTAAAACAGGTTTATAAGTGCCGTTTACAATAATTTCTTCGTTCAAGCCTTGCTGTTGTTCCGGTTTTTTAACCGCCGCATTTCCTGCTTTTTTAGTCGTATCTGACGATGCTGTTTTTACCGTACTTTTTTTTGTAGCGTTTGTAGTTTTAACAGGAACTGTATTTTTTGGGGCTACCGTTTTTTTTGCTTTAGCAGAAACTGTTTTTTTCTGTGCCGGTTTTTGTTGCGAAAATGCAGGAACCGAATGAAGCATCAGGCCAAACAACAAAACGGTGAGGATATATTTTAACTTCATTGCTTAGTTCTCTTTCTTAGTATTTGTGTTTTGGTTATTCAGTTGCGCCAGTTTTGCTTTGGCCGTCGGCAAAATTTCATCATTTCCTTTGTAATTCCCGATGATGCTTTGTAAAGTGCTTTTTGCCTGGAAAATATCTTTCAAAGCCACATAATTATCGGCTAACAAAATGAAGGTTTTAGCAACCCAGTAATCATAATCGCCCAGCTTGTTAATCAGCTCAAAACATGTTTTTTGGGATGCTTTATGGTTGCCGCGCAAATATTCCAGGTTGGCTATGTTGTATTTTGCTTCGGCAGCAGCAATAGTTTTGGTATTGCTTACCACATAATTAAATTCTTTGCTGGCATTGGTGGTGTCGCCTTTTTGCAGATATGCTTTTCCGGCGTACAAACCCGTGCGGTATTTATCTTCTTCGGACGATTTTTCGTTGGTACGGACCAAAGCTGCATATTTCAATACATCATCCGGCATCTGCATTTCGGAGTAAGAGAGCAACAGGTTATTGATGGCAAAAGTATAATCAGCTTTATACTCGGAATTGGTTTCGAGGTGTTTTAAAAAGACAACGGCTTCGTTATACTTCTTTTGCTTCAGATACATGTTAGACATACTGATCAATGATTTTTCTGTGTAAACACTTGTCCAGTCGTTTAAAATATAGTTGTAATCTGATACTGCTTCTTCCGGATGGTTCAGTTTAACATAACTTTCTGCACGGATAAAATGTGCCTGCTTATCATTAATTGGTTTTGGGAATTTATCAAAATAAGCATTTACCGCATTTACCGTTCCGGCAAAGTCACCGCGTAAGTACAAATTATTAGCAGCCGTAAACATAATATTGTCCTGCTGGGCAGAACTGTAATTACCAATTGGCGTAGTAGCAGCATAATCAATAAAGGTTTTGGCATCACCTTTATCGGTATAAATTTTTTCTATTTGTTTAAGGGATTGCTTGGCTTCTCCGGTAGAAGGGTAATCTTTTACCACTCTTTTAAATGCTTCGAGGGCAGGTTCGTCCTGGTTGGCATTGTAATCAATCAAACCAATCGTAACCAAAGCACGCGGCACGTAACTGCTTTGCGGATACTTCTGGATCATGGCCGTTAAATCGTTGCGTGCCTGATCGCCGTTGTTTTTCAGAAAGTAAGTATAAGCCATTTCAAAACTGGCATCATCGGCATAATCAGAAGTTGGAAACTGATTAAGCAGGCCTTGCAAAGTTGTGATCTTGGTATCCAATTGTCCCTGTAAACCCTGAATCATGCCACGCTGAAACAAGGCATAATCTTCGCCTTTAGCATGTTGAGACAAAATGCGGTTGTAGTATTCGTTTGCCCTGCTGTAATTCTTCAACACAAAATAACAATCACCTAAACGCAATATGGCATCGTTTACGGTATTCTTGTCACGTTCCGGCCCTTGGATAAAACGCTCGAAATTATTTGCTGCTTTCTGGTATTTTTCATCACCAAAAGAAGCATAACCTAAAGCATAATTTGCGTAATTGTAAACGTTAGTTTGTTTGGCGGCTGGCATGTCCATAAACTTATCAAAGTTATCAACAGACTCATCGTACTTGCGTACTTCGTACATCGATTCGGCCATCCAGTAGGTTGTTAAGGCTTCTATTTTGTCATCCACCGGATCTTTCAGCGATCTTAAAAAGATACCAATTGCATTTTCAAAAGCACGTTCGTTGTAAAACTGCAGGCCGCGGTAATAAGTCACTTTTTGATATGCTTCTTTTGCCGGCCCATTTCTGTTAGGTATTGATTCCAGAATATCAACCGCTTCTTTATAGTTGCTGGTGGAAAGCAAAATCTCACCTAACAATACTTTTGCATCATTAATTTTAGTGGAGCGCGGATAGTTTTTGATATATAAGCGGATGGCTTCCAGCGCTTGGTTGTTAAACTGTAACTCGTAGGACAGCTTCGCATACTCGTATAAAGCATCTTCCTGCAATTGTCTGTCAAAATCAAGCCTGGAGGCTACCTGATAGGCATTACGTGCACTTTGCTTGTTGTTTACCTTCAGGAAAACATTACCTAATGTATAATTGCCGCTTTGGCTGTAAGAATCACTTTTATCAATTAGTTTTTCCAGTTCGTGGATCGCCCTCGGATTATTTCCGGTTTTATAGTAAGCATACCCCATCTGGTAACTGTCCTGGTTGTTCTGGGTTTTGTTCTGGTCCCGGTCCTGGAAACGCTCATAATATTTAAGGGCATCCGGATAATCAACTTTGGCAAAATACGAAGCGGCAATAATGCGCAACATTTCTGTTTCGTTAACCTGTTTGGTATTGTTAATGATTGGAACGGCATAAGCAATTACATCATCGTATCGTTTATCCAGATAATAAACAGCGGTGATATAATACGGATAACTGGCTTCGTATTTCTTCGAGTTCTTCAGCTTTTCAAAGTTGAGCAATGCCAGGTGATAATCCTTGTTTAAGTAAGCGATATAGGCAAAATAATAAGTAGCATCTTCTGAGTAAGGCGTTTTAGCATCTTTAATCTCGCTAAAAATCAATTGTGCATTTTTATAATCCTTCAGCTCAAAATAAGCGTAGCCTTTATCAAATTTATATTCGGCGTTCTCGCGTCCGGTTAGTTCGCCGGCCTTTACCATATCAAACCATTTTAACGCATCCTGGTATTTTTCTTGTTTAAAGTAAGATTTACCGATCTGAAAGTAAGCTACTTTTGCCAGTGGGTTTTCCGGATGTTCTTTAATAAAGCGGCGAAACATGCTTTCTGCATCATCATTTCCTAAATTTAAAGCGCAAACAGCTTCGTAATAGTAGGCGTTTTCTTTTAGGAGAGAAGTTTCCGATTCAAAAAGCGGTTGGTTACTGGTTTTATTTCGCGGCTTTTCTACCAGCCGAAACTGTTCTGCTGCGGCTACATATTTGCCTTTGTCCAGTAGTTCCATTGCTGCATTATAATTTTTATTGAGATTGAAATAAGCAGTTTGTTGTGCGCTGGAAGTAAAAACAGAGAAAAATAGGAGAGCAAAAGAGACGTATATTGATTTAATCATAGGGTGCTTTGTAACAAGGGCGCTAAATTAAAACCTTATGGTTAATAAAGCATAAATATTTTATCGGTAAATTGTTATGACCTTTAACGTAAAGGAAAGTTTACTGTTATTAGTAATTTTAAAAACAGCGATTATTACATCTGTCCTGCCAACAAATACAAAACAGCCATGCGAACGGCAACACCGTTTTCTACCTGATCTAAAATTATAGATTGTTTGCTGTCGGCCACATCGCTTGTAATTTCAACGCCACGATTAATTGGACCGGGATGCATGACGGTGATTTCTTTATCTAAAAAATCTAAAATCTTTTTGTTCAACCCGTAAAGCATCGTGTATTCCCGTAAGGAAGGAAAATACTTAATGTCCTGCCGTTCCAGTTGAATGCGCAGCATGTTGGCCACATCGCACCAGTTTAAGGCTTTAATTAAGTTATGTTCTACTTTTACACCAAGCGAACCAATAAATTTCGGAATTAAAGTAGTAGGACCGCAAACCATCACTTCTGCGCCTAACTGTTTTAAGCAAAGAATATTAGAAAGGGCTACACGCGAGTGCAGGATATCACCCACAATCACTACTTTTTTGCCGCTCACTTCACCATATTTTTCCCGGATAGAAAAAGCATCTAACAAAGCTTGTGTTGGATGTTCGTGCGCACCATCACCGGCGTTTACAATTTGTGCTTTAATATGCCTTGATAGAAATATTCCGGCTCCTGCATATGGATGCCGCATCACCACCATATCCACTTTCATGGCCAAAATGTTGTTTACTGTATCAATCAAAGTTTCACCTTTACTAACCGAAGAAGAAGCTGCGGCAAAGTTAACAGTGTCTGCAGAAAGCCTTTTTTGTGCCAGCTCGAAAGATAAACGTGTGCGGGTAGAGTTTTCAAAAAAGATGTTTGCAATAGTTACATCGCGCAAGGAAGGCACTTTTTTTATCGGCCGGTTTAAAACAGCTTTAAAATTTGCTGCGGTTTCAAAAATGAGTTCAATATCATTTCGGTTGAGGTCTTTGATACCTAAAAGATGTCGGGAGCTAAGTTTTTGCTGATCGGCCATTATTTATTTTTCTGATAACAAAACCACTTGATCTGCTTCGTCTGCTTCTTTCCAGCTTACAATTACTTTTTGTGAAGCCACAGAATCTACCTGAATGCCAATATAATCAGGTTCAATTGGTAAATGGCGCGAATATCTTCTATCTACCAAAACCAATAGTTCTACTTTTTGTGGCCGTCCAAATGCCAGCATGGCATCCATTGCTGCACGAATGGTTCTGCCAGTCCATAACACGTCATCTACCAAAATAACTTTTTTGTTTTCGATTATAAAATCAATCCGGGTTTGGTTTGGGACCAACGGACTTTCCCTTCTGCGGAAATCATCCCTGAAAAAAGTAATATCCAAATCGCCGGAAAAAATGGCTGCACCGGGCAAAATATTTTTCAATTCAGTAGCAATACGTTTGGCTAGAAAAGGCCCCCGCGGCTGGATCCCAAGTATTACAGAGTTTGCAAAGTCATTATGGTTTTCAATTAACTGCCTGCAAAGACGTTGAATGGTGATCTGGAATTTGGGGCCGTCAAGCAGTGTAAGGTTTTGCATTACCGGGTGGATTTGGGCAAAAGTAGGAATTTATTTGTTATTGCTGAACGGGTTTTTAATGGCTTTAAATCGGATTTTATCATAGCATAGATTTTTAGGTGATAAAAGAAGCATTGCAGTTTAGAAAAAACTTCTTTAAAAAGAGGCTGTGGACCGATTTGGATTTTTAGGCGATAAAAGAAGCATGTTGTAATTTTGAAAGAAGTGAGAAATCTTTTTCAAATCATACACTTCTATACACTGCTTAGATGAAGATCCCTCTTTCATCGGGATGACAGCAAGCGATACAGCACAAAAGGTTACAGCATAAAAAAAGCCCCTCCCAGAAAAGGAGAGGCTTTGATATTAAAAAGGAGATTTAATTATTTGTCTTCTGGTTTGCCACCTTTACGGGCATCGTTTTCTGCACCTTCCATCTGCTCTTTTAACTGCGCTAAAACGCTCAGATCGCCAAGAGTTGATTTTTCAACAGAATCTTTTACTTTTTTAACAGCAACTGTCGAAGCTTTTGCTTCTTTTTTGCGTTTATCAAATTCTTCCATACGGGCTTCTGCTCTGGCATCTTCCCAAATACGTGAGTGAGAAATTACAATACGTTTGTTCTCTTTGTTAAACTCAATTACTTTAAATTCAGCAACTTCTTCTGCTTTTAATGGCTGGCCGTCTTCTTTGATGGCATGTTTTGTTGGTACAAAACCTTCAACACCGTATGGCAACGCAACGATAGAACCTTTATCAGTTACTTTTAAAACAGTTCCCTGATGTACAGAATCTACGTTAAAGATGGTTTCAAAAGTATCCCAAGGGTTTTCTTCCAGTTGTTTGTGGCCTAAGCTCAATTTGCGGTTATCAACGTCAAGTTCTAAAACCACAACGTCTAAAGTTTCGCCAACTTTGGTAAACTCATTTGGATGGTTTACTTTTTTAGACCATGAAAGGTCAGAAATGTGGATTAAACCGTCAATGCCGTCTTCCAGTTCAACAAACACACCAAAGTTGGTCATGTTCTTAACAACTGCTTTGTGCTGGCTGCCAACAGGATATTTTGTAGCAGCTTGTTGCCAAGGATCAGGCGTTAATTGTTTAATACCTAATGACATTTTGCGTTCGTCGCGGTCTAAAGTTAAAACCTGAGCTTCAACTTCATCACCAACTTTCAGGAATTCCTGAGGGCTGCGTAAGTTTTGAGACCATGACATTTCTGAAACGTGTATCAAACCTTCAACACCTGGAATAATTTCTAAGAACGCGCCATAATCAGCAACGGTAACAATTTTACCTTTTACTTTAGAGCCAATCTGAATGTCCTGAGAAAGGCTTTGCCAAGGATGAGGTGTTAATTGTTTTAAGCCTAAAGCAATACGTTTTTTCTCATCATCAAAATCTAAAACAACAACATTGATTTTTTGATCTAACGATAATACTTCGCGCGGATGCTCAATACGTCCCCATGAAATATCAGTAATGTGCAGTAAACCGTCAACACCGCCTAAATCGATAAATACACCGAAATCAGTAATGTTTTTAACAGTTCCTTCTAAAATTTGTCCTTTTTCTAATTTAGCAACAATCTCGGTTTTTTGGTTTTCCAAATCATCTTCGATCAATACCTTATGAGAAACAACAACATTTTTAAATTCATGGTTGATTTTAACAACCTTAAACTCCATCGTTTTGCCTACGTAAATATCGTAGTCGCGGATAGGTTTAATATCAATTTGAGAGCCCGGTAAAAAGGCTTCAACACCAATAATATCTACAATTAAACCACCTTTGGTCCTGCTTTTTACATAACCTTCAATGATTTCATCTTTTTCTAATGCTTCGTTAATGCGTTCCCAAGAGCGTTGGGTTTTTGCACGTTTGCGGGAGAGTACCAACTGTCCGTTGGCATCTTCCTGAGATTCAACATAAACATCCACTTGATCGCCTTTTTTCAAATCAGGCATATCGCGGAATTCAGATACAGATACCAAGCCATCAGATTTAAAACCAATGTTCAATACCACATCTTTACTGTTGATGGTAACAACTGTACCACTGATAATTTCTCCTTTGGTGATCGAATGGAATGTACCATCGTACATATGCTCCATTTTTTCGCGGTCTTCGTTAGAATAATTACCGAATTTTTTTTCGTCAGCGTCCCAGTCAAAATCTCCGGCAGGTTGTGCCAGGTTAGATTTGATGGATTCGATTAAGCTCGAATCTGCTTCAGATTCAATGTTTTCTTTCTCCATTAACAGGTGTCCTGCATCCTGAAGTTCAGCTTGTTTTGCTTGTAATTCTTTTTCTGCTTCTTGTTTTTTTGCCATTAAATAATTTATCTCCTTTTCCCAAAATAGATTGGACTGCAAAAATAAAAAAATTTATAGCTACCTCAAAAGATTTTTTTTGCTATTTAGTTGATTTTGAAGTTATTTTAATTTTAACTGATAAATTCTTTAAGTTTTTATGAAGCTTCCATTAGTAAATCGTCCATTTCCCAAAAAACCTGCATAAAATCGGTCGCTAATAAATTAATATAATATTTAACAACTTCACTAACAGCTTCTTCCTGATGTTTGGTAAAAGGATCTTTCCAGATTCGCTTACAAACTCCTTTCAAAGCATACACAACACTGTTTAATTCAATGTAGGAGTACAGGTATTTTTCGTTGATAAACAAAGTATAGAAAGAAAGGAATTTCTGCGGATCAACACCGTTCAATTCTAAAAAAGCACGAATGTTAGCTTCTTCAGCATTTTTTAAGTGGTCATAAAAATCATCTGCAAAAACAGTATGGGTAGTAAGCAGCAAATTATCCAGGATCAGTTCCAATGCAATATGGCCTAAGAAAAAAGGTTTTACTGCTGATCCGGCAACGGCAGGTGTAAGCAATAATTTAAGTTGATGGGCATGATGTTTAAAAAAATCGGACGAGTGAAAATGCCGGTCAATTTCCAAATGCTTTTTCCAGCCAAGTATCAGGGAACAGATTGTAGGATCAGTTTGTGCCGGTAATCGCTCTGGTTTTATCAGCGCTTCTTTATCTGCATTTCGCAATAAATCGGGCATAACAGAGCCTAACACCTGGTAAGCATCGTTACAGTTCCGGTCAAAATAAAAATGAGATAAAAAGTTCATTATATGTAAATATACGAAACCGAACGGAAGAAATAATGAAATTTACCTGGTAAAAGAAGCATTACAAAATCTGTAAAAACCTGCTTTTCTATGATTCTGTTATCTTTGCCGCCTTTAATACAAACCGTTTATGAATTTTGTTGAAGAATTGCGCTGGAGAGGAATGCTCCACGACTCGATGCCCGGAGTAGAAGAGAAACTGCAGACCGGAATGGTTTCCGGTTATATCGGATTTGACCCAACGGCAGATTCGCTGCATGTAGGCAGTTTGGCGCAGATCATGACCCTGATCCATTTTCAGCAGGCTGGGCATAAACCTTTTGTGCTGGTTGGCGGCGCAACAGGCATGGTTGGCGATCCTTCCGGGAAATCTCAGGAACGTAATTTATTGTCTGCCGATAAGTTGCAGCATAATTTAAATGGGATACAAAAACAATTGGAAAAATTTCTCGATTTCAAGAACGGTGAGAATAGAGCAGAGATTGTAAATAATTACGATTGGTTTAAAAACTTTTCTTTTTTGGATTTTATCCGCGATGCGGGAAAGCACATCACCGTAAATTATATGATGGCCAAAGATTCGGTGAAAAAGCGTTTGGAAGGTGAAACCGGCATGTCGTTCACCGAATTTTCTTACCAGCTGATCCAAGGCTACGATTTTTATTACCTGTGGAAAAACCGCAATTGCGTGTTGCAAATGGGCGGTTCTGACCAGTGGGGAAACATGGTAACCGGAACAGAACTGATCCGCAGAAAAGATCAGGGAGAAGCATTTGCCTTAACCACACAACTAATTAAGAAAGCTGATGGCAGCAAGTTTGGCAAATCCGAAGGCGGAAATATCTGGCTCGATCCGTTAAAAACCTCGCCTTACCAATTCTACCAGTTTTGGTTAAATGCCGGCGATGATGATGCTAAAAGCTACATCCGCATTTTTACCTTGCAAAAACAGCATGAAATTGAAGCTTTAGAAACAGAGCATGATGCTGCGCCGCATTTGCGTGTGTTACAAAAAGCTTTGGCAAAAGATATTACCATTCGCGTTCACGGCGAAACTGAATATGAAAAAGCGGTCAAATCATCAGAATTTTTGTTTGGAAATGTTGGAATAGAATTTTTGAATGAATTGGACCATGCAGAAACAGAAGCTTTATTTGCAGGCGTACCAAACTTCAATATCAATAAAGCAGAACTGGAGCAAGGTGTTGCTGTAATTGATCTGTTAGCCGAAAAGTCAAAAGTTTTTCCATCCAAAGGAGAAGCTAAAAAAATGATCCAGGGCGGAGGCGTAGCAGTTAACAAAATCAAAACAACACCCGATGCTGTTTTTACCAGCCAAAATTTGATGAACCAGAAATATTTGGTAGTGCAAAAAGGCAAGAAGAACTATTTTTTGCTAATTGCACATTAACCTAAATTTATTTAAGTTTGATTATGCAAGTTTCAGAAATTCAGCTATTTCAAATTTTGAAGGAAAAGATTGGCGAAGAACAAGCAGGCCTTTAACTGAATAACATGGAAACTAAGATTGAAAAGCAGTTCGATCTAAAAAAAGATGTTCTTGCAACCAAGCAAGATCTTTCTGAAGTAAAAACTGAATTAAAGCTCTTAATTGCTGAATTAAGAACTGATATAGCAAACCAAAAATCAGAAATTATTAAATGGTTGTTTATTTTTTGGGTCGGTCAGTTAGCAGCAATGATTGCAATCGCTGAATTAATCATAAAACGCTAACGCTCTTTTTTCAACTATAACTCGTTCAGCAACACAATTTTTTCTGATTATATTCTTTAATAAAGCGGAGGCGTAACGCTTAATAATGAAGTAAAAATAACGCGTGATACTGTTTTTACCCTGTAAAAGTTTGATCAACCAAAAATATTTGGTGGTTCAAAAAGGCAAGAAGAACTTCTTTTTGCTGATTGCTCAATAATCGTATTTGTAGTTTACTTTTTGTAAGTTTGATTATGCAAGTTTCGGAAATAGAGTTATTTCGGATATTAAAAGATAAAGTTGGCGAAGAAGAAGCTAAAACTTTAACGGAATACATTGAAACTAAAGTTGAAAAGCAGTTTGAAATTAAAAAAGATGTGTTAGCAACTAAGCAGGACCTTGCTGAATTAAAAGGTGAAATTAGACTAGAAATGGCCAATCATAAAGCTGAAATCATCAAGTGGATGTTTATTTTTTGGGTCGGTCAGTTAGCAGCAATGATTGCAATTGCTGAATTAATCATAAAACGCTAACACTCTTTTTTCAACTATAACTCACTCAGCAACATCAACTTTTGGTTATTTTCTTCAATAAAGCGAAGGCGTAGCGGTTAATGAAGTAAAAATAACGCGTGATACTGTTTTTACCTTATAAATTTTAATCAACCAAAAATACTTGTAGGTACAAAAAGGAAAAAGGAATTATTTTTTTGCTGATGGTGGTGTGATTGTATTTTTTGTAAGTTTGAATATGGAGGTTTCAGAAGTTCAGTTGTTTCAGATATTAAAGGAAAGGATAGGCGAAGAAGAAGCCCGGTCTTTAGCTGAATATGTTGAAGCTAAGATTGAAAAACAGTTTGACCTGAAAAAAGATGTTTTAGCAACCAAGCAGGATATTGCCGAATTAAAAATCGAAATTGCAAATGTGAGGAATGAATTAAAGCTTGAGATTGCAGATTTGAGGACAGAGTTAAAAACAGACCTTGCAAATTTGAGGACAGAATTAAAAACAGATATTGCAAATTTGAGGACAGAATTAAAAACAGACATTGCAAATTCCCGGTCGGATGTGATCAAATGGATGTTTATTTTTCTATTCGGCCAGTTAGCAGCAATTTATGCAATTGTAGAGTATATCCTCAAAAAATAATCCTACAACTCGCTCAGCAACTCCAGCTTTTTCTGGTTATACTCTTCCTGTGTGATCAAACCGTTATCGAAAAGCATTTTCAGCTTTTTTAATTTTGCCGTTAGTTCATCGGGTTTATCTTCTTCAACTGGTTTTGGTGCAGCAGCAGGCTGAGGGGAAGGGGCAGGATTTGTAAACCGGTTCACCTCCGAAGTAATTGTTCCGGAAGCTGCACGTTTCTCTTCCAGGTCGCGCTGGCGGCGTTCTTCGCGTTCGGCCTGCTCGCGTTCCTGTCCGTACTGATAGAGTTTCCTGGCCTGTACTTTTGGTAAAAAATCAACCAGCGTTTCCGTTCCGTTTAAAGTTTTTATGCTGAAAACAGCGCCTAAAAGTTCTTCTTTCAGTTTTACTTCGATCACATCTTTCCAAACAAAATCCACAAATTTGATAGACAGGCCAAGGTTTGCCGCAGTAAAAAAGAAAATACGTTTGTTGGTGATGGCCACGCAATCGGGCGTGATGTTAACAAGCGGTTTTTTCTGCACGGCGATGTAAATAATTTCTTCGCCGGTATTGAGTAAATCGATTAAACGCGAATAAACTTTTTCAACGGCTTTCGGTTCTTGCTGGTCTTTCAGAAACTGCTCTATCATCTGATTAAAAATTGCTGGTCAAAAATAGCATTTACATCCAGATTTTTAGGTGATAAAAGAAGCATTAGAGAAAGTCGGAAAGGCCGGAAGCTGGAAAGGCCGGAAGACAAAACCGAAAATATAAATTTTTTGTATAATAAAAGAAGCATCAGCCAACCAGCAAATTACAGCCCCGGATGTCCGAAAAATCAAACCGGCCTAAAACTTCAAAAGAACGGTTTTCATACATCTTTCCTAAATCCTGAGTGGCAATAAAAGAGCAGGAATTGATATTGGCCAGGTCGATCACATTAATGCCACCGGTTTTTCCGTTGGGAAGCAAAGTAAAAGGATCATTGGTATCGCGGATCAAAACCTTCATCCAGGGAACACAATGAAACAAACCTTCGCTTAAAGAATAAGCTTGAGAGAGCAGTTCCGTCATGCCATATTCAGAATGGATTGCCGGAACGCCAAAACCTTGGCAAAGCGTTTGGTGCAGTTCTTCGCGGATCATTTCTTTGCGCCTTCCTTTCATGCCGCCGGTTTCCATAATTATTAATTCAGGAAAATTAAGCTGATGTTTTTCGATAAAATCAAGCAAGGCAAAAGTAACGCCGATTAAAACCGTTGGCTGTTTTTGCTGCTGCAATTGGGTTAATTTCTGATACAGTTCTTCATCGTTGTACAAGTAAAAACCGCTGTCGGGATTTTCTGTTCCTGCAATTAAATCTTCTACCATATAGATCAGCGAAGAACCTGCGCGTTCCAGATAGGAGGGAAGCAGCGCCAGAAAAGCGTAATTTTTAATATCGCCGTAAAACAGTTCAAAACCTTTTCTAAAGCTTTTTTGATACCAGGAAACATCCGTAACCAAATGCCGGCTTGTAGTAATTCCGGTTGTGCCGGAACTGGTAAAAGTTACTTCCGGATTTTGATTATTGCTGATAATAATGTGTGTTTTAAAAAATTCTATCGGTAAAAAAGGTATTGCTTCCAGCGTTTTTATTTCCTCCGGATGGATTTTCAGGTAAGATAAATACCGTTTATAAACTTCGCAATTTTCTGCCTGGAATCGGAAGATCTGTATAGCATTTTCTAAAAAAGTTGCTTCGTTTGCAATAGAAAAAATAGTGTGCTGCTGCGGAAGGATCATCTGCAAAGATAAATCAGAAAATTAGCTTGTAAAAACAGCATGTCGAAGAACAGTTTGGAATTATTGGTAAATAATTTTATTCAGGTTTATTATAATTTTATGGATTTCCCGTTTTCCAGAATTGTAATGTTCAAGCGTAAAAACATAATTATCACCTAAATCAGTGGTTTTAATTATTTTCGGGCCATAAAAAGGACCTAAGGAAAATACTTTAAAAATTGGTCCCTCGTCAGCCGGAGCATCAGTAACAGTAAAAAAATAAGTCTCTGAAATTTCATCATCACCTACAACGTGTGCACTGCCAGAACCATTACTGATTTTGAAAACATTTATTGTTAACTTTTTTCCGCTTATAACAATATGGCTTTGTAAACGGGTTAAAATCTCAACAACAGCCTTATTTGTTATTTCTTTTACTTCGGTTTTTTTTAAATGTTGAGAGTATGATGAGTGGAATAAAGTAAGCAGCAAAACAACAAAAGTGTATTTCATTTTCTAAATATTAGGTGATTATCAGTAAGGCTCTGTTTAAATTGATTCCAGGAAAAATCCTGATGCTTTTTTTACCGCATAAAAATAGGCATTTGCCCTTGCTGCCGCTACAAAAATCAAATGGCTTTACACATTTTTAGGTGATAAAAGAAGCATCGACAATAAATGGAACAAAGTTTAAACCGGCTTCTTAAGGAGAAAGAATTGTGGCTTATTTTTTCTTCGTACGTTCTTTTTTCTTGATAAAAAAGAACCAACGAAATCAAGAATGCCGGATCGCCTCCGGGCGGCATTCGTGCCTGCGCGCCTAAGGGGCTACCTTTCTGCCGCTGCATCAGTTGGCAATTTGGTCGTTTCCAACCGGAAAAAATCCTGATACTTCTTTTATCACCTAAAAATAGGCATTGCCCTTGCTGCCGCTACAAAAAGCAAACAGCCTTGCCGATTTTTAGGTGATAAAAGAAGCATGGCCAATAAAATGAATGGAACAAAGTTTAAACAGCTTCTAAGTAAAACAAAAAATTGAGGCCGTTAGGCCTCAATTTTGATATTTATCGAATCAAAAAACTAAGAAAGCAATTCAGAATCAATCGTAATCTCTGCAGCTTTTAAAACTTTAGAAACCGGGCAGTTTTCTTTGGCATCGGCAACCAAAGCATCAAATTTTTCTTTTGATAAGCCGGTTGCTTTTACTTTTACATCTAAATGAATGGTATCGATTTCGCCTTTTTCTGGGTTTAAGTTTACCGCTGCTTTCGTGGTAATTTCTTCCGGTGTAATGCCTTCCGCAGAAATGTTAAAGCTTAATTTCATAGCGAAACAGCTTGCATGTGCAGCAGCAATCAGTTCTTCGGGATTGGTACCAATGCCGTCTTCAAAACGGGTTTTGAAAGAATATTGGCTATCTTTTAATACGCCGCTTTGGGTGCTTAATTTTCCGGTCCCTTCTTTTCCGGTACCGTTCCAAACGGCAGTTGCATTTCTTTTCATTGTTGGTTTTTGTTGTTTGGTATGATAAAGTTACAATATGCAAAGATTGTTTGAAGCATGATCGGCAATCAGAAAAAATTAGAATTGAATGAAGAAAAACTTAGGCAGCAGCTTTTAAGATCAGCTCTTTTACGTGTGCAGTCATATTTATTTTTAAAGCTTCTTCAATTCCATGCGGCGAAATCTTCTTCAAGGTTTTCTGTAAAATATCAACCATCTTTTCTTCGCTGTGCTGTTTGGCAAAATCATCCAGGTAATATTCCACAAAAACGAGACAGATTACGTCTTCAATCAACTGCGTATCGGGGTTTTGATGCAGCTGTTTTTTCAGCAATAAGGCCTTTACTTTGCTGATCGTTTCTTCATCATAACTACAATCTTTCAAAATCGGTCCTGCAATTTTGGTATGATGCAGTTTAAGCTGACTTCTCCACATCAAATACCCCGCACGGTCCATCGGATAAGAATTACGGGCAATTTCCCAACGGCCAATATGCTGACAACGAACAGCCAGTTGCATGTATTCTGGTGCTTCTGGCGCATAATCGTTTAACTTTTTCGTCATCCTTTCGGCATACAATACTTCTTTTGCATAGGTTTTTCCTTCAAATTCTTCTGTGTTCGGATCAGTTGCATTATAAGCATCAAACTTTGCAAATGCTTTCTGTAATTTTTCGGATTTCTGCATTTATAAATGTAAAAGATTTAAACTGCTGATACTGTTTTTACCGGCTAAAAATTGGTGTTGCTTAAAATTAGTGTGCTTTTAAAACCTTAATGGTTACCAAAAGCTGGCCAACATGCCGTTGTGTATGCTCGGCGGCATGTATCAGCAAACCAAAAACGGTAGAGGGTAATTGTTTCCGGCCTACGCCTCTTGGTTCTGTTAAGGTATCTAAATTGATTGCTTTTAGTTTTTGAAGTGATGTTTCTATTTGATTGTTAAAAATAGTGACCAACTCCTGAACAAAATAGTTTTTATCCAGAATTTTTCCTTCGGATTGCAACCAATTCATTTGATTTTCATTTAAAGCTTTTCCTTCAGCATAAGTAAACATCCGATCAAGAACGCCAGTTAAATGTTGCAGATGAAAAGCGGGAGAAGCTGCGTCGCCAGGACGAAGAAAAAGCAAATCATCAGGAAAACCAAGCGTTATTTCGTTTACATCTTCCCTTGCCTGCATCAAGGCAAAAGCTATAGGTTGAAGGAGGACCGGAAAATCAGGGATCGGGCCGCGAAGCCAGACTTCCGGTTGTTTATTTTCTGCCATAGATACTGCTGGGTTTTTTTGATCAGAAAATATAACGAATACCGCACCAGGGAATTTCTTCCGTTAAAATATTGATGAAAGTATCAATCATCCTTTTTTTCATTTGTACTTTATACCGAATGTTGATCCCGCCAAACATACTGCGTTTCGTTTCCTGAAAATCTGGCATCCAAAGTAAATCTTCTGCCTTTGGGTTAATGCCGAGGTTTACGATATGCTGTGCTTCATTGTGTGTTAAAAAAATGACTTCGCATTGCATTTGCGCTTTCACTTCCGGCCTTACAATTGCATTTAGTTGCCTAAATAACTCTCTGTAATCATCGCGCCAGTCGCGGTCAGTATTTAAAACCCGGTTGTAAACAATTACAGGAGAAAAATTAACATGCACTTCGTAACCGGCATCATAAAATTCATTAATTGCCAAGAGCCTTTTTTCTATGCTGTCTGTCCGCACATCAACAAGTTTACTTACTTCCGCAGGCATTAAACTTAAGCGTATCCGTACTTTTTTCTGCGGATTAAAATCAAGCAAATCCCGGTTTACAAATTTGGTAGCAAAAGTAGCTTTTGCGCGAGGGTGGTTTTTGTAAAACTCCAATACTTCTTTTATGCCCTTAAAAATAGCATAATCAACAGAAAGATCAGAGTTGCAGCCTACATCATAAGTATAATAAACCGCATCAGTTTGGTTTGGAATTTTTGGCCAGGGCAGTTTCATTACGTGTTTGTCCACAGCTGTTAAAATTTCATCTGTATTGGTAAAAATGGTGATCGGGTTAATTTCTTTATGCCGGTCAACATAGCAATAGGCGCAACCACCGTAACAACCATTTGCTAAACTTGGCGCAATAAAATCAGAACTACGGCCGCTTTCCCTGATTTGCTTTGATTTTAATTTCCCCAAAACCAGCAAATCCGACTTGGCTTTGTAATGTTTCAATCCCATATCCGGCAATTTATTGTGCTGTTTCACCTCCTGTAAAACAGCATCCGGAAATTGCGCGGCTACATCTTTTGCCCGGTCATTTAAAGCATCAGGCGTAAAAAGAATTTGTTTCGGATTGAAATCAGGCATAATTACGGCTGTTTATCTAAAGCTGGTTTTTGCGGCGTTTGCGAAACCAACCAGCCGGTTGCATACCACCATTTAGACATTTTAGCGAGTTTGGCCATATCAATACGATCGGGTTCATCTTTTGGTGTATGATAATCAGCATGAAGCAAAGTGGTAAAAAAGATAGATGGAATGCCAACTTGCGCATAAGGCAAATGATCGCTGCGGAAATACCAGCCTTCCGGATGTTTGGCATCGTCCCAGGAAAAATCTACCTTAAAATGAGTAAGCTGAGCATTAGCCTTCATGGCCATATCCACTAACTGAGTTGAGTTTTTATGGGAAGTTGTACCCAATAAAGCAGCAGAATCTGGAGCATTTCGTCCGATCATATCGCCATTTAAAACAGCAACAATAGCTTCTTTAGGTACGGTTGGATGAACGGCATACCAACGCGAGCCCAATAAGCCGCGTTCTTCTGCGCCATGCCAAACAAATAAAGCTGAACGTTTTCCTGGTTTAGCTTTCCAGGCACGGGCAATTGCTAACATTCCTACGGTTACAGAAGCGTTATCATCAGCACCATTCCAGATAGAATCTTTACCAACTATGTTATAGCCTACGCCGTCATGATCGTGGTGGCCGCTGAATAAAACGTATTCTTTACGCAATTGGGCATCTGTACCTTCAACTTTGGCAACTACATTTACCGAAGGATATAAGTAATCATCAATTTTAAGATCAATTTTAGCTGAAGAATTATTTTGCTGCAGCATGTTGGAAGAAACTGAACGAACTAATATTACCGGAATAGGAGTGGCCATGTTAGTACGCGGAGCAGTTATAGGTAAGCCTTCATTTCTGTAAGTGCCTTTCTGGAAATTATTCCCCACAAAATCCAAAGCGTTTTGTGTAACATCATCAGCAATCAAAATAACTGCTGCTGCGCCTTTTCGCCTTAATACCATACTTTGCTGCCTGATTGCTAATGCTGTATAACGATAACCCCACAAGCTCATTCCTGGTGCAGGCAATGGTTTGGGGGCAACTATTTTTACAACTGCTATTTTGCCCTGTAAATTTTGCGTAGTATCAGCCATAGAATTCAGCCAAATTAAAGGAGCTTCTACATGAATTGTAATTGGCTGGGTTACCCAATAATCCTTCCATAACTCAAGCTTTTGGTTGTTAATTTGCAAAGTGCTAAGGCTTGAAGTTTGTGTGCGATGCATATTAAAAAACTGAAAATATGTGCCATCATCTCCGGCAGGTTTCAATCCAATTTCCTGTGCTTTTTGGGCTACCCATGCAGCAGCACGCATTTCATCTAAGGTTCCTGCCCTTCTTCCGCGGAAAGCATCTCCGGCTAATTCAAAAATATCTTTTTTAAGCTCTGCTTCTTTTATTAGGGATAATTCAGGAGGATTGGTTGACGAAGTTTTAGAAGCAACCTGGCCAAAGCTATGCAAAGAAATGCCTGCTAAAAGAAGTATGGTCAATGTTTTTTTCATGGATGCTGTGATTGGATAAGGCTGATACTGGTTTTATTGTTCGTGGTTTACAGGCAAATGAGGTTGATGCTGGTTATTCATCTGCTCAAAAAGCACTTCCCGTTTGGCATGTAAACCTTTTGCCTGCCCGATCGGCGCTTCAAAAACATCATTTTTTAACGCTTCCATCGCTTCTTCAATAAAATCCTTTATCGCCATGCCGCCGTGCGATTGTGTTTTATCTTCCCGACGATCATGCCCTAATTCTGTATCTACTGCAGGAGGCGCGACTTCAAAAACCTTAACCGAAGTATTTTTAAGCTGATGACGAAGCG
The DNA here is from genome assembly GCF_009754915.1 of Mucilaginibacter arboris. Lineage (GTDB taxonomy): Bacteria > Bacteroidota > Bacteroidia > Sphingobacteriales > Sphingobacteriaceae > Mucilaginibacter_A > Mucilaginibacter_A arboris. The sequence continues at coordinate 292,427 of NZ_WPIK01000004.1, read as the reverse complement.
ATAAGGTAAGTGAGTGGACAGCAGCTTTTGTGGCGCAATAAACCGGCATAAAAGCAAGCGGAGCAAAAGCCAGTCCGGAAGAAATATTGATAACTGCAGCTTGTTGTTTAGTAACGAAATGTTGCGCAAATAAAGAAGTTAAATGTATGGGCGCAACTACATTGGTTTCGATTTCGTTTTGCACTCGGTTTAATTCAACCGGCGTTGTCATATCCGTTAACAATTGGACACCTGCATTATTGAGCAATACATTTACTTCCGGATGATTTTGCAAAACCCATTCAGCTAATGCTTTTCGGTCTTCCGCTTTAGAAACATCACAAGTTCTGGTAATTAATTCCGGATGTTTTTCGCTTAATGCCTTTAGTCGCTCTTCGCGCCGGCCGCAAATAATCACTTTGCTGCCTGCTGCCATAAATTTTTCGGCAAAAGCCAAACCAATTCCGGATGTACCGCCGGTTATTAAAATAGTATTGTTGGATAATTGCATATGCTTCTTTTACGAGTAAAATGTATGTAAATGAAAGAAGCAGATGCAAGAATTTGTTTGTAAATTTAATTTTACCGAAAAGATAAGTTATAGTATGAAAATTGAGATTGTTAGGTGAATAATTTTCATTTATATAAATGAATAAATTGGTTGGCCGGATCTTGGTTATAATATCTTTTTCCCAAATAATCCATATAAGGAGAATTATTGGCTGTAGATAAAATACAATCTACTTTTTTATTAAAACGGTAACCGCTATTTTTGGTATAGTTATCTACGTTAAGATAAATAGGGTTGAGTGCCTTGCTGTAACAATCAGTAAAAAAAGCATATACCCAACTTTCTGTCCCCATAATCAACCCAATATTTTGATAACCTGCAGATTTTATCTTATAGTTTACTACCCTATATTCATTATATAAAAATGGTTTACTGATAAAATATTTTTCATATCTGTTTTCTTTAAGTTTAGCATTGTAAGGTGTATTTAGATTACCTAAAACAATCATAAGTGCATAAAGAAAAATGAATGGTGAAAACCAGTAAAATACTTTCTTCAATTTTACATTCACTAAACTTAGTGCGTAAACTATCAGTGGAATCGCTAATAAAAACATAGAAGTATGCAATCTGGTATGAAAAGGTTGATACTTTAAATAGAAGCTGAAGAATAAACCTTGAAATATTATTGTAAAAGCCAGCAATCGTACATATAGGTTCAATTTTCGCTTAAAACTCAGGCTAATGATGATTAAAGAAATCGTAATTAAAATTAAATGTATAAAATTTGGAGCTGCATCTTCATGGTCCGGATTATATAAAGTATCATATTTATCACTAAAAGCATTGTTTGCCGGATCATCAATATCTACTCCGGCAATTTTGTGTAAACGCATAATAGTATGCGCAGCAACGACAGATAATGGTTTTAGGTGGAGCAATCCAATATGAACCCCCGCATTTTTAATTACGCTGGAAAGAAACAATTTGGCATTCATTTTTTCATTGGTATAAGTACCATATTGCTTTTGATCATAGCCAAAAAGATTATTACTGAGTTGATAGTTACGGTGATAAAACCCAATATTAATTGTTAAGAACATTAATCCGGCAAGCAGGGAAAATTTAAGGTAATTATAGTTTTTGGTTTTATACAACTGGATTAGCATACTAATACCATAGATTATTAAGATAGCTGGTAAATAAATGTAGGCAGTAGCTTTGGTTAGTATTCCAAGTCCAACTGCTAAACCAAAAGCAAAAGCATTTTTTAAAGAAAATTGTCTGATTGATTTTATTGCGAAGTAGAAAGCAGCTATAACAAAAAAAGCTACCACCAAATCGTTTTGAGTACTTGTTGCCTGTAGTACAGCTTCAGGAATTGTTAAGGCTAAGAAAATGGTTAAGACTTTATATGAAGTGCTTAAACCCAAAATGTCAACAATAGAAACCAAGCCAACAACTGAAAATATCAATGCTAAAAACTGTACAGAATTTGAAAAATAATCAGCCCGGTTTAAAATATTAAAGTTCATAGCCAGATATTCTGCAAAAGGGGGCATATAAATTTGCCATACCACACTGGTTGGATAATGGGCGACAGACTGATGTCCTATCCAACTTGGAACTCTTGCTAAATGATAATTCATGGAGTCCCAATTATTAGGAGGATAAACAATACCTTGAATAAATACAAGTATGAGAATAAGCAATACAGCCACCAATAAACTTTTTTCGTAAAAACTTCTCGTTTTTATTTTCAGGTAAGTTTCATAAATCCGAAGTTTTAAGTAATTATAAAAAACTTTTAATTTTTCTTTTTCCAAATACAGATAAATAAGATTTATAACCGTGACAGTTGTCCAAGAAAGTAAAATGGCTAAAAAATTTAAAATATAAAACAAACTCAGTATTTCTGTAATCAAAACCAAAAATCCACAGAAAACAAGAACACTGATCAGGATAATTTCCTTCGTGTTACTAAGAGGTTTTAATATGATACCTACATTAAATAGTATTGCAATAAAGCAGATAATCAGTAAAAGTATGGCCATAGTTTTTGTTTATGAAATTGATAGTTTTAAAATAAAATTCCTTGCTAATAATCAAGCTTTTTCTTTTTTACGTAAAATAAGAAATTGTAGATAAAGGAATTTAAAAATTTGAACATTAATCATACGTTCTTAAAACCTTATCTTTGAAACATCCATGGCATTCCTTTATCCCGCATTTCTGTTTGCTTTGCTGGCGCTGGCCATTCCGGTCATCATCCACCTGTTTAATTTCCGGCAGTATAAAAAAGTTTACTTTTCCAATGTTCAGTTTTTAAAGGATGTGCAAAAGCAGCAATCATCGCGCAGCAACCTTAAAAACCGTTTAATCCTGGCAGCACGTTTACTGGCATTGGCTTTTTTAGTGCTGGCTTTTGCAAAACCATATTTACCAGTAGGAAACCAGGAAAATGCAGGCCAGCAGCGCGCAATCAGTATTTTTGTGGATAATTCTTATTCCATGCAAACACTTAACCGCGAAGGTTCTTTGCTGGATGAAACAAAGCGGCGAGCAAAAGAAATTGCTTCTGCGTATTCTATTAATGATCGTTTTCAGTTAATTACACAAGATTTTGAAGGCAAACAGCAACGTTTTCTCAACCGCGAAGAGTTTAACCAGGCGGTTGATGAAGTAAAAATTAGTCCGCAAAGCAGAACTTTGCAGCAAATTTTTAACCGGCAGCAAGGATTATTCGATACTCAGAAAAATACAATTCCAATCATTTATCTCATTTCAGATTTTCAAAAAAACATTGCTAAAAACAGCATCGCCGCAGGTAATAAAACAAAGATTACGCTGGTTCGGATCAAAGCAAGTCCGCTTCCTAATATCGCGGTCGATTCTGTCTGGATGCTTTCTCCGTTACATCAGCCTGATGCCGCCGAAAAATTAGTAGTCCGGTTGCATAATTATGGTAATGAAAAAGCAGGAAAAATTCCTGTAAAATTGGTAATTAACGGGCAAACGAAAGCATTGGGAAGTTATGATCTGACTGCAAAAAGTTCCAGGCAGGACACACTGCGTTTTTCCGGATTAAAAGCAGGCTGGCAAAAAGGCGAGATCAGTTTAAATGATAACCCGGTTACGTTTGATAATCATTTTTATTTTACGTTCCGGGTGCAGCAGCAACTGCCCGTTTTGCAGATCACAGATCAGGTTCCGAACAAATATTTAAGCGCTGTTTTTGCTTCGGATGCTTTTTTTAAGGCAGATTTTTCTTCGGCAGGAAATCTAAACTATTCGAGTTTAAACCATTATCCGGTTATTTATTTTAGTGACGTAAAAGAAGTATCAGTCGGGCTGGCGCAGCAATTGCAAAATTATGTAAAACAGGGCGGTACGCTGGTTATTTTTCCTGCTGCGGATAATGCAAATCTGGTTTCTTATCAAAACCTGCTTCAGCCTTTAAATGCAGATTATCCTGTCAGGTTAATTACTGATAGCACAAAAGTTACGTCAATCAACCTGAGGCATCCGCTTTTTAAAGATGTTTTTGAGAAGATGCCCGAAAACCCGGATCTGCCTCAAGTTAAAAAATACTACGAATTGAGTTCCAATCAGCGTAATTTGAGAAATAATTTGCTGGAATTGCCCGGAAGAACGGCTTTTTTAAGTGTTTACAACAGCGGCAAGGGCAAAGTTTACCTTGCTGCTGTTCCGCCGGATGAAAGTTTTAGCAACCTGCAACATCACGCGCTTTTTGTGCCTTTACTGTTCCGGATGGCTTTATTAAGTGGGCACAATCAGCCTTTGTTTTATACTTTAGGCGACAACGAACAGATGGAAATTGCACCGGTCACCAAAATAGACGAGCAGCCGTTGCACCTGCAAAAAGGACAAATTTCGCTTATTCCCGATGTTCGCCAGGTTAACGGAAATACGGTTCTTTATCTCGCAGACCAGGTTCGGGAAACAGGAAATTATCAACTGACAAGAAAAGACAGTGTGTTAGCGCAAATTGCTTTTAATGATAACCGGCAGGAATCAGACCTGGATTACCTGACGGACCAGGAACTGGGTAACTATTTTTCTGCCATAAAAACAGTATCGTATTTGCCTGCCGGAGGATTATCTTTAACAAAGCAAGTGGCAGAAGTAAATTCGGGCGTGCAGTTATGGAAACTTTGCCTAATTTTGGCGCTGCTGTTTCTGGCTGCCGAAGTGCTGCTGATCAGGTTTTATAAAGTAAACCGCCAACAAGCAAAGCTGGCAGTTTAGTTTTAAAATGTACACAAGCGTTAAAATCAATGAATCTGCTCTTTAAATCTGTTACAATTGCTGATCCGAATGCTGTTTTTAACAGACAAAAAACTGATGTTTTGGTAAAAGACGGAAAAATTGCCCGCATTGCAACGGATATTCAAACTGATGCAGAAATAATAGATGGAAAAGGTTGTTATTTGGCGCCAGGTTTTTTTGATTTAAACTGCAATTTCGGCGAATTAGGGCTGGAAACCAAAGAAGATATGCAAACCGGAACGCTTGCAGCATCAGCCGGTGGTTTTACCGGCGTAGCTTTAATGCCTAACATGCAGCCGGCTGTTCATTCTAAATCCGAAGTACAATATCTGCTCAACCAATCCCGCGGAAATTTGGTAAATGTATATCCGCTTGGCGCTATCTCTCATAAAACGGAGGGAAAAGATCTGGCAGAACTTTACGATATGTACAGTTCCGGAGCTTTGGCTTTTACAGATGGAAACCGGCCGGTACAAGATGCAGGTTTGATGGAACGTGCCTTATTATATGCACAAGGTTTTGAAGGTTTGATTTTTTCTTATCCTGAAGACCTTTCCATCGCTGGAAAAGCAAAAGTGCACGAAGGCGTCGTGAGCACTTTATTAGGAATGAAAGGTATTCCGGCATTGGCAGAAGAACTGATGATTTCCCGAGATTTATATCTGGCCGAATACACCAATTCCAAACTTCATTTTACAACCATTTCTACCGCGCAGGCAGTAGAACAAATTCGCAACGCAAAAGCAAAAGGGTTAAAAGTTACCTGCGATGTGGCCGCACATCATTTGGTTCTTACGGATGAAGCTTTAATGGGTTTTGATAGTTTATATAAGGTAAAACCACCTTTGCGTACCCAGGAAGATGTGGACGCGCTATTGCAAGGTTTGCGTGATGGAACGATAGATGCTATTGTTTCGCAGCATACGCCGCACGAAACAGAACTTAAAGAAGTAGAGTTTGAAGTAGCCGAATTTGGTATGATAGGTTTACAAACTACTTTTTCATTGGCGGTACAATCAGGTTTGGATTTGGAACTGATTGTGGAGAAAATGGCTATCAATCCGCGTAAAATTTTAGGCATAAAAGAAGCATCCGTCAACGAAGGAGAAACCGCAAATTTAGTTCTGCTTGATCCGGAAACAACATGGAATTATACACGGGAAAATAATTTATCAAAATCCTACAATTCTCCTTTTATTGGCAGCGAAATGAAGGGCAAAGTGTTACTTACTATCAACAATAATCAAATTTATAAATCTGCATAAAATGATCGACCCCAAAATAAAAAAGGCTTTTGAAGCTGCATTTAAATATATTAAACCTGTTAATCCTAACAACAGGGAAGCTGTTAAAGGTGAAATTTTAACTGTCTTTGAATCTGATCTTACGTTTTTGCAGAAAGTGAAAGCAATGGACGAGGTGTTTAATGCCAACCCAAAGCTGGACCATTTACGCGAAATCTTTTTTGATCTGTTGCTGGTTAATTTCTTTAGTGCGGATGTTAAAAAGCTGGACGATGATTATTTAGATTCGCCGGAATGGGAAAAGATTGAAGAAGAAACGCTTGACCGCGGCACCGAACTGCTCAACGTTTTGTTGTATTTGAATGAGTGCGAAGACGAAGAAATTGAGCCGGAGCTAAACGATTATTTAACCGAGTTTTTACTGGTTGATGAAGACGAGTTTCAGGATGAGCACCGCATTTACGAACCCATAATTGCCAACCAGATATTAATGGACAGCGGTTTGGAAGAAATAGGAAATGTTGCCAGGAACCTGCCCGATGACGAGGAAATAAAAGAATTGTTTTACCCGATCATGTGCTTCTTTTACGATACAAATCCTACAGAAGAAACTAAAAAAGAAGCTGCGGAAAATGCTGTTGAGCCAGATTTTGACCTTCCGGTCCTGGAGATCATGCTAAACTTTAATTCTTAAAATTAAATTTTTGATGCAGGATTTAAACCGGCAAATCAGGATAAAAGGTGCCATTTATGGAATTGTGCTGGGCGTAATTATTTTAGCGCTCAATCTTATTTCGTATTTTATAATGGTTAAGCTCAATACGCCCAAGTGGGTTACAGCTTTTAGTCAGCCTTTATTTACCAACGTTCTGCCGATAGTTGCCGCTGCCCTAATTTGTTTTCGCCTGAGAAAAAAAATAGGCGGATACTGGACTTTAAGGCAAGCTTCCTCCGGGATATTTGCCATGTTTTTAACCTCTTACCTTATCTTTTTTTTCGGGATGCTTTTGTATTCTAAAGTAATCGATCCGGCAATGGCACTTAATATCGAGAACAAAATAGAATCGGTAAAAGCAGCAATCAGGAAAGATCAGGGAGTTAGTCAGCAGCATATTGACGAGGAAACCAAAGGACTTCGGAAAGATTTTAACGAAAGAGAAAATACAAGCGTTTTAAGGTCAGTCCAGAGCTTTGGCATCGTCATCGTGCTGGTATTCTTAGCTTCGCTTATTTTTGCTGCGCTGTTTAAAAATGATCCGCCTGCTTATGTTGCACCCAACAAAAAACAATAATTTATACGATAAAAGAAGCATGGCAGTGCGAACTGCCGATTTGATTGAGAGAATGGATATTTCAGTAGTTGTACCTTTGTTTAATGAAGCCGAATCGTTGCCCGAATTGACGGATTGGATCAGGCGTGTAATGAAAGCAAATGGGTTTACGTACGAAATTATTTTGGTCGATGATGGCAGCAACGATGGGTCTTGGGAAGTGATTGGGCAATTGTACGAGCAAAACCCATTTATCAGAGGTATTAAGTTCCGTCGGAATTACGGAAAATCTGCCGCTTTAAATGTTGGTTTTGAAGCTACGCGCGGCGATGTTGTCATTACAATGGATGCCGATTTGCAGGATTCTCCGGAGGAAATCCCTGAACTGTACCGAAAAATCAAGGAAGAAAAATTTGATCTGGTTTCCGGATGGAAAGCAAAACGGTATGATCCGCTTAGCAAAACTATTCCTACAAAACTGTTTAACGCGGCAACCCGCAGCATGTCGGGCATTCATAATTTGCATGATTTTAATTGTGGATTAAAAGCTTACAGAAAAGAAGTTGTTAAAAACATAGAAGTTTACGGCGAAATGCACCGTTATATTCCGGTGCTGGCAAAATGGGCTGGTTTTACTAAAATAACAGAACAAGTTGTAGAACATCGTTCCCGAAAATATGGCGTTACTAAATTTGGTTTCAGCAGGTTTATTAATGGTTTTCTGGATTTGCTTTCGATATTTTTTGTTGGCAAGTTCTCGAAACGGCCAATGCACTTTTTCGGCACATTAGGTACGCTTTGTTTTTTGACCGGTTTAGGTATTATCGTATGGCTGATTGGTTCTAAATTGTATGATATTGCTAACCATGTTAAATACCGAAATGTAACCGATAATACCTTGTTTTACATTGCTTTGGTTGCCGTAATTTTAGGTTCTCAATTGTTTTTAACTGGTTTTGTTGCTGAGATGATCTCCAGGAATTCTCCTGAAAGAAACCATTACCAGATTGATAAAACGATATAAGAATTAAGGATGCTTCTTTTATCGCCTAAAATCAGACTAATTTGCCTAAACTTATCTTGGATAAGTAATTCTTTAAAGTTTATAATATTAAGTTTAGCGACATTAAAATGTTGTAACTATTTTATTTGACATTGGTTAACCTATAGCTTAATTTTGTGAAAAGAAAATGTATTATTTATAAGTCTTCTGAAAGATTTAACAGGCATATAGCTATCGATTTTGAAGAAGCGAAAGAAATAATAGATTTTTTAGAAGATGTGAAGTGTAATAAAAAGTTTGAATATATTTCTGATAGGATTTTAGAACAAGCATCTATGTATTATGATGATTATGAACAGATAGAAAGTAACATTACATGTATGAGATTTTTTCCAAATGGTATCAATGCAAGAATATATTGTCAAGAGGTTACTATTCATGGTGAGATATTTTGCATAGTAATGTCTAAATATCTACTTAAAAAATCAAATAGTATAAATAAATTTATTCAATCAAAAATTGACGCTTTAAAAAGTTATGAGTATGAAATCGAATATTGCTAAAGAAGAAATCAAAAACAGACTTCAATCATTAAAAATCTCAAAGACAGAAGAACAGCTAATTGAACGTGACTCTTTGATTTTACAAGCAAATTATTTATCTGAAATAGAACGCATATCAAAAGAAAACGGGTTTAATAGGAAAGACCTTGCAATTAAAATTAAGACATCCCCAAGTTATTTAACCCAAGTTTTTAGAGGTGATAAACCATTAAACTTTTTGACTTTAGCAAAAATTAAAAGGGCATTAAATTTAAAGTTTGAAGTAAAAGCAGAATTGATTGCTGAACAAAAAACTCAAATTATTAGTGATTTTAGTATCTTGTCTTCAATTAAAGAAAATAATTTGACCACAATAAACATTAATGTTATACAACAGTATAGTTCACAAAAAGAATCAGTAGTTATGGAAGATTTTATACCTATTAATTACAAAGATGTACAAACTCCCAGCTACGAGATGACACTACAAAAGTTTCAAATTACAAAGCAAATAGCTTAATATGACAACCGAAGAACTCCCGCCTTTTCAGTTTAGCATAATGAGAATCTTAGATTGTGGGTTTATGATTGAAGAGGCTATAAGCCCAGAAAATAACAATATCCAAATCGGTTATGGAATGAGTTTTACTTTTGACACTCAAAATGATTGGATTGAATATCTTATACGAACAGATTTTAGAGAAAAAGACTCAAATATAAAATTCCTGTCTGGAACAGTATTAACTAGATTTAATATAGCCAATTTAGTAAGTTTCGTTGATGAAAATCAAAAAATAAATTTCCCAGATGGTTCATTAGAAATCTTATTTGGTATAGCGTTTGGTCACATGAGGGCAATAGTGTCAAAAAATATAGCAGGAAGTAGGTTTAGCCATTTTATAATTCCGATTATTAATCAGCAAAGTCTATTTAAAGAATTATTAGAAGCCAATATAGAAAGAGTAAAAAAAATTAGAGAGACCGAACTTATTAAAAAAGAAGATAAGATAAGGAATTAAATGCTTCTCGAATTTTCTCTTGTCCCAACTTATAGACAGTTATACTTATAGACAGTTATAGTTAGCCTGTGAAGGAGTTAGGAGGATTATAAGCAGAGTTAATTATAAATGAATACTTTCTAACCCTCGCTGTCTTTAACCAAATAATGTTTTTTTCGATTATCATTCCGCTTTACAATCGTCCGCAAGAAATCCGCGAACTGTTGGAAACATTAGTGCTTCAAACTTATAAAGCGTTTGAAGTTTTGGTGATTGAAGACGGATCAAAACTGGATGCAGCAGCCGTAATGGAAGATTTTAAAGATCGCCTCGACTTAAAATATTATGTTAAACCAAACAGCGGACAAGGTTTTAGCCGGAATTTTGGTTTTGAAAGAGCAAACGGAGATTACTTTATCATTTTTGATTCTGATTGTTTAATTCCTCCTGATTACTTAGAAATTGTAAACCGGGAAATTATTGCACAACATCTCGATGCTTACGGTGGCCCGGATGCTTCCCATGATTCGTTTTCGCCCGTACAAAAAGCAATCAGCTATTCCATGACTTCGCCTTTTACTACAGGAGGCATCCGTGGCGGAGAAAAACGGATTGGCGATTTCCATCCGCGCAGCTTTAACATGGGTTTATCGCGGAAAGTTTACGAGAAAACAGGCGGTTTCATTATCACACGTTTGGGAGAAGACATTGAACTAAGCATCCGGATACATCAATTAGGTTTTAAAACAGGCTTAATCCCCGAAGCAAAAGTTTACCATAAACGGCGCACCAGCTTTTTTCAGTTCTACAAACAAATCCATTTTTTTGGCCGTGCGCGCATCAATATTTATAAGTTTTTTCCTTCGGGATTAAAACCAGTCCACTTTTTTCCGGCCGTATTTACTTTAGGATTGATCTTTTCTTTAATTGCAAATTTGCTCAACTGGCCCATTGCAGGGCTTTGTAATTTTTTGTTGGCACTATTTATTTTGTTAATATTTTTTCATTCCTGGATGAGGAATAAATCAGCAAAAGTTGCATTTTTGAGCATATTTGCCGCGTTTATTCAGCTAACCGCTTACGGGCTTGGTTTTATGCAGGATTTCTGGAAAAGGATAATATTAAACAACTCATAAGCTATGTATCACCCGTTTTCCATCGCAGAAACTTTTAAAACTGCATGGGATGTTACTAAAAAAAATTTTCTCACCATCATCATTTATACTGCAATTGTTACCGTTGTGCTGGGCACTGTGCAGTTTTTTAATGCTTTTGTAGATGTTAGCAATGATGCTTTTGCAGAATTCCTGGTGTTTTTGATCCTGATGATCATTCAAACTTATGCCACTTTGGGTTTGTATAAATTGATTTTTACGTTAATTGATAACGAATATTATGAGTTTGAATTTGCGCAATTAGTACCCACTATTAAAATGGTGTTTAGCTTTATTGCCATTTGCCTTTTCCTTGCTTTTGCCATTGTAACGTTAAACTTGCTTATTGAAAAAGGGCTGCAAAGTTATCCGGAAAACGTAACAAAAGTTGTACAGGTGTTGGAAGTAATGCTGATTTTATATGCAGCATTGCGTTATATGTTTTGCGCTTGTTTTATTGTGGATGATAACTCCGGCCCGATCGAGTCTTTACGCCAAAGCAGATTGCTTACTAAGTCGCACATGCTGCATTTGCTGGCTTTGTTAGGGATTATGGTTTTGGTAATTGCCATTGGGTTTTTCCTCATTGGTAAAGCCATCCTTATTTTATACCCGTTTGTTAACGTAATCGTAATTGTTACTTACCGTAAGTTAGTTTACAGTAACCTGGATGTGGACGATGACGTAGCCGAAACGCACTGATTTTATGGGCATAAAAGCAGCATTAAGCAAACCTTTTGCCTTTTTAATTTCTTTGCAGATCAATAAGCTGCGTAAAAACGCGGTGAAGTTTCAGGAGAAGATTTTTGCTGATCTGATAAAAACAGGTGTAAAAACAGCATTCGGGAAAGATCATTATTTCGATAAAATCAACAATTACGAAGATTTTAAAAAGCATGTTCCAATTCGGGATTACGAAGAATTAAAACCCTATATCGAACGGGTAATACACGGAGAAGAAAACGTGCTTTGGCCGGGCAAACCTGCTTATCTTGCTAAAACTTCGGGCACAACTTCCGGTGTAAAATATATTCCGATTTCTAAAGATTCCATGCCCGAACATATCCGTGCTGCCAGAAATGCTTTATTAAATTACCTTCACGAAACCGGCAATGCTTCTTTTACCGATGGAAAAATGATATTTTTACAGGGAAGCCCGGAATTACAAACCAAAGCCGGAATACCTGTTGGAAGGTTATCCGGAATTGTTGCGCATCATGTTCCTGGTTATCTTTTGAAAAACCGGATGCCAGGTGATTCCGTAAACCGGATTGAAGACTGGGAAGCAAAAGTAGATGCGATAGTTGCCGAAACGATAAAAGAAGATATGACTTTGATATCAGGAATTCCGCCCTGGTGCCAGATGTATTTTGATCGTTTAACCGAAAAATCAGGCGGGAAAAAGATCAAAGACATCTTTCCAAACTTCAAACTTTTTGTTTACGGCGGCGTAAATTATCAGCCTTATAAAGCAAAAATTGAAGAAAGTATAGGTTTTCCGATTGATTCTATTGAAACTTATCCCGCTTCTGAAGGCTTTATCGCTTACCAGGATTCGCAAAAAACCCATGATTTATTGCTTTTAGCTGATGCCGGAATGTTCTTCGAATTTATTCCGACAGAAACTTATTTTGATGAAAAACCGGTCCGTCTCAGCTTAAAAGAAGTAGAATTAGATAAAAATTATGCTTTAATTTTAAATACAAATGCCGGTTTATGGGGCTATAGTATTGACGATACAATTAAATTTACTTCCCTCAATCCGTACAAAATTGTTGTAACAGGAAGGATTAAACATTTTATTTCTGCTTTTGGTGAACATGTGATCGGAGAGGAAGTAGAGCAGGCGCTGATGCAGGTTGCCGCAGAAGAAGGTGTAGAAATTACAGAATTTACAGTTGCGCCGCAGGTAAATCCTTCCGCAGGAGAATTTCCATTTCATGAATGGTTTATTGAATTCGGCAAAGAACCAAAAAATCTTATTGATTTCAGCAAAAAAGTAGATGAAGTAATGCAGCAAAAAAATATTTATTATGCTGATTTGATCGAAGGAAATATTTTGCAACCGCTTAAAATCCGTCAATTAAAAAAGAACGCTTTTATTGATTACATGAGAACTCAAGGCAAACTGGGCGGACAAAATAAAGTCCCGCGATTGTCAAATGACCGTACAATTGCAGAAGTGTTGGAAAGTTATATTTTAATGTAGATTTTTGTAGCTTAATAAAACTATTTTTCGTATTTATTCTTCAAAAATAAAACCCTTACAAAACCAACACATTTGAAAAGTATTGCCATTTTAGGTTCAACCGGCAGCATTGGTACGCAAACTTTGCAAGTGGTTCGGGAAAATCCTGAACTTTTTCGCGCCTGTTTGCTTACGGCACAATCAAACGCAGATTTACTGATTAAGCAAGCGCTGGAGTTTTTACCAGAATATGTAGTTGTTGGTCAGGACAACTTATTTTATACGGTAAAAGAAGCATTGCGGCATACTTCAATACAAGTTCTTGCCGGAAGTAAGGCAATTACTGATATGGTTACCGCTCCGGAAATTGATTTGGTTTTAACTGCGCTGGTTGGTTTTGCAGGTTTACAGCCTACCATTGCTGCAATAAAAGCAGGAAAAGACATCGCGTTAGCAAACAAAGAAACGCTGGTTGTTGCAGGAGAACTGGTGATGAAACTGGCTAAAGAACATAACGTTTCTATTTTGCCTGTTGATTCTGAACATTCTGCCATCTTTCAATGTTTGGTTGGAGAAGAACCACAATCCATAGAAAAAATTATTTTAACCGCTTCCGGCGGCCCTTTTCGTGGAAAAGATATTGAATTTCTCTCCGCAGTAACAAAAAGTCAGGCTTTAAAACATCCGAACTGGGTGATGGGAGCAAAGATCACCATTGATTCTGCTTCGCTGATGAACAAAGGCTTGGAAGTGATTGAAGCTAAATGGTTGTTTGATTTGCGGGCTGATCAAATTGATGTAATCGTTCATCCGCAATCTATCATTCATTCGCTTGTTCAATTTAAAGACAGTTCCGTAAAAGCACAAATGGGTTTGCCGGATATGAAATTGCCAATTCAATACGCGCTGACTTATCCGCAGAGAATAAAAAATAATTTTACACGTTTCAGTTTTGCAGATTTTCCGTATCTTACTTTTGAGCAACCGGATCTGAAAACTTTCCGTAACCTTGCACTGGCTTTTGCAGCTTTGGATACGGGCGGGAACATGCCTTGCATTGTTAACGCTGCCAACGAAGTTGCAGTAGCTGGTTTTTTAAAAGAACAAGTAACATTTTTGGGAATGAGTGATCTGATTGAAGAATGTACGCAGCGGATTTCGTTGCATAAAGAACCCGGACTGGAAGATTATTTAAATACCGATCTGGAAACAAGAACTTTAGCCCAAAATTTAATATTTAAAAAAGGTGCATAAAAACAGCATCAACAAACTGAAAGATTTTATATGAACGTTTTAATTATGATTGGCCAGCTAATTGCCGGCTTATCGATCCTGGTGATTTTGCATGAAGCAGGTCACTTTTTTGCAGCCCGCGCTTTTGGTATCAAGGTAGAAAAATTTTATCTTTTTTTTGATGCCTGGAACATCAGCTTGTTTAAATACACATACAAAGGCGTAGAATATGGTATTGGCTGGCTGCCTTTAGGTGGTTACGTAAAAATTGCCGGTATGATTGATGAATCTATGGATACCGAACAATTAGCAGGCCCGCCACAACCCTGGGAGTTTCGTTCTAAACCAGCGTGGCAACGTTTAATTGTAATGCTGGCCGGCATATTCGTAAACATTGTACTTGGAATATTTATTTTCTGGATGTTAACCATTAAATATGGCGAAAGCTATATTCCAAACCAAAGTGTAAAATATGGTATTGTTCCGGGAAAAATTGGACGTGAAATCGGTTTAAAAGCAGGAGATAAAATTACTGCTGTTAACGGCAAAAAGATTGTTCGTTTTGAAGAGTTGATCAGTTCTAAAGTATTGCTTGGCAATTCTCAGCTTACCGTTGATCGTGATAACCAAATACTTAACCTAAGCGTTCCCGGAAATATTTATAATGAAGTTGCAGATTATGGTATTGGCGAATTTATACAGCTACGCAGTAAGTTTATGGTAGATTCTGTTGTTGCAGGCAGTAATGCACAAAAAGCAGGCTTGCAAAAAGGCGACAGCATCAAAGCAGTTAACCAGCATCCTGTTGTTTTCTTTGATCAGTTTCAAACATTAATTAAAGCAAATAAGGACAAACAGATTAACCTGGAAGTCAAAAGAAATAACCAGTTATTGCAAATTCCGGCTACCGTAAATGCACAAGGTACGCTTGGTTTTGCTGCAAAAGGGGACGAACCGGTTATCGAAAAAGAAAAATTCGGCTTTCTGTCTTCATTACCGGTTGGCGCTTCTAAAGCCTGGAGTACTTTTTCTGATAATGCCAAAGGAATTGGCCGTGTGGCAACCGGACAAATTAAAGCGAACCGTGCTTTTGCCGGTCCGGTAACGATGGCAACTATGTTTGGAAGTCATTTTGATGTCGGCAAATTCTGGAGCCTGGTTGGTTTATTATCCATGGCTTTAGCGCTGATGAATTTGCTGCCAATTCCGGCTTTAGATGGCGGACATGCCATGTTTTTAATTATCGAAATGATTAAAGGCAAACCGTTAAGTGATAAATTTATGGAGAAAGCACAAATTGTAGGTTTCTGTATCCTGATTGCTTTAATGGTTTTTGTTTACGGAAACGATATTTTGCGCCACGTAATCAACAAATAATTCAATATTAACCATGGATTACTTTGAATTTTACGGTTTGCCCGAATCTTTTGAGTTAGATGCCGCCCAACTGAAAAAAAAGTTTTACGAATTGAGCAAAAAGTACCATCCTGATTTTTATACAGCAGAAAGTGCAGAAAAACAGGAAGAAGTTTTGCAGTTATCAACCTTAAACAATAAAGCGTACCAGGTTCTGTCTGACCCAAACAAAAGGGTTGACTACATTTTACGCCAGCACCATTTGTTAGCCGAAGGAGATAAATATCCTTTAGCGCCTGATTTTTTAATGGAGATGATGGAGCTGAACGAGCAGTTAACGGATGCCGGAGATGAAGCAACTTTCAATCAAATAAAAACATCGGTAAAAGAAGCATCAGATGCTTTAGAAGCCGAACTGGCACAGCAAACAAAGGGTTTCAGCAGTAAAACAAAAGCCGAGCAAGATGCCGCGTTAAAAAAAGTATTGGATATATATTATCGTAAAAAATATTTGTTGCGAATACAGGAGAGTTTGAATACATTTGCAACCCGCTAACAAAGCAATGCCCAGCTGGCGGAATTGGTAGACGCGCTGGTCTCAAACACCTGTGGGAAACCGTGCCGGTTCGACTCCGGCGCTGGGTACAAAGCCGGATTTAGCTCACACTTGTGTTCTAATCCGGTTTTTTTATGCCTTAATCACTAATAATCTTAGAGATTAGGTTAGCAGATTTTTTAACTTCTGCTGTTCAGTTTTCTATTCCTTCAAAAATTTATTTTCAGAAAAGAGCAGGCCAGTTTCCCTTTTAGCTTTAATATTTGGATTATTCGGGCTCAATGTTATCACTTAACAAAAATCTTTTGTTAGCGATTTTCATTTTCTGTAATTTCTAATTCAGAGATTACTCAACGGCTTGAAGTTCGATTTCCAACCTCGATCAAATCGAAATTGTTTAATCAGCAGAAATCAAAATAAACAATTAAACAATGCAATCAAAACAAAGCAACGGGATCAGTAGGTTGATAATATTAAAAATTTAAAATGAGAGCTTTACTTTATGGGCTATTTAAATTGTGTTCAATTTATTTTCTATGCTTCTTTTATCACTTAAAAATTGGTAAATTTTTAGTTTTTGATTTTGAAGTTGTTTAAACTTTTTTTCTGGCCCTCTTTTTTTGAGCCGATGCTTCTTTTATCACCTAAAAAATGTTAACCATTCACTAAAGACCTACAAGGTTTTCAAAACCTTATAGGTCTTTAGTGATTAAATGTAAAAACCAATTTTATCCGGTAAAAGAAGCATCGGCACCAAACCTGGGCATGCCGAAGGATCAAATTGAAATTGGTACCAAAAAGTTTAAACTCCCTCTTTATTTAAATTCTGCAAACACCAATTTTTAGGTGATAAAAGAAGCATTGTTTTTTTCTTGCTTACGGTTTTAGCTGTTTCAGGGGAAATCAGGAATGAGAAAGCAAGTGATGCACCGATAAAGCCTAAAACAAATTTAGGGAAACGCTCCCAGATTACTTTTAAAGTTGGTTTTTGCTCCGCATTTTGGGCAGCCGGGTTTTTAGTATAAGTCCAGTAAACAGAAATGGCAAAAGCAGCAACTCCTAACAATACATTTTGCGAAAACTTAACAATTGTACTGATTTTTAAAGCTGCTTCTCCCACCAAACTTCCCGAAGCAACTACGGCACCTGTTGTATCGATACTTCCGCCCAGCCATGCGCCGGTAACTTCCTGCGAAAAGTGAAAATAATGGGCGATGATCGGCATAAAGATCATCATCGGAATGGCGGTGATCAAAACCATCGAAATAACATAAGATAATTTTTTTGAATCGCCTTTGATAGCGCCGGAAGTAGCAATCGCTGCAGAAACGCCGCAGATGGAAACGGCACTGGAAATCATCATCGTGGTTTCATCATCTACTTTTAGTTTTTTGCAAGTCCAGAAAGCAAAGTACCAAACAGAAATTACAACGACTAAAGATTGCATCAAACCTAAAGAACCGGCCTTTAAAATATCAGAAAAGATGATGGTTGTGCCCAGCAAGACCAATCCGATTTTTACAAAAAGCCCGGTAGAAAGCGAAGCGCGCAGCCACTTGGGCAGGTTTAAAAAATTACTGATAATTAACCCGAGCGACAGGCTGATGATAACGGCTTCCAGGTTTAAACCTTTAACTGTACTGTTGCCAGCCAGGACCAAAGCAAAAATAGTAAGCAGGAAAACCACAGGAAAACCGGTTAAGGCAGAACGCAAATTTTTACCGGTAAAAGAAGCACCAAGCGCAGCAATTATCAGTACGAATACAAATTGTTCGGCCAGGACCAACAGGTTTTGGGGCGATAATACTTTGCTAAAAAGATCGCTGCTATCTTTCCAGCCAAAAACCGGAACAGAAAGCAAAAAACTAATGAGTGACAAAATGATGATAAGCGAACCGAGAAGTACAACGGTTCAGTCTTCGTGTATGGTAAAACGGGTTTGGGTTGAAGTCATGTTAGAAATGGTAGATTTTAGGTGGATAAAAACAGTATCAGTGGTAGCTTAAGGGAGATGCTTTCAATCCGAATACTTCTTTTAATGCCCTTTTTGCTGCGTAGTAACCGCACATACCATGTACGCCGCCGCCCGGAGGTGTGGAAGATGAACAGATATACAAGCCTTTGGCAGAGGTTTTATAAGGCGACCAGCGCAAAGCCGGGCGCGTAAACAGTTGTTTAATATCGATAATGCCACCGTTAATATCACCACCAATATAATTGGCGTTGTAAGCTTCAATTTGGGCAGTATTCATGGTGTTTCTTGCCAGGATCGTATCACGAAAACCGGGCGCAAAACGTTCTACCTGTTTTTCAATAATTGCTGTCATATCAGTTTTGCTTCCGTTAGGTACATGGCAATATGCCCAGGCCGTATGCTTTCCTTCTGGGGCACGTGTTGCATCAAAAAGACTTTGCTGGGCCAGCAGGATAAAAGGTTTTTCTACCAGTTTTCCCTGCGATGCTTGTTTTTCTCCTTCAGCAATTTCCTCCAAAGTATTACCTAAATGGATGGTTCCTGCTTGCCGGCATTCTTCCGCAGTAAACGGAATTGGCGCGTCTAAAGCCCAGTCAATTTTAAAAACACCCATGCCGTACCGGTATTTTTCGAGCTGCCATTTGTAGATATTAGAAAAACGGTGGCCAGCAATTTTAAGCAGTTGCTTAGGTGTAATATCAAACAAAACGGTTTTAGAAGAAGGAAGCTGATCTAATGATTTCACCTCAAAATCAGTCTCAATTTTCCCTCCCAAAAAAACAAAATAAGCGGCAAGTGCATCTGCAATTTTGCAGGAACCGCCTTTTGGCAGAGGCCATCCTTTCAAGTGTCCGTTAGCCATCAAAACCAGCCCAATTGCCGATGTAGTTAAGTTAGATAAAGGCTGAATACTATGCGCTGCCATCCCGGCCCAAAGTCCGCGTGCTTCTTTTGTCTTGAATTTTTTAGCTGTTTGTAAAGCAGAAGGCAAAGCATCCAAACCAAAA
This sequence comes from Mucilaginibacter arboris, assembly GCF_009754915.1. Classification (GTDB taxonomy): domain Bacteria; phylum Bacteroidota; class Bacteroidia; order Sphingobacteriales; family Sphingobacteriaceae; genus Mucilaginibacter_A; species Mucilaginibacter_A arboris. Next base: position 273,120 of record NZ_WPIK01000004.1, on the reverse strand, counting down.
CGGGCCAGGTTAAAAGGATGTTTGGGAAAATGAAGCGGACCTAACACATCCGGCGCTAATCCAGGCCAGTAGCGTACCAAAGGTTTAATTAATTTAGAATAAGCTTTTGCATCGATGCCTAATTTAACAGCCGTTTGTTCTGTAGTTCCATACAGGGCAGCAGCTGTTCCATCATCAAAAGGATGTGCTGCAGCAATTGGCGGGTTAATATATTCCAAACCAAAATCAGCAAGCGGCAAAGTTTTAAAAAACGGAGAACCAGCAGCCAGGGGATGGATAGCTGAACAAATATCATGTACGAAACCAGGCAAAGTAACTTCTGCAGAACGTAAACCTCCACCGATTTTCGATTTTGCTTCCAGCACTAAAACGGATAAACCTTGCTGCTGCAAAGTAATAGCAGCAGCAAGTCCATTCGGGCCAGAACCAATTACGATAGCATCAAAATCTTTTTTATTTTCTAAACTCATTTGCTTCTTTTAGCAGTGTTTTTCTCCTGCAAAGGTCTTATTTTTCAACCTTAATATTGGCCGGCCTGCAACTTACTTTCCGATAATAACGGCTTCCGGTTAGATTTATCGAGTACAATATAAAGAGAGTCGCGCTTATTAGTAACGCCGGTTAATACAATATGATTTCCATCAATCAAAAACAGTACGTGGTTTGTGGTATCGGCGTCGTAATAAAAAGCACGCCGGCCACTGCCTGTACCCTGATGCCCAAACTGCTTTAAACATTAAAAGACGAAGATGTGGGCCAAACACACTCAGGACAAAAAAAGCTATAATTAAAAAGAAGCGGCTGTTGGCTGGATCATCCCTATCAGCAGTATGAAACTGAACAAAAGAATTTCATATTTCTATTACCTCAGAAAAAAAGTAATTTATTAATAAGTTTCCCTCCGGTTTTATGCCTTATTTTTTTACTTGTCTGACTGAATGGGATAAGAAGGTTGTGGCAAGTATCTAAATTAATTTAACATTTAAACTGCTTGTTTACTGTATCTACTAAATGAAATATATCAAAAGGTTTACTGATAAACCCATCAGGATGACAAAAGTTGTTTAAGGAATCCTGCAGGTTATGACTGGCAGAAACCATAATTACCGGTATGTTTTTAACTTCTGTTGTACTCTGTTTAATATCCCTGCAAATATCCCTGCCATCAATGCCGTTATCCAGCATTACATCTAAAAGGATCAGGTCGGGGTGTAGCTTTTTAATAAAAAGAATAGCGTCTTTTCCAGTCATCCTTACCGTTGTTTGATAGCCTTCCATCTCCAAAATATCACTCATCACTTCGCATATCGGCGCATTGTCATCTACAATCAGTATATGTTTCATTTTTCAAAAATTAAACAGAGGCTTTCCTTCGCCCATTATTTTTTTAGCTAACAGGAATTTGGATGCATGCATTTAACAGCAGGAGAGTGCAATTTCATATCATCAGCCTTACAGATTCCGTTTACTGCTGTTTGTTATACGCACCGGATTGAAATAAGATTTAGGTTTAACGGATAAGGAATAAAGCCGGTGCCCTGCATTGTTTTACAATAAATGCAAGTAAATCATACTTTTTTTGCTGGTGCAGAATGGGCATGCTTCTTTTATCGGATAAAAACTTGTACAGGTATAAATTGAAATACCCGCAAATTTTGGGGTGATAAAAGAAGTATCAATGGTTTTTGGATAGATTTGAAACAGCTTATGCTGTTGTACAGACAGTTTAAATTAAACCAGAAATGTTAAGCCAAAGGCAAATTAAACTAAAAGGTACTTCCTTGTCCTGGTTAGCTTTCCTCATCTATTTTACCATGATGGAGATAATTTTTGCACAAAAATATAAACCGGTACCGATGCCAGAAACAGTTTGAGTGAATTGCGTTCCTGCGCGATAAACCGTTCAACTATTTACCAATCTTTGAAGCTAAAATTGTTTGAGGAATTTAAACAGGGCCTAAAAATGAAAACCAAAAGCGGTTTATAACGTTGTAGCTGTAAATTACTTAATTATCAGAATTATGGGACTCGATTTAAAAGGTAACTGGAACCAGTTAAAAGGTAAGGTAAAACAAGCTTACGGCGATTTAACTGACGATGATTTAAAGCACGAAGAAGGTAAAGATGATGAACTGCTGGGCAAGCTGCAAACCAAAACCGGCAAAACCCGTGACGAAGTTGTAAAATGGCTGGAAAGCTTGTAGATACTTCTTTTATCACATAAAAATTAAAAGGAAGCTTGATTTTCAGGCTTCCTTTTTTATTGCTCAAAAATATCTTTTAAATCAACAGAAAAGCCGTTTAAAATGGTGGAATGGAATGATTCTGGTTGCTTAACCTTTTGATCGAGCGTATAAGCATCATCTTTCAACACATAAACTTCAACGTTTTGCTGAATGGGGTCAATGATGATATACTCAGTAACACCATACTTTTCATATATATCTTTCTTCTGCCGTAAATCATAATAAGCGTTGGACGGAGAAAGTATTTCTACCACTAAATCCGGCGCACCTTCTATCCTTTCTTTTACAATTTCCGCTTTTCTTTCTTCTGAAATATAAATTAAATCTGGTTGAAGGACGTTGCCGTCGTTAAAATAAACATCAAGTGGTGCAGCAGCAGCATAACCTTTGTTTTTTGTTGATTTTAAAAAGATGTTTAATAAAGTAGAAAGTTCAAATGATATTTTTTGGTGATATGGGTTTGGTGAAGGAGACATAATCAAATCATAATTTATTAATTGAAAAGGCGCACCTTCTTCCAAAAGCATGTAATCTTCTACTATATATCTTGTTTTTTTCTCAGCAGTTACCATATATCAAATATAAAAATCTTATTTATAATTTTGCGGCATGGCAAAAGCAATAAAACCAACTATTTTGGTTGTAAATGATGATGGTATTACAGCACCAGGCATTAAAGCATTAATTGAAGTAATGCAGGAAATAGGGCAGGTAATTGTAGTTGCGCCCGATAGTCCGCAATCCGGAATGGGACATGCCATTACCATTGGCAAACCACTGCGTTTGGATAAAGTTGATTTGTACGAAGGTGTGGAAATGTACAAATGTTCCGGTACGCCGGTAGATTGTGTAAAGCTTGCCGTAAATGTTGTTTTTCAGGGAAAAAAACCTGATCTGTGCGTTTCCGGCATCAACCACGGTTTAAATAATTCGATTAATGTTTTGTATTCCGGAACGATGTCGGCAGCGGTAGAAGGCGCCATTGAAAGTATTCCTTCCATCGGTTTTTCTTTGGATGATTTTACTTTGGAGGCTGATTTTTCTGCTACAAAAAAATACATCAGGCAAATTGCAGAACAGGTTTTGAACCATGGCTTGCCGCAGGCCACGTTGCTTAACGTAAACTTTCCGAATACAAAAGATATAAAAGGGATCAAAATCTGCCGACAGGCAAACGCCAAATGGGCGGAAGAATTTGATGAAAGATTAGATCCGCATAAACGCAAATATTACTGGTTAACAGGTGTTTTTCAGGTGAACGATCAGGGCGAAGATACGGATGTTTGGGCTTTAGAACATCAGTATGCTTCGGTAGTCCCTGTTCAGTTTGATATGACGGCACATCACGCAATGTCATTTTTAAACAGCTGGAAGTTTAACGATTAAGCTATTCCTTGATGCTGTTTAAAGTTAAATCTATTCCCTGCTGGCCGCCTTTCAATTTATAAATTAATGGAAAATCAGGATTATTCAATATCCATAATTTTGTTTTTCCTTTAGCTGTTTCTGCGTAAAAAATATCAGCTTCTTTATCGTTAATTTTGTAAGAAGTGGTATCGGCGATAACGTTAAAAGTTTGTCCGTTCAACTCAAAAGTTTTGTTAGTGATTAAGTTATTGAACGTATTTTTAGAAAGTACAGCAAGCGTTTCATCGTCCTTTAATTTAGTTACGCCATCTGTTTGCGGTTCTTTTAAAGCCATTTTTTTGCCGCTTGTAATGGCTTTTTCCGACATTTCAAAAGTGCCAGTACCTAATTGCGGAATGTTGTATTGCATTTGAACAGGCGCAGTAATGCTGGTAATAGTAAGCGTTAATGGAATATCCTGACCGAAAGCATTAGAATGCGCGGTGTAATTAAGAACAGTACCGTTTTTAAATTGCGGTACATATTTTTGTGCAAAAGCTGTTGCTGTAAAGCAAAGCATTAAGGCAAAAGCATAAATTATTTTCATATTTAAAGCTGCAGTTTTTTAGGTGATAAAAAAAGTATGTATCAATATTTCTACCATTCTTGTAATTTTGGATTGATGGCTGTTAAAAATAATATTGTTACAGGTGCGCTTGTTGGGCTAATACTTCCTTTACTGGCTTATTTTATTGCTGAAATTCTTTTTAAAGATCAGCTTATTCCTGATAAACCGGGCGTTCCTTACCTGATTGCAATTGGCATCAACCTTATCCTTCTAAAATTCATTTTTAAAGCTGACAAAGATAAAGCGGGAATCGGCTTATTGGTGGTTACCTTTATTGTCTTGATATTAGCTTTTATCTTCAAAATAAAACTCCGCTAAAGCATGAAATATTATTTAATAGCCGGAGAAGCTTCGGGCGATTTGCACGGCGCGAACTTAATAGCTGCTTTAAAATTAAGAGATCCGAAAGCTGAATTTAGGTTTTACGGCGGAGATTTAATGAAAGCTGAAGGCGGAACGCTGGTGAAACATTATGCCGAAATGGCTTATATGGGTTTTGTAGAAGTTGCTTTAAACCTCCGCAAAATCCTTAAAAACATGAAAAGCTGCAAGGAGGATATTGCAGCCTGGAATCCCGATGTGATAATTCCGATTGATTTTCCTGGCTTCAACCTAAAAATTGCAGCTTATTGTAAAGAAAAAGGTTTCCCGGTTTTTTATTATATCTCGCCAAAGGTTTGGGCCTGGAACCAGAAACGGGTTTTAAAAATCAAAAAGGTGGTTGATAAAATGTTCTGTATCCTGCCTTTTGAGGTTGATTTTTATCAGTCCTGGGATATGAAGGTGGATTATATTGGCAATCCTTTACTCGATGCTGTTTTTAACCATAAAAAAAATGAAGCTTTTCTCACACAAAATAACCTCAGCCAAAAACCAATTATAGCTTTATTGCCCGGAAGCCGGAAGCAGGAACTGAAAGGAATTTTGCCGGATATGATGCAAGTTGTTGATCAATTTCCTGATTATCAGTTTATTATTGCCGGTGCGCCTTCTTTCGATCAAAACCATTATGCTTCTTTTATCGGTGAAAAAAATGTACCCGTCGTTTTCAATCAAACTTATGATCTATTGGGAAACGCTACAGCCGCTTTGGTAGCTTCTGGCACGGCAACTTTAGAAACAGCTTTGTTTCATGTTCCCCAAGTTGTACTTTACAAAGGAAACGCGATAACCATTGCTATTGCACGTGCTTTAATCAAAATCCGTTTTATTTCTCTGGTGAATTTAATTATGGACAGGGAAATTGTAAAAGAATTGATCCAGAACGATTGTACGCCGGAAAAGATCAGCAAAGAGTTAGACCGTTTGCTGCACAATCAATCCTACCGAAAAACGATGCTCGATAATTATGATTTGCTGGATGAAAGAATGGACGAAGCCGGCGCATCTGCAAAAACTGCTGATCTGATGATCGGCTATCTTAAAAAATGAAGTTGTTGAAAAACAGGTGCTAAAAGAAGCATTTATATTTTATTGATAATCAGGTTTAAACATATAATTTTTTTGAAAATACTTCTTTTATCTGTCAAAATAAATTACTTTTTTTGCTGAAACTTATTTAACCAATAGTTTCAATTTCTACTTAAAACTAATATCATTTTATGAATAAAATTTTTACACACAGTATTTGTGCGTTTATTTTTATCATTTTTTTGGTAGCAAAATTATCCGCACAACAAACAACAATATCAGGTACTGTTTCTGATAAAACCTCTAAAGAAAAATTAGCCGGTGTAACGGTAACGGTAAGGGGAGGACAGGCCACTTCTACAGATGCTTATGGACATTTCAGCTTTAAAACCACACGCCAAAAACCTTTTACGCTGGTTATTTCTTACGTCGGTTATCAAACCCTTGAGCAACAAATTACAGGTTCTTCCACTGATCTTAGTTTTGAACTGCAGCAACAGGGGATTTTAGGCCAGGAAGTTGTTGTTGCTGCTTCGCGTACACCGGAAAGAATTTTGGAATCGCCGGTTTCGATTGAAAGGGTAAGTGCCACTGCCATTCAGCAAGCCGCTGCACCTTCTTTTTATGAAGCTTTGGCAAACTTAAAAGGCGTGGAAATGAGCACGCAAAGTTTAACTTTTCAATCCATCAATACGCGTGGCTTTAATACTAATGGCAACGAACGTTTTAACCAATTTGTGGATGGAATGGACAATCAGGCGCCTGGTTTAAATTTTTCTATTGCAAATATCGTTGGGCTTACCGAATTGGATATAGATAATGCAGAATTATTGCCCGGCGCTTCTTCTGCCTTGTACGGTTCTGGTGGTATTAACGGAACTTTGCTCATGACTTCTAAAAGTCCGTTTACTTATCAGGGTTTAAGCGTTCAGTTAAAAACCGGCCTTAATCACGTAAACGATCCTCAGCAAAAAGCATCTGTTTATAATGATTATAGTATGCGTTATGCCAAAGCTTTTAACAATCGCTTTGCTTTTAAGGTTGATTTTTCTTACTTAAAAGCTAACGACTGGCAAGCCAGAAATTATACAGATTATGATCGCTTAAATAACGTTACAAAAGCTGGCACACGTACAACAGATCCAAACTATGACGGCGTTAATGTTTATGGCGATGAAATTAATACCACTTTTGGTGCTACCGCAGGCTTTTTAAACGGTCAAACCGTTTCGCGTACCGGATATAACGAAAATGCTTTGGTTGATTATGGAACTAAATCCATTAAAACTTTAGGTGCGTTACATTATAAGTTTAATGATAATTTAGAGGCAATAGCACAAGCTGATTATGGTATCGGAACTTCTGTTTATACCGGTTCTGATCGTTATTCTTTAAAAAATTTTACTTTAGGTCAGTATAAATTAGAGGTAAAAGGAACTGATTTCTTTTTGCGGGGATATACTACACAAGAGCGTTCTGGCGATGCTTACAATGCAACTGCTTTGGGTACTTTAATTAATGAGGAATGGAAACCGTCAACCACGTGGTTTACACAATATGCCACTGCTTATAATGTTGCACGATTAGGCGGACAAACAGATGCGGCTGCACAACAAATTGCCCGTTCTACTGCAGATGCTGGCCGTCCGCAACCTGGTTCAACTGCTTTTCAGGCATTAAAAGATGATGTTACCAGTAAAACAATTGGCCCGGGCGGCGGCGCAAAGTTTAATGATAAATCCAATTTGTATAATGCCGAAGGTATGTACAACTTCTCGAAATTGTTAAATAATGTGGTAGATATTTTAGTAGGGGCAAATTATCGGATTTACAAATTGCATTCTGATGGAACATTGTTTGATGATTTAACGAGAAGTATCAACATTAACGAAGTTGGCGCTTATGCCCAAATCAATAAAAAGTTATTTGATGATAAATTAAAACTTACCGGTTCTATCCGTTATGATAAAAACCAGAATTTTGATGGGAAATTTACGCCACGTATTTCCGGTGTTTATACAATAGCGCCAAATAATAATATCAGAGTTTCTTATCAAACCGGTTATCGTAATCCAACTACTCAAAACCAGTATATAGATTTATTGGTACGCACAAATACACGTATTATTGGTGGTTTGCCAGAGTTGCTTGATAAATATAATTTAAATACCAATAAAGGTTACACTTTGCAAAGTTTCCAGCAGTTTAGTGCAACTGGCAACCCTGCTGTTTTACAACCTTATACTTTTGGCAAGTTTAATCCGGAAAGCGTTCAAGCTTACGAAGTTGGGTATAAAGGTTTGATAACCAATAAGCTTTTAATAGATGCCTATTATTATTATAACCAGTATAAAAACTTTATTTCAAACATCATTCTCATTCAAAATCCAACACCTGGAAATCCGGTCGGCTTGGCTAATTACCAGGTTTTTTCAACTTATGCCAATAATCCTGCAAAAGTAAAAACTGATGGTTTTGCTGTAGGCTTAGATTATCAGTTATATAAATTAAATTTAACCGGAAACGTATCTTATAATAAGTTAAGCAGTGCAAGCAACGGTTACATCAATCAGTACAATACACCCGAATACAGATATAATTTAGGTATCAACAGCAGTAATATTTATAAAAATATCGGCTTTAATGTGCAGTATCGCTGGCAGGAACAATTTCTTTGGGAATCTCCTTTTGCAACCGGAACAGTCCCTGCTTTTGGTACGGTTGATGCGCAGGTTTCTTACAAAATCAATCCGGCAAAATGTACGGTTAAAGTTGGCGGATCCAATATCCTGAACAAATATTATGTTACTTCTTATGGCAATCCGCAAATTGGCGCCGTTTATTATGTTTCTTTATTATTTGATCAGCTTTTAAAATAATGTTGAGAATAGATGTTATTCAAACCTCCACTAGCAACAATGGAGGTTTTTTTATGCTTCTTTTAGCACCTAAAAATCAGCGTTTAATTTTTTTATTGATCAGGAATTGAGAAACCTGATTTTAAAGAAAAGAATTGCTGCAAGCAGGAAGATAATTTTGAGGTATGCAAACATATTGCTAACTATGCTTATTATTTGTGAATTAGTTTTCTGCTGATTCTGAACCAATTTATAGCTTAACTAACCGTACTGATTTAGCCCGATGATTAAAGTCTAACTGATTGAATATGGCGTATTCTTTACTTTCTGATGAAGAGTTGGTTTTGCGTTTAAAAGCAGGTGATGCTGATGCTGTAAAGGAAATATACAACCGTTACTGGAAAGAGATTTTGCTCACCTATCATCGTAAATTACACGACCAGGAACTGGCGGAAGAACTCACACAAAACCTTTTTATCAGTTTGTGGGAGAAAAGAAATTCTGCAGAGATCAAACATTTACGTTTTTATTTATTCGGAGCGGTTAAATACAGCATTATCAATTATCATAAAGCTTTAAGTATTAAAAATAAGCATCTCGATTATTACCGTCTGGATAAGCAGGAGCAGGAAAACGTTACCGAGAAGCAGGTTTTACTACACGATCTTTCATTAGCTATTGAAAAAGGAATTGAGCTTTTGCCGGTAAAAACCAAACAGGTTTTCAGGTTGAGCCGGATGCAGCACCATTCCGTAAAAGAAATATCATCCGATTTAAATATCTCGGAAAAAGCGGTAGAATATCACATTTCCCGGTCGGTAAAAGTTTTAAAGCTTTATCTCAAAGAATATCTGCTTACGCTAACCCTGATGCTTCTTTTACTGCACTAAATTTTGTGCCGATAAAATTCTTTAAAAAATATTTTTAAAAAGGTTAGGGATAGGCATACCGGGAATTTACTTCTCTATATAAACCAAGCCAACTACCTTTCATGAGCCGCAAAAACTTCCACGATTTATTAGCCAGGTACCTGGAAGGGAAATGTACTGCCGAAGAAAATGAAACCGTAGAGCAGTGGTATAAAATGCTGGACGATGAAAAGGTTGGTTTTACAAGAGAAGAATTATCAAGCGTTGAAAACCGGTTATGGACAAAAATAAGCAGTCAGTTTAAAGAAATTCCTGATCAGCCTGAAGCTACTTTGCCTGTTTACCAGTTTTTTGCCGGTAAAAGAAGCATGGTTGGCCGGGCAGCAGCGCTTGCCGGCTTTGTTGTTGCAATTAGCATGTTGTTTTTCTACTCCAAACAAAAAAATCCTGATTTTAACGTAGCCGTTAAAAATGAATCTGTTGTTCATTTTATAAATAAATCTGCCACACCTGAACCAATTTATTTGCAGGATGGAAGCTATGTTTTGTTAAAACCAGGTTCTGCACTTACTTATCCTAAACATTTTGCCCGGCAAAAACGAGAAGTTTATTTAACGGGAGAAGGTTATTTCCTCATCAGTAAAAATCCTGCAAGGCCGTTCCTGGTTTATAACAACAATACCATAACGCGTGTGGTGGGCACCAGTTTTATTATCAGTAGTGATGCCGAAACACACAAAACAGAAGTTTCGGTACAAACCGGGCGGGTAATTGTAACAGAAAATATCGAAGAAAACCTGATTAAAACGGTATTGGGCAAAAAGGCAGAAGTGATCCTGACGCCAAATCAAAAAACGACTTATAATTCTGAGCAGCAACGTTTTACAACTACGCTTGTTGCCGCACCATTACCAGTGTTAAAACATAATGAAACCTTAAATAAAGCTGATTTTGTATTTAATGAAGCACCGGTTTCAACTGTTTTAAAAGCTTTGGAAAAAATGTATGCCATAGAAATTATTGCCGCAAAAGAAGTAAACGAAGCAACTTTTACAGGTGATATTAACGGGATGGACTTATACAGTAAACTGGATTTGATTTGCCAATCGATACATGCTGGTTATCAGATTTCGGGAACTAAAATTTACATTAATAAAAGCATCAATTAACCAATTAATCTAAAAATATGAACAAAAGTATTTACATCTGAACCTGAAAATAAAAAACCGGCAATGTGGGGACATTGCCGGCATAACAAACCTTTACAGGTATTTCGTCCGGTTATATTCCATTTTACGAACAAAACTTTTCAAGTTATGAAAAAAAAACGATTTGTTGGCTATTTAAAAACAACAATGAAAATTACAATTACGCAACTTTTTCTTTTTGCTTTGTTTACCTGTGCAAGCATGGCCAGGCATGTTGCTGCACAAAAGATTTTAAACCAACCGGTTTCATTAAATCTAAACCAAACCGAAATAAAAGAAGTACTTAAAGAAATACAACAGCAAACCCATGTAGTATTTGTTTACAGTCCTTCGGCCATTGAAGCCAACAGAAAAACCTCGGTTAAAATAGAAAATATGAAGCTGGGCGATGTATTGGAAAACACATTTAAACCATTAGATATTAATTACAAAGTATATAAAAACAAAATTTTACTCTATAAAGAAAGCACGCTTCCGAAACAGGAATCCTTTAATGATAATCAATTGGAGGCAGGCCCGGCCGATTTAATTGTTCAGCAAAACATTAGCGGAAGGGTAACAGATAATAAAGGCGCACCATTACCCGGTGTTAGTGTACAATTAAAAGGTACAACAATTGGTGTAGCTACAGATTTAGATGGCCGGTTTGTAATTAATTCGCCGCAGGAAAGCGGAACATTGGTATTTACGTTTGTGGGTTTTGTAACCAGAGAGGTTGGTTTTAGCGGCCATACACCAATAAATATACAATTGTTAGAAGAAGCTAAAGAGCTGAATGAGGTTGTAGTTATCGGTTACCAATCAGTTAGAAAACGGGATTTAACCGGTGCAGTATCTGTTATTAGTCCTGAAGAATCAAACCGGGTTACTACCAGTTCAGTTGGGGAATCATTACAAGGCTTGTCACCGGGCGTAACTGTGCGAAACAGTGGTGCGCCCGGTGCAAATTCAGAAGTTGAAATACGCGGTATAGGCAGTTATCTGTCATCTGCACCCTTGTATGTAATAGATGGAATGCTATCTGATGCTAACGTTACTATCAATAATGATGATATTGCATCTATCCAGGTACTTAAAGATGCTTCTGCCGCGGCCATTTACGGTTCACGTGCTGCCAATGGTGTAATCATCATCACTACAAAACAAGGCAAAAGCGGGCCTCCCAAAATAACAGTCTCTGCTAAATTTGGACAGCAGCATCTTCCAAAACAATGGGATGTAATGAATAGTACCCAGTACGCAGCAATAAAGAGGCAGCAATATATTAGTGCCGGATTATCCGTTCCGCCAAGTATTGCTTCCGCAACCTTTAACCCTTCTATAAATACCAACTGGCAAGACCTGGATGAACGGACAGGCAATGACCAGAATTATAACATCACTTTATCAGGGGGCACAAACTATTCTAAATACCTCATTTCGGCAAGTTATTATGATAATCAGAGCGTTTTACTGGCAAATTCTTTTAACCGTGCCAGCTTCCGCATCAATACGGAAACAAAAAAGGGCATACTTACTTTTGGTGAAAATGCCTTATTAACGAACACCAATACTCGTGTGCCTAATATTGGTAATCCTTTTTTTGATTTACCTACCTCATTACCAACCATTCCTGTACAAAGTAATATGTGGATCACGTCAACAAATTTGCAGGGATTTACAAACGGTACTAATGATCCGGCTGGTGGTCCGCAGGACATAAGCTATGCTAACAACATTCTTGCAGGTAATATTACTAACAGTTCCTACACGAACAACGCAAAATTGGTTGGTAATGGTTATGCCCAGTTACAGCTAACTAACTGGCTTTATTATAAGTTTAATATAGGTTTAGAAACCAGCTTCGATTATAATCGTGGTCTTTTTAATGGCACTCCTATAAGATATGGTACTCCAGCCGCAGCAAGTACTGTAGGTGAAACCAGGGGCCAATTTAGCAACCTGTTAATGGAGCATACGCTTAATTTTAATAAAACGCTTGGCGTGCATAATATTAATGGTGTATTTGGTTATACCCAACAGCGGGAGCTTGATACCTATACAGGCGGAGGCCGTACCGGCCTAACGTATATTAATGGCCAATATTTAACATCTATCAATTCAGCAAATGGCTCTCCAACAGCAGCAGGCGGAACAAATACAGACTGGAAAATAATAAGCTATCTGGGCCGTGTTAACTATGGCTTTAACGATAAATATTTACTTACAGCAACCGGCCGTGTTGACCAAGACTCCAGATTTGGGCCTAATGACCGTACCGGTTTCTTTCCATCTGTAGCAGCCGCATGGCGTATAAATAAGGAGAGCTTTTTTAAAGCTGATTGGGTAAATGATTTAAAACTTAACGCATCATACGGTATTTTGGGTGTTAATACTATACCTCAATTTTCAAACCAGGGTTATATTAATAATGCACCCCGTGCAGTATTAAACGGTGTAGTGCAGAATGGCGCTTACCAGGCATCACTTTTTAATCCTGATGTGCATTGGGAAAGCAGGCACGAAACCAACATTGGGTTGGATGCCAGTATCTTAAATGACAGGGTAAGTATATCGGCTGCAGTTTATAGAAATGTATCTAAAGATGCTTTACTAATTGAGCAATTGCCTCAATACCTTGGAGCCAACAATAATCCATATATAAATGCAGGATCGATCAGTAATAAAGGTATAGAGTTTGCTGCTACTTACCGCAACAATGATCATAACTTCAAATGGAGCATATCTGGTAATGTTACTACTATAAAAAATGAAGTATTAAGCGTAGGTAACCAAGGCGGCGCTAATTATCTGGTACAAAATCCTGATATAACGCGTGCACAAATTGGGCATCCAATCGGGTCATGGTTCGTATTAAAAGATGAAGGCTTGTTTCAGAGCCAGGCCGAAATAAACGCTTATAAAAGGAGTAATGGCGATTTAATAGAACCTTTTGCAAAACCTGGTGACGTTAAATTTTATGCAAATCCAAATGGCACAGGACCGATCAACAATAATGACCGTGTTTTTGATGGTACTTCGCTGCCGAATTTGCAAACAGGGTTACAGTTTAATGGGGCATACAAACAATTCAGTATCAATATACAATTAGTGGGTATATTTGGCTCTACTATATTTGACGCTGTAAGAGAATCTTTAGACAGTTACCAAAATAACAATTTTCGCACGGCTATTAGCCCCTGGACACCCAGCAACACAAATACTTCAGACCCTCGTTTAGGCTTTGCTACCGATCAGGGAATTGCCAATAACAATACTTATGCAAGTTCACGCTGGTTAGAGAATGGCTCTTATGGCCGTATTAGAAACCTGGAAATCGGCTATGCGCTTCCAAAAGCTTTAGTAACTAAATGGAATGTTGATAATGCCCGGATATTTATCAGCGGACAAAACCTGTTGACCATAACCAAATACAAAGGTTTGGACCCTGATGTAGCTGGTAATCTTTTACAGCCTGGTTATGATAACGGTGGTTGGCCACCAAGCCGTGTATTTTCCTTAGGAATTAATTTTGGATTTTAATTTAAAGGTTTAAAATAATGAAAAAAGTTATTATATTATTTGTAGCAGCTATGACATTAGCAAGCTGTCAGAAATCATTAAATATTGTTAACCCCGATGCAGTAGCAACACAGGAATTTTGGAAAACTGCAAATGATGCACAATTAGGTGTTAACGCTATTTACAGCACTTTACACCGTGAAGGTTTATCACGCTGGAACTTTTTTGCAACCATCATTCGTGCCGATGAAGGCTGGAGTAAAAGTGGTGACCCTACCATTACATCTAACTACGACCAGTTTGTTGTTTCTGATTATAACTACGGCAGTGTTTACAACAATTTATGGGGCGACAATTATTTCGGAATTAACCGGGCCAACCAGGTTTTAGATAATGTGCCCAATATTGCTATGGACGCTACCCTTAAAGCCCAGTATTTGGGCGAAGCCAGATTTATGCGTGCCTTATTTTATTATCAACTGGCTATCTTTTTTGGCAATGTACCAATTCAATTAAAATCCTCATCACCTGCTGATAAACCGGCAACTTCGTCTCAGGCCCAGGTATTTGCACAGGTTGAACAAGATTGCATTGCCGCTGCCGCTGCATTGCCTACAAGTTATACAGGCAATAGTGTAGGGCGTGCCACCAAAGGATCTGCCAACGCATTGTTAGCAAAAGCTTATATGCAGCAAAAAAACTACCAGGCTGCATTAGCTCCGTTACAAGCAGTTGTACAAAGTGGTCTTTATTCTTTAATGCCAAATTATCAGGATAATTTTCTAACAACCACCCCAAATAACCAGGAGTCGGTATTTGAATTTGGTAATGCGCTTAATCCAAACGATACCCATGATGATGATACGAATCAAGCTGCTGAAGACAATTTGAACTATGGTTCATCCTTGCCGCCATTCTTTGCACCGCCACAACTTGGATTTACAGATGGGGAAGCAAGGCGCTGGCCAATAGCCGAATTTGAAAAAGAAAAAACTACTACCGGCGGCAGGGACCCGCGCTTGCCTGTTACCTTCTTATTTGATTCGGCAGATGTACGCGGGCCAAATTTCACACAGATATATGGTCAAACCTTTGCATCCAGATATGGCACAACAAATGTTTCTAATGATAATTACGTGTGGTTCGCTAAATTACTTGATTATAATAATGGTACCGCTGCCGCTCCCGGTAATTTTGAAATTTTTCACTCACCTAATGATTACAGGTTTATACGTTATGCAGATGTATTGCTAATGTATGCAGAATGTTTAAATGCTACAGGGGCAACTTTTAATGCTTATCAGTATGTAGATATGGTAAGGAAAAGGGCGGGTCTTGCAACTTTATCGAGTGTAATGCCGGGATTAAACCCAGCACAGTTTCTTACTCAGTTAAAACATGAAAGAATAACAGAATTAACAGGCGAAGGCCATCGCTGGGATGATTTGGCACGCTGGGGTGACTTAGGTCCGGGTTTAGCTTCGAGAGATGCCGGATTTAAAAACTTTGTAGTAGGCAAAAATGAATTCTTCCCTATTCCGCAAAGAGAGATCGATGTAAACCCAAACCTTAAACAAAATCCGGGATATTAATCTCTATCGGGCAATGCTTCTTTTATCGGTATAAAAATAGCTGAATTATTTGCAGGAATAACATAAAGTTATTCCTGCGTTTTTAAAGATATACCTATTATTCAAACATTATATGAAAATTATAAACCGATATTTATCAGGGGTACTTTTATCCATCTTAGTAATTTCCTGCAGTAAGAAAACAGATACCGGTGTTATCAATAATGGTGGTAACACAAATCCGCCTGTCGTTACCGTTGCTACCTTTAGCAATCCGTTGTTATCCAGCGGCCCCGATCCCTGGGTTGTACAAAAAGATGGTGTTTATTATTTTACCCGGACTTTCGGAGATCGTATTTCTATCTATCCCACAACAAAAATGTCTGCTTTGGGCAATGCTTTGGCTCAAACCGTTTATACGCCGCCTTCTGCCGGTATAGCTTATTCAAGAGATATCTGGGCGCCAGAAATCCATTACCTGCAAGGCAAGTGGTATATTTATTTTGCTGCAGATGATGGCAACGATGTAAACCACCGCATGTATGTGCTCGAAAGTAGTGCAGCAACTCCTGTTTCAACTTATACTTTTAAAGGCCAGTTAAAACCAACTACAGATAAATGGGCAATTGACGGAACGGTTTTAAATTACAACAATCAGCTTTACCTGATCTGGTCTGGCTGGCAAGGCGATAATACGCCGGGCACGCAACAACTTTATATTGCTAAAATGAGTGATCCTTATACTATTTCCGGTGATCGTGTCATGATTTCTCAGGCTGATTATGCATGGGAAAAATCAGGAAGCAGCGTAAATGAAGCACCCGAAGTTTTAACAAATCCGCAGGGAAAAGTTTTCCTGACTTATTCGGCCAGCAGTTGTTTTACAGATAATTATGCTTTGGGATTGCTCACTTTAAAAGATGCTTCCGACCCGATGGTTGCTGCTAACTGGACAAAATCTGCAACGCCTGTTTTTAGTACAAATGCTACTAATGGTGCTTACGGCCCTGGCCATAACGGTTTTTTTACTTCTCCGGATGGTACCGAAAACTGGATTATTTATCATGCTAATTCTTCTGCGGGACAAGGTTGCGGCGATACACGAAACCCAAGGATGCAAAAGTTTACCTGGAACGCAGATGGTACACCAAACTTTGGTACACCGATAAGTATTTATGTTAAAACAGCAGTACCGGCAGGCGAACAGTAAATTATTAGCATCTACATAAATGAAAAGAAAACTTCTGTTATTGATACTGTTTTTACCGATACTTTTTAGGGTTTGTTCAGCACAGAAACAGCAAACTTTTACCAATCCACTGTTGCCTTCAGGGGCAGATCCTTACAGCTTTTATAAAAACGGTTATTACTATTACACCAATACATTACAAGACAGTTTGGTATTATGGAAAACTAAAACCCTGGCTGATTTAAAGACAGCCGAACATAAAACGATTTGGGTCCCGCCTGCCGGAACTGCTTATTCTAAAGAGATATGGGCGCCCGAATTTCATTTTATTAAAGGGAAATGGTACGCTTATTTTGCTGCGGATGACGGCAATAATAACCATCACCGTACTTATGTTTTAGAAAATGCCTCTGCCGATCCTTTCAAAGGAAAATGGGTTTTTAAAGGAAAAGTAGCTGCTCCTTCTGATAAATGGTCTATTGATAGTGATGTGTTTTTCCAAAACGGACAGCAATTCATGGTTTGGGCAGGATGGGAAGGCGATGTAAACGGACAGCAAAATATTTACATTGCTAAAATGAAAAACCCGTTGACAATTAGCGGAAAGCGGGTGAAAATCTCCTCTCCCCAATATTCCTGGGAAGAAAACGGTGATTTACATGATCCCAATAATCCGCCTCATGTTAATGTAAATGAAGGCCCACAGTATCTTAAACATGGTCATAAAATTTTTATCATTTATTCTGCAAGCGGTTGCTGGACAGATTTTTATGCTTTAGGAATGCTTACTGCTTCTGCAAAAAGTAATCTTTTAAATCCGGCTTCCTGGAAAAAATCTCCGAAACCAGTTTTTAAGCAATCTCCGGAAAACGGAGTTTATGCGCCCGGTCACAATTCTTTTTTTAAATCTCCGGATGGAACAGAAGATTGGATTTTGTACCACGCCAATTCAGAACCTAATCAAGGTTGCGGGCGGGACCGCTCTCCCCGTGCGCAAAAATTTACATGGACTAAAACCGGAATGCCTTACTTTGGATTGCCTGTAAAAACAGGAGTGCCTATTCCAATTCCATCCGAAAAGAAAATTAAAAAACACAGATAAAATAGATCAACCCTAATTTTTATACGATAAAAACAGCATGAGCATCAAGAAACACCTGATTATTTTATTCCTGCTTTTTGCCGGGATGCAGTTATCTGCACAAAATGTACCGGTAAAAACAGCACCGGTTTGGCCGGCAGCAAAAGCAAACAGTTGGTATGCCCAGCATAAATGGCTTTCGGGCGCTGATTATATTCCGGCAACTGCTATCAACCAACTGGAAATGTGGCAGGCAGATACTTTCGATCCAAAAACTATCGATAAAGAATTAGGTTGGGCCGAAGGAATTGGCTTTAATACCATGCGCGTTTTTTTACATAGTTTGGCGTGGAAACAAGATCCGGAAGGCTTTAAAAAGCGGGTTGACCAGTTTTTAACCATTGCCGAAAAACATCATATTCAGCCTTTATTTGTATTTTTTGATGATTGCTGGAACAAAGTCCCTCAAATTGGTAAACAGCCAGAGCCGAAAACCGGTATCCATAATTCTGGCTGGGTGCAAGATCCTGGTCAACCGGCATCAGAAAATGCGGCTAACTTCCCCGGACTCGAAAAATATGTAAAAGATGTAATGACGCATTTTGCCCATGATAAGCGCATTTTGTTGTGGGATTTGTATAACGAGCCAGGCAATTCTAACAAAGGCGAATTATCACTTCCATTGCTAACCCAAATTTTTACCTGGGCAAAAGAAGTAAATCCCGATCAGCCGGTTACTGCCGGGATTTGGGCTTGGGATTTTGAAAAATTAAATGCTTTCCAGATTACACATTCTGATGTAATTACTTACCATGATTATGAGGAACCTGCCTGGCATTTAAGAGTGATACAATTGCTTAAATCTTTTGGCCGGCCGGTTATTTGTACAGAATATATGGCGCGTACAAGCAACAGCCGTTTTGCCAACATTATGCCGATGCTTAAAAAAGAAAATGTAGGGGCAATTAATTGGGGGTTTGTTGCCGGTAAAACCAATACTATTTATGCCTGGGATACACCAATGGTTAATGGCGGAGAACCGATAGAATGGTTCCATGAAATTTTTCGTCAGGATGGTCTGCCATACCGGCAAGACGAAGTGGATTTGATTAAGAAGTTAAACGGTGTTATAAAATAACCGGTTTTGTTATCTTTAAAACAAAAACAAGAAAGTCCTGCTTTTTAAAAGCAGGACTTTCTTGTTTTTACGTTTGTTAATGCAAGATTAAGCAATCATTAACTGATTGTTATCTAAAGGATTAATATTTTTTACTAATGCTTTGCTTGCTACACGTGCAACTTTTAAATCGGTAAGTAATAGATTTCTTAATTCTTTATCAAAATTTTTGATCATTTTGTTTATGGAAGTGGTATTTTTTTTCATGTCTAAATTTTTTTATGGTTAGTGTTAATTATTATCAGTTTTTTTAGGTTTGTCGATGTGGTCTTTTTCTGTTAAATTATTTTTTCTTCTTTTGGCCTCGTTTACCTGGCGGGTAAATTGCTCCTCGTCTCTGCTATCACTCGGATTTTCCGGATCTAATGGATTTTCCCAGTCTTTTTCCTGACTGTTTTTATCGGGAATGCTGTTTTTAATAATCATATTTCCATTTTTTCTGTAAACCCTGTTTCTAATATGATGCCAGAGCAATTATTACAAAACAGATTGTTTATAACTTTTAATTTTTTTTGCAGGAAATAACTGGAAACCAGCAGGAAAAAAAGTTTAATTGCTGTAAGAAAAATTTTCGTGTTGAAAATAACAGACAGCCTGTTGCTTATGCTGTTCAGAAATTAATTCAGTTTCAGATTTAACCGTACAGTTTTTCGGTACGAGAAGTGTACAAATAAAGCAGCAACAGATAAAACGATGCCTATACCTGCTACACCGTGCCAATGCCAGGTATTCCAAACACGGCTGGCTAAAAAAGTACCCCCAGCACCGCCTAAAAAATAAGTAACCATATAAACAGTGTTTAAACGGTTTCGTGCTTCTGCAGAAAGGGAAAAAATGGTAGTTTGATTAGAAATATGCGTAGCCTGAACGCCCAGATCGAGTAAAATTACACCGATGATTAAACCGGTAAGGCTGCTGTCTGAAAAAAAGAAAACGATAAAGGATACAATAATCAGCAAAATAGACAAAGTAGTAACCGTGTAAGGGTTCGTTTTATCGCTGACCCTGCCCATCAAAGCAGCACCTAAAGCACCAAAAGCGCCTACTAAGCCAAATAGTCCGGCTGCTTCGCTGCCTAAATTAAACTGTGGTTGCCGAAGCAGGAAAACCAGGGTTGTCCAGAAAGCGCCGAAACAGGCGTAACACAAAGCGCCGCGTAAAGCTGCAAGCCTTAACAAAGGTTCTGTTTGGATGAGGGTAATAAGCGAGCGCATCAATTCCGGGTAGTTTCCTTTATATTGAGGTTCTATCTCCGGGAAAAGAAAATAAATTATTACCCATAAAAGAAGCATCAGCCCGGCGGCAATCATATACATAACATGCCAGCCAAAGAGTTGGCCAATATAACCACTAATTGTTCTCGAAAGTAAAATACCAATCAGTAAGCCGCTCATTACAAAGCCTACAGTTTTTCCTCTTTCATTTGGTTTGGAAAGATGGGCTGCCATCGGGATAATCAGTTGAGGTATAACTGATGTAAAGCCAATCAGGAAACTAGCTATCAGCATAACCGTGAAACTCGGTGCAAATGCTGCAAGCAGTAAAGAAATGATAATCAGGCTAAAATCAATCATGATCAATTTTTTACGTTTCAACATATCTCCAAGCGGAACAATCAGCAGCATACCAAAGGCGTAGCCCATTTGTGTTAGCATGGCGCTACTGCCGGCTTCGCCACTGCTTACATGATAGGTCCGCGCAATATCGCTTAGCAGAGGTTGACCGTAATAAAGGTTAGCTACTACCAGGCCTGTAGTAACCGTCATTACCCATAAAGTTATTTTGTTGATACCCGTGTTTGCTTTAGATGTATTCGTATTACTCATGGCAGGTTAACCAATGATCTGCCATGAAGTTTTTTTAAACAGACTGATAAAACCTATTAAAGATTTTTGCCTGCTAAAAGAAGCATCAGGTTAAAAAAAACAGAAATGGGAGAGGGCTGAACCTGGTTAGTTTAACAAACGATTGGTAAAACGGACTTTGATGCCTAATTGAAAATTTTTAATGATCTTGAAAATCTCTATCAAGGTTGCCTCTTCAATACTGGTAAGTTTATCAATATGGATGTAATTATCAGGAGAAGATTTATCGTGGATGATCTGATTTGCCTGGTTTTTCAATCGCATGCTCATCAGGAAATAGTAGGATTGGGTAAGTTCCTGTAGTTCTGTTTCTGTAAAAACGCCTTTTTGCTGTAAAGCTTTTAACCGTTCGCCGGTGTTAACTTCAAAAATCCTGTTTTTTAATGCATAAATCCGTACAAGGTCAACAATGGGTGTCATCGCTTTTTTAATGTCAAAAACTTCTTGTTTGTCGCGCGTTATAGTTCTGATATTTCTAAAAAAAGTAAGCGGCGGTTCGTATTGCAATGCGTTGTTTGCCATGTGAAAAAACACTTTTTCCATTGGTTTTTTCAAAGCTTCATCTAAAAACGATTTCAGGTCGTTCATGATAGAAACTTCACCATAAATAAAACGGCAGTCAAAAAAAGTAGAAAAATTAATAATGGTTTCCGGTACAGATTCTTCCATCCATTCGGTGTAATTGCGTTTCCAGTGGGATAAAGAATGCGTCCACTTCGGATTTTTCGCCATGAAGCCACCTGTACAAAATATAAAACCAATGGTATTTAAACGTTCGGAAACAATATCAGCAAAAGTTAAAAAATATTCGCGCACCAGTTCGCGGTGTTCGTTTGCTTTATCTTCATAAACAATGGCATTGTCCTGGTCTGTTTTTAAAGTCTGTTCTTTGCGGCCCTCGCTTCCTAAAGCCATAAAAACAAATTTTGCCGGCGGTTTGCCAAGTTCAGCAATAACAGATTCGATCACTTTAAGCGCAATAGTATCTGCAATTGTGGTAATTACCTGGTTTACAATTTCTGCATTTACGCCCCGGTCTAACAACTGGATCACAAACATAGGCACGCGCTGCCATTTCTCTTTCAGTTCCGTTACAGATGATGCTGATTTTACAGATTGAATAAACACTAATGGTGATTGCGCCTGCTCGCTCAGCAACTTGTTCCGGCTTAAAAACCCCACATATTTTCCGTTGTCTTCGGTAAGCAAATACCTGGTTTTTGTGCGGAACATCATCAGGATAGCTTCATAAACATAAGCTTGAACGCTAATGGAAATGATAGGGTTATCCATAACGCTGCTTATTGGCATGGCTGCATCAATTTGTTTGGCCACCACATTATCCCTGATGGTAATATCGGTAACATAACCAACTATTTTTTCGTTTCCGTCCCGAATAAAAAGGCAGCTTACTTTAGCCTGCGCCATTTGTGTTGCTGCAAGGTAAATAGGCGTATCATAACTGCAGGAAACAATGTCCCGCTGTTCTATATCCGTAATTTTTTTGGAATAAAGCTGATCGGATGCGCCGTGGCTTTCTGCAAATGAAGCCGGATTTTTAAAGAAGTTTGCAAACTCCTCGTTCATCATCCTTCTGCCAAAATCAATAGTAAAAAACTGGAAAAAATTCTCAAAAGTCTGGCAAAGCGCTTTAAAAGTTTTTCGGGGGAGAAAATAAACAACCGTTCCTTCTTTAGCGATAACGGTACGCAAAGAACGGTTCCGGTTTAGCAAAATAGATTGCCCGCCAAAGGTAAAACCTTCGCGATGGCTTTCTACCAGCCGCATGTTGTGGAGGTTATCGTAAATGAAAGATTCATACTCTCCCGAAACAATAATATCAACACCTTTCATTTTACTAATTTCCTGCTGATAAATTACAGTTTCTTTACTGTAGGTTACTTTTTGCAGTTGTGCTGCGGTACTTGCTAAAGTTTCGGGAGGCAGTAAATTAAACGGTGCTACCTTTTTAAGAAATTCAAGTTGTTCCACGATAAGTTAATAAAATGATCAGTAAAAGAAGTAGTATCAATATTACAACTGCCCAGCCAATAAAACGATTAAACGGATGTTCGTAACTTTTAAGGGATTGTTGTTTTAAAATATATTCCTCATCAATTTCGCCTCTTTTAATTAGTTCAAAATAGCATTCTGCTGTTGCCGCAGCATCTGTTAAAGCATTATGCTGGTGCAATAACGGTGTTTTAAATAATAGCTGATACAAATCGCCCAGGCGTAAATACTTGTGCTGCGTATTATCGGCCAATCGTTTGGTGGCAATCATGGTGCAAAACATTTTCATGTTGCTGATTGGGTTTTCTACACCGGAACGAAAAAAATCTGCACTAAGCACATGAAAATCAAGTTCCATAAAATGCCCGATCATTAAAGGCCGGTATAGTTCCATATCCTTTGCCAGCAGTTCCATTACTTCATGCCGCAACTCGCCATGCTCATTTAAAAATTCGCGTGTAATGCCATGAATATCTTGTGCAGCAGGCGAAATTTTAAAATCGTTGTCCTTAATGTAATGGTCTTCCTGCTTAATTAAATTACCATTACGATTGTAAATTAACCAGGAGATCTGGACGGAGAACGGCCAGTTATTAACTTTAGAATAAGGTGCGTTCCATTTTTTAGGTAACCCGGAAGCTTCAGTATCAATAAACAGGAGGTTATCTATCACAACTTAAAATCAATCTCATGGTAATTTATTTGGCGATTTAAAATTACAATGATTTATGGATTTGAAGAATATTTTTTAGCCGTAAAAACAGTATCAGCGGTTTTTGAAGAAAATAAATCGGGTAAAAAAAAGCTATGCAAAACCCTAACATACTTTGTATGCTAACGCTGTTTTGTTAAAAGCATATTTTATTTAGTATTTTTAGGAATACTAAGGCTATAAAACAGGGCAAATACGAAACCTAAGTATGTTCGATACTTTTAATCAGCATTTACGGCTTTACGGGCGCCGGTAGCATAAGTTGTATCTGTGCTGGTGTTATAATAGGTAGTCCTTGTACCGGTTTTATAAAAATCGATAGGTTCTTCCTGGTGTTCTGCATTTGCAGCAGGGGATTTTATATGGGTTTGAACCAGGAACACAACAAAACTAAATACACTCGAAAAAGCGATTAAACCAGCCATCATCCAAAAATAATTTATAAAACCATAAACAATCAGAGCAAGCATTCCTAAGAGTAAAGAAGCATAGAAATAATTTGATCTTTTCATTAACTTTTAATGTAATGCAGGTTATACGAATGCAATTAAAGTTGGTTGCATTGGTTTTAAAAAAATCAGTTATTAAAAAACGATGCCTGTTACAACAAAAAAATCCGCGTTCATTTTTAACAGAACGCGGATTTTTAGCCGATAAAAGAAGCATCGCTTTTATGCTACATCCACCGAATCATAAATGGTAACTTTTTCCCAAAGGTGCTGGCAGTTTCTAACAAATTCCTGATGTAAGGGGTGCACCTGATAACTTTCCTGGTCTTCCAAATTGTTAAATATGAGCAATAAAGAAAAATCATAAGTCGTATCAATAACCGGACGGTTTGTGCTTGCTTTAACACCAATATGGATCATTATTTTAGGTCCTATAGCGGCTAAACTTTGCAGTCCGTTTAATAAATCTTCTCTGTCTGCATTGTTGCTTTTATTTTTAAGCCAGAAAAAAACGTGGTGTGTAAACATGGTTTTTAGAGGTTATATAGATATTTTATTTAATCAATATTAAAATCACTTATTTCTACAATTGGTTCCTTAAGTTGAAGGAGTTGCAGTGTTTGATTTAAGTTTTGTTCTAAATTCTGCAAAAGTTAGCATTTGATGTATTGCCACAAGTTATCCAAATAATTTGCGGAGGAATACCATATTTTTCTGATAGGATTAGAAAATCTGCATCCTTACTCATAATAACAGCATTTTCTAATCTGGCTTTCATAAATATTTCATAGTCCGTTGCTTTCAACAGTCCTAATGCACGTACAGATTTGGCTTCTGCATTAGTATAATTGCGATTAATCCAAGCAGCAATTGAAGGTGAAAGCTGTGCATCAATCCAAATTGTCATGCCGCAATAACTGGGTGATCCATTTTATTACGTGCATACTTTAAAGCAGCTTGTACATCTGCTATTTCCAGATCAGGAAATTCTTCTAAAACTTGTATTTGATTAATACCGGAAGCAAGTAGATCAAGAATATCAATTACCCTTATCCGCATTCCGCGAATACAAGGATGGCCACCACATTGGTCAGGATTAATTGTGATCCGTGCTTTCCAGTTTTCCATTGGTTTGTTGCTTTATAACAAATATACCAATTACAATTATGCCAGCACCTTTTTCCAGCTAACCAGGTCGCCGATTATTTTTTCAAGGTCATCAGCATTTACACGTTCCTGAATCATGGTATCGCGTTCGCGGATGGTAACAGTATTATCTTCTAAAGTCTGATGGTCAACCGTAATACAAAAAGGTGTCCCAATGGCATCCTGGCGACGGTAACGTTTGCCGATAGAATCTTTTTCGTCGTACTGCAAATTGAAATCCAGTTTCAGCTTATCCATAATATCGCGCGCTTTTTCCGGCAAACCATCTTTCTTTGTTAAAGGAAGAATAGTTGCTTTAATAGGAGCAAGGGCAGGAGGAAACTTCAATACCACACGACTATCTTTTTTATCGCCTTCGCTTAGATCCTGTTCTTCGTAAGCATTGATCAGCGTGAGCAAAAACATGCGGTCTAAGCCGATAGAAGTTTCAATTACGTAAGGCACATAGCTTTGTTTTTCTTTATCGGTTTCCTGCGGATCGAAGAAACGCAGCTTTTTGCCCGAGTATTTTTCGTGCTGGGAAAGATCAAAATCAGTACGGCTATGGATGCCTTCCACTTCTTTAAATCCAAACGGAAATTCAAACTCGATGTCTGTCGCGGCGTTGGCATAGTGCGCCAGTTTGGTATGATCGTGAAAGCGGTATTTTTCGGTAGATGTTCCTAAAGCCAAATGCCATTTTAAGCGCGCTTCTTTCCAATGTGCAAACCATTCCATTTCAGTTCCTGGTTTAATGAAAAACTGCATTTCCATCTGCTCAAATTCTCGCATGCGCAAAATAAACTGACGCGCGATTACTTCGTTCCTGAAAGCTTTGCCAATTTGTGCAATGCCGAAAGGGATTTTCATCCGGCCGGATTTCTGCACATTTAAAAAGTTTACAAAGATGCCCTGTGCCGTTTCCGGCCGTAAATAAACTTCGTCTGATCCTTCTGCCATCGCACCAAATTGGGTGGAGAACATCAGGTTAAACTGGCGGACTTCTGTCCAGTTGCGCGTTCCCGAAACCGGATCGGCAATTTCATGCTCTTCTATGAGTTCTTTTAAGCGCGAAAAATCTTCGGCTTTTAAAGCATCGTCCATCGCTGTTTGTAACGCTTCCGCTTTAGCAGTTTTGCCGTCTTTTTCGTATTTCGCAATTTTATCTTCCAGCAACTGGTCCGCGCGATACCTTTTTTTAGAATCCTTGTTATCAATCATCGGATCGTTAAAACCGGCAACGTGCCCGCTGGCTTCCCAGATTTTTGGGTGCATAAAAATAGCAGAATCAATACCTACAATATTCTCGTTTAGCTGTACCATCGCTTTCCACCAATACGTTTTGATGTTGTTTTTCAGTTCGGCACCGTATTGTCCGTAATCATAAACAGCACTTAGTCCGTCGTAAATTTCACTGGATTGGAACACAAAACCATATTCTTTGGCGTGGGCGATTACATTTTTAAAAAGCTCGTCGTTGTTTTTGCTCATAACGAGGGCAAAGATGTGTAAAAATGTGTATTAATGTATATTTTTGTTGTAGTATCTAATCCGCAGAAACATGACTGAAAAACAGCTTTTAAGCAGAATAACCATCAATCCAGAAATTTGCCATGGTAAACCAACGATCCGTAACAGAAGATATCCTGTTGAGTTGATTTTGGATTTGCTATCGTCCGGAATGACCAATCAGGAGATCTTAGAAGATTATTCTGAATTGCAAGAGGAGGATATTTTAGCCTGTTTGGCTTTTGCCGCAAAATTGCTTCGGGTAAAATTTGTTTCAGCAGTTCTTGCATGAAATTTTTAATTGATGCACAGATTTCGCCATTATTATGTGATATATTGAAGCAAAAAGGTTATGATACCAAACATGTAAGAGAACTAATGATCGGAACGCTTACCTCAGACAGTATTATTATGGATTCAGCTGATCAGGAAAATCGTGTAATGATTACTAAAGATTATGACTTTTATTATGCTCATTTCATGTACAAAAAACCGTCAAAACTCTTACTGATAACATTAGGTAATACTAAAAATCGTATATTATTTGATTCAATCAGAGATAATATAGCTTTGATAGAATCACTTTTTGAAAATTATGATTTTTTGGAACTGAATTCTGAAGGAGTTGTAATTCGTGAAATCTAAATCAAACACAAAGTTCTTTTTAAATTTGAAGAAGATTTCTCCTATCGTCGAAATGACAGCTGATAGCCGAAAGCTGATTGCTAAAAGCCATTCATGAGCATCCAAGTCCAAAACCTATCTAAAACCTACGGCACACAAAAAGCCATTGATGCTATTTCCTTCTCCGCAGAACCCGGAAAAGTGTTAGGATTTCTCGGCCCAAACGGCGCAGGAAAATCTACCACGATGAAAATCCTGACTTGCTTTATTCCGCAAACTTCCGGCACGGCAACAGTTAATGGTTTTGATACGGTAAAAGAAGCATTGCAAGTGCGGCAGCAAATTGGTTATCTGCCCGAAAGCAATGCTTTGTATCCCGATTTATATATAAAAGAAGCATTAACCTTTATTGCTTCTGTCCATAAAATCCATCACCCGGAAAAAAGAATTGCCGAAGTTATTGAAGAAACAGGTTTAGGGCCGGAACAGCAAAAAAAAATCGGACAGCTTTCTAAAGGCTACAAACAACGTGTAGGGTTAGCGCAAGCAATTTTACACAATCCGCAGGTTTTGATTTTGGATGAACCAACTTCCGGCCTCGACCCAAATCAGTTGATCGGGATCAGGGCTTTAATAAAAGAACTCGGTAAAACTAAAACGGTAATTTTATCGACCCATATTATGCAGGAAGTGGAAGCTGTTTGCGATCAGGTGATCATCATTAACAAAGGAAAAATTGTGGCCAATGAAACTTTAGCCCAATTGCATCAACAGCATCAAAATCAATCACTGGAACAGATTTTTATCAAATTAACCCACTGATTTTTAACCAATAGGAAAACTGTATGCTGTTTTTAGCAAACAATGAAGTAGTTTCGGCATTTCAGAAACATTATTTTATCTAAATTTATAAAAAAGAATAAAAAAAATATTCTTAATAACTGCCTTATTTGGTGCAACTGTTTTTACAAAAGTATCGGCACAAAAAAGAACGACAGCAATATCTCCTTCGTTTAGTGTTGGACTGGAAGCAGCAGCGCCAATGGGCGACGCTAAAGATGTGTACAGTTTTGGATTTGGTGGTTCCGGAAAAATTGAAATCCCGGCAACAAAATCTTTTTTCATAACAGTAACAGCAGGTTATACCAGCTTTTATTTAAAAGATAACATTAAAAATACATTAACTGCTTTTGGCGGATCAACCAATCCAGCTGGTTATGTTCCTTTAAAAGCAGGTGGTAAATATTATATTATTCCGTTATTTTATGTAGAAGGAGAGATTGGCGCAGCAATTGGTGTACAAAAATTATCGCCTTTTCTTATTACAAATAATACTCTGAGCGGCCGTGGTACTGCATTTGCTTATGCGCCCGGTGTTGGCGTTTCCATTCCTTTAATTGGTAAATCTGCAATTGATGCAGGCGTACGTTACGAAGGCTGGTCGCAAAACGGACAATTAGGGCAGTTGGCTTTACGCGTAGCCTACAAATTCTAAGCTTCTTTTAGCACCTTAAAATAAAGGTTCTGCTCTTATTGGGCAGAACCTTTTTGCTTTGCGGTAAATTGTATAATTTCGGCTTTCACATTACATCAGGTGTTAACAATTCTTCAAAAAGAAATTACTTCTTACCTCAGTTCGCTGGTTGCTTACGTAACTATCGGTGTGTTTTTATTAGTTCTGGGTTTGTTTTTATGGGTTTTCCCGGATACCAGCATTTTAGATTATGGTTATGCTGATCTGGGAAACATGTTCAGCACAATTCCTTATTTATTTATGTTCCTCATTCCGGCAATTACCATGCGTTCTTTAGCAGAAGAAAAAAAGGAAGGGACATTTGAATTACTGGCAACTCGGCCAATTACCGACTGGCAAATTGTGTTGGGCAAATACTTTGCTTGTTTATTGCTGGTTTTGCTGGCCTTGCTGCCCACATTAGTTTACGTTTATTCCGTTCATCAGTTAGGAAACCCAATTGGTAATCTGGATGTTGGCGCTGTAATTGGTTCTTATATCGGTTTATTTTTGTTGGGAGGGACTTTTGTTGCCATCGGTATTTTTGCTTCTTCCATCACCAAAAACCAGATTATTGCCTTTACGCTGGCTGTTTTTATGTGCTTTTTTATGTTCAGCGGCTTTGATTCGCTTAGCGGGTTATTGTCTTTTCAAAATTCTGAAATACAAAATCTTGGCATCAACGAACATTACGGGGCAATAAGCCGCGGTGTTTTAGATACGCGCGATTTGGTTTATTTTCTAAGTATGATCGGCCTGTTTTTATTGTTCACAAAAACAGTATTGGGAGGAAGAAAATGGTAAGTTTCCGCAAAAAGAAAGATTTATTGCAGGTTGCCATCGTGCTGGTGATGCTTCTTTTACTGAACATTTTTTCGGAATATGCTTTTACACGGTTTGATTTTACGACCGAAAAACGTTTTACACTTTCGCCAATCACCAGAAATATAATGGACAGCCTGCAAAAGCCGGTTACTGTAACTGTTTTTTTGCAGGGCGATTTTCCTTCGGGATTTAAACGTTTACAACGCGCAACAAGGGATTTGCTGAACGATTACAATGCATTTGGACATGATAAGCTTAAAGTAGAATTTGTTGATCCGTTGGCAGGGGCAAATACAGAACAGCAAACGCAGATTTTGCAGGATTTACAAAGTCAGGGCATCGAACCAACCAACCTCAGCGTAAAAACGGAAGATGGCATGACACAAAAAATCATCTTTCCGGCAGCTTTGGTAAAATGCAAGGGAAGGCAAATTCCGGTTAAACTTTTACAAACACGAATTGGTTTATCTCCGGAAGAAGTATTAAATAATTCGATCCAAAACCTGGAATACGCCTTTTCTTCTGCCATAAAAAAAGTAACCAGCGGCGGAAAACCACGTATCGGTTTTACAGAAGGCCATCATGAATTAAGCGATTTACAGTTGAACGATGCGATGCGTTCTCTTTCAGATGGTTTTGAAGTTGGCCGTGTTAACTTAAAAACTATTCCTTTTTCGGGAGTAGAAAAACTAAGTTTATTAATCGTTCCAAAACCTGATCAACCTTTTACCGAACTTGAAAAATTTAAAATAGACCAGTACTTAATGCGTGGCGGAAAGATTTTGTGGACGATTGATCCGGTTACAGCAGAATTAGACAGTTTGCGCGGACACGGCGGCGAGCAACTGGCTTTTAACAAACAGCTTAATTTAGATGATCAGCTTTTTAGTTACGGAATCCGCCTTAATTTTGATCTGATTGCTGATATGAATTGCGCTCAAATTCCGATTAATGTAGGAAACGTAGCTGGACAAGTGCAAATTCAAATGCTGCCTTGGCTATTTTATCCAATTCTTGTTCCGGTTTCCAAACATCCTTTGGTTAAAAATTTAGACGGAATCAGAAGCGAGTTTATCAGTTCGATAGATACCATTGGTGTTCCTGGCATTAAAAAAACGGTTTTGCTTGCTTCTTCTCCCTTCAATCAAAAAATTAATACGCCATATTTGCTTTCGTTGCAAATGGTGGAGCAGGAGCCGGATCCGCGTACTTTTCGCAGCGCGCCAAAAACAGTTGGTGTTTTGCTGGAAGGCAGGTTTAAATCTGATTTTAAAAACCGCCCTGTGCCCGAAGGCTTTACAGAGAAAATTGACGTGTTGCCGGAAAGCAGGTTCACCAGAATGATTGTGATTAGTGACGGCGACATTTTAAAGAACCAGATCAATGAAGCAGATGGTTCGCCTTTCCCTTTAGGTTTTGACCGATATACACAGCAAACCTATGGCAATAAAAACTTTTTGCTGAATGTTGCCGATTACATGACGGATGATTCTGGTTTAATCAACCTTAGGAACAAAGAAATTAAGATCAGGTTACTGGACCATGCACAAATTAAGGCCACAAAATTATATTGGCAAATTTTAAACAACGTGCTGCCACTGGCGATGCTTCTTTTATTCGGTATTTTTCAACAATATTTCCGCAGAAGAAAGTATGCGGCTTAAAATTTCTACTTTTGGTAGATCAAGATTTATATTTATATGAGATTTATTGTTTCTACATCAACCTTGCTAAAACAGTTGCAGGCAGTTAGCGGGGCGCTGAGCAGTAGCACGGTTTTACCAATATTAGAGAACTTTTTATTCCAGATCAAAGACGGAAATTTAACTATTTCTGCAACAGATCTGCAAACCAGCATGACCACTTCTTTACCGGTAGAAACGGATGAAAATGGTCGTATTGCTATTCCTTCGCGTATTTTGCTGGATACTTTAAAATCATTGCCAGAACAACCGGTTACATTTTCGGTGGATGATAAAACGTTTGCGGTAGAAATTAAAGCAGGAGATGGCAGTTATAAATTAAGCGGAGAAAACGGCGAAGATTTTCCGAAAATCCCGGTGGTAGAAAATGCTTCATCAGTAAGTTTACCAGCTTCCGTTTTGGCAGAAGCTATCAACAAAACCATTTTTGCTGTAAGTAATGATGAGCTGCGCCCGGCCATGACAGGTGTTTATTGTCAGCTTTCGCCACAGCATTTTACTTTTGTTGCTACAGATGCACATAAGCTGGTTCGTTACCGCAGGAAAGATGCGCATTCTGAAACGGCTACTTCTTTTATCATGCCAAAAAAAGCATTGAACTTGTTAAAGTCATCGCTGCCTTCAGAAGATGTAAATGTATCGGTAGAATATAACAGCACGAGTGCTTTCTTCAAATTTGGCAATATCAATCTGGTTTGCCGTTTAATTGATGAACGTTACCCGGATTATGATGCGGTTATCCCAACCAATAATCCTAATAAATTAACGATAGACCGTTTGTCTTTTCTGGGTTCTTTAAGCCGTGTTGCTATTTATGCCAATAAAACAACGCACCAGGTAAGGTTGAAAATTGAGGGAAATGAGCTTAATATTTCATCAGAAGATATAGATTTCTCCAACGAAGCGCACGAAAAATTGAATTGCCAGTACGAAGGCGAGGATATGGAAATCGGTTTTAACGCCCGTTTCTTAATTGAAATGCTTAAAAATTTAAGCTGTGAAGAAGTTTCTTTAGAAATGTCAACACCAAACCGGGCAGGCTTATTATTGCCGCAGGGCGGTGATGAAAATGAAGATGTATTGATGCTGGTAATGCCGGTGATGCTGAACAGTTACGCCTGATCGCCTTTCTTTTCGTTAGATTTTCCTGTAACTAACCGCTTGATTGTCCGTAAACTTTATACAATCAGGCGGTTTTATTATGGAAGCAAACTATCAATTTTATAAGCTAAGCGGATTATCTGTAATTGTAATAATTATGCTGCTTTTTTCTTCCTGTAAAGATAATGCAGCAACCGACACTTCTTTAGGAAATTCCCATTTACTTTTAGTAAACAGCGCTGCCAGTTCTTTTGCAATAAATTTATATTGGACAGGCAATAAGTTAAATCCAGTTCCGCTTTTTTATGGCAGCACTACAGGGTATAAAAACTTAACATCAGGCGTAAGGGACGTTCAAATCAAAGCTAATAGTAACGGTGCTTTGTTAACTACAAACACGGTTCATTTAGTCCGTGATTCGAGTTATACCTTTTTTGTGTACGAAACCAATAATACAACTACAACTGTTATAACTGAAGATGATTTGAGTATTCCTTCTTTCGGAAACGCTAAGGTTAGGTTTACTAACTTGTCGGCTGGTTTGTCTTCCGCAGATCTTGTTATCAGCAACGGCCCAGTCATTGCTTCCAGTGTAAGTTTTGGTACAATTGGCAGTTATACAGAGTTAAAAGCAGGAACTTATAACTTCGCTTTAGTTGTACATGGCAGTAATTCTGTGCTGTTAAATATCCCGAATGTACGGATGGACAATGGAAAAACTTATACCATCTGGAGTGGTGGAAAAGTGAATGGTACAGGTTCAACGGCTTTGTCTGTACAAACTTTTATCCAGTAAAAGAAGCATTTGTTTTATTACAAAAAACATCAGTCGGTTTAAAAAAATGTAGTTTTGCATCATGAAAAAACTACGTTTGTTTTTAGGCCGATTAATGGTTGCCTGCATTGGCCTGATCGTTTTTTCGTGCAATAATTCAGGTGTTAGTCCTACCAATTATTCCCGGTTACAGGTAATTAATACATTAGCAGGTAGTACGCCTATTAATTTCTCCCTTAATTCTACTAAAAAAAATTCTACGAGCATTACTTTTCCCGGAACATCAGGTTATGTAACCACAACTCCCGGAATGCCTTATTTACAAATTGCACTTGCAACAACACCAGGTGTTTACTTTTACAACGCTACATTAAACTTAAAAACGGATAGCAGTTATTCGGTATTTATTACCGGAACCACCCAGCCGCAAGCTTACACATCTGTTTTTACCTGGGATGATCTGTCTTCTCCCTCAATCGGAAAAGCAAAAGTGCGGTTTGTTAATGCTTCTTTAAGCAGTACAAATTTGGATGTTACCATTAATGCTGTTGCCGGTTTTACCAATGTTGCCTTTAAAGGGGTCGGGAAATTTGTTGAAGTTCCGGCAGGCACGTATGAATTTAGGGCTTATTCAACCGGATCAACAAGCAGCAGTTTGGCAATTTTATCCAACCAGGTACTTGCAGATGGTAAAGTTTATACCCTATATGCACAAGGTGTTGTAGGCAATACCGCAACAACTTCTGCTTTTGGGTTGAGTTTGATTTCAAATTTGCTGCCTAACACAAAGTAACCTGGCAATTGTACTGCTTTTATACAAATATTTCTATTTTTGAAGACATAAACACCGCATTTTGGAACTCATCAAAACCATTATAGATTTCATTCTACATATTGATAAACATTTAATCGAGATTACACAGCAGTATCAGGGCTGGACCTATCTCATTCTTTTCTTTATCATATTTGCCGAAACCGGTTTTGTAGTTACGCCTTTTTTACCGGGAGATTCTTTGCTTTTTGCAGCCGGCGCACTCATTGCCCATGGAAACTCCGGCTTAAATATTTATTTATTACTATTGATTTTAATTGCTGCTGCCATTGCCGGAAACACAACCAATTACGAACTCGGAAAATTTTTTGGTGTGAAAGTGTTTAAGCCTGAAAATAAAATCCTGAAACTTGATTATTACCTCAAAACCAAAGCTTTTTTTGATACGCATGGCGGTAAAGCAGTTATTTTCAGTCGCTTTCTGCCTATTTTCAGGACTGTTGCGCCTTTTGTTGCCGGCGTAGGCAAAATGCCTTTAGGAAAATATACCTTGTATAATTTTATTGGCGGAGCAGCATGGATCACCTTGTTTTTGTTTTTAGGTTATTTCTTTGGAGGGATTCCGGTAGTTAAAAGAAACTTTACAATTGTAGTGGTCTTGATTATTTTAGTTTCTGTTATTCCGCCAATATTTGCTGCAATCATGAGCCGTTCTGGTACTGCTGTAAAAAATGTTTAATGATTTTTAGGTGATAAAAGAAGCATCGTTGTCATCTCGACGATAGGAGAAATCTTCTCCAAGCGAAAGAGAAACTTTATATTCTTCGAAGATTTCTCTTGTCGTTGGAAATGACAAAAGTCTATCTACAAATCTTCCCTGCCTAAAATCTTCCCGTTTTGAAAACGGTATTCTTCCAGTGCTTCCTTCATTTTTTCTTCTGCGGATAATTCCCTTTTAACCATGCCTTTTAAATTCGGTTGCCCGGCATCAACCCAAGCCGAAAACCAGTAACTTCCGATAGCTAAAACAGAAGCGCGCATTTGTTTCTCTACCATCCCGTTCAGCAAATCGTGATATTTACTTGCATAAGGCTCAGCATAATTCCTGATCAGTTTGTTGCTATTTTTGATGAAAGTGTATTTCTGGCTTACAGGAAATGCTTGTAACTTCCTTTCCATAACTAAAACAGAATCCAATTCTTTATAAGTAGTCCGACAAATCTTCCAGGCATTTTTTAAAGGATCGTCAATATAAACTGCTTTACCTGTAAAAAAGTTATACCGATCAGCAAAAAGCTCTGGCAACCGGCTTTCCCAAAAAGCATGAATACCAATCTGGTTGGTTTTTTGTCCATTATAATTGCTGGTCATGTGTAATGGCACATGTGCATCTGCAACATAATGGCCTAAATCAGCAGAATATTTCAGGATTTTAATAGAATCCAGGTCTTTAAAAGCCTGCACTAAATGATAGTAATTGCGTTGGATGGTCCATGGCACAGTTCCGTATTTATTTAAAGTATCAGCAGAATATTTATCAACAGCTTCGTTCCATTGCTGCGGGATACTGTCAAAAGGAAAACTACCATAATAATCTGCATCAAGAAAGTGACGTGGTGCTTCTATTGGGTCAACATATCTGCGTTTATCAGGATCAACAGCATGATCGGTTAAATAATTAATATTGTTCTTATAAAAACCAATCATCCCTTTCGGCAGAATAAAAACTGCCGAATGATTAATGGATTTATGCGCGAAAAAGCCCCAGCTGCTGCAAAAAAGCAACAGTATGGCCAATAAACAAAATAGGTAAAGCCTGTTTTTCATAAGTTTAGGCAGATGAAGGTTTTGGTTGATGTAAATTAAAACCGAAAAAACGAAACCTAAAAAAGTACGATAAAAACAGTATCGGTTTTCTTAAAGATTAAATATTTGAATTAAAGGTAATTAGAAAAAAGCAGATAGTTTTAAAAAAACTGGCAGATTATTATTGAAAGAAAAGAGGCAACTTTGTGGTCAAGTTAATTTATCTATCAATTTTTTATTTATGTTCATTCAAAGTTTTTTTAACCGGTTTTGCTGCTTTGCTGTTTTAGCGATTGCCATTGCCGGAATTTCATCCTGTAAAAGCAGCACTACTGCAACTGCTTCTGTACGGGTAATTAATGTAAGCCCTGATGCTGGCCCTGTTAATTTTTATTTATCCGGCAGCCTTAAAACTACAGCACCAGTAACTTATGGTAATTCTTTCGGTTATTTTTCTGCTATTGCCGGTAGCCAGACGGCTGAAGTAAAATCTTCAACATCCGCATCAACCCTTGTATCTTCACCTGTTAACATAACAAAAGATGCAAATTACTCCGTTTTTGTATGTGGACTGGCAACAACAAACAGTGTAAATACAATTGTTGCACAGGATATTTTAACAATGCCATCACCGGGTAAAGCTAAAGTGCGTTTTGTTCATGCGGTTGCAGGCGCGCCGCAGGTAAACCTGTCGGTTAACTCAGGCGTATTATTTTTAGGGGTAGGTTATAAATCAGTAACCGATTATACAGAAATAACAGCAGGAACTTACAGCATCAAAGCTATTTCTACAGATGTATCTGCTGTTGGCGTTACCACAGCATTTAACCAAACTTTTGAAAACGGTAAAATTTATACCATTTATTTTAAAGGTTTAGTTGGGGCAAATACCGATGCTTTAAAGCTTAATCTGGGTGTAATAGCCACCAATTAAATAGTTGTTTTTTAAATTGGCGTAGCGCTGTAAAATTTATTAAAATTGCATTTGATATATCAAAATATCAAACTATATTTGCATCCTTAAAATCAAAGAAGAAATAGTCGCTAAAAAATGGCAAATCATAAATCATCAATCAAACGGATCAGGGCTAACGCCGCAAAGCGTTTACGTAATAGATACCAGGCTAAAACAACCAGAAATGCAATTAAAACATTAAGAAACACAACTGTTAAAACAGAAGCTGTTGAATTGTTGCCAAGGGTAATTTCTATGTTAGACCGTTTGGCTAAGAAAAATGTGATCCACAAGAACAAAGCTTCCAACAATAAGTCAAAACTGACTAAATTAGTTAATGCTTTAGCATAAGTACAATATTTTATAAGGTAAAAAGAGCAGGTAATTTATTATCTGCTCTTTTTTTGTTTTAATATTTTCTTTATAATTAAATGTTTTTCCATTTTTATAGTATGGAAAATTATGAAGCTAAAATCAGTATTAAATCTTGGGCAGAAGAAGACCGGCCGAGGGAAAAACTGCTTGCCCAGGGCAGAAGGGTTTTGAGTGATGCCGAATTGATTGCTATTCTGATTGGTTCCGGCAGTATTAACGAATCTGCTGTTGATCTTAGCAAACGTATCCTGATTCATTATGCCGGCGATTTAAATATGCTTGGAAAAGGTTCCGTAAATGATCTTTCCAAGTTTAAAGGTATCGGCGAAGCCAAAGCAATTACCATTATTGCTGCTTTAGAATTAGGCAGAAGGCGCAAAGAAACCGAACATAAAGAAGCTGAAAAAATTGGCAGCAGCAAAGATATTTTCCATTTGATGCACCGTCATTTCGCTGATCTAAACCATGAAGAGTTTTGGATCATCCTGTTAAACAGGGCAAATAAAGTACTTTCAAAACATTTGATTAGTAAAGGCGGACAAGCAGGAACCATTGCTGACCCAAAAATTATTTTTCAAACAGCGCTTGAAAATCATGCTGCTTCAATTATTCTGGCGCATAACCATCCTTCAGGAAACCTCAAACCAAGTCAGGCGGATATTGATCTCACCAGAAAGCTTCGTAATGCCGGTTCTTTCCTGGATATTGCAATTCCGGATCATTTAATTTTTACCGATACAAAATATTACAGCTTTGCGGATGAAGGAATGATGTGAGGAAAGGCGGAAAGGTGAAAGGATAGAGGCGCTTTCCGCCTTTCCCCTTTCAACCCTTCGCCTTTCCCCTTTCCCCTTTCCGCCTCTTTTTCTATCTTTGTGCCTTTTCGTCAATAACAGGCATGAAGATTTCTTATAACTGGCTTAAACAATGCATCAATATAACACAAACACCGGAAGAAATTTCGCAGATTTTAACGGGAATTGGTCTGGAGGTAGAATCGCTTGAAAAAGTGCTTGCTGTACCCGGCGGACTGGAAGGTTTGTTAATTGGCTATGTAAAAGAATGTGTACAACATCCAAACGCTGACCGGTTGCGCGTTACTAAAGTTGATGCAGGCGGAGAGGAACTACAAATTGTTTGCGGTGCAGCTAATGTAGCAGCCGGACAAAAAGTGGTAGTTGCTACCGTTGGAACAACAGTTTATCCAACAGCAGGCGGACCATTTAAAATCAACAAATCAAAAATCAGGGGAGAAGTTTCTGAAGGGATGATCTGTGCCGAAGATGAAATCGGACTGGGAACAGATCATGCCGGAATTATGGTTTTGGATGAAAATGCTGAAATTGGTTCGCTTGCTAAAGATTACTTTAAGCTGGAAGATGATTACGTTTTTGAAATCGGCTTAACACCAAACCGTGCCGATGCAGCTTCTCATTTAGGCACAGCCCGCGATTTGGCTGCTTATCTCAAAACCAAAATCATTTTGCCGGATGTTGCTTCTTTTACCGTGCAAAATAATGCGTTGCCTGTTCAGGTTGAAGTTTTGGATGCTGCTGCTTGTCCGCGTTATTCCAGCGTAACTGTTTCTGGTATCGAAGTAAAAGAATCTCCGGAATGGTTAAAGCAAAAACTGGGCGTAATCGGGCTTCGTCCAATCAACAACATCGTTGATGTAACCAATTACGTTTTGCATTCAATTGGCCAACCTATGCACGCTTTTGATGCTGATACGATTAAAGGAAATAAAGTAATTGTAAAAACCTGTGCGGCAGGAACGCCTTTTACCACTTTAGACGGAATTGAACGCAAATTATCAGCAGAAGATCTGATGATTTGTAATGCCGAAGAACCAATGACAATTGCAGGCGTTTTTGGAGGAATTAATTCCGGAGTTACCAATCAAACCAAAAATATTTTCTTGGAAAGTGCTTATTTTGATGCAGTTTCTGTTCGTAAAACTGCTAAACGTCATGGTTTAAAAACTGATGCTTCTTTTCGTTATGAAAGAGGAACAGATCCGGAAATAACCGTTTGCGCTTTAAAATATGCAGCTTTATTAATTCAACAATTGGCTGGCGGAACGGTTTCTTCTGAGATTTCTGATTTCTATTCAAAACCGAATGCTTCTTTTACCGTGCAAATTTCTTATAAACATGTTCATCGCTTAATTGGAAAGGCAATTTCTGTAGAAGAAATCAAATCGATTATCACCGCATTGGATATTCAAATTACTGCGGAAACAGAAGAAGGGCTTTCTTTGGAAGTTCCTCCATACCGGGTAGATGTAACGCGTGAAGTGGATGTGATTGAAGAAATTTTGCGAATTTACGGTTACAATAACATTGAAATTTCAACACAAATTCGAGCATCTTTAAATAATGCTGCAAAACCTGATAAAGATGCCGTACAAAACATGCTTGCTGATTTGCTTACTGCTAACGGTTTTAATGAAATTTTAGCCAATTCGCTTACTAAATCTGCTTACTCAAGCAATCTGGAAACGGCAGTTAAAATTTTAAATCCTTTAAGCAGTGATTTGGATGTAATGCGGCAAACGTTGTTGTTTTCGGGTTTAGAAGTAATCAGCTACAATCAAAACCGAAGATATCCGAATTTGAAGTTGTATGAATTTGGAAAGATTTATCATCAGTATCAGGAAAAATTTGAAGAAAAGCATCGTTTATCATTGTTTTTAAGCGGAAACGATCAGCCTGAACAATGGAACCAGAAAGAGCAGCCTGTTACTTTTTATCAGCTAAAAGCAGCAGTTGATACATTGCTTCAAAAGTCTGGTGTTAAAGATTTTGTTGTAGAAGATACGGAAATAGGTTTTCTGGATTATGGACTGAGCTACAAACTTGGAAATAAAAGCTTGGTTTATTTTGGTGCAGTTGCAAAAAAGGAACTCAAAAAAGCCGACGTTAACCAGCCTGTTTTTTATGCTGATTTTGATTTTGATTTATTGCTGAAACAGATCAGCAGGAATAAGATTGTTTATCAGGAAGTTTCTAAATTTCCATCTGTAAGAAGAGATTTATCATTATTGGTTGATGAACATGTAACTTTTAATCAGTTAAAACAAACCGCTTTAAAAAGCGAACGTAAACTGATTAAAGAAGTGAATGTGTTTGATGTTTACAAAGGCGATAAAATCTCCGAAGGAAAAAAATCTTACGCATTAAGTTTTGTATTACTGGACGAAGAAAAAACGCTTACCGATAAAGCAATAGATGCAGCCATGCAAAAAGTGGTTTTCAATCTGCAAAAAGAAGCAGGAGCAGAAGTAAGAAAACAGTGATCAGAAATTAAGTTTTGTTTAGCCGCAGCGGATTTTATAATCAACTAATAATAAATGTAACTTTGATATTTTGCTGAGCAGCTTAATAACGCAAGATTTTTAATTAACTAATATTAACTTTAACACTTAATTTTTTATTCTCGAACAATGTCTGTAGTTGCCGAACAATTAGTAAAAGTTGTTGAAAAAACAGAGCGGTTAATTGAGCTTTGCGCGGCATTGCAGGAAGAAAATGAGCTGTTAAAACTTGAAAACCAATCGATAACCAATTCTATAAACATAAGCAAGGAAAAAAACAAGGAACTGGAAGAGAAGCTTCGTGTATTGAAGCTGGCAAAGTCTTTTTCGGAAACGAATGAAAAAACGCTTGATATCAAGCAAAAAATTAACGAATTTGTGCGGGAAATTGATAAGTGTATTGTGTTGCTAAAAAAGTAACAATTAACGTGAAACAAGCTTAATGGGAGATATTTCCATAAAAATAAATATTGCCGACCGCGTTTATCCCTTAAAGGTGAATACGGAGGAAGAGGAGATTATACGGCGTGCAGCAAAACTGATCAATGATCGCATAAAAGAATACCAGGAAAATTATGCGGTTAAAGATAAACAGGACTTGCTTTCAATGTGTGTATTGCATTATGCAACCACTACATTAAAAGCAGAGAAAAAGGTAATGGTAGAAGATACGGAAGTGTCAGATAAAGTTTATCAGCTCGACCAGCTATTATCAAACTTCTTCTCCGGGCAATAATTTCTATTATAAAAAGAGCATTAAATTTAACCGTAGTTAAATTTAAGTTTTACTATTAGCAATAACACTGCAATTAAACTGATTTTTACAGGTCATGTTGATCTGTTTAAACCAGTATTTGCACGTTTCTGTTATGGGAACTTAAATTGAATTACGGTTTTTTATTTTGACATATACTTAAATACAATAAATGATGGATGTACTATATATTATAATTGGACTATTGCTGGGCATTGGCCTGGGCATTGTGATTGGCCGCTACCTGCTCCGTAAATTATTTACCAGCCAGGAAGTTGCGGCGCAAACTAAGGTTAAAAAAATACTGAAAGATGCAGAAAACAATGCTGAATTACTGAAAAAAAATAAGCTGCTGGAAGCAAAAGAGAAATTTTTGCAGCTTAAAGCAGAACACGAACAAGAGGTAACGACAAAAAATAATGGTATCAATCAGCGTGAAAACTCGCTTAAACAAAAGGAACAATCACTTAACCAAAAGCTCGAAAATGCAAACCGCAAAGACCAGGAGCTGGAAAACGTTCGTAAAAACTTAGAAAAACAAACCGAAGCTGCCCTAAAAAAGCAGGAAGAAGTAGAGCAATTGAAAGTGCAGCATGTACAGCAACTGGAATCTATTGCAGGGCTTTCTGCGGAAGAAGCAAAAAACCAATTGGTAGATAATCTGCGTGAAGAAGCGCGTACCAAAGCGATGAGCCAGATCAAAGATATTGTGGACGAAGCAAAATTAACGGCATCAAAAGAAGCTAAAAAAATTGTGATCCAAACCATACAGCGTACCGCTACAGAAAGTGCTATTGAGAATACGGTTTCCATTTTCAACATCGAAAATGATGAAATTAAAGGAAGGATTATTGGCCGCGAAGGCCGTAACATTCGTGCATTGGAAGCAGCAACCGGAATTGAAATTATTGTAGATGACACACCGGAAGCCATAATTTTATCAGGATTTGATCCGGTGAGAAGGGAAATTGCCCGTTTAGCAATGCACAGATTGGTTACTGACGGAAGGATCCACCCAGCACGTATTGAAGAAGTGGTTGCCAAAACACGCAAGCAAATTGAAGAAGAAATTGTAGAAATTGGCGAACGGACCGTAATTGATCTGGGCATTCATGGTTTACATCCTGAACTGATCAGAATGGTTGGCCGGATGCGCTACCGTTCATCTTACGGACAAAATTTGTTGCAGCACTCGCGCGAAGTAGCTAATTTTTGCGCAACGATGGCAGCAGAATTAGGTTTAAACGTGAAAATGGCAAAACGTGCAGGTTTACTGCATGATATTGGTAAAGTTCCTGATGATAATCCGGAATTACCTCATGCGATTTTGGGAATGCAGTTAGCCGAAAAATATAAAGAGAACCCGGAAGTTTGTAATGCCATCGGCGCCCACCATGATGAAATAGAAATGACTTCCATGATTTCGCCTGTTATCCAGGCTTGTGATGCTATTTCCGGCGCTCGTCCGGGTGCACGTCGCGAAGTAGTTGAAAGTTACATCAAACGGTTAAAGGAACTGGAGCAGTTGGCGATGTCCTATCCGGGAGTTGAAAAAACTTTTGCTATTCAGGCTGGACGTGAGTTGCGTGTTGTGGTAGAAAGTGAAAAAATAACCGATGCGCAGGCAGAAGTTTTAGCAGCAGATATTTCAAACCGTATCCAAACAGAAATGACTTATCCGGGACAGATTAAAGTAACTGTGATCCGCGAAACAAGGTCAGTATCTTTTGCTAAATAAAAAAGGTTGATAAAAGAAGCATATAATCTGCAATGCTTCTTTTATCAACCTAAAATATGCAACTGTTTAAATCAGTAAAATTGGACCTTAAAAAAGCGATGGACATTTCATCGCTTTTTTTGCTTAATCAGCTTTAACAAATTATGGTTAAAAAAGAAACGTCGCAACGAAAAATTGATAGCTACTTTAATTACTATTCAGAAAAATTTCCAAACTTAAATAGTAAAATTATAAACGGAATTTGTGCAATAGGAATGTATTTTGGCTTGTTAGGTTTAAGCTGGTCCATTCCGTTCCCGCATTTTAATTTTCTGGGCCAATACAACAGCTACTTCAATTGGGCATCTTTTGTAATTGCTTTCAGCATTTATTACTATTCAAAATTGTCGCCTTTATTGTCATACCTCATGCTGTTTTTAGCGCTTGTTTTTACTTACGTCATCTCTTTGCTGGCAAGCTATCAGTTAAAAAATGGATTAATTGCTGTTCAATTTTATTTTTTAATCTTATTTGTATGCGGACTGGTCCATT
This sequence comes from Mucilaginibacter arboris, assembly GCF_009754915.1. Classification (GTDB taxonomy): domain Bacteria; phylum Bacteroidota; class Bacteroidia; order Sphingobacteriales; family Sphingobacteriaceae; genus Mucilaginibacter_A; species Mucilaginibacter_A arboris. The sequence continues at coordinate 229,553 of NZ_WPIK01000004.1, read as the reverse complement.
ACCTTGCTTACAAAACAAGCGGTAAAAGCAGTACGTTAAAAATGGAATTGTTGTTTATTTTGATCGGGCCAATCTGGGTATTTCATTTTATGCTGAAAAAATTCAACATTAGATACTAATCAGCCTGATGCTTCTTTTATCGCATAAAAACTGTTGATAAAAGAAGCATCAAGCTAATTTTCTTTTGTATGGATTATAGGTTTTTGCCTAACTTCTCCAACATTTCCTGCGGGACTTTTTCCAGGTCAAGCACTAAAAATCCGTCTAAACAATCAGAAAATTTAGGGTCGATATTAAAGCAGATGATTTTTGCATTAAGCGAAATATACTGCCGGAGCAAAACCGGAATTTTCATGTTCCGGCTTTCTACTTCGGATATCAGGTTATCTAAAACTTTAAATGAATTTTCTCCTGCTAAAAGAAGCTCGGTATCAATCTTCGAAAAATCGACCTTAAACTTCTTTCTCGGTTTAACATATTGTGCCATCTCGTGGTCGAAATGGCTTTTGCTGATGTAATCAACAATTAAAGATTTGGAAAATTTGGAGAAGCTGTTGCTGATGCTAACCGGACCGATCAAGTAACGGTAACGCGGATTATCGATCAGGTATTTTAAAATCCCTTTCCAAAGTAAAAACAACGGCAAAGGTTTTTGCTGATATTCTTTGCGGATAAAAGAACGGCCAAGCTCCAAACTTTTTTTCAAAACAGGTGCAAATTCACCTTTAATTTTAAATAGTTCGGCTGTGTAAAAGCCTTTTTTGCCCATGCTGTAATAAATCTCGTCGCCTTTGCCAATACGGTAAGCGCCCACAATTACTTTAGCTTCTACATCCCAGATAAACAAGTGGTTGTAGTAAATATCGTATTCATCTAAATCAGAACTTTTGTTCGTTCCTTCGCCAACTTCCCTGAAAGTAACTTCCCTCAACCGGCCAATTTCTTTGATAATATTGGGCAGTAAAGAAGGCGGAGCAATAAAAACCTCATAATTTTTCTCGACCCAAACTAAATAGTTTTCTCTTAAAGCTTCAACTTCCTGCTCTATCAGGTTTACTTTTACCGGCAAAGCAATCGGTTCAGGCGTTTTTTTTATTTTGAAGAGGTTTCTTGGGTTAAAAATCTTTCTTTCTTCTTCCAGTCCTGTTCCTAACGAATAAGTTTTGGCGCGAAGGAAATTGAGCAGTTTGGTTGTGTTGCCAGCATAAGGAACTTCGTCCAACTGGATCGGTTTACCAATCCGCAGTTTAATTTTGTGGCCTTTTTTATTAAACAATTCTGCCGGAAGCATGGCCGTTCTTAAAGTAGGATGGATTAAACTCAGTAAATTAAACAGTAAGCCATTATTGCCATGAAAATAAATGGGTACAACCGGTACTTTTGCCTTCGCTATAATTTTACCAACAACCGGGTGCCATTGCCTGTCGGTTACTTCTTGGTTTTCAATTTTATAAGTAGAAACTTCGCCTGCAGGGAAAATACCAATTGGTGTGCCGTTCCGCAACATTTCCAACGTATTTTTAATACCGCTGATGCTGGAAGAATGCTCAATATTTTCAAAAGGGTTTACAGCGATAAAATAGTCGCTTAAATTAGGGATTTTTTTAAGCAAAAAATTGGCCATCAGTTTTGCATCAGGCCTTACCATACACAATATTTTCAGTAAAACCATACCTTCCACACCACCGTAAGGATGATTGGCAATAGCTACAAAACCGCCGGTAGTTGGAATATTTTTAAGTTCAGATGGGTCAAACTCAACTTCAACGCCCATGCCAGCTAAAATAGCATCAACAAATTCTGGCCCTTGTTTGGGCTGCGCCTGTGCAAACAGTTTGTTCACATCGTTAATTTTCATAATTTCCATCAGAAAAGCTGCCAGGCCAGGCATCTTCAGCTTATCAATTTTAGTAGCCTTGGCAAATTCTTCTTTGGTAATAACTTTCATTATAAAAATTTAGATATTGTGATTATTTAGATTTAAAAAGTAAATATCTCATTATTATACCTAAATTTCTAACTTAAACTGCTGATGTATGCTTTCTGCTTTTAAAAACTACTTTTCAATTACTAAAAAAGAATGGAACGGAATGCTGGTTTTGGCGGTTTTGATGATAATGGTATTGATTGCGCCGGATGTCTATCAATTTTTTGTTGTGCCGGAACAGGTAGATTTTAGCCGGATAAAAGAAGCACAACGGATTTTGGATGGAGCAAAGGAAGAACAACCAGCTTATAATCGTAGCAGTTATCATCATTATGATAAAGTTGATGCTTCTTTTAGCAGCAAAAAATTGAAGCCTGAATATTTTACTTTCAACCCAAATAACCTTTCGGAAGAACAATGGAAAAAGTTAGGTTTAAGCGATCGGCAAATTAAGGTCATTAAAAATTATGAAGCAAAAGGAGGGAAGTTTTATAAAAAAGAAGACTTGCAAAAAATTTATTCTGTTACGCCCACAGATTATGCCCGCTTAGGACCTTATGTTACTATTCCAGACAGAAATTTCAGTAAAAATTATCCTGCTGCTGCTTCATCTCCTAAAGTAAAACCACTTGTTGTAGTTAATATTAACCACGCCGATTCTGCCCAATTAACCGAAATAAGAGGAATTGGGCCAGCTTTTGCCGCCAGGATTTTGAAATACAGAAGCAGGCTGGGTGGCTTTTACCAGAAAAAGCAGTTGATGGAAGTTTACGGACTGGATTCGGCCAAGTACAACGAAATAGAGAAACAGGTTGAGGTGGATGCTTCAGGTATCAGCAAAATTAACATCAATACCTGTAATTTCGATGATTTAAAACGAAACCCTTATCTCAGTTTTAAACAAATGAACGCGCTTATTCAATACCGCAAACAGCATGGTAATTATAGTTCAATAAAAGATATGAAAAACGTATCCATATTAAATGATGAAGTTTTGGGTAAGATAGAACCTTATTTGATGTTTAAATGATAAAAACAGATTTTTTGAAAATTATTTATTTGAACTGCCAGGAAAAAGGCCAATGTTAATTATTTAAAAACTTCAAATCCTTGGAAACAAAAAGCATGAAAGTTTATATTTTTCAGGTGATAAAAGAAGCATCATAAATTGGACAAAGTTTAAACAAGCTCTTACAGCTAATTATCCAATATTTTGTATTTGTATATTTTTTGCCGGTAAAAGAAGCATTATGATAAATCAATAGCTATAGATTTTTTTTAAAAATTTAATATCAATCTGAAATCTTTACTTAACTTTGCCCTCCCTGAAAGGAGGTATTGTAGGAAAATGATTATTATCAATGTAAAAGACGGCGAATCTTTAGATAAAGCGCTGAAACGTTTTAAAAAGAAATTTGAAAAAACAGGTGTTTTAAGAGAACTTCGCAGCCGCCAGGCATACGAAAAAAAATCTGTGGCCCGCAGAAATGTTGTTAAACATGCCGTTTATAAACAGAATATGTTTGCCGATAACGCGTAATTTTCTTTTAAGGATTTTTCCGCTTACTGATATTTAAAAACTATTTGTATCTTCATATTTAAGAAGATACAGATAGTTTTTATGCATTTAGACCGTTTTTATACATATCTCCAGCACGAGAAACGCTTTTCGGCCAATACTTTAATTGCTTATAAAACTGATCTGTTACAGTTTTTTGCATTTATTAAAGCTGAAGCGGATGCTTCTTTTACCGATGTTTTTTTAATACGTAACTGGATTGTCCATCTTTTGGACAAGCAAACAGATTCCCGGTCTGTAAACCGTAAAATATCTTCTTTAAAAACATATTTCCGATTTTTAGTACGCGAAAAATTGCTGGCAGAAAATCCGATGTCTAAAATACAAAGCCCAAAACTGGCTAAAAAGCTTCCTGTAATTATCCGAGAAGAAACAGTTACGGCTTTACTGGACAGTGACGATATTTTTGAAAATGATTTTACAGGGACACGCGATAAATTAGTGGTTGAAATACTGTTTGGCACAGGTATACGGCTGGCAGAACTGCTTAGTTTAAAAGAAACAGACATTAATTTTTATGAAAATACAATAAAAATTATCGGTAAAAGAAGCAAGCAGCGGATTGTTCCGTTAAATAAAGAACTGTTAATATTAATTAAAGAATACCTTAGCATTAAGAAAAGACAAATTTTTAATAACAATTCTTCAAAATTAATTGTTACCGATGCAGGAACTGATGCTTATCCGAAACTAATATACCGCATTGTGCAGAAATATCTGGGTTATATAACCACTCAAAACAAAAAAAGCCCTCACGTACTTCGTCATACGTTCGCCACATCATTATTAAATAATGGTGCGGATTTGAACGCAATAAAAGAACTTTTGGGCCATGCTAATTTAAGTGCCACCCAGGTTTATACCCACAATTCTGTAGAAAGGTTAAAATTAATTTATAAACAAGCCCATCCAAAGGCATAACAAAAGGAGGAACAATGAAAATTACAGTTCAGGCAATACACTTTAGTGCTGACAGTAAATTGGTAGATTTTATTCAGAAAAAAGCGAACAAGCTAGATCAGTTTTTTGATCAGATTATTACCGGCGAGGTTTATTTAAAACTGGAAAAAGTGGAAGATGAAGCGAATAAAATCTCGGAAATTAAATTAATGATCCCTGGAAATCAATTATTTGCAAAAGAGCAATGCAAAACATTTGAAGAGGCAACAGACCTCGCCATAGAAAGTTTACGTAAGCAATTAGAAAAGCACAAGCAAAAAATCCGTACAAAAGAAACCTCTTTAAAAGAAGTAATAAACAATGATCTTTAAGAGGGTTTAATTATATAATATGCATAAAAAGCCAGCAAAATATTTTGTTGGCTTTTTTTATAAAAAAATTTTGTTCGATGTATAAAAAGTGTAGATTTGCATTCCGTTTTCAAAGGCATGTTCTTAAAGCGGCTTTGTTCTTTTAAAATATATAATTGCCTCCTTAGCTCAGCTGGTAGAGCGACTGACTTGTAATCAGTAGGTCATTGGTTCGATCCCGATAGGAGGCTCTTAAAAGGAGTATCAATAGTATTTCTTTTAAATGGGGGGATACCAGAGCGGTCAAATGGGACGGACTGTAAATCCGTTGCTTCGGCTACGAAGGTTCGAATCCTTCTCCCCCCACAATTTTTAAGCGGAAGTAGCTCAGTTGGTAGAGCGATAGCCTTCCAAGCTATAGGTCGCGAGTTCGAACCTCGTCTTCCGCTCAAATAAAATTACGGGCTACGATTGACGATTACGGATTTGTAAGATATTTAATCGGCATGCGTAAACAAAAGCCGACGTAGCTCAGCGGTAGAGCACTTCCTTGGTAAGGAAGAGGTCATGGGTTCAAGTCCCATCGTTGGCTCGCATTATTATAATGTATTAAAAAGTAAAATTAACCTAATAACAACATAAACAATCATGGCAAAAGAAAAATTTGACCGAAGTAAACCGCACTTAAATATCGGTACTATTGGTCACGTTGACCACGGCAAAACTACTCTTACCGCAGCTATTACAAAAGTATTAGCCGATAAAGGTTTTTCAGAAGCTCGTTCATTTGATTCAATTGACTCTGCTCCGGAAGAAAAAGAACGTGGTATTACTATCAATACAGCACACGTTGAATACTCAACTGCTACCCGTCACTATGCACACGTTGACTGCCCGGGCCACGCGGATTATGTGAAAAACATGGTAACAGGTGCGGCTCAAATGGATGGTGCAATTATCGTGGTTGCAGCAACAGACGGTCCGATGCCACAAACTCGTGAGCACATTTTGTTATCACGCCAGGTAGGTGTGCCTTCATTAGTTGTGTTTATGAACAAAGTTGACATGGTTGATGATCCTGAATTGTTAGAATTAGTTGAAATGGAAATTCGCGAATTGTTATCATTCTACGATTTCCCTGGTGATGATATTCCTGTTATTCAAGGTTCAGCTCTTGGTGGCTTAAATGGTGAGCCAAAATGGGTTGACAAAATTATGGAGTTAATGGATGCTGTAGATAACTACATTCCAATTCCTCCACGTTTAACTGACCTGCCTTTCTTGATGCCGGTAGAAGATGTTTTCTCAATTACTGGTCGTGGTACTGTTGCTACAGGCCGTATTGAAAGAGGTATCATTAACTCTGGTGAGCAAGTTGACATCCTGGGAATGGGTGCAGAAAACTTAAAATCAACTGTTACTGGTGTTGAAATGTTCCGTAAAATTCTGGACAGAGGAGAAGCTGGTGATAACGTAGGTTTATTATTACGTGGTATTGAAAAAGAAGCTATCCGTCGTGGTATGGTTATTTGCAAACCAGGTTCAGTAACTCCTCACACAGATTTTAAAGCTGAAGTTTACGTATTATCAAAAGCAGAAGGTGGTCGTCACACGCCGTTCTTTAACAAATACCGTCCGCAATTCTATTTCCGCACTACAGACGTAACTGGTGAAATTTCATTAGCTGAAGGTGTAGAAATGGTAATGCCAGGTGATAACGTTACTATAACAGTAAAACTGATCAACGCTATTGCGATGGAAAAAGGTCTTCGTTTTGCAATCCGTGAAGGTGGCAGAACAGTAGGTGCCGGTCAGGTTACTGAAATTTTAAAATAAAATTTAAAAAGGTTAATTAGAAACATAAGCCCGTTTATCAGGCTTATGTTTTCTTGTAATAAACGGGCATAGTTCAATGGTAGAATAGAGGTCTCCAAAACCTTTGATCAGGGTTCGAATCCTTGTGCCCGTGCATAGTAAAGTAAACAGAATGGCTAAAGTAACTGAATACGTTAAGGAGTCTTACATAGAGTTAACCCAAAAAGTAACCTGGCCAACATGGGGCGAACTTCAGAATAGTGCTGTTTTAGTACTTATTGCTTCTATTATTATAGCTTTGATTATTTTGGCAATGGATGAATCTGTTGGAAATTTACTCAAATATTTTTACAAATCTCTTGCATAATATTTGAACATGAGCGATCAATTGAAATGGTATGTGGTGAGAGCCATAAGTGGGAAAGAAAAAAAGGTTAAACAATACATAGAGGCAGAAGTAAACCGTTTAGGTATAGCGCACCAGATCCCGCAGGTATTAATTCCTATGGAAAAATATTATCAGATGCGGGAAGGAAAAAAAATTGCAAAAGAGCGCAATTACTTTCCTGGATATGTATTGATTGAAGCGGCTTTAGACGGTGAGATGGAACATATAATCAAAAACACAAATAGTGTAATTGGTTTTTTAGGAGATAAAGCAGGTAATGCTGTACCGTTGCGCCAGGCAGAAGTAAACCGCATATTAGGCAAGGTTGATGAAATGACGGTTCAGGCAGAAACCATGAACGTACCTTATTACGCAGGCGAAAACGTTAAAGTGATGGACGGCCCTTTTAACGGTTTTAACGGTGTTATTGAAGAGGTAAACGAAGAGAAAAAGAAACTGAAAGTTATGGTTAAAATTTTCGGGCGAAGAACACCGCTTGAATTGAACTATATGCAGGTTGAAAAGGAATAATAAACAATTAATTTGTTCAAAAAGCTTAAATGTTACATTGCTTCCACATTATAACATTTGTTGTTAAATAAAATAGTAAAATGGCAAAAGAGGTTAGTGCGTTAATCAAGTTACAAGTAAAAGGCGGCGCTGCAAATCCATCTCCACCAATTGGTCCTGCATTAGGAGCAAAAGGTGTTAATATTATGGAGTTTTGCAAGCAGTTTAATGCGCGTACACAAGATAAGGCAGGTAAAGTATTACCTGTTGTAATAACTGTTTATGCTGACAAATCATTTGAATTTATCATTAAAACACCTCCTGTTGCTATCCAGTTATTGGAAGTATCCGGTTTGAAAGGTGGATCGGCAGAACCAAACCGTAAGAAAGTTTCTAATATTTCTTGGGACCAGGTAGAAACGATCGCTAAGGATAAAATGACTGATTTGAACGCCTTCACCGTAGAATCAGCAATGAAAATGGTGGCAGGTACAGCTCGCAGTATGGGGATTACCGTAAATGGTAATGCACCCTGGAATAATTAATTAAATTAAAATTCAGTTTAAGACAAGTGGCTAGATTAACAAAAAATCAAAAAGCAGCACTTTCCAAGATTGAGGCAAACAAGTTATATTCTTTGCAGGAAGCTGCTTCTTTGGTGAAGGACATAACAACCACTAAATTTGATTCATCGGTTGATATTGATGTTCGTTTAGGGGTTGATCCACGTAAAGCTAATCAAATGGTTCGTGGTATTGCTACTTTGCCTCACGGAACCGGTAAAACTGTTCGGGTTTTAGTTTTGTGTACTCCTGATAAGGAAGAAGAAGCTAAGGCAGCCGGGGCAGATTACGTAGGTTTGGATGAGTACATTACCAAGATTGAAGGTGGTTGGACAGATGTTGATATCATCATCACTATGCCAAGCGTTATGGCAAAAGTAGGTAGGTTAGGCCGTATTTTAGGCCCGCGTAACCTAATGCCAAACCCTAAATCTGGTACGGTAACTACTGAAGTTGGCAAAGCGGTAACAGAAGTTAAAGCTGGTAAAATTGATTTTAAAGTAGATAAAACAGGTATTGTTCATGCATCTATAGGAAAAGTTTCTTTTTCTCCGGATAAAATTTATGAAAATGCGATGGAAGTTATCCAAATAATTTCAAAATTAAAACCTTCTTCAGCAAAAGGGACTTACTTCAAGAGTATTCATCTTTCTTCTACTATGTCTAAAGGTATAGAAATAGAAACTAAATCAGTAGCAGGTATTTAATCATGAAGAAAGAAGAAAAATACGAAGTAGTTAATGCCCTTGCAGAGCAGATTAAAGAGTATGGTAATTTCTATGTTACTGATACATCTAATTTAACGGTTGCAAAAATTAATGTAATCCGTAGAAAATGTTTTGAAAGTGATATCAAAATTCAGGTTGCTAAAAATTCACTGATAAAAAAAGCAGTGGAAGCAATCGGAGGAGACTTCACACCCATGTATGATGCATTAAAAGGTTCTTCATCTGTAATGTTCTCTAAATCAACAACTGCTCCGGCAAAATTGATTAAAGAATTAAGAAGGACGGGTGATAAACCAATTTTAAAAGCAGCATACATTGAATCATCATTTTTTATTGGCGATAACCAATTAGATGCACTGGTTAACCTTAAATCTAAAGAGCAACTGGTTGGAGAAATCGTTGGATTATTGCAATCTCCTGCTAAAAATGTTATTTCTGCACTTCAATCTGGCGGAAATATTATAGCAGGTGTTGTTAAAACATTACAGGAAAGAGGTTAACAGACACCTGAAGTTCTGAAATTTATTACAAAAAAGCATTAAAATTAAATTTTAAATAAAATGGCAGATTTAAAAGCGTTTGCTGAGCAGTTAGTAAACTTAACAGTAAAAGAAGTTAACGAGTTAGCTCAGATCTTGAAAGATGAATATGGTATTGAACCAGCTGCTGCAGCTGTTGCAGTTGCAGGCCCTGCCGCTGGTGGTGATGCCCCTGCTGCTGTTGAAGAAAAAACAGCTTTTGACGTTATCCTGAAAGAAGCAGGCGGCGCTAAATTAGCAGTAGTAAAATTAGTGAAAGACTTAACAGGCCTTGGCTTGAAAGAAGCTAAAGACTTAGTGGACGGTGCACCAAAAGAAGTTAAAACTGGTGTTACTAAAGAAGAAGCAGAATCACTTAAAAAACAATTGGAAGAAGCAGGAGCTGTTGTTGAGGTTAAATAATCTCGCAAATCCTATCCATATTTCACAAGACTCCGGCCTGTTTAGCCGGGGTCTATTGTTGTTTATAACACACCCATTTTTGTTTGAAGTTCAGGAAACAAACTTTAATCAAACAAGTGAAAGTTTATTCATAAACTAAAAAATTAATCCCTTGGCAAACAAAAATAATCAAAGAGTAAACTTTGCAACCAGTAAGCACGTAATTGATTACCCTGACTTTCTGGATGTACAGTTACAATCTTTTCAGGAATTTTTTCAATTGGAAACTACTTCAGACAATCGCCACAAAGAAGGCTTGTTTAAAGTTTTTGCAGAGAACTTTCCAATTTCCGATTCCAGAAACATCTTTGTTTTAGAATTTCTGGATTATTTTATTGATCCGCCCCGCTATGATATTCAAGAGTGTATTGAGCGTGGTTTAACTTATAGCGTGCCGTTAAAAGCAAAGCTTCGTTTATCATGTAATGATGAGGAACACGAAGATTTTGAAACAATTGTTCAGGATGTGTATTTGGGAACAATCCCTTATATGACTCCAAAAGGAACTTTTGTGGTTAACGGAGCAGAACGTGTAATTGTTTCTCAGTTGCACCGTTCTCCTGGTGTGTTTTTTGGCCAAAGCCGTCACACTAACGGAACAAAATTGTACTCAGCCCGTGTAATCCCTTTTAAAGGTTCATGGATTGAGTTTGCTACAGACGTAAACAACGTAATGTATGCTTATATAGACAGGAAAAAGAAGTTTCCTGTTACTACCTTGCTTCGTGCTATTGGTTACGATTCTGATAAAGATATTTTAGAATTATTTGAACTGGCAGATGAAGTAAAAGTGAGTAAATCAGGCTTGAAAAAATTTATCGGTCGTAAGCTTGCTGCAAGGGTACTGAAAAAATGGGTGGAAGATTTTGTGGATGAAGATACTGGTGAGGTAGTTTCTATCGACCGTAACGAAATCATCCTGGAGCGTGAAACCATTTTAGAAGATGACCATATTGATCTGATCATTGATGCGGGTGTAAAAAGTATTATCCTGAATAAAGAGGATGCAGCTACCAGCGGTGATTATACCATTATATATAATACATTACAAAAAGACACTTCCAACTCCGAAAAGGAAGCAGTAGAACATATTTACAGACAGTTACGTAACGCGGAACCGCCTGATGAAGAAACAGCTCGCGGCATTATAGATCGCTTGTTCTTCTCTGATAAAAGGTATGATTTAGGCGATGTAGGCCGTTACCGCATCAACCGTAAGTTAAAACTGGATACTTCTTTTGAGACCAAAGTTTTAACAAAGCAGGATATTATTGCAATTGTAAAATACCTGATCAAACTGATAAACGTTAAAGCAGAAGTTGATGATATTGATCACTTGTCTAACCGTCGTGTACGTACAGTAGGTGAGCAGTTATATGCGCAATTTGGCGTTGGTTTGGCAAGGATGGCTCGTACAATCCGTGAGCGGATGAACATTCGCGATAACGAAGTTTTTACACCAACTGATTTGATTAATGCCAGAACTTTATCGTCTGTCATTAACTCTTTCTTCGGTACAAACCAGTTGTCTCAGTTTATGGATCAAACCAATCCATTAGCAGAGATTACGCACAAACGCCGTTTATCAGCGCTTGGGCCTGGTGGTTTATCCCGTGAACGTGCAGGTTTTGAAGTCCGTGATGTTCACTACACACACTATGGCCGTTTATGTACAATTGAAACACCTGAAGGACCAAATATCGGTTTGATCTCTTCACTTTGTGTACATGCTAAGATCAATAATTTAGGCTTTATTGAAACTCCATATAAACGTGTGGTCGCCGGGAAAGTATCTGTTGATGAGCCTGTAATATATTTATCTGCAGAAGATGAAGACGGTAAAACCATTGCACAGGCAAATGCGCATTACGACGATAAGGGCAATTTTGAAACACCACGTGTAAAAGCACGTTTCGAAGGTGATTTCCCGGTAATTGAGCCAGAAAGGCTGGATTACATGGATATTGCGCCTAACCAAATCACGTCTATTGCTGCATCTTTAATTCCGTTTTTGGAACATGATGATGCTAACCGTGCTTTGATGGGTTCTAACATGCAGCGCCAGGCTGTTCCTTTATTACGCCCGGAAGCGCCAATTGTAGGTACTGGATTGGAAGGGCGTGTAGCAAAAGATTCACGTACTTTAATTAATGCAGAAGGTGACGGAGTTGTAGAATATGTAGATGCAAACGAAATCAAAATCAAATATGATCGTAATTATGACGATCGTTTAGTTTCTTTCGAAGGCGATACACAAACTTACCGTTTAATCAAGTTTAAGAAAACCAACCAAAGCACAACTATCAACTTAAAACCAATTGTTAAAAAAGGACAACGGGTAGAAAAAGGTCAGGTGTTGTGTGAAGGTTATGCAACACAAGACGGTGAATTAGCTTTAGGACGAAACATGAAAGTTGCTTTCATGCCTTGGCAAGGTTACAACTTTGAGGATGCGATTGTAATTTCAGAACGTGTAGTATCTCAGGATATTTTTACTTCCCTTCATATTGAAGAATTTGAATTGGAAGTCCGTGATACCAAACGTGGTGAAGAAGAGTTGACACCAGATATTCCAAACGTTTCCGAGGAAGCAACGAAAGACTTAGACGAAAACGGCATCATCCGTGTTGGTGCTGAAGTTAAAGAAGGCGATATCCTGATTGGTAAAATTACACCAAAAGGAGAATCTGACCCTTCACCGGAAGAAAAACTTTTACGTGCAATCTTCGGTGATAAAGCAGGTGATGTTAAAGACGCTTCTTTAAAAACGCCTCCTTCTATCAGTGGTGTAGTAATTGATACTAAATTATTTTCCCGTGCTAAAAAGACTTCTAAAGCAGAAGAAAAAAGTGCATTGGAAAAATTAGATAACAAGCATGACAAAAGCATTAAAGACCTTAAAAATTCTTTGATTGAAAAGCTTTTTGAAATTGTAAACGGTAAAACATCACAAGGAGTTTACAATGTTTACAAAGAGTTGCTTGTTGCTAAAGGTGTTAAATTCACGCAAAAGATTTTAGTTGAATTAGATTACAACAATATCAATCCAACAAAATGGACTACTGATGAAGACAAAAATGAAATGATCAAGCTGCTGCTTCATAACTTTAACATTAAAGTTAATGAAGAATTAGGCGCTTATCGTCGTGATAAGTTTGCAATAAGTGTAGGTGATGAATTGCCGTCTGGTATTGTGCAAATGGCAAAAGTTTATATTGCTAAAAAACGCAAGCTTAAAGTTGGTGATAAAATGGCTGGCCGTCACGGTAATAAGGGTATTGTTGCCCGTATTGTCCGCGATGAAGATATGCCGTTCCTGGAAGATGGAACACCTGTGGATATTGTATTAAATCCGCTTGGTGTACCTTCCCGTATGAACTTAGGACAGATTTACGAAACTGTTTTAGGCTGGGCCGGAAAAGAACTGGGAATGAAGTTTGCCACACCGATTTTTGACGGTGCATCACATTCAGAAGTGGAAGAATGGGTAGCTAAAGCTGGTGTTCCTGCATCTGGAAGAACCTATTTATACAATGGTTTAACTGGTGATCGTTTTGATCAGCAAACTACTGTTGGTATAATTTATATGCTGAAATTAGGCCACATGGTTGATGATAAAATGCATGCTCGTTCCATCGGACCTTATTCATTGATTACACAACAACCATTGGGCGGTAAAGCACAATTTGGAGGTCAGCGTTTTGGTGAGATGGAAGTTTGGGCTTTGGAAGCATTTGGTGCTGCCAATATTTTGCAAGAAATTCTCACGGTTAAGTCAGATGATGTGATCGGACGCGCTAAAACATACGAAGCAATCGTTAAAGGTGAAAATCTTCCTACACCATCAGTTCCGGAATCTTTCAATGTATTGGTCCATGAATTGAGAGGTTTAGGTTTGGATATCACGTTAGAATAAGTTCTAAAACGTAGGTTTTGAGTGATGAGATTTTAATTTTATCACTCAAAAATCTACAACTATTACCTATAGCTGATGTATGATGCTTCTTTTATCACACTAAAATTAAAATCTAAGTTTAACTTTTCAGAAAAAGCATAATTAAGAATACCAATTTTTAGTTGATAAAAGAAGCATTACATATTCAGCTTTCAAAATTAAAAAAAGAACTATGTCGTATAAAAAGGATAATAAAATCAAAAGTAATTTCACCACAATTACGATCAGCCTGGCTTCTCCCGAATCCATTTTGGAACGTTCGAGCGGTGAAGTTTTAAAACCAGAAACCATTAACTACCGGACTTACAAACCCGAACGTGATGGTTTATTTTGCGAACGTATTTTTGGCCCGGTAAAGGATTACGAATGCCATTGCGGAAAATACAAACGTATCCGTTATAAAGGAATTGTTTGCGACCGTTGCGGTGTTGAAGTAACCGAGAAAAAAGTACGCCGTGAGCGTATGGGACACATTAACTTGGTAGTTCCGGTTGCCCATATCTGGTATTTCCGTTCGTTGCCAAATAAAATTGGTTACCTTTTAGGACTACCGACTAAAAAATTAGACCTGATTATTTATTATGAACGTTATGTTGTAATAAAACCAGGCATAAAAGAAGCAGACGGGATTTCTAAAATGGATTTCCTGACTGAAGAAGAATACCTGGACATTTTAGATACACTTCCTAAAGAAAACCAATACTTAGACGACAAAGATCCGCAGAAATTTGTTGCTAAAATGGGTGCAGAAGCTTTGGAAGAATTGTTGAAAAACCTGGACCTGGATCAGTTATCTTATGATCTTCGTCACCAGGCTGCAAATGAAACTTCCCAGCAGCGTAAAAACGAAGCTTTGAAACGTTTACAGGTTGTAGAAGCTTTCCGTGATTCTAAAACCAGGATTGAAAACAATCCGGAATGGATGATCGTAAAAATTGTTCCGGTTATTCCACCAGAATTACGTCCGTTAGTACCGTTAGAAGGCGGCCGTTTTGCTACTTCCGATTTAAATGACTTGTATCGCCGGGTTATTATCCGTAACAATCGTTTAAAAAGATTAATTGAAATTAAAGCACCGGAAGTAATTTTACGTAATGAAAAACGTATGCTTCAGGAAGCAGTAGATTCTTTATTTGATAACTCACGTAAAGTAAATGCTGTTAAAACGGAAGGTAACCGTGCTTTAAAATCATTATCTGATATTTTAAAAGGTAAACAAGGCCGTTTCCGTCAAAATTTATTGGGTAAACGGGTAGATTACTCAGCACGTTCTGTAATTGTTGTTGGGCCAAACCTGAAACTGCATGAATGCGGTTTACCAAAAGATATGGCTGCTGAACTTTTTAAACCGTTCATCATTCGTAAAATGATTGAAAGAGGTATTGTAAAAACAGTAAAATCAGCCAAAAAAATTGTTGACCGCAAAGACCCTATTGTTTGGGATATTCTGGAAAATGTATTGAAAGGACATCCGGTATTGTTAAACCGTGCACCAACATTGCACCGTTTGGGTATCCAGTCTTTTCAGCCAAAACTAATTGAAGGAAAAGCCATTCAGCTTCACCCTTTAACCTGTACTGCTTTTAACGCGGATTTTGACGGTGACCAGATGGCTGTACACGTACCATTAGGTAATGCTGCAATTTTGGAAGCTCAGATTTTGATGCTTGCTTCACACAATATTTTAAATCCGGCCAATGGTACGCCAATTACTGTTCCTTCCCAGGATATGGTTTTGGGTTTGTATTATATTACTAAAGGACGTAAAACAGATGCCGTCCGGGTTGTAAAAGGCGAAGGATTGACTTTTTATTCTGCAGAAGAAGTTCTTATTGCTTATAATGAGAAAAAGCTTGATTTACATGCTTTTATTAAGGTAAAAGCTAAAGTAAAAGAGCGTGATGGAAGTATTGTAAGCAAAATTATTGATACAACGGTTGGGCGTGTATTGTTTAACCAACATGTACCTGAAGAAGTAGGTTATATCAATGAATTGCTTACTAAAAAATCTTTACGTGATATTATTGGTGAGGTTGTAAAAACTACCGGTATGGCGCGCGCTGCACAATTCCTGGACGAAATCAAAGAACTTGGTTTCCAAATGGCGTTCCGTGGCGGTTTATCTTTCAACTTGCAGGATTTAAACATTCCTGCAGAAAAAGTCACCCTGATTGATCAGGCTTCTAAAGAAGTTGAAGAGGTAATGAACAACTATAACATGGGTTTCATTACCAATAACGAACGTTACAATCAGATCATCGATATCTGGACCCGTATCAACAATCGTTTGACAGCAAACGTGATGGAGATATTATCTACCGATAATCAAGGCTTCAATTCTGTATATATGATGCTAGATTCTGGTGCACGTGGTTCTAAAGAGCAGATCCGTCAGCTTTGTGGTATGCGTGGTTTGATGGCAAAACCTCAAAAATCAGGTTCAGGTGGCGAAATTATTGAAAACCCGATCTTATCTAACTTTAAAGAAGGATTATCGGTATTAGAGTATTTTATTTCCACACACGGTGCCCGTAAAGGTCTGGCAGATACAGCTTTAAAAACGGCTGATGCCGGTTACTTGACCCGTCGTTTGCATGATGTTGCCCAGGATATGATTGTTGGCGAAACAGATTGCGGTACTTTAAGAGGTATTTACACAACTGCTTTAAAAGATAACGAAGATAT
This sequence comes from Mucilaginibacter arboris, assembly GCF_009754915.1. GTDB lineage: Bacteria > Bacteroidota > Bacteroidia > Sphingobacteriales > Sphingobacteriaceae > Mucilaginibacter_A > Mucilaginibacter_A arboris. The sequence continues at coordinate 213,173 of NZ_WPIK01000004.1, read as the reverse complement.
TGTTGAGCCGCTTTATGATCGTATTCTTGGCCGTACAACTTTAAGTGATGTGCGCGATCCTTTAACTAATGAGTTATTGATTGAAGCAGGAAACGATATTACCGAGGAAATTGCAAAAAGAATAGAAAACTCTCCGTTAGAAGGTATAGAAATTCGTTCTGTATTAACCTGCGAAGCAAAAAGAGGCGTTTGTGCACTTTGCTATGGCCGTAACCTGGCCAGTGGTAAACGGGTACAACGTGGTGAAGCAGTTGGTGTAATCGCTGCACAATCTATTGGTGAGCCGGGAACGCAGTTAACTTTGCGTACTTTCCACGTGGGTGGTACTGCTTCTAACATTGCAGCAGAATCTCAGATCAATGCCAAATTTGATGGTATTATTGAATTTGAAAATGTTAGGACCGTACAATATAAAACAGAAGAAGGTGACGTCGATGTAGTGTTAGGCCGTTCAGGTGAATTCAGGATTGTTGAGAAAGATACCAACAAGGTAATCATGACCAACAATATCCCTTATGGTTCTTACCTGTATGCTAAGGACAATACGCAAATTACCAAAGGGGACCGTATTTGTTCATGGGACCCTTATAATGCGGTAATTCTTTCTGAGTTTGCTGGTAAAGCACAGTTTGATGCTGTTCAGGAAGGTATTACTTTCCGTGAAGAATCTGATGAACAAACTGGCCACCGCGAAAAAGTTATTATTGACACACGCGATAAAACCAAAAATCCGGTTATTCAGATTATCGATAGCGGAAAAAATGTGATCAAAGGATATAATATTCCGGTAGGGGCACATATTGCTGTTGATGAAGGAGAGAAAGTACAAACCGGGCAGGTAATTGCTAAAATCCCTCGTTCTACAGGTAAAACCCGTGATATTACAGGTGGTTTGCCACGTGTAACCGAACTGTTTGAAGCACGAAACCCTTCAAACCCTGCTGTAGTAACCGAAATTGATGGTGTAGTTACTTTAGGTGGGATCAAAAGAGGCAACCGGGAAATCACGATTGAGTCGAAAGATGGTCAGGTTAAAAAATACCTGGTACCACTTTCTAAACATATCCTGGTTCAGGACAACGACTTTATCAAAGCTGGTATGCCTTTATCCGACGGATCTATTTCTCCGGCTGATATTTTATCAATTAAAGGTCCGGCTGCCGTACAGGAATACCTGGTAAATGGTATCCAGGAAGTTTATCGTTTACAAGGTGTAAAAATTAATGATAAACATTTCGAGGTAATCGTTCACCAAATGATGCAGAAAGTAACCATTGAAGATGCCGGTGATACACGTTTCTTAGAAAGAGAGGCTGTTGACAGATGGGATTTCATGATGGAGAACGACGAAATTTACGATAAAAAAGTAGTTGTTGACCCCGGAAGCTCTAATAACTTAAAACCTGGCCAGATTATTTCTGTTCGTAAGTTGCGTGATGAAAATTCTGTTTTAAAACGTAAAGATTTGAAACTGGTTGAAGCACGTGATGCTATCGCTGCAACATCCAGCCAGATGTTACAAGGTATTACCAGAGCTTCATTAGGAACAAAATCATTCATTTCGGCTGCTTCCTTCCAGGAAACAACTAAAGTGTTAAATGAAGCTGCTATTGCCGGTAAACGAGATAAAATGCTGGGACTGAAAGAAAACGTAATTGTAGGGCACTTAATTCCTTCGGGAACTGGTTTGCGTGCTTATGATAATGTTCGTGTAGGTTCTCAGGAAGAATTTGACCGTTTGTTAGCTTCTAAATCAGAAGAAGTAGAAGCATAAATTAATATTATGCCTTTTAAGCCCAAATATCTTTTAATAGATGTTTGGGCTTTTTCATGTGCTAAAAGAAGCATAATATCACTGTTGTTTCGTTAGTTTTTATGCATTATATAAAGTATAATATATTTTTTCAATTAAAATAGTTTTCCCTAAATAGGTTACAGTTAAAAATACTTAAGATTCCAAAAGTTAATTGTAAATTTCTAATGGACTTTATATAAAAGAAGCATTGATAACAAAGGTCATCTCTGTAACTTGTAACCTGATAGGATACAATTTTTGAAATTACCTTATAGGTACTATCATTAAAATTTCACACTTTTACAAAAATAGAAATCTGTTAATTTTATGTACGATTATTTAATTGTAGGTTCTGGTTTGTTCGGGGCCGTTTTTGCATACGAAGCTAAAAAAAGAGGTAAGAAATGCTTAATTATAGATAAAAGAGACCATGCCGGCGGAAATGTTTACTGCGAAAGTGTAGAAGGCATTAACGTACATAAGTATGGCGCGCATATTTTTCATACAAATGATAAACGTATCTGGGATTATGTAAACTCATTTGTAGAATTTAACCGCTACACAAATACTCCGGTTGCTAATTATAAAGGCGAATTGTACAATTTACCTTTCAACATGAATACTTTTTACCAGTTATGGAAAGTAAAAACGCCGGCAGAAGCCAAAGCTGTAATTGCTGATCAGATTAAAGACCTGAACATTACGGACCCGCAAAACCTGGAAGAACAGGCCTTGTCATTAGTAGGTACTGATATTTATGAAAAACTAATTAAAGGTTATACAGAAAAACAATGGGGCCGCGATGCCAAAGACCTGCCTGCTTTTATTATTAAACGTTTACCGGTAAGGTTTACTTATGATAATAATTACTTTAACGATACATACCAGGGCATTCCAAATGGCGGTTATAACAAGTTAACAGAAGGTTTATTAGAAGGAACAGAAGTAAGGTTAAATGAAAATTATTTCGACAATAAGGAGTATTACAACTCTTTAGCGCCTCAAATTGTATTTACCGGTAAAATTGACCAGTATTACGATTATCAGTTTGGTAAATTGCAATACCGTAGTTTAAGGTTCGATCAGCAAACGCTTGATACAGACAATTATCAGGGAAGTGCATTGGTAAATTACACAGAACGTGATATACCTTACACCCGTATTATTGAGCACAAGCATTTTGAATTTGGCACACAACCCAAAACAGTAATTACACACGAACATCCGGCAGAATGGGATGGAAGCAATGAACCATTTTATCCGATAAACGATCAGTTAAACAACGAAACCTATAAAAAATATAAAGAGTTGGCAGATCAGGAGCAGAACGTAATTTTTGGCGGCCGTTTAGCGGAATACCGTTATTATGATATGCATCAGATTATTGGATCGGCACTTAAAAAAGTAGAAACACATTTTGGCACTAAGTAAATATTATTATAATTGTTTCTGCCCTCAATTAACCACGTTGTAAGTTTTTAGTTGATAAAAGAAGCATGCCTTAAACAAGGAATAATTATGGAAGAGAAAAACGAAAATCCGCTGAATATTGAACTGTCTGAAGATATGGCTGAAGGTACTTATTCCAATTTAGCTATCATCACTCATTCTGATTCTGAATTTGTACTTGATTTTATTCGCGTAATGCCGGGTGTCCCCAAAGCAAGGGTTAAAAGCCGTATTATTTTAACTCCAGAACACGCTAAAAGGTTACTAATGGCAATGGAAGATAATATAGAACGGTTTGAAGCGGTTAATGGTAAAATAAAAATTAAGGAAGTAAGCGCTTTACCACTAAATTTTGGTGGCCCGGTCGGCCAGGCCTAAAAACACAGGCATAGTTTTTTTACTGCTAAAAACAGTATTCAATTTTAGCAGTACTAATTCCGTATAAATCAAGTGAGATAAAATACTTTTTTATCTCACTTATTTTTTAATGCACATCGTATTAATATCTACTATCACCCATACTGCTAAATTTAAGCTTATTACAAGGCTAACCGTACTTTTATTAACTTTCAGTTTAAAATAAATCTTCTAACTACTGGCCTATACCAATAGTAAATATTTACATTAGTATAAATGGTAATTGTTTCTAATGCAAATTTGAAATCAAAATACAAATGTATCCTAAAGTATCCGGAGCAGGTATTGAACCTCAATTAGAAGGAGATGGAGTTGGTCTTAAAGATATTCTGGCCAAACTGACGAGCAATTGGTATCTATTTGTAATCAGTACATTTATTTGTTTAAGCCTGGCTGCTGTTTATGGTTATTTTGCTTCTTCTGAATGGGAAATTTGTGCTAAAATTTTAATTCAGGACCAAAAATCTCCCAGAGATACTGAGGCTGATCCTGATTTATTGGCATCTCCGGCAAGTTTAAAAAACAGTACGGACAATGAGATTGAAATACTGAGATCGCGAAAGCTGATGGCACAGGTAGTTCAGGAGATGCAATTACAGGTAAGAACTTATGCAAAATCAGGATTAAAATTTCAGGAGATTTACGAAAATGCACCTTTTAATATCACTATCACTTCAAACCGTGATACCATTAGCGGGCAGGAATACATTGTTCAAATAAAAGATGACAAACATTATCAGATTAAAAACAGCAAGGAAGACCTGGACCAGATTGCGTTATTTGGGCAACCAGTAAAACTTCCTCAATTCTCAATTGCCTTAAATAAAACGGCTTTGTTTAAAAAAAGAGGTAAATACAAAATTACAGTACAAGCGCCTGATGAAGCAGTATCATGTTTTCTTGAAAACTTTAATGCACAGCTTTCTAATAAACAGGCAAGCAGTATTGATCTTTCATTAAATTATCCTAACCCTAAAAAAGGTGAGGCGATTTTAAATAAACTGATGCAATTGTACTTGTATAATAATTTGCTGAATAAAAACAGTATTGCGGATAGTACCATTAAGTTTATAAATAAGCGTTTAGCCACAGTAAGCAAGCAATTAAGTACCATTGAAAAACGATTGCAGGATTATAAGCAACAAAATAATATTGCTGATATTAGTGATCAATCTAAAGCACTAATATCTGGCGCAGGCAATTACTATAAAAAGTTAAATGAGCTTGAAGTACAGCTATTGCTGGTACAAGATATTAAAAGTTACCTGAACAAAAATGATAATAACCAAACTATACCAAGTTCATTAACAACAAAAGAACCAACAATTGCCCGCGAAATTAACGCATATAACGAGTTACTTTTACAGCGGGAAAAATTTAAAATTTTGTCTAACAGTGATAGTATTGCTGTTGAAAACCTAAATCAGCAGACAGCTATTGCACGGAAGGCGCTATTAATAAGTTTAGCTTCTTATGAGCGCCGCTTATCGGTTTCTAAAAATGAATTGGATAAGCTCAATGCTTCTTTTACCGGCAAAATTAAACAGGTGACAGCGAAGGAAAAAGGCTTTTTAGATTATGTCCGCCAGCAAAAATTGCAGCAGGGTTTATCCTTGTTTCTATTACAAAAACGTGAAGAAATAGCTATTTCAAAAACTTTTAATATTTACGGCCCAAGGATTATTGATCCTGCCAAAAGCGATTTTTCGCCTTTTAAACCAAAAAAATCTATTATTTATATTTTTGGATTGATACTTGGCTTGATACTTCCTGCCATTTATTTGTTTTTAAAAGAATTGCTTAATATCCGCATCAATACAAAAGCAGATATTTTAAAACTTACTAAAGTACCGCTTATTGGCGAAATTAACCATTCTGCAGAAGATAAAAATCTGGTAACGCATCATTCGTCAGGTTCTATCATTACCGAACAGCTTAAACGAGTAATTGTTAACCTGCAATTTATATCAAATAACCAAAAATCTAACGTAGTGCTGTTTACATCCAGCATGAGCGGTGAAGGAAAATCTTTTCTGGCCTTAAATTTAGGAAGTACCCTGGCTTTAGGAGGCAAAAAAGTTGTTTTTTTAGAACTTGATTTGCGGAAACCAAAACTTTCAGAAAATATGGGCGTAGATAACAGCGACGGTTATACCAATTATGCCATATCGGATTCTGTAAAAATAGATCATATTTTGAAGCCTTTGTGGTTTCATCAAAAATGCTTTTTGATATCTTCCGGTATTATTCCCCCAAACCCTGCTGAACTATTAATGAGCCCAAAACTGGAAAAATTAATTGATGAGCTGAAAAAACGCTTTGATTACATTATTATTGATTGCCCTCCGATCGGTGTAGTAGCAGATGCCTTACTAATTGAGAAATTAGCAGATGTTATTTTGTATGTTGTCCGCCAGAAGTATACATATAAATCACAGCTAGGGATAGTAAATGATTTAAAGCAGACCGGCAAGGCAAAAAATCTATATTTAATTATCAATGATATTGAAACTGAGAACAATAGTAAAGCCTTCTCCGTCAAAAGCTTTTATAACAAGTATGCTAAAGAACCTTTAAATCAGATTAATTTAAGGAGTATTTCACCGGGTGATTAACTTTATGTTATAAATACCGTACAAGTAGTTAATATTGTAGTATTAATATTAAAAAGAAATACAATAGATAAGATTTAATTTAAACCTGGGTTTCTTGCTGAACCTGCTTGATATGCTACAATATACACTTAAAGTTGCAGAAATACGCCAGGAAACCCAGGATACGGTTACTGTTGTTTTTAAGCAGCCAGCCCTAAAAAAAATAAAATACCATTCGGGGCAATACCTTACTTTGATTTTTCGGATCAATAACCGGAGGTATATCAGGCCTTATTCGTTTTCATCTGCGCCAGGAATTGACAATACATTAAATATAACCGTAAAAAGAGTACCCGGAGGGGTTGTTTCCAATCATATTGCAGATTGTTTAAAGGTGGGCGATATTGTTGAAGTAATGGAACCAATGGGCGATTTTACTTTGGAAAACAAAGGGATCAACGGCAATAGCCGCCTAATACTTTGGGGGGCAGGCAGCGGCATAACACCTTTGTTATCTTTAGCCAAATTTGCGCTTCATCATCAGTTTGCCCGGCATCTTACTTTGGTTTATGGAAATAGGGGCCACGAAAGTGCTATTTTTAGCGGTCAAATAAATGAGTTGCAAAAACAGTATGCAGAATATTTTTCTGTTTGGCATTTTCATACAAAAGCGATTGTAGATGCGGCTTATCCTTATCTTATTCAAGGCCGTATCAATCCGCAAACGGTATTATCAGTTTTGAAAAAAGAAGGCGATCTGGGTAACACAGTTCATTACATTTGTGGCCCTGCGGGGCTAAAAGAATCCGTAAAAAAAGTACTTGAAGAAGAAGGTATAGGCCCTAAACAAATTTTTTCTGAAGAATTTAAGCGGGTAGCTAACCCGAAAGACTTTGAAAACGTAATAACCAGAACGGTTTCCCTTATTAAGGGCGGAAAGGAGCATGCAATTGAAGTTATCAAAGGAAAAAGTATTTTAGAAGCTGGTTTAGATGCGATGATTGATCTGTCTTATTCTTGTCAAACCGGAAATTGCACAGTTTGTAAGGGAAAGTTATTGTCGGGGCAGCTAAAATCAATCCGAAGCCAGGAAACCATGCCCTCTTTAAATAAAGATGAATATTTGCTCTGCTGTAGCTACCCGGTAACCGAAAACATCCAAATTATAGTTGATTAATTAAAATATCTGTATGAAAGTTGTACTATTGGCAGGAGGTTTAGGTACCCGTTTATCAGAAGAAACAGTTGTTAAGCCAAAACCAATGGTAGAAATTGGCGGAATGCCTATACTTTGGCATATTATGAAAATTTATTCTGCATACGGCTTTAATGATTTTATAATTTGCTTAGGCTATAAAGGGTACATGATAAAAGAATATTTCGCTAATTATTTTTTGCATCAATCCGATGTCACCATTGATTTATCTAAAAATGGAATAGAAGTTCATGATTCTCAAGCAGAACCCTGGCGTATAACATTAGTAGATACCGGCAATGATTCCATGACGGGCGGACGGATAAAAAGGATACAAAAACATGTTGGCAATGAAACTTTTATGCTTACTTATGGTGATGGTTTGGCTAATGTTAATATCGCAGAGCTTTATCAATTCCATAAAAATAATAACAAATACTGTACAGTAACTGCTGTTCAGCCTTCCGGAAGGTTTGGTGCATTAAATATCTTGGATAACCAATCTGTACATTCTTTTATGGAAAAGCCAAAAGGAGATGGTTCTTGGATTAATGGAGGCTATTTTGTTTGTGAACCGCAGGTTTTTGATTTTATAGAAGGAGACCATACTTTATGGGAACGTGAACCTATGGAAAAAATAGCAGAACAAGGACAAATGGTTGCTTTTGAGCATCAGGGCTTTTGGAAACCGATGGATACACTACGTGAAAAGCATGAACTGGAAGAAGATTGGACTATGGACCGTGCAAAATGGAAGGTTTGGTAGCATGAGTTTCTGGAATTGTTATCAAGGGAAAAAGGTATTGTTAACCGGCCATACGGGTTTTAAAGGGTCATGGTTAGCCATCTGGTTAAAAGAACTTGGGGCAGAAGTGTATGGCTATTCCTTAGCACCAAATTCCAGTAAGGATAACTTTGTTACCTGTAAATTAGAAAAAGAACTTCATCATTTTGAAGGTGATGTACGCAATGCAGCGAAATTAAAAGCTTATTTTCAGGAAGTAAAACCAGACATTGCCTTTCATCTCGCAGCGCAACCGCTGGTATTATTGTCCTATTTAGAACCTGCAGAAACTTTTGCAACAAATTTGATGGGTGTTGTTAACTTTTTTGAAGCAGTACGACAAACGCCATCGGTAAAAGCTGCTGTCAATATTACCAGTGATAAATGTTATGACAACAAAGAGTGGGTTTGGGGCTACCGTGAAAATGACCCCATGGGCGGCAAAGATCCTTACAGTGCTTCTAAAGGCTGTGCCGAATTAATTACAACTTCCTATATCAATTCATTTTTTACAGGAGAAAATACTTGTGCAGTAGCAACTGGCCGTGCAGGAAACGTAATAGGCGGCGGCGATTGGGCAGCAGACCGCATTGTGCCTGATTATTTTCGTGCTGTTAATGCCGATGAAAAATTAGTTTTGCGTAACCCTGATGCAACCCGCCCTTGGCAACATGTTTTGGAACCTTTAAGCGGTTATTTAACCCTGGGCGCCATGCTGTTTTTACAAGGTAAAAAATATGCCGGCGGTTGGAACTTTGGTCCGCTTGATGCTAATAATTATCCGGTAAAAGAACTAATCGACAAACTTAAACAGATGGAAGGTTCTGGTAATTATTCAATTTCTGAAAATGTTATCCAACACCATGAAGCCAATTTTTTAAAGCTGGATGTATCTAAATCAGTTAGTCAGTTAAAATGGCAACCGGTATTAAACTTTGATGAAACGGTGAAGTTTACAGTTGAAGGTTATCAGGCAGAAAAGAACAAAGAAGCTGTTTTAAAAAGCAGGATACAGCAAATCCAGGACTATACAAAGAAAGCTTTGGATAAAGCATCCTGGGCATCAAATCCCTCTAATTCAACAAACTTGTAATGGCAAATACCCTAATTAAAAATTTAGATTTTAGACTGAATGTTTCCGGAGGGATCGAGCCTGGCAAGGATTATATCCCGGTTACCGGGAAAATTATAGAAGAGGATGACCTGTTACTAGGTATGCAAGCCGTAGCAGATGGCTGGTTAACCGCAGGACGTTTTTGCAACCAGTTTGAAAAAGAATTTGCGGCTTATTTTAATAGGCCAAAAGCATTATTGGTTAATTCAGGTTCTTCTGCTAATCTGGTTGCTTTTTACACTTTAACATCCCCAAAATTAGGCGAACGCGCTATTAAACCGGGCGATGAAGTCATTACGGTTGCCGCAGGGTTTCCTACTACTGTCAATCCAATTATCCAGTTTAGTGCAGTACCTGTTTTTGTGGATGTGGATATTGCTACACATAACGTACAAGCAGACCAGGTGGAACTTGCCGTATCTCCAAAAACAAAAGCCATTATGATAGCGCATTCTTTAGGCAATCCGTTTGATTTGGATGAAATAATGCGTGTTGCAAAAAAAAACAATTTATGGGTAGTGGAAGATAACTGTGATGCATTAGGTGCAACTTATCATGATCAAAAAACCGGTACTTTCGGCGATATTTCCACTTTTTCATTTTACCCGGCCCATCATATTACTATGGGTGAGGGAGGCGCAGTATTAATTAATAACCCAATACTTGCAAAAATTGCAGAAAGCTTCCGGGATTGGGGCAGAGATTGTTATTGTGAACCCGGTAAAGACAATACCTGTGGTTGCAGGTTTTCTCAGCAATTAGGCAACCTGCCTTACGGATACGATCATAAATATACCTACTCGCACATTGGTTTTAATTTAAAAGTGACGGATATGCAGGCAGCTATTGGTGTGTCGCAGTTGCATAAAGCAGATCGGTTTATAGCGAAACGTCGTCAAAATTATCAGGCTTTATATCAACGCATGAAAGAATTTGAAGAAATATTTATTCTGCCAGAGCCAACGCCAGGCACTGATCCTTCCTGGTTCGGCTTATTACTGACCTTAAGAGAAGGAGATGCAAACGACAGGCACATGTTGGTACAACATCTGGAACAACAAAAAATTGGCACCCGGTTGCTGTTTGGAGGTAACCTGTTAAAACAACCTGCCTATGCCAATATCAAACACCGCGTTATTGGTGGTTTGGCTCACACAGATACTATAATGAACCAGTCTTTTTGGCTGGGTGTTTGGCCAGGATTGAATGAAAACCATTATGATTATATCCACGCTATCATAAAATCCTATATTCAGGATTAAAGGAGGTCAAATTTTTTTCATGCTTCTTTTATCGTACAAAAAATGTCAATGTAACAGCATGATAGCAAAAAGGATAAAAACAAAAATTATAGGTATAAAAGAAGCATTATAAATCCTGGATGTAACATAAACCCAACCTTCTTAGGGGTTACCGTAACAGGAAACACATACAAAACCTTATATAGTTTTCTAAAATGATAATTTGGTTTACTTTTGCAGAAATTTAATGTTGCTTATTGGAGTAGTAAAAAAATACTCTGATAAATTTAATTTATGAATAAATTTAATTTTCTTATATTTTTATTTCCCCTTTTTGTTTTTTTTGGGATTGTAAACCGTGCTTCAGCTCAAACCAATCTTCAAAATATTTCTTCAGTTAACGTTGATGATCTTTCTGACCAGCAGATAAAACAGTTAATGCAGCAGGCACAAAACTCAGGGTTAAGTGATGTTGAATTATTACAGCAAGCCCAAAGCAGGGGAATGTCTAATAGCCAGATACAAAAACTGCAAGCTCGGATTAAGGAAATGCGCAGCAAGGCAGGATCTAATAGTTTAACAGACACTAACAGCGTTAGCCAGCGACGGCTGAATTACAAACCAGATAACCTGGATACAACAGCGATTGGAAAAGATATATTCGAAAATTTAAGGCCTAAAATATTTGGCGCTGATCTCTTCAGAAATAAAAGCAATTCGTTTGAGCCTAACCTGAAACTGGCGACGCCGGTAAATTATATCATTGGCCCGGACGATCAGCTTAATATCAATGTTTATGGTAATTCTTTGGTCAATTGGAAGCTGGATGTTTCTCCCGAAGGAAACATTAACATTCCCGGAATAGGTGTTTTAAATGTTGGTGGCAAAACGATCGAAAATGCTACTTCATTGATAAAAAGCAAGCTTGCTGCTAATAATTATGCTATAGGCCGCGGCACAAGTGTACAAGTAACCCTGGGCAATATCCGTAGTATCAGGGTAATCATGATCGGCCAGTTAGAAAAACCCGGTACTTACACTTTACCATCTCTGGCAACCGTATTTAATGCACTTTATGCCGCGGGCGGTCCTAATGAAAACGGTAGTTTAAGGCAAATTGAAATCATCAGGAATAACCGTATCATCAGGCATCTGGATGTTTATGATTTCCTGGTAAAAGGTAATCAAAAGGATAATATTGCTTTACAAGACCAGGATATTATACGCGTACCCACTTACAGGACAAGGGTAGAGATGGCAGGCCAGATAAAAATCCCTGCGTTATTTGAAGTTGTACCAGGTGAAAGCTTGCAGGATATAATCCGTTATGCAGGCGGTTTTACCGACAGTGCTTATACCGCGCGGATAAAAGTATCGCAAATTAGTGATCAGCAGCGCAAATTAACAGATGTGGTGGAGGCTGATTACAAGAATTATATACCTTTGCGCGGTGATAAATATTACGTACAGTCTATTCTTGACCGGTTTGAAAACAGGGTTACCATTAACGGAGCAGTATTTCGCCCTGGAGAATATGAACTGCAAAACGGGTTAACCTTATTGCAGTTGATTGAAAATGCAGCTGGTTTAAAAGAGGACGCATTTACAGAGCGCGGAACGATCACCAGGTTAAAACCGGATAACAGTACAGAGATCATATCTTTTAATGTAAAAGATGTGCTAAACAAAGTAGCCACTATTTCTTTGCAGCGGGAAGATGTGGTTAATATTTCTTCCATATTTGATCTTCGTGATAAATACCAGATCACCATTAATGGTTCAGTTAGGAGGCCCGGCATTTTTGCTTTTGCAGAAAATATGAAAGTAGAGGACCTGATTTTAAAAGCAGGTGGATTTGCCGAAGGCGCAAGCCCTAAACGGATTGAAGTTGCCAGGAGGATAAATAATTCAGATCCGGAATCAAAGAGCAGTAAAGTAGCAGAAGTATTTAGTGTTAATGTAGATAGCCAGTTAAAATTGGCTGGTGTAAATTTTGTATTGAAGCCTTTTGATATTGTTTCTATTTACAGTTTGCCCGGCTATGAAAAGCAAAAAACAGTAAAAGTTGAAGGTGAAGTGTTATATCCGGGATCTTATACGATTGAAACAAAAAATGAAAAAATATCTGGTTTGTTGGCGCGTGCAGGCGGACTGACTGCTTCAGCGGATGTTCAGGGCGGGTCATTAAAAAGGAATAATACTGCGATCTTAGGGATTGATAAAAACAGATCAGATACAATAGCAATAGCACAGGAAAGGGCCGAACGATTGAACCGCTTAAAAAGAGCTTACAAAGATTCTACTGATACAAACGAGGTACAACCCAGAAACAATTATGTAGGTATTGATCTCGAAAGTATTTTGAAATCACCAGGTTCAAAAATTGATTTGTTGCTGGAAGATGGCGATGTTTTAAGGATCCCTAAGCAGCAACAAATTGTCCGTGTAAACGGAGCGGTGCTTTATCCAAGTGCAGTAGTTTACAATCAGTCAAAATCATTTAAAGGATATGTTTTAAATGCAGGCGGCTTTTCGCCGAACGCCTTGAAAAAGAGGGCTTATGTAGTTTATCCAAACGGAACTGTACGAGGCACACGGAAAATACTTTTCTTTAACAACCATCCAAGTGTTAAACCCGGAAGCGAAATTTATGTTCCTGAGAAGCCTAAAAGCGTGGGAAATGCCATTCAGACAGTACTGGGCCTTACTACAGGCTTGGCATCGTTAGGGGCAATTATTTTAGGAATACTTAGTTTACGACATAACTAAAAGCGCTTAATGTTCAAGCTTAAAGTATTAAGAAGATGTTAAATGGATAAGAATAACGATTCTGAAGAAATATCATTAAAAGAACTTATATTAAAATTAAGATCAGGTTTTAATTATATTAAAAGCAAGTGGGCTATAATACTACTAAGTGGTATTTTAGGTGGCGCATTAGGGTTATTATATTCTATATTTAAAAAGCCAATTTATACCGCAACTAGTACATTTGTTTTAGAAGAAAATAAGACAGGAGGACTAAGTCAATATGCAAGTTTGGCATCAATGGCGGGAATAGATATTGGCGGAGGTGGTGCAGGTGGGATATTTCAGGGTGATAATATTCTGGAATTGTATAAATCCAGGGTCATGATTGAAAAAACTTTATTAACTCCGGTAAATATAAATGGTAAAAATGAACTGTTAATTGATCGGTATATTGACTACAATAAATTACGCAATAAATGGAAAGAAAAGGACCATATAGTTTCAATATCTTTTAATGGAAACCCTGAAAAATTTAACAGAAAACAGGACAGTATCATTACTAACATTGTAGAGCTTTTTAACAAAAAAGTATTAAATGTTGAAAAATTAGATAAAAAGTTAAGTATCATAAAAGTTGATGTTGCTACCAGTGATGAACTGTTTTCAAAGGCGTTTAATATTAAACTGGTAGAAACTGTAAATGATTTTTACACACAAACGAAAACAAAAAAAAGCTACCAAAATGTGCAGGTTTTACAGAAACAGGCAGACAGTGTAAAAAGGATTTTAAATTATTCTATAGGTGGAGTGGCCTCCGCTATTGATGCCGCGCCAAATGCAAACCCACTACTGCAAACATTGCGTGTACCTTCGCAAAAAAAACAGGTTGATGTACAGGCAAATTCTGCAATTTATAGTGAGATTGTCAAAAATCTGGAAATTTCAAAAATATCTTTACGCCAGGAGACACCGCTAATACAGGTAATTGATGATCCGGTATTACCATTGCCTATTGATCGTTTAAGTAAATCGAAAGGTGTAATATTGGGTGGTTTTTTAGGAGGTTTTCTAATTGTGGTCTTAATTTCAGTAAGAAAATTTTTTGATATTATACTTAAGTAAAAAAATGTCATTATCTAATTTTAAACTTATAAAACTTCCTAAAATTTTAGATGAAAGAGGAAATCTATCATTTATAGAAGAAAATACCCATATTCCATTTACCATAAAACGTGCCTACTGGATATATGACGTTCCAGGCGGGGAGGTAAGAGGAGGACATTCTTATTTTAAGAATCAAGAATTTATAATAGCTATTTCGGGTAGTTTTGATGTTATAGTTGATGATGGAAATGTAAAACAGACATTCTCTTTGAATAGGTCATATTACGGTTTATATATTCCAAATGGTATTTGGAGACACATGGAAAACTTTTCAACTAACTCATTAGCTTTTGTGGTTGCATCCGAAAATTATAGTGCAAAAGATTATGAATATAATTATGTGGATTTTAAAAAAAATAAGTGAAAACATCTATTTATAATTGTAATGTTATTGAATTACCCAAAATTCATAACCGGGCCGGCAATATTACTCCATTAAATAGTAAAGTAGAAATACCTTTTGATATAAAAAGAGTTTATTATTTATACGATGTACCCGGAGGTGAAACAAGAGGGGGACATGCACATAAACAATTGCAACAATTAATTATTGCAGCGAGCGGAAGTTTTGATATAGTTTTGGATGATGGTATTATCAAAAAAACAGTTACTTTAAACAGGCCAAACTATGGATTATATGTACCTCCAGGAATTTGGAGGGATTTAAATAATTTCTCCTCAGGTGCTGTATTATTGGTATTGGCTTCTGAAAAATATTCTGAAGAAGATTATATAAGGGAATACAAAGATTTTCTAAGTTACGTAAAATGAAAAAAATATTAATAGCAGGAGCAGGTGGGGCACCTTCTGAAGGAGTAATAAATTCACTTTTAAAAAGCAATAAAAATGAAATAATTTTAGGAATGGGAAGTGAGCCCACAGATTTAGTTTTATCTAATGCCCAAGAAAAGTATCATATACCATATGCCGATTCAAATGAGTATAAAAGTTCATTAATATCCTTATTAAATTCCATAAAACCTGATTTAGTTCATTTTCAAAATGATTTAGAAATTTATCATGCTTCAAAGTTTAGAGACGAAATTCATGCATGTGGGGTTAAAACATTTATGCCAGCTCATGAAGTAATTGATACTTGTGTACATAAATATAAAACTTATTTGAAATGTAAGGATGCAGGTATAAAAGTTCCAACTAACTATCTAATAAATGATGAAGAAGATTTAAAAAGGGCTTTTTCTGATTTGGGAAATGGAAAAGGAAATATATGGTTAAGAGCATCCTCTATAGGAGGGGGAGGAAAAGGTGCTTTGCCTACCAATGATTTTGTTTTTGCTAAAGGCTGGATAGAAAGATACAATGGATGGGGAGATTTTGTCGCTGCGGAAATGCTATTACCCGAAACAGTAACTTGGTTGTCTATTTGGTATGAGGGAGAATTGGTGGTTGCTCAAACCAGGATAAGGAAGGGCTGGACACATGGGAATAGAACAGTTTCTGGTGTTACAGGTGTTACCAAGGTTGGTCAAACGTACTCAAACCCGGAAGTTGATAGGATTTCAATAGAAACAATTAAAGCAGTTTCAAATAAGCCACATGGAATATTTGGAGTAGATATGACTTATGATAAAGATGGAATACCTAATCCTACAGAAATAAACATTTCTAGGTTTTTTACCACTGTATTATTTTTTACAGACGCTGGTTTAAATATGCCTGAGATTTTTAAGGACATTGCTTTGTATAAAGAGTTTCCGAAACTAAAGATTAAAATTAATCCTTTAGATGACGGGTTATTATGGCTAAGAGGTATGGACACTAAGCCGTTATTGATGAAATCAGAAGAGATTGAAAAAAGGATAAAAAATATATAATGATATTATTGACTGGGGCTTCCGGTTTTATTGGCCAACATTTACTTTCTGCACTTATTGCAATGTATGGAATTGATAATGTTTTAGCATTAACATCAAATCCAATATCTGGTTGTAAATATTTATTACACAATAATTATCAGTTCGAAAGAAGCTACTTTAGTGAAAGTGGTTATGCTAATTCAATTAATATAATTATTCATGCTGGTGCATATACACCAAAAAATGCTTCACAATCTAATGATTGGAAAAGATGTAATGAAAATATTTACAATACGGAAAAATTATTAGACACTGACTTACCTAATTTAAAAAAGGTAATTTATTTAAGTACATTGGATGTGTATGGTAAGGCTGATCTGATTTCAGAATCATCACTTATAGAACCAATTTCATTATATGGTTTTTCAAAGTTATACAGCGAAAAGTTGATAGCCTCCTGGGCAAACGATAAGAACAAAATGTGTCAGATTCTTCGTGTTGGACATGTGTACGGTCCAGGCGAAGAGGTATATCAAAAGATAGTACCAGTTACTATTAAAAAAATAATTAAAAATGAGCCGGTACAAATTTGGGGTAGTGGAAAAGAACTTAGGGCCTTTATTTATATCAAGGATATAATTAAGTGCATATTAAACGCTTTAAATTTAAATGAAGATATTGGACCGGTTAATTTAGTAAGTAGTAATGCAATCTCCATTGCCGATTTAGTAAACAAATTGATTAATATAAGTGGTAAGGTTATTAATATTGAAACCATAGCCACCACTACTGTTGGGCGAAGCCTTATATTTGATAATAGTAAAATGAAACAATATTTATTACTATCTGAAACAGATTTCGATAGCGGTCTTGCTGAAGAATGGCATTATATGAACCAAAGGAATGGAAAATATATTCTTTGATTTGGATGGTACCTTAATAGAGTCCAGACCTAGGCTTTATCAGCTATTTCAAAATATGATACCATCATCTAAATTATCTTTTGATGAATACTGGACATATAAAAGAAATAAAATTAGTCACAAGGAAATCTTACAAAATGTATTTTCTTATAGTTTGGAAGATATAAGTAAATTTGAAAAAGAATGGTTAGAAAGGATTGAACTTCCAGAGTGGCTCGTTTTAGACACGCCTTTTGAAGGGATATCAGACTATTTGAATAAGTTAAAATACACCTATAAAATATTCATTGTTACTTCAAGACAATCTGAAAAAAGGGCTTTGGAACAAATTGATCAATTTGGATGGTTGGATGTTGTAAAGAAGGTATTTGTAACGGGTCAAACACAAGAAAAACATGATTTGATAAAAAATGGGGTAACTATACACTCAAAGGATTGGTTCGTTGGTGATACCGGAAAAGATATTCAAACTGGGAAAAGATTAGGAATTAATACCGCCGCTGTTTTAACCGGATTTTTAAATGAAAAAAAATTATTAGAGTATAAGCCAGATATTATTGAAAGAGAAGTTATTAAATTGAACTTCAATAAATGAAGTTTAATATAAACACTTATATTATAAGTGATCCGTATAAGTTAAAGCAAGTATAATGATAAATTTTTTAGATCTATATAGTATAAATCAACAATATAAATCAGAATTGAAACAAGCATTTGAACGTGTGTTGGATTCTGGTTGGTACATTTTAGGGAATGAAGTAAAACAGTTTGAAAAAGATTTTTCTTTTTATTGCGGTACAAAGCATACTATTGGTGTAGCAAACGGATTAGATGCTTTGATTCTAATTATTAGGGCTTATAAAGAACTTGGTATTTTCAAGGAAGGAGATGAAATAATAGTTCCTTCAAATACCTACATTGCGAGTATTTTAGCAATTTCAGAAAATAATCTGGTTCCTGTTTTGGTAGAACCCCATATTACTACCTATAACATTGATCCAGATTTAATTGAGGCTAAAATTACCCCAAAAACTAAAGCTATATTGCCAGTTCATTTATACGGACAATTATGTGATATGGCAGCAATTAATGCGATTGCTTTAAAATATAATTTAAAGGTAATTGAAGATTGTGCCCAAGCGCATGGTGCAACAGCTAACGGTAAACGTGCAGGTAATTTTGGAGATGCCGCAGGCTTTAGTTTTTACCCGGGTAAAAATTTAGGTGCCTTAGGTGATGCCGGAGCAATTACTACTAATGATAATGAATTAGCAACGACAATCAGGGCTTTATTAAACTATGGTTCCCAGGTTAAATACCAAAATAAGTTTAAAGGGGTAAACAGTCGTTTAGATGAATTGCAGGCAGCACTTTTGAGTGTTAAACTAAAAAGCCTGGATCAGGAAACTCAAATAAGAAGAGATATTGCTAATCGTTATTTAACATGGATCACAAACCCTGAAATTATTTTGCCTATAGTAAAATTACAGGAAGCCCAAGTTTGGCATTTATTCGTTATTCGTACTAGCAATAGGGAATACTTGCAAAAATATCTTACTGATAATGGCATTCAAACAGTTATTCATTATCCTATTCCGCCACATAAACAAGAGGCTTATCAGGAATGGAACAGCCTTAGCTTCCCTGTTTCCGAAAAAATACATGGCGAAGTAATAAGTTTACCTTTAAGTCCGGTTATGTCTGACAACGAAGTAGACAGCGTGATAGAAGTACTGAATGGGTTTAAGTATAAATTTTGAAATTAGTAAAAACAACCTTTTTTTCTGCTATTATTACCCTTATTCGTATTGCTTCGGGTTTTGTAGCAGGTAAGGCTATAGCTATATTTACCGGACCCGCAGGCGTTGCTTTAATAGGTGCATTTACAAATTTTATTACTATTATATTAACCTTTGCAAATGGGGCTATCAATACTGGTATAGTAAAATATACGGCTGAATATAATGATAACGAGGATAAATTAAAATCCTTATTTAGCACAGCTTTAAAAATATCTTTATATTGTTCAGCAGTTATTGGATTATTACTGCTTGTATTTGGTTCCTATTTTTCAAAGTGGATATTTACCAGTGATATCTTTGCAAACCCGGTTCGGATATTAGGATTAACAATTGTCCTATATGCTTTAAATTCCTTGTTAATATCTATATTAAACGGGAAGGGGCAAATCAAAACTTATACAATTGTCAATACTGCCGGGAGTTTAATTGGTTTAGTATTTACCATTATACTGGTTTATTTTTATAAAATTGAAGGGGCATTATATGCGCTTGTCCTAGCTCAATCCATTGTTTTTTTTGTTACAGCTACCTTAATTTTAAAAAGCCCCTGGTTTTCCTGGGATTACTTCAAACAAGCTTATAATAAAGAAATGGCTATTAATTTAAGCCATTACAGTTTAATGGCTATTGTTACAGCATTAACTGTTCCTGTATCACAAATCATTTTGCGAAATATGTTGATTGTTAAGACCGGTATGAATTCTGCTGGATACTGGCAGGGCATGATGCGGATTTCAGACGGGTATTTAATGCTAATAACAACTTCTTTAAGCACTTATTATTTACCAAAATTATCTTCTCTAAAAGAGAACCGTGAGTTAAGAAAGGAAATTTTTCAAGGATATAAAATAATAGTCCCTTTAGTATTCCTTACTTCTGTTATCATTTACCTTTTACGGTTCTTTATCATAAAAACTTTATATACTGAAAGTTTTTTGTCTATGGAACGATTGTTTTTATGGCAATTAATAGGAGACTGTTTTAAAATAGCAGCATGGATATTAGCCTACTTAATGTTGGCGAAAGCAATGACAAAATTGTTTGTTATTACTGAAATTTTATCTAGTATAAGTTACATCGGATTAGGATATTTATTAGTATTTAAGTATGGCTTTTATGGGATAACTATAGCTTTTGCATTAAATTATATGTTTTATTTTTTCATTATGATTTTCATTTTTAGAAAATTAATTTTTCAAAATCAAACACTAAGATTGTAATGACAAAGAACTACCTGATTTAGGAAGTTTCTGATTTCAATTGAAGATACATGTGCTATTAAGGACAATATTTATTATTAAAATAGATTAAATGATGTTAGAAAGATTAGTCAGTGTAATTGTTGTAGCATATAATTCCGAGGAATTTATTATTGAAACACTTGAAAGTATCTGGCAGCAAAATTATAAAAGCATCGAGCTAATAATTTCCGATGATTGTTCTCATGACTTAACAATAAAATTATGTAAGGAATGGATGTATTTAGATAAGAACAAAAATAGGTTTACCAATATTAAAATCCTAGAACATCATGAAAACACAGGTATAGCTTCTAATTGTAATAGAGGTTTTGCAAAAGCAAGTGGGGAATGGATAAAGCTTATTGCTGGCGATGATTTATTATTGCCAAATTGTATATCTTCATTTATGGATTACTCCCAGAAAAATCCAAATGCAAGGGTATTAGTTTCAAAGCTAAAAACATTCAAAGATACACCTGATAATGTATTAAGTACCTGGCCTTATAAATCTGTTTTCCCTTCAAAATTAAAAACACAAATAAAAGAACAATTAAAGGCTAATTTTATTAAAGCACCGGCTGTTTTTCTTAATAGAGTTATGCTAAGTAGTTTAGGTGGGTTTAATGAAACTTATCCATTTTTAGAAGACGACCCTTTATGGACTAAAATATTAATCAATAACATTAAATTTCACTATATTCCTAAGTGTTTAGTGGCATATCGTATTCATAATAAAGGAGTTTCACATACACCTGGTTTAAATCTAAAATTTTATGATTCTGTTTTGAGATATTACAATGATATAGCTATTCCATTGATGATTGAAAAAAAAATGTATTTCTGGGTTTATTTATTGAAACTTGAAATCAGTATTTGGAATAATGCAATTAGTAAGAAAAATAAAAAGAGTTTTCTTACTATCAAACAACGATTACTTTTATCTGTGATTGGTTGGAGTAAAAGAATTAATTTATTGTTTAGAAGCCTGGGGTAAGTTGATGATAATTTGATCTTTTAATGTATAAGCATGTCGTTTTTAAAAAACGTATTTATATAATAGTGTAAATTCCGAAAATATTAAGTTGATAGAAACATCCTTAATTATAGAACTTGTTTAAACTTATTTTTTTGTGCTTTATACCATGCTTCTTTTACCGCCTAAAAATTTGTATTGCCTGGTTTTGATTGATTTAGGTCGATCAAGGCACCAGTTTTAATAGGTTAAAAAAAGCATCAGCCCCAAAATAGAGACATAGAAAAAAGTTTAAACACGTTCATAATATTAACACAACACATGAAATACCATATATATATAAATGTAATTAATAATGAATTAAAGCATGCAGGAAATAAAGCTGTTAATGACTGCACAAAAATACTTGAAAAGCAAGGGTATGAACTTATTCAATTGAATTTTTATAAGCATAAGTATTTAATTTTTGTCAACTTAATAAAAATACTATTTCAACTAATAGTTATAATATTAAAAATAAAACCAAGATCATTGATTATAATTCAGTATCCTTTATTTGGATTAAAAGGTTATTTTAAAGTGTTTATTAAATTATTAAAGTTTAGAGATTGTTTTTTTGCTTGTATGATTCATGACTTGGATTCTTTGAGGTTTCAAAAGTCTAATCAAAAGGTATCTTATGAAATTAGTAATTTAAATGCTTATGATGTGCTTATTACACATAATGATAATATGACACAATGGTTGAAATCTAAGTCTATTAAAGCAGAAATTATAGTATTAGGTATTTTTGATTATTTATATACAAACGAAAATGAATTCAATCGTTTATCAATATTTAGTAAAGGTAAAAAAGATGTAGTAATTGCGGGTAATCTGGCTAAGGGTGAATATATCTACGATTTAGATAGTATCTCGAAAAATATTTATTTTAGATTATATGGACCAGGTTTAAATTTAAAGCGTCTTGAAAAACAAGAGCATGTAATATGGGAAGGAACCTTTAGCGCAGAAGATCTTGTTGAAAAGTTAAAAGGTAGTTTTGGTTTAATTTGGGATGGAAACAATATTGAGCAGTGCGACGGGCTATATGGTAATTACATTGCTTATAATAATCCACATAAGATCTCATTATATTTGGCATCTGGGCTTCCGGTAATATTACCCAATAATGCAGCTTTAAGTAAATTTGTTTTAGAGAATGGTATTGGCATTGTTATTAATAACTTAATTGAACTAAGCGATATAATTGATAAAATAAATGTTGATCAATATGAGGCCATGTTAAAAAATATAGATTCAATAAAAAGTAAACTTAAAGTGGGATATTTTTTTCAAACAGCAATAGAACAGACGGAGGCTATTTATAATAGTCGTATTAGTAGTTTTGAATAGCCATTATATTATGAAAGTTTAAAATGATAAAAAAAATACTTTTTAACCCTAATTTTATATATATATTTTCTTTTATTGTTCCTTTTGTTTTTTATTCTTTTCAATGGTCAACACTTTACCCCAGATTAGGTATGGGTCTACTTCTATTTTATATATTTACTTTTTTAATATGCGGAATATTGGGACTTGTTATAAACCTAATTAAGCCTTTTAAGTATACAAAAATTAAAGAATCGAGAACAAATGCAATTATAATATCAATCATCTTTGCACTTTATACTTTTGAAGCATGTTATTCAAGAAACATCCCTTTGATAAAATTGTTAAAAGGAACATATGAATATACTACTGAAGATTCATTTGGCATACCTGTTATACATACCTTCTTGGTTTCTTTTAATACTTTTTATACTATTTATTTATTTCACCAATACATTTCTTTAAAAAAAGGAAAACTTTTTTTGTTTTTCCTTATTTCTATTGTTCCATTTCTACTGCTAGTTTATCGGTCAAGTATTTTAAATATTTTATTGGGAACACTGATTGTATATTTGTTGGGGAAAAGGGAAATATCTGTAATGCTTATTTTTAAAACTATAATAGGCGTAATAGTAGTGCTGTTTATGTTTGGCTATTTGGGCAATCTTAGGTCGGGTGAAGGCGACCCAACTTATATTCCTAGGTCTTCAGGAGCTACAGAGGAGTTTCTTAGCAGTTCAATACCAAAAGAATTTTATTGGTCATATTTGTATGTGGCTTCTCCGGTTGCCAATCTTCAAAATAATATTAACTATGTTAGAAAGCCAGAAGGAAGCTATAGTAACTTAATACTAAATGAATTCCTGCCTGGTTTTTTTACTAAGTTTTTTATTAAGCAGGATCAAAAGGAGTTTAATCAAATTAATCCTTTCTTAAACGTAGGTACAATGTATGTTTATAGTTTTTCATATTTACGCTGGAAAGGGATAATATTTTTATTTCTTTATTTCATAGCAATAGTTAATCTGTATTACTTTTTAATTCAGAAATCAGATACTTATAAAGTTACAGGCTTAGCAATACTTTTTAATATAATTATATTGGCTAATTTTCACAATACAATTTCTTATTCTGCAGCAAGTATACAACTGATTTATCCAGTAGCCTTTTCTATGATAAAACATCAATTGAATAAAAAAAATAATTATAATAAAGAAGAAAGTATTGAATAATGCAAAGAAAATTTCCATGATATCAGAAAAAAGTACTAGCAGCAAAAAAACAATTGTTGTGAATGCAACAGCTACTGTTACGAGTGGGGCTTTAACAATACTTCAGCAGTTTCTTGAAAGTGTTAATGAATTTAATTTAAATTTTATAGTATTCTGTTGTGTTAAACTTGAAATTAAAGCAGTAACAAATATTGAGTTTATTATACTGAATAAAAAAAACTATTTAGAGAGAGTATTTTGGGATTATTATGGCTTTAGGCGAAGTATTAAAAAACTGAAGATTGAACCATTTCTTATTATGTCTTTTCAAAATACAGGGGTTGTTTTTGATAAAAAGATTCCTCAACTTATTTATTATCACAATATAATTCCTTTAATTTCAAGATACTGGAATCCCATTAAAAAGAACGAAAGAATTCTATGGTTTTATGCTAAAATATATCCTTTTTTTGTATCGTATTTAATTATGCGTAATACATATTTTATAGTGCAGGCTGAATGGATAAAAAAGAAGCTTTCGAAAAAATTTGATGTTGCTTTAAAAAAAATATTTGTTATACCACCATCTGTAGCTTTGCATATCGTTGATGACCAATTAGTAACTGTATCGGAGATATATAGATTATTTTATCCAGCAACAGGTTTTATATATAAAAATCATAATTTGCTATTTGAAATGCTAAAAATTCTAAAACTTGTTAATAACGATTTATTTAAAAGAACCAATTTGGTGTTAACCCTTACAGAAGATGAAATTAAAACATTGGGATTAATGGAGGATTATAGTTGCATGAAAAATAACATTACTCTCACAGGTAATCTTAGTAAGGATAGGATATGGCAGGAATATACTCAATCTAAAGTTGTTTTGTTCCCTAGTACTATTGAAACCGTTGGCTTACCTTTGATAGAAGCGGCTTCACAAAACAAATATATCTTTTGCGCAAAAGAGGAATATGCTTTAGAAACGCTTGCAGGATACAAGAATGTAGAATTTATAGATAGTTATGATTCTCAGGCTTGGGCAGATGCTTTTAATAATTTAATTAAGTATGAAAAGGCAATCATTCCTTCGAATATCTGGAATAAGCACTCAGCCAATACTTGGATAGAGGTATTAGGCACAATCAATAAAATAACTCATTAGGATAGATATAATTAATATGTTTAAAGACAAAGTTCTCTTAATTACTGGTGGCACTGGTTCATTTGGAAACGCAGTATTGCATCGCTTCTTAAATACAGATATAAGAGAAATACGGATTTTTTCGCGTGACGAAAAAAAACAACATGACATGAGGGTTGCTTTAAATAACCCAAAGCTGAAATTTTATATTGGTGATGTGCGAGATTATAATAGCATAGAACGTGCTATGCATAGTGTCAATTATGTTTTCCATGCTGCTGCTTTAAAACAAGTTCCTTCTTGTGAGTTCTTTCCAATAGAAGCTACTAAAACAAATGTTTTCGGTACTCAAAACACAATAGATGCAGCTATTGCTAATAAAGTTAACAGGGTTATTTGCTTAAGTACAGACAAAGCTGCGTATCCAATAAATGCTATGGGTATTTCTAAGGCACTAATGGAAAAAGTAGCAATAGCTGCCTCTCGTAACATTACCGACAATACTACTACAATTTGTTTGACAAGATATGGTAATGTAATGGGGTCACGCGGATCTGTTATTCCGCTTTTTTTGAAGCAAATACAGAATAAAGAAAGCATAACAATTACAGATCCTGCTATGACACGTTTTTTAATGTCATTAGAAGAAGCCGTAGATTTGGTTTTGTTTGCTTTTACCAAAGGTAACCAGGGCGATCTTTTCGTAAATAAAGCTCCTGCCGGTACTATAGGTGATTTAGCACAAGCACTTATTGAATTATGTAAATCTAATTCTAAAATTAAGATTATTGGAACTCGACATGGGGAAAAGCTTTATGAAACTTTGTGCACCCGTGAAGAAATGTTGAAAGCAGAAGATATGGGCGAATTTTATAGAATACCAGCTGATAATAGAGATTTAAATTATAATCAATATTTTTCGGAGGGTAAAAAGGATATCTCCAATGTTGAAGATTACCATTCACATAATACTAAGCAAGAAGGAGTGGAAGGGATGAAAAAATTATTATCAAAGCTTCCTCTAATTAAAAATGAAGTTTTTGGTAAAGAGGAAGTTGTTCAATACAATGGATAGTAATAAACATGGTACAAAATATAAACAACATTACACTCATTACAGGTAATAAACATACGGATGAACGTGGAGTACTAAGTTATTTCAATGATTTTAACATGTACCCAATTAAACGGATGTATTTAATTGAACACTCACATGTGCATAATATAAGAGCATGGCAAGGGCATAAAATTGAAAATAAATGGTTTTATGTTTTAAAAGGTGCCTTTAAACTTGTATTTGTTAAACCTGACGACTGGTATAGTCCATCCACTGATTTAGACTATGAAGAATATAACTTAGAAGAAGGAGTAAATAAAATCTTACATATTCCGGGTGGTTATGCTTCTGGTATTAAGGCTACCAAGACTAATTCAAAATTGATGGTATTTTCAAATCTAACGGTAGAAGAGTCTAGTAACGATAATTTTAAATTTAATAAAGATTTTTGGTATAGATGGTAAAAGCATATATAGCTTTAAAATAGAAATGAGGAAATTAAAAGTAGCAACAATAGTTGGAACAAGACCAGAAATTATTAGACTAGCTGAGTGTATTAAAAAATGTGATTTGTTTTTTAATCATATTTTAATACATACAGGACAAAATTATGATTACGAGTTAAATGAAGTATTCTTTGAAGATTTAGAGCTAAGAAAGCCTGATTATTTTTTAAATGTTGCCGGAAGTAATTTAGGGGAGACTATTGGTAATGTAATTGCAAAATCATTCGAAGTATTACAAACAGAGATGCCAGATGCCTTGCTTGTATTAGGAGATACTAATAGCGTATTGAGTACAATTGCTGCTAAAAGATTGAAGATTCCAATTTTTCATATGGAGGCGGGCAATAGATGTTTTGATCAAAATGTACCCGAAGAAATTAATAGAAAAATATCAGATCATATTAGCGATATTAACCTTGCCTATACTGAACATAGCCGTAGATATTTATTAAGCGAGGGATTTAGAAAAGATCATGTGTTTGTCATAGGTTCACCGCTAAAAGAAGTTTTAATTAAATATACAAATAACATACAAAATTCGTGTGTATTAGAAAAGATGGGTTTACAAGATGGCAAATATATTGTAGTAAGTGCACACCGGGAAGAAAATCTTGACTTAAAAGATAACTTCAATATTTTGGTTGATGCCTTAAATGCTGTTGCCGAAACATATAAGATGCCAATCATTTTTTCCACTCATCCACGTACTCAAAAAAAGATTAAAGAAAAAGAAATTAAATTTCACCGACTTATAAAAAATATATTGCCTTTAGGCTTTTTTGATTATGTAATGCTGCAAAAGCAATCCTATATAGTTTTGTCTGACAGTGGGACAATAAGTGAAGAATCAGCAATGATGAATTTTCCAGCTATAAGTATCAGAACTAGCACAGAACGTCCAGAAGCAATTGATACTGGATCAATAGTTTTAGGCGGAATAAACAAAGGGCAAATTTTACAATCTATTAATTTAGTAAAAGGTACGCAATTAGAAAAAATAGAACTACCCATTGAATATACGGTACAAAATACATCCAATAGAATTGTAAGAATAATTCAAAGTTATACTTCCATCATAAATAAGGTTACATGGAACAAATAAGCAAGATAATGATAATTGGCTCAAAAGGAATGGCGGGACATGTTATCTATTATTATTTAAAAGAACACACATCTTATAGTATTGTTGATATTGCCCGAGGAACAGACTTCTTTGTCCCAAATTACCAATTGGATATTACTGACTTTGTAAAACTTGAAGAAGTAATAAAAAAAGAACTTCCCCGTATCGTAATTAATTGTATTGGAATACTAAATCAAAATGCAGAGAGGCATCCAGATAAAGCAATTTTGCTTAATAGCTATTTGCCGCACTTCTTGGCTAAAGTTGGTAGTAATCTTGGTTTTAAAGTAATTCATATAAGTACGGATTGTGTGTTTGATGGAAAGAAAGGCGGATATACTGAAGATAGTATTAAAGATGGACATGGTTTTTATTCGCAAACAAAAGCTCTTGGTGAATTGAATTATGGAAATAATTTAACAATTAGAACTTCAATTATTGGCCCTGAACTTAAAAAGGATGGAATTGGACTATTTCATTGGTTTATGCAACAGTCAGGAAATATTAAAGGATACTCAGAAGCTTATTGGACAGGTGTTACCACCATTGAATTAGCTAAAGGTATTGTCGCTGCTATTGAACAAAATGTAAAAGGGCTTCATCATTTAGTTAATAATTATAAGATAAATAAATATGATTTGCTGGTTTTATTTAAAAATGCATTTAAAAGAGATAACGTATTAGTAGATAAATTCAATGATTATCATGTTGATAAATCCTTGATTAAAACCGATCAAAGCTTTGTTTATACCATACCAGATTATAAATTTATGATAGATGAAATGAAATTATGGATAGAAACACATCCATCTCTTTACAATTTATAATTTATTAATGCGGATATTAATTGTTACACAATATTTTTGGCCAGAAACTTTTAGAATTAATGACCTTGCTTTAGCACTCTCAGAACGAGGACATATAGTTGAGGTATTAACCGGTAAGCCGAACTATGGAAAAAGTGGGTTTTATAGTAATTATTCATTTTTCAACAAACAGTCTGAAACTTGGAATGGTATCAAAATACACAGAAGCTCATTAATTCCAAGAGGCAATGCAGGTAAGGTTAGACTGATAATTAATTATTTATCTTTTGCATTATTTGCTTCAATAAAAGCTTTTTTTTTACCTGGTAAGGTGGATAGAATATTTGTTTTTGAGCCATCACCAATAACGGTTGGGTTTCCTGCTCTGCTGTTAAAATGGAAAAAAAAGGCTTCTATATATTTTTGGGTACAGGATTTATGGCCTCAAAGTGTTACCGCAGGGGGAGGCATAAAGAATAAGATTGTCGTAAATTTCTTAGATAAAATTACACGTTGGATTTATGAGAGAAGCGATAAAATACTTATACAATCAGAAGCTTTCCGTGAAATTATTTTTAATCAGGGTGTAAATCCGGAGAAAATAATTTTTTATCCAAATTCTGTCGAAGCGATATTTAAAAAAAAAAAAGCACATCCTGAGTACATAAGAATGCTTCCCGAAGGTTTTAAAATTATGTTTGCCGGTAACATAGGTGAAGCACAAGATTTTGAGACAATTTTAGCAGCAGCAGCATTAGTAAAAGGAAAAAATAAAGCTATTAAATGGGTTATTTTAGGTAATGGAAGAAAACGTGAGTTTGTGGAAAAAAGAATTGTAGAACTTGACTTACAAGAGTGTTTTTTTTTGATGGGAGAATTTCCTGTTGTGCAAATGCCAGATTTTTTTGCTTGTGCCAATTGCTTATTGGTTAGCTTAAAAAAAGATTACATATTTAGTCTGACAATTCCATCGAAACTACAATCATATCTAGCCTGCGGCAAACCAATATTAGCTTCTTTAGATGGAGAAGGGGGAAGAATAATTAAAGAAGCCAAGGCTGGATTAGTTAGCGAAAGTGAAAACCCTAAATTATTGGCTGAGAAAGTTATTGAGTTTTATAATTTAACAACTGCAGAGTTAGATGAAATTGGACAAAATGCAAGGGCTTATTTTGAATCTAATTTTGAAAGAGAAATACTAGTGGATAAATTAGAAGATATTTTTTTAAAAAATGAATAAAGTTCTTGTAACAGGTGTTAGTGGATTTGTAGGATCTAATTTGTCAACATATTTTAATACGCAAGAAAATAAAATTGTTCCCTTGCATTTAAGAAAAGGTGTTAAGGAAAATAGTCTTGATGATATATATATGATAATTCATCTTGCTGGTAAAGCCCACGATTTAAAGAAAACTTCAAATCCTGAAGAATACTACCAGGTTAATTTCGAACTCACCAAAAAGTTGTACAATGCTTTTTTGACTTCTAAAGCAAAGAAGTTCATTTTTGTAAGTTCTGTTAAAGCTGCCGCTGATATGGCAGTTCAAGTATTGACTGAAGATGTTGTTCCAAATCCTAAAACAGATTATGGCAAATCAAAGCTTATGGCTGAACAATATATCCAAAACCAGCCACTTCCCGAAGGTAAATCTTATTATATCCTTCGCCCTTGCATGATCCATGGCCCAGGGAATAAAGGAAATTTAAATTTGCTTTATCAGGTTGTAAAAAAAGGTATTCCTTATCCATTAGCAGGATTTCAAAATAAACGTTCATTTCTAAGCGTAGAAAATTTATGCTTTATAATTAAAGAATTGATCTCAAGGGATGACATCGAAAGTGGTATTTACCAGGTTGCAGATGATGAAGCGCTTTCTACCAACAAAGTAGTTTCTATATTAGCGGCTTCGTTAAATAGAAAACCACATCTGTGGAATATACCAACAAATTTAATTGCCTTCTTTGCAAAGATTGGTGACGTTCTCCATCTTCCTTTAACTACTGAAAGATTAGGAAAACTAACAGAAAGTTACATCGTTAGCAACACTAAAATAAAAGCAGCAATCCAGAAAGAATTACCATTAACTGCAAAAGAAGGTTTACAGAAAACGGCTGCTTCTTTTAGCAAAGTATAACTTATGCTTTTACCTATTGTTATTATCAGTACAATTATTCTGTTTTCAGCAGAATTGCTATATTTTAAAATAGCAAATCATTATAACATCATTGATAAGCCTAACCACCGCAGTTCGCATACAAAGGTAACTATACGGGGAGGAGGAGTTATTTTTGCATTTGCACTTCTTGTCTATTCGTTATATGCTGGCTTAACCTATCCTTATTTTTTGCTCGGATTACTGCTTATCAGTTTTATAAGCTTTATGGATGATATTCAGGAACTAAGCAGCAAAGTTCGTATCCTGTTTCACTTAGCAGCTGTAGCGTTACTGTTTTACCAGACCGGGTTGTTTATGCTCCCGGTTTATTGGATTGCTCTATCTTTCATCTTTGTAATTGGTACCATCAACGCCATTAATTTTATGGATGGTATAAACGGTATTACCGGAGGGTACGGTTTGGTAGCATTAGCTACACTATATTATATAAACGCCTCAGTAGCTAAATTTACAGATCCTGGCTTTTTGCTAACAGCAATTTTAGCAGTACTGGTTTTTAACTTTTTTAATTTCAGAACAAAAGCTAAATGCTTTGCCGGAGATGTAGGCAGCGTAAGCCTGGCTTTTATTATTCTTTTCTTTTTATTGCAGTTGATTATTAAGACAGAAAATCTAAGCTATATTGTCCTGCTTTTATTATACGGATTAGATGCGGTTACTACTATTGCATTTCGGCTGATTAGGAAAGAAAATATTTTTGAAGCCCATCGAAGTCACTTTTACCAGTTTTTAGTTAATGAACGAAAAATTCCACACGTATGGGTTGCTTCGTTTTATGCCCTTGTACAGCTGGTAATGAATATTTTACTAATAATTTGTTTACCTAAGTCCAACTATGGCCTATTTTTATCGTTGCTTATTATATCAATGATATTTATTTCGGTCAGATTAATTATAGAAGGGCCGCGCAGATTATTTAATGTAACAGAATAGTATAGCTTTTACGTATAATTATATAAATGCAATTGGTAGTTTTGTTAACTTTATTTAAAAGTGATTTGCGCCTTATTTAATAAAATTTTTATAAGGTTTAAATGAGGACTTTTAGGAACAATTATTATAAGTATTGTTGCTTTTTAATGTAAAGGTTAATTTTGTACTTGATTGAAGTTTTTCATAACAATTTGACATGAATTCATCTGCTTTGTTCAACCAAATCAATATAGTCCCCCGCTGGATAATTTTCACGCTCGATTTATTGATTGGCTTACTGTCAATGACAGGTGCTTATCTAATTAAATATAATTTTGATTTATCAGCCCTGAACTATATACAGTTTAGCCAAAATGTCTTAATTATCTCCGTTATAAGCACCATCGTTTTTTTTGCTGCAAAAACCTATTCGGGAATTATCAGATATACCAGTGCGCAGGATTCTTTTAGGATTTTATTTGCCGTATTAATTAGCAATGGTGCATTTTTTATTCTGAACATGTTTTCAGTAGCAACAACTAAGCAGCCTTTTATTTCCAACAGTATATTGATTATTAATGCTTTGCTATGCTTTTTATTGATGGTTACCTACAGGATTCTGGTAAAATATTTTTTTTTATATATCAAAAACCTGAAATTAGATAAGATAAGGGTTATTATTTATGGTGCAGGGCAAGCTGGTGTAGCTGCAAAAAGAACGTTTGACCATGATTATAAGGTTAACAAAAATATTATAGCGTTTGTGGATGATGACCAGAGAAAGGTAGGAAAGACCATTGATGGCATTAAAATCTTAGATGCTAATGATTTATTGCCACTGATTGAAGGGCATGAACTGGATGAAATTATTTTTGCGTCTTATACCATACCGCTTGAACGAAAAAACAAGATCGTGGATATTTGTCTGGAAAACGATATCAAAGTATTAAATATTCCACCACACAATGTATGGCCAAGCGGAAAGTTACAGCCAACGCAGATCCAGAAAATTAATATAGAAGACCTTTTAAACAGAAAAGCCATTCAAATTGATATAACCAGTATCCAAAATGAATTGAAAGGAAAAAGGATATTAATTACGGGTGCAGCCGGTTCTATTGGTAGTGAAATAGTGAGGCAATTATTGAAATTTGACATAGGGTTAATTATCATGTGTGATCAATCTGAAACTGCCTTGCACCATATGTACCTTGAAATTGAAGACAAACATGCTAATACAAACTTTCATGCCTTTGTTGGTGATGTAAAGGATGAAAATAGGATGCGGCATCTATTTGAAACTTACAAGCCTCATTACGTATATCATGCTGCCGCTTATAAGCATGTTCCTTTAATGGAAGACAATGCTTCCGAAGCTATAAAAACAAATGTACTAGGTACCAAAACCATAGCAGACCTTTCTGTAAAACATGGGGTGCAAAAGTTTGTAATGATCTCTACAGATAAGGCAGTAAACCCTACGAACGTAATGGGTGCATCAAAAAGAATTGCCGAAATTTATGTGCAATCATTAAATAAGTCAATTAGCAGTAAAGATTTCCATTTTAACAATGGTTTAAGTAAATTAAACCAAACTAGGCCTGTTACCA
Organism: Mucilaginibacter arboris; assembly: GCF_009754915.1. Lineage (GTDB taxonomy): Bacteria > Bacteroidota > Bacteroidia > Sphingobacteriales > Sphingobacteriaceae > Mucilaginibacter_A > Mucilaginibacter_A arboris. The sequence goes on along the minus strand of NZ_WPIK01000004.1, from coordinate 179,990 downwards.
GGTTTATTACTACACGTTTTGGAAATGTATTGGGTTCAAACGGTTCAGTTATACCCAGGTTTAAAGAACAAATAGAAAAGGGCGGACCGGTTACGGTAACACATCCGGAAATAACGCGTTATTTTATGACCATTCCTGAAGCTTGCAGGTTAGTTTTGGAAGCAGGTTGTATGGGCAATGGTGGTGAGATTTACATTTTTGATATGGGCAAATCTGTAAAAATTATTGAATTGGCCAAACGGATGATACGGTTAGCCGGGTTAATTCCTAACCAGGATATAAAAATTGAATATACGGGTTTAAGGCCGGGTGAGAAATTGTTTGAAGAGTTATTGAATGATAACGAGAATACGATGCCTACCCATCATGAAAAAATCATGATCGGAAAAGTAAGGGAGTATTTATTTAATGAAATTGAAAGTCAGATTTATGATTTAATAAATCATGCCAAAAACAATGACGATTTACAAGTTGTGAAAGTAATGAAACAAATTGTGCATGAATTTAAAAGTAAAAATTCTGTTTTTGAGGAGTTGGATTGTATATCTAAAGTTAGATAAATCATTAAGGATTATGTTTAACTAAAGGCTATAAAAATTATATTTTGTAGAAGTCAATGCTTCTTTTATCATATCAAATTAGGTATGTAATGGAATATGCGATATAAAAAACATATCACCCTGATTTATCGCAAGCAATTTCCGTTAACATATAGTATTGAGTTTATCTTTGATCAACTTATATCTTCCCCCAATCCATCTTGTAAAATAAACAAGTTCATTCTTCCGCGGTTCAGCAATTCCTTTTTCAATCGTATCATCAACATACTCGCGATGCTTCGTTTACGGCATCAAATTGTGCATGTAACCGGGGATGTGCATTATACAATTTTGGGTGCCTGTTTTAATTACCGCATTTTAACCATTCACGACTTGGCTTTTATGCACCAAAATAAAGGCATTAAAAGAAGCATTTTAAAGTGGTTTTGGATTACGTTACCGGTAAAATTTGCGCATCAGGTTACCGTTATTTCCGAAGCTACCAAAACTGATTTGTTAAGTTATGTTGCTGTTGATCCAAAGAAAATAAATGTTATTCCTGATTTTATTTCAGCTACTTATCAACCGGTACCTGATCGGAAATTTAATGCTGATCTGCCCCGTATTTTACAAATTGGTACAGCTTTTAACAAAAATATTGATCGTTTGGCAGAAGCCATTGCTGGTATTCCTTGTACTTTAATTATTGTTGGAGAGTTAAGCGAACTACAAAAAACCATATTAGAAAAGTTTAAAATAGACTTTATAAACAAATTAAATTTAACAGAACAAGCTTTATATCAGGAATATGCAAATGCAGATTTATTAACTTTTGTTTCTACCATAGAAGGTTTTGGCATGCCAATTTTGGAAGCAAATGCTTGTGGTTTGCCGGTAATTACTTCCAATTGTTCTGCTATGCCTGAAATTGCCGGCGATGCAGCATTACTGGTTAATCCGTTTGATGCAACTGCTATCCGAAACGGAATTTCAGAAATAATCAAAAATGAAACTTTACGAAATAAGCTGATTGAAAAAGGTTTTGAAAATGTCAAGCGCTTCTCTAAAGAAAAAGTTGTTGAGCAGTATAAGCGGCTTTACGAAGAAGCGGAAAACTGAAAATCATCCAATTAAAGGTAAAATATAATCCAAAACTGGTTTTACATCTGCCGAATCAAACCATTTAATTTCCTCATCTTTTTTAAACCAGGTGATTTGCCGTTTGGCAAAATGCCTGGTATTCTGTTTGATCTTTTCTAATGCTTCTTTTACCGGCAAATTATTGTTAAAAGCTTCAAAAAGTTCTTTATAGCCAACTGTTTTTAAAGCGTTTAAATGTTGATAGGGCAGAAGCTGTTTTACTTCTTCAATCAAACCATTTTCTACCATCAGATCAACCCTGCGGTTAATCATATCGTACAAAATTTTCCGGTTTGGATTGATACCAATTTTGATGATCTTAAAAGGACGCTCTTTTTTTATTTTGGTGAGAAAAGAAGAAAATGTTTTTCCGGTAGAAGATGATACTTCCAGCGCACGAATGATGCGCTGCGGATTCTGTACATCAACCTTTTGATAATATTCCGGATCAAGGATTTTCAGTTGCTGTTGTAAATATTCCAGTCCTTGTTGCTCGTAAAGCTGGTTCCAGCGTTCCCTTTCCTGTAAATCCGCCTCCGGTATTTCATCAAATCCCTGCTCAACAGCCTGCAAATACAAACCTGAACCACCAACTATTATGGCAACATCATGTTTTTGATAAAGTTCTGCTAATTTTTCAAGTGCTGCTTTTTCAAAATCGGCAACAGAAAAACGGTCTGTAATAGAATGGGAACCAATAAAATGATGCGGCACAGCAGCCAATTCTTCTGCGGATGGCTTGGCTGTGCCGATTGACATTTCTTTATAAAACTGCCTCGAATCTGCTGATAATATTTCTGTTTTAAAATATTTGGCCAGCTGAATAGCTAAGGCTGTTTTGCCTGCAGCAGTTGGGCCGGCAACAACAAGCAATACTTTTTTCAGATCATTCAGCTTCAAACGCTCAACAAATTACGCATACTGTTTTTACCGGATAAAAAATGGCACGAAAATTAGTAATCGTCTTTTGCACTTAAATCTTCATCTTCCAAGTGCTCGTTATCCGCAAATTCATCGTCAAATTCATCATCAGGTTCATCCGCAACCGTTGGTATTAAATCCTCCTCTGCTTCTTCTTCGCCTAATTCAGAAAAATCTGCGCCGTCTTCCGGGTTTAAGCCTTCTTCATGCAAAAAGTCAAAATCCTCATCTGCAATTGCTGCGCTTGGTGCGGGTATAGTTGTGCCTAATGGTTTTGGTGCGTCGCCGACAGAACGTACAATTTGCGGATAAACTTTACCTGTAACATCATCAAGCAAAATTTTAATCAGTTCGATATGGAAATCATAAGGACGGTCGAAATTATAAGTATAGTAAAATTTTTGGTGAGGATCGTCAATAAAATTACTGAGTTTTGATTTTTCCATCAAAGCTACGCCCCGGTCAATTTTTTTGGCAGAAGGCATAAAAGCAATTTCTTCGCCTTTGATCCAGTAATCGTTACTTACATAGAATGAAGAGGATGCTTCCGGATTGTAACCGGTTGATTGTTGTATTGCGCGGTGCAAATCTTCAAACGTTTGTTTAGATTGAATTTCGATTTCCCTGAAAATATCATCATAGTCCTCAAAAACAACTTTAAACCTGTAAACTGCCATTCTTATAAATTTGTAAATTTGTAAATTAGTAATTAGTTATGTTCAATTTTAGCTACAACTTTTAAGCCAATATCTTCTCCTTTTTGTATCATCAGCTTTAAAGCTTCGGTTCTCGAATTAAAAATTTCTCCTTCCAGAATAGCTTCCCTGATACTATTTTTAATGATACCAACTTCTCTGCCGGCATTAATGCCAAAAGTTTCCATAATATCTTGTCCGCTAACAGGTGGTTGCCAGTTGCGCATGTTGTCGCGCTCTTCCACGTCTTTCAGCTTTTGTTTAACCAGCTCAAAGTTGTTGCGGTATTTTTTTATTTTATATTCGTTTTTTGTGGTAACATCGGCATTGCACAACAGCATCAAACCTTCCAAATCTTCGCCTGCATCAAATAATAAGCGCCTTACTGCCGAATCTGTTACCATTTCCTGTGCCAGCACAATAGGCCGCATGTGCAATTGTACTAATTTCTGTACCAGTTTCATCTTTTCGTTCATCGGAAGTTTGAGCTGTGCAAAAATTTTAGGCACCATGCGCGCGCCTTTGTCTTCATGGCCGTGAAAAGTCCAGCCGTGCCCGGGTTCAAAACGTTTGGTAGCAGGTTTGGCAATATCATGAAGAATAGCTGCCCAGCGCAACCACAAATCAGTTGTGTTTTCTGCGATGTTATCCAGGACCTGCAAGGTATGGTAAAAATTATCTTTATGCCCTTTTCCGTTGATGTAATCAATGCCTTGCAAAGCACTCATTTGCGGAAAAATGATTTGAAGCAAACCAGTATCAAAAAGATAAGTAAAACCAACAGAAGGTTTTTTAGAAGATATAATTTTATTCAGTTCGTCTGTAATCCTTTCTCCGGAAATAATTTTTATCCTTTCGCGGTTGCTTTTGATGGCTTCCAAAGCAGCCGGATCAATGGTAAAACCTAATTGCGAAGCAAAACGGATAGCACGCATCATGCGCAATGGATCATCAGAAAAAGTAACCGACGGATCTAAAGGTGTCCGGATGAGTTTGTTTTTCAAATCCTGAATTCCATTAAAAGGATCAAGCAGCTCGCCAAAATTCTCTTTATTTAAAGCAATCGCCATGGCATTGATGGTAAAATCGCGCCGGTTTTGGTCATCTTCCAAAGTTCCGTCTTCCACTATCGGCTTGCGCGATTCTAATCGGTAAGATTCTTTCCGCGCGCCAACAAACTCCAGTTCCAGGTTTTGATATTTTAAACTTGCCGTGCCAAAGTTTTTAAATACAGCTACTTTTACCTTCAGTTTTTGGGCAACTTCTTCTGAAAATGCAATTCCGTTGCCTAAAACTACCACATCAATATCAGCAGAAGGACGTTTCAAAAACAAATCGCGCACGTAACCTCCAATTACAAAAGCTTGTACCTGCCGGTTTGCAGCAACGCTTGCGATTACGTTAAATACCGGATGTTGTAGGTGTTGCTGCATAAATTTTGGACAAATACCAATTTTTAGGTGGTAAAAACAGTATCACGATTTAAACCGGATGCTGTTTTTAAGGCACAAAAATAAAGATTATTACTTTCTGATAAAGGTAAAACGGCCATCAGGTTCGAGTTTCATAATGGTTGAGGGCTTTTTTTCCTGCAATTCGTGCTGTTCTAAGTTCACTACGTAATCTACGCCTTCCAAAATTTCAGCATCAATATCCATAAAATTTTTTGGAGAAGCTTTTCCGCTGATGTTGGCCGAAGTAGAAACCAAAGGTTTGCGCAAACGCTGGATCAATTGCTCACAAAATGGATGTTTTACGATACGGATGCCAACGCTGCCATCAGCATTAATTAAAGCAGGAGAAATATTTTTGGCACCGGATAAAATAAGCGTCAAAGGATTTTCGGCAAACTCAATTAAATCATAAGCAATATCTGGAACTTCCCGAACGTAACTCAAAAGCTTGTTATCGTTATCCAGCAAAATTATCATGCTTTTACTTTCTTCGCGCTGTTTTAGGTCGTAAATTTTCTTCACAGCTTCAGTATTGCCGGCATCACAGCCAATTCCCCAAATCGTATCGGTAGGATAGAGGATAATGCCGCCTTCCTGTACAACTTTAAGTGCTTTTGCAACTTCTTCTTTAAGCATAATTTAGCGCTTGCTGGTAAACGTTCATTAAATTTTGTGCGATATTTTTTTCTTCAAACTGCTTTGCATATTTCAGGCCTTTTGTTTTCATTTTGGATTGAAGCTGATTATCCTGCAAGATTAAATTAATTTGTTTTGCCAAAGAAATAGCATCATCCGGATCAACATAAATACTGTTCGGCCCGCCGGCTTCTTCCAAACACGAACCTGTTGCCGCAATTACCGGCGTTCCGGAACATAAAGCTTCTACAATCGGAATACCAAAACCTTCGTACCTGGAAGGGTAAACAAACACTTTTGCCATTTGATAAATAGTTGTCAAATCTTCAAAAGGCACATTGGTTAAAAACAAAACACGGTTTTGTAATGCTTCTTTTACCAGGTAATTTTTTACCTGTTTTGCATATTTTGTTTGTCGGCCAACTACAACTAAGGAAACTTCTTCGGGGATATTTTTTAAAGCTTTTGCAACCAACAGTAAATTTTTGCGGGTTTCTATCGTTCCAACATTTAAAATAAATTTTCCCGGTAATTGATACTTTGCTTTGACTGCTTCTTTTACCGCATCATTTTTTTGTTGCCTGAATATTGGACCACAGCCCTGGTAAACTACTTTTATTTTCTGCGGAGAAAGATTAAACGCCGCCACTAAATCTGCTTTGGTTTGTTCGCTTACTGCGATAATCAGATTTGCATTTTTACAAGCTGTTCTGGCTTTCCATTCGTAAATTTTTCTGTTGATGAAACTAAAATATTCAGGATATTTTAAGTAGATCAAATCGTGGATAGTTACTACTGTTTTTATATCCCAATTTTTGATACCAAAAGGAAGTTCCTGACTTAAACCATGATAAAGTTGAATACCGTCCCGCTTTAAATCTTTAACAATACTTTTACTTCGCCAAAAAGATTTAAACAAATTGGCAGCAGGAAGTTTAGTTCGTGTATTGTTTAAATCAGGCAAAAAGTCAGGACTAATTTCAGTCCCAACTTTTGGCGTATATAAATAATATTCGTTTTCGGGAAAATAAACAGCTAAAGCATAAATGGCTGAGCGGCTGTAATTACCCAAACCGGTTTTATTTAGAAAAGCACGCTTGGCATCAAAACCAATTTTTAGAGGCTGAAGGTTCATGGTTAATAGTTCATAGTTAGATCGCTATTTCTGGCTATTATCCATCAACTATTAACCATCAGCAAAATTAAACCGCTACGTTATGCTCGCGCAATGCGTTGTTTAACGATGTTTTTTTATCGGTTGATTCTTTTCTCCGGCCAATAATTAAAGCACAAGGAACCTGATATTCGCCGGCAGGAAATTTTTTAGTGTAAGAGCCCGGAATTACAACAGAACGTGCAGGAACAAAGCTTTTGTATTCTGTCGGCGTTTCTTTGGTTACATCAATAATTTTGGTTGATGCGGTTAAAACTACGTTCGCGCCCAAAACAACTTCGTGCTCTAAATGCACACCTTCCACCACAATAGCACGAGAACCGATAAAGCAATTATCCTCAATAATAACCGGAGCCGCTTGTATCGGTTCCAAAACACCGCCAATGCCAACGCCGCCGCTTAAATGTACGTTTTTACCGATTTGAGCACAAGAACCAACAGTTGCCCAGGTATCAACCATTGTGCCTTCATCAACATAAGCACCAATATTTACATAAGAAGGCATCATGATAACGCCTTTTGCTAAATAGGCCCCATAGCGTGCAATTCCGTGCGGTACAACCCGAACACCAGCTTCTTTAAAGTTGGTTTTTAGTTTCATTTTATCATAAAACACAAAAGGGCCAACTTTAACTTCCGCCATTTCCCGAATTGGAAAATACATAATTACGGCTTTCTTAACCCAATCGTTAATGTGCCAGCGGCCGGTAATTAATTCTGCAACGCGTAGTTTTCCTTTGTCCAGATCGTCAATAACGCTTTCTATAGCAATAATATGTTCTTTTGACCCTAAAAGGGTACGGTCAATCCAGGCATCTTCAATCAGGTTTTTTACATCTGTGTACATATCGGTATTTATCTAATTTTTTGTTATGGTGTTGATTTAAATCTATTGCAAGCACAACGTAAATAATGTTCTGCTGTGGCAAACATAACAAAAATTGAGGTTTAAATTTCGACAAGTAAACACAAAGCAATTAATGCCGCAAGAAAAAGCAGGTTATTAATAAATGTAAATAATTGGATAGTTGGGCTGGATTAAACGGACCTGAAAATGACCAGAAAAAGGGGCAATATAGGTTTGAGCAACTCTGAAATTAAGGCTAAATGCACTTATTGATGAGTGATAAGAGTGCAGGGTCTATCACACAATTTTTGTTTACGGGTACACTAACCCCGTCTTTTTTACAAATTTTAAAATTCTCCTCATCATCAATCATTATCTCGGCTTCAATACTCATGTCAGCATTTTTAACTTCGTTTTTAACTGATATTTTAATCAGTTCGTCATTGTAAGTGAACACTGCGTTTTTCATGATTTTTAATATTGATAAATTAACTATATTGGTTATTTAGGTATACTTGTACAAGTGCAATTGGTTACACTTATTTTGCTATAAAATTAATAAAAGCTAATAAAATTGCAAAATTTATAAAAAAAATAATTTTTTAAGCAGGTCTATTGCTTTTTTTGTAACAAAAAAAACATAAAGAAGTAATGCTTCAAAAAATATCGCACTTATTTGTTTTTGATTGAGATTGTTTAAACTTTTTGGTACCCATTTAAATTTGGTCCTTCAGCATGCCCAGCTTTGGTGCCCATGCTTCTTTTACCAGGTAAAATTGGTGTTTACATTTAATCACTAAAGACCTGTAAGGTTTTCAAAACCTTATAGGTCTTTAGCGAAGGGCCAACATTTTTAGGGATAAAAGAAGCATCGGCCAAAAAAAAGAAGGCCACAAAAAAAGTTTAAACAACTTCAATATCAAAAAAACTTATTGTTTCTTTTAGCTTATGGTTTTATGTTTGTTTTTTAAGATATGGGACACCTCTATTTTTAGGTGATAAAAGAAGCATTCAAAATAATTTGTATAAAACTTAAACAGGTTTTATACAAAGGCTAAATAAAAGTTATAGCTAACAGCCAATGCATAATAAATTGTACTTTTTAACAACAGGCAACGTTCACATTTTTAATACAAATACATTTAAAATATGCCGGAAAAAGAGAAGTTAAGGATTGATAAGTATTTGTGGTCTATCAGGATATTTAAAACCCGCACTCTGGCTGCCGATGCCTGCAAGGCCGGCAAGGTGAAGCTGGACGGGCAAAATATAAAGCCCTCGCACGAAGTGCGTATCGGGGAAACCTACCAGGTGAGCAAAGGGATAGAAAAAAAAGTTTTAAAAGTTACGGGCTTACTGGAAAACCGGACCGATGCTAAAACGGCAGTTCAGTTTTATGAGGATTTAACGCCTGTAGAACAAACTTATGGTTACAAATCTGTTTTTCAGGCACCTATGATCCGGCGCGACCAGGGAGCAGGGCGGCCAACTAAAAAAGACCGGCGGGAAATTGATGATTTACAGGATGGCTTTTTTGATCAGCCTAAACAATAAATCTGATGCTTCTTTTAGCATCTAAAAATTTGTCTGATAATATTTCTATTAATACCTGATATTTAAATCAGAAGCCTGCCATTTTTTAAACGCCGTTTGTGCTTCGTCGCGCAGTAATTGTATGGCGGGCAGTTTACGTTCTGCAGGCGGACGATCAATTTCTTCATAAATAAATTGGTCATCAAATGCAATTGCTGCTGCATCAGCTTTTGTATTGGCATAATAAATCTTATCTAAGTGCGCCCAGTAAATGGCGCCGAGGCACATGGGGCAGGGCTCACAACTGGTATAAATAACACAGCCTTCCAGATTATGGGTATCCAATTCTTTGCATGCTAATCGGATTACAGAAACTTCTGCATGTGCAGTCGGGTCTTTTTGCGGAACTACCCTGTTAGCACTTCGGGCAACTACCATTCCGTTTTTTACAATTACAGCCCCAAAGGGCCCGCCCAGGCGCTGTTCTACATTTTGCTCGGAAAGCTCTATGGCCATCCGCATAAATTTTTCATGATTTTGTTGCCCGTCCATTTTTTAGCATTAAAAAACCCCGGTCTGGCCGGGGTTAAAACTTAAGTTTTCTAATTGGTATAAATGCTATTTTTTTTCTTTTTTGTAGTTGTCGTTCAAAATTTTAACCACATCGTTCGTAACGTTCAGGCTTTCATCCCCAAACAAAACAGTTGGGTTGGCTTTAGAGTAAGTTAAAATCAGCTTGTACCCTTTTTCTTTGGCGTAACCTTTCATAAAATCGGCAATCTTATCATATAATTTTGCATTTTCTGATGCCTGTTCCTGTTGTATCTGTGCACTTGCATTCTGGTTGTACGTTTGCAGTTCCTGCTGTTTACGTGCCAAACGTTGTTCGGTTGCAGCACGTTGGTCGGCACTTAAAGTAGCTGCGCCTTTTTGGTATTCTGCAACTTCCCGCTGAAAAGCCTGTCCTTTAGAGGAAACATCTACCTGTGCCTTTTTGCCTTTATCTTCCAGGCGGCTGCTCATATCTTTAAAATAATCGTATTTAGAAAGTAAAGAATCAGAGTTTACATACACAATTTCTGCTTTTTCTGATGTTGAAGTAGCTGGGGTTTTTTCAGCAGTGGCGTTAGTAGTTTGCGGCTTTTGGTTACAGGCAACTGCCATTGCGGCAACAGCTATTCCTAAAGTTAATCGGGATACCGTTATTTTCATGTTTTTTCAAAAAATTTTGACAAAGATAAACTTTAACTGCAAGTATCCTAATGTTTTGATTAGCACATTTACAACCCGTTTTGTGAGAATAAAAGCCTCTTTTATCGGCTAAAAATCGTACTTTTGAAGGTTAATGTTTGATACAGATTTATGAGTGAAACAAAAGAATTATTAGAAGACAGATCCAATTATTCTGCAGATAATATCCAGGTCCTGGAAGGTTTGGAAGCAGTTCGGAAACGCCCGTCCATGTATATTGGTGATACCGGGGTAAAAGGTTTGCACCATTTAGTTTATGAAGTTGTAGATAACTCTATTGATGAGGCGCTTGCCGGTTACTGTGATACCATTAAAGTAACGATACAGGAAGGTAATTCCATTTCTGTAACGGATAATGGCCGCGGTATCCCAACCGGCTTTCACCAAAAAGAACAACGTTCGGCACTGGAAGTAGTAATGACAGTGCTTCACGCTGGCGGAAAGTTTGATAAAGATACTTATAAAGTTTCCGGTGGTTTGCACGGTGTTGGCGTAAGTTGCGTAAATGCACTTTCTACCCATTTAAAAGCGTTGGTTTATCGGGAAGGGAAGATTTTTACGCAGGATTACGAGCAAGGCAGGCCGATGTATCCGGTAAAAGAAATTGGCGAAACAGAAAAACGCGGAACGACCATTATTTTTACGCCCGATCCTGAAATTTTTACCATCACCACAGAATATAAATACGAAACTATTGCTGCCCGTTTGCGTGAGTTGGCTTATCTGAATAAAGGTATCCGCCTTTCATTAACAGACGAGCGGGAAACAGACGAAACAGGCTTGCACCCTTTTGAAGAATTTTATTCTGAAGGCGGCCTAAAAGAATTTGTTAAATATTTAGACGGAACACGTACTTCTATCATTCCGGAACCTATTTATGTTGATGGAAACAAACAGGGAATTCCGGTAGAATTAGCGCTACAGTACAATGAAACTTATACGGAGAATGTACATTCCTATGTCAACAATATCAATACGATTGAAGGTGGTACACACGTTGCCGGTTTTCGTCGTGGTTTAACCCGTACTTTAAAGGCTTATGCTGATAAATCCGGCTTGTTAAAAAACGTAAAAATTGAAATTACAGGAGATGACTTTAGGGAAGGCTTAACTGCAATTATTTCTGTAAAAGTACAGGAGCCGCAGTTTGAAGGGCAAACCAAAACCAAGTTAGGCAACAACGAGGTAATGGGAGCCGTTGATATGGCTGTTGGCGAAATTTTGGGCAATTACCTGGAAGAAAACCCGAGAGAAGCCCGCATGATCGTCAATAAAGTGATCATGGCGGCTACTGCCCGTTCTGCTGCCCGAAAAGCACGCGAAATGGTACAGCGTAAAAACGTAATGAGCGGAACAGGTTTACCGGGAAAACTGGCCGATTGTGCCGATAGTGATCCGGAAAGATGCGAACTGTTTTTGGTTGAGGGAGACTCTGCGGGTGGTACGGCTAAGCAAGGCCGTGACAGGCATTTCCAGGCCATACTTCCTTTACGGGGTAAAATCCTGAACGTGGAAAAGGCAATGGAATACAAGATATACGAAAACGAAGAGATCAAGAACATGTTTACAGCGCTTGGTGTAAGCATCGGAACGCCGGAAGATGATAAAGCTTTAAACCTTGCAAAGCTTCGTTATCATAAAATCGTGATCATGACGGATGCGGATGTGGATGGTTCGCACATTACAACCCTCATTCTTACCTTCTTTTTCCGTTACATGAAAGAACTGGTAGAATTTGGTTATGTTTATATTGCTGCGCCGCCGTTGTATCAGGTTAAAAAAGGTAAGGAATTTCAGTATTGCTGGGATGATACGCAGCGCGATGCTGCTATCCAGCGTTTAAAAGGCGGCGGAAAAGAAGACAGCGTGCATGTACAGCGTTACAAAGGTTTGGGCGAGATGAACGCCGAGCAGTTATGGGAAACCACCATGAACCCAAGCACACGCACGCTTCGCCAGGTTAACATTGATAATGCTGCCGGTTGCGATCATACTTTTTCTATGTTGATGGGAGATGAAGTTGCACCACGCCGCGAGTTTATCGAGAAGAATGCAAAGTACGCCAAGATTGATGTATAATTTATAGTGATAAAAGAAGTATGGAAACCCTGTTCATTTGCCGGACAGGGTTTTTTGTTTAGACCTGGCCTTGTTCTTAAATTACCTGCTGGTTTATAATTAATTTAATTACTAACTTTAAATTTTTAGACATGAATACGGAAACGTTGGAAATATACGAAATCCTGAAAAGGAATTTTACAGAACAAGACGCTAAAAAAAGTAGTTAACTACTTTGAGGATACAAAAGAAAAAGCAATTACATCGGCTGTGGAACGTAAAATTGAACACATGGCAAGCAAATCAGATTTGGCTGAAACTAAAGCCGACATCATTAAATGGATGTTCATATTTTGGATGGGTCTTTTAATACCGCTTGGTGGCCTTTTAATTGCAATACTGAAAAAATAATATGAAGCCCTAAACGGGTAAAAGAAGTATGGAAACCCTGTTCCTGAATTAGGAGCAGGGTTTTTTGTTATAATTAAAAATTTAGTTGATAAAAGAAGTATTAGCTATTTATTTGTATATCTTTATAAATAGCATATATCGAAGTTGTTTAAACTTTTTTTCTGACCCTCTTTTTTTAGGGCCGATGCTTCTTTTATCACCTAAAAAATGTTAACCATTATTTTTTTGATCGATTTAATCACTAAAGACCTATAAGGTTTTCAAAACCTTATAGGTTATGTAAACACCAATTTTTACCCGGTAAAAGAAGCATGGCACTAAACTTGGGCATGCCGTAGGATCAAATTTAATTGGCACCAAAAGTTTAAACAACCTTATCTTAATTAGTTATACGACTTTATCTTTATTATAATAATGATTGAGGTTTATTCAAAAAACGTTTAACTACTGCGTAAATAATAAAAGGTATCACAATGAAAAGATTTTATACATGTTGTATTTTGCTCTTTGTTTTTTCAACAAGTGCTTTCGCTAAAAACGCCACCGTACATTTCACCATAAAAAATTTTAAAGGATCTATTTTTATACATGATCCTGTCTTGCTTTATGATTTGACGAAAAAGAAAGTAAACGAACTTCAATTGGATGCGCATCAATCAGCATCTTTTACAATTGATATTGATCAGCCAACTTATTTGATTTTCTATTTATCTGATAGGTATTTTCGTTACAGCCTTTTTTTAACGCCTGGAGACGAGCTTTTTTTAACAGTAGATTTTGCTCAAAAAAACAATCAATTTAAAGTAACGGGTAAAGGCAGCAATAATAATCAGCCTGAAATTTTTGCCTTAACCAATATGGATACGCAACCTTTTAATAACGACAAAAACCCGGAACGAGTGATTGCTGCGATCAACAAACAGTATTTGCTGAATAAAGGCCTATTGGCTAATTATATAAAAGCAAACAAACCTTCCACTGCCTTTATCAAAAATGCTATGATTAACTTAAAATATTTTGCTCCCGCAAATTATTATGAGTTTAGTCATAATCATACTCTTTTTAAGTCAAAAGAAGAGTTAAAACCATGGCTGAAAATCCAGGACAGCCTGTTCAAAACTATAAAACTGAGCAATGATGAGGCATTGAACGCCTATAATTATACCGAGTTGATTTATAATTTTATGTTTCGTGAAACGGAAGCTCTCGAGATTGAATATCAAAAACAACCGGCAGTGTTTTATAAACAATGGTTTCATACCAATCCTGCCAAAGGCGATAGTACTTATAAGAGTTGGTATTTGGGCGTTATAACTAAAAAAGTTGTCGACAAATACTTTACAGGCAAAGCTGCTGAGTATGCATACGTCCGCGCATTAAAATATAGATTCTCTCGCGCCGATTATCCGGCCGTTGTTTCGATATTCAATTACTTTAAAAAAGAATATCCACATAGTGCCTATGTAAAGGGATTTAGTCCTACCATCGCTGAGTTGGTAAAAAAACAACAGCAAACCTTTAGTAAAGCAACAATTTTTGTTAAAAACAACGGCACCCGGCTAAATACATTTAAGGATGTGCTGGCGCTAACCAAAGGCAAAGTTGCGCTGATAGATATGTGGGGAACGTGGTGCACGCCTTGCAGAGAGGAAATAGAAAAAAATGCCTTAAAGTTAGAGACTTATTTTAAAGGTAAAAATGTGAATTTTATTTATATAGCCAATTTTGATGTTGGACGGGAGAAAGAGTGGAAAAAAGCGATTGCGTATTTTCAAATCGAAGGAATGCAAATTTTGGCCAATCCTGCATTAACAAAAGATATTATGGACAAAGTTAAATCAACTGGTTATCCTACTTATATTATTATAAATAAAGATGGAAGTTACAGAAAAACAGCAACACAACACCCTGTAAACGTTCAGGCAATGATAAAAGAAATTGAAATTGCCAACTTGCAGTAATCTTACCTGATTATTGGATTTTTTTAATCCAACAGATACTTCTTTTATCACCTAAATTTATACTGCTTGCTTCAAAGCCAAAGCGTTATTGTTCCGCCCTTTTCAAAACCATTTTACATTTAGCATAATCAATAACCGCTTGATATTCCATCAAAACATCTCCGCCTAAAACGCCAAGTACAGGTGCAATTTCTAATTTTCCATAAGCGGTATTAATGGCAGATAAATCTAAAACAGCAACTTCTATCATCGGGATATGAAACTTTCCAATATACAAATCTGTAATGGCGGTTGTAAAAGATTCCATATTGTTTGTACCGAGGCCGGTTGTTAAATGTCCGGAGTTTTTCAATTCATTTTCATGGACCAGTTCCAGCAAAAGGGCTTTATCAAAAGCGGTTTTAGAAGCGCCGGTATCCAAAACCAGTTTAAAGGTTTTTTTAAACAGCATAATATTCACCAGTACGTGGAAACCGTTTCCGTTTAAATCAATAACTTCCAGTTTAATACTTTTTTTAGCCATTAAAAATATATTTATATCTGCTTTAAATGGTTTACAGCAGTTAATGCAAACGCGAATATAGAAGCAATTTTTTGTTACGCCTTAACGCTGATGCTTCTTTTACCGGTAAAAAAATGTTAACAGCTTTAATTGAAATGACAGGATTGATGGAGAAGGAAATAAAAATTAATTTTTATAAAATATTGATAATAATAGTAACTTACATGCTCCAATTATCACTTAATAAATTCTATGTCAAAAGAAAAATAGTCCTTTAATTATTAAAATTTAAGCCGGTACTAATTAAATTACATTTAATAGAGCAACGAAATTAAGTTGGTTAAAATTAAAACTAATAGTTTTTCTTTAAAAACCTTAAACTGATCTGTTGATGAAAAATATACTGCCCTTATTGTTATTGTTATCATTTTCGGTTGCAGCCTGTTATGCACAAACGGCAGCAACTTCGCCACAGTTTAAAATTTTTGAGCAAACCCTCTCGGCAGCTAACCTGCAATTTTCATTTCCAAAGGATTTTAAAGAGATTAAAGCGCTTCATACAGTAACTACTAATGTGGATTATGCAATGGAACTTCCTAATGCCAATTTTCAGGTCTGGTATAAAGTTAAAGATTTGCAAAAAGAGTGGCCAAAATTTAAAGTAACAGAAGATGACCCTAAACGGTCAGCTACCAATCCCGATTCACTTTATAATCTGGAATCTTTATCAGCAGCTACAAAACTGGCCGGGAAAGATAATTTTACCGCTAAAACTTTACCGCCAGATTTATTAACTGTTTTTCATGCAGATGAAGGTAAATCTTACCAGCTAAATTTATACGACAGGCCGGAAACGGGACATTACCAATACGGCTTATTAATGTGCTTGCAAAAAAACGGGACCGGCTATATTTTGATGCTTTTTTTAGGCAACGAAAACGGGCCGGAATTTTATAAAAAAGTTAATAAAGCTTATTACTCGGTCAGGTTTAACTGATACTGTTTTTATCGCTATAATTTTATCAACATTTACTTTAAATTATCAAGATAATGCCGGTTGGATAAGGTAAAATAGTTAGATTTTTAATAAATTTGTGCTAAAATTAGTAGCAATTTATTATGGCGGTAAGCACTGCAACTCCAACTGATCCGGTTAATTATAGTGAAGACAGTATCCGTTCGCTCGATTGGAAAGAGCACATCCGCTTGCGTCCGGGCATGTACATTGGAAAACTCGGCGATGGTTCTGCTTATGATGATGGCATTTATGTACTCCTGAAAGAAATTGTAGATAATTCCATCGATGAGTTTGTAATGGGTGCTGGCCGTACCATCGACATCAATTTAAGCGAACATAAGGTTGCTGTTCGGGATTATGGACGAGGAATTCCGTTAGGAAAAGTAATTGATTGCGTTTCCAAAATAAACACCGGCGGCAAGTACGATAGCAAAGCTTTCCAGAAATCTGTTGGTTTAAACGGTGTTGGAACAAAAGCGGTAAATGCATTATCAAGCAATTTTATAGTACAATCTTATCGAGATAACCGGACTAAAATTGCCGAGTTTAGCAAAGGCGAACTGTTGCGCGAAGAAGAAAAAGATACGACGCAGCGAAACGGTACGGCAATCAGTTTTTTGCCTGATGATACTATTTTCAGGCATTACCGTTTCATTCCGGAATTTGCTGAGAACATGATCTGGAACTATGTTTTTTTGAACGCCGGTTTAACGATCAATTTTAACGGTCAAAAATATTTTTCTGAAAAAGGGTTACACGATCTTTTAGTTCGAAATACCGATGCCGAAAATCTTCGCTATCCAATTATCCATTTAAAAGGTGAAGATATTGAAATAGCGATGACACACGGACAGCAATACGGCGAAGAATATTATTCTTTTGTAAACGGCCAGCATACTACGCAAGGCGGAACACATCAGGCAGCTTTTCGCGAAGCGGTTGTAAAAACCATCCGCGAGTTTTACAAGAAGGAGTTTGATGCAGCCGATGTTCGCGCTTCTATTGTTGCAGCCGTTTCTATCCGCGTGCAGGAACCGGTTTTTGAATCTCAAACCAAAACTAAATTAGGTTCGCAAAACATTGCGGAAGATGGCCCTTCCGTTCGCGCTTTTATCAATGATTTTGTTAAAAAAGCACTGGACGATCATCTGCATAAAAACCCTGCTACTGCTGATGGATTATTAAAACGGATTTTACAATCAGAACGGGAACGTAAAGATATTGCCGGTATTAAAAAACTGGCTAATGAACGTGCAAAAAAAGCTTCTTTACACAACAAAAAACTGCGTGATTGCAAATTACATTTTGAAGATACGCACGAGCGCAAGCAAGATACAACGTTGTTTATTACCGAAGGGGATTCTGCAAGCGGTTCCATCACTAAATCACGCGACGTACAAACGCAGGCAGTTTTCAGCTTAAAAGGAAAACCGTTGAATTGCTTCGGCCTAACCAAAAAAGTAGTTTACGAGAATGAAGAATTTAACCTGCTGCAGCATGCACTAAATATTGAAGATGGTTTGGATGGATTGCGCTACAACAACATTGTAATTGCAACTGATGCCGATGTGGACGGTATGCATATCAGGTTGCTGTTAATGACCTTTTTTCTGCAATTTTTCCCTGATCTGGTAAAAGCTGGCCACGTTTCTATCCTGCAAACGCCGCTTTTTAGGGTTCGTAATAAAAAGGAAACCATTTATTGTTACAGTGACGAAGAACGACAGCGGGCAATAAACAAGCTGGGCAACAAACCGGAAATTACACGTTTTAAAGGTTTAGGTGAGATTTCGCCGGAAGAATTTGGCTTGTTTATCGGAAAAGATATTCGTTTAGATCCTGTTTTTTTAAAAGAAGCCAACATCAAATCGTTGCTGGAATATTTTATGGGGAAAAATACGCCTGATCGTCAGCAGCATATTATTCAGAATTTAAGAATTGAGGTTGATATTTTGGAGGAAGAAGCAGTTTAATAATTTTAATTCTTTAAAAACAGCAAGATAAAAACAAAAGTAACAGCAATCTGTCCGATCCAAAAAATGAATATCCACTTGATTGTTTCGGCTTTGTTTTTTGCCATTTTAGTTTCAAGCTTTGCCATATCCTCTTTAGTTGCTAATGATTCATACTTTGAATTCATCCCTCTACTGGTCGCGGGTTTGCAACCCCGACCTTTGCGCTGGGGATTTCTAATCCTGTAATAAAATTAGGCCAATAGTGATACTCCTTTTATAGACAAAAATTAGTATGATTAACAAGCTGTAAACCTTTAGGTTTTCCAACAGTAAGGAAACAATTTTGTGATGTTCAGAGATTTACATAACTTCCGGAAGAAGCAGAGGCAGCCTAATGCTGTTTTTATCGGTATAAAATTAAGGTATTTTTGCGGTAAAAGAAGTAAGTAAGTTTTTGATTAATGGGAATGGAAATCCACAGCTCGATGGTCTGTATCGCAGATCCTGACCAGTAGGAGTCTGTTTCTCTTCGAGTGCAAACAAATGCTATTTCATCAGTATAAAATTAAATTTTATGCTCAAGCAAGGGATGTAATTTATAACTTGCTTAAAAATCTGCAATTGAAAAAACGGTATTGTAGGATACAACTCGCAGAAAAGTTACTTTGAAAATTTGAAAATAAGATATCACTTCTTCAAAAACAACAATATAAAACCAAAAGTAGCAGCAATTTGTCCAATCCAAAAAATGAACATCCATTTTATGGTGTCTGCTTTAGCTTCAAGAAACTTTTCAGTTAGTTTTGTCTCAAGCTTTGACAGGTCTTGTTTTGTAGCTAAAATATCTGATTGTCTGTCAAATTCAGCTTTGATTTTTTCCTCAATATAACCAGTCAAGTTTTCAGCAGTTTCTTTGCCTACTTTCTCATTTAAAAGAGAATATAATTGAGTGATGCTAACTGTTGTCATAGAATAAGTAAATGTAAGAATATGTATTCAATAAATAGTATTTAATAATAACTGAAACTGCAAAATTGAAGGTATAAAAAAAGCATCCCCGCGTCAACAAGAATGCTTCTTTTATCACCTAAAAACTGGGCTTAGCTAAATACGGTAGAAACGTTAGTAATCTTCCAGCCATTGCCAGTATCAGTCATGGTTACAAAGTTAATGCGCGAAAATTTTTCGTATTTCATTTGTACTTTATATACAACCAATTTTGCTGTACTTTCAACAATTCGGGCAGTAGTGGTGCAATTTTGTTCTACGTCTTGCTGGTTCTTAAGGCTTTCTAAAATCTCGTTTTTGCTGAAGCTGATTATTTTTTCGCCGCGGGTATGCGAAAATTTTGCGCTGTCATCAATAACATCTGCAAGCCCGGCACATTTGCCATGTGTAAAAGCATCAACATAAGCAGAAATTGCATAACGCATGGTCAGCCTTTCGCTGCGGTTTGGAAGGTTTGCTTTGCTAATGCTGTAAGTTACGGTTAGTAACAAGGCGAGCAGGGTTGTTTTTAAAGTTTTCATGATATTTAAAATTTAAGTTTTTGTGGTTGTTTTGGTATATAGACGCCACCAGGTATAGATTCGTTACAGCTTTTCTATTAATATTTTGTTAAATGCTATTTTATTGTAATTTCTTTTTTTTGTGATAAATGGCATCGGCAATGTAAAAGCAGCTTTAGCCTTTTGCATCTAAATTTTCTTGTTTGTAGTATATTTGCATCTTTTAGCCAATACCGAATGAATGACAATTTAAGTCAGCAAAATGAACAGCTGTCTAATGTAACTTCCCTTTCGGGACTGTATGAAAACTGGTTCCTGGATTATGCTTCTTACGTAATCCTGGACCGTGCCGTACCGCATATAAATGATGGGTTAAAGCCTGTGCAACGCCGTATCCTGCATTCTTTAAAGGAAATGGACGACGGCCGTTTTAACAAAGCAGCCAACGTAATTGGCAACACCATGAAGTATCATCCGCATGGCGATGCTTCTATTGGTGATGCGATGGTGCAGATTGGACAGAAAAACCTGCTGATTGATTGCCAGGGAAACTGGGGCGATCCGGTTACAGGAGATTCTGCTGCTGCGCCGCGTTATATCGAGGCGCGTTTATCTAAATTCGCGCTGGATGTTGTTTTTAATCCGGATACAACCGAATGGCAATCCAGTTACGACGGCCGTAATAAAGAGCCGGTAACACTTCCGGTAAAGTTTCCGCTTTTGTTGGCACAAGGTGCCGAAGGAATTGCGGTTGGTTTGGCGACAAAAGTAATGCCGCATAATTTTATAGAACTGATTGATGCTTCCATAGAAATATTAAAAGGTAACCGTCCCGATTTATTACCTGATTTTCCAACTGGCGGACTGGCAGATTGTTCAGCTTATAACGAAGGCCAGCGTGGCGGCAAGGTCCGTATCCGTGCTAAAATAGAAGAACGTGATAAAAAAACACTTGCTATTACAGAAGTTCCGTTTTCTACCACAACCGGAAGTTTGATCGACAGCGTAATTGCAGCCAATGATAAAGGCAAAATCCGCATTAAAAAAATTGAAGATAATACCGCAAAAGATGTAGAAATTATCATTCATTTAGCACCCGGGATTTCGCCGGATGTTACCATTGATGCGTTGTATGCTTTTACCGATTGCGAAGTTTCCATCTCCCCAAATACTTGCGTAATTAAGGATAACAAACCGCACTTTATGAGTGTGAACGATATCCTGACGGAGAGTACTGTTTTTACCAGGGAATTATTGAAGCAGGAGCTGGAGATCAGGTTGGATGAGCTGAAAGAGAAAATTTTTTTCAGTTCATTGCTGAAGATCTTTATTCAGAACGGAATGTACAAGCATCCGGAATACGAATCATCCGGAAATTTTGAAGCCGTAATAAAAGTGCTGTACAAATTATTTGGGCCTTTTTTACCACAGCTTTACCGGGCAATTTTGCCAGAAGATTTTAAAAAGCTGATTGATAAACCGATGAGCAGCATCACGCGCTTTGATGTAAAAAAAGCGGACGAGCAGATGAAATCGCTGGAAAATGAGATCAAGGAAGTAAGCCAGCACCTGAAACACCTGACCGATTATGCCATCGATTGGTTCCAAAAGTTAAAAGAAAAGTTTGGTAAAGGCCGCGAACGCAAAACCGAACTCCGCGTTTTTGACAGGGTAGAAGCAGCACAGGTTGCTTTAGCCAATGTTAAAATTTATATGAACCGTGCCGATGGTTTTGTGGGCACCGCTTTGAAAAAAGATGAGTTTGTAGGAGATTGTTCTGATCTGGACGAAATTATTGTTTTTAGGGAAGATGGCCGTTTCCTGGTTACGAAAGTGCAGGAAAAGGTTTTTGTTGGAAAAGATATTATCTACGCTGGCATCTTCAAAAAAAATGATGAGCGCACGGTTTACAATTTTATTTATAAAGATGGGGAAACCGGTACTGCTTTTATCAAACGTTTTTTTGTGCAAGGCATTACCCGCGATAAAGAATACGATTTAACCAAAGGATCAAAAGGCACAAAAACGCTGTACTTCACCCATAATCCAAATGGTGAGGCAGAAGTGGTAAACGTACAGCTAAAACCACATTCAAAGCTTAAAAAGCTTAGTTTCGATCTTAATTTTGCAGATGTTGCTATCAAGGGCAGAAATTCGCAAGGCAACATGGTTACCAAATATCCGATTAAAAAAATCACGCTTAAAGCAAAAGGTATTTCTACGTTGTCTGGTCGCAAAATTTGGTATGACGAGGTGCTAAAACGTTTAAATGTTGACGGACGCGGTACTTTTTTGGGAGAGTTTGACGGTGAAGATAAAATTTTGAAAGTATTAAGCAACGGCGTTTGTGAGTTGACAAGTTTCGATTTGACGAACCATTTTGAAGATAAAATGATTAGGATTGAAAAGTTTAACCCCGATCAGGTTTATACGGTTGTTCATTACGAAGGCAAGCTGAAGAATTATTTTGTAAAGCGTTTTACTTTTGAAAACCTGGTTTTGGGCAAACCTGTAAACCTGATTAGTGAAGAAAGCGGTTCTAAAATGATCCTGATTTCGGGCGCTTCACAGCCAGTAATTAAAGTGGAATTGCTGAAAGGCAAAACGCATTTGCCGGAAACGACAGAACTGAATTTGGCTGATCTGATTGATGTAAAAGGCATTAAAGCACAGGGAAACCGGCTTTCTCCGCACGAAATTAAAACTATCGAACTAATTGCCGAACATGATGACGAAGAAGATGTGCCGGACCCGGTTGCAGAAGTTTCTTTAAAAGAGATCGTTTCCGAAGAACACAAAGAAGAAGAAGCCGAAAAAGAAATCTCGCAGAAAGAAGAAGGGCCTCCGGTTAAACCAGCTAAAAAGATAGAACTGGAAATTACCAACCCGGAAGAGGTAGATATAAAAGGTAAAGGCCAGTTGCCTTTGTTTTGAGTCATGCAGAACTTGTTTCGGCATCCCATCAGAAAGATCTAAATCTTGAAAGAGGGATTCTGAAACAAGTTCAGAATGACAGAGCAAACCTTAAAGTTAAATCAAAACGTCAGGTTGCCCAATGCTTCTTTTATGCTGCTGTTTTAGCCAAAGCATTCTGAAAATATTTTTCGTAATAGATTTTCTGACCAAATAAAGGCTGGAGCAAAAAAACAGGCAGTAAAAGAAGTATCAGTTTTTTCATATTTCAAATTAAAATTGGTTTCCTAATATAATGGATTTACGTATCGTTTAAAAATAGTAAGGGAACAATTACTGCTGATAATCATTCCCTTAAAACTAAAAACAGGAAGTTTGGGCAATGCTTCTTTTATCCCTAAAAAAACATGGCCTTATTTAAAGCGATGATTGCTTTTGCAAAATCTTCGCGGTCAATTAAAAACTGGATGTTTACTTTTCTTAACGAAAAACCACAACTTTTAATATTAATGCCTTCATTGGCCAACCCTGTAGCAGACCTGGCCAGCAAACCAGGCTGATCGATGTTGGAGCCGATAATGCAAACCATTGCTGCTTTTTCTACGGTGATTTTTTCGAACTTTTCCTCCAGTTCGTGGATTAAGGATTCCTTGAAATCTTTCTCCCAGATAACTACAGAGATACTATTTGCGCTGGTAGCTTTGTAACTGTAACTCACACCAAGGTTAAAAAATACCTGCATAATTTGTAAATCCGAACCAACATTGCCAACCATTATCGGATCGTAAATATCTATAATCAAAACTTTATCCGTTCCTGTGATCACTTCAACCCGTTTCTTTTCAGAAATATAATCCTGGGTAATTAATGTTCCGGGGTGCTCGGGTTCAAAAGTGTTTTTGATACGAAGGTTAATCCCGTTAATTTCCAAAGGTTTGGATGCTTTTGGATGGATGGCTTCCATGCCCACGTCTGCCAATTGATCTGCAACATCATAATTGGTAAAACCAACAGGCGCACAATTATCAATCCCAACTAAAACCGGGTCAGCCGTACATAAATGGTATTCTTTATGGATAATTGCTTCCTGCGGTTTTACGGCAACGGCAATTTTACTGAACGTAACTTCGGAGTAACCGCGGTCAAATTCGCGCATAATCCCTTCCGTACCTTTGGCATAGCCAGTTACAATACAAATGGTTTTGCTGAAATCAATATTCTTAAACGCTTCTTTTATGCGCTGATCTATAGTGTAAGAATTGTGATCGTCAAAGCCACTCAGATCAATACAAGTTGCGTTAATATTTCTGTTTTGAAGGATATTGGTGAAGTTAAAAGCCGAATGCGTTTCGCCAATAGAAGCCAGGATTTCTCGTGCAGCCTGTAAAATCCCTTCTTTGCTTACATAACCAGAAGCCAGGATATTCACTAAATTTTCCAGGTAATTTTGTGCTTCGCGGACACGTTTTTCTATAAACCGGTCGGCAGTAGCCAAATCCAAACCCAATTCAACATAATTTTTATTGATAGTTTGTAGTTTAACAATCAGGTCATCTAAAGCAGTATGAAAATCCTGGTAATTGGCAATTAAATGATATACGCCTGGCGCACCGGTTTTCTTGTTTTCCAACAATAAATTAGTAACGCCCGAAAAAGCCGAAACCACAAAAATGCGGTTATACAACTCATTGCCGGTACGGTTAAACAGAATGATATTTTTTAGCACGTCGTGCAGGGCAGTCATGGAAGTGCCCCCGATTTTTTCTACAGTCAGCATCAGATCAATATTTTATACCTTAAAAACAGTATGTTGTGTTGTTGTTTTTAAAGGGTTCAAAGCTATTAAAAAAGCTGAAAGTGGGTAAGTTAAGTTTGAGGATTTTTAGGTGGTAAAAGAAGCATGGAAGTTTTTATTTAGGTTTCTTTTTTGGATCTTGTCTAACATCAAAAAAGGTCAGAATAATCATATTTTGATCTTTAATTCTATAAAAAACAGTGGTTAATTTTGTTAATCGAAATGCCCTGATTTGCTTGCTTTTTACCTCAACTGATCCTATTTGAGGATAGGTTTTTAATAAGTGAAGAAAATCTGTAATCTTTTGTTCAAAAACTTCTGCTACAATTTCTCCAAAATTTTGCTGGATGTATTCTTTAATTGAAATGAAGTTTTGTTCTGCACGCTTGGTTAAAATGATCTTCATCTAAAATTTCTGAAAACTGTTTTTGCATCAACCAGATTTCCTTCATCCTCAGATTCTTCAAAAGCAAGCATTACTTCCTTTTTTTGTTCTTCATTTAAAGATTCCCAAAGTGAACCGTCCTTTTCGTTTTCCTTCGATTTCAAAAAATCATATAACGTTTGTAAAACCTGCTCGTTTTGAATAGCATCTACTATTTGATGAATATGAAATTTAAGTTCTAATGCTTCCATTATATCTAATCTTGGTTCTACTAAATTATTTAAAATTATTGGCATCAACTTAAAAAAGCCTGAAAGTTGCTAAATTTAAGTTTGAGGATTTTTAGGTAGTAAAAGAAGCATGAAAGTTTTATAGGAGTTGCTTTTTTGTCATTTCTACCAACAGGAGAGACCTTCATCGAAGCGGTTTAATTATTATTATTATTATTTGAAGAAGATTCCTCTTGCATCGGAATGACAACACGACAAAACTAAAAAGAAGCACCTGCTTTACACAAATACTTCTTTTACCGGCAAAAAATCAGGATTGCTTTTTAAGAGGCCAAATTCGTTTTTTCTTTAAACTCTTTGATAAACTTGTTCAGCTTAGGCTGGATTACAAACGCGCAGTAAGGCTGCGAAGAATTGTTGTTAAAATAATCCTGGTGATAGCCTTCTGCTTTATAAAAAGTTTCTGCCGGAACTACCTGCGTTACAATTTTATGGTCGAAAATGCCTTCTGCATCCAATTGCTTGATCATGGCTTCGGCTGCTGCTTTCTGCTCATTATCAGCATAAAATATAACGGAACGATATTGCGTACCAACATCATTTCCCTGACGGTTTAAGGTAGTTGGATTATGTGTTTTAAAAAAGATCAGCAATAATTCCTGATAAGAAACAATTTCCGGGTTATATTCCACTTCAATTACTTCCGCATGTCCGGTATTACCGCCGCAAACCTGTTCGTAAGTGGGGTTTTTAACCTGTCCACCCATGTAACCTGATACAGATTTGACTACGCCTTTTACATTTTGAAAAACGGCTTCCGTACACCAAAAACATCCTGCGCCAAATGTTGCTTTCTTGTTCATACTTTAATAAACGCAGATAACCGTTTTTTGATTTTGTATGCTGTTTTTAATGAAGCAATCTGACAAAACAGCTTACTGATACTGGATATAAATCGGTTTTGGTTTTAAAGCAAGCACTTCTCCCGGAGTCATCATGTGGTTTGGCGCTTTCTTCAAATCGTTTTTGTAGAATAATTTAAAACCGGTAAATTGAACGGGTTCTTTATAAATATGGTTGCGGTAAGTACCTTTTTTCAATTCCGGTTCGCCCCAGCCGTCCATATCCATTACCAGCTGTACTTCCGGATGCAATTTAATATTTTTATAATTAGTAACCATTCCTTGTGTAAAGCGGTGTACAATTAAAATTTTAGGCGGAAGGTTGTTCTGTTTAACCAGTTTGGCCAAATAATCTGATACATAATTTACATCGTCAGCATCATAAGTACCAATTTTAGTGCCTGGCCTTGCACCGGTTTTCATAGAAAACTCCGGGTCCATGGCAAAATGGACATTTGGCATTTTCAGGTAATTCTCAAACAAAGGCAACTCTGCACGAATGGTACTTAGCGCAACCTGTACATCAATAAAAACCAAAGCATTACGTGTTTTAGCCAAAGTTAAAACAGAATCAATTTGTTTAAAAGGCATGCGGTAACGGTATTTGCCATCTTTTCCGCCATCGCCTTGTGCCACAACAGCAATATAATGCAATGCCGGGATAACGGGTGTACTAGGATCTGCTTTTTCCCAGGTTTTTACTTCGCCATCCAGTTTTTTCAACATTTCCTTTGGAGGAAGTTCGCCTAAAATCCCCATTCTTTTAGAGTACAGGTTTCCGTAAAAAGCCACAACTCTTTTATAAGGTAAAATAGCGCCGGTAAGCGGATAAGGTGTTTTTGCTACCGGCCATTTTCCGGTTGTATCACCATTGGCCAGCTTTTTCATCAGCGAATCGTACTCTTTGGTGTTAATAGGCTGCGGGGCAGGTTTTGCAACAATAGTATCTTTTTTTGATACAGCTATGCCCGAAACTATTTTTCCGGCCTTACTGCTTTCGCTGCAATTGGTAAGCAGGGTAAGCGAAGTAGCCGCAAGTGTTAAAGTAAGAAGTAAATGTTTAACGTTCATTTTAAAATGTGATAGTTGGTTCGGCTGATTTTGGTAGGCCTGGTGTTTTAATAGCTGATTAATGTTTTGTGCTCATACGTCTTTTTACTCCGTCAGTTTCACGATATGTAAATATAGTAGCAGCAAGCACAAACATAACAGGTTTAAGGCAATTTATAAGATTTAATTTTAAACTAAAGGTTATTGAATTTTCCAAACACGCCCAAAGGTAACTTGCTGCCTGCTGTTGCCTGTAAATATAATTCTCCGGTTTCCAGGTTTTTTGCTTTTGGATAAGCGTTTAAAATCAGGTTTTCTACAATGACGGAAGAAAAGCCAAGCGAGTAAGTATTCAGGATCAGGAAATGTTCCTGCTCGTCCAGCAGTTTAACTACGTCCAGCATCATTTCCAGGATATTATCTTCCAGTTTCCATTTTTCGCCGTTCGGGCCATGGCCAAAAGCAGGCGGATCGAGAATGATACCATTGTATTTGTTGCTTCGTTTAAGCTCTCTTTTTACAAATTTTAGCGCATCTTCTACCACCCAGCGGATGTTATCCAATCCTGATAATTGCATATTTTCGTTTGACCAGGTAACAACCTGCTTAATCGAATCCACATGCGTAACTTCTGCACCGGCTGCCCTTGCAATCAGCGAAGCTGCGCCGGTATAAGCAAACAGGTTTAAAAATTTAGGCTGAGGTGTTTTTAGTTTTTTAATGTTGGAGGAGATGTAATCCCAGTTTACAGCTTGTTCAGGAAAAACGCCGACATGTTTAAAAGAAGTTAAACCGAGGCGCAGACGGATACTAACTTCCGGGTTCTGGTATTCAACGTGCCAGCGGTCTGGCGTCGACTGGTTCTTTTTCAGCCATTCGCCGGATGTTGCAGAGCGGCCTTTAAAACGGATATGATGCTGTTTTTGCCACTCATTTTCTGATAAGGCTTTGCTCCAGACTGCTTGTGGTTCCGGCCGGATCAAAATTAAATTGCCAAATCGTTCCAGTTTTTCAAAATTACCGCAATCGATCAGGTCATAATCTTTCCAGTATTCTGGCGTAAGGAGTTGGATCATTTTTTGTTGAGGTGTGAACTTCGAGGTGTGAGGTGTCAGGTTTGAGGTATCAGGTTTGAGGTATTGGTATTGACACTTAGTATTAAGCAAATTGCTCGCACCTCAAACCTCGTACCTGATACCTCACACCTCAAACTTCTTTTACAATTTCTCTTTTGCTGCCCGCATAAATTTGCTGGCAAATACAAAACTATTTAATTCTGGATTATCAGTATGGGCAATTTCATTGTTTGTTCCCTGCCACCATTTTTCGCCATTGTGCAGAAATAAAATGTTATCACCAATTCCCATTACAGAATTCATATCGTGGGTTACTACAACAGTTGTAATGTTATTTTCATCGGTAATATCCTTAATTAATTCATCAATAACGATAGATGTTTTTGGGTCGAGGCCAGAGTTAGGCTCATCACAAAACAAATATTTGGGCTGCATGGTGATAGCGCGCGCAATACCAACACGTTTTTTCATCCCGCCGGAAAGTTCTGCGGGAAATAGTTTGTTGGTACCTTTAAGGTTTACTCTTTCCAGGCAGTAATTGGCGCGGTCAACTTTTTCTGCTTTCGACATTGCTGTAAAGAGGTTTAATGGAAAAATGATATTTTCTTCCACAGTCATCGAATCAAATAAAGCCGAATTTTGAAAAAGCATGCCAATTTCTTTCCGTATCGGAATTCGTTCCTCAAAATCCATTGTCGTAAAATTCTGGTTGCTGTATAACACTTCGCCTTTTTCGGGTTCGTGTAAACCAACAATACATTTTAACAAAGTAGTTTTTCCGGAACCGGAACCACCAATAATCAGGTTAGACATACCTTGATTAAAAATGGCAGAAATCCCTTTCAGCACATGTTTATCTCCAAAGGTTTTATTAATATCTTTAATCTCAATCATAACATCAACTGGGCTATCAGGTAATCGGCACAAAGAATAATAATACAGCTCATTACCACGCCGCGGGTACTTGCTTGTCCAACTTCTAAAGCTCCGCCCGAAGTGTAATAACCCTGATAAGCAGAAACACTGGTGATGATAAAGGCAAAAACCAATGCTTTTATTAAGGCAATACGTGCAAAAAGCGGATTGAAATCTGTAGTTAAACCAATTACATAATCATTAGGGGAAACGGCGCCAGAAGCAGCGCCGGCAATATATCCGCCAAATAAAGAAAGGCAAACGGAGATAATTACCAGCAAGGGAAACATGGTAATACCACCAATTACTTTCGGTAAAATTAAATATCCGGGCGCATTTACGCCCATAATTTCCAAAGCGTCTATTTGTTCGGTTACGCGCATCGTTCCGATTTGCGAGGCAATACTGGAACCAACACGTCCGGCCAAAACTAAGGAAGTAATCGTCGGACTGAATTCTAAAATGGCCGAATCCCGTGTAATACCACCAATAATAGAACGCGGAATTAAATTACTAACTAACTGAAAAGCAGTTTGTACGGTAGAAACCGCACCAATAAAAACCGAAATGATACAAACAATTCCTAAAGAACCAATGCCGATAGAAACCATTTCACGCATAATCTCGCTCCAGTAAACCTTAAATTTTTCGGGCTTTTTAAAGCTCGCTTTTAGCAGTAAAATATATTTGCCTAAGTGGTAAAATATCATTCTTTAAAATTTTTTAAAAATACATTTTTTCAATTTAAGACCTCATGTTGTTTTTAGCTAATTTTATCCATGCAAAACGCACTGATAACAGGGGCAACCAAAGGAATAGGATTGGCCATTGCCAAAGCACTGGCTAAAGAAGGAATTAATCTGGCTATTTGTTCCAGAAATAATGAAGATTTATTGCTGGTAAAAGAAGCATTGCTGCAAATTAATTCTAACATACGTGTTTTTACACGTGTTACTGATTGCAGTTTACGTAAAGAACTCATCAGTTTTGCAGCAGAAGCAGAACGAGAATTGCAATCCATACAAATCCTGATTAACAATGCAGGACTGTTTTTACCGGCAAGTATTTTGGAGGAAGAAGAAAATGCCTTGCAAAAGCAATTGGATTTAAACCTGATGGCAGGTTACGAATTGTACCGTTATTTCGGTAAAAAATTAATAGCTGCCCGTACCGGACATATTTTTAATATCTGTTCTGTAGCAGCAAAACAAGTTGTTGTAAATGCCGGAAGTTATTCTGTAACAAAGTTTGCACAGCGTGGTCTTAATGATGTTATGCGCGAGGAAATGAAAGCCCATCGGGTAAAAGTAACTGCCATATTGCCGGGATCAACGCTAACAAGTTCCTGGTCTGGGACTACCATTCCGCCAGAAAAATTTGTAATGCCTGAAGATGTGGCTGCTGCCGTAATTAATTGTTTAAAAATGAGTGCAGGCGCCAATGTAGATGAGCTGATTATCCAAACCACAACAGAAGAAATATAAAAAAACAGAATTGAAGATCATGGAAAAGAAATTGTACCGCGATGAAAGCAGAAAAGTGATAGCTGGTGTATGTGCCGGTCTGGCCGATTATTTTAGCATTGATGTTACCCTGGTGCGCTTGCTTTTTGTTTTAACGCTTATTTATCATGGCGGCGGCACGCTGGCTTATATTGTTTTGTGGATTGTAATGCCGAGAAGAAACGTTGTTTTAAATGAGCCGGTAGTAGATTATACCGTTCATGGCGAAAACCCACCTTCTCAACCTTTCAGGCCAAGTTTCAAATCAAACAATAATAAAGATATAGCCCAAATTGGTGGTGCCGTACTTATTTTATTAGGCATTTTTTTCCTGCTGGACCAGTTCGACTTTATTCCGTACTGGTTTAATTTCGAGCAGTTCTGGCCGGTAATCCTGGTCGTTATTGGTTTAGGGCTAATCCTCCGTTCCAAAAATAAAACAGTAGAACCAAAAACCGAGGAGAAGAAAGAAGACTGGTCTGGCATCAACCCAAATGATAACAACACAAAAGATATTTAAACCATGAAACGCGACAGATTATTTACCGGTTTGTTTTTGCTGGGCATTGGCATACTGTTTTTACTGGATAATTTTAATGTGATCAATTTCCACTGGGGAAACATCATCAGGCTTTGGCCGCTGTTCCTGATTTTATCTGGCGTAAACATGGTTTTTTCCCACCAAAATTCTGGCAGCGCTACTGCTGTAAAAGTAGCTGTTTTTATAGCAGTTTTTGCACTGGTTGTGTATCGCGGCGCTATGCCGGCCGATAGCCATTTCTGGAACAATCATTTTAACAACAATGCTTTTTTTAATGATGATAGCAGCGATGACGATGACGATCATGAGGGAAAAGGTGTAACTAAATTAGAAGGGAACAGCACCTACCAGGAACCCTACTCGCCGCAGGTAAAAGTTGCTACATTAAACATTAGAGGTGGCGGCGCTACTTATATTTTACAGGATACAACCGCCGAACTTTTTAGTGCAGCTACACATGAGTTATCCGGAAAGTTTGTTTTTAACACCCTGGCAACCGATTCTGGCAAAACCATCAACTTTAACACCAGAAGTTCCAGGCATTCTATTAACTGGGATAGCGATAAAGGTAATAAGGCAACTATTAAGCTTAACACAAACCCCGAATGGAATATTGATGTTGCATCTGGCGCAAGTAAAATGAACTTAGATTTAAGTAAATTTAAGATCAGGAATTTGCATGTAAAAGGCGGCGCTACTTCAATGGATGTAAAATTGGGTGAGCCGGTAAACAACATGCTGGTTGATATTTCTACCGGAGTTTCCGAAGTAAACATCAGCGTACCAAAGGATGCGGCTTGCCATATCAACAGCAAAACAGGTTTATCCTCCAAAAATTTTGATGGGTTTGAATCTAAAAGCGACAGCCAGTATGAAACGGCCGGTTTTGCTGCGGCACCTAAAAAAATATACCTCAATTTAAAAGGCGGTATTTCTGATTTTAGTGTGAAACGTTACTAAAAAGACCTCCCATTTTAATCATGTAAACTCTTGACATAATTTTTTATGCTGAGGGTTTTGCATCTTTATCCCTAAACCAATACTGTTTTTACCGGCATAAAAACAGCATCAAAATATAAAAAGCTTAGTTTTACGGCTGATGTTTATACTCAACCTCAAACAGCGTTTCATTCTTTCGCTCATTGTTTTTTCGCAGTTTGCAATAAATATTATATTACTTGATGAAGGTTTCTCTTGTTGGTAAAACTGATAGCAAACCTTTGATAAAGGACCATCCCGGCCATCAGTTTGCAGCAAACATTCATACTTCTGGAAGGTTAAAATTGAAAGTCAATTTACATTTATGAATTTACTAACCCAATCCAAATTAAGCGCTCTAATTTGGATGCTTCTTTTAGCAACTATTTTTTCGTGTAACAGTATTGGGCCTGCTGGTTTATTTAAAAAAATGTCTCCTCATGATACTTATGGCAACCGTTTGAAAACTGCTGGTTTGCAGCAAACGGCCATAGGAAGCCAGTGGCTGCAAATGGCAGATCAAAGTTTGGGCAAAGCAATCCACATCACCATTCCGTATAAAGAAACCGGTTTTTTTGCTGCAGAACGTGTTCAGGCCGCTACTTTTCAGTTTGAAGGCAAAAGAGGGGAGAAGCTGTATATCAGCCTCAGTAAAAATCCCGCACAAAATTTTAATATTTTTATAGATTTATGGCAGCAAAAATCCCAGCAAAACAAATTACTGGCTTCTGCCGATACCTCCGGGAAACCTTTAACTGTAGAAGTAAAGCAGGGCGGAACCTATTTGCTTCGTTTACAACCAGAATTATTGAAGAGCGGAGAATATACGTTGATAATCCAATCTGGCCCGGCTTTAGCTTTTCCAGTTGCCGCTTCCGGCAAACCAAATATTGGCAGTTTTTATGGAGCTG
Source organism: Mucilaginibacter arboris (assembly GCF_009754915.1). Lineage (GTDB taxonomy): Bacteria > Bacteroidota > Bacteroidia > Sphingobacteriales > Sphingobacteriaceae > Mucilaginibacter_A > Mucilaginibacter_A arboris. The sequence continues at coordinate 147,189 of NZ_WPIK01000004.1, read as the reverse complement.
ATCGCGATGCCGGAATCCGCAAGCATGAAGGCGTTGATATTTTCGCTAAAAAAGGAACGCCAGCTTTAGCGGCAGCCAACGGGATTGCTCAACCAGGCGAAAATAAATTAGGCGGAAAAGTAGTTTTTTTGCATCCTGACGATGCGGACTATACTTTGTATTACGCACATCTGGATTCGCAACTGGTACACAACGGTCAGCATGTTTCTGTTGGTGATACCGTTGGTTTGGTTGGCAATACCGGCAATGCTAAAACTACACCTTCACATTTGCATTTTGGCATTTATACCAATGGCGGCGCTGTTAATCCGCTTACTTTTGTTGCACCTGTTACTAAAAAACCTGAACCTGTTACCGCTCCTCTGCAAAACCTGAATACCATGGTTCGGACAGATACCCGAAACAGCAAATTACTTACAGAAGCTACCGAAAAAGCACCGGTAAAAGAAGCATTGCCGGAAGGAACAGCTTTGCATGTAGATGCTGCTGTTGGAAATTATTACAAAGTAACGCTGCCAAACGGACAAACAGGTTTTTTAAACAGTAAATCTGTTAATACTATAAACGCGCCGTTAAGAAAATATACGTTAAAAACAGCACAGCCTTTGTATAACCAACCCGATACTTTATCACCAAAAAAGACAATCCTGGCAGCCGGAAAACCGGTAAATGTACTGGCTGGTTTTGAGTCTTTTTATTTGATAGAAGATGGAAATGAAACAGGCTGGCTGAAGAAGTAGCAATCAGGATAAAAGGATGTTGGACGGAAATTAAAATAAATATTGGATGATGAAACGTTTCTTTGTTTAAGCTGGAAGACCTATGTTAAATGCCGTAAATACACCTGCTTTGCTTTCAACAGTAATTTTTCCGTTAAGCATTTTTACCAGCTTTTTAACAATGTATAAACCAAGCCCGGTGCCTGTAGAACGTTCATTTCCACGGTAATACATAGCAAATATTTTATCTTTTATTTCTGGGGGAATGCCTGTTCCGTTATCTGCAAAACGGATCAGGAGGCCAGGGCCTGAATTTTCTATGTGAATATCAATTTCAGGTTGTGCGCTACAAAAGCAAATTGCATTTTCAAACAAATTTTCAAAAATGCACAAAAGCATTGCTTTGTGACATGAAAAACTGTTTAAAGTTGCATCTGAAAATCGGACAACAATATCATTAGACTGGATCTCGTTCTGAAATTTTTGTTTTATTTTCTGAACAATATCTTTAAAATCAATTTTTTCAAAGTTCTTTTCAAACTCAAAAGAACTCATGGTATTTAACTTAAACAGCATTTTGTCTAAACCGCCAACAACTGTTTTACACTTATCGAACAAGTTTAGAACATCAGGATCATCAGTAACCATTTCTGCCAGGTTGGCCAACCCTACAATATTAGCTAAAGGCGCCCTGAAATCATGGCTGGTACGGTAAAACAAGGTCTGTAATTCCAGGTTTGCTTCTTGCAGTTCAACTGTCCGCTGGCTTACTTTTTCTTCCAGCGTTTGGTTTAAAATAGTTATCTGTTTGTTTTTTTGTTCAAGTTCAAGCCGTTTTTGTTCAATTTGCCGGATTAGAAATAACTGGGAAAGTTTGCTTGCTATCAAATCACTGATAAGTCGCAAAAACTTAAAATCAGATTCAAGCGATAAATCTTCCTGTCGCAAAGCATTGGTTACGATAATTTGATGCTGGCTGTTAACAGTTGGTAATACGGAAAGGGAATGAACTTTTGGATGATGGTATACAGTTTGGTTTAATGTTGGGTTTTCTTTGATTTCTGCCCTGGTTACCGATACGGGGATCCCTCGGGATAAAACTTGCTTCTCAAATTGCAAAACAGAATCAACTGTACCTTCCAGGAAGGTACAGTTGCCACGAAAAACTTCAAAAGTTAAGGTTGAGTTATCAAACTGATAACAGATCCGGAAAATAAAGGAATCTAAAATAAACTTAACCTGGCCGGAAAGAGCAACAGCTATAGTATTGTAGGTATTACAATTGTTTATTTCAGTAGCAAAATTGGCAAAAGCTTCATATCGAATCCGCTGCGTATTTTGCAGGTTATCAAATGAAACAGCCATTGTTTATTTTACTTCCATCAGTTCATTATCAATCTGAATGCCCGAAATGTCGGCAATCGTATTCACCATGTTGGTTAGGTCTGCAAGGGCCATCAGTTCTTGTATCTCTAAATCCGAAAAACCTTCGTCCCGCAAATCTTCATAATCTTCTATTGTTGCGTTTTTTGGTGATAAAGCCAGATTGGTAACAATTTTAATAGCAGTTTTATAAGCCGAAGGAATATAGCTGCTGTTCAGGTCGTCGGTAAGTTTTTCTGCATCATTTCCGGTCAGCATTTTACTCATGCCATCTGCAATAACACCATGTGTATGCGCACAATATTTACATCCTTTTAAAGTGGAAATATTGTAAATAATCAGTTGCTTTAAAATGAAAGGCACATTGCCAACCAACATTGTTGAGCGCAACTTTTCCCAGTTGCCACGAAGCAGCGTAGCATTATTTCCCTGGCATTTAAACCAGTTTAAAACAAAAGGAATTCCAAGTTCCCTCATTGTTTCATCATAAATTGATTGGACTTCAGCAGAAGCTGAATCATATTCAACGATGTTTAATCCGAAATTCATTTTTAGTAAGAGGATTTTAAGTTTGATTAATTAAAGTCGTTCATACTAATGCAATTAGAAAAAAGTTACATCATTAAATAATATGACAATAGTTATGTGTTTAAGCTTTATAAGAAGTAAGGTTTTTTAAAGAAACGTTCTTAGGTTGAAGATGATAGGATGCAGTTTTTTTGCTGCTAAAAGAAGTATTGTACCGATGCTGTTTTTACCGGTTAAAAATTGTTGTTAAAACAAAAGCACGACCGAAATCGTGCTTTTTAAATTTATTGCTTTCGAGATTAAACAGCGTCTGATAAGGAACTGAAAGTGAAATCCCTGATCTTCATCGGCGGGATTAAGTAACTGCGATAAGATTCTACACTGATACTTCTTTCTGGTTTGCCTAACGCTTCTACGTTGTTCAGCATAATTACAGGACTTTCATTAAAGCGGAAGTTTTTAACCGGATACATGATTTTTCCGTTCTCAATATAAAAAGTACCATCGCGGGTTAAGCCGGTTAAAAGAAGCGTTTGTGGGTCAACCATTCGGATATACCAAAGTCTGGAAACCAAAATTCCTCTTTCCGTGCTTTTGATCAGGTCTTCAATAGAAGCCGTGCCGCCTTCCATAATAATATTGCTTGGCCCAGGTACTGGTTTTACACCTTTTTTATCCGCCCAATAACGGGAATAGCTTAGGTTTTTAACGACACCTTTATCAACCCAGGTTGTTTTTTCCAGCTTTTCCCCTTCGCGGTTCCAGGTAGAACCAGGCAATTCCGTGTTAAAAGGATCAGAATAAATGGTTACTTTTTCGTCCATCAGTTTCTCGCCTAAACGCGTTCCGCCGCCAGGTTTGCTTAAAAAGCTACGGCCTTCGTCTGCCATACGGGCATCAAACCTAAACATGTTTTCGAGCATGTAAGTAGCAGCAACCGGTTCTAAAATAACGGTGTATTTCCCCGGTTCTATGGCTTTTGCACCTTTAGAGCCATTTGCTTTTGTAGCAGCAATTTTGGTAGCAGTTAAAGTATCAAGCTTACTAATATCGTTAAAACCGCGCGCAGCATAACCAGAAGCTGTTCCTTCTGCATTACGCGTAGTTACCGAAAATATAACATCGGTATCTTTATCATAACCAAACAAGCCTTTAGAATTCATGAAGGCATTAAAACCAGTTGTGTTTTCCAGAAAGCCTGCTGCCTGCAAATTAGCCGCTTTACAAACTTCTATGCTTTTTAAAACCGCTTCAGCACGTGTATCAGGTGTCATGGCAGCAGTTGCTTGTACATAACCAATTCCTTCAGGAAAATCCTGCGGGCCAGCTAAAGGCATGTGTTCCGGGTTTTCCGGTGCTAATCTGGCTAACTCTTCTGCTCTTTTTACGACTGTTTGAAGAGATAAATCATCAAACTGATCGATGGTAGAAGTGGCAGATTTCTTACCAAAAGTAGAAGTTACCGCAAGCCCTAATGTACTGATATCTCCCGCGGTAGAAACGCCGTTTCGGGCATAACGGATATTTCCGCCTTCTCTGCCACTTAAACCAACTTCACATTCATCTGCTTTAGAAAAACTGAGTACTTTTTTGAGTATCGTCTGGGCTTCTTCTTTACTTAATATCGCCATTTTTTTATTTTATTGTGATTTCACAGAATTTAAGAGATTCCACAGAATTAATAGTGTAAAAAAAGCATCCTGTTAATTCTTAAATTCTCTTAATCCTGGTTAAATTTTTCTTGCTGTGTTAATAACGTTAACACCATTAAAACGAGTGGTTGCAGAACCATGCGAAACAGCGTTTGACTGCGAAGGCTGTCCTTTTCCGTCATTAAAAGCACCACCTAAACGGTAATCGCTTTCATCAGCAATTGCTGCACAGGAATTCCAGAACTCCCGTGTGTTGGCCTGGTAAGCAACATCGTTCAGCATTCCTACAATCTTGCCGTTTTTGATTTCGTAAAAAGTTTGTCCGCCAAACTGGAAATTATACCGTTGCTGATCGATCGAGAAAGAACCGTCACCAATAATATAAATACCTTTTTCTGTATTTTTGATCAGATCATCAACACTCATCTTTGTTTTACCGGGTTGAAGGGAAACGTTCGCCATCCGCTGGAATTGAACATCGTCCCAGCTTTGTGCGTAGCAGCAGCCCTGAGATTCTTTTAGGCCGATAATATGTGCCTGATCGCGAATAGCCTGATAATTCACTAAAATACCATCGCTAATCAAATCCCATTTTTTACATTTTACGCCTTCATCATCATAACCAACTGCGCCTAAAGAGCCAGGCTGAGTTTTATCAGCAACAACATTAACGAGCTTGCTGCCAAACTGGAATTTCTTGGATTCCCATTTATCCAACGTTAAAAAACTGGTTCCTGCATAATTGGCTTCGTAACCTAAAACACGGTCTAATTCCGTTGGGTGGCCAACAGATTCGTGAATGGTTAACCAAAGGTGGGAAGGATCGAGAATTAAGTCATATTTTCCCGGTTCTACTGTTTTTGCCTTGATTTTCTGGTTGGCATCTGCCGTTGCTGCTTTTACATCTTCCAACATATCATAACGGCCTTTGTAGCGTGTTACCACACCTGCAACTTTATCCTGCGGACGCGCATTCAGATATTCATAACCCATTCCCATCGGAGAACTTAGGGATTTACGGGATTGAAACTTGCCCGAAGCAGCATCAATTTTAGTAACCACAAAGCTTGGGAAAATGCGGTGAATATCCTGATCGATGTAAGAACCATCTGTAGAAGCAAAATATTTCTGCTCGTTCACTGCAAAACAAGTAGAATTGATAAAGCTTGCGCCGCCCGCTTTTGCTGCCGCATTTACAGATAATAAAAGATCTGTTTTATCTTTTATCGGCACTTCAAAAGCATTAATTTCTATTGGTGTTTTCCAGCTTACTTCGCCAAAACCTTTTTGTGGCGCTAATTGCACCGGTTCTGCCTGTATTTTAGCGTTTGCTTTGGCTACGGCAACGGCGCGTTCTGCTGTTTTGGCAACATCTTCTTTCGTCATGTTGTTAGAAGCCGCAAAACCCCAGCAACCATTTGCAATTACACGGATACCAACGCCTTGCGATTCTGTATTAGCAATATTTTGTATCCGGTTTTCACGCGTAATTACGGCCTGGTTCAAGTAACGGCCAATGCGTACATCCGCATAAGAAGCACCTTTTGAGCGGGCAGCATTTAAAGCTACATCAGCGAGTTGCTTTTTTTGCTTCACATCCATTCCATCGTACAATGCAGCCATCGGATCAATGGGACGTGCAAAAGCAGGCATTTCGGGTAACATCAAAGAACCAAGTCCTAAGCCCGAGAGGTAAAGAAAGTCGCTTCTTTTCAATTGATCTCCTCCAAATTTTTAGTTAATGTAATTTATAAAAAGTTCCAATTTAGTTCTTTTATGTTAATGTAGATGAAAAAAAATTATAATAATTTCGTTTCAAACCATAAAAATGTACAAGAGAGCAAAAAAAGCAGGTAAAACCAGATTGGTGATACAAAAATAGCTTCATTTTTTTGCTGATCCTGTTTTTTTAACTCGTTTGCAGCAAATTGTTTAGTGTATTTTTTGGTTAAATTGATTTTTTTGATTGATTTTATCGGATTCCAATCTCTGTTTTCATTAATATAAATTGAACCCGCGTTGTTACCGTTTTCAATTATCGAAATCCATCCTGCTTTTTTAGGCCAGAAAGTAGCTTCCTGTAAAAAAGGAATAGAAGGATTTTGATTGAATGCCATTGTTGTTCCATCCACTTTTACATTCGCTGTTTTTGCTGAAGTCTCCAGCATAACGGGAACCATACTGTTTTTACCGGCAAAAAATGTAGTAAATACGTTTTCTTTCCGGCTTATTTTTCTTGCTGCTTTTGATAACAGCATCGACCAAAATGCAGAATATGCTGCCGGTTTGCCCGAAAGCTGCCAGGTAAACGTATTGTTTAAAGTAGATAAAATTAGTTTTCCTGCGCCATAAAGTTTGCTGTTAACTACTATATGAGCAGTTTCATCCTGAATCAAAGCTTGAGAATTTGGCTGATTACGAATGAAAGCAGGATGGTCGGTTTGTATAGTTAAACGCATGCCTGAGTTATCATTCAATTTTAACCGGAGCTGTTTCTGCGGATTATTTGATTCCTCAACCGGAAACTTTTCCCTGATAAAAGAAGCATTGGCAGAACTATCGGCACGAAAAATCAATCCTAAACCTTTTCTGCTGGTTTGTGCCAGAATTGCTGCTGCTTCTGGTTTGCTTAAACTTCCGAATGCGGTTGCATCACAAATTAAAACGTCGAAATTTTCGAGCAGGGAAGGAGTAATCCTGTCAAGCAATAACTTATTCAAATTGGCAAAATCTGAAGTGGTTTTGTTTTTGCTGATAATACTGCGCGAAGCAACTGCATAAGCATTTTGGGCCAACCAGTTTTTTAGAAAGCGGCTTTCAAAATCGGGCGAAGCATTTAACATTAATACTTTCAATGTTCTTGATGGCCCAACCGAAAACGGAATCGGTTCATCTTCAATCGTATCTTTTCCTGAAAGTGCAATTAACCGAAAAACTGCTTGTCCGCTTTGCTTTGGAATTGTGCTGAAATTAAAATCAATGCTTCTTTTAGCACCAATTTCTATCGAATCCAGACTTGTATTTAATCCTTTTAAAACGAGTTTGACTTTAGCATCTGTTTGGTTGAGAAAGTTTCCTTGCACTTTGAACAATTCTCCTGCATTTAAACGATGTGTCCAGTTTACTTTTTGAATTCCGGAAGGTAATTCGGGCGCATAAAAACGAATGGGAGTTTGATTCAGGTTTTGCAGTTCATCTTCCTCCAAACCATCTCCTAAAATATGAATTGCCGTGTTAGCTGGAATTGTGTTTCGCCACAAATCCAGATCAGCAATAAAATGAACAGCAGGAGATTTTAAAGTTTGAAAAACACCTGCATCAGCAGTATAAATAAAAGGTTGCTGCGAAGAAGAATTGCGGTATTTATTCAAACTGTCTTTACTAAAACCATCCGTTAAAAGCAGTATTTCTTTGGATGAAACGTTGCTCTTTTTTCCTTTAAAAGAAAGTGGCACCGCCAGAAAAACCAAACTCAAAACAGTCAGAAACGAAGCTAATAAACGCCAGCTTAAACGTAAACGATTTGTCCGACTGATCTCTTTCCAAAACAGGTAAACCAGCAGTAAAAATGAAGCAGCAAGTACCAGGATATTCCACGTCATCATTACCTAATTGTGCGGGTTAAACTTTGAAAATAAGTATTTGATAAACCCTGGTCTGGATTAATTTGTGCTGGCGCCGGCAATTTTGCAACAGGCGGAAGCATCTTTTGTATCGCTTTTTCAACCGTCCAAATATCCTCTTGACTGATATTTTTTGGTTGAGAAGCATTAGCCAGAATTTTACGGAAAGCGGTTACGGCAGGCAAATAAACCGACGGTTGCGAAACGGCTTTACTGCTGATCTGCACATTGCTCTGATGCAATATTTGCAGTGAGGACGCACCTAAACCAGCGCCATTTTTAAGCTGATTAAGCAAGGCAGCAGATTGCCTTAAAGGCAAATAAGGATCAGTTTGCTTTTTAAAATCCTGTTGGTTTACGGGGTCAATAATTTTAGTCAGGTCGCCGGTCAGCCTTTTTTCTGCTGGTTTTAAAGGTGCTATTTTCGCGCTCGTTTTGGCAACATAAGCACGCGATTTTTGCTGCAAATCTTTCAATAAACGCAAAGCTTTATAAGCAAAAGGCAACGCCTCGTGCGGTTTGTAGGTACGCAAACGCAGCTCTGCACTCCACATTTCATTTAATGTTGCTTTTAACTGGTTTTTAGTTTGCGGATCGATAAAAGTAGCATCTTCCGCATTGTCGTGTTTATCTGTATAAGCATCTAAAATTTTTGTTGCGTTGCTAAAATCTTTTGGATCTGATAAGGTATTTCCTTCTTCCGGATCGCCGCCTGATTCATTTTCTTCACCCAAAAACTTGCCGTAGCGCAGCCGAAGCAGCTTCTGGTCGAAACCTAAATTATTGCTTCTTTTCTTAAATTCTTCAACCTTAATCGTGTCTTTATCTTTTAGCAATTGTTCTGTTTCAATGATGATTTGCCGCTCGCTCCTGAATAATTCCGGCTTCAAATCCAGGCTGTTTATCATGCCTTCAAGCTGCATCAGTTTTGCTGTATCAGCAATAGAAACGATGTAAACTTCGGAACGTGTTTCCTGGTTATGGTTATCTTTTGCCTTGATGTAAAAATACAATTCATCTCCCGGCTGCATGCCTAATTGCTTTAAATCCAACAGTTTCTGCAACTGATATTGAGTTTGATGGCCGTTAAAAGCAGCAGCGAAAGCGATTTTTTGTTCCTTAAATTTTACTGCTTCGCCGGTGCCGCTTGCAATAGTTGCATAGATGTACGCATCGCTGATACCATAATCATCTGTTAATGCTGTTTTTAGCAGTGTTTTTTGCGGCTCGCCATAATCAATTACCGAGTTTGGATTTGGCGATTGGATTCGGATCACCGGAGGAGAATCTTTAATCACTTCAATCTGGTACAATTCGGACATTTTTCCATCTAAATCCACCTGATAAAAACCCGGCGCACGAATTGCTTTTGCTGTTTTCCACAAAGTATGTTCTGCATTTGCTGCTTTTAACGGTAGTTTTTCTTTGTCATTAAAAACAAAACTAACCTGTTTAACCGCTTTGTTGGTTGTAATTTCCCAATTTACCATCGCGCCATCTTCCGCAGAAATCGTAAATTTTTCCTGTTCCCTTGCGCTTTTTCCGGTATAAGCAGGAGGCGTAATTTTTAGGTTGAAGTGATCGATCTCCGGCAAAATAGCTTCTGGTTTTGCAGGTTTTCCGGTTGCGTCGAATGCTTCTTTTACCGGGTTAAAATGTTTGTTTTGAAGAGAAAAAGGAAGTTTAGTAAGTAAGAAACTAATGGCTAAGGCGCCAGCAAAAACGATAGCGCCGACTTTTAGCCGCTTGTAAAATTCTTTTGGCTGAGGTAACTGCGGTAAAATGCTTTCTACTTTTTGCCGCTGCAAACGTTCCAGTAAATTAAGTGAACCTGTTGGTTTTAACGCAAGTTCTGTACTTTCTTCCAGTTCAGGGAAAGAAGTATTTAAAAAACGGGCAACATCAGCAATACCAATTTTCCAGGAAGAATCGAAATAAAAAAAGACAGTTCCAAAAAGTAAAAACAACGGCAACAACCACCAAAACGAAGTAGCAAAAACCAGATGAAAAAGAGCATTTAAAAAAATTGCTGCGGCTAAAGCCAATAAGGCAAGTGATAAAATATTGCTGTTTTTCCACTTTTTCTGCCAGTTGCTGATGACCAATTTTCCCTTTGCCTCAACCATAATTTTCTTCTTTTTTTGTTTGAGAAAGAATCCGTTCCAATAAAAAAACCAGGAACAAGGCAATCCAACATGCGTGTTTTAAATCAATCATATCCATTTGCTTGCTGTTTTTATAAGATGGATCTGATGAAATTGCTGTGGAAATTTGCTTTTGATCTTCACCCATAATTCTTCTGTCATTATTAGAAAAATCTACTGGCGGAAAACTTTCGTAAATCAGGTTTAAAATCATTTTTGGAAAATCACTGCTCCAGGGCAGATCATTCCAGGAAGGATTAAAGCGGCTGTAAAAGCGATAAATATTTGTATTTCCGTTTTGCTGTAAGCTTAAAACCGGTCCACCAAAACCATCCTTCCAAACAGTTTCGCTATTTTCATCAGCAATGCTTCTTTTATCGGCTAAAAAATGTTGATATAAATTGATCGGTTCAGAAGCACTTCTTCCAAAACTCTCAGAACTGTTAATCCATGAATTAATTGCTTGCTGTTTGCCCGTTTCATATTCAAATAAATTTCCGCCTGCAACTAATTTTTGATTTTTTTGAGGAAAGTTTTGATTGGATAACCAGAAAATCCAGTTCTGCTTTGCCGGAATTTGGTTGAAGTTTGTTGCAGAAATCAGTTTTATTTTCCTACCGCTAAACTTTTTAACCGCTTGTAATGCAGCTTCCAGATAAGCAGCGTCTGCAGGAAACTGGTTTTGATAAATGGTTATTTTTAAGGTTGATGTATCAACAGGGACCGGTGGTTGCGGACTATTTTTTAAAGCTGCAACAGGTTTCCCTTCTTCAACAGAAACGTTAAAAAGCGGATTGCCACGATCGGTCGATTGCAGATTTATCTTGCTAAAAGAAGTACCGGAAGCTTTGCTGTTGCCAACAATTAATTGAATGCTATCGGTTGGTGTTAAATAAGCGCCCTGGATCCAGGTTGAAACAGAATCAGCAGGTGTATGGGTTTTCCAATGAAGATCAAGAGCTAATTCCGGGCGATTGTCTTTAAAGTAACGCAACTGATTGGAAGTGAATAAATAAACGGGTGTTTTCTGTGGCAGTTGCTGCTCCAGCAACTTTAACAAAGACCAGTAGGAGCGAGACTGAGATTTGGTTGAATCCTTTAAAATTTCTTCAGGTTTTATTGCCTTAAAAGAAGCATCAAACTCATGGATTTCATAACCAGCTTTTATTAACGAATCTATTTGCGGTTTAAAGCGGGCGTATACTTCTTTTACCGGTTGTTTTTCTAATAAAACCCAGCCTTTTGCTTTGGTTAGTTTTGCTTGTTTCTGCCAGAAAGGTGCTGTTAATAAAAGTGCCAATATGATCAGCATTAAACAGCGCAAAAGCAGTAATATTAAATCTGTTATCCGAAAACTACGCGAACTTTGACGCGCACTTTCTCCCAACAAAGCAATGCTTCCGATTTTAAGCGTTTTACCGGTTTTAATATGCCACAAATGGATAACTATCGGAACGATGATTCCGGCGATAGTCCAAAGCCATAAAGGGTTTAGTAGTTGAAGCATAATTAGCTGTAAGGTATGAGGTTTGGGGTATGAGGTTTGAGGTTTGAGGTATGTGGGTAGGGTTTTGAGTATGGGGTTTGAGTTAACTGCTTTTCTTACTTTTTTGATATAGTTATGTTTAGTTTGTTTAAACTTCTTTTTATTTACCTGCTGCTGCCTCCTAACTCCTACCTCCTACCCCAAATCCTAAACCCCATACCCTTTCTCCTAAAACCCTTTTGCCCGCTGGTTTAAAAAATCGCGTAAAGCCAGATCTAAAGGTTGGTCCATACTGATTAAACGGTAAAAAATACGTCGATCCAATAATTGGGTTTTAATATAAGCCAAACGTTCATCTAATTTTTGTTTATAAATTTTGCGTGCTTGCGTGGCATTAACTTGTATGGTTTCTCCGGTTTCCAAATCTTCTAAAGTAGAATAACCGGAAAAATCCAGTTCCAATTCGTTTTTTCCGATTAGTTGGAACACGATGATTTCATGTTTTAAGGCTGATAATTTATCCAGCAGAACCAAAATCTCATCACTTTCTTCATAAAAATCAGTAACGAAAACTAACAGTTCTCTTTTTCCCGTTCCTGCGAAAATTTCTTTGTAAGCTATAGGTTCTGTAAATTTCCCTTTTGGTTTAAGATTTTCAAGTTGATAAAACAAACGGTTTAGATGCTGCATGCTTTGCCTCGGCACTAACGAAAATAAGCTTCCGTTTTGAAACACATATAAACCTGTTGCATCGCTTTGTAAATTAGCGAGATAAGCAAGCGAAGCCGTTAAATAAGCAGCATAAGTACTCTTTTTAAAACCGGCATCTTCATGGTTCATAGAAGCGCTGGCATCAACCAGAAAACGGACAGAAATATTGGTTTCTACTTCAGATTCCCGGATATAATACCGATCTGAACGAGCAAACATTTTCCAATCCAAAGAGCGTAAATCATCGCCCGGCTGGTAGCTTCTATACTGACTAAATTCCATTCCCGGGCCTTTAATCGTGCTTTTGTTAACGCCACTTAAAAAGCCATCAATTACTGTTTTTGCAGCTAATTGTAAGCTTTTGATCGACATAACAACTTTCGGATCGAGGAGCGAAGGCATTATAATTTTTTTGTGGATAAAAGCAGTATTCCGCTTATTTACAAACCAACAACCTTTGACCGTTCTATCGCTTTAATTAACTCCGCAGTAACCATATCCGAGCTTACATTTTCGGCATCAGCTTTAAAGTTCATTAAAATACGATGGCGCAAAACCGGAAAAACCATATTATGGATGTCTTCCATCAAAACTGCATATCTGCCTTTAAATAAAGCACGCGATTTTGCGGTTAAAATAAGTGCCTGTCCGGCACGTGGGCCAGCGCCCCAACGTACCCATTCTTTTACGTAAGGAACGGTGGTAGTATCGGGTCTTGTTGCACGAATCAGGCTGCTAACATAATGTATTAAATCATCATTAATCGTTACATCTCGCACTAAATCTTGCAGCTGTTTAATTTCTTCTCCGCCTAAAATTGGGTTTACCTTTACTTTTTTGCTTCCGGTTGTACTGTTTAAAACACCAAACTCTTCCTGTACAGTTGGATAGCCAATTTTTACATATAACAAAAAACGGTCTAATTGTGCTTCAGGCAAAGGATACGTTCCCGCTTGTTCAATCGGATTTTGCGTTGCGAGGATAAAAAAAGGACGGTCTAAAGGATAAGTTTGTCCGCCATACGTTACCTCAAACTCCTGCATCGCTTCCAGTAAAGCAGATTGTGTTTTTGGCGGCGTACGGTTAATTTCATCAGCCAGAACAATATTGGCAAAAAGCGGGCCTTTGTTAAACTTAAAAAAACGTTTTCCGGTTACGTGGTCTTCTTCCAGGATTTCTGTACCTACAATATCTGTTGGCATTAAATCTGGCGTAAACTGAATTCTGTGAAAGGATAAATGCAAAGCTTGCGATAAAGTACGTACCATTAACGTTTTAGCTAATCCCGGAACGCCTTCCAGCAAACAGTGTCCGCCAGCTAATAAGGCAACCAATATTTCATCTAAAACCTGGTCCTGGCCAATAATTACTTTTTGTATTTCATTTTTTAACAATGAAAGTTGCGAGAGTAGACTTTTTATGGTACTTTCTGTAGTTTCCAAAACGTTTTATAGTTAAAATAGGCAAAGCCTGTATTTGTTATTGGAGTAAATTAGAAATAAAATGGCGGAATTTAGAAATTTTATGAATAGTAGCAGAAACTTTACAAAAATTATAATGATAAAACAAGTTATCAATAATTTTTGCAATAATTTAGGACAATGAATGCGGCCAAGTTTACTTTTACCCGTTTAAGATATACTTCCGGAGATTGGGACACCGATCAACGTATGCCTTCTAATATCCTTAATTCGCTGATAGAATATACAACTATTCCGGTTAATACACAGGAAAAGATTATTGATTTAAGCAGCAACGAAATTTTTTCTTCTCCTTTTTGCTACCTCAGCGGGCATAAACTGGTGCAGTTTAACGCCATCGAGCGCAGCAACTTTAAGCAATATGTGCAAAACGGCGGTTTTATTTTTGTTGATGACTGCAACCATGATATCGACGGGCTTTTTGCACGTTCTTTCGAGGCGCAGATGTCGGCTTTGTTTGGTCCGCATGCTTTAAAGAAAATTCCCGCCACACATCCTATTTATTCTTCTTTTTTTAAATTTGAAAAAGGCCCACCCAATACGGCTTTCGAGTTAAATGGCTGGGGCGATGACCTGATCCACGATTACCTAAAAGCAATTGAAATAAACGGCCGTATCGCTGTTTTATACAGTAACAAAGATTACGGCTGCGAGTGGGACTACGATTTCAGGAACAAACGCTTTCTGGCAGAAGACAATACTAAATTTGGGGTAAATATTGTGCTTTATGCTATGGGAAGCTAAGTTCAGCTTCTTCTTTCAATTAGAAATAAAATCATCACACTTTTCCGGCTGTTTGATGTATATATATAATTATAATCAATATTATATTAAATAATATTGATATAGTGATAACTATATTATGAAGGAGCTTTTTTTAGAAGATAATGAAGCGGAAAGGTTAAAAGTGCTTGATTCTTATAAAGTGTTGGATAGCTTGCCCGAAAACGGTTTCGATGATATCACGAAGCTGGCTTCTCAAATCTGCGAAACACCTATTTCTTTAATCAGTCTGATCGATAAAGACAGACAATGGTTTAAATCCAGGTACGGAATAGACGTGCACGAAACACAAAAAGACCACGCTTTTTGCACCCATGCTATTTTAAACCCTGATGAGGTGATGATGGTGCCGGATTCGCTTAAAGATGACCGTTTTAAAAATAATCCGCTGGCTACCGGAGCCCCTCATGTTGTTTTTTATGCCGGTGTTCCCTTAGTTAATCCTGAGGGTTATCCGTTAGGAACATTATGTGTGATCGGACACGAGCCTAAACAGCTAACACCTAATCAGGTCGAAGCATTAAAAGTGCTGGCAAAACAAGTAATGAACCAGCTGGAACTGCGAAAGAAGGTAAACGAGTTAAAGGAAACGGCAACCAATCTGCAGGAATCTTACCAGTATTTGGAGCGTTTTGCAGTAATGGCTTCGCATGATATCAAAACGCCTTTAACCAGCATTATTTTATCAGCACAAATGCTTAAAGCGAGGTATGGCGATTTGGTTGATGATAAAGCCAATCATATGTTGGATACCATCAATCATTCTTCAAAAAAGCTGCTTGATTATTTAAACCAGATGTTGGATTACTCCAAATCAAACACAGTTTTAACCAAAAGAAAACAAGAGGTTTTTTTAACAGATTTAATCCAGCATATTATAAAATTGCTTAACATTCCTGCGTCTATCCGTTTTGAATTTCATGAACGTAACGTTTACTTAAAAACCTCTCGTATTGCTTTAGAGCAGATCTTCATCAACTTAATCAACAACGCGGTAAAATATTCGGATAAAGAGAATGGTTTGATCAAGCTGGAGTTTTTGGAGGAAAAGCAATTTTACCGGTTTAAGTTAACTGATAACGGAAAAGGGATTGCCCCGAAGGAAATAGATACTGTTTTTATATCTAAAATGTTAATTAGCGACGAGGATAAAATGCAGGACAGAAACGCCAAAATAGGATTATCAACCGTAAAAAACCTGGTAGAAAGCTTAGGGGGCGAAATCAAAGTAAATTCTGTACTAAACGAAGGCACAACCTTTGAATTTACTCTCCGTAAATAATCAGATGCTTCTTTTATGGCATAAAAACTTGCATCCCGTTTACATTAGCTTAACCTGTAAAACTACAGGATTTTATACTTTTGTTAGATTTTGATTTTGCTCCATGAACCTTGAAACCATTAAAGCTCTTCCGGGGCGTTACTGTAATTCGTTAAATTCTTATTCGCGATGGTTAACCCGCGAAGTAACTATTGGCGATGTACATATGGGCGGAAACAATCCGATCCGGATCCAAAGCATGACTACCACGGATACGATGGACACTGCAGGAACGGTAGCGCAAACCATCCGAATGGTGGAAGCTGGTTGCGAATATGTCCGTATTACAGCGCCAAGCGTAAAAGAAGCACAGAACCTGGCAGAAATTAAAAAGCAGTTAAGGCAAAAAGGTTATCAAGTTCCGTTGGTTGCTGATATTCACTTCACTCCAAACGCGGCAGAAGTTGCAGCGCGGATTGTAGAAAAGGTACGTATCAATCCTGGAAATTATGCAGATAAAAAACGCTTTGATGAACTAACTTATACTACAAATGAATATCAGGCGGAGCTGGAACGTATTTACAAAAAGTTTACGCCTTTGGTAAATATTTGTAAAGAGTATGGCACAGCTATGCGTATCGGTACAAATCATGGTTCTTTATCAGATAGAATTATGAGCCAATATGGCGATACGCCTCGCGGAATGGTAGAATCGGCTATGGAATTTATCAGGATGTGTGAGAGTTTGAATTACTATAACCTCGTCATCTCCATGAAATCCAGTAATCCCCAGGTAATGGTTCAGGCTTACCGGATGCTGGTAGAAACAATGGTTGCTGAAGGCATGAATTATCCTTTACATTTAGGCGTTACCGAAGCCGGGGACGGCGAAGACGGGCGGATAAAATCTGCCGTAGGTATTGGTACTTTATTGGAAGATGGTTTAGGCGATACCGTTCGCGTATCTTTAACAGAAGAACCTGAATTTGAAGCGCCGGTTGCAATTGCTTTAGTTAACCGTTATACAGAGCGGGGAGCGAAGAAGAAGGATCGGAGGAATAGCATTTATGAAGCTGCAAATCCGCTCTCCGAACCTTTATCTCCGCACTTTTCTCATTCTCCCTACGAATACAAAAAGCGCGAAACCTACGAAGCCAATGCCTTTATAGGCGGTCACATGGTTCCAAGAGTTGTGCTTGATTTATCTGCAAAAAACTTAAAAGATCCGGCTATTTTGGCTGATGCTGGCTATTTGTATTCGCCTTTGCTGGATAAATATAACATGGCAGATCAGTCGGTAGATTTTGTATATCTGGCCGATGAGTTGCCTTCTTTTGCTTTTCCGGGAAACCTGAAGCAGTTGTACAATTACAAAACCTGGAGTTTTTTAATCGATAAAAAGAACTGCCATCCAGTTTTTTCTTTGGAAGAATATAATACTTCCGCAGAAAAAGACACAGCGTTAAATTTAGTCAGGATTAAAAGCAGGGATTTAGAAACGGATGCATTTCAACAATTAAGTTTTGACAAAACACTGGTTTTTGTATTGGAAACAGATGCTGTAAATGGTATGGCAGATCAGCGCGCATGCTTCTTTTACCTGCAAAAAAATGATATTGATATTCCGGTAATTGTGAAAAGAAGTTACAGGTTTGAAGGAGCGGGGAGCGGGGAACGAGGAGCGGAAAATATTGCCGCTATTCCAGATACGCTTGAAATATCTTCAATCTTCGCTCCCCGTTCTTCTGATCTTACAACCAAATTGCAACTCTATGCCGCAACAGATTTTGGTGCTTTGTTAGTTGATGGTTTTGGTGACGGCATTTGGATTGATGCAAAGGAAATAGCTTCTAAAACAATCACTTCCACTGCTTTTGGAATTTTGCAGGCTACACGTTCCCGGATTTCTAAAACAGAATATATCTCTTGTCCAAGTTGCGGCAGGACTTTGTTCGATCTGCAAATTACAACGCAGAATATAAGAAGCCGTACTTCTCATTTAAAAGGATTAAAAATTGGGATTATGGGTTGTATTGTAAACGGTCCCGGCGAAATGGCAGATGCAGATTATGGTTATGTGGGTGCCGGCCCTGATAAAATTACCCTTTATCGTGGCAAAGAAGTGGTAAAGAAAAATGTATCAACCGCTTTAGCTTTAGATGAATTAATAGACATTATTAAAAATGACGGTAACTGGATTGAACCGGAAGTGGTTTAGCGAGATTGATAATTAGCGTTTAAAACAAAAGGCTTTCAAATCAATTTGAAAGCCTTTTGTTTTAAAATTTCGGTTGGTTTAATTGTTGTCATCCTTTCGGTTTTTAAGCCTTTTGATCATTTCATCATTAAACAAACGTTCGCTTTTATATAAATGCATTAATTTATCGGGAGGGAGTATGCGCGAAAACTCTTCATTATAATGCTTTTTAACAGCTAAAATTTTTGAATCATAATCGAGGTTATCATTCACAATATCTTGCGGGTTTTTTTGCGAATTGAGCATGTTTTGCCTTTTTTGATGCAAAAGCACAGTCAATTCTTTTTGATACTGATTGTACAAAGGCCAGAATTTATCAGCTTCATCTGAATTAAGGTGCATGTTTTCAGACAAATAATTAAACTTAATCGATTCTATTTTGTGCATGCCAACCGTATTGTCAATATTGCTGTTGCTAAAATTGCTTCTGGTATCCATAGAACGTCCGGGTGCACGAAAACTTTGTGCCACAGTCCATTCTGCTTTGCCAAACAGCGCTATCAGGACCAGGCCAATGCCAATGCTTAATTTTTTGATCATTTTTACTTTATATGCATTCATACCGCAACTGTTTAATGGATGTTTGTTTCGTTGCTATCTGTACTCGTTTGGTTATTTTGAATATCCACATCCGTATCCAATGTGCTGTTTTCTAAAATAACGTGGTTATCATACGTATCTGCGTGTATCTGTAAATAGTTTTCAATATCTGCATCAGGCAAATTAGATAGCTGCATTTGCACATTGTGTGCAGATTGATATTGCTTAATAAAAAAACCGGTTGCAACAGCAACGGCAATACAGGCAGCAGTAGCATATTTCCAGGCAGCCCTTGTAAATAAACTACGCACTTTTGCCGGTTGCTGTACTTCTTTTATGCCTGTTTTCTGGATAATACGGTTTGTAAGATCATTAAAATAATTGTCCGGAACAGTAAAACCACTTCCGTTTTCTGCGTATTCATTTATTTTTATCCGGGCAGCAATAATACTTTGCTGTTCTTCAAAAAACTGATCTGATTTAATGTAAGTTTCGGTTGGACGTATTTCTTCCAGTTTAACAACTGAAAGAATTTGTTCTTCCATATTTTTAAAATAACCATCCGGTATGATAAAACCAGCAGACGGAAGTTTTTTGCTCAACTCATCTGCATAAATAGCCGCATGGATACGTTCCTGTTGTTCCTCGAAAAAATTTTCGGGCACACGGAAAGGATTTTCCCTGCTTTGGTTTTTCAAAGCGGGATAATCGTTTAGCCAGTCTGTATTTTCAGTATTCTCATTCATCACTAAGGATAGAATCAATTTTTATAAAAAGGTTTAAAATCTTTTTCTATTAATCTTCTGCCAGTAAATACGCTTCTATTTTTTTAACCGCTAAATGGAAAGATGATTTTAATGCGCCAACACTTGTGCCTAAAACATCCGACATTTCTTCGTATTTCATCTCATCGAAATATTTAAGGTTAAAAACCAGCCTTTGTTTTTCGGGCAAAGTAAGGATTGCTTTCTGTAATTTACGCTGTGCCTTATCGCCGTCAAAATAAGCAGATTCTGTTAAAGATTCTGATAATTCGTAAGATACATCATCAAAAGAAATATTGTTTTTAAGTTTTTTACGGTTTAAAAAAGTAATGCATTCATTGGTAGCAATGCGGTACATCCAGGTGTACAGTTGTGCATCGTTACGAAAGCCAAGCAGGTTTTTCCAAACTTTTACAAAAACTTCCTGCGATAAATCATCTGCATCATCATGGTCAATCACCATGCGGCGGATATGCCAGTAAATTTTCTGCTGGTATTTTTTTAGTAACAGATTAAAAGCTTCATTCCTGGTTTTTTCCTGCTGAAATTTTGCGAGTATCTCGTTATCATCAACCTGTATGGACATCTAATACTAATATTTTGGATTATTGGATTTTAATTATACAAACTTAACCTTTTAAACAGATTAATGTTACTGTTGAAACAATATTAAGAACTGTTGCAATTAATATAAAATAAAGATTATAATTTTTTAACTCTTAAAAGAAGTATTAATAACAAAATTAATTTATTATATGTGGTGGACCTACGCTTTGTTGTCTGCAGTTTTTGCTGCCCTTACGGCCATTTTTGCAAAAATTGGTATTAAAAACGTTAATCCTGATCTGGCCACTGCTATCCGTACCGTTGTTATTTTATTAATTGCCTGGGGGATTGTTTTGTTTAAAGGAAGCGGCAGGCAGGCGCACGATCTAACGCAACAAAATTGGACTTTTTTGCTGCTTTTTGGTTGTGCAACTGGTTTGTCGTGGATCTTCTACTTTAAAGCTTTGCAGTTGGGCGAAGTATCGCAGGTTGCACCGGTAGATAAGCTGAGCGTAGCAATTGCTATTATCCTTTCAGCTATATTTTTGGGCGAACCGCTTACTATAAAAACAGTGCTTGGCGCCGGATTAATTATAGGCGGAACATTCGTGCTGATTTTTTAAAGGATTACGGTAGCAGCTCCAATACTTGTTGCGATGCGTTTTTTGTATCTACTTTTTCAATAATTTTTTGAATGATACCATTTTTATCAATTAAAAAAGTAGTCCGGGCTGTGCCCATATAAATTTTACCATACATGTTTTTCTCCACCCAAACACCATAACTTTCTACAATCTTTTTATCATCGTCTGCAATGAGCGGAAAAGGCAACGAATGTTTAGTGATAAACTTTTGGTGCGATTGCTCATCGTCTGTACTTACACCAACCACATTGTATCCCTGTTGTAACAAGGATTGATAATTATCGCGGAAATCACAAGCTTCGGCAGTACAGCCCGGTGTATCATCTTTCGGATAAAAATACAGGATCAAAGTTTTATTCAGAAAATCAGTTAACGAAACTGTTTTTCCGTTTTGGTCTTTGGCAGTAAAGCCTGGTGCTTTATCACCTTCTTTTAAAACTGTGTTTTTCATATGCTGTATTTGTTCTAATGCTTCTTTTACCGGTAAAAAATCAGTGTCAGTTTTTTTACATTATCTTTTAAATCCGTAACTACCATTTCCAGTTTATGTTTTCCGGCCGGGCAATGTTCATCAAAAAAATAACGAAACGTTTTGGTTTTATAATCATGCTCCAATAAAACCCACTGCCCGTCAATATAAGCTTTATAAGTTTTTATTCCTGATAAGTTATCGCTTATCCGAAATATCATATTACTTGTCGCAGACATATTTTTTCCTTCGGAGATGTTAACAGGTGTGATAACTGGTGCAATTGTATCTATCGCAATATAATAATTCCCAAACTCCCGGATGCTTGCTTTTACATAACCATCTTTAAAAACTCCTCCAAAACAGCCGCCGCCTGTATTTACAATAACAGCTTTATCAGCATTGGCACCAAGCGAAACATCTGGTTTTATCCAAAGTTCAATGCTATTATTGAGTTGGGTAAAACGATTATGAATGCGATGGACAACAGAATAAGCACCGGTTTTACGGGGTAGGGTACTGTAAATAAAATTCAGGTTATCATACAAACTTCCGGCAGGGATAATTACTTTAACCAGCTCTGTAGAAAAAATATTTTGCTGGTCGAACTTAAAAAAACTGCCTTTTGCAGCAACCGTTTCTGTTATTGCCGGCGGCGATGATTTTACCTGAAATTTAAGTACCGAAGTATTTCCTGCAATATCTTTTACTATATATTCCATATCATGGAATGCATCATCATTAAAATTAATAACGCCGCGGTTTTGAGTGCCGTTGTATAAACCGATCTGGTTTCCGGGATCAACAAAACTTTTCTGCACCCACCGGCCAGAAGTTAAAAAAGCAGGATAATCTATGTGCGAGTTAATGGCACGGGTTTGATCAAAAGCAAAACGGTCAACCGTAAAAACATAAACCACTTTTCCATCAGCATTTAGCTGAATAGAATAAATGCCATTATGGTTTAACGAACTACTGTTCATATCATTGGTGGTGATACCAAAAGCAGATTCTCCGCTTAATTTAATTGGCGATGCTTCTTTTAACCGGTAATTTCCTGCAGAACCTGTAACTGCAACAAACTGCTTTGTTGTGTTTTCGCTGAAAGGTTTTCTGTTGAGATGATAAGCAGCAATAGAATAAATAGTAGGCGGAACACGATCCGGAATAGTTAAGCCAAATAATTGTGCGTTGATGGTTTGCTCTGTTTGTGTGTCCCGCAATTCAAAATGCAAATGCGGGCCGCCAGAAGCGCCGGCATTGCCAGACCAGGCAAAAACATCTCCTTTTTGTAGCGGAACTTGTGTTGGTTCTAAAAGAATATCTGCTTCCCAGGTCTGGTTTTTATACTGATAATCTTTAATAATTTTGGTTAACTCTGCTGTAAGATGATCCAGATGGCCATAAACAGAAGTATAGCCATTGGGATGAGCAATGTAAACAGCCAAACCAAAACCACCATATTGAACACGAATACGTGCAACATAACCATCAGCAACTGCATGGATCGGGTAGCCCGTACGCTGATTGGTTTTAAAATCCAGGCCGGAATGAAAATGGTTCGGCCTTAACTCACCAAAAGAACCGGCGGTACTGGGCGGTAAATCTAAAGGGTAACGAAAATAATCTTGCGGATAGCGGTAAATACTTTGCGGTAAACTGGTACTTTGTGTTAAAATTTGTGCTGTTAAATGATTGTAAAAAACAAATAGCGAACAAAACCCCAATAAAAATTTATTAAACATCTTATCGCACAAAAAAATCAAGCAGTTTTTCATTTTCCAGGTAACCTTCCAGGTGGTCGCCAGCTTTTACGCGGGATACACCTGCCGGGGTTCCTGTAAAAATCAAATCCCCTTTTTTTAAAGTGATGTATTGTGATACAAAAACGATGATCTGTTCAAAAGAAAAAAGCAAATCTTTAGTGTTTCCTGTCTGCCGTGTTTCCTGGTTTATATCCAAATGAAAATTAATCTGATAGATATCAGGAAAATTAGACTTAGGCACAAAATTGCTTACTGGTGCAGAATTATCAAAGGCTTTAGCTAACTCCCAGGGTAGGCCTTTTTCTTTCTGGCGCTGTTGTATGTCCCGTGCAGTAAAATCAATCCCTAAAGCAAGCTCGTCATAATAAGTAGAAGCAAACTTTTCACTGATATTTTTGCCTTCCTTGCTTACTTTTAATACGATTTCTATTTCGTGATGAATATCTTCCGAAAACCCAGGATGATAAAAAGGTTTATTGTCTTTTAATAGGGCAGTATCAGGTTTCATAAAAATAACCGGTGCTGCAGGTACAGGGTTATTTAATTCTTTGGCATGTTCTGCATAGTTCCTGCCGATGGCAATAATCTTCATTTTTATAAAAGTTTGTGCCAAAACTAAAAAATAAAAAGGCGCTATCTGTATAAAACGATAGCGCCTTCGTTATAAAATAGCTGTTACAGTACAGAAATGCGTTTAATTACAGACTCTGTACCTACAATCATCCTTACAAAATAAAACCCGCTGGACAATCTATTGCTCAATTGAAACGTATTTTTTTGTTCGCCGGCCTCTACCCGCTGAGACATTAATGTAATTACTTCGTTACCTAACACATCCATTATTTTTATAGAAACAGTAGTGTTTTTGCGGACGTTGTAAGTAAGGTAAAGCTTATCTGTAATGGGGTTCGGAAAGATGCTAACGTCTGTAAGCAGTTTTTCATTTTCTATTCTTACAGGGTTTTGTTTAGGTGTATTTACTTGATTTTGAACAGGTTTAACAGCAGGAATGATTGCTTTTAGACCATTTTTTAGATAAGAAACACGTTCCGCTTTTAGTTGAAACCTGGATGGGATACTATCAAAACCCGCTTTTACTGAAACATTTTTTTTCAATACAAAACCCATTAGCAACGTTGCCGATAGCAAAACCAACAGGGTATAGAAAATAGAGTAGATTTGTTTCATGTAAATATTTGCAATCAAAAGTATAGATTTACTTACGCACTAAAAATAACATCGATAAAAACAGTATTTATTTAACAATATTTAACATCTGTAAAATGTCTAAATTCGTGCCATATTTTTAGGCAGATATGTTTTGTATTTGTTATAAATGTAATATTATTTTAAGTAGTTTAACTTTATTTAAATCGTGAATCACAAAGATCTACACAAATTATCTGCTGCCGGTTTTTTAATAAGTTTAGGAATAATTTATGGTGATATTGGTACATCGCCATTGTATGTTTTTACAGCCATTGTTAGCAATCAGCCTATTTCTAATATATTAATTTTAGGAGGAATGTCCTGTATTTTCTGGACACTGACCCTTCAAACAACCTTAAAGTACGTGGTAATAACCCTTCAGGCAGACAATAAAGGGGAAGGGGGCATTTTTTCTTTGTTCTCTTTGGTCCGTAAAAAGGCTAAATGGTTAATCGTTCCGGCCGTAATAGGAGGCTGTGCCTTATTGGCCGATGGTATTATTACACCACCAATTACCATTTCTTCGGCTATACAAGGGCTTGATATTCTTTATAAAGGCCTGCCAACTATATATATCGTGGTAGCAATTATTGCCGGGTTATTTTTAATCCAGAAGTATGGTACATCTTTAGTTGGTAAAGCTTTTGGCCCTATTATGCTTATTTGGTTCACTATGATGGGTGTTCTCGGCCTTTCCTACATCATCCAGATGCCCAGTATTTTTAAAGCAATAAACCCTTATTATGCTTATCAGCTATTGGCGCATGATCCTAATGCTTTTCTTATTCTGGGAGCGGTGTTTTTATGTACAACAGGTGCCGAGGCTTTATATTCTGATCTTGGCCATTGTGGCAGGGAAAATATACGTGTAAGCTGGGTTTATGTTAAAACCTGTCTGATCCTTAATTATTTAGGGCAGTCTGTATGGTTATTGCACCATGAGGGCTTGAAGTTAGGAGGCCGCAATCCTTTTTATGAAATTATGCCGGCCTGGTTCCTTATTTTTGGTATCGGTATTGCCACTATGGCTGCTGTTATTGCCAGTCAGGCTTTAATATCAGGTTCTTTTACCCTGATATCAGAAGCTGTAAGGTTAAACCTGTGGCCTAAAGTAAGGATTAATTATCCGAGCATGCAAAAAGGACAGTTATATGTGCCGAGTGTTAATTGGTTGCTGTGTGCAGGCTGTCTGGCTGTTGTAGCTATTTTCAGAAGATCGGAAAGAATGGAATCTGCTTATGGTTTAAGTATTACCATTGCCATGCTGATGACTACTATATTAGTATCGGTGTATCTGAAGCGCAAAAAATACCCTAATTATTTAGTGTACTTATTTTTAGTAGTCTTTGTGCTGATAGAAGGAGCTTTTTTTGCAAGTAACTTAGTCAAGTTTGTTCATGGAGGCTGGTTTGCTGTAATGATTGGTTGTTTCCTGTTCTCGGTAATGTGGACCTGGCATACTGCACGAAGGATTAGAAACCGTTATGTGAAGTTTATTGAACTGAGCGACTACTATGAAATTATCAAGCAATTGAGTGATGATGAGTCTGTTCCTAAATTTGCTTCGCAATTAGTGTATTTAACAAGTGCTAATTTTACTTCGGAGATCGAATCTAAGATCATTTATTCCATCTTACAGAAACAACCTAAACGGGCAGATATTTATTGGCTTGTACACGTTGATGTAATGGACGAACCTTATATACGGGAGTATAAAGTAGATTTTTTAGTGCCTAATAAACTAATCAGAATTGATTTTAAATTAGGTTTCAGGGTAGAGCAGCGTATTAATTTACTGTTTAGAAAAGTAGTGGAAGATTTGGTTAAAAATGGCGAAGTAGATATTACCAGTAAATATACTTCGCTTAATAAATATAAAATTGTGGGCGATTTCAGGTTTATTATTTTGGAAAAAGTATTGTCCAGGTCCCATAATCTTTCTTTTATAGAACATTTTATAATGGAATATTATTTCATCCTGAAAAACCTTAGCCTTTCTGAAGAACGTGGTTTTGGCCTCGACCTAAGCTTTGTAACTGTTGAGCAAGTTCCGCTTTTATTGGCCGATCCGGAAACAATAACCATTAACAGAATTCGTACCCATTAATATTTAATGCTTCTTTTAGCACATAAAAATTTGTGTGCTAAAAGAAGCATCAGCTTAACTGGCTGCATTTAATTTACTATGCCGATAGCTGTAAGTAAAATAAATAACCAGGCCAATAACCAGCCAGATTAAAAAACGGAGCCAGTTGGTATAACCCAATTCAGTCATTAAATAAAAGCAGCTTACTAAACCTAAAACGGGAATAAGTGATAAATTTTTGATGAAAGCCAAAACCGTTATGATGGCAGAAAGCCCAATAAACAGAAAGTACGGCAATTTATCCTGATCTCCTGTATAGTGAAATAATGCAATAAAAGGCTTCCAGAAAACAACCAGGCCGATCAAAAATAAAACAGGTACAATAAATTTAGAGTTGACGTAAGGGATTTTAAATTTTTTATGGCTTCCTGCTTCCGGTATTTCCTCATCTTTTGGCAACAGTAAAACACCGCCGCAAACCAGTACAAAAGCAAACAAAGTTCCGATGCTGGTCAGATCGGTTACTTCCGTCAGGTTTAAAAACAAAGCCGGAACAGCAACTACAAAACCGGTAACTACAGTTGCAAAAGAAGGCGTTTGATATTTTGGGTGGATGCGCGAAAAAGCTTTTGGCAGCAAACCATCGCGGCTCATACTCATCCAAATGCGTGGCTGGCCCATCTGGAAAATCAGCAAAACGCTTGCAGTTGCAATAACCGCACTGATGGAAATTACATAACTGATGTTTTTTAAACCGATGCGTGCAAAAACAAATGCCAGCGGATCTTCTACCTGTAATTCTTTATAATTTACCATTCCGGTTAAAACCAGCGCAATCAGGATATATAAAACAGTACAGATAATGAGCGAATAAATCATACCGCGGGGCAGATCGCGTTGCGGGTTTTCGCATTCTTCCGCAGTAGTAGAAATGGCATCAAAACCAATATAAGCAAAAAATACACCCGAAACACCTTTCATTACGCCGGCAAATCCGTTTGGTAAAAACGGGTGCCAGTTAGCTGGCGTTACATAAAAAAAGCCGAGGACAATTACGCCCAGGACGACCGCAATTTTAAGCATCACCATGGCATTGGTTGCTTTCTTGGTTTCTTTGATACCGACATAAACCAGCCAGGTAATAATAAAAACAATCAGTAAGGCAGGCACATCTGCAATAAGTTTTAAACTTCCTATTTGCGGTGCGCTTGTCCATGCCGCTGCTGCCAGTTTTGTGTTTTGGTCTATTGCAGCACTTCCGGTTTTAAGTTTTTGCAAAGCTTCGGAACCGCGGTAAGCAGAAAGATAATCCATCGTTAAAAACCCCGGAATATGAATATGGAAGCCTTCCATCAAATTAGTAAAATATTTACTCCAGGAAATGGCAACGGCAATGTTCCCAATGGCATATTCCATCAATAAATCCCAACCGATGATCCAGGCAATCAGTTCGCCAAAAGAAGCATAAGCATACGTGTAAGCGCTGCCCGAAACCGGTATCCGCGAAGCAAATTCAGCATAACACAAGGCAGAGAAACCGCAGGTAATGGCAGTAATTACAAAAAGTATGGTTACACCCGGGCCACCGTTATAAGATGCTACGCCGATGGTAGAAAAAATACCCGCGCCAATAACGGCTGCAATGCCCATAAAGGTTAAATCTTTTGTGCGAAGGACTTTATTCAATTTGCCGCCTTGCTGATGTTCGCTGTCGCCGGAGGCAAGGTCTTCCAATAATTTAGAAACAGATTTTTTTCGGAATATACTTTTGTTCATTTACTGTATTATTGTGTTGGCAGTTTAATCAAACTTATCAAAAATAACCATACTATTAACGAGAACGCATTAATTTGTACGAATGAAAGTTAAATTGCAGCATTTTTTAAACAAAACCAGTTCATTACTATACCCATATTTGATTTTACTGGCTTTATGTATTTTACTAATGTTCTTTTTTACAAAAGAAGAGTTGTATTTTGCTGTTAACCGTATCCATACTGTTTTTACCGATGTTTTTTTTACCCGTGTTACCCAGTTGGGCGCAAGTGCAGGTTGTATAATTATTTCTGGTATTGTAATTCTTATCAATTACAGAAAAGGGTTTTTACTGGCTTCCAGTTACTTACTTACGTTTATCATTTCTCAAACCATTAAACATTTGGTACAGGCCCCGAGGCCACATTTGTTCTTTGCAAAAAAACTAAGCGGAATTTATATGGTAAAAGGAGTAGTTATGTTAGATACCAACAGCTTTCCATCAGGCCATTCGGTTTCTGCTTTTACGGCCGCCCTTGTGTTAACTTATGTTGCTAAAAAGAAATGGTGGGGGCCGTTAATGCTGCTACTGGCTGTTCTGGTAGCGTATTCGCGCATGTATTTAAGCGAACATTTTTTGGTTGATGTAACAGCCGGTTCCGCTTTGGGTATTTTGGTAACTGCTTTTTGGCTGATGTGGATCGATCAGCAACCGTTTTTGCAAACAGAAAACTGGAACAGCGGTATTTTCAGCAGAAAGAAAAAATAAATTTGCCGAAGTAACTCAGTTGGAAAGAGTTGTTGTAAGCTGATCTTCTGCCAGTTCAAGTACATCCAGCACTTGTTCTAAGTTAATCTGCGGATACTCTTCCAAAAAAGCTTCGGTACTTTTGCCTGCTTTTAAGTAGTTAAATAAGATAGATACAGCTGTATCTGTTCCGGTAAAAATAATTTCTCCGTTTTGATTTTGAACTGGTTTTGAGGCTGACATTTGAGGCGGATTAAAATTTGATGAAGTATTTGTAAGGGTAATTAGTCAAATATAGGTTCTGGTGCTTCTTTTTTTCCCGAAAGTAATAAACCTAAGCTCATAATAATGCTGGTCCCCAGGATAATTAAAAATAATAATCCTGTTTCAATTCCTTTTAGCTTCAAATTATCCGGCAAATTGTAGTATAATAAAATAGTAATTAAACCCCGGGGCGAAATAAATATTTCGGGCAGCAGTTCTGTTTTGCCTATATATTTTAGGCTGATAAAACGGATCAGGTAAATCGCAACCAAAATTACAACCCCATATTCCAGCACTTCCAGGTTTATCAGTTCCTGTAAATTCATAGTGAAACCAAATATCACGAAGAAAAAAGTACGGATAATAAAAGCACTTTCTGCGGATAACTGGAAAAGCTGGCGTAAATCGCGCGAAAGTTTTGGATATAAAAAGTATTTTCTGAACCATTTTAGTTTAATCCGGTTGGCATTGTTTAGAAACAAGCCAAAAGCCAGCACCAGGATTAATGCCGATAAATGAAATTGCTCCCCAAAAGCATAAACTAATATCAGGATAGAAATTATCAGGAAAAACTTAACATGATGCTGTAAACGGCTCAGCAGATACAGCATAAATAAACAGGAAACTACCGATAAAAGAAGTATGGAAAAAGTTTCGATCCCAAGATTAACGAAAGAACCTGCTTTAACACTGGGATTGTTCAGCATAAAATTAAACAGCACAATGCCCAGAATATCAGAAAAAGAAGCTTCGTAAACAATGTATTCTTTTTTGTGGTCTTCCATCGCTTTGGAAGACGGAATGGCAATTGCCGAACTGACAATACTGAAAGGAATGGCATTTAAAAAACAGGCCGAGAAAGTATTGCCCGAAAGATGTTGCAAAATAAGCGCTAAAACGATACTTGTACTTACTAAAATGGTTAATGCGGAAAAAAAAGAACGAAGGATCAACCCGTTTTTTTCTTTGTCGTATTTAAGTTCCAGTGCGCCTTCTAAAACAATCAGAATTAAACCAATGGTACCTAATGCCGGTAAAATGGTTAAAAAATTAAATGTTTTAAAACCGATATAGGTAACCAGGAAGTGCAGGCCAATGCCCAAAGCAAGCAGCAGCAAAACTGCCGGAACGCGGGTCCTTTTAGCAATAAGATCGAACAGGTAAGAAAAAATAACCAGTCCGCTAAGTATAATGAGCGCAGTGTAAGTAGTCATAGTCGTTTTAAAAATGCGTACGGCTGTTGCTCTTTGCCCTCACAAATAAAAATATCCGGTAAAAACAGTATGAACGTAAAGTACAACATACTGTTTTTACCGGGTAAAAATAGGTAAATTAAATTTTCTCCATTTCTGCTTTTACAAAAGCAGCCAGTTCTTTTACGTATGCTGCACTAAAATCAAATTTAATACCGGCAGTTTCGTAAATTTCGGTAATGGTTTTGGTGTAACCGAGCTTTAAAGCATCCAGGTATTGCTGCAAGCCTTTTTCCGGATTTTCCTTGTAGTTTTTCCAAACCGCAATTGCACCAAGTTGCGCCATTCCGTATTCGATATAATAAAACGGAACTTCAAAAATGTGCAACTGTTTTTGCCACAAGTTTTGTTCGGCTTCGCGATGGTCGCTCCAATCTACAAAGCTGGCACCAAAACGTTCAAAAATTTGCATCCAGGCTTCGGTTCTTTCTTCAGTTGTATGATCCGGATTGGTATAAATCCAATGCTGAAACTGATCAACCACGGCAACCCAGGGAAGTGTTTTCAAAACATCAACCAACTGATCGCGTTTGGCACGTTTTAAATCTTCTTCGTTATCAAAATAAACATTCCAGTTATCCATAGAAATCAATTCCATCGACATGGAAGCTAATTCTGCAACTTCGCTCGGACAATGTTTAAAATCATTCAGCTCCAAGCCAGCCGTTAAAAAAGTATGAATTGCGTGTCCGCCTTCATGAACCATCGTAGTTAAATCGCGAAAAGTTCCGGC
The DNA here is from genome assembly GCF_009754915.1 of Mucilaginibacter arboris. Lineage (GTDB taxonomy): Bacteria > Bacteroidota > Bacteroidia > Sphingobacteriales > Sphingobacteriaceae > Mucilaginibacter_A > Mucilaginibacter_A arboris. The sequence goes on along the minus strand of NZ_WPIK01000004.1, from coordinate 116,384 downwards.
CGAATTCATGAAGATAAAAGGGGCACCGGTTTCTGCCAGCGGATAATTATAACCGCCCGGCGCTTTGCCTTTTCGGCTTTCTACATCAAAAAGCCCGTATTCGCGCATTGTATTTAGTTTTTCGCCTAAATCCGGATTGATATTATTAAAACATCTGATCGATTTTCCAATCAATTCTTCTCCGCTTTGAAAAGGTTTTAAAGCAGGTTTTCCTGAAATATCTACTTCGGTATCCCAAGGTTTCAAGGTTTCCAAACCTAAAGCTGCTTTGCGTTTTTCGGCTTGTTCTTTTAAAATCGGAACAATTTCGGTTTCGATCGCTTCATGGAATTTATAGCAATCGTGCGGCGTGTAATCGAAACGGCCTAAAGCCTGGAACATATAATCGCGAAAGTTTTCAAAACCGGCATTTAAGGCAACCTGATGGCGTACTGTTTTTAGGTGGTTAAAAAGAGTATCCAACTGATCTTTGTCCTGCAAACGGCGGAAGGTAATTTTTTCCCAAACCTGCTGGCGTTTTTCGCGGTCGATGCCTTTTAAAAATACCGCAGCTTGTTCTAAGGTATATTCTTTGTCATCAATAAAAACCGACATGGCGCCGGTTATAGACTGATATTTTTGTGCTTCTACCTGCAATTCTGTTTGCAGCGGAATATTGTCTTCGCGGAACAACTCTAAAGATTTCTTGATTCCACGTATCAGAATGAAGTATTTCTCTTCATTCAACTGATCTTTAAACGGATTGTCTATCAGTTTTTTATTCAATTCATTGTTTAACGGAGCAATTTTAGGTTCAATTTCAGTAGCAAAATATTGGAAGCTTTGCAGCAGTTCTTCATTTGTTGTATCGCAGGTCATGCGGATGTAGCGCCAGGCGAAATCTTCTTCCAAAGCAGCTTCCAGTTCGCTTCGGTCGCGCAGCCATTGTTCTAAATTAGTAACGGAATTAATTTGACGATTTTCTAATTCGGTAAACATCGGCTCTAAGTTTTCCCACTTAATTTCGAGGTTTTGAGGGATATATTTTTTCTCTTTTTTGAGGATCATTTTAGATAGGATTAACGCGCAAATTTAGCAAATACAATTTACCAAAATTATAGGCGGTAAAAGAAGTATTCAGAATTTTAGAAATAAAATAGGAAATATTACTTTTTTAAAAAGGGAAAATTACTAAATTTGGAGATGGAAATATTTGAAGAACCCATGCTAAATTATATCCCATCCAAAATTGACCCGGCTGTTACAATGGGCCTGATCCGAAACAACCAGGCTGATTACCGGCATTTTAAAGCGATAAAAGATATTACTTCTTTTACCGATGAAAAAATAGCAGACTGGCTGGATATCAGCGTAAAAACTTATCGCACTTATACAAAGCCCGATGCCCAGATTAAAGCCAGTATTAAGGAACATGCTTTGGTTGCATTGTCGCTTATCCGCCATGGAATTGAGGTTTTTGGCAAACCCGAAAGTTTTATCAAATGGCTGGAAACCGAGAACTTTTATTTTGATAAACAAGCACCGATTACTTTTTTACATACAAACAGTGGTATGAAATTTATTGACGATCAGCTTACAGGCATGGAATATGGCGATAATGTCTGAATAAATGGAGGTTTTTAGGATTGTAAAAGAAGCATTTGCCCAAGAATTAACCGCTTCGGGAGCAGCAAACCGATGGAACAAAGCTAATCAATTTGTTATTTATACCGGAAGTTCCCGTTCGCTTTCTACATTGGAATTGGTTGTACATCGAAATAATATTATGCCGGCTTTTGCTTATCGTATGCTGATTATTTCTATTGCTGATGAAGAAAGTTTGATTACCACTATTCGTCAAAATGATTTGCCTGAAACTTGGAGGAGCATTAGCGCTTATTCAAAATTGCAGCAAATTGGGAGTGATTGGTACAAAAGCAAGCGCTCGCTTATTCTAAAAGTTCCTTCAGCTATTATTTCTCAGGAATATAACTATTTGATCAACACTAAACATCCTGTTTTTGAAAGCAAAGTTAGTTTGGTTAGGACGGAGAATTACTTTTGGGACGAAAGGTTGGTTTGAAGGGTTTTTTCCAACTCAATCAATTCATAAACTTTAACAATCAATTTATTGCAACCAAAAACCCACTTTGGTATTATTGAATCTCAAGATCAATTAATCAAGTGTCGGAAAAGCAAATCTTAGATAAAATTAAAAGTAACCCTTTACATTTTTCAGGGATTTTTGATTTGTACTATAAACCTGTTTTTGGATATATTTTTCGGCGGATTGGAAGTTTTGATGATACTGCCGATATTGCTGCCGATACATTTCTTAAAGCGTTTATCCATATACATCAGTTTTCATATCGGGGCATTTCTATAAAAGTTTGGCTTTATCGCATTGCAACCAATGAAGTAAACTTGTACTACAGGAATCAGCAAAAGCATACTTCTCTTTTTGAACGAAATACATTTGAAAACCTATTGCAATTTAACAATTACTTTGAAGAAGATAAGAAGATATTAGATAATGAGTTGCTCCGCCACAACCAATTTTTGGCAATACTTGAACATTTAAAAAAGTTGCCAATAAAATATCAGGAAGTGATCGCCTTGCGCTATTTTGAAGGAAAAGACAATAAAGAAATAGCAGAAATCTTGGGGATAAAAGAAGGCACTTTAAAATCATTGTTATCAAGAGGTGTAGAAAAGTTACGAATAAAGTGCAACCAAATTTAACTTTTTGGATTATTAATTACAAGATGGACGATTTTGAGAAAACGCTAATGCAAATATCAAAGCCACAAATTACTGAACTTAAACATCAGGAATTATTGGCCGAAACAATCAGCAAGATAAAGCACAGAAATGTTTTAAATTTGTGGTGGCTAAGTATTCCTGTTTATATTGCTTGTATGTTGTTCATGAAAAGTTATTTCATGCCTCATTCAACTTTGAATTTTAATATTGAAGAATTTAAAACTGAAAATAAATACTTGTCTCCGCTTTTATTTATCGCAATACCGATTCTGCTATCGATAATTAATATATTAAGCATAAGAAAAATTTACTTAGTGTTTGGCAAATTAAGAACATTTCAATTTGCAAAAACGGTAATTGTAAATATTGTAACTCTTATTATATCCTTGATTATTTTAACAATTTATTTAATCTGAAAACTAATGTTGAATTTGAATTGGTTTAAACGAAAGGGGATTTTTTTCATTCCTACAACTTGGATCGGCTGGATGATCTTTGCAATTGCAATTGTTTATATGGTTTATGTTTTTATTCAGATTGATAGCATATCTCATTCGGTAAGTGATACAATGATCAATTTTGTATTTGCTGTTTTAGTTATTAGTGCGGTTTATACTTTGATTGCTTATCTTACTTCTTACAAAAATAAAACTTCAATTTAAAAACTTATTTAAGTTTTAGAACAAAACTTATAATGCTTCTTTTATGCCTATAAATTTTGCTTTTAATCTTTATCAATTTTTATCTGATAAAAGAAGTATGTAATAAAATTTGAACGGGTTTTTAAAATTAATGTTGAAAAAAAGTAAATCCTATTTTGTTATGAAGTCTTTAATTTTTCTTCTATCAATTTTGTCCTTACTGTTTTTACTAATTGCTTTAATTGTTAAAGCATTAAAAGGAAAACCAATCCGGCAAACGTTTAAAATACTTGTGTCTATTATTTTAGGTTATAGCTTGATATGGATCATTTTCTACTTTAAAAGTTCTTATACAACCATTCCATTTGGTACAGATGTTTGCTTTGACGATTGGTGTGCTACGGTTACAAGTATTGATAGAGAAAATGAACTTACAAAGAAAATAGCTGGAATGAGTGCTGATAGCGCACGGATAGTTTTACATATAAAAATGTCTAACCATGCAAGAGGTATAGCACAAAAGCCATCAGAACCTCGGGTTCATTTAATTGATGCCAAGGGAAATTTGTATCCTAATTCTGCCAAAGCACAACAAATACTTGAACAATTGCGGGGAACCCAAATTAAACTTGATCAAAGATTAGCATTGGGCGAATCATTGGAAACACAATTGGTTTATGTGGTCCCTAAAACTGCAAAAGGATTAAAAGCTTTAATAGAAGAAGGCCCGTTTATCACTAAGTTTTTATTCCCTGATGATCAGCCTGTATTTGTTGTAAAACAATAACACCAAAATATAACCGGTAAAAGAAGTATGCATTCTTGATGTTTTTCTGTTGGCTTTACATTTTATCGATTGTTTTTACCGAATCCACAGCCGGTCGATCAAAAAGAACACCGCAAAAACAACACTGGCAATGCCATTAGTCGTCATGAAAGCAAAGTTAACACGGCTTAGATCGTGTGGTTTTACTAAACTATGTTGATAAATCAACATCGAACAAAAAACAATTAAACCAACATAATAAGGCCAGCTTACATGCGTAAGAAACGCAGGGATAATTACAAAAACGGCTGATAAAACATGCAAAAAAGTAGAAAGGTTTAACGCATTTACTTTTCCTAAACGTGAAGGAATGGAATGTAATTTTTGTTCTCTATCAAAATCTTCATCCTGTAAAGCATAAATAATATCGAAACCGCTTACCCAGCATAGGACCGAAGCCGAAAATAAAATTGGCAGCGTAGCAAAAGCGCCGGTTACAACTAAATAAGCGCCAATAGGGGCGAGGCTCAGCCCTAAACCTAAAACCAAATGGCACAAAAAAGTAAAGCGTTTGGTAGCGCTGTAACCCAAAACTACAAGCAAAGCAACAGGCGATAAATAGAAACAAAGCGGATTGATAAACCAGGTTGTAATTATAAAAAGCAGGCAATTAATTAGGGTAAATGTTAAAGCTGCTTGTGCACTAATTCTTCCGGCTGGAATATCACGGACTTTGGTTCTTGGATTTTTAGCGTCAATATCTCGATCCAAATAACGGTTAAATGCCATAGCAGCGCTTCGGGCAAAAACCATACAGAACAGCATTAATATTAATTTAAAAGCTGAAAAAACATGATCTGTTGTAGTAACTGCCAGGAAAAAGCCGATAAAAGCAAACGGCATGGCAAAAATAGTATGCGAAAAAGTAACGAGGGAAAAATATTTTTTCATTTAAAATAGTAACTAATCCTGGTCCGGCTGATAAATTGAAACATCGTTCACATCAAACTTTTGGTTCACTTCATCAATAAAATTCAAAATCTCGTCCCGGCCTGTTTGTAATTCAGCGGAAGTGATAAAATGTTGCGGTACTTCTTCAAAAAAGGCTAACATCGCTTTACGAAATTTGGCAACGTTTTGATCTGTTTTTACTTTTCCTTGTTTATCAGCCTTGGTAAAAGTAATTACAAAAGGAATACCACGTTCGCCAAGTGAAGCACAAAACTCCAAATCGATTTTCTGCGGTTCCAACCGGCTGTCAATCAAAATAAAAACGCATTGCAGGTTTTCCCGTTTCTCTAAATAATTACGGATGTATTTGTTCCATTCTTCCTTTTTACTTTTAGAAATCCGCGCATAACCATAACCCGGCAAATCTACAATATACCAGCTTTCATTAATTAAAAAATGGTTAATTAACTGCGTTTTACCAGGCGTTTGTGATGTTTTGGCTAACCCTTTTTTACTGGTCAGCATATTAATTAAAGAAGATTTACCAACATTGGAACGGCCGATAAAAGCATATTCCGGCTTTGTAGCTGGCGGTAATTTGGAAATTTGTGTATTACTACAAACGAAATCAGCAGATTTGACAATCATTCTACAAAGTTAAAATTAGTTGCCTTTACTTTGTGCTATTCTAATGTCGAATTAAAATTACCCGAAATGGATTACAAAATTCCTGCTCAAACACGTATTGGACATGTGCATTTAAAAGTAAGCGATTTGCAGCGTTCGATGGATTTTTACTGCGGATTGCTGGGTTTTGAACTGATGCAAAAGTATGGCGACCAGGCAGCTTTTATTTCTGCCGGTGGTTATCATCATCATATTGGCTTAAATACCTGGGAAAGTAAAGGCTCGGCACCAGCATCGAAAAATGCACCTGGATTATATCATACAGCGATTTTATATCCGGAGAGAAAAGATCTTGCGATAATTTTAAAACGTTTGGTTGAAGCGAAATATCCGATTACAGGACTTGCTGATCACGGTGTTTCTGAAACAATTTATTTGGATGATCCTGATAAAAACGGCGTAGAATTGTATTGGGACAGGCCACGTAATTTGTGGCCGAAGGATGAAAACGGAAATATACAGATGTTTACCAATCAGTTGGATATTACTGATTTGTTCTCCACGCTTTCTGTTTGATGATGCTTCTTTTACCACCTATTTATTTGCATCTTTGAAACATCAGCATGAATAAAACGATCACGCCTTATCAAAACGAACAGGTTACCAAAAAAGAACAGGTGGCCGATATGTTCAACAATATTTCTAAAACTTATGATTTTCTTAACCATTTTTTGTCGGTTGGGATTGATATTATCTGGCGGAAAATAGCCATCAACGAACTGAAAAAAGACAAGCCGCAACTAATTTTAGACGTTGCAACCGGGACTGGGGATTTTGCTTTTGAGGCGATTAAAATTTTGCAACCAAAAAAAATAATCGGCGTAGATATTTCGCAGGGAATGTTAAACATCGCACAAAAAAAGATCGATAAAAGAAGCATGGGCAATCGTTTTGAAGTTCGTTTAGGCGATTCTGAAAAACTTCTTTTTGATGCCAACCGGTTTGATGCGGTTACGGTTGCTTACGGCGTTCGTAATTTTGAAAACCTGGAAGCAGGATTAGCCGATATGTGCCGCGTATTAAAACCAGGCGGAAAAGCGGTTATCCTGGAGTTTTCAAAACCTAAAGTGTTTCCAATCAAACATTTGTATAATTTTTACTTCAATTATATTACGCCATTTATCGGTAAATTATTTTCTAAAGATGCGCGTGCTTATTCTTATCTGCCAGAATCTGTAGCTGCTTTTCCTGACGGGGAACGTTTTACAGGATTAATGGCGAAAGTAGGATTCAAGAATACCAAAAACCGGCCATTGGCGTTTGGCATTTGTTCTGTTTATACCGGCGTTAAATGATTTGCAGATATATACTCTTTTTAGCACTGTTTTTTTTATCTCTAACAGTTTCTGCGCAACGGGTTGTCCAGGCTTGGGCTGGCGGCGCAGACCAAAATAATTTTTCTTTCGGATACACTTTTCAATATGTAAATTCATCTTACAAAATTTTAAAGAAACCCAACTGGCGTACACCTTATTACGATCAGGGAACAAACCATTATGTTACGGATTCTTTAAGTGGCATTAGTTCGCCGGGCACAGGCGGTTTTGCTTTGGGTTTTCTGGCGCGTTACAGTGTTACCGATAATCTGGAAATTCGTACTGTGCCAACTTTGGTTTTTGCCGACCGGGCAATTAACTATCAGTACCAGACACAAGACCTGGCTCCTGATAAACAAATGATCGTATCGACAACACAAGCAGAATTTCCGCTTGAACTTAAACTAAAATCTAATCGGATCGGAAATTTCAGAGCGTATATAATTGGTGGCGCCAAATATGCTTTTGGTATCGGCAACCAGGGCAAACAGAACGAAGCAGATTTAGCTCCTTTGGAAAGAAAACTTAAAAACGTCCGTAATTTTTCTTCTTATGTAGCTGGTTTTGGCTGCGATATTTATCTGGAATACTTTAAGCTTTCTCCCGAAATCAAGCTTTCCAATTCCTTCAGCAGTGTTTTATATCCTGAAAGCAACCCTTATGCCAGTCCGTTGGAAAAACTATATCTGCACAATATTGTGTTTAGTTTAATCTTTGAATAAATTTAGAAACACAATTTCGCATTAAAAGCATTTATTGTGCTTTGACCTAATACTTCTTTTATGAACAAAATTGCATTAATTACAGGGGCAAGTTCTGGCATTGGCGAAGCTTGTGCACATGTTTTTGCCCGGGAAGGTTATAGTTTGATTTTAACCGGCCGGCAGTCAGAAAAATTAGAAAAACTGGCAGAAGCATTAAACATTCAATACAATACCGAAATTGCGGTATCTGTTTTCGATATACGAGATAAAGCAGCAGTATCGCATAATTTAGAAGTTTTGCCCGAAGCCTGGAAAAAGGTAGATGTGCTGGTTAACAATGCTGGTTTAAGCAAAGGTTTAGAGCCAGTAAACCTTGGGAATTTTGATGATTGGGACCAGATGATTGATACCAATATTAAAGGCTTATTGTACGCAACTAAAATAGTTTCCAACTGGATGGTTGCTAACGGCCGCGGACATATTGTTAATTTAGGTTCTATTGCTGGGAAAGAAGTTTACCCAAACGGCAATGTTTATTGCGCAACCAAACATGCTGTTGATGCCTTAAACAAAGCCATGCGGATTGATTTGCTGCCTCATGGAATTAAAGTTACGGCAGTAAATCCGGGCGCTGTTGAAACCAATTTTTCTAACATCAGGTTTAAGGGCGATACCGAAAGGGCAAAAAAGGTTTATGAAGGTTTTGAACCGTTGGTTGCTGCCGATATTGCCGAAACGATTTGGTTTGTTGTTTCCCGCCCGGCCCATGTTAATATCAACGATTTAACAATTATGCCTGCGGCGCAGGCAAATGGTGTTACCTTTGTGCGCAAGTAATAAAGCGTATATTATTTGTAACACAAAAAAAACACCGATAAAAGAAGCATGTTAATCGAAACAATAGACCAGGATATAAAAAAAGCCATGCTGGCTAAAGATGATGCGCGTTTAAGAGGATTAAGGGCGATCAAATCTGCCTTGTTGCTGGCACGTACAGAAAAAGGCGCATCAGAAGTTATATCAGAAGAAACGGAACTGAAAGTTTTGCAAAAACTGGTAAAACAGCGAAAAGAATCGGCTGATATTTACAAGGCACAAAACCGCGAAGATTTGTACCAGATTGAAAAAGAAGAAATGGATGTGATCGAAACCTATTTGCCAAAACAAATGGGCAGAGATGAAATTACCGCTTATTTACAGGATTTGATTCAAAAAACAGGTGCATCATCCGTAAAAGATATGGGCAAAGTAATGGGGGCTGCAAATAAAGAACTGGCCGGCAAGGCCGACGGAAAAACAATTTCTGAAATTGTAAAGCGGCTATTGCAGTAATATATATTATTGCAATTAGTAGAAACCCATTCTAAAAAAGCTAATTTTATAGCCGTTGCAACATGATATATGGTGATAGCCTTTTGGGTTTTGATTATTCTTGCAGCAAAATTATTTTGAATATACGTTTATGAACTTTGTGGTTAAAGAAGAAAAAGGCTTTAGATATGTAGAAGAAGGGAAAGGTGAAGTATTATTATTGCTGCATGGTTTAATGGGTGCTTTAAGTAACTGGGAATATGTTATTGAAGAATTTAGTAAAGAATACCGGGTAATTATTCCGATGCTGCCGATTTATGAAATGCCTTTATTAACTATTGGTGTAAAAACGCTTTCTAAATTCATTAATAAGTTTGTAAAATATAAAGAGCTGGATAATTTTATTGTTCTGGGTAATTCTTTGGGAGGGCATGTAGCGCTCATATACGCCATGTCGTACCCGGAAAAGTTAAAAGCAATGGTGCTGGCAGGAAGTTCTGGTTTGTACGAAAATGCTTTTGGCGGTTCTTTTCCTAAAAGGGAAAGCTATGAATTTATTAAAGGAAAGGTAGAATACACTTTTTACGACCCAAAAACAGCAACCAAAGAATTGGTGGATGAGGTTTATGCAAGCGTTAACGACCGCCACAAAATTATCCGGCTTTTGGCAATGGCTAAATCTGCCATTCGCCATAATATGGCTAAAGATTTACATAAAATACATATACCTGTTGCCTTAATCTGGGGTAAAAATGATAAAATTACGCCACCGGAAGTTGCTGTAGAATTTAACCAGCTACTTCCTAACGCAGAACTAACCTGGTTGGATCATTGCGGCCATGCACCTATGATGGAACAACCCGAGGAGTTTAATCGTATATTAAAAGGTTTTCTGGAAAAATTTAAAGTTTAATATGGTTGCTGCCGAACTGATTTCTGATATCATCCCGACGGTTAAAATTACAGACACGGTCGAAAAAGTTTATCTGTTACTGGCCGAGTTTCGGGTAAACGAGCTTCCTGTAGTAGAAGAAGACCAGTTCCTGGGTTTGATTACCGAAGATGACCTGATCGAAATTACCGATGAGGGATTACGGGTAAGTTCATTATCAGTTTTAAAACCTCATATTTTTGTACGTGAAAATCAACACATTTATGATGTTATCCGTATGTTCCAGGGGCAGCACCTTAGCATTTTGCCTGTGCTGGATATGAAAAACAATTACCTTGGCCTAATCCATATCAATAACTTAACCGATGCTTTTGCAACTATAACTGCCGCAGTTGAACCGGGGGCCATTATTGTACTTGAAATTGATAACAGAGACAATTCTATGGCACAAATGGCACAAATTGTAGAATCAGACAAAGCACAGGTATTAAGTTCTTACATCCGCTCTTTCCCGGATTCTACCCGTTTAGAGGTAACACTAAAAATTAATAAAAAGGAAGTATCTGTTATATTGGCCAGTTTTAACCGTTACGATTATGTAGTAAAAGCTGTATATAACCAAGCCCAAGTTGATGATGACTCGATGAACCGATATGATTTACTGATGAATTACATCAACTTATAAACCTCCTTATGAAGATTGCAGTTTACGGCAAACCGTTCAACCAGTCGGTATTACCTTTTATCAGGCAGGTTTTTGATTGTTTGATACTGCATCAAACAGAAATTTTTGTTCATACAGAACTAAATTCTTTTATCTGCAATCAACCCGGTTTTTCTGATAACCATGTTCTTTTTAATAGTTACGAAGATATTAAAGGCCGTGTTGATGTAATGCTTACCCTGGGTGGCGATGGTACTATATTAGGCACAGTTGATATTATTCGTGATTCTGGCATACCGGTTATTGGTATTAATTTTGGCCGGTTAGGGTTTTTGGCAAGCGTTAACAAAAACGATATTACGGCCGCCATTCATGCCTTGATAAACAAACAATTCACGCTTGACAGCAGGATTTTACTGCAAATAGAATCAGCGCCTGTTGTGTTCAGGAACCAGAACATTGCTTTAAATGATATTACCATACATAAGCGCGATAATGCAGCCATGATTACTGTTCACGCTTTTTTAAATGATGAATTCCTGAATTCTTACTGGGGCGATGGCATCATCGTTTCAACACCAACCGGTTCTACTGCTTATTCTTTAAGTTGTGGCGGGCCAATTGTTTTTCCGCAGTCTGGCAATTTCGTTATCACACCTATTTCGCCACATAATTTAAATGTGCGGCCTATCATTGTTTCTGATGACCGAAAGCTCACTTTTAAAGTAGAAACCCGGAACACGAATTACCTTGTATCCTGCGATTCTAAAACCGAAACGATTGATTCTTCCAGCGTTTTTACCATTCAAAAAGCCGGATATCATTTAAATCTGATCAGGCTGAATAATGAAAGTTATTTATCCACGTTAAGGAACAAATTAATGTGGGGATTAGATGCGCGTAATTACTGATTTTTAATGCTGATGCGTAAACTTTTTGTCCTGCTTTTTTTACTGCTGGTTTCTTTCGGGTCTTTTGCCCAGAAGTGGGAACCGGGTTTATTTGCAGGCTCTTCCGGTTACATGGGCGATTTTAACCAGAACAATCCTTTAAAATTTACTGATTTTTCTGTCGGTGCTTTTGTTAAATACAACTTTAGCGGTTATTTTTCGGCTAAACTGGGATATACTTATGGTACAATCCGTGGTGCAGACAGCTTATCGTCTAACCAGCAGTTGCGTAACCGTAACCTTAGTTTTTTTTCTGCCTTAAACGAAGTATCGCTAACCGGCGAACTGAACTTTTTTAATTATCAACCAGGAATCAGTTTAAAAAGATGGTCGCCGTTTATGTTTGCGGGCGTAGCTGTTGTTAATTATAATCCTAAAACAGTATATCAGGGAGATACCTACGTACTGCGGCCTTTAAAAACGGAAGGGCAACAAAAAGAATATCCTTACACGGCTATAAGTATTCCTTATGGCGTTGGCGTTAAGGTTAATTTTTATAAAAGCTGGAACTTAGGTTTGGAACTTGGCTATCGCACGGCTTTTACAAATTACTTAGATGATGTAAGCGGATTTTATGCCAATAAAAACAGTATGGATAATTCCTATTCCAGGGCTTTATCAGACCGGTCTGGCGAAAAAACAGGTTATTACATCGGTTCGACAGGTTCACAGCGAGGGGATTTGCAAAAAAGGGACACTTATATGATTGCAGGTTTTACTATTTCTTACACATTCATCAGTCAGAAATGTCCGGTTGTGCAATATTAATTTTTTGCTGGTAAAAGAAGCATTAGCTGGGTGCTGTTTAACTCAGCATATTTTTCCACAATTAAATTGACACTCAGCAGGTACACGATAATTTGAAGATTAATTTTACCTTTGCTCCCTGAAATTTTTAGATTGAGAGAAGCGTAATGATAATATAAATTACATAATATCAATTTTAAAAACAGGGGCTTATCCTTAAAAAATGGCTATTAAAGGATAATCTTTTATGACAAACTGAGTTGAAAAACAATAAACAATCTGAAAGATAGCCATTACCTGCAAGGGTTAATGCACTAAACTGGTCAATGGATTTCAAAGCACAAATAGATAAAACAAAGCTGCCCAAACACGTAGCTATTATTATGGACGGGAATGGGCGCTGGGCAAAAGGAAAAGGAAAGCTCCGGGTGTTCGGGCACCATAACGGTGTTTTGGCAGTACGCGATGTAGTGGAAGGTGCCGGCGAGCTGGGTATAGCTTATTTAACTTTATATACTTTTTCTTCTGAAAACTGGAACCGGCCGAAATATGAAGTTACAGCAATAATGGAATTGCTGATCTCGACCATCAATAAAGAAATTAAAAAATTGATGGAAAACAATGTACGCCTGAATGCGATTGGCGACCTGGATATGCTTCCCGGAAAATGCTACCAGGAATTGCATGCTGCCATTAATAAAACATCGGCTAACACCGGCCTGGTGTTAACGCTGGCTTTGAGTTATAGTTCCAGGCGCGAAATTGTAAGCGCAGCAAAAAAACTGGCCGAAAAAGTAGAACGCGGCGAATTAAAAGCGGCTGATATTAATGAAGATTTATTTGTACAGCAACTGCATACTTCTGAAATGCCTGACCCTGAACTTTTAATCAGGACCAGTGGCGAATACCGGATCAGCAATTACCTACTTTGGCAAATTGCTTATGCCGAACTTTATTTTACAGCCAAATTATGGCCGGATTACCGCAAAGAAGATTTGTTTGAAGCCGTTTTAGATTACCAGCGAAGGGAACGACGTTTTGGGATGACGAGCGAGCAGGTGAACTAATTTTTAATGTTTAACACTTTTTAACAACTCTTTAAATTACTTTAGCCTCCAAATTCTACGAATGAACAGGTACTTTTTAGCACTAATTTTCTGTACAATATCTTCTGCTGTTCTGGCCCAGGTGGGCAGGCAGGCAACTGCAACACAGGTTTTGCCTGCAGATAGTTTAAGTTATCTTAATCCAAAAGAACTTACTATTGGGGCAGTTACCGTAACAGGTTCGCAATATCTGGATAAAGATGTTTTGATTAAAATATCACAATTAAACAAGGGCGATAAAATTACCGTTCCCAGCGATGCAACCTCAAATGTTATTAAAAACCTCTGGTTGCAGGGATTGTTTGACGATGTTAAATTATTATATACTTTACGCAATGACACAATTAACTTCGAAATTAATGTAAAAGAACGCCCGCGGCTTTCAAAAATGAACCTGAAAGGTATCCGTAAAGGCGAAGTTGAAGATGTGCAAAAAAAGCTAAAAGACAAAACAGGAAAAATTGTTAACGAAAACCTACTGAACACAACTACCGCTATTATTAAAAAGCATTTTGCAGAAAAAGGTTATCTAAACACAACAGTTGATATTAAACAACGCAAAGATGCGGGCGAAGCCAATAGCATGATCCTGGATGTTTATATTGATAAAAAAACCAAAGTAAAAGTAAACAGTATCGCTTTTACAGGCAATACTGCTTTTAAGGATGCAAAATTGAAGAAGTACCTGAAAAAAACAAGGGAAAAGAAATGGTATAATCTGTTTGGTTCTAAAAAGTTTTTGCGGGATAAATACGAGGAAGATAAGCAAACCCTGGTTTCTAAAATGCAGGGCAATGGTTACCGTGATGCAGAAGTTTTGAGTGATTCTGTATGGAAAAACAACGAAGAAACGGTTAACATTAAAATTAAAATTTACGAAGGGCCTAAATATTATTTCGGCAACATTACCTGGTCTGGCAATGCAAAATACCCGACTAAGATTTTAAATACACTTTTAAGGATTAAAAAAGGTGATGTTTTTAGTGAAGAAGAACTGAACAAACGTTTAAGCGGTTCTCCTAACGGTGATGATATTTCTTCTCTTTACCTCAATGATGGTTATTTAACTTATCAGACTGATCCGGTTCAAACCCGCATCCATAATGATACAATTGATGTGGACCTGCGGGTTTATGAAGGGCCGCAATACACCATTAATAATGTGATTATTAAAGGAAATGAGGTAACCAATGATAAAGTTATCCGCAGGGAAATCCGTACAAAACCAGGTCAGAAATTTTCTAAAGAAGCAATTGTAAGAAGTACACAGGCAATTACACAGCTTGGAAACTTTGACGAACAAAAAATTGATCCACGGCCAACCAATATTAACCCGAACGACGGAACGGTAGATATTCTGTACAATGTGGTTGAAAAACCATCTGACCAGATTGAGCTTTCCGGAGGTTTTGGAGGAGGAAGTATTGTTGGAACGTTAGGTTTAACTTTCAACAACTTCTCTTTAAGAAATATTTTTAACCTTAAAGCTTACAAGCCGCTTCCAAAAGGCGACGGAGAGAAGCTAAGTTTACGCGGACAGGCTAACGGAAAGAACTATCAAAACTTTTCTTTTACTTATTCCGAACCCTGGTTTGGTGGTAAAAAGCCTGTTAATTTTGGTATAACTGCTTATACACAATTGCAATCTAATGGTAACAACGGTTTAAATGGTTATGCTGCTGTTAGTAAAAACGACCCTGCTTATTATGGCGTTACCATCAATGGTGTTTCGGCAACTATTGGCAAGCAGTTAAAATGGCCGGATGATTACTTTAACTTAAGCCATACCTTAAGTTTTGACCATTACAATCTGGTTAATTATCCCGGTTATTTATTTTCTAATGGTAAGTCCATCAACATTAAATTAACTGAAACACTGAGCCGTTACTCACTTGATGCGCCCATATTTCCAACGTCTGGTTCTAACATCCGCATAACTGCACAATTTACACCTCCTTATTCTTTATTTAACAATGTAAATTATTCCATTGCAACCGCGCAGGAACGTTACCATTTTGTAGAATATTATAAAGCTAAGTTTGAAGGCCAATGGTTTCAGAAAATTTATGGCAAGCTTGTTTTAAAAGCACAATCGCAATTTGGCTTTTTAAGCTCTTATAATAGTGCAGTTGGGCAATCGCCGTTTGAACGTTTTAAGTTAGGTGGTGATGGTATGCAGAGTTACCAGTTTTTACAAGGTTCTGAAATTATCGGTTTAAGAGGTTACGAAAACTTTGATATTGTGCCTTTAGGGTCAAACATAAATACTGCCAGTACATCCGGTAGCCCGATTTTTGATAAGTTTCAGTTAGAGTTACGCCATCCGGTTATTGCAAGCCAGTCGGCAACTATCTTTTTATTGGCTTTTACCGAAGGTGGTAATACCTGGAATTCATTCAATGAATTTGCACCATTTAATATCAGGCGTTCTGCTGGTATCGGTGCACGTATATTCCTGCCGATATTTGGTTTGCTTGGTTTAGATTATGGTTATGGTTTTGATGCGATCCCTGGTTTGCCAACTGCTAACAAAGGCCATTTTCACTTCTCCATTGCACAAAGTTTAAGTGGCTCATTTAATTAATCCTGATTTGTTAACTGATTTAAATAGAAAATAAAGGCTTTCGTCAAATTTGTTTTTCTGAGATTTTCAAAAAAGTAATTTACGTAGGTTTGTAGTATGAAAAGATTATTTTTAACCCTGTTATTTCCGTTGCTGGCTGCAACAGCAACATTTGCACAGCGTTTTGCTTATGTTGATTCTGAATATATTTTAAAGCACGTACCGGAATATGCTTCTTCACAAAAGCAAATTGCAGCTATATCAGACCAGTGGCAAAAAGAAACTGATACACGTTTCCAGGAAATTGACCGCATGTACAAAGCCTACCAGGCAGATCAGGTTTTAATGACCGGCGACATGAAAAAGCGCCGTGAAAACGAAATCATTGAAAAGGAAAAAGCCGCAAAAGATTTTCAGCGTCAGAAGTTTGGGCCGGATGGCGAACTTGCACAACGCAGTACAACGTTGATTAAACCTATACAGGATAGAGTGGCCAAAGCTGTACAAGCCATTGCAGAAAGCGAAAACCTGGATATGATTTTTGATAAAAACAGCGAAGTGATAATGCTGTATGCAAATCCGCGTTACAATAAAAGCGATGCTGTTATTACCCGTTTGGGTTTAAAGCCAGGCGTATTTGCCAAATAAAATAAATTGTTTAAAATAGCACACATAAAAAATCACCATAATAAAAAAAATGAAAAAATTATTTAAAGTTGCTTTAGTTGCCGGATGTTTGTTCTTTGCAGGAAATATAGCTGAAGCACAATCTAAAATTGGCCATATTAATTTTAACCAGTTAATTGACCAGATGCCTGACACTAAAACTATTCAAAAACAAATTCAGGATTATTCGAAAACGTTTTCCGATCAGTTAACTGCCATGCAAACCGAGTTAACTACTAATGCACAAGCTTATGATGCTAAAAGAGCTTCTATGACTGATGCTGCCCGTACAGCTAAAGAAGCTGAACTGCAAGATCAAAACAAACGTTTGCAGGATTTTAACACCAAAGCGCAACAACAGGTTAACGATAAAACCAACCAGCTTTCAAAACCATTGTTGGATAAAGCCCGCAGTGCTGTACAGGCTGTAGCTAAAGAAAAAGGATATACTTATGTATTTGATACTGCCCAAACAGAATTATTGGTATCTCCTGAAGCAGATAACCTGATGGCTGCTGTTAAAGCTAAATTAGGTTTAAAATAAAATACTTCTTTTATCCACTAAAAAGCGATGTTCTTATACAAATGAACATCGCTTTTTTTATTTTAGCCCGATGCCTGCAAACCAGCCTATTGGTGTTTTTGATTCCGGCATTGGCGGATTAACAGTTGCCAGTGCGATAAATAAATTGATGCCAAAAGAAGCATTGGTTTATTTTGGTGATACCGCCCATTTGCCTTACGGTGATAAATCGGCGGAAGCCATTAAATATTACTCGCTCAAAATTGCCAAATTCTTAATTGACGAAGGTTGTAAAGCCATTGTAATTGCCTGTAATACAGCTTCTTCTTTAGCTTACCATGATTTAAAGCTGTTTCTGGGCAATCAAATTCCAATTTACAGTGTAATTGATCCCGTTGTTGAATACATGACCACTACCGATCATTATCAGAATATTGGTGTAATTGCAACCCGTGCAACTATCAAATCAGATATTTACGCTCAGAAAATTCGGCAGAAAAAAAGCGACATTCAAGTTCATTCTTTGGCAACACCTTTGTTAGTACCGATGATTGAAGAAGGTTTTTTTAACGATCAGATCAGCAGTACACTTATCCATACTTATCTTTCTGATCCTAAATTGCAGGATATTGATAGTTTAATTTTAGGTTGTACGCATTATCCGCTTATCCGGAATGAAATTGCTGCTTATTATCAACCTCAGATTGATATTATTGACAATACCGAAATTGTGGCCAGGCATCTGCAAAAAGAGTTAGAGCGAATGGATTTGTTAAATAAAGGTGAGGATACAACACATCGTTTTTATGTTTCCGATTATACCGATTCGTTTGAAAAAAGTACACAGTTGTTTTTTGGTCAGCAAATTCATTTGAACCTTCGTCAAATCTGGGATTAACCAATCGCTTTATTCCTTTTCTGCCTGTTAACAATCGTTCTTAATAAGTAAGTTTGCAGCTTAGTTAACTTATTTTGTTTTGAACCATTACGTCATTAGCATTTTTGTTGCCCTGGTACTTTTTGCTTTTGTAGCGCTGTTTACAACGTTTGGCGTTTATGCCGAACGTAAGGTTTCAGCGTTTATACAAGATCGTTTAGGGCCGATGGAAACCGGAAAATATGGTTCATTACAGGTTTTTGCAGATATGCTTAAAATGCTGCAAAAAGAACTGATTACACCGTTGGTAGCAGATAAAGCCTTATTTGCACTTGCTCCAATTATTATTTTTGTGGCTGTTTATTTAGGTTTTGCCGCTTTGCCCTGGGCGCCCGGTTTAATCCCGGCTAATATAAATGTAGGTATATTTTACATTCTGGCGGTTTTATCAATCGAAACGGTAGGCATTTTAATGGCTGGCTGGGGTTCTAACAATAAATATGCTTTGTTAGGCGCTGTGCGTTCTGTTGCGCAAATTGTATCTTATGAAATACCCGCTGGCTTTGCTATTATCGCCGTTGTAATGATTTCTCAAACGTTGGATTTGCAGGAGATTTCCAGGCAGCAGGGAATTTTATCAGCAGAAAATGTAAAGTTTTTAGGTTTTATGCCGGTAAAAGAAGTAGGCGGGATTTTGGCCTGGAACATCTTTCGTGCGCCACATCTGATTATTGCTTTTGTGATCTATTTTATCGCTTCGCTGGCAGAAAGTAACCGTGCACCATTCGATATCCCGGAAGCAGAATCAGAACTGGTTGCAGGTTTTCATACAGAATATAGTGGTATCCGCTTTGCACTGGTTTTTCTGGCAGAATATTCTATGATGTTTTTGGTATCGATGGTTGGCGTGATCTTGTTTTTAGGTTCATGGAATACACCTTTACCAAATATAGGTGCTGTAAAATTAGCGGACTGGACAACCGGAAATGTTTGGGGAATCGGCTGGATATTTTTTAAATCATTACTGTTAATTGCTTTGCAAATGTGGGTCCGATGGACTTTACCACGTTTTCGGGTAGATCAGTTAATGGATTTATGCTGGAAGGTTTTAACACCGCTGGCTTTTTTATGTATGCTTATTTCGGGGATTTGGCGGTTATGGTTAATGTAGAATTTAAGGCCGTGTTATTTAGACGGGTTTATGTCATTCCGACGATAGGGGGAATCTTCATCGAAGAAGAATCTTACTTTTCTAAGAAGATTTCTCCCGTTGGTCAAAATGACAAAAAAGAAAGAAGAAAGAAATGTTTAACGATATCATAAAAGGATTTGCAACAGCAGGAAAAGGTTTAGGCCTCACCCTGAAACATCTTTTTGCTGCTAAAAACAGCAGAGGACCTGTTTCTATACAATCAAACAATTATTTTAAGCAGCAGGAAGGAAATGTTACCATCCAATATCCGCATCAAACTTTACCGGTTCCGGAAGTTGGTCGTTACCAGTTGTTTGTGGAAATGGATGATTGTATTGTTTGCGATCTTTGTGCAAAAATTTGTCCGGTAAATTGTATTTCTATTGAATCAATCAAATCTACAGAAGCAATCGGACATACATCGGATGGTACGACCAAACGCCTATATGCAGCCAAGTTTGATATTGATATGGCCAAGTGTATGTACTGCGGTTTGTGTACAACGGTTTGTCCGACGGAATGCATCACGATGACGAACCAATATGATAAAAGTGTGGAAGAGTTAAGTTTGCTGAATTATAATTTTGCTACGATGACGGCAGCAGAAGCCGAAGAAAAACGCTTGGCATTAGAAAAACAGCAGGCAGAAAAACTGGCTGCAAAACAAGCTGCACTTAAGCAAAAAAAAGACTGATAAAAGAAGCATGGAACAAGGCATATTTATTTTTCTGGCATTGGTAACTATTGCATCTGCTTGTTTTGTAGCAGCAAGCAACAACTTAGTGCGTTCGGTTTTTATGTTCTTTGTTACCTTATTTGCTGTTGCCGGTTTGTATGTTTTTGCCCTGGCAGATTTTGTTGCGGTAACCCAAATTGTAATTTATGTTGGCGGCGTTTTAGTGCTGATGCTGTTTACCTTTATGTTATCGAGCAAAGAAACCCTGGAGAAATTAGAACGCAGCAAACAACCTTTTTTTACACTAAAACAATTTCCGGCATTGCTGGTGGCAGCAGGATTTTTAATAGTGCTGGTTAATGCCGTAACTAAATTGCATCCAAACCAGTTAACGTGGGTAATAAATGCGCAAAACAATACTTTTCATCCGCAGGATAATACGGTTACTAATATCGGCATCAATTTAATGACTGCTTATTTATTGCCTTTTGAAGCCATTTCTATTTTGCTGATGATGGCACTGATTGGCGCCGCACATTTAGCCAGAAAGGAGCAGGGCAATGATTAACCTGCAAACCTTTATGCTGATTAGTACGTGTTTATTTTGCATTGGTATTTATATGGTGCTTACTAAAAATAATGCCATTCAGGTTTTAATTGGGATTGAATTTATGATTAACGCTGCCGTTATCAATCTCGTTGCTTTTGGTAAATATGACCGTTACCATAACAGCGGACAAATATTTGCCTTGTTTGCCATTGTTTTGGCTGCTGCCGCAACCGCTGTTGCGTTAGCTATAATTTTAAATGTTTACCGGAGGTTTAAAACTATCGATCCGGCAAAAATTGATGCTTTAAAAGATTAGAATTATTTGGAACAGATCTATACTTTACAAACTCATTCTTCCGAAATACAACTGGCATTAGCTGCTGTATTGCTGCCTTTTGCTGCTTTTATCATCAATTTTTTGCTGCCAAAAACAGTATTGAATAAAGGGGAAGGCTTGTTTTCTACTGTTTGTATTTTATTTAGCTTGATCTGCTCTTGTTTATTATTTGCAAAAGTCTGGGCCCGGAAACCAATACACGAACAAGTATTATGGTTTCAAATAGGAACTATAAAAATTTACGCCGGTTTACTGCTTAATAATCTTTCGGTGCTGATGCTGCCTTTGGTTTCGGGCATTGCACTGGCAGTTCACATATATTCTGTTGCTTACATGCACGATGATCTGATGTTCCGCCGCTACTTTCGTTACCTCAGTTTCTTTTGCTTTGCCATGATGGCTTTGGTAGTTTCAGATAACCTGCTGCTAATGTACGCCTTTTGGGAACTGGTTGGTTTTGCTTCCTATTTACTGATTGGTTTTTGGTTTACCCGGGAAAAAGCAGTCCAAGCAAATAAAAAAGCTTTTATCATGAACAGGATAGGAGATATTGGTTTCCTGATTGGCATCATGATCCTGTTTGCACATTTCCATACGTTCGATCTAATTACTTTATTTAATTATCCAACTAATTTTTCTTCTTCCGGAAATCTATCCGGAACATGGCTCATCGTTGCCGGGATTTGTTTTTTCCTAGGCGCAACAGCCAAATCAGCACAGTTTCCTTTACATACCTGGTTGCCCGATGCCATGGAAGGCCCAACTTCTGTTTCCGCATTAATCCATGCCGCTACCATGGTTGCTGCCGGTGTTTTTTTGTTAGCGCGCGTTTATCCTGTTTTTAATCCGGATGTAAAGCTCATTATTACCATCGTTGGCACTTTTACCGCTTTTATGGCTGCTACTATTGCCCTCACCCAAAACGATCTGAAAAAAATATTGGCTTATTCTACCATTTCGCAATTAGGTTTTATGGTTGCTGCCATGGGCATCGGCGCTTACGCTTCTTCGTTGTTCCATCTGGCAACACATGCTTTTTTTAAGTGCCTTTTATTTCTTTCTGCAGGCGTAATTATTCACGAAATGCAGCACATCAAAGAAAAACTGCATTTGGATATTGATCCGCAGAATATTTTATATATGGGCGGCTTGCGTAAAGTATTGCCGATAACCTTTATCACTTGTATTATTGCTGCTTTGGCGTTAATCGGTTTTCCGCTTACTTCCGGTTATTTATCAAAAGACGGCATATTAATTCAGGCTTTTGAATGGGCTGAAGGCAGAAGTTTTCTATATCAGCTCATTCCAATCTTCATCTTAATTACCAGTTGGTTAACTGCTTTTTACATTTCCCGTTTGTTATTTAAAGTTTTTTGGGGAGAATCCAGGTTAAAAGAAATGATACCAACTTTTGAGTATCATCCTTCCAAAGAAAACAAGCTTTTTACCTGGCCGATGCTGTTTTTATCGGTGTTTTGTTTGTTCCCGTTTTTCTCACTTAATCCGCTCCTTTACGAGCATGCCTGGCTTTTCCGCGGTTTCCTGGCGGCTGATTATTTTGAACGGGAAAACATTTATCATACCATTATTCCCGCTGCCGTAAATCTGATTACTGTTCCGGTTGTTTACCTGGCTTATGCCCGGTACATCAATCAAAATATAAAGTGGTTTCCCGAAAGCGGTTTCCTGTTCCGCTTGTCGTACAACCATTGGTATATCGATCAGTTCTACCAGAATTATATTGCAAAAAGCGTGGTTTGGACCGGCAGAAAAATATATGCTTTTGATCTTTTTGTAATTGATGGTTTGGTTAATCTGATTGCAAAGGTTGGATTAATTATATCTCAAATAAGCAACTGGCTAGATAAATATATTATTGATGGTGCAGTTAATTTCATTGCCTTTCGTATCCGCGATATTGGTAGTTTTGCCCGTGGTTTCCAAACCGGAAAAGTGCAGCAATATTTGTTAACCATGCTGATTTTTATTTTAAGTATTTACATTTTCAAGATATTGATTTAGGTTGATGGACCATCTGCTTACACTGCTCATTTTTACGCCTTTACTGTTTGGTATAGTGCTTCTTTTACTGCCTGTTTCTTTGCGTAACAGCTTTAAATATTTAGCACTTGCTGCAACTATTGTCCAACTGGTTTTGAGTGGATGGCTGTATTTTCATTTTCAAACCGGTGCTTCTTTTAGCGGCATAAATCATGCAGAGCAATATCAGTTTGCCGAAAAATTAAGTTGGATCAGCCTTAGTCTTGGTTCGATGGGCAAAATGCAAATAGATTATTTTGTTGGTGTCGACGGGCTTTCTATTGGTTTGTTGTTCATGTCATCGCTGGTAATGGTTGTAGCCGTTCTGGCTTCCTGGGAAATCAAAACCAATTTAAAAGGCTTTTTCGCTTTGTTTTTACTGCTGGATATGGCCGTAATTGGTGTTTTTTGTGCGCTGGATTTCTTCCTGTTTTACATTTTTTACGAGCTGATGCTGCTGCCGCTTTACTTTTTAATTGGGATGTGGGGCGGCGTGCGACGGGAATATGCAGCTATCAAGTTTTTCCTTTATACATTATTTGGCTCTGTTTTTATGTTGCTGGTGATGATTGGTTTGTACTTCTCCGTAACTGATCCCGCAACCGGAAACCATACTTTTAACATTATCCACATGATGAATCCGGCTAATTATGTCCAGGGTTCTATATTTTCAACAGCTCATCAAACCTTGTTTGGTTTTCCGGCACGTTCTCTGGCTTTCGTGGTTTTGTTTATTGCTTTTGCCATTAAAGTTCCAGTTGTTCCTTTGCACACCTGGTTGCCGGATGCACATGTAGAAGCGCCAACAGCGGTTTCCATTATTCTGGCCGGTGTTTTATTAAAAGTTGGAGGATACGGAATTTTGCGTGTTTGTTTCAGCATTTTTCCGGAAGTGGCAACAGCAGGCGCTTTCTGGCTCGGTTTACTTGGTGTTATTTCTATTCTTTACGGCGCTTTAAATGCCCTTGCTCAAACTGATTTAAAGCGATTAATTGCTTATTCTTCCGTTTCGCACATGGGTTTTGTGTTGTTAGGAATTGCATCACAAACAACAGAAGGGATCAGCGGTGCGGTAATGCAAATGCTAAGTCACGGTTTTTTATCTGCCATGCTGTTCTTCCTTGTTGGTATAATTTATGTCCGCGTGCACGACCGTTACATTTACAACTTCCGTGGCCTGGCTAAACTGATGCCAGCGTTTACTGTTTTTGTAATGATTGCATTTTTTGCCTCACTTGGTTTACCCGGCTTTTCTGCTTTTATTGCCGAAGCTTTTTCTTTGATCGGCGCTTTTACATCTGCTTCTGTAAACGGATTGTTGCCGGCTTGGATGGCTGTTTGCGGTTCCATTGGAATTTTATTAAGTGCGGCTTATTTTTTGTGGACTTTACAACGAATGTTTTTTGGAGAAACCAGATTATCCGGCGGAGAAAACTGGCGGGCAGCATTAACAGACCTCAACTTTCGGGAAAAATCTGCCTTAATCCCGCTTGCCTTAATGGCTTTGATCATGGGTATTTTGCCTTCGTTGGTTTTCGATAAAATCAATGATTCTGTTCTCGCTTTAGTTCATTTATTCAGATAAAAAACAATGAACGAGCTGCCGCTTTCTATTACCGAACAATTAAACAACATCCTGCAAAGTATTCTATATGTTGTACCCGAAACGGCATTGGCCATACTGTTTTTACTGGTCATAATTACAGGATTACTGTTGAAAAAAGATGCCGACCGTTTCTGTCAGTTGCTCTCTTTGTTCGGTTTGGTTTTTGTTTTTCAGCGCGATGTGCAGCAGTTGTACCTCATATTATCCGGGCCGAAGTTTCTGTTTAACAACATGCTTCTTTTACACCATGTTTCTATTGTTTTTAAACTGATTTTTGAAGCGCTTGCTTTCCTGATTGTGGTTTATGTGCCATTGGACGAACAGTTAAAAGTGCATAAAAAAGGTTTAAGCGATTTGTACGCCATCATCATTGCCGTAGTTTTTGGTTTGCATTTGATGGCTATGTCCGTCAATTTATTGATGATCTATTTATCTGTCGAAATGGTTTCCATTGGTTCTTTTTTAATGGTTGCTTATCGTTCTGAAAACCGTTTTGCTGTCGAATCGGGCCTAAAATATGTATTGTTTGGTTTTGCTGCTTCGGCTACGATGTTGTATGGCATGTCGTTATTATATGCTTTTACAGGCCAACTGGATTTATTTAACGGACAATTTTTAGAGCAACTCATTCACCTCAATCCAGTTCCGGTTTCGTTGGCCATTCTGCTGGTTTTGACTGGCATCGGTTTTAAACTTTCTTTTGTGCCGATGCACTTTTGGGTGCCGGATGTTTACGAAGGCGCTGCTACGCCAATTGTGGCTTTTCTCTCAACCTTAACCAAAATTGTCGGCTTTGCTTTGCTGGCTAATTTTTTAACGCCATTTATTTTTTTCAGCCATTGGACTGCTTTTGATTTCAGGCTGTTCTTTTCCGCAGTAGCCATTCTCACCATGGTTACCGGAAACTTTGCAGCCATCCTTCAAAATAATCTTAAACGGATGCTGGCCTATTCTGCCATTGGCCATACTGGTTTTGGGTTGATGGCTTTAGTTACGTTTTCGCAGCAAGGTGTTTCTGCATTACTTTTTTACCTGCTTGTTTATGCTTTGGCAAACATTGGCGCCTTAATGCTTTGCAGTTTTTATGCCGGTAAAAACAGTATGCTTACCGTGCAGGATTTACGCGGATTAGGCAAAACTTATCCTTTCGCCGGTGTTTGTTTTGTTATCCTGCTAATTTCGCTTACCGGTTTGCCCGTTTCTGCCGGGTTTAACGGTAAAGTACTGGTTTTTTCTGCTGTGATTGAAGTTTACAGGCAAACGCACAACATCTGGCTGCTTGCTTTGCTGGTTACCGGAGCTGTAACTACTGTGGTTTCCCTTTTTTATTATTTTAAAATCCCCTTGTATCTTTTCCTCAAATCCGCAGAAAACGAAACAGAACTTCCGGCAGAAAAAAAGCAAACTTTCTTGCTCATAATCATTGGTTTGCTAAGCGCGCTGGTTTTGCTGATCGGAATTTATCCGGGTTTTTTATCAGATTTAGTTCGGTAAGCACTGTTGTTTTTATTCATCATTTAGAAGTCAGTATTGCTTATCCAAACCTAATCAAATTGAATTTGACAATACATTTTAGAATTTAAGTCCTACTTTTGCGGCTCAATAGGAATCATGAGCGATCAGATTAAACACGAATGCGGAGTAGCCTTTATCCGTTTGTTAAAGCCCCTTTCTTACTATCAGCAAAAATACGGAACATCACTTTATGGCTTAAACAAGCTGTATTTGCTGATGGAAAAACAGAACAACCGCGGTCAGGACGGGGCTGGCGTTGCAACGATTAAATTGGATGTTGCGCCCGGAAACCGCTATATCAGCCGTCATCGTTCTATGGCAAAAAATGCGGTTGCCGATATTTTTGAATACATCCAGAAAAAGTTTGCCGATGTGCAAAAAGAATATCCGGAAGAGTTTCATAATGCCGATTGGTTAAAAGAACACGTAAGTTTTACCGGAGAAGTTTTATTAGGCCATTTACGATATGGAACGCACGGTAAAAACAGTATTGAAAACTGTCATCCGTTTTTACGTCAGAATAACTGGATGACCAGGAATTTAATGATTGCCGGAAATTTTAATATGACGAATACGGATGAATTATTACAGCAATTATTTGAGCTTGGCCAGCATCCGAAAGAAAAATTAGATACTGTTACCGTTTTAGAAAAGATCGGGCATTTTTTAGACAGTGAAGTTCAGGGCTTATTCGATCAATATAAACGAGAAGGATTGGATGATAATGTTGAAATAACGAAGCTGATTGCAAACGATCTGGATGTAGCAAAGATCCTGAAAAAATCAGCTAAATCCTGGGATGGCGGTTATACCATTGCCGGAATTTTTGGTCATGGTGATGCTTTTGTAATGCGTGATCCGGCTGGAATTCGTCCGGCATTTTACTATGTAAATGATGAGATTGTAGTTGCTGCTTCCGAACGGCCTGCTATTCAAACAGCATTTAATATTCCAATTGGTGATATCAAAGAAATAAAACCCGGACATGCATTGATTATCAAGAAAGATGGTAATATCAGTCAAAAGCAGTTCAGGGAACCAACAGAAAAAAAATCATGTTCTTTTGAGCGGATTTATTTTTCGAGAGGAAGTGATGCTTCTATTTATCGCGAACGCAAGCAATTGGGCCGCTTACTGTGTAAACAGATTTTAGATACGGTAGATCATGACCTGGAAAACACGGTTTTTTCTTACATTCCGAATACGGCCGAAATAGCATTTTATGGAATGGTAGAAGGCGTGCACAAATACATCAAATGCTACCAGCGCGAACAGTTGCTGAACCGGGCAGACAAGATTACCGACGAAGAGCTAAACCGGGTATTGAACATTTATCCGCGGGTAGAAAAATTAGCGATAAAAGATGTAAAGTTGCGCACTTTTATTACACAGGATGCAGACCGGTCCGAAATGGTTGCACATGTTTATGATACTACTTACGGAATCATTAAAAATGATAAAGATACGCTCGTTGTTCTGGATGATTCTATTGTTCGGGGCACTACCTTAAAGCAAAGTATCCTTAAAATTATTGATCGTTTAGGACCGAAAAAAATCATTGTAGTTTCTTCTGCACCACAGATCCGCTACCCGGATTGTTATGGTATCGATATGTCCCGCATGGGAGAATTTGTTGCTTTTGAAGCAGCCATTAGCTTACTAAAAGATAAAGGGATGGAAAAAGTGGTCCATCAGGTTTACCAGCAATGCAAAGACAGCGCAGATATGCCAAAAGAGCAGGTCCAAAATTATGTAAAAGCTATTTATGAGCCTTTTACGGATGAGCAGATATCAAACAAGATCGCAGAAATTATTACCCCAACAAATATAAAAGCAGAAGTACAGGTAATTTACCAGACTTTGGATAACCTGCACAAAGCCTGCCCCGATCATTTAGGCGACTGGTATTTTTCTGGCAACTACCCAACACCCGGAGGAAATAAGGTGGTAAACAAAGCATTCCTGAATTGGATGGAAGGCAAGAACCAGCGGGCTTATATGTAGTTGTGTTTTGCTGATAAGGGTAATGCTGTTTTTATCAGGCAAAAAATCAACATATTTTTTTGAAATTTAATAGGCTGGAAATACAAAATGAGTTACCAGCCTGTCGAGAATAATAAAAGCTGCAATAATTAGGGCGATACCTGCAACATAATTAAGCCGGTGGACTAATTTTACTGAAATACGGTCACGCAGTTTATTGGCATAAAAAGCTTTTGTAGTATCCATCCCAAATTGCACAATCAGGATAGTTACAAACATAATAGAAATTTTAAGCTGCCGATGTGGAATACCTGCATGATATACGGTACTTGCTGTTCCGATAACAGTAATCCAATGAAACAACATGGTTGGATTAAAAATACACATGGCAAATCCTTTAAAAAAATAACCTGCACGGTTAACCCTTGCCGGTGTATGGGTATCATAATCTACATCTGCTTTTTTTAGCAGGTAATAAATACCAATACCAAGCAAAATAATACTGCCGGCAATACCCAGCCACACTTTAACACGCGGTGGTATTTCAAACAGTTGAGAGCCAAATATAATTGCCCCTACAAATACCACATCGCTTGAAACCACGCCCAGCGCTAAAGAAACGCCCGCATGAAAACCTTTTTCAATACTTGTTTTAATAAGCGCAAAAAAAACAGGCCCGGTAATAAAGGTTAATACAATACCTATTCCGATACCGGAAATGATAGCTTCAATCATTAATTCGGCTTAAATATTTATAATAGACAGATGCGAATATGCAATTTTATTGTTTTAACAGCCAATAAATACAGGTTGTAACAGCAATAAGTATAAATGGTGCTGATAAATTTATAAATTACTTTTATGTTCGCATGATAATATATTTTCTGCTAAATACAATCAATCAAACCAATGGCCCAATCAACAACAAAAAGCTATGCTTCTGCTTTATACTCCTTAATTACCGTTTTCTTTTTCTGGGGTTTTCTGGCTGCATCCAATGGTGTTTTTATCCCTTTTTGTAAAACTCATTTTCATCTCACACAATTTGAATCGCAATTGATTGATTTTACCTTTTACGGTGGTTATTTTATCGGTTCGCTTATTTTGTATTTCGTTTCGCAGCTAACAAAAGTCGATCTCCTTAATAAAATAGGTTATAAAAACGGCATTGTTTACGGTTTGCTCATTTCTACTGCGGGCGCGCTTGCTATGGTTCCCGCTGTTAATAATGGCCATTTTGCTTTTATTTTAAGTGCTTTTTTTATTGTTGCTGTTGGTTTTTCTTTACAGCAAACTGCCGCCAATCCGTTTGTGGTAGCTTTAGGTCCGCCGGAAAGTGGTTCGTCCCGTTTAAATTTTGCAGGAGGTGTTAATAACTTTGGTGGTTTATTAGGGCCAATTGTGGTGAGCATTGTGCTTTTTGGTTCTTCAAAAAGCAGCGATCAAAGTAATGTAAGCATTACATCCGTAAATAACCTGTATTTTATATTGGCAGCTTTGTTTTTGGCGGTAGCCCTTTTTTATAAATTTTCTAAGTTGCCCGAAATTAACAGCACAGAAAATGTAGAGGCCAGCACAAGTTCTAACCCACCGCTTGTATTTATTACTTTAGGTTTTCTGATGGTCCTGATTGCAAACCCCCTTGAAAAATTAACCGGTTTAAGCAATGCTTATTTTATTTATACAGCTTTGGCCATCATCCTTTTATCGCTGATTTATGTACTGATAACGCCTAAAAAAAATCCCGATAGCTGGGGCGCCATGCAATACCCACAATTGGTTTTAGGTATGCTTGCTATTTTTACTTATGTTGGGGTTGAAGTAACTACCCAAAGTAATATGGGCGCTTTGTTAAAACTACCTGCTTTTGGTGGTTATGCAGATTCCGGTATCAAACCTTACATTTCTTTATACTGGGGAAGCTTGATGATTGGGCGATGGACGGGCGCCATCAGTGCTTTTAGTTTGTCTAAATCAACAAAAAATATTCTAACTATTGTTGTTCCATTTATTGCTTTTGGGGTCATTTTGTTATTTAATCATTTTACAGGTACTGATGTTAGCAATCTTTACCTGTACTCAATTTGTGTAGTAGTGTTGATTGTTGCTTTTTTTATGGGTCAGGAAAAGCCAACCCGCATACTCATGATTTTTGGGTTATTAGGCATGTTTGCCATGATTGTTGGTTTATTGTCAACCGGACAAATAGCAATTTATGCTTTTTTAAGCGGAGGCTTATGCTGCTCCATTATGTGGCCAAGTATATTTTCGCTTGCGGTTGCTGGTTTAGGGAAATACACCAGTCAGGGTTCTGCATTTTTAATCATGATGATTTTAGGCGGATCGATTATTCCGCCGGTACAGGGAATACTGGCAGATACAGCAGGGATCCATATTTCTTATATCGTTCCGGTTATTTGTTTTGCTTACATCACTTTCTTTGCGGTGAGGGTAGGAACAGAACTGAAAAAACAGGGAATTGATATGAACCAGGTTGAAGCAGGAGGCGGATACTAATTTTTATGCCTAAAAAAAGCTTCGATACTATTTTTATGCACCTGGCTGCTGACCTCGCTTTTCGCTCGCATTGCGTAAAAGCACAGGTTGGAGCGGTACTTACAAAAGATACACGTATTATTTCAATTGGTTATAATGGGCCACCTGCCGGAACACATAATTGCGATGAAGAATGGCCGGAACAAGGCTGCGAACGCGATGCAAGGGGAAGCTGCTCCTTAGCTTTACATGCTGAGCAGAATGCTATTTTATATGCAGTAAAAAATGGTGCAAAATTGGAAGGCGCAACCTTGTATGTTACCCTTTCGCCTTGTTTGGCTTGTGCACGTTTGATATTTTCCGCAGGAATAACGGCAGTATTTTATTTAAAATCTTACGCAGCTTACAAAGGTTTAGCTGCAGATGAAGGCGTAAATTTTTTAAATAAATTTGGCGTGCCTACTTCACAATATAATCTGTTGGAATAGTTAGAAACTGTTTAAATTTCTATTTCCAAAAAACAGTCCTATTGTATCAGAATTGATTGATGCTTCTTTTATCACCCTAAAATTTTGACTGCTACAATTACTTTATTTTTAGATGATAAAAGAAGTATGCGCAATAGGTGATAGATCGTCTGAAGAAATTTAAAAAATTCTAAGCTTTTATGTTTATTAACGCATTTACTTTTTCCAAAGCAAAATTAAGCTGTTGTTCTGGCGATAAGTTCGTGTTATCTAAAATTACGGCATCCTCGGCACGCACTAACGGACTTTCTTCACGGGTAGTATCCTGGAAATCACGGTCTGCAATATTATCAAAAACCTCATGCAGTGTAATTTCTTCCCCTTTTTCTTTCAGTTCTTTGTAACGGCGTTCTGCACGAATTTTCGGATCGGCAGTCATAAATAATTTTAACTGGGCATTTTTAAAAACGGCTGTACCGATATCGCGGCCATCCATTACAATGTTTTTAGATTTTCCCATACGCTGCTGCTGTTTCACCATTTCATGCCTTACCTGGCGGATGGCCGAAACTGCACTCACATTTTTTGAAACCGGCATCTGCCTGATCTCGTCCGAAACTTCCTCATTATTTAAAATGATATGCGTTTCGTAATCGCGGGAATTAAAGTTAAGATGAATGTTTTTCAGTGCTTCTTCAACCTGCTTAGGATCATGAATATCAACATGGTTCCGAAGAAAATATAAAGTTACAGCGCGGTACATCGAACCACTGTCAACATAAATAAAATTAAGTTTCTTTGCTAAAGCCTTAGCTAATGTGCTTTTTCCGCATGAAGAATACCCATCAATGGCTATTACAAAGTTCTTGTTCATTTAGTCGGCAAAGATACAGGAATCGTTTAAAATGTAAACACCAAACTGTTCATGCTTCTTTTACAGCATGTTTTTTTAAAGTAGCAATGCCTTACTTTAGCTTGAAACTTGGGGCAATAAAATTTATGCCGGCAGGATAAGGACAAGTTTTCCTTTCAAACTAAATCAATAATTTCCAGTCCTAAAACAACAGCTTGGCATAGGTCTTGAACTATGAATATATTACACAGTTTTTTATTCAATAATTAATATTACTGCCAGTTTGGCGTTTAAATAAGGTTTTAAATGAGTTTTGACCCATTCGATTTTAATAATGCATTGCCGATCATAAATGAAGAATCAGAGTTTTTTCCTTTGATGTCATCAGAGGATGAGGAAGAAATGAATAATGAACTAATTCCAGAAGTGCTGCCAATATTACCGCTCCGTAATACCGTTTTGTTCCCCGGTGTAGTTATTCCGATTACTGTTGGCCGCGATAAATCTATTAAACTAATTAAAGACGCCAATAAAGGAAATAAAATTATTGGTGTAGTTGCGCAAAAAGATACTAGCATAGAAGACCCTAACTACGACCAGTTGAACCAGGTTGGTACGATGGCTTTAATTATTAAAGTGCTGCAAATGCCCGATGGTAACACTACGGTTATTATCCAGGGTAAAAAGCGTTTTACTTTAAAAGAACAGGTACAAACAGAACCGTACATTAAGGCTAGCATTGAGCCTTTTAAAGAGATAAAAGCAAAAGAGGATAAAGAGTTTAAAGCGATGGTTTCGTCTATCAAAGATATGGCGATGAACATTATCCATCTTTCTCCTAATATTCCTACAGAAGCCAGTATTGCTATCAAAAATATTGAAAGCACTTCTTTTTTAATCAATTTTATATCTTCTAACATGAATGCGCCGATGACGGCAAAGCAACACATGCTGGAGGTAGCAAATCTGAACGACCGGGCACGAATGGTGCTGGAACATTTAACAGTTGATTTGCAGATGCTGGAGTTGAAAAACCAGATCCAATCTAAAGTTCGCGTTGATTTGGATAAGCAACAGCGCGATTATTTTTTAAACCAGCAGTTAAAAACCATTCAGGAAGAATTGGGCGGCAACTCGCCAGACATGGAGGTAGATAACCTGCGTGCCAAAGGCAAGAATAAAAAGTGGTCAAAAGAAATAGCAGATCATTTCAATAAAGAATTAGAGAAATTAGTGCGCATTAACCCTGCAGCTGCCGATTATTCCGTTCAAATCAATTACCTGGAACTATTGACTGAGTTGCCATGGAACGAATTTACCAAAGATAACTTTGATTTAAAACGGGCACAAAAAGTGCTTGATAAAGACCATTTCGGGTTAGATAAAGTGAAGCAGCGTATTATCGAATATCTGGCTGTGCTTAAATTAAAGCACAACATGAAAGCGCCGATTTTATGTCTGGTTGGCCCTCCGGGAGTTGGTAAAACTTCACTTGGAAAATCTATTGCACGTGCTTTAGGCCGTAAGTATGTTCGGATGGCTTTAGGCGGGATTAGGGACGAAGCAGAAATTCGCGGCCACCGCAAAACTTATATTGGTGCCATGCCTGGCCGGATAATTCAATCGATAAAAAAAGCAGGTGCCTCTAATCCGGTTTTTATTTTAGATGAGATTGATAAGGTTGGAAATGATTTCCGCGGAGATCCTTCTTCAGCTTTACTGGAAGTGCTTGACCCGGAACAAAACAGTAACTTTTACGATCATTATGTTGAGATGGATTACGATCTTTCTAATGTGATGTTCATCGCTACCGCCAACTCTTTAAGTACCATTCAGCCAGCATTGTTAGACCGGATGGAAATTATCGAAGTAAATGGCTACACCATAGAAGAGAAAGTAGAAATTGCCCGTCAGCATTTACTACCTAAACAGCGCGAAGCCCATGGTTTAAAACCGAAAGATGTAAGCATCAAAAATAATGTGCTTGAAAAAGTAGTGGAAGATTATACGCGTGAATCCGGAGTCCGTAACCTCGAAAAGAAAATAGGTTCCCTGGTACGTGGCATAGCAAAAAGCATTGCGATGGAAGAAGAATATTCGGCAGCAATCAACAAAGAAGACGTTGAAAAAATTTTGGGAGCGCCATTGTTTGATAAAGACAGTTATGAAAATAATAATGTTGCAGGTGTTGTAACTGGTTTAGCTTGGACACAGGTTGGCGGCGATATATTATTTATAGAAGCCAGTTTAAGTCCGGGAAAAGGAAGGTTAACGTTAACCGGAAGTTTAGGCGATGTGATGAAAGAATCTGTTACCATTGCTTTGGCTTACTTGCGGGCACATGCTTCTTTATTTAATATTGATTACCGGTTGTTTGACCAATGGGATGTGCATGTCCACGTCCCGGCAGGTGCAACGCCAAAAGATGGGCCATCAGCAGGGATAACGATGCTGACCGCCTTAGTCTCAGCGTTTACACAACGTAAAGTGAAAGAGCATTTAGCGATGACAGGGGAAATTACGCTTCGTGGAAAAGTATTGCCGGTTGGCGGGATCAAAGAGAAAATATTAGCTGCAAAAAGGGCAAATATCAAGGAAATCATCCTTTCAAAGTCCAATCAAAAAGACATTCTGGAGATCAAGGAATCCTACATTACCGATATGAAATTTCATTATGTAGCAGAAATGAGGGAAGTTATCAACCTGGCTTTGACTCCTGAAAAGGTAGAAAACCCTTTAGATTTAACGGTTAAGGAAGAAGTAAAAGCTGTGTTGAATTAAAAAATGAATTAATCTTGTAACAGGGTGCTTATTTATTAAGCACCTTTTTTATTTGTAAAAATTCCGCTACTTTCACAATTAAAAACCTATGAAAAAAATTTACGTTGTTTTAATGCTACTGGCTGTACTTTTTATTTCTTCTCAGGTACGAGCCCAGCAAACTTTTGATTCTGGTACTGGCCGTGCCCAAAATGTTTTTGTTGAATTGTACGGACAAGGCCTTTTATTTAGCGCTAATTATGATACACGGTTTAGTAATAAAAGAGATGGGATTGGTGGCCGTGTAGGAATTGGGTACTTTGCAGTTGATGGAAATAACTTAACAACTATTCCTATAGGTTTAAATTACTTGTTAGGAAAAGGAAGGAATTTTTTTGAAGTTGGTTTAGGTGCAACTTATCTATCTGCAAAGCTTTCTGGTGATGATTTTTTCAAAAGCGATAATAGTGATGTCACTGGTAGTGAAATTATTGGTACAATGAGTTTTTCCTACCGCCTCCAACCTATCAATAGTGGTTTTGCTCTTCGTGCTGGTTTTTCACCAATTTTTGGTAATGGTTTTTTCATTCCTTATTTTCCTAATTTCAGTTTAGGTTATACATTCTCTGGAAAGCATAAATAATAATTTAAGAAGCCGGAGAAATTATCTCCGGCTTTTTTTAGTTTAGGGCTTTTTATATCTGATGAAACCTAAATTTCTAATTCTATTTTCAATACTTCTTTTATCGGTCTTTTTTTCGCAGGCGCAGCAAAAAAACTATCAGAATGAAGCTGGTTTTCAAACAGATAATGATTCTTACTTGGCGCAGGGTTCAGACCGTTATTATACAAATGGTTTGTTTCTATACTTTCGGCATGCATTGCAAACTGATACCGGCAAAGCCAAACTTTTTGGAAAAACGTTAGGTTTTGAGGCCGGACAAAAAATGTTTAATCCGCAGTCTGCTTTTATTCCTGCTGCCCGTTATGTCGATCGTCCTTTTGCCGGCTATTTGTATCTCGGTAGTTCCTTACAATATCTTTTTAAAAATGAGAGTGTACTAAAATTAGGTGTGCAAGTAGGTGTTACCGGACCGGCAGCGCTTGGAAGACAGGCACAGGAACTTGTACACAAATTATTAGGATTTTATGCACCGGAAGGCTGGCAGTACCAGATCAGGAATAATTTGGGGGTAAACCTTGCTGCTGATTATGGCCATTTGTTGTTTCGGTATAATTGGTTTGATCTTACCGGAAATACTTATGCAAACCTCGGCACAACTTTTACCGGTGCAGGGGCAGGGTTAATGCTACGTTTTGGAGAATTTAATCCGCTTTATCATTCCATAAGCACTTCTGGTTTAGTTGCAAAAAACAGGTTGGTAAAAGAAGTACATCGGCGAGAGCTTTTCTTCTACCTAAAACCAACTTTAAATTATGCAGCTTATGATGCAACGGTACAGGGAGGTTTGTTTGACACCCATTCAGACCCGGCAGAAATAACCGGAAAAGTGTTGCCTTTTGTTTTTAGCCAGGAAATTGGCGGTTCTTTAACTGCTGGCCGATGGGTATTTAATCTGGCCGCTATTTTTAGGACCAGGGAAGTAAAAACAATGGTACTGGTACATCAATGGGGAACGGCAACTTTTTTATACCGCTTTAATTAATGCTGTTTTTATCAGCATAAAATCATTTGTTAATAAATTTATTACAAACAGATACAATATTTTTAAAAAATAAGGGTTTGCTTATTATTAGATCTAATAGCGGTCGGTTAATGAAATACAGGTTCATTTTAGGTTTTCTGATTTTTTCTTCTTTTGAAACGATTCAGGCGCAAAATTCATACGTAAAGTTAGGCCAAAAAGCACTAATGGATGGGGATTTTAAAAATGCAGTTTCTATTTTAGAAAAAGCATGTATCATCGATTCTACCAATGCCAATGCTTTATGGATGCTGGGTTACTCTTACTATCATTGCGATAGCTACAAAAAATCGATAATTGCCTACACTAAAGTAATTACCGTAAAACCAGCCGATGCAACGGCTTATTATTATCGTGCCCGTGCAAAAGGGCATTTGGCCAATGATAATTTAGTTACTGCTGCCGATAAAGAAAAGTATTTTTTAGGGTCTATCCTTGACTTTACAAAAGCGGCATCTTTAAACCCTTCCGACTTAAAAAATTACCAGAACAGAGGCATTGCTTATAAAGATTACGGCATGTTTAAGCTGATAAAAAACACAGGCTTTTACGACAAAAACCGGGCAGCAAATGCTTTCCGTGCATCTATTGCTGATCTTCAGAAAGTGCTGGATTCTGATCCTTCGCGCCTTGATATAACTTCTTTGCTCGATCTTTCTAAAGAGCAGTTAGCGCATATGAACCGGAAATAGGAAATTTTTATTTTAATTTTCCTTTAATTAAATAATTGTTCGTTCCTAAAAAACGCACTTGTTGTTTTCGTTGAATAATATATAATGAATCAGGATAATAAGTAAGTTTTTCCCTGGTTTGAAACAACTTGTTTGTAACTACATTAAAAATCATCAGGTAAACTACTTTGTCGTTTTCCCTTTTCAGAATAATTTCACGTGTTTTTAAATCAGGTTCTAAAGCCGTATAAATAATGGTGTTGCCAGAAACAGTGGTTTTATAACTGTTTCTCCAAGAAGGTTTGTTGATGTCAGATTCGGCAAAAACAGAAAGTTCGCCTGCCCAATTCTCAATTTTGACTTTTTTTGTTTCTGCTTCCCCGTTCCTGGATACTGTTTTTAGCACACTTAAATTTGCATGGGCATATTTTTTTGCCTGCAGGGAAAAGTAAGGACTCAGGTTAAAATATGATGTTTTACTTTGCTGAATATCCGGTTTGCAGGAAGCCAGGCCAAACAGAAAAGCCAGGACTGCAAACCGGAAACGATAAAAAGCGGATTTATACCAATACATTTCCGGTCATTTCAGCAGGAATATCGACATCCAGAATTTTAAGGACAGTTGGTGCAATATCGCCCAGCTTACCGTTTTTTACCTGTTTATAATCCGGGTCAATTAAAATACACGGAACCAAGTTAGTAGTGTGCGCAGTATTGGGCGAACCATCGTTGTTGATCATGTAATCTGCATTGCCATGATCTGCAATGATGATGAAAGAATACCCATTACGGATACCGGTTTCTACAACTTCTTTTACGCAGGCATCAACGGTTTCTACCGCTTTTACAACTGCATTAAAAACACCTGTATGCCCAACCATATCCGGATTAGCAAAATTGAGGCAGACAAAATCTGGCCAGCCACTTTCCAGTTCTGGTATAATTTTATCTTTGATGCCTTCGGCACTCATTTCTGGTTGCAAATCGTAAGTAGCAACTTTTGGTGATGGGACTAATAAACGTTTCTCGTTGGCAAATTCTTTTTCCCTTCCTCCGGAGAAGAAGAAAGTAACGTGCGGATATTTTTCTGTTTCTGCA
Organism: Mucilaginibacter arboris; assembly: GCF_009754915.1. Lineage (GTDB taxonomy): Bacteria > Bacteroidota > Bacteroidia > Sphingobacteriales > Sphingobacteriaceae > Mucilaginibacter_A > Mucilaginibacter_A arboris. The sequence goes on along the minus strand of NZ_WPIK01000004.1, from coordinate 78,328 downwards.
ATCCGGATCTGGTTCTTGCCAGCGTATTGCAAAATCTCGCCCAAAGTATTAATCAAATCATCTTTGGTAAACACCACTTCTACGCCCTTAAAACTTTCATCATAAGAAGTCATGGTAATGTATTTCAGCTTTAACGGGTGCATATTCTGCTCCGGAAAAGCTTTTTGTGTTAATGCTGCTGTAATTTCCCGTCCTCGGTCTGTACGGAAATTAAAGCAAATTACCACATCATCTTGCTGGATTACAGCAATTGGTTTTCCTTGATTATCAACTTTTACAACCGGTTTTATAAATTCATCCGTAACGCCTTCAGCGTAAGAATCTTTAATTGCAGCAGCAATATCTTTTACCGGTGTCCCAACGCCATTCACCAATAAATCATAAGCTAATTTTACACGTTCCCAACGGTTATCGCGGTCCATTGCATAATAGCGGCCAATGGCTGATGCTGTTTTTACCGGTGTATTTTTGATATAATCTTCCAGCTTTTCAATGTACTCGATTCCAGAATTTGGATCAGTATCCCGGCCATCCAAAAAAGCATGTATAAAAACTTTTTGCAGGTTATATTGCTGGCTCAAATCGCACAAAGCCCTTAAATGATTGGTATGCGCATGAACGCCGCCATCAGAAACCAAACCCATCAAATGGACTTGTTTGTTGTTTTGCCGGGCGTATTCAAAAGCCTGGGTAAGAATTGGGTTTTTAAAAAAATCGCCATCAGTAATAGATTTATGGATACGGCCCAACTCCTGGTAAACCACCCTTCCGGCACCCAGGTTCATGTGGCCAACTTCTGAGTTGCCCATTTGCCCGGCAGGCAAACCAACGGCTTCTCCCGAAGCTTCTAAAGTAGAATTGGGATAAGTTTCTTTTAAATGATTAAAAAATGGTGTATTTGCAGCAAGAATTGCATTAGATGGATCGTTATTTCCATAACCCCAGCCATCTAAAATTAATAAGGCAACTTTTTTATTTTTTTCCACAGGGCAAATATACTTGATCGGGATAAGTAAAATGATGAATTATATTAAGAGCCGGTAAATTTGTTGTAAATTACTTTAGTTTTATGCGTAAAAAGTTTAATTATAACCAATGATGAAACCTATTGTTAGCACTTTATTGTTCTTTACTGTTTTTAGCAATGTTTTTTTTGCAGGCCCGATTGATAAAATTGCTGCTTTATTACAGCAAGGCCAGGCACATGAATTGGCTAAACAATTTGCTGCAAGTATGGAGTTTAGTATTTTAGATGATGAAAAAGATGTTTCCAAAGCTCAGGCCGAAACGCTGTTAACTAACTTTTTTACTCAAAACAAACCTGTATCTGTAAAAGTTATCCATCGTATTGAAACGAACCCAAGCCTTCAATATGCAGTTGTGCAGTTACGCACCAGCAACGGAAATTTTCGTGTTTCTTACTCGCTTAAAATTACAAACGGTAACCAGGAGATTACAGACTTGCATATTGAAGCAGAAAAAGGCCAGTAGATTAGCCAAAATAATTACTTTTGATCTCAAAATATTATTCAATTGGATTTAAAAATCATTCAAAATTTTATTGATCTTTCTCTGGCAGAAGATGTTGGCGATGGCGACCACACTTCTCTGGCAACTATTCCTGCCAATGCTAAAGGCAAAGCAAAATTGCTGGTAAAAGAAGCAGGCATACTGGCAGGAGTGGAAATTGCTTTGCAAATATTCCATACGGTTGATCCTGATTTACAAGTACAGGTTTTATTACAAGATGGTGCAATTATCCAACCTGGGGATATTGTTTTATATGTAGCAGGAAGCGCACAAAGCATTTTAAAAGCCGAACGACTGGTGCTAAATTGCATGCAAAGAATGTCTGGTATCGCAACAAAAACCAATCAAATTGTACAACTGGTAAAAGGTAGCGGTGTTAAAATATTAGATACCCGTAAAACAACGCCCGGAATGCGCTATTTAGAGAAATGGGCAGTACGTATTGGCGGCGGTGTTAACCATCGTTTTGGCTTGTACGATATGATTTTGATTAAAGATAACCATGTTGATTACGCAGGCGGCATAAAACAGGCGATAAAAGAAGCACGGCAGTATTTAATCGATCAACATAAAAATTTACAGATAGAGATTGAGGTCCGTAATATGGATGAGTTGCAGCAGGTGATAGAAGAAGGCGGTGCAGATCGGATTTTGCTGGATAACTTTTCGCCACATCAGTTAAAAGAAGCTGTTAAATTAATTAACAAGCAATACATAACCGAAGCTTCGGGCGGGATAACATTAGAAAATATTAAGGAATATGCTGCAACGGGAGTAGATTATATTTCTTCCGGTGCACTTACACATTCGGTTAAAAGCCTGGATTTAAGCCTTAAAGCAGTTTAATGATGTTTTTTCTCCAAATAAAAACAGTGTGCATAGCAATTTTACTAATATTGCATTGAGATGATTTCTATATACTCAGTCTGGGCACTTATTTTAGCGTATTTAATTGGATCGATCCCTACTGCAGTTTGGATAGGTAAATCTTTTTACGGCGTAGATGTTAGGGAATATGGAAGTGGTAATGCAGGGGCTACAAATACCTTCCGTGTTTTAGGTAAAAAAGCAGGTATTCCGGTTATGCTGATCGATATTCTGAAAGGTTATGCTGCTACAAGCCTTGCCTTTTTTATTGGTTTATCAGTTACCGGTCCGCACCATTCCGTCCAGTTTGTTAATTATCAGCTTGCTTTAGGGATCACTGCTGTTATGGGACATCTATTTCCAATTTTTGCAGGTTTTCGCGGTGGAAAAGGAATTGCAACATTAACCGGAATGATTCTCGCTGTACATCTTCAGGCATCTTTACTTTGCATATTGGTTTTTTTGTTAGTCTTGTTGATCACCAGATACGTTTCGCTTAGCTCTATTGCCGCTGGGTTTACTTTTCCGCTCAGTACCATTTTTGTTTTTCACGTTTCTGTACGGTCCATTATTGTTTACGGTATGTGTATTTGTGTATTAATTTTGGTTACGCATCAAAAAAATATAGAGCGTTTAATGAAAGGGAAAGAATCCAAAGTAAACTTTTTCAAAAAGAAAGTAGTCTAATAAACCATGAAAAAGATATATGCAGTTATCCTGCTTGCTTCGGCAATTATACTTAATTCCTGTTCGAGTGTTCCCATCACCGGCCGTAAACAATTTATTGCAGTGAGTGATGAGCAGGTAAACCAATCGGCTGCACAAAGTTACCGCCAGCTATTATCAGACCCTAAAACAAAAGTTATTAATAATACAGCAGATGCACAGCGGGTTAAACGGATTGGGGGAAGATTAGCTTCAGCTATCGAGCGTTATTTAAAGGATAACGGTTACGCCAATAATTATAATTTTAAGTGGGAATTTAACCTGATTGAAAGCAAAGAAGTAAATGCCTGGTGTATGCCAGGTGGAAAAGTAGCTGTTTATAGCGGCATTTTACCAATAACCAAAGACGATGCAGGTTTAGCAACTGTTATGGGACATGAAATTGGCCATGCCATTGCCAAACACTCAGCAGAAAGAATTTCACAACAATATATTGCACAGGGTTTAGGTTCTGCCATTGGTGTTGCTGCAAGCGGTTCTTCCTCTGCATTGGTTAATATTATCAATCAATCTTACGGAACCGTTGGTCAGTTAGCTTTGCTTAAATACAGCCGTGGACAGGAAACAGAAGCTGATCGTTTAGGGTTAACTTTTATGGCGATGGCGGGCTATGATCCTCATGAAGCTTTGACTTTTTGGAAACGAATGGCAGCGCAAGGCGGCGGACAACAACAATCAGAGTTTTTAAGTACACACCCGTCCGATGAAACCCGGATTGCTAATATTCAGAAACGGATCCCGGAAGCTATGAAGTATTATATAAAGCAATAATGGTAATTATAAAGCCAGTCTTACTAATTTTTTTAATATATAGGATAACGTAAACTCACTTGGCTTCAATGTTAAAACGATTACTCATTTTATAATAGAATACTTAGCTTTATAGAAAAGACACCAATATGGAAGCTACATTCAAAATAACCGCTGCAGAATTTGATATAGAACTTTTTAAAAAAATTGAAGGTTGGGTGAAAGATAATAAGCAGTCAGAAATAATAATAAGTATTAAAAAAGAAATGCCTTCTGATAATGTAACCTATTTTAATTCAGTGAAATCTGCTATAAAAGAATTATCCGAAGGTAAAAGCAAAACGTTTTCAATGGAAGAATTAAACGCTTATCTTACTGGTAATTTTTCATAATGCGAGCTGTACAATTTTCAGAAACAGCTTTAAAAGAACTTCAGCTTTATAAATTTGAAAATGCAAAATTGGTTTTTAAAATATTTGAACTGATTTCTGATATTCAAAAAACTCCTTTTGTTGGATTAGGAAAACCAGAACCACTAAAAGGTGACTTTTCGGGTTACTGGTCGAGAAGAATTAATGATGAACATCGTTTAATTTACGTTATAAAAGAATCTGTTATAGAGATTGTTAAATGTTACGGCCATTATTATGACTGACCAATAAGCTAAAAATTTTATCCACCCAAAACCTTAATAATCGCACTTGCTTTAAGCAAACATTCTTCATATTCTGCTTCTAAATCAGCTAAAAAAGTAATTGCACTGCCAACCTGGAAACTTAGATATTTATTTGCTGCATTATAAAGAATTGAACGGATAACTACATTAAAATCAAAATCACCATCAGGAGAAAAGTAACCGGCAGAACCTGCATAAATGCTTCTTTTACTGCCTTCAAATTCTTCCATCAATTGCATCGCTTTTATTTTGGGCGCACCAGTCATGGAACCAGCAGGAAAAGTGTTTTTTATGGCATCAACCACATCAACATCTTGATTTAATGCTGCAGTTATTGTCGAGATCATTTGATGCACTTGTGTAAAACTGTAAATACCAAAAAGTTCTTCTGCCTTTACCGTTCCTGCAATTGCGCTTTTTGTCAGGTCATTTCGCACCAAATCCACAATCATTACGTTTTCTGATTTTTCTTTGATGCTGTTTTTAAGGATGTTTTTTCGGTGTTCATCTTCTGCCGCAAAAGCTGATCTCGGCGCTGTTCCTTTTATTGGCTGACTAATTAGTTTACTTTCTCTTTTTGCCAAAAAACGTTCCGGACTGGCAGATAAAATATATTTATTTCCAGCTTTAAAATAACAGGCAAAAGGGGTTGGCGAAACTGTATTGAGCTGATCAAAAACGAAAGCAGGATCTATTTGAGCATTTTCAGCATAAAACTCCTGACAAAAATTAGTTACATAAATATCACCACGAATGATATGCCTACGGATTCGTTCTGCTTTTTGCAGATAGCTTTCTTTGCTGATCCTTGCCTGAATTTGAACTTTTGGTTTTTGTTTTGAGCTTGGAATTGTTGTTTGATCGATCTGGTTATAAACATCTTCTGCCTGATCAGAAAATATTTTAAGTTGATTTTCTTTCAACAAAAGAACATGCTTCGGAAGGAAAAAATACAAATCAGGAAATTGAAGCTGATCGGGATTTTTTGAGGAAAGATATTCAATTTCGTTATTCAGATCGTAACTTAAAAAACCCGGAAGCCATTTCTTTGGATGTTTTTTTTTGAAAGATTTTAGGTCGATAAAAGAAGTACCGATATTAGCTTCCAGTTCGTCTTCTGCACAGGCAGCAATCATCAAATCAAACTTAGAATAAGCATCTGCAAACCCATTAGAATCAAAAACGCAAGCTGTATTAAAAGAAGAAGCCCAATAAAGGGCTTTTCTTTTAAACATTTTTACATCAAGGATGAATGCTTCTTTTACCACCCCAAAATTTGATTATTGTAAAATAAGCGTTTGTTTCCTGTCCGGGCCAACAGATAAGTATTTTACCGGTACGCCAACTTCAGCTTCCAAAAAATCAATATAAGCTTTTAGCTTTTCCGGTATTTGGTTGATTTCTGTAATTCCTGTTAAGTCTTCGTGCCAGCCTTCAATTTCTTTTAAAACCGGTTCTGGTTTTACAGTACAAATATCATAAGGCATGTAATCGATAGTTTCTGTTGGATAAGCGTAATGCGTACAAGCATAAATTTTATCAAACCCACTTAAAACATCGGCTTTCGTCATCACTAACTGTGTTACACCATTTAACAAAATCGCATATTTTAAAGCAGGCAAATCAATCCAGCCTGTCCGCCGTGGCCGGCCAGTGGTAGCGCCAAATTCATGGCCAAGTTTGCGTAATTCTTCTCCGGTTTCGTTTTCCAGTTCTGTTGGAAAAGGCCCGCTTCCTACACGTGTGCAGTAAGCTTTAAAAATCCCGATTACCTCGCCAATATTTTTTGGCGCAATGCCTAAACCAGTGCAAGCGCCGGCAGCCGTAGTGTTGGAAGAAGTTACAAAAGGGTAGGAGCCAAAATCAACATCCAGCATGGTACCTTGCGCGCCTTCTGCCAACACTGTTTTTCCTTCTTTTAAATACTTGTTTACCAAATGCTCACTATCCGCATGCGGAATGCTTTTTAACAATTCTACGGCTTCAAAAAACGCTGTTTCTTTTTCAGAAAAATCAGGGATTTCTCCGTAATGAATCAAGATAGATTTATGCTTTTCTACTAACTTATTGTAGCGTTCCTTAAAATCCGGCAACATGGTATCACCCACACGTAAACCGTTACGGCCGGTTTTATCCATATAAGTTGGCCCGATTCCTTTTAGCGTTGAGCCAATTTTATCAGCACCCATTTTACTTTCGGAAGCAGCGTCCAGCAACTGATGTGTAGGTAAAATGAGGTGTGCTTTACGGGCAATAACTAATTTACCTTTTGCAACCGGATCAAAACCTGCTTTTTTGAGGTTGTCAAGTTCTCGCTTTAAAGTAATCGGATCGATAACAACACCGTTACCAATCAGGTTTAGGGTTTTTTCATTAAAAATACCGGAAGGGATCGTATTCAGCACATATTTTTGTCCGTCAAACTCCAACGTGTGCCCGGCATTTGGGCCGCCTTGAAAACGGGCGATTAAATCGTAATGCGGACAAAGTACGTCCACAATTTTTCCTTTGCCTTCATCTCCCCACTGAAGGCCTAATAATACATCAACAGCCATTTATTTGGTTTATCAGAATTTAATTTTTAGAATAGAACTCGCAGTAGCCTGCTTTTAAACGTGAACAATCTCCATACATATTCATCGCATGGTGTTTAATCTCAAACTTCAATAAATCGCCCATCATGTTTTGAATCTGTCCGATGCGCGGATCGCAAAATTCAACCACCCGGCCGCAGTTTAAACAGATGATATGATCATGCTGTTTATAACCGTAAGATTTTTCAAACTGGGCCATATTTTTTCCAAACTGGTGCTTGGTGACCAGATCGCATGAAAGCAGCAGTTCTAAAGTGTTATAAACTGTTGCCCGGCTAACCCGGTACTTTTTATTTTTCATGTGGATGTAAAGCGATTCTACATCAAAGTGGTCGCTCCGGGAATAAATCTCCTCAAGGATAGCAAAACGCTCTGGTGTTTTACGAAGACTTTTATTTTCAAGGTAAGCCTCGAAAATTTTTTTAACCATTTCTATGGTTTCCTGTTGGGCCATGCTGATTATTTATCAGATCAAAGTTATTAATAAATCAAGAAAATGCGAATCTTTCCTCAGGATACCTTTTCTAAGGTCGAGTCGAACCGGGCTACAGAAGTTACGCCGCGCACCAATTTCAATTTTTTGATCAAATTATCCAAATGCTCCTTATCGTGTACGTAAACCATAATAGTCCCTTCAAAAATACCGTCGTTACTATCAACGGTTAAAGAGCGCATGTTTACTTTAAAATCATTAGAAATAACGGTTGTTAACTTATTAATCAAGCCAACATCATCAATTCCTTTAATGCGTAAACCAGTTAAAAAAGCAAGTTCCTGCTGGTTTGTCCATTTAGCTTTTACAATACGGTAGCCATAATTAGACATCAGTTTGGTAGCATTAGGGCAACTGGTTTGATGGATCTTGATGCCTTCATTTACGGTGACAAAACCAAAAACATCATCACCCGGAATCGGATTACAGCAAGTTGCTAACCGGTAATCAATCTTTTGCATATCCTCGCCAATCAGTAAAATATCGCTGTCTTTCGTTTTTACATTACGGATAAGGTTTTGGATCTGGTCTGCTTCAATTTTTTCCGGCGAACGGTTTTCGACCACTTTTTCTGATGCAACAAATTCTTTCAGGTCTTTCAAATCGATCAAGCCCTGGGCCACATTGTAAAATAAGTCCTGCGTTGATTGGAGCTTGAAAAAGTAGGACAGCTTGTACAGGTTATCCGATGTGTAAGAAATTTTTAACGATTTCAGTTTTCTTTCCAGAATTTCTTTTCCGTTTTCGGCAACCTTACGTTTCTCTTCTTTTAACGCTGATTTAATTTTTGATTTCGCCTTTGCGGTAACTACAAAATTAAGCCAGTCTTCTTTGGGTTGTTGCTTGCTTGAAGTGATAATTTCAACCTGATCGCCATTTTGCAACTTGTAGCTTAGCGGAACTAATTTGTGGTTTACTTTAGCGCCAATACAGCGGGCACCCACATCAGAGTGAATCTCAAAAGCAAAATCCAATGCGGTAGCATTGGTTGGTAATTGTACCAATGCTCCTTTTGGCGTGAAAATAAATATCTCGTCAGAAAAAAGGTTCATCTTGAAATCGTCCAGAAAATCCAGGGCATTTGTTTCCGGGCTTTTTAACAATTCCCTAACCTTGTGTATCCACTGGTCTAAACCACTTTCAGCAGATGATTCCTTGTATTTCCAATGCGCAGCAAATCCTTTTTCGGCAATTTCATTCATCCGGGTTGTACGGATCTGAATTTCTACCCACTGTCCGCGCGGCCCCATAACCGTTGTATGTAAAGATTCGTAACCATTTGCTTTTGGTGATGAGATCCAGTCGCGTAAGCGGTCCGGGTTTGGACGGTAAATATCAGTTACATCAGAATAGGCTTTCCAGCAATCTGCCTTTTCATTTTCCGGCGCACTATCTAAAATAATCCGGATGGCAAAAAGATCATAAACCTCTTCAAAAGGAATATTTTTCTTTTTCATCTTGTTCCAGATAGAATGGATCGATTTTGGCCTGCCAAAAACATCTGCATTTAAGTGCTGTGTTTCTAATACTTTTTTAACCGGTTCTATAAAATCACGGATAAATTTTTCACGCTCAGCTTTCTTTTCATTGAGTTTCTTTTTAATGAACTGATAAGTTTCCGGCTCCATGTATTTCATGGACAAATCTTCCAGCTCAGATTTAATGGCATATAAACCCAAACGGTGTGCTAAAGGCGCATATAAGTAAATGGTTTCCGATGATAATTTGAGCTGTTTATCACGCGGCATAAACTCCATCGTACGCATGTTGTGCAAGCGGTCTGCCAGTTTGATCAAAATTACCCGCACATCATCAGCCATGGTAAGCAGCATCTTTCTAAAGTTTTCTGCCTGTAGAGAGCTGTTGGTATCAAATACGCCTGATATTTTGGTTAACCCATCTATAATTTTGGCTACTTTTTTTCCGAAATCGCGTTCAATATCATCTAAAGTAACATCGGTATCTTCTACCACATCGTGTAATAATGCACAAACGATAGAAGTGGGGCCGAGCCCAATTTCTTCAGCAGCAATATGTGCAACAGCAATGGGATGATATATATATGGCTCGCCGGATTTGCGCCTCATATCCTGATGGCTTTCTACGGCTACTTCAAAGGCTTTGCGTATCATCCGCTCATCACCCTTTTGCAAAGTAGCTTTACACGCCCTTAACAATGCCCGGTATCTTTTTAGTATTTCCTTCTTCTCCGCTTCCAGGTCAATCACAATTTCTTTCATACAGCTTTTTTTGCCTTATATATTATTTTTTGTAAACAACATCTTATTACTGTTTACGTACTTAGCTTTTACTATTGTTATTAAAATAAGCTTATTTTTGCTTAAGGTAAATTTATGAAATATCTATGGTTTTTTGGGCTTTTTTCCTGTCTGTCTTGTGTTATAAAAGCACAATCAACAGCAGAAACCGCTGCTTTTAAAATTAAACCAGGTAAAAACGACAGTATTAAAGTGGCTGTGACACAGCTTGACGGCGAGTTTATTCCCTGGGTACTCCTTCCTGACGCTAATATCAGGGATTTTAGAGTTTTTAAAACACCCGAAGACCGTGCTGCTTACAATCGTTTGCGCTACAACGTTTTAAAGGTTTTGCCTTATGCACAATTTGCAGGTGCACGTTACCGGCAACTGGAACGCGACCTGGCTACAACGGGCGATAAACGCAAGCAAAAAGAAATGGTTAAAGCATGCGAAAAAGAGATTAAAGACCTTTTTAACAAGCAAATTAAAAACCTGACAATTACACAGGGAGAAATCCTGATTAAGTTGGTACAACGTGAAACAGGAAACACCAGTTTTGAGTTATTGAAACAACTGAAAGGCGGATTTCAAGCGTTTATGTTTCAATCGGCGGCACGTGTTTTTGGCCATGATCTCAAAGAAACGTATAACCCTGAAGAAGACCGGGATATAGAAGCAATTTTGGTATCTGCAGGATATTCAGTTTATTATTAAATTAAATGACCGAAAAAAATATTTATCAGTTTAATGTAGAAACTATTGGCGGGCACGAAATAAGCCTGGAAGTTTTTAAAGGCAAAGTATTATTGATTGTAAATACAGCATCAGGTTGCGGTTTTACACCACAATTAACAGAGTTAGAAGGGTTGAGGCAGTTATATGCAGAGCAGGAATTTGAAATCCTGGCTTTTCCTTCTAATGATTTTGGCGGACAGGAACCATTGGATGGCGAGAAGATATTAGAATTTTGTACAGTAAACCACAGTGCAAATTATCCGGTATTCAATAAAATTAGGGTGAGAGGCTCGTACGCACATCCTTTATACCAATTTTTATCTGATAAAAACCTGAACGGGCACCTAAATTCTACTCCACGATGGAATTTTCATAAATATTTAGTGAACAAAGAAGGTGAAGTATGCGACTTTTTTTATCCTTTTACGAAACCGACTTCCTCAAAAATCAAGAAAAAAATAGAGCGGTTACTTGCCGTTAAGTAAGGGCATATTTAAAATTTGTTTAATTTATTTTTCTATACTTCTTTTATCGCCTAAAAATCATCAACTTTTAATGCTCATAATCTGAGCCGTTATAAAAACAGAATTTATAGTGATAAAAGAAGCATCATCATTTTTCTGATAAAAATTTAAGCAAGTTTTAAGAACCGACAAAATAGGTGCAGTAATTATATATGACTAAATTAGATATTCTGGTTTTACCATCACATCCAGACGACGCGGAATTATATTGTTCTGGTACAATAGCTAAACAAATTGCCTTAGGTAAAAAAGTAGGCATAGCAGATTTGACAAGGGGAGAATTAGGAACGCGCGGAACTGTAGAAATCAGGCGGGAAGAAGCCGCACGCGCAGCAGAAATACTCAATTTAACTGTTCGGGAAAATATAGGTTTACAAGACGGTTATTTTAAAAACGACGATCAGCACCAACTGGAAGTAATTAGTGTAATCCGTAAATATCAGCCAGAAATTGTAATTACCAATGCCACTCTCGATCGTCATCCGGACCATGCACGGGCAGCAGATCTGGTAGAACATGCTTGTTTCTATGCAGGTTTAAGGAAGATAAAAACAGTATTGGATGATGGGTTGGAACAGGAAGCCTGGCGGCCAAAAATGGTATTGAACTTTATTCAGGATACGTATATCAAACCTGATATTTTGGTTGATATTACACCTTACTGGCCACAAAAAGTAGCCAGTATAAAAGCATTTAAATCTCAGTTTTACAACCCTGACTGGATTGATGAACCGCAAACCTACATTTCCAGTCCGGAATTTATGGAAGTAGCAGAGGCAAGGGCACGCGAATTTGGCAGGGCAATACAGGTAAAATATGCAGAAGGGTTCACTTGCAAAAGGTTACTTGGCGTGAACGATCTGTTCAATCTCATCTAAACGATAAAAAAGTTTTTGAAGTTAATTAAGCCTTCACATATTCGTAACGTTTGTTGCCTTGGTTCTTTTCGCGCTTTAAAAGGTTTTCTTTTACTGATTTTAACAGGATGCCTGATATTTCTGAAGTTTTAAAATCTTCGTTAAATTCCTCTTTATAACGGTCGGCAATTGCTGAAATAGATTTTGGCTCGTCAAAAAAATCAGTATCTAACAAGCGGTACATTGCTTTGGTTGCACCGGTTGGTTTCCGTTCCCGCACGTGTCCGCTGTTTTTACGCTCTTTATTTGGGTTGATTCTTTTAGCCCGGCGCGGGTTATAGGATTGCTCCTGCCCATTTTCCGGGTTGTTAAAATTCTGCTCCTCGTTCACAAAAATGCTGTCCAGCAGTCTCTCGGCTATTATAACCTGAACAGTGTCTGATTTAAAGGCATTTAGCGTTTCAGCAAGGTCGAGAAGCTGATTTTTTAGATTGGTATCAAGTTTGGCCATAACGGATAGTATAAGAAGTAGGAAATTTATGTAAGTATTAACACCAATTTTTGTAAATAAGTATAAAAATATTAAGTATTTTTTAATAATATTAACAATATAAAAAAGTTTTTGTGATAAAAATCTGAAAGTAATCGATTTTACTGCTAAAAAGCTAAGTGATAAGCCTGAAAACCAACACTGAAACGTGGTTAACAATTTTTACCTGGTAAAAGAAGCATAGTTATTTTAAAACTGAAACTGCTTTTTCATGCCAAGCAAACCAAAAATACCGCCGGTATGTACAGCTAATATTTTAGAACCGGGCAAAAAGTAGTTTTTGTTAATGAGATCGTAAACGGCAAAGAGCATTTTGCCTGTATAAACCGGATCAATAAGAATGCCGGTGGCTGCAATAAATTTTTTAATAAAAAAAAGGAGATCGGGTGTTGTTTTTGCATATCCGCCAAAACCATATTGGCTATGCAAATTAAAGGATGCTTCTTTTAGCAGGTATTTTTCTATTTCCAGTCGCATCCATCCGGCATTTTTAAAAACCGGGACCGCATGAAATTGAGTTGAAAGATTTTTCGCCGTCAATCCGTTCAATATACCGGCTGCTGTAGTTCCTGTCCCACAAGCACAAAATAGATGATCAAAATCTTCAGGAAGTTCAGTTACCAATTCGCTGCACCCGAGTGCAGCTTGTGCAGAAGCGCCGCCTTCATCTATAAAAAAAGCTTCTGGCAGATTAGCAAAGTTAGATGAAAAAAGTTCCTGTTTATGCTGATAACTGTTTCTATCAGTAAAAATCAAATGCATCCCCAGCAAAGAACACATAAAAAGTGTATCGTTTGTTACTTTTTCGCCTCGTACAAAACCAGTTGTTTTAAAACCAAAAGTTGCGCCCGCAGCAGCCGTAGCCAGTAAATGGTTAGAAAAAGCGCCGCCAAAAGTAACCAAATGGGTTTTATGCTGAAGCCGGGCATCAGCAAGTAGAAATTTTAATTTTCGCCATTTGTTGCCCGAAATCAATGGGTGGATCAGATCGTCCCGCTTGAGGTAAAGCTCTATTTTTTTATCGGTAAAAGAAGCATCCTCAATTTTATGAACGGGACTGTTGAACTGAAAATCCATCCCGTAAAGAAAACCATTTTACAGACCGAATCCAATACCGGCATTAACAGATTGATATTGAGAAGTTGTATAAGCGGCATAAAAGCGAAAAAAAGCCAGGTTTAGCTCAAAACCTAAAGTAGCTTTTGCACTGCTGATACTTTGTTCTTTAATAGAAACCGGGTCGGTAAAAGTAGTATAAGTGGGTTGTTGCTGAACGATGTTATTGATGCCGGTTGTAATTGGGAAATTGCCTAACAAACCAACATTCGTATGAGAACTTAAATAACCAACAGAAGCAAATGGTGTAAAAAACAGGATCTTTTTAGAAACAATTACCTCGGCATTAAAACCGTTAAAAGTACCATCCACACGTTGGTTGCTAAAATCTGTATTTTGCTGGTTATCTTTTGGTTGTACGCCTTGGTCGGGTTGTACGCTTACCGGCAAATGGTATTTCAACTGCGTAAAACCAGCGCTAATGGCGAGATCAATTGGAATGATTTTATCTGCTGTTTTTCCTACAAAATCCTGTAAAATATTATGCTTCAATCCAAAACCAATCATGGAAATTGAACCCACATTACTGCCGAAATTGATGGAAGGCATGTAACGCAACGATGCTTCGGTATGGTAAACCAAGCCAGCGGTTAACTGGATCTGAGGTGCAGGAATAACAGAAAGAACACCTGAAGGAAGGGTAAAATTTCCAACTTTTCGGTTTTGATCGTCATAAACAGCAATTTGAGGAGCAGCACCAGAACCACCAATGGTTGGGGCAATGGTCCTGCTGGCATCGGTCGGGCGCACATTATTAGATAAGCCAATTTTGGTTATATCAAAAGTTTTATCCGAAGAAGGGGTAAATACAGCAGAAACGCTGGCACGCAAATCAAAACCAAGCAAACTTTTAGTTTTTGCTGTATTGTTCCAGCCGCTGTTGATGCCGGTTCCAAAACCTTTAAATAAGGGTTCGAGGTAAGCATTGGCTAATTTGGTAGCATCTGCCGGGCCTGATTTGATCAAAGCGGAAATGTAATCCTGCGCTTGTAATTGGGTGCCTAAAAGAAGCATTCCGGCAGTAATTAGAGTTTTGGAAAATTTGTTCATACTGATTTTACGTTTATTAATCAAAAATGGTTCATTAAAAAACTGTTACTTTTGTGCCCGATGAACCAGGAAACAGAACTATACGAACAGGAAGAGCAGGAACTTTACGAACACTTTAGGATAGTAGTAGATAAAGGCCAGGCTTTACTGCGTATTGATAAATTTCTGATGAACCGTTTAGAAAATGTTACCCGGAACCGTCTGCAAAACGGCATTGAATTAGGTAACGTCTTGGTAAACGATAAAATTATTAAGCCAAGTTATAAAGTTAAGCCACAGGATGTAATTTCTGTTGTGTTGCCGCATCCGCCACGGGATACAGAAGTTTATCCGGAAAATATTCCGCTTAATATTGTTCATGAAGATGATGACTTGTTAATTATTAACAAACCTGCAGGCATGGTGGTGCATCCTGGTTTTAATAATTATGATGGTACTTTGGTAAACGGTTTGGTTTATCATTTCAACCAACTTCCCGAACTGCCTGGCAATAGTGGTAGGCCAGGTTTGGTTCATCGTATAGATAAAGATACTTCCGGTCTGCTCGTTATCAGCAAAAACGAAAGGGCAATGGCCTGGCTGGCGCGGCAGTTTTTTGATCATACTATTACAAGAAAGTACCTGGCTTTGGTTTGGGGAGATTTGGAAAAAGACGGAACTATTACCGGTTATATTGGCAGAAGTTTAAAAGACCGCCGGGTGATGTCTATTTATGATGAGGAAGAAAAAGGAAAATGGGCGGTAACACATTATAAAGTTTTGCAACGGTTAAATTATGTTACGTTAATAGAATGCCAGTTAGAAACTGGCCGTACGCACCAAATCCGTGCACATTTAAAACATATCGGCCATCCTTTGTTTAACGATGCAGTTTATGGCGGAGACAAAATTTTAAAAGGAACTGTTTTTACCAAGTACAAACAGTTTGTAGAAAACTGTTTTGAACTATTGCCGCGCCAGGCGCTGCATGCACAAACATTAGGCTTTATCCATCCAACTACTAAAAAGTATGTTCATTTTGAAGCACCTTTACCTGATGATTTTAGGATGGCTTTAGAAAAATGGCAGAAATATGTTGCTACGGTAACTAATGAAATACCAGATACGCTGTCTTAGATTTTAATGGCTTTACTATTTTTTAATTATAACGGAGAAATTATTCCGGCTGAGCAGCAAGTTCTTCAATTGAATAACCGTGCTTTTCGATATGGCGATGGTATTTTCGAAAGCATGAGGATGATTAAAGGGCAATTACAGTTTGCCAGTTTGCATGCAAAGCGGTTGCAGTCGGGCATGAAAGCCTTAAAACTGGAGAATTATTCTGCCTTGGATATTGATTTTTTAAAGGAAAAAGCCAAAGAGTTAGCCACGCGAAACAAAGCAAAAAATGGCCGCATGCGGTTAACTGTTTTCCGTGATGCCGGCGGATTATATACACCTACGGATAATAAATTAGCTTATGCAATTGAATGGGAAACGTTACAAGATCAGCAATATACGTTAAACCAGCGTGGGTTAATTATGAATGTGTTTGAAGATATTTCCAAACCAATCAATAGTTTATCTAATTTAAAAACCTGTAATTCGCTTACTTATGTCCTTGCGGGCGTTCATAAGCAGCGTAACCGTTTGGATGATGCTTTTATCCTCAATCAAAATGGTTTTTTATGCGAATCCATCAGCTCCAATATCTTTATTAAATACAACGGAACTTTATATACACCAGCTTTAAGTGAAGGTTGCATTAAAGGTGTGATGCGACAGGTAGTGATAGAATTAGCCCTTAAAAACAGTATTCCCGTTACAGAAGCACAAATCAATCCACAGATTTTGAATGAAGCTGATGAAGTGTTCCTTACCAATGCTACCCGCGGCATCCAATGGGTTTTAGGCTTTAACCGGAAGCGTTATTTTTACGAAACCAGCAGGCTGTTAAGCGCTAAACTTAATGAACAAGTGAATGAAGTATAATAATGCTTCTTTTACCGTGCATTTTTTATAACCTGTTGCAATTGCGCAATGTTGGCAACGCCCGATTGCCGCCATTTAATTTGTCCGTTTTTAAACAAAATTAAAGTTGGTACGCCTTGCACCTGGTATGCTGCTGCTGCTTTCGGGTTTTTATCAACATCAATTTTTAAAATCGTTACTTCATCCTGCAACGTACTTTTCAGGTTATCTAAAATTGGTGCCTGAGATTTGCACGGGCCGCACCAGGTTGCAAAAAAATCAACCAATACCGGTTTGTCCCCTTTAATTATATCAGAAAATTTTTCTTTGGTTTCCATCTAATAATAACAGGCATTATTTGGAGTTTGTTTGCAAACCTGGATTTGTAAAATCGGTTTAAACTAAATCTGGAAACCTGTGTTCTCGTAATAAAAATAGAAAACATGATAATCAAAAAAATAACTTTGGCATTTGTTGGCCTGTTAATGGTTTGCGCATTTCAGGCTTGCAGCGGTTCCCACAGCAAAAGTGGTATGGATACAGAAACTGATCAGTCAGTATCTAATAATGCAGGAGGTAGCGATACTTCGCATACTACAGATAATCGGCGCAGTGAGGCTAATGGAGTTAACCCTCAGCCTCAATCTGCTACAAAAAGTGCAAACGGCTCAACTACTGCCCAAGGGCAAATGGGGGCTGATTCTGTTTACCAGAAGAACACGCAGAAATCTCAAAAATAATCAAGGCGCTGTTAAGTAAACCTCATCCTCTAAAATTTAAAGATATGTTAATTAAAAAACTAAGTTTATTTATTTTGATTTTAGCTGCTTCGGCAGTGATCGAATCCTGTAATAATGGTTCTAACGGCGACCGTGCCAAAGGTGGCGAAGCTGATACAGTTGGCAATAAGGGCAATATCCAAATGAAGGATAGCACCAATGGCATGAAAGACACGCTTAAGCATCCGTAAAAATTAGGGCATATAAAAAGAGCTTCCGGAAAAACAGGAAGCCCTTTTTATCGATATAATTATTATATTTCTTTTCAGGTCAGGCTTGTTTCGGGTTTAAAAGTTATCTTCTCCTTCATCAATTCTTCCTTCTCAATCTTTTTCTGCAATTCCAGGATTCCTCCAATCAAAGCTTCGGGCCGCGGAGGGCAACCTTGTACATAAATATCAACAGGAATAATCCGGTCAACACCTTTTACTACGTGATAACCATGTTCCCAATATGGGCCGCCACAATTGGAACAGGAACCCATGGAAATTACATATCGCGGTTCCGGCATTTGTTCGTATAAACGTTTAATCCGTTCGGCCATTTTAAAAGTTACCGTTCCGGCTATAATAATTACATCAGATTGCCTTGGCGAAGGCCGGGGAAAAACACCAAAACGGTCTAAATCATAGGTAGAAGCATAAGAGCCCATCATTTCTATCGCACAGCAGGCAATACCAAAACTCATTGGCCATAAAGAAGATAACCTCGACCAATTTAATAAATCATCCAATTTAGTAACAATTACGCCACCGCTTTCTTGTTTGTTTCCGGCACTCATTTCTTATTGGTTGGTTAATTTGGGTTTGAACATCGGTTTTCGCACAGCTGCTGTTGCCGGTGCTTCTTTTACCGGTATATTTTCTGTTTTTTCTTCTGCGGAGAAAGGTTTGACCGCATAACTCATTTCATTGATTTTGTTATAAACCGAAGCAGGAATATTTACCCGGACCCGTGGTTGTACAACTTTAGTTTTAATCCATTGCAGATCTCCTTTTATCCAGACATAAACCAGGCCAAGGATTAAAATTCCCATAAAAACAAACATTTCTATAAGGCTAAGCCATCCCCAACGCTCATCTTCTGCAATTAATTCATGGCTGCCAAAAACAGTTGCCCAGGGAAAAACAAACACCATTTCTACATCAAACAACAGGAAAATCAGTGCAATAACATAAAAGCGCGAATTGAGTTGTACCCAGGAAGAACCGGTTGGTTCTTCGCCGCATTCGTATGAACTGTTCTTTATGGCGTTTGGCTTGTTTGGCGCAATTAATCTGTTCAGCAGCAAAAGAGAGCCTGTCAGGACCAAACCTGTAATTAAAAAGATCAATATCTTTCCAAATTCTGATATTTGCGAAACTTCTTGCATGAGTACAAATTTAACAAAAGACATTGGTTTTGATGCGGTAATTATTGGTGCCGGCGCTTGCGGTTTAATGTGCGCTGCACAAGCCGGATTATTGGGAAAACGAACATTAGTTATCGAAAAAAACAGTCAACCAGGCGCAAAGATTTTGATCAGCGGCGGCGGAAGATGTAATTATACTAACCTGAATACGTCAGCTCAACAGTTTATTTCAGAGAACGAGCACTTTTGCAAATCAGCTTTTTCGCAATTTACTGTTCAGGATACGATTAGTTTTTTTGAAGTTTATGGAGGAATAAAAGGAAAAGAAAAAACATTAGGACAGCTTTTTCCGGAGAGCAACAAAGCAAAAGATATTGTAAAAGTTTTTACGGATTTGTGTACCGATATCAATCAGGAAATCTGGTGCAACACAGAAGTAAAAAGTATCGATAAAAACAGCATTGGCTTTGAAATTAAATTGGTTAGGAACGGAAGAGAGGAAACGATCAGATCGCCAAAAGTTGTGATTGCAACCGGCGGTTTGCCGATTTCCAAAATGGGCGCAACAGATTTTGGGTTGAAAATAGCACGGCAATTTGGACTGCAAATCACGCAAACAGCGCCGGCTTTGGTTCCGCTAACCATTACCGGAAAAGAGCAGCAATGGTACGAACAGCTTTCCGGTAATTCTATTTTTTGCCGTGTAAGTTGTGGCGAGATCAGTTTCGAAGAAAACATTTTGTTTACGCATTGGGGTTTAAGCGGACCAGCAATTCTACAGATTTCTTCTTACTGGAAACCTGGCAATGCTATTGAAATCGATTTACTTCCAAACCAACACATTTTGGAATTGATTGAGGAGGAGCGAAGTCTTAACGGAAAAAAACAGTTACTTACTTTGTTATCAAACTTATATACAAGAAAGTTTGCGGAAGCTTTAATGCTTCTTTTACCGGTAGAAAAAAATCTTGCTTCGTTAAGTAAAGCTGATTTGCAAAAAACTGAAGCATTAATCCATCATTTTAAAGTGAAGCCTGCCGGAGATAAAGGTTATGATAAAGCTGAGGTAATGCGTGGCGGCGTTTCAACACAAGAACTTTCCTCCAAAACATTAGAAGCTAAAAAAGTACCAGGACTATATTTTGGCGGAGAATGTGTAGATGTTACCGGTTGGTTGGGCGGTTATAATTTTCAATGGGCTTGGGCAAGCGGCTTTGTTATTGCGCAGGGTTTGTAAGTAAATATTAAAGGAGTGAAAAGTTAATCGATTAGCATTTTCTGGATAACATCTTTTAAAGCCGATATTTCATCAATTGACAGTTTGCCTATTTTTGAACCTACACGAACCCGGTCAACAACTTTTATTTGATCTGTAGCTATTGAACCTGCACGGTTAGCAACTATACAACTCACGCGCCATGGATAGTTTTTTATGGTAGATGTTATCGGAACGATAATTAAGGTACGCAGAAAAAAGTTCATTTCGTTAGGACTTATTACTACACATGGCCGGTTTTTAGCCATTTCGCTACCTTGGGTTGGGTCTAAAGAAATCCAGAAAATTTCATATTGCTGGATTTCCTTTACCATGTCCACTCTTCTCTGTCAAAACTATTTGAAAAATCGTCTGATAAAAGTTCATCGTCTTGTGCATCATGCATTTGCTTTGCAGCTTCTGCCCAACCTTGCCTGGGATCTGGTTTAATCGTGATGGCACCATTTTCAATTTCAATATTAACAGCCGATTTTAACGTTAAATTTAATTGTCGAAGAAGCGTTGAAGGAAGAATAATTCCCTCACTATTTCCAATATTAATGATGTTCGTTTTCATAACAGTTATAACCTAAACGTTTCATTTTATATCAAATATAGTAAAAACAAAAAGTTGTAATCGTAAGTACAACTTTAATTCAATAAAAGATATGCTTCTTTTATCGGGTAAAATTACTTGCTGCCCGAATTCAATAACCCTTCCGGAACTTTCAATTCGCCGGAAGCCGTAATTAAACCATTTACTTCATCTTCAATATCAGTAGCTTGTGTATAAACATCACCTGCAATCGGGCGTTTGCGCAATTCTTCTTTATACAAACGGATTTGCTGTGTACGTTCATCATTGCTTTGCGGGCCGCCATAATCAGAAAAACCAAATCCGCCCCACTCACTTACAATTAACGGTACTTGTTTTCTAAAAAAGAAAGGATCGCCAACTACTAATGGGTTTGCAGCTACTCCATTCAGTTTTCCATTAGATAAGTCATCCAGTAATTCCCTCCATCGGTTTAAATCTGGTGTGTATAAATGTGCGGTCAGCAAATCAGATTTTAATCTTCCCAAATAAGAAACATGCTGCCAGCCATCATTATCCACTACTAAAAATTGAGGCTCCGCAAGTTTCATAAAGTGATACATATCCATAATATATTGCCGGGTTTCCGGGTTGAAAGCAATATCTTGCGCACCCCAGTCTTCATTATATAAGCTCCAGATAATTACAGAAGGGTGAGTGCCGATTAAAGCTAACATCCGCAATAATTCTGCCTGATGGTTTGCCCTGCTTTTGGCATTAGAACTATGAGGACTCGGAACTTCTACCCATAAAAGAAGCCCTAATTTATCAGCCAAATTATAAATACGCGGATCAACACCAGCAATATGTATCCGAACCAAATTACAGCCCAAAGCCTTCATAGAATGCATGTGCTGTTTAATTTCTTCATACGTTGCGCCGCCTGGCTGATATAAAATACCATCAAGGTAAATAGGTTTATCATTCAGGTAAACACAGCAGCCACGTGCTTCAACTTTTCGAAGCCCGAAAGTGGTTTCAATCTCAGCAATATAACCATTTGGGTCAATCAGCTGGGCAACTAAACGATAGCGTGTTGGAGAATCTGGGGACCAAAGTTTAGCATCCGGAATCTCTATAACTACACGTTGTTCTTTTTGGCCGGCTTCCAACAATAATGGATATTTATCTGTTGCAATGGGTTCAGCCTGATCGGGATGTTTGTTAAAAACCTGTAATTTAATTGTGTAAGTGCCGGGGTCATGGATGCGTGTAGTTAAATTAAGGCGGACCATTTTTTCTTCCACCAAACTTACCACACCAACACGCGAGCGCAAACGGTTTCGTTCTACTGATTCCAACCAAACACTTCTTACAGCTCCTGTATAAGTTTGATACCAAATTCCGCCTCGTTTATACACAGAAGATTCCTGTTTGCCACGGGTAGTATCGGCATCTTTAGTATCTGCAATACGTACCGTTAATCGGTTTATTGGTTGCATTGCTGTATCATCCAGTTCATAAGAAAAAGAAGTATATTCTCCTACATGCACCAGTTCGCCTTCAATGGTTTGCAGCGGAAGCCCGTTTAGCCAAACCTGTGTTTCGTACCCACAAGCACCAAAAGTTAATTGCAAAATAGAAGGCGGCAAACCCGGGCCATTGCTTTGTACCGGCAGCGGAAATTCGCGCTCGTACCAAACCACTACTTTATCTCCCCAGGAATTTTCTGCTGATTTATCTTTGCCTTTTGCTATCTGCTGTTCTACACTTCCTGGCCAATGGGCTGTATCATCATATTGATGGTTTAAGTGCCAGCCTTCCAGCAAACCGCGGTCTTCCTGGTCGAGCGCAAACTTCCATTCGCCATCAAGTAAAGTAAAAGAATTAGGACGGATGACTGCCCTTGGCAACGGGTTAATATAATCCCCGTCTGTGCGTTCTTCTTTACTGGCAGAAAAGCCGTAATTGGGGCGGTTCAATTCAAAACTCATAATACTAGGGATACTGTTTTTATCGATAAAAAATTTACACGCATCTATATTATAGATTAAGCTTGGGCTAATAAGTTTAATAAGTTTGGTTTTACTAAACTTTATAATTCAAATACGGATATTTAGACAACCGTATTAATAATACGTTAATTTTAAACATCAGGTTTCAAAACTAATACATTGTTAAAAACAGTTTGTTTTTTTAACTTGTGCAATTGCAGGTCCTGTCATATAAATCTTTTGGGCCAAATATAAGGCCACACTGCAATTTTTATCAGCCATGCTTCTTTTACCGGCATAAAATCATCACGGCTATTAAAAATTTCTCTTTAAAACATAACATTTTCTATTCCTGTTTATTACAAACAAGATTTATAACTTTAACCCACAAACCAATATTATATTGCTATGCAAGAATTAGAACCTGCTGTTCAGGAGAAAATTAACCAATGGCTTCAGGGAAGCTATGATGGAAACACGAAGAAGCAGATCCAGCAATTACTGGACGATAAAGCTTACAACGATCTAACAGATGCTTTTTACCGCGATCTCGAATTTGGTACCGGCGGTTTGCGCGGCATCATGGGGCCAGGCTCTAACCGGGTTAATAAATATACCATCGGTACGGCCACGCAGGGGTTAAGTAATTACCTGAAAAAAGCCTACCCGAACGAACAGATTAAAGTTGCTATTGCACATGACAGCCGCAATAATTCCGACTTTTTTGCTAAAACTGCTGCCGATGTTTTTTCTGCAAACGGCATTCATGTTTACTTTTTTAAAGCTTTGCGGCCAACGCCCGAGCTTTCTTATGCCATTCGGCAGTTAGGCTGTAAAAGCGGCGTAATGCTTACTGCTTCCCATAATCCAAAAGAATATAACGGTTACAAGGCTTATGGCGACGATGGCGGCCAGTTTGTTTCTCCTGCGGATACGGAAGTGATGAATGAAGTATCAGCCATAAAAAATATTGATGAAGTAAAATTTACCCGTGTTGAAGAAAACGTGGAACTGATTGGCGAAGAAATAGACGAAAAATATTTGAAAGATATTTTGAGTTTATCGGTTTCTAAAGAAGCTATTCAGCATCAGAAAAACCTTAAAATAGTTTATTCTCCTATTCACGGAACTGGGATTACTTTAGTTCCAAAAGCGTTGGCCGAATTTGGTTTTGAAAACGTGATTTTGGTTGATGAACAAGCTACTCCGGATGGCAATTTTCCAACAGTAGTTTATCCAAATCCAGAAGAAAAAGAAGCGCTTACTTTAGCTTTGAAAAAAGCAAAAGAAACAGATGCTGATCTGGTTTTAGCGACAGACCCGGATGCCGACCGTGTTGGTATTGCTATAAAAAACGATCAGAACGAATGGATTTTAATGAATGGCAACCAAACCGGAAGCTTGTTGCTTAATTATTTGATGACAGCCTGGGAAGAAAGCGGAAAACTAACCGGCAAAGAATATGTGGTAAAAACAGTAGTAACTACTTACCTCATTGATAAAATTGCCGCTTCTAAAAACATCAATTGCTACAATACTTTAACCGGCTTTAAATACATCGGCCAATTAATTACAGAACTGCTTGGAAAAGAAACTTTTATTGGCGGAGGAGAAGAAAGTTATGGTTATTTGATTGGTGAGTTTTCTCGGGATAAAGATGCGGTAGTTTCTTCTGCATTTATTGCTGAAATGACTGCGTTTTACAAGGATAAAGGAAGTAGTTTGTATGAGGCGCTGGTAGAAATGTACTTGCAATATGGTTTGTACAAAGAAAAACTCATTTCCATCACCAAAAAAGGAAAAAGCGGTGCCGAGGAAATTAAGGCCATGATCGAGAAATTCCGTACAACCCCGCCAACAACATTAGGCGGATCTAAAGTGGTGGTTTTAAAGGATTATGAAAAAGGAATTGAAACTGATCTGAATTCCGGAAAAACTTCTAAACTTGATTTTCCAAAGTCGGATGTTTTACAATTTATAACTGAAGATGGCAGCATTATTTCTGCCCGGCCTTCCGGCACAGAACCTAAGATCAAATTTTATTGCAGTGTTAACGGCCCGTTGGAAAGTAAAGAAGCTTACCGGCAAGCCGACCAGCAGTTGGAAAATAAAATTGATACGATCATGAAAGATTTGAACGTATAAATTTTTTGCTTCTGTTAAAACTTCAACAGCATAAAAGGCGGTTGTGAAATTTTAAAAAGACCGGGATGATGAAATCATTTCCGGTCTTTTTATTTACTGTTACTGTCAATTTGTCAATAAAAATAGACTTATAACTGTTTTTATTACAATGAATTACTGTATTTAATATCAAAAAGATAATCCATGGCAAGCTATTTGTTAAAACCTGACCGGATTATTTAATAATCTGCTTACTAAATTTATAAAATATGATATTAAAAACAGCAACTAAATGTATCGCTGCAGCAGCAGCAATGATTATTCTGATTACAGGAAGTCAATCACAAGCACAAACAATCAATAAAAAGAAAGCAGCAAAAGATTCTAAAAATGTTTTTCGTTTAGGGTTAGGTTTAGAAGGTGGTTACGCAACCAAAAACTTCTCTAATTTTGAATTGGGCGGAACGGCACGTTTACAATACGATTTGGCCAGCAACATTTCCTTAACCTTAACGCCTGGTTATTATCACTTTTTTGCTAAAGATGGTCAGGTTCAGTACACAGATAAAGGTGTTTATGCAAATGATTTAAACATGATTCCGGTTAAAGCTGGTATTAAATCTTTCTTCGCACAAAACTTTTATTTAAGTGCAGAAGCTGGTGCCGGATTTGAATTGAACCATGCACAGGAAACTAAACTGATCTTATCACCAGGAATTGGTTATGCAGGTAACAAAGGTTTAGATTTAGGTTTACGTTACGAAAACTTTTCTGGAAACCATAGCAACTACGGTATTATTGGTTTGCGTTTAGCTTACGGCTTCAAATTATAGCCGATAAAAGAAGCATTATAAAAAAAAGCATGGCTACAATATTGTAGCCATGCTTTTTTTATGCGGGTAAAATTTGTTTTTAGAACGGATATCCAATGGCTAAGTTAAAAACAGGCTTGTTATTATTTAAATTATTTGCGGTAGAAGTATAAGGCTGTAATATCGGAAAACCTAAATCAGTTCGTAATACCAATACCGTTACATCAAACCGTAAACCAAAACCAACATCCGCTGCCATTTGATTTAAAAAGTCTTTTCCGAATGTTCCGCCTGCTTGATGTGGTTTTGCATTCCAAACGTTGCCCGCATCAGCAAACAAGGCACCGTAAACAATGCTGAATAATTTTGGACGATATTCTACGCTGCCCTCCAGTTTTATATCACCAGACTGATCTGCCAAAAAGCCACCCGTAGTTCCATATTGTGTAGGGTTAACCGATCCCGGACCAATAGATCTTGCCCTGAAACCACGTAAACTGTTTGGCCCTCCAATAAAGAACTGCTGGCTGTAAGGTAAAATTGTAGAGTTGCCATAAGGTAAACCTGCGCTGGCAATTATGCGTGCAGCAATTTGACTTGTGCTACTTACTTTATGAAAAAACCTGAATTCATTCTCCAATTTAATATACTGATTAAAAGGAGTATTAAATATCGTTTTTGATTTTCCGGCTAAAGTATCTGCACCGGTAAATAGTCCGACTAAAATCCCAGATTCACTAATACGGCTGCTGTAGTAAATTGTGTTAGTGCGGTAGGTTTCGGTTGTATTGGTGTAAGTATAGCTGTAAGATGGACCGAAGGTAAATTGAGGATCGATGACGTGTTTTAGAGCAGGATTACCTGTAACTATAATGCTGTTGGTATAAGCAGTATCAACTTTTGATGGTTTTACATAGGTAACGGCTAATAGGTTAAGCTCATGCGTTTTATGAATGTCCTGTTTCCATTGGTATCCAAAGGAGCCGTTGAAAGAATTAAGATTATATAGCCCTGTCCGGTTAACAATAGAATAGCCCAAAGAAAAATTGGTACGTGGTATAAAAGCATTGTCGCTTTTTATCTTAAATGGACTGATAAAACGAGGCCAGGACAGCGTGGTTTGTAAACCAAGCTGAGTTAGCGGATGCCCGCCACCAAACTGCCCGGAAACCTGAGCATCGGTACTTCCAAATACGGTAACCGTTAAAAGCTCCGCTCCTTTAAATGTATTGCGGTTACGAAAGTTTAAGTTGAGCTGTGCGCCATTATAATTGGCAGAAGTTGTTCGGCCTAAAACATCAAATGAAAGCGACTTTCGCGGATATTGCGTTAAGAAGTAAAAAACATTGAGTTTGGACGAATCAGTGGAAACATTTTCAAACCTGTTTTTTACATATTTAAAAGGACCGAGGTTGATAAACCGGTTGAGTGATTTATTATGATCGGTGCGGTTATACACATTACCTGGCTGTAATTGAACCGTATTCTTAAAAACAAATGGTTTAATTGTTTTTCTCTTTTGGATCACATAATAGTTATTGTACTTAACGGCACTATCCAACATCAAAGAAGTATCCCTTAAAGAATAATTAGGATAAACGTAAATGTTGTTCATCCTGTAGATATTTCTGGCTTTATTGGCAGTTTTATCTTTTACAACTATAGACATATCAACCTGATGATTGCCAATGTCAGTACTATCAACACGGGCAATTAAGTCATCGCCAGAAAAATAATAAAACCCTTTTTCTTTTAAGTTCGCGTCAATCCTGTCACGTTCCGATTTGATCACATCAAGATTATATTTGTCGCCAACTTTTAATAAACTTTGTTTTGCAGTGCCAGCAATTGCAGTATCTAAATTGTCTTTTCCGGTTGGAAACATTAATTTTCTAATCGTGTATCCCGGACCTGTGTTTGCGGTATATATCGCTGTGGTTTTTTTACTTTTTGTAACTGTATCACCGGTAACCTGAGCTTGGAAATAGCCTTCATTTTGCAGCCTGTTTTGTAAAATACTGCTGTTTTTGGTTAAATCAACTGCACTTGCCAAAACAGGCGGTTCTCCAAACTTTGTGTTCAGGTAGTGCTTTAATCCTTTCTTCTTGGTGGTTTTTGTGATATTGTAAATGTATAACTTGGGGCGCAAACCTAATATCGTACCATTTGGTTTTGGCCTCAATAACCCTACAAGCTCTTCGCTTAAAGCTTTTTTATCGTTTTTCTTGATGTCTTTATTAACAATATTTACTTTGCCACCTACATAAAGGGTTTGTCCGTTAGTCAGATATTTGGTATTGCTGCAGTTAGCTAAAAAAACGGTAAAAAACAGTAAATATCTTATAGTTTTAGTCATTGGTCTATTTTGAAGTTTGTTCTTTCGTATCCTTCTTTTCCTGGCGCAAACGACGGCGCATGTCTTTCAACTCTTTTGAGGATTTGAATATTTCTTTAAACTTATTGTAATCTACCGTAAAGGAGAAACCAATTCCTGTTTCTACAACCTGACCTTGTATTACAATATATTCGTCTCTCCTATATGCGCGTAAGGCAAAGCGTCCATCTTTTGTCAACTTATAACCAACAGTAACATTACCGGCAATAGTGCTCGCTTTTTGTCCGGGTTGATTTTGGCCTTCGAGATTAAAGTTATTTCCAACAGAAACAGTAAGCCTGTCGTTCAAAAACTTCTTAGAAAGCGCAACATTTAAGTCTGTTCTGTTTTGAGCCGTTCCGGTAGAATAATCTTCACCAGATTGAAGGTCAAAGTTGAGATCAACACCGGCAATAGAATTTCCGACCAGCTTATTCAATTGATCTGAGAGCAACCCACTTACACTGTTACGAACATAACCTTGAATCCCGGTACTTCCGCCCTGGCTTTGCAAAGGATTATCACCAATAAAGTGCCCTAAAACAAGCACACCAAGAACTTGCTTATTTAACTCGTTAGGATCCTGCCTGACTTGGGCTAATCTGGCATCAACAGTATTAATTACACCGGATTGCACACTATAGTTGCTGTCTGGTAAAATAATATCAAAGCTGATAGCAGGTTTTAACAATTCACCTTTCAACATCAGGTCTACGTTAAAAGGCAGCTTTTGCTTGTACATTGTTTGCTCTGTTTCAGAACCTAATTGATCTTCAACAAGATCAATAGGAGGCACATTGGCTACATATACAGCGGTAAGATCAATATTTGCACTTGTCGGGTCGCCAGTCCAGGTAATGGTACTGCCGCGTTTAAAAGTAAAATTACGTTGTACAGGACCGTAAGATAAGTTGTATGAACCATCGGTAACAGTATAAGTACCTGTTAAGTTTGTTTTTCCACTTGGGTCAACACCTGCGTTCAGTTGGGCTTCTCCTCTAATGTGCACAACATCGCCGTTCCGCTCGTCAATAACAATATTAAAATTAGCGTTTTTGTTAATGGTAATATTAGCAGTAACATCAAGTCCGGTAATATCAGAGTTGCGTATAGAATCGCGCTGTTTCGCCAATAATATAGAATCTAATTTAGGTGCGTTATTATTTACAAATTCTACCACGCCCTGACGGTC
This sequence comes from Mucilaginibacter arboris, assembly GCF_009754915.1. GTDB lineage: Bacteria > Bacteroidota > Bacteroidia > Sphingobacteriales > Sphingobacteriaceae > Mucilaginibacter_A > Mucilaginibacter_A arboris. The sequence continues at coordinate 49,233 of NZ_WPIK01000004.1, read as the reverse complement.
TTCTATTCCTGGGTCGCTCTGCGGCAAAACTATAGTTAAGTCAGTTTTGTCATTAATGGCCAAACTGCCATCAACAATCGGTTTGTCCATGTCGCCACGGATCCTTAAGCGTGTATTAAGGTACAATTTTCCATAATAAAGCTTGTTATTTTCCCTGGTTGAATTAATTGCCCGAAAATTGTTGGCATTAACATCCAACGCAAACTTAAAATCAGTAAAAGTCTTTGTGTAAACTGCTCCGTTTATAGTTGCTTTATTTCCGGCAGAATCAACTACAGAAAAATCGTTAAAGGCGATTCCATCATGGTTAAAACTAATTTTCTCATTATCTAAACGGAAGTAAGAGTTCAACATGGAAACATTAAAACCTACTTTATTAAAGTTGATATCGCCATTTATATTAGGTGCAGATGGCGATCCGGCAATCTTTATCTGTCCAGTTAAATCACCAGTTGTATTCCTTAAACTGCCTAAAGTAAAGCCTTCAATACTCTTCATGTTTAACTTTACGATATTTAAATTGAGGTCAAGGCTATTATCCGGCTGGTTGGTATGATATAAGCCATTCAGCTTTACTTCGTTTCCTTTTCCGGTAATATCTACATTAGCAGCAAAAGTATTGGCCTGCTGGTTATTTACTTTAATAGCAATGTCACCTAAAGTATCCGTTTGAAAGTTGAAATCTTTAACGGTAAGGTCAGAGGTGAAAACCGGACTTGCGGCGAAATTGCTCACCATTGCATTTCCGTTTATTGTTCCGCCAACTTTTAAAGAGTCCTTTTCGGCAATATGCGTTAGCGTTTCAATTTTAAAGTTTTGGAAAGTAACCGCTAATGGGCCGTTTACGTGTCCGCTTGTTGTATTGATCCCCAGCGTTTGGTTATTGCTGGAAATATTAAAATCTCTGGCAAGAATACCTTTCGATCCAAACTGCAGCGCATTATTGGCAGCGACTGTCCAGGGCGTATAATCAAGCACTAACCCGTTTTGAAGCAAGCTAAATTCGAACTGGTTCGTTAATGCCTTAAGCACTCCAGCAATGCGGTACTGCTCTTTCTTGTTTTTATCTTTTACACTAACGTTTAAATTTAGGTTGTTATTCTGGGCACTTCCGCTGATACTGGTATTGAGCAGTTGAATAGAAGATGTAGCAATTTTATCAACCGTAAAATTATAGTTTAAAGCATTGTTGCCGGTATTAACAGCAAGTTTAAGGTTGCTGATCTGATTGGTGCCATAAACAGTGTTAGGGACAGATCCGTTTACAACTAAATCTCCTGCATCACTATTAAAATGTCCGTTTAATACAATTGGGTCCAATCGTTTTAAATCCGGTGCAAATTGTGTTAGTAAAGGTGTTTTAACAATAGTTGCCTGGAAAGTAAAGTTTTGAGGAGAATACTTCATTTTGGTCCCTGCCGATCCTGTATTATAATATTTATTAATAGTAGCCTGTAGCGCGGTGCCAACTTCGGTTAGTTTATACTGCCCAGCCATGCTGGCAGTCAGAATGGACGACTTAATATTTAAGGTTGAGTTAGTTGCAGTTGCAGTAGAGGCAATGCTAATAGAATCCATCTGGATCCTTTGGGCTTTTTGTACAATTAATAAATCTGTGATCTGAACAGTTCCATTCAGGTAATCAGGATCAGCTGTAGGTATATTAGCCACAATTTTACCATGTAAACGAAGCTCGCTACTTGCAAAGTGCAGCCTTTCCAGGTTAATACTATCTAAATTGAGTGTAGCGTTGATGGCGGGATATTTATTTGCCATGTTTACTTTCGCATCCAAAGCAAAATTAATGTTCGGGTCCTTCATCCTTGCTGTTGTATTGATCACGCCATTTCGGGCAGTTCCTTTCAATACCAGGTTCCGGTAAACATAACCTTTAACATCGGCCCTGATCAAATCAGCCTGTATCTGTGCATTTGCATTTTTTACGCTCGTTCCGGAGCCGTTTACTTTTGCATTAAAGGTTAACCGCCCAACTGTTTTCTCCTGTTTAATTAAGCGCCCGACATTAAAATTATTCATTTTAATATCTGCAGAGTAAACTTCGCTGCCTTTTTTGCTGCCGCTCTTCATTCCTGCAATTGCCGTAATGCTGCCATAGCTGGAACGAAGCGCCATATTGGTGTTAAAGTTTTTGATGCTTCCTTTAAAAGTGCCTTTTAAACCCAATGATTCCGGAATACGGATGCTGGACGGGATTGAACCAGCCGGGGCCAGACGGGCAATATCACTTCCTGTAGTACTAAAATCTTTAATATTAAGATCGAAATAAGCTTTATTAACATCAGGCAGACCTTTTAGATGCGCGGAAGCACTTATTTTGGTTTGCCCTAACCCGGTAACGTTCAAATTTTGGATAGTTAGGTCGTTTACTTTTCCGGTAACTTTTCCATTTATGTTTAAAACGCCATTTGCATTTCCTTTAAATGGGGGTGTTGCAGATAGGGAGGGAACAAAATTTAATACATCTTTAAATGCAAGCTTACTATTAACTAAGTTTGCATTTAACTGTAATTCCCCCAGGTTTTTACTGATCGAGGCAATAGAAGAATATTTTACATCGATATAATTTCTAAGGATAGTATTTGGTGTTTCTAACAAAAGGTCTTTCATAAAAGACTCTTTTTGTCCATATAAAAATTGTGCATGGAACTGTTTTATTTGCACGCCGCTCCGCTCGCTAAAACTAAACTGGTTGATCTTGCCGGAGATCGTAGTTGGACTATAGTAAATATCATCAGCATCAACTGTTAAACCCTTAATGCCTAAGTGCATAAAATCAATGCCACGAGGGATCCGTTTACTGGCATTGTTATCAAACTGGATATCATTATTGGCAAAGGCAACTTTATTTAGTTTTACTGTCCAGCCTTTTTCCTCCACAGGAGATTTTTGTGTCGTATCTTTGTCAACCGCTTTTTTCGCTGCTTCTTTTACCGTAGTTTTTACGTCGGCTGCTGTGGCGGGCCTTCCGGTTGCTAAAGCAGCTATGGTGTTGTTTAACTCTATGTTCTTGATTACCACCCGCTGATTTTTTAGGTCGATGCTATCCAGTTCTACCAGAAACTTGCCCAGGTCCACCTTCGTTTTCAGGGCATTCACTTCATTCTGATAATCAACTTTAATTTTTGATAAATCGAGCGTCCCCAATTTCAAATCGTAGTTTAACGGTTTTGAAGATGCCGTATCTGTTGCCGCTGCGGTTGCTGCGGCCGCAACCTGGTGCTGGATAACTTTTGCATTCACATCCGAAAGGGTGATCTTCGGAACAGTGAACTTCATCTTATCCAGGTCAAAATCTTTGATATTGGTATCAAAATGCCCTAAATTAAAAGCAACATCGTTACCAGAAACGGCATCGTTGTATTTAATGTTGATACGATCGAGGATAATTTTACTGATCGAAAATTTCATCGAAGCCGTATCATTGGGCTTCGGCTCTTTTTTCTGCCCGCTGGCAAAAGCCTTAATAATATAAGTAAAGTTAAAAGCGCTGTCTGGCAAAGTACGATTGATGTGCGAAGTAATGCCCTGCAGGTTTATCTCGTTTATCTCCACCTGGTTATCCAGTAACTTCAGCAAACTGATATCAACCTTTAATTTTTCGCCTGCTAATAAAGTGTCTTTTTTCTGGTCTTCAAAGTAAACATCGTTCAGCACGAGCAGTTTGGGCAAGGCTAAAGAGATATGGCCAATCCTAACAGGTGTATGTATCTTTCCTTCTAAAAAGCTAACCGCTTTGTCCTTAGCAAAATTTTGTACTGCCGGTACCTGTATCAACACAACAACAAGCAGTACCAGAGCAATAACACCCACAATAAGCCAAAGTACAATCTTAAGAAATAAGCGTCCGTATTTTTTCAAAATCTTATCGTTGGTTAAACATTATTTCATCAAACATAAACAAATGCAATTTTACTTCAATTTCTTTATACCTTCATAGGTTAAAATTGTTTTTTTTTAATAGTATTGATGGCTTTTAGATTATACCAGTAAAAGTCATGATGCTTCTTTTATCGCAGTAAAATAAGCATTGGCCTCTTTCCGCCGCTGCACCAAAAGCAGATCGTTCCAAGGATTTTTAGGTGGTAAAAGAAGCATCAGATTTTATCCTTAACAAAATTTAAACCCGCCCTGAGTGTCATATTTCTGATGCTTTTCCACATTCTGTTATTGCGAATATTGTTTTTGATAAATTTGCAGCAGATACTTCTTTTATGCCCGATTTTTCTCATTTACACGTACACACCCAGTTTTCTTTACTGGATGGTGCTGCCGACATTTCTAAACTTTTTAAGAAAGCCGCTGCCGATGGTATGAAGGCCATGGCCATTACAGATCATGGAAACATGTTCGGTGCCTTCAAATTTGTGGCTGAAGCCGGAAAGCATAATGTGAAGCCAATTGTTGGCTGCGAGTTTTATGTGGTAGAAGATCGTCATAAAAAGCAATTTACCAAGGATAAAAAAGATGTGCGTTACCACCAGTTGCTGCTGGCCAAAAATGCAGAAGGCTACCGCAACCTCATCAAACTTTGTTCATTGGGTTATATGGAAGGCTTATACAGCAAATGGCCGCGTATTGATAAGGAATTGATTTTAAAATACCATAAAGGTTTAATTGCTACTTCATGTTGTATAGGTGCTTCTGTTCCGCAGGCTATTTTAAAAAACAGTGAGGCAGAAGCGGAAGCTGAATTTAAATGGTGGCTGGATTTGTTCGGAGAGGATTATTATATAGAACTGCAACGGCATGATATTCCAGAACAGTTGAAGATCAACCAGGTATTAACTTCATTTGCAAAAAAACATCAGGTAAAAGTAATATGCTCCAATGATTCTCATTACGTAGATCAGCAGGACGCCAATGCCCATGATATTCTTTTATGCGTAAATACAGGCGATATGCAAAGCACGCCGATCGCCATAGATGAAGAAGGCGGAAAGGGCTATCGGTTTGGTTTCCCTAACGATCAGTTTTATTTTAAAACTCAGGCCGAAATGGGGCAGCTTTTTCAGGATATTCCCGAGTCTTTGGATAATACCAATGAGATTGTCGACAAGATCGACCATCTTAAATTAAAGCGTGATATTATGTTGCCTAATTTTCCTGTTCCTCAGGAATTTAAGATACATCATGGAGCGGACGCAGACGTTTTGAATCAGTGGGAATACCTGAAAGATCTGACCTATAAAGGTGCTAAAGAGCGTTATCACGAAATAGGCCTGGAAGTGCAGGAACGGCTCGATTTTGAGTTGTTTACGATCAAAACAATGGGCTTCGCGGGTTACTTTTTAATTGTTGCTGATTTTATTAAAGCCGGCCGCGACTTAGGCGTTTTTGTTGGTCCTGGCCGTGGTTCGGCAGCAGGTTCTGCGGTTGCTTATTGTATCGGCATCACCAATATCGACCCGATTAAATATAACCTGCTGTTTGAGCGTTTTCTTAATCCGGACCGTAAATCAATGCCCGATATTGATACGGATTTTGATGATGAAGGCCGCCAGAAAGTAATAGATTATGTGGTAGATAAATACGGACAAAACCAGGTTGCCCAGATCATTACTTATGGTTCTATGGCTGCCCGTACCAGTATCCAGGATGTGGGCCGTGCGTTAAATATGCCTTTATCCGAAGTAAATTCAATTAAGAAATTAGTACCGGAAACGTTAGGTATCACGCTTAAAAAGGCAATAGAACAAGTTCCGGAATTACAAGAGATATTTAAGGGAAAAGACCTGAAATCTAAGGTTTTAAGAGAAGCGGAAAAGCTGGAAGGGTCCATCCGGAATACAGGTGTGCATGCTGCCGGAATTATCATCGCGCCGGATGATCTCACCAATATTGTTCCGGTTGCTACTTCCAAAGAATCTACCTTGCTGGTTACGCAATTTGACGGTAAGGTAATTGAAGATGCAGGTGTAATTAAAATGGACTTTTTGGGATTAAAAACCTTGACCATTATTAAAGATGCGCTCCGGATGATCAAGCTAAATCATCATATCGATATTTCTATTGACGAGATACCGTTGGACGATAAAGAAACCTACGATCTGTACCAGGCCGGAAATACCAACGGAACCTTTCAGTTTGAAAGCGACGGCATGCAAATGTACATGCGCGAATTAAAGCCTGATAAGTTCGAGGACCTGATTGCTATGAATGCGCTTTATCGTCCTGGACCGATAGAATACATTCCAAACTTTATCAAAAGGAAACACGGCCTGGAGGCAATTTCATATGATTTGCCGGATATGGAAGAATATCTTGCCGAAACCTACGGAATTACGGTTTACCAGGAGCAGGTGATGTTGTTATCGCAAAAACTGGCGGGCTTTAGCAAAGGCGATGCGGATGTTTTGCGTAAAGCGATGGGTAAAAAGCAGATTGAGGTCCTGAATAAAATGGAATCGCAATTTACCGAAGGCGCTATTGCAAAAGGGCATCCCAAAGATAAACTGACCAAGATCTGGAACGACTGGAAGGCGTTTGCCCAATACGCCTTTAACAAATCGCATTCTACCTGTTACGCTTTTGTAGCTTATCAAACCGCTTATTTAAAGGCGCATTACCCGGCAGAGTACATGTCAGCCGTATTAAATAACCAGAACAATATTGAAAAGATCACATTTTTTATGGACGAATGCCGGCAAATGAACATCCCGGTGCTTGGCCCCGATGTGAACGAATCTTTCAATACGTTCACCGTCAATCAAAAAGGGGAAATCCGTTTTGGCCTGGCCGGAATTAAAGGTGTAGGCGAAAAAGCGGTAGAAAGTATTATCGAAGAACGTGATGCAAACGGCCCTTACCAATCCATTTACGATTTTGCGCGCCGTTCTAATAACCGTTCGGTCAACAAAAAATCTTGTGAAAATTTAGTTTATAGCGGCGCTTTCGATAGTTTCGGGTTAAAGCGCTCGCAGTTCTTTGTGAAAACGGAGAACGGGATTTTAACAGGTTTAGAACGTTTGATCAAGTACGGAAACGATTTTCAAAATTCGCAGAACAGTTCCCAGGTTTCTTTATTCGGAGGTGCAAATGCTTCTTTTATCCCCGAACCACCTATGCCGGAAGCAGAAGAATATCCGCTGATCGAAAAGCTGAAATACGAAAAAGACCTGATCGGCATTTATTTAACCGGGCATCCGCTGGATAATTACAAGTTCGAATTGGATAAATTCTGCAACAGTTCGGTATTGGACCTGAAGCTGATCCAGAAAATGAAGAACAAGGAAGGCGGGGACGAGGTGGTTGCTTCTTTTAACGAGCTAAAACGCAGGAGCGAACTTTGTATCGGCGGCCTGATGTCTAACGTTCAGCATAAAATGACCAAAACCGGTAATCCTTTCGGCACTTTTGTTTTAGAGGATTACAATGATTCTTACGAATTCGCTTTATTTGGCGATGATTACATTAAGTTTAAAAACATGCTGTTCGATGGCTATTTTGTGCAGGTTAAAGGTTGTATCGAAGAAAAATACAGGCAAAAGGACAACTGGGATCTGCGCATCACGTCCATGAACCTCCTTTCCGAACTTCGCGATAAACTAACGAAATCAATAACCATCAGCTTAAACCTGAACGAGCTTTCAGACCGTTTATTAAACGATTTGCAGGAACTGGTGGAAGCCAATAACCAGAAATATGCGGTTAAAAACTGCGTGCTGCGTTTCCAGGTAAAGGATAAAGAGGAAGCAATTGCTGTTGAAATGCCATCAAGAAGTTTTAAAGTAAACCCGGCGGATGATTTTATTGATAGTGTTAAAATTTTAACTAATAACCCGGTTACTTTAAATTAATGGAATTTGAATAACAGGCTAACCTCAAAGTAAAACAAACTTTTTTTATCGGTTATTTTTGAAATAACAGCATCTGGCAATTTGTTTTGCGGAAAAGCATAGCTGGGCGTAAAAGCGAACACGTAATTAGATCTTTTAAACTTCACTGGTAAACTTATTTCATAATCCAGTAAAGTAAATTTTGTTAATGTTGATGCATCTGCAGCAGAAATCCGGTCGGTTGCAGCCTGGTTTATCCTTCTCCTGCGGTTAAAATAACCATTGTAAAAATTTTGGGTTCCGGTATTTACAGTTGCTTCCGGTTCAATATCGAGTGTATTTTTATCGGCAAAAACATGGTCAATGGTAAAAATATGCGTTAAGCCGGGCGTTATAAAAACATCGTTGTGTTCTTTTCGGGAAGAGATGCTATAACTTACACTTAATTCGGGTGTAATAATATCTCCCAGATCATAATTTAAATAAGCATTTGCAAAACTGCTGATAGCCGACGTAATACGCGTACTGCTGGAATTATAAAAATATTTGGAAAACGACAGTCCGCCATAAAAGTTATCGCCAATTTCATAGTTGTAGCCAAGTTCTAAACTGCTTCCATCTAAACTTTTTCTCTTTTCACCAAGGATAAAATTTGCAGATCCGGAGACGTAAATTCCTGATTTAGCATTATATGAAATTGAAGGAGTAATTGTTTTAGAAGTAATTAAGTCTGTTCTGCCCATAAAAACATTATTGTTCAGATAACTCAGGCCTCCTTTTAAACCGGTACTTTTATCATCATCGATGTTTACGGTTTGTGCTATCGTGTGCAAACCACAGATAAAAATAAGAACAACAACCAAATATAAATTCTTCATAATGCAGTTTTGAAACTTCTTAAGTTAGCAACATTTAAAATCTGCAGTAAAGAAACCAATAAATTGTAGCGGCTTTATTAAAAGCAGATTAAAATTGAGCAATGCTGTTTTTACCGGGTAATTATTGAAGTCTGCTAATTGTCAGATTGTCATATAACAACTGTGGCAAGCAAATTGATTATTCTATATTTGTTTAAACATTATAAAACATAAAAATCATGGCTTTAGAAATTACAGATGCCAACTTTGATGAAGTTGTGTTAAAATCAGATAAACCCGTACTGGTTGACTTTTGGGCAGAATGGTGCGGACCTTGCCGCATGGTTGGACCGGTAGTAGAAGAAATTGCAAAAGATTTTGGCGATAAAGCAGTTGTTGGAAAAGTGAACGTGGATAACAACCCGGGCATTTCCATGAAATTTGGTATCCGTAACATTCCGGCTTTATTGTTTTTTAAGAACGGTGAAATTGTGGACAAGCAAATTGGCGCCGTGCCAAAATCGGTTTTATCAGACAAATTGAATAAACAACTGGTATAATACTTCTTTTATCATATAAAAAAACCTGGCTTAATTAAAGCCGGGTTTTTTTATGCCAAGTTTTTTAAATGCTTCTTTTATCACATATTTTTGTGATACAAAGACTTGCGATAAACAATTCAGCAGAAAAATTAATTAAATTTGAGATTATGATAACGTTCACAATCAACACAGAAGATAAAAAAGCTGAAAAAGCGCTGAAAGCAATTTTGAAAGCGCTTAAATTGGATTATGAGATTCATGATAAAAAGGAAGCCAAGACTCAAACACGACCGTTAAATAAAAAGGAAAAGCAGATTTTTAAATCTTTAAAAGGTTCATTGATTGACATTAAAAGATGGGAAAAAGGTGAAATAGAATTTAAGAACGCCAAAGACTTTTTAAATGAGCTTTGAAATTTTTGTTTCAAAAGAAAATGTTTTTCTGGCCGAAATATTTATTAAGTCAGAATCAGAAACAATTGATGAAGATGCTATGATTAAAAGATTAACAGAGCAAGGTTATATTGAATGATGCTTCTTTTACCACCTAAAAATTAATTTTCCAATTTTAATCTCACAACCCACTTCATGTTTACTTCATGAGTATCAGCCTAAGCCAAAACCAGGAAATCCAGCAGTTTGCCAACTTAGAGTTGCTTGCCAAGCAAGTGGTAGAAGGCTTTATAACCGGTTTACACCAAAGTCCATTTCACGGTTTTTCGGTGGAGTTTGCCGAACATCGTGCTTATAATAATGGCGAATCAGTGCGAAATGTAGATTGGAAACTGATGGCCAGAACAGATAAACTGTTCGTTAAGCAGTTTGAAGAAGAAACCAACCTCCGTTGCTTTCTGGTTCTGGATACTTCCTCTTCCATGAACTTCCCGGAAAAAAATTTAAGTAAACTGGAATTTGCCGTTTATGCTGCAGCTTCTCTCATGTATTTGTTTAAGAAACAGCGCGATGCATTTGGCCTTTGTCTTTTTTCAGATCAGGTTAATTTCATCAGTCCGGCTAAATCTACTTCCGCTCATCTGTTTTACCTTTTTGCTCAGTTAGAAAAGATTTTGCATGATAAAAGAAGCATGCGGTCAACCGGAATTGCGGAGGTTTTACATCAGCTGGCCGGGCAAGTGCACAAACGTTCGCTTATCATTATTTTTAGCGATATGCTGGAAAACGCCATGGACGAACAGAAATCTGCCGATCTTTTTGCTTCCCTGCAACATTTAAAACACGCCAAACACGAAGTTGTGATTTTCAATATTACAGATCATCAGAAAGAGCTGGAGTTTAATTTTGAAAACAGGCCTTATCATTTTGTTGATTTGGAAAGCGGAGAGGAGATGAAGGTACATCCAAACGAAATCCGGGAAGGTTACCGTTCTGCCTTAAACAATTATCGGCACAGCCTGGAATTAAAATGCGTGCAATATCATATTGATCTGGTTGACGCGAATCTGCATCAAGGTTATGATCAGGTTCTAAAAGCTTATTTAATTAAAAGAAATAAAATGGCTTGATGCTGTTTAGTGGAAAAAAACAAAGACAGGCTTTATGAAGAACTCTTCACGATTGTTATATTCATTTGCTTACAATTATTAATAAAATTATCGATATTTTTAATACCCCATTGAGTACTTACAGCAATCGTTTCATCTGATAATGTTATTAGTTCATCAGGTTCCATAAAATTCCTTCTGTCTATTTTTGATTTTGCTTCTTTTTCAGTCGTAAACGTTTCTCGACTTTGTAATTTGTCAGGAAATTTCGCTTTTAGTTGACTAAAAGATATCATTGGATTTTGTTCTACATAATCTTTGATTACCGCTAATACTAATCTACTCTTGCCATATTTTTTACCGTTAAAAATATATTTGGTATAATCTTTATTTTTTATTCTTTCAGTAAAATAGGTATCTGTAATTACATAGATGTTTCCATCTTTTCCTTGATATCTATTTATTGTTAAAGCTGCAATTGGAATAATATCATTAAAATAATAACCTTTTCTGATTTTAAGCATTAAATCTGGATTGATTGTCTTACCTACCATTATGCCAATCCATTTAGGTTCGTTACTTACTGTTTTATCCCATTTATCCGAAAATTTTTGAAATATTTGTTCTTTTTCTTTTAAGTAACTTTCTAATTGCCAAAGATGCCGATCTGTTAATTCTCCTAATTTTAGTTCAACAATAGCAAGGTATTCCTGCCCATACTTAGCTAAAATATCAATTCTACCATCTGTGTCTTTATCAGTTCTGCCATTTATCAGTGATACTTCGCTCTCTAAAATATCTACTTCGTTAAATCCATCAGTTTCTAAAGATAATACTGTCGGATTCTCAAGAATATATGCTTCCATTGCAATTTCACGTTTAAACGGAAAGCTGTCAACAGAGATGTTATTAGCTGAAATATGTTTATGTAAGTACATTTAATGTTATTCTTATTTGTAAAATTCAATCGCTTCCAAAATCACCGCACAAGCTTTCCGGATTTCTTCTTCCGTGATAATTAACGGCGGCGCAATACGCAAAGCGGTTTCACAATGCAGAAACCAATCTACAATTACCCCGTTTTCCACACAGCGTTTACTCACGCTTTCTACCTGGTTAAAGCTGCTTAACTGGATGGCCAGCATCAATCCTTTTCCGCGCACTTCTTTAATTTCTTTATGCTGAAGCAATTCTCTAAACAGGCTTTCTTTTTCAGCAACATCTCGCATCAAATCTTCTTTCAGGATTACTTCCAGCGAAGCTAAACCTGCTGCACAACAAACCGGATGGCCGCCAAAAGTAGTGATATGGCCTAAAATCGGGTTTTCTTTTAACGCATCCATCAAATATTTTGGTGCGATAAAAGCGCCCAAAGGCATGCCGCCGCCAAAAGCTTTTGCGGTTAACAAAATATCAGGAACGATCCCGAAATGTTCAAAAGCATACAGTTTTCCGGTCCGGCCGAAACCCGTTTGTATTTCATCCAAAATCAGTAAAGTTCCGGTTTGCGAACATTTATGCCTTAAAAGAAGCATATATTCTACCTCAGGAACACGTATTCCTGCTTCTCCCTGAATGGTTTCTACAATTACAGCTGCGGTTTCGGTTGTAATCTGTTCTAAATCCTGTTGCTGATTAAAGTTGATAAATTTAATTCCCGGAAGCAATGGACGATAAGCTTGTTTAAATCCCTCATTTCCCATCAAACTTAAAGCGCCTTGTGAACTGCCATGATAGCTGTTTTTACAGGCAATAATTTCTGACCGGCCGGTAAAACGTTTGGCTAATTTCATGGCGCCTTCCGTTGCTTCTGTGCCCGAATTGGTGAAGTAAACCGAATTGAGCTGTTCTGGAAGGAGTGAGGTTATTTTTTCTGCCAGCTTAACTTGTGGCGTTTGCACATATTCGCCGTAAACGCTCAAGTGCATGTACAGATCTACCTGGTCTTTTATCGCCTGTACAATTTCAGGATGTTTATGTCCGGTGTTGCTTACCGCAAAACCTGAAACCAAATCCATATAAGTTTTGCCTTGAACGTCGTACAAATGTAGTCCTTCGGCACGTTCAATTTCTAATAATCTTGGTGAGTTGGATGTTTGGGCAACATTCAGCAAAAAAAGCTGGCGGTGAGTAAGCATGTACAAAATTAGGGAAATTTTGCTTTTTAATTTTTACAGCAGGAACTTGCAGATTTATTGACAACAAGATTATTTGCCTGCTTAATTTTTATCCGGTAAAAGAAGCATCAATAAAAAAGGCTGTCTGTAAAAAGACAGCCTTGCTTTATAAATTTTAGGTTGAGAAACTTACGCTAAAACTTCTTTAACACGATCAGCAGCTTCTTTTAACAAGATAGCCGAAAACACTTTTAAACCAGATTCGTCGATCAGTTTTTTAGCTTCAACTGCATTTGTTCCTTGTAAACGAACAATAATCGGAACCGGAATATCGCCCATTTCTTTATAAGCATCAATTACACCTTGCGCTACACGGTCGCAACGTACAATTCCGCCAAAAATATTAATCAGGATTGCTTTAACGTTTGGATCTTTTAAAATAATACCGAAAGCCGCTTTTACCGTTTGTGCGTTTGCGGTTCCGCCAACATCTAAAAAGTTAGCAGGCTCGCCACCGGCAATTTTAATAATATCCATGGTTGCCATTGCCAAACCAGCACCGTTAACCATGCAACCAACGTTTCCGTCAAGTTTAACATAGTTCAGGTTAGATTCGCTTGCTTCCACTTCCGTCGGATCTTCTTCTGCCGTATCACGCATTGCCGCGTAATCCGGGTGACGGTACAAAGCGTTATCATCGATATTTACTTTTGCATCAACAGCCAGAATTTTATTATCAGAAGTTTTTAAAACCGGGTTGATCTCAAACTGAGAAGAATCTGTTGCTTCGTAAGCTTTGTATAAAGCGGTGATAAATTTCACCATTTCTTTAAAAGCATCTCCGGATAAACCTAAATTGAAAGCAATTTTACGTGCCTGGAAACCTTGTAAACCAACTTTCGGGTCAATTTCTTCTTTATGGATCAGTTCCGGCGTAGAATGCGCAACTTCTTCAATATCCATTCCGCCTTCGGTAGAATACATCACCACGTTACGGCCTTTTGCACGGTCCATCAAAACGCTCACGTAAAATTCTTTGGTTTCTGATGGCCCCGGATAATAAACATCCTGTGCAATAAGCACTTTATTTACTTTTTTACCTTCTGGCCCGGTTTGCGGCGTAACCAGTTGCATCCCTAAAATGGCACCGGCTTTTTCTTTAACATCGTCCAGGTTTTTGGCAACTTTAACGCCGCCGCCTTTACCGCGACCGCCGGCGTGGATTTGTGCTTTCACCACAACCCAGTCAGAACCATATTCTTCCTTTAATTTTTTGGCTGCTTCCACCGCCTGTTCAACGTTCTCGGCAAGAATGCCTTCCTGAACCCTAACACCGTAGCTTTTTAGGATGGCTTTGCCCTGATATTCGTGAATGTTCATTTTGAAAAAGATTTTGTGGTAAAGCTACAATTTCAGGTTAAAAATAAAAATGGAAAAGTGATTTGCTGCGTTGTTTTAAGTTGTTTCGGTTTTGGGATGTTGGTTTGATTGATGAGGAAAAAATAACGTACAGGTTTTAATTTTAGAATAAATAGGGAGGTGGGTACAAGTATATGGAAAACCTATACTGAATTAGAAAATTTGACGGAACTGTTATTATTCGTAATCTTGGCGCTGTACTAACCCTAAGACAATGTTGTGTCATCAACTTTTAGCCTAATAAAATAGAATTAATGAACATAGAAAAACCCCGCCCGGAGCTACTAAGAACGAAACAGCATTTTGAAATTCTGGATGGATTAAGGGGAATAGCCGCTTTGGCAGTTGTACTTTTTCATTTTATGGAAATGGCTATTACGGATTACAACCAAAATTTTATTGCACATGGATTTTTAGCGGTAGATTTTTTTTTCTGTTTATCGGGATTTGTAATTGCCTATGCTTATGATGACCGTATTGGGAAAATGGGAATGACGGAGTTTTTTAAATCAAGGCTGATACGGCTGCACCCTTTGGTTATTTTAGGCTCGGTATTAGGCCTGCTGGCTTTTCTTTTTGACCCCTTCGGCGGTCACCCGGAACTCTATTCTGCCGGAAAAATACTCCTGATATTTATTTGCTCCATTTTTCTTGTCCCTTTTCCTGTTATTACAGAACGCTCTTTTAACCTGTTCGGTTTAAATGCCCCTTCGTGGTCGTTATTTTGGGAGTATGTTGCCAATATTTTTTATGCTTTTGTCCTTTACAAAATCAGCCGCCGCTCTTTGATATTATTAACCATCATTTCTGCGGCAGCCCTTTGCTTTGTTTGTTACCGCGCAGGATCATTAATGGGCGGATGGGGCGAAGAAAACTTCTGGGACGGCAGCGCCCGTATTTCCTACTCATTTTTAGCAGGCATGCTTGTTTATCGTTCTAACTGGATCATTAAAAACAAACTCGGTTTTATCGGTTTGTCTGTATTGCTGGTGTTATCGTTTTTAATGCCTTTTTCTAAATGGAACTGGCTCACCGAACCGCTGGTTGTACTGTTTTATTTTCCATTACTTATCGCGTTAGGGGCAGGGGCTACGTTGGCACAAGGGCTTAAAAAACTCTGCATATTTTCCGGAAAAATATCCTATCCGCTGTACATGACACATTATGCCGTGATCTGGATGTTTTTAAATTATTACACCCGTAACAAACCAAACACAACCCATCTGTTTTTGATCATAACCACAGGCGTAATCCTTTTGATCGGCATAGCCTATTTAGCAATGGTAATTTTTGATATTCCTGTCCGTAAATATCTTACTTATAAAAGGAAACAAGGGCAACAATTGCCGTAAGCCATTACTTAGTACTTTATTAATTTCCTTTGTGTGGATAGTTTTGAAAAGTTTAATCAAAAACTGTTTGAAATTAAAAAGCCGGAATAAAAGTTATACTTTGTAGTATCTTACATAACCATTTATAAACTCTATTTATGAGCAAGTACTTACTATTACTTATTCTTTTTAATTTGATTGGTTTATTCACTTATGCCGATATAATCCCTAATCCAATTAATGTAAAAGGTATTGTACCTGCACAGCCTGTCAATATTCAGATGGTATCAGAGTTGGTAACTGTGGACTTATATAAAGATAGTTCATTTGTAGAATGTGTATTTAATATGCACAATTTTGACAAGGCACAAGATTTGGAAATTGGGTTCCCTATTATGAACTTTTACTTATGGAGCAGTAATCTTTCAGAAAGCCTTACGAGCCAGAAAACCAAAAACCAATTTGAAGTTTTTGTAAGAGAGAATAAAATTAACAAGGTTGACATCTTTGTTCCACAAAATTTATTATCCATGCTTTCAGGACATGATGGTCAGGAAAGGTATAAGTTGCTACAGGATTACCAAAATCAAAATAAGCCCTGGTATTTATGGAAAGTGCATTTTGATCAGAATGAATCTCTAAAAATTATTGTAAAATATCGTTTGCCATCTGGTGCTGTTAAAAGCAATCGTTTTTTTAATTACTTGTTAAGTACAGGAGCAGCTTGGAAAGGCCCGATTGAAAATGCCAAAGTTGTGGTAAACCTTAAAAATATACCTACAGATCAGTTACTGAGTACTACACCTAAAGAACATTTTAAAATAAACGGACAACAACTTATTTGGAATTTTAAAAACCTGCAACCAACGATTAAAGATGATATTTTTATTAAATACGAAGCTGTTAAAGGTCAATATAAATCTTTTATGGATAAATTGCCGGTTTGGTATATAGACGGCAAAAAATATTTATCATCTAATATTCCTTCAATCCAACCAATAGATATAGCAAGTATTGAGGCAACCAGAAAAAATCCCGCTGATAAGAATGGAGCGGTTATCGTTTATACTAAAACCTACGCGCTTGAAAATTTAAAAAATAAAATAAAAACAATTGACAGATCAACATGGAATATTCTAAGAAAAGAAACTGTTAATAGCATAATGGATAATTACCAATTTGAAATAAATAAACAACCAGTAAGCCGCAGTGATATATTTAAAAAGATGTTATTTGTAGACACCTTAAAAATAACTCGGATTCGTATTGAACGTAATCTAACCAACAAGAAGATGCTTCTTTTAAATGTTGAACAATTTTAATAATTAAACTGATTAGAGCTTTTTTAAAACAAACACTTTAAAGATATTCTCATAAATCCGTTTCTCAAATTAATTCTCTCCAAGATTTATTAACCACTGCTTGCATATTTATTTCTCTTAAAACCCAACCTTCCCACATTGTTCCCTACAAACCTTATCCCTATTTTTGCCAAATGCTGAAAGCAAGGTCAATCAAAAAATCGTACGGAACATTACCCATATTAAAAGGTGTTGACCTGGATGTAAGTGCCGGAGAAATTGTAAGTATCGTTGGCGCTTCCGGTGCCGGGAAAAGTTCTTTGCTCAATATTATCGGTACGCTGGATAAACCGGATTCTGGCCGGATTTTGTTAAATAATGCCGATACCAGCGTAATGAACCAGAAACAATTAAGCGCTTTCCGCAATAAAGAAATCGGGTTTATCTTCCAGTTCCATCATTTGTTAGCTGAATTTAATGCGATCGAAAATATTTGCATCCCGGCTTACATCGCCGGAAAAACAAAAGTGGAAGCCGAAACACGTGCCAGTGAATTGTTGGAAATGTTGAATTTAGGTCACCGGAAAACACACAAGCCCAGCCAGCTTTCGGGCGGCGAGCAGCAGCGTGTGGCCGTTGCACGCGCTTTAATTAACAGTCCGGCTTTGATTTTGGCGGATGAACCTTCCGGAAACCTGGATTCTAAAAACGCAATGGAACTGCACCAGTTGTTTTTTTCGCTGCGCGACCAGTTTAAACAAACTTTTATCATCGTAACGCATAATGAAGAGTTAGCCGAAATGAGCGATCGGAAAGTGATGATGAAAGATGGGCTGATCGAAGCATGACGAAAGCGCTAATCACATGCGGACAAAATCCAAGTGTTTATTTTTTGGAGAAATGGTTGCCGCAATACGAGTTTATTTATGGCGATGCTTCTTTTATCGCACAAATTCCTTCAATCCAACAAATTATACTTCCGCAAGTTTCGCAGGCTGATTACATCCATCAGGTATTAAATATTTGTCTGGATAATCAAATAGATGCTGTTTTTCCAATGTCTTTTTCTGAGCAGGAATTGTTAGCTGAAGCAACAGAACTGTTTTCCGAGTTTAATATTCAGCTTCATCTTCCTGATTTAATTACCCGAAAACTGTTATCAAATCCTGCAGAAGTCCTTCAAAAACTAAATTTTAGTGGCATAAAAACAGTACCGTTTCGGGTAACTTCTTCCTTCGGAGAATTTTCTAAAGCTTGTTTGCAATTAGGTTATCCAACAGAGAATATCGCCGTTGCTGCTGTTGAAAACCCGGATTTGGTTTGGCTGATAAATGATCTGTATAAAACAGCTTCTTTAGGTGGAAAACCTGTAATTTCGTTTACCAAAGCTGCCAAATTATTTGCTGCCAATGAAATGCTGTTGCTGCGTACTTTTCGTCCTTCAACCCAAAAACTAATGTATGCTTCTTTTACCGGTGAAAAATTAACATCAGTTTGGAACCTGGGCGCAATCATCTCCAAAGAAACCATTAAACAAATTGGAACAGCATTGCAATTGAACGGTTTATTTGAAATTTGTTTTCAGGAACATCAGCTTTTTAATCTTAAACCGTTTGCTGTTGTATGATTTTTAGATATACCGATCTTGATCCGCGAAAAAAAGCTTTCGTTTTTGAACTGGACAATGTTTTGTACCCGGCGCAGGATTATTTTTTTCAGGTATATTATCTCTTTGCTGCTTTTGTTGGCCATACCGAGCAGTGGGACAGCAAAGCAATGATTACCACGATGGTGGATGCCTATCACGAGCAGGGCGAAGAGGCCGTGTTTGAAACCGTGCAGAAAAAGTATTCGCTCGAAACCAGGTACCAGGAAAACTTCAAGCGCTTGTTAAATACTGCCCACGTTCCGCTTAAATTACTGCTTTACCAGCAAATGCTGGATTTGCTGCAGCAAATTGTGGTTGACCGTAAACAGATTTTTATCCTTACAAATGGCAATCCGCAGCAGCAACTCAACAAGATCAAGCATATTGAATGGAACGGTTTGGAAAATTACCTGGTTTGTTATTTTGCAGATGAAATAAAGCCAAAGCCAGAACCAGATGCACTTCATCATATTTTATCTGTGCACAATTTGCAGCGCCGTGATTTGATGATGATTGGCAACCATACCAACGATGAGCTTTGTGCGCAGGCAGCAGGAGTAGATTACGCCAATTTGTATGATTTTATTCGGTAGCAGGAAAATTTATTCCGGAAGTATCCGTTTAACATTCGTCTGATTTTTACGTATATCAGCTTTTGTGAAATAGAAATGAAGAAATACGGTACTTACTTAACTATCAGCTTATTATTTGTTGTTTTTTTTACTGCATGTAAAAAAGATAACCCCACAACAACTTCTGCCGGAACAACAACCGGTACAGCATTAGACCATATAAAAGATTCTGTTTACCTGTTTACCCAGGAAGATTATTTATGGTATGATGCTTTGCCGACTTATGATGTTTTTAAACCGCGTGGTTTTACCGGAACAACTGATGTATTGGCGCTGCAAAGCGAAGTTGATGCGCTTTCTCAATATAAAATCAATCCGGCAACTTCCAATCCTCCCAGACCTTATGAATACGATCCTAATTATCCCGGTGAAGCTAAATATTCTTTTATTGATGGAGGCGAGGTTGCAACTTCTTTAGGCGGAACGAATAAAGATTTTGGGTTTAGTCCGGCTTATAATACCAGTTCAGATCTTCGGGTTGAATATGTTTATCCCGGTTCTCCGGCAGATCAGGCAGGTTTGGTTAGAGGTTACCAGATCATCAAAATCAACAAAAACTCGTCTTTAAGTTATGATGGTACAAACGGCACGAATTACAATTTTGTGATCAACGCTTACTATAATTCTTCCACCATCAGCCTGACTTTGCAAAAGCCCGATAATACAACTTTTGATGTTACGCTAAACGCAGCTAATTATACTGTAAACCCCGTACTAAAAAGCAAAGTAATAGATTTAGGCAACGGTAACAAAATGGGTTATGTTGTATTTAACAGCTTTACAGACCCAACCAACGCAAAGGCTTACTTAGATGCAGCTTTTACCAGTTTTACTGCGGCTGGTATTACCGATCTGGTGGTTGATTTGCGTTACAACGGCGGCGGTTCTGTATCAACAGCAGAATATCTTTCTGATTTAATAGTGCCATATGCAAAAACCAACACTTTAATGTACACTTCTTATTTTAACGATAAGCTACAGAATGACAACTATCCGTTATTAGCCGAAAAATACCAGATTAATAAAGGCGATTTTAAACCTTCGAACAATCAGGTTAATTTTACCAAAGCAGGCAGTTTAAACATTAACCGTGTGTTTTTTATTGTTACGGGCTCTACCGCTTCTGCAAGCGAGCTCACCATTAATAATTTAATTCCGGAACTGAATGTACAACTAATCGGCACAACTACTTATGGCAAACCGGTCGGTTTTTTTGCGATCCCGATTGGCAGTTACCAGTTATATACGCCAGAGTTTGAAACTAAAAATTCTGCAAGTCAGGGCGGTTATTATGCGGGAATGACACCAGGTTCAGCAACTTATCCAGGTGTGCAGGCTTCTGATGATGTTACCCATGATTTTGGCGATACAAACGAAGCATTGCTGGCCCGTGCTATCAGTTATGCTACAAAAGGAACTTATACTATTTCATCTGCCCTGACCACTTTAAGTACAGGCAAAAGTGGCAGCCAGTTATCCGAAGACCAGATCAACCGCATTTCGCATGATTTATCTAAACGTGATGTGAATGTTATGATCAGCAAAAAATTAAAAAATAAGTAACTTTTAGGGTGATAAAAGCAGCATTGGTTTTTATCACAACGCAAACTTTTACCCGGTAAAAGAAGCATGGCGCCTACTTGCATCATAACCTTTTTTGCTTTACCTTCGCGCTACAATTCACACAAATTATTAACGCTTTAATATTATTCAGGTAATGTATTTAAGTAAAGAAGCAAAAGCAGAGATTTTTGCAAAACACGGACAAAGTGCAACCGATACAGGTTCTGCCGAAGGCCAGGTTGCGTTGTTTACAACCCGTATCGCTCATTTAACCGGGCATTTAAAAACAAACAAAAAAGATTTTTCTACCCAGTTAGCTTTACAGAAACTGGTTGGTAAACGCCGTGCCTTGTTAGGCTATTTGTTTAAAAAGGACATTAACCGTTACCGTGCTATTATTAAAGCATTGGAACTAAGGGATATTATAAAATAACCCGGAGTAATTTCCTCCAAAAAGCCATCTCATTTGGAGGTGGCTTTTTTACTTTTACAAAATAAAATTTATATAAAAAGCAGGTGCGCTCAAAAGATGAAAAGCGTACCGATACAACAACAAAATGAATGTAATTAAAAAAACAATTGATCTGGGCGATGGCCGCATCGTTGAGATCGAAACCGGAAAACTGGCCAAACAGGCCGATGGCTCGGTCGTAGTGAAAATGGGAGACACGATGTTGCTTGCAACCGTAGTATCTTCCAAAGAAGCCAAAGAAGGCGTGGATTTCCTGCCGCTTTCGGTTGATTATCAGGAAAAATATGCAGCAACCGGACGGATTCCAGGCGGATTTTTACGCCGCGAAGCACGTTTATCAGATTATGAAGTGTTGATTTCCCGTTTGGTGGACCGTGCACTTCGTCCGTTATTTCCTTCGGATTATCATGCTGATACACAAGTGATGATCTCGTTAATTTCTGCGGATAAAAACGTAATGCCAGATTGCCTGGCCGGTTTGGCTGCTTCTGCTGCCATTGCCGTTTCGGATATTCCTTTTAACGGGCCGATTTCCGAAGTCCGCGTAGCAAAAATTGATGGAACTTTAGTAATCAACCCAACTTTAAGCGATCTGCAAAAAGCAACTTTAGAATTTATGGTTGCCGGTTCTGCTACCGATATTGTGATGGTGGAAGGTGAAGCAAACGAAATTGCCGAAGCCGAAATGGTAGAAGCGATCAGCTTTGCACATGAAGCCATTAAAAAACAAGTTGCTGTACAGGTTGAGCTGGGCGAAGAAGTTGGTAAAACGGATAAACGGATTTACAACCACGAACATTCTAATTTAGAATTAAGAGAAGTGGTTTTTGCTGCTACTTACGATAAAGCTTATGCCGTTGCCGCTGCTGCATCAGGAAAAGATGACCGCAGTGAAGATTTTAAACAAATCCGTGATGAGTTTATTGCTTCTATGGGCGAAAACCCTGATCCGGTACAAGTTGCTTTGGCTAAAAAATATTTCCATGACGTACAGTATGATGCTGTTCGTAATCTGGTTTTAAATGAAGGCAAACGTTTGGATGGACGCAGCACCACTCAAATCCGCCCGATCTGGAGCGAAGTAAGTTATTTGCCTGCTGCTCACGGTTCGGCTGTTTTTACCCGTGGAGAAACGCAGTCCTTAACTTCCGTTACGCTTGGTTCTAAAACCGATGAGCAAATGATTGATGGCGCGTTCATCAATGGTTACAGCAAATTCTTATTGCATTATAATTTCCCTGGTTTTTCAACCGGCGAAGTTCGTCCGAACCGTGGCGCTGGCCGCCGAGAAATTGGTCACGGTAATTTGGCTATGCGTTCTTTGAGAAAAGTATTGCCTGGCCTGGAGCAAAATCCTTACACCATCCGTGTGGTTTCTGATATTCTGGAATCAAACGGTTCGTCTTCCATGGCAACGGTTTGTGCCGGAACTTTGGCTTTGATGGATGCCGGTATTAAATTAACTGCGCCGGTTTCCGGGATTGCAATGGGTTTAATAACCGATGAAGCAACCGGAAAATACGCTATTCTTTCTGATATTCTGGGTGATGAAGACCATTTAGGCGATATGGATTTTAAAGTTACTGGTACCGAAAAAGGTATCGTTGCCTGCCAGATGGATTTAAAGATCAATGGTTTATCTAACGAAGTATTGATTAAAGCATTGGATCAGGCGAAAGAAGGCCGTTTACACATCTTGAACGAGATGAAGAAAACGCTTGCCCAGCCGCGTGAAGATTACAAACCACACGCACCACGCATTGTAAGCATGACCATTGATAAAGAATTTATCGGTGCGATTATCGGTCCCGGCGGTAAAATTATTCAGGAAATGCAGCGTGAAACCGGTGCAACTATTGCCATTGAAGAAGTGGACAATCAAGGGATCATCGAGATTTTTGCAGATAACAAAGCTGCCATTGATGCCGCTGTTTCCCGAATCCGTGCCATCGTTGCCAAGCCCGAAGTTGGCGAAACTTACGAAGGTAAAGTAAAAACGATCATGCCTTTTGGTGCTTTCGTTGAGATTATGCCGGGCAAAGATGGTTTGCTGCACATTTCAGAAATTGACTGGAAACGTTACGAAACGATGGATGGAATTTTTGAAGTAGGCGAAATTGTAAAGGTTAAATTGCTGGAAGTTGATAAACAAGGCAAATTGAAATTATCACGCAAGGCTTTATTGCCGCGCCCGCCAAAACCGGAAGCTGTACAGTAAAAGGTTTTGATATTTGATTAGGAAAAGCTCTTCGGTAACGAAGAGCTTTTTTTGTGGAAATAGTTTTTGTTTTTTAATAATAAGTTAAAGTTCTATCTTACAAAATATTAATTATACTTTATGAAAATACTGTTTACTTTTCTTCTATTAACTATCAGCATTTCATCTTTTGCACAAGATTCAATATCTTACAAATCTTATCGTTCAGTTTGGAGCATCATTCCACATTTCGGAGTTGGTGATAAGCAAACCAGAAGTAGTTTTACAACTTACGGTGGCATCGGTTTGCGGCGGGAATTTTCATTGTTTAAGTTGTTATCCTTAAATGCAATTGTAAGTTATAGTTCTGCGTACGGAAAATATGGCCAGCCTAACCTAAATACTTTATCAGCAGGTGGTGGTCTAACAGTATATCCAATTTATTTCTATGATTTAATTTTTGGTAAAACTTTTTTAAAAATGCGAGGTGATGAAAAATCTAAAGCAGATGTTTATTTTGATATTAGCGTAGAATATAATTTGAACAATACTAAATATGGTTCATCTAGTTCGGTGCCAAATCTAAGAGCCGAGTATAATTTCGGTAGGGGAAACTTAAATAAGATACTTTTTTTATCACCTAAATTTGGATTTCAGTTTCTTTCTTTAGAGCAACCAATAGGGTCAAATAATCATAAACATTATAGCTTTTATTACATTGGTGCAGCTATCGGTTTAAATCCAAAACTTAAAAATAGGTGATAAAAGAAGCATAAAGAAATTAGTCAATGCTTCTTTTACCACCTAAAAATCATCAACCTAAAATCCCGTTAATCAACTTCAATTCTTCCTCACTAAAAGAAGTATTATTCAAACATTGCAACGAATCTTTTAACTGTTCAGGTTTGCTGGCGCCAATCAAAACAGAAGTTACGCGCGGGTCTTTTAAAATCCAGGAAAGGGCCATGTGCGCCAGTTTTTGTCCGCGTTGTTGTGCAATATCGTTTAATTGTTTAATCTGGTTTAGCTTTTCTTCCGTCAGGTTATTTTCTGTTAAAAAGCCAACACCTTTTGCAATTCGCGAATCTTCGGGGATACCATGCAAATATTTGTCGGTAAGCAAACCTTGCGCCAATGGCGAAAACGGGATACAGCCTACGCCTTCCCGTTCTAATAAATCCAGCAAACCTTCCTTTTCAACCCAACGTTCAAACATGGAGTATTTAGGCTGATGGATGAGGCATGGCGTTCCTAATTCCCTCAGTAATTTAAAAGCTTTTGCAGCTTCCTCCGGGTGGTAATTGGAAATACCCACATACAATGCTTTTCCCTGGCGCACAATCAAATCCAAGGCAGCCATCGTTTCTTCCAAAGGTGTTTCCGGATCGGGGCGGTGATGGTAAAAAATATCCACGTAATCCAGCTTCATCCTTTTCAAACTCTGGTCTAAACTGGAAACTAAATATTTTTTAGAACCCCACTCGCCGTATGGGCCTTCCCACATATAATACCCGGCTTTGGTGGATATGATCAGTTCATCGCGGTAATTTTTGAAATCTTCGTGCAAAATGCGGCCGAAGTTTTCTTCAGCAGAACCAGCCGGAGGGCCGTAATTGTTAGCGAGGTCAAAATGTGTTACGCCATGGTCAAAAGCGGTTTTTAAAGTATTGCGGAAGTTCTCCAGCACATCCACATCGCCGAAGTTGTGCCATAAACCCAGCGAAACTGCTGGTAATTTGATGCCGCTTTTTCCGCAGCGGCGGTATTCCATATTCTGGTAGCGGGTTGAGTTAGCTGTATAAGACATATTTGTTGTATGATTTTATCTGATAAAAGTAGCATAAACAAAAGAAGCAACAAATAAATCTGAAAATTTATATGTACGGCTAATTAGAATAAAATTTATTTAAATATAAATAATATTAATTTTTTTATTAACATTATTTATATTTCTATTATTTTTATTTAAGTTTGTTTTATGGAAAAGAAACTTCCGCATATTTGTCCGAGTTGCTCTTCAGAATTAAATGTTCAGAGTTTGGTTTGCAGCAATTGCGCAACTCTTGTTTCCGGCGAATTTGGATTACCATTGCTTGCCAGGTTTACACCAGAAGAACAAGCTTTTATAATTGATTTTGTAAAAAGCAGCGGCAGCCTTAAAGTAATGGCGCAAAAACTTAATTTGAGCTATCCCTCGGTTCGTAATTTACTGGACGACCTCATTGTCAAAATCGAAAACAACGAAAAACCATCTAATCCATCCAAATGAAAAAGTGGCTGTTTAATCCTTTTATTTATGTTGCCGGCTGGCAGGCTTTAGGTTTGGGTTTATTGCTGATGGCCATTACTTGTGTTATTGCTTTTTTCAGTCAAACACATTTTGATGGTGGAATTGATGTGCATTTTGGCGCCGGTTTTCCTTTATTGGTTTGTGCTTTGGAACAATTAAATGCCTGGCTTAGTACGGTAATCGTTTTTTCTGCTGCAGGTTTCATTCTCTCCAAATCAGCTATCAGGATAATCGATATAGCCGGAACAATGGCTTTGGCACGTGTACCGATGATTCTTGCGGCTGTTATAGGTTTTGTTCCTGCATTGCATCAGGTAGATTTAAACCATATTAGTGCAAACTTTTTGATTTGGAGCTTAATTGCATTGCTTTTCTCTATTTGGATGATCGCTTTGATGTACAATGCGTTTACGGTATCCTGCAATGTAAAAGGCAACAAAGCCGTAGTAGGATTTATTGTTTCCATCATCCTGGCAGAAATCCTTTCCAAAATAATGATAGTGCAAGTTTATCATCACTTTTTACCTAAATAATCAACCTAAACCTCATGAGAAAATTAACACTACTGTTTTTATCCATGTTTTTTTCTTGTCTGCTTTTTGCACAAGTTGAACCTGCAGAATATAAAATCAAAGCAGAGAAGTTTAAAGAGTTTTATGAAAAAGATCAGCCGGACAGCTTATATCAACTATTTGGTAAAACCATAAAAGCTTCTATGCCTCCTGATAAAGCAGGCATTTTATTAGCCCAGCTTAAAGGACAGTTTGGAAAACTGAACAGTTTGCAGTTTGATAGTTTTAAATCGCCTGTTGCTTCTTATAACGCTGCTTTTGAGAAGGGGAACTTTACAATGAACCTTTCTTTAGATAACGAAAAAAAATTAAACGTTTTCTTTTTTAAGCCACAAACTTCAACCACAAAGCCCGTAGCTGCGGGTTTAAAAGAACTTCCTTTTAATGTAAATACAACTGATGCTTCGCTTTCCGGTTCTTTGGTTGTTCCTGAGAAAACAAATGGAAAAATTCCTGTTGTTTTGATTATTGCTGGTTCCGGGCCAACAGATCGAAATGGGAACAGTAGCTTAGGCGTTAGTGCAAACCCTTACTATTTATTGGCGAATGATTTGGGAAAGGCCGGCATTGCTTCTTTAAGGTATGATAAAAGGGCAATCGGAAAAAGTACCACAACAAAAAGTTTAACGGCTATTCGTTTTGATGATTTTGTAAACGATGCAGTTGCTTTGATAAAACAATTAAAAGCTGACCCGAGGTTTTCTAAAGTAATTGTTTTAGGCCATAGCGAAGGTTCTTTAATTGGAATGATTGCTGCTGAAAGAGAAAAAGTTGATGGCTATATTTCGTTGGCCGGTGCTGGCGACAAAGCAAGTAAAGTGATTACAGAGCAATATAAAGTACGTACGCCAGAAGTTTTTTCGGCTTCTAAAGCAAAGCTGGATAGTTTGGATAAAGGTTTAAAAGTTTCAGACAATCACGATCCAATGTTTGCATCAACTATGCAACCTTATGTCATTTCCTGGTTTAAATACAATCCGCAAACAGAAATTAAAAAATTAAATATGCCGGTTTTAATTGTGCAGGGAACTACAGATGTTCAGATTAGCGTTAGCGATGCACAAAACCTGAAAAAAGCAAAACCAGATGCAAAATTAGTTTTGATAGATGGAATGAACCATGTTTTAAAAGATGCACCAGCAGACCTAAAGCAAAATATAGCAACTTACAATAATCCAAATTTGCCACTCGATACAAAACTTGTTGATGCGGTAGCACAATTTGTAACCCAGTTGAAATAACTTCAAAATAGAGAATGATATTAACCGGCGTTGTCATCCCGACCACAGGAGGGACCTTCATCGAAGTGAAAGACAAACCTTTGTTTTTTGATGAAGATACCTCCCTGCGGCCGATATGACAAAATCTAAAAAAGATTGATAAAAGAAGCATTGCTTTGTAAATTAGAAATTACAGATAGCTATTGCACTTTCAGCAGGATTTGTGTTGATTTAAACAACCAATTTTATGCTGATGAAAATCTTTTTTTATACCTGTTTTTTAATGTCTTTATTTTCGTTCTCAATGCTAACCGTAAAGGCGCAAACGGTTATCCCCTTATATCCGGGCGCTGTTCCAAATTCCATTCCCGGCCCTGACCAGGAAGTTAAATCCGGCACACCTGATAATATTCATTACAGTAAAGTAACTAAGCCAACCTTAGAGATCTATCTTCCCGCCAAAGAAAAAGCAACCGGTGCGGCCATTGTAATTTGTCCGGGCGGAGGTTACGTCAACCTTTCCTACACGCACGAAGGCATTGAAGTAGCCAGAGCTTTTAATGAACTTGGCGTTGCAGCTTTTGTGCTGAAATACCGTTTGCCAAGCGATGCAACCATGAAAGATAAAAGTATCGGGCCATTGCAGGATGCACAAATGGCCATTAAAACCGTGCGCGGAGGGGCTTCAAAATGGCAGCTCGATCCGCATAAAGTTGGCATCATCGGTTTTTCTGCCGGCGGAAACCTGGCTGCTTTAACCGGTTCGCATTATAACGACCCTAAGATCAGCAATACCAATAACACCAGTTTAAGGCCGGATTTTATGGTTTTGATGTACGGCGTAATCAGTATGACGGACAGTTTAACGCATAAAGGTTCGCACGATAATTTGATTGGATTATCACCAAGTGCAGAACAAATCCGTTATTTCTCCAACGAACAAAACGTAACGAAAGATACGCCGCCAACGATGCTGGTCCATGCAGAAGACGACAGAACGGTTAACGTAAAAAACAGCTTGTATTTTTACCAGGCTTTGCTTAGAAACCAAGTTCCGGCGGATATGATAATTTATCCGAAAGGCGGACATGGTTTTGGTTTGAATAATAAAACCACGCCCGACAAATGGATGGACCATTGCAAAAACTGGATGATCAGCAACGGCTGGATTAAATAAGCGGATTGTTCTAAATATTAGGGTTTGTTATGCAGAACTTGTTTCGGCACCTTACAAGCAAGGCCATTAATATTTATCCTGAGAGATCCTGAAACAAGTCCAGGATGACAAATGAGTTGATTCTTTCAAGCAATCGTAATTAAATAAGCAATGCTTCTTTTATCACCTAAAAACTAAATTTTAAACAGAAATAAACATGGATAAGCCATTAATTGTAAAAAGTACAATCTTGATTAATGCATCGGCGGCAAAAGTTTGGGATGCGCTCACAAATCCTGCTAAAACCAAAATTTATATGTTTGGCTGCGAAACTGTTTCTGATTGGGAAGCTGGAAGTGAATTACTTTGGAAAGGTAATTACGAGGGTAAAGAAACGGTTTTTGTAAAAGGAAAGATCATCAGTATAGAACCTCAAAAACTGCTTAAATACACCGTTATTGATCCTTTTGCTTCTTATCCGGACATTCCTGAAAATTATTTAAACGTAACTTACGAATTGGCAGGACAAGGCGAAAATACAATTCTAACTGTTACGCAGGATGGGTTTGAAACCGCAGCAGAAGGAGAAAAAAGATACAAAGACACCTATAATAACGGGGAAGGCTGGAACCCGATTTTAGCCGAAATTAAAAAGCTGGCAGAGCAAGGCTAAATACCAAAACAGATGGAAGTTATCGAGGTAACAAAATATGTTTTCCAGTTAACACTTCCTATTGTTAATGTTTTTTTGGTTGATCATCCTGCCGGTTTAATTTTGATTGATACCGGCCCAAAAGGTAGCAAAGATTTAATTTTTGAAGGGATCAGGCAGACCGGAAAGCAGCCGGAAGATTTGAAATATATCATTCTTACTCATGCACATCATGACCATTCCGGAAGTTTGGCTGCGATTTTAGGATCGGTTAATGTTCCGGTTTATGCTTCTGCACTTTGTGCGGAAATGATTAAAAAAGGAATTGCTTTTGAACCGGGATCAAAAGTGTTATCTTTTTTACTGAAGCTAATTACTTTGTTTGGCTTAATCAGATTACAGTTTTTATATATCGAACCAATAAAATCTTCTGTAAGAACAGTTCAGGAAGGCGACCAGGTCCCGGCTGTAAACGGATTACAAATAATTAATGCACCAGGACATACTTCAGAACAGATCGCACTTTTTTACCCGGTAAAAGAAGCATTGCTTTTTGCCGCAGACAGCGCCGAAAATTTAAAAAGCTTAAAACCTGCTTATGCTTATCAATCTGCAAAAATCAATCTGCAAACTTTGAAAAAATTAGCTGCTTTCCCTTTTGATATTGCTGTTTTTGGACATGGAAACCGGGTAAGTAAAGAAAATTTTAAAAAAATGTCCGGCTAATTCTTTAAAAAGGTTTTTAAGTCCGAAGAAAACAATTGCCGCTTTTGTAAACATTAAGCTATTTATACAGTTAAAGATTGAAAAATAAAATCTATTTTAACTATAATCAATGGCTTTAAAATCTGTACCTCCTTTTTATACAAAACTTGCCATGGTTTTGGTAAGTATCCTGGCATTGGGCTACCTGGCAATTCATGGTAAAGAACTGCTTGCACCTTTAATATTTGCCATGTTGTTTTCAATTTTACTGTTGCCGCTGGCAAAGTTCTTCGAAAACAAGGTCCGGTTGCCCAGGGGCGCTGCCTGTGGGCTGTCGGTAATCCTGTTAATTGCAGCAGTTGGCGGAATTATTTATCTGGTAGGCTCCCAAATTAGCAATCTGGCAAGTGACTGGCCGCAACTGAGAGACCAGGTTACAACTTCTTTTGGCAACTTGCAGGACTGGATTGCAGAGCATTATGATATCAATGCTAAAAAGCAAATGAATTATGTGCATTCTGCTACGTCCAAAATTTTGGATAGTAGCACAGTAGCAATTAGTACAACCGTGCTTTCCCTGTCGTCTATCCTGTTGTTCCTGATCTTTATGATGATCGATACCTTTTTCCTGCTGTTATACCGCAGGTTATTAATGCGTTTTCTGGTTGCTGTTTTTAAGAAGGATAATTCTACCGTTGTTTATGACGTGGTAGAACGCATCCAATTTATTATCCGAAAATATATAATCGGTTTAATTTTAGAAATGACCATCGTGGCCACAGTGGTTTGTACGGTTTTCCTGATCGGCGGCATTAAATACGCGTTTTTATTAGGCCTGATTACCGGTTTGTTTAACATTATCCCTTACATCGGTATTTTTACGGCGCTTTTATTAAGCGTTCTCATCACTTTTAGTACAGCCGCTGTTGGTAAAGTGCTTCTGGTATTGATAACCATTGTAGCCATGCACCTGATAGACAGCAATATTTTGCTGCCGGTGATAGTAGGTTCCAAAGTAAAAATAAATGCGTTAATTACTATTTTAGGTGTAATCATCGGCGAAATGCTGTGGGGGATCCCGGGCATGTTTTTATCCATTCCGGTAATTGCCATGACTAAAATAATTTTTGACCGGATAGAATCACTGAAACCCTGGGGAGTTTTACTGGGTGATGAAGAAGAACCATCCAAGCATTCTATTTTGCACAGAAAAGGTGATGCGCCGGAAGCGGAAGTTGCAGGCAAGTAGCATAGAAAATCTTAAAATCCTAGTTAATCGTCAGGATTTTTTGTTGGATATAACTACTAATTCATCTTCGCCAACAGTAATACTGCTTTTCAATTCTCCGGTAATTTCCGGAGATTTTATACCTTTTCCCCAACGTGCTTTACTGGTAAAAATTCGTGCTTCATCCCATAAACCTGCTTCAATAAACAGTTTTAAAGTTTTAGCGCCGCCTTCTATAATTACTGATTGTATGTCCTGCAAATACAACTGAAACAGGACGTATTGCGGCAGGAACAGATCAAAATCTTCCAGGCTGATGCATTTGATCTTTCCTTCCAATGCTGTTTTTACCTCATTAAAAACTAAGGTTTCTACAGATTGATCGAATAGATGAAGCTGATGGCTAAGTTCTAATCTTCGGTCTAAAACAATTCTTTTCGGTTGTTTTGCTTCTGGCTGATAACGGTTATTTAACTGCGGGTTATCTGCCGCTGCTGTATTTTTTCCAACCAAAATTGCATCTTCTTCACTTCTCCAATGATGGACTAATTTTTTAGAAATCGCATCAGAAATCCATTGCTTGCTGCCATTTTCCGGCGCAAAAAACATATCCTGCGTTTGCGCCCATTTTAAAATTACATACGGTCGTTGTTTTTGTATCCTTGTAAAAAAACGTTTGTTTAACTCTAAACATTCTGCTTCAAGCACGCTCTCAATTACCTCGATCCCCGCACTTTTAAGTTTTTCAATCCCTTTTCCATCAACCTGAACAAAAGGATCGCGACAACCTACCACCACTTTCGGTATTTGATGGCGGATGATCAGATCAGAACAAGGCGGCGTTTTACCAAAATGTGCACAAGGTTCCAGCGAAACATAAATGGTTGCTTCTTTCAATAATTCTTCAGCATTAAGCTGACGGAGAAAAACAGAATTCACCGCATTTACTTCAGCATGAGGCTGTCCGTATTTTTGATGATAACCTTCGCCAATAATCTTGTTTTGATGAACAATCACTGCGCCAACCATCGGGTTCGGACTAACAAAACCGATGCCTAAAGCAGCCAGTTCCAAACAACGGTGCAGGTATTTTTCGTGATCTTTCATGCTGTAAAAGTAGCTTTTTCCGTTCTTTGCTGCATGAAAACTGTTGGCGAAGCCCGAATTTGGCTTAAAGAAAATTTAAAAGTAATTTATGCTGAGGAAGAGCTCCCGGGAATAATGTTTTTATCGATGAATTTTATAACCGGATTATCGCAAACACAATTACATGCTTTCCCCGAAAAAGAACTAACCGGCAATCAAATCCAAATGCTTCTTTTAACAGCAAAAAAACTGCAAACCGGAATGCCAGTGCAATATGCTTTAGGCGAAACAGATTTTTTTGGGTTGAAGTTTGAAGTCAATCCTTCCGTATTAATTCCCCGGCCGGAAACAGAAGAATTGGTTGCGTGGGTTTTGGAGGAGAGAAAAAGTTTGAGCGGCGATGAGAGGAGCGGAGAGCGGAAAGATGAACGGATATTGGATATTGGCACAGGTAGCGGTTGTATTTCGGTTGCGATCAAAAAAAAATGGGCAGAAGCAGAAGTTTATGGTTTGGATATTTCGGCAGAAGCTTTACAAACAGCGAAAAGAAATGCTTTGCTAAACGGAGTAGAAGTAAAGTTTTTAAAGCAAGATATTTTAAATTTTAAGCCGGTAAAAGAAGCATTGCAATATTCCATCATCGTTAGTAATCCGCCTTACATTACACCAGCAGAACAGGAAGAGATGCATAATAACGTATTGGGTTTTGAACCTCATACTGCTTTATTTGTCCCCGAAAAAGATCCGCTTATATTTTATCGTGCCATTGCAGCTTATGCTTCTTTTAGCCTCGAAAAAAATGGCTTGTTGTTTTTTGAGATCAACGAAAAATACGGACAGGAAACAACGGAACTTTTGCGGCAAAAAGGCTTTGTAAATATTGAATTAAGAAAGGATTTTAGGGGAAAAGACCGCATGATTAAAGCAGAGAAAATGAGTTGATGTTATTTTCACAAATACTTATTTAAGCAATTTGTACTTATTCTATTAGGCTCTTCGCTTCCGCTATGCTGTTTTTATCGGTATAAAAATAGCGCCATTGCAAATGCGAACATAAGCCTTCCAGCTCCGGAAAAATAGTGAAAGCGTTTACGCCTAAAGTATTCAGGTCTGTCCGGATTTCCTGGAACTTTTCAAACGGGATTTTAATTTTAAAAAGTTTATTTTTGAAAGATTCCGCGTCATTTAAAGCAATCTTTTTTTCAATTTCAGCAGCAGGCTGGATACAAAAAACGCCGGACTGATTATTGATCCGTTGTTTAATAATTCGTGGCCGAAAGATCTTTGTTTCCTGGATATCAAAAGGATGAACAGCGTCAGTATCTAAATTAAAATCATTTGCTTCAGGCATCAGTATCCAAACAATAGCATTTTTACAGGTTTTTCTTTCCGGGTTTTCTTCCCATATAGCAAACCACAAAGCTGTTAATGCATTGTTAGACCAATCTAAAAGTCGGGTTGGCAAACCAAAATGCTGGCCAATTGTCAGATAATCCCAATCATCCAATGGCCTTTGTGTATCAATTAATAAAAAGTTTGTTCTTTTAAACTCGTGTAAAAGCAAACGCTCTGTCGAAAATAAATCTTCTTTAGGTTTTAAACGCGCAATTTTAGGCACCAGCGGGAAATCATCTTTTTGTCCGCGGAACAAAAAATCTTCCATGTTTCCGGCATCTGTATTCCTTTTTTTGTTTGCTTTAATAACCTCCAGATATTCTTCCACGCTTTGGATCGTTTTTTCGCCTGCCATGTTTTTAATTCATTCTATTCAAATATAATATCAAACCGAAAGAAATGTTTAAGGAAATTAGCAGCACAAAAAGCTGCTTAAACAATATTCAGAATAGTTTTGGCGAGTTTAATAGTTTCTTCATCGCCTGTATATTTGCCATGTTCGTCAGATAGCTTAACTACTTTCGTCCATTCGCCGAGTGCTGGTTTTGCTTCTGTCATTTTAACCACAATGTTTAATGGTTCTAACCCGGCATCATTGGTTAAATTGGTGCCGATGCCGAAAGACATGCCAATTTTACCGCTGCAAAAATCAACAATGCGTTTTACTTTTTCATAATTAAGCGCATCCGAAAAGATAATGGTTTTTGATAAAGGGTCAATCCCCAGGTTTTGATAATGCCGGATGGTTTTTTCGGCAAATTCGATGGGGTCGCTGCTGTCGTGCCGCACGCCGTCAAACAATTTGGAAAACATTTTATCAAACTGTTTAAAAAATATTTCGGTGGTATAAGTATCAGAAAGTGCAATACCAAGATCGCCGCGGTAAACTTCGG
This sequence comes from Mucilaginibacter arboris, assembly GCF_009754915.1. Taxonomy (GTDB): domain Bacteria; phylum Bacteroidota; class Bacteroidia; order Sphingobacteriales; family Sphingobacteriaceae; genus Mucilaginibacter_A; species Mucilaginibacter_A arboris. Next base: position 14,660 of record NZ_WPIK01000004.1, on the reverse strand, counting down.
CCCAATGTTGCAAACCCAAACTATTGGCCATTTTAAAACCGTATTTTGCCGCATGGAACATAAACCATTCGTGCGCATGTGTGCCAATTGGTTTAGTTTGATTAAGCATGGCAAGTTGTACGTTGCTTGTTCCGATAAAAGTTCCTGCTCCGTTTTCCTTTAAAGCTTTTACCACTAAACTTTGTACCTGGTAGGAATGCCGTCGGCGCGTACCAAAATCGGCAAGTGTAATATTCAGCTCTTTAAATTTTTCTATTTTTTGTGTAGCCCTGCTCATTACCTCTTCATCGGATATTCTTTCCAGATGGTTTAATTGGTAATACAGTTCGCAAATTAAAGCCATCAGCGGCACTTCCCATAAAATGGTACGGTACCAAAAACCTTCGATAAAAACAGTAAGCCGGCCGCCGTTTTGGCTGATGGTTACTTCCCGTGGATTGTAGCAATAGCCCTGCAAAAAATCAAGATAAGCATGATCGAGGTACGGACAGGTTTTTAACAGATATTTTTTCTCTTCTAAAGTTAATTTTAAACCCGCCATCGCATCAACCGATTGTCTTAAAGCTTCGGCAAAACCATCCGGAAAAATGTGTTTCCCACGGTTAATAAACTCATAGCGTGCTTTGGCATCCGGAAATAATTTAACAACGCCCTGCTGCATGGTAATTTTGTAAAAATCGTTATCGAGCAAAGATGGGATCGTAACAGTCATGTTTTTAATAATGTAAGCAGCTTTTAATTGTTTAAAAATGGGTGGTAAAAACAGTATCGGCCGGACTTTAATTAAAGTCCGGCCGATACAACAGTTAACATTGCTTTATTATTAAATTTGTTTTGTTGCTTCAAAAAGTAATGTCTGGTCTTCCTTGCTGATGGTTAGGTCACCTTCAAGAGAAAAAGTTTCGTTTTCGTTATCAATCGTTAAAATTCCAACCGGTAAACTTGCCGGTTCTTGTTTAATTGATTGCAGCTCATATTCGGTTTCTCCTTCCGGCGTTACATCCTGCCAGCGGTTATCATCAATTTCATAAATAAAATAACGTGTTAAATGATCGTCTACATACTGATCGTGGTTTTGTTCAATTGGTTTTAACTGGATTAAGCGGTCGTGTGAAATAGGTACAGGCGAAGTTCTCATTTTTAATTTTCTGGTTAATAAAAATCTGTCATGCTGTTTTTATGCTGATAAAAGAAGCATGGCTTTCATCAGCATGAACATCAAAAAAACAGGTTTAGTTTTCTGTTGATCCTGCGCGAATTTAATAATATTGATGCGTTTTGATAACTTTGGCGGCCTAACTATAAATGACTATACAAGAAATCCTTCAGCATTACTGGAAGCACGAAACGTTCCGGCCAATGCAGGAAGACATTATCCAATCCGTTTTATTAGGATACGATACCTTAGCGCTGTTGCCAACCGGCGGCGGAAAATCCGTCTGTTTCCAGGTTCCGGCAATGGCAAAAGATGGCATTTGCATCGTAGTTTCTCCATTGATCGCGTTGATGAAGGATCAGGTAGAAAACCTGAAAGCCAAAGGAATTGAAGCCATCAGCATTGTTTCCGGAATGGGCAGACGTGAAGTGGATATTGCGTTGGATAATTGTGTTTACGGCAATATCAAGTTTTTGTACCTGTCGCCAGAAAGGTTACTGTCAGAACTGGTCCGCGAACGCATCAGGTACATGGATGTAAACCTTTTTGCGGTTGACGAAGCACATTGCATTTCAGCTTGGGGTTATGATTTTCGTCCGTCTTATCTTCATTTGGCCGATCTTCGCCAGCTTCATCCAAACGTTCCGGTCCTGGCTTTAACGGCAACCGCAACGGCGCAAGTCCGGGAAGATATTCAACAAAAATTGTTGTTTAAAAGAAGCAATGTTTTTCAGCAAAGCTTCGAAAGGCAAAATTTAAGTTACGTAGTTCAGGGCGATGAAAACAAGCTGCGCAAAATGCTGGACGTGATTCACGGCGTAAAAGGAAGCGGGATTATTTATGTAAGAAGCAGGCGCGAAACTTTTGAAACGGCCAAATATTTAAATCAACACCAAATTCCTGCTGATTTTTATCACGCAGGATTAACAGCCGAAGAACGTTCCATTAAACAGGAAAACTGGAAAAATAACGATGTTCGGATTATTGTTGCTACGAACGCTTTCGGAATGGGAATTGATAAACCAGATGTCCGTTTTGTAATCCATAAAGATGTTCCCGAGAGTTTGGAAGCGTATTACCAGGAAGCCGGCCGGGCAGGGCGCGACGGACAAAAAGCTTATGCGGTGCTGCTTTATACCAAAAGCGACCGTTTGCAGCTGGAGAAAAAGTTTGAACTGAGTTTTCCTTCGGTAGAAGAAATTAAAAAAACCTATCATTACCTCGGCAATTACACGCAACTGGCTTATGGCGCAGGAGAAGGTTTAAGTTTTGATCTGGATATTGGCAATTTTTGTGCTCAGTTTAAGCTTGATCCAGTTAAAACCTTAAATGCTTTAAAGTTTTTAGAGCGGGATGAGTATGTAGCTTTTACAGAAAGTGTTTTTTTGCCTTCGCGTTTTCGTTTTGAAATTGGGAATGAAGATTTGTACCGTTTCCAGATTGAAAATTCCGGTTATGATTTTTTTATTAAAACTTTGCTTCGCACTTATGGCGGTTCTTTTGAAAATTATGTCCGCATTCGTGAATTGGAAATTGCACATCGTTTAAACCAAAGCGTACAGCAGGTAATTGCACAATTAAAATATCTGGAAGAGCAAGGTGTTTTAAGTTATCTGCCGCAAACCGATCAGCCGCAAGTTACTTTTACGCGTGCACGTCAGGATAATTTGCATGTTTTTATCGACCGCAAATTCCTGGAAGACCGAAAAAAGGTTTTCCACCAAAAAATGGAAGCTGTTTTTACTTATGCCGAAAGCAGGCAATGCCGGAGCAGAATGTTGTTAGCTTATTTAGATGAACCGGAGGCACCAATTTGCGGCCATTGTGATATTTGCCTGGAAAATAAAAGGCTGGAAAAAGCATCAGAAATATTTGACCGGATAACGCAGGAAGTGATCGATCAGCTTTCCATACAAAGCAGTTCTGTTGAAGAGTTGATGCAGTCGTTAAGAACGGGACGCGAAAAGGAAAAACTGGAAGTAATACGAAGACTGTTAGATGCCGGAAAAATAAAATCTGATGGAGAAAAATATTATCTTTAAAGCATCAATTTTGCCGGAACCAATGCTTCTTTTACCGGCAAAAAATTTGTATCAACCTAAAACACTTAAAACGTTATGAAAAAGCAACCGCTACTTATTTTATCGGCATTTGTACTTCTTTTTTCTTTGCTTGCGTCCTGCAATAACTCATGCGTAAAAGGTTCTGGTAAAGCAGTTTCGGAAAACCGTAAAGTTGCTGCTTTTACTAAACTTAATCTTATTGGGGCATATAAATTGGTGTTGAAACAAGGAAGCCCGTCCGTTAAAATTACTGCCGATGATAATTTGCTGAAACTTATTCAAACTGATATAAGCGGAGATGAACTCAAAATCAGTACAAAAGGAAGCATTTGTAATGCCGGAACGATGGAAATTGATATTACAAATCCTGATTTTCAAGCTGTAAAATCTTCCGGTTCACTGGATTTAAGTTCTGATGGCAAGTTGTCTGTTAAAGATTTTGATATGGAACTGGCCGGTGTATCTAAAGTAAACCTGAATTTAAGTGCAGCAAATGTAAAAACGCTGGCAAGCGGAACATCAGAAATTAATTTAACAGGACAAGCAACCGAAAACTTAGTAACGCTAAATGGGACCGGAAATTTAAATGCTTTAGATTTTATAGTAGCCAATTACCGGATAGAAACCAGAGGCGCAGCGCACTGTAAAATTAACGTTTTGAACGAGTTAAGCGTTGATATAAGCGGTGCCGGCGATGTACAGTATAAAGGTAATCCGTCTAAAATTAATAATGCAAATTCTGGTGCAGCAAGTATAAAAAAGATACAGTAAAAGAAGCATGCTTCTTTTATGGGTAGAAAGTAGTTGAATTTAACTTGGAACAGAAATATTTTTAGAGTAGTTATTTAAATAACTTTTAGCTAATAAAAGTAAAGCTGTTCTATTATTCTATCAAATTAAACTTTCCTGCCTGTTAATAATACCACCAGCAATTTTGCCATAAACCAATAACGGCGAAGCCAGAACAGAAACCTTCTTTTTCAAAGCACGGTAATTATCAGCAATAAACAGATCCCAATTAGCTGCATTTAACTGCGACCGGCCAAAAGAAATACAAGGTTCGTGGATTTGGGTAGAATGCCACCAGCCGGTTGGAAACAAAAGTGTTTCACCTTCATTTAAAGTAAATTTTAAAGGTTTTGCTTCCTTAAATAAAGGATGTTTTTTGTAATCCGGATTGAAAATATCAACCCAGGAAAACTTTGCATTATTAGCATTCGGATACAAGTAAGGCGTTTGTTCAGGCGGGTACAAAATGAAATCTTTAGAACCATAAACCTGCGTAATTTGCGTGTGCAAGTTTAAAGCATCAATATGCAGGAAAGGGAAAAAGGAACCTTTTCCGCCTAAAAATATTTCGTAAGGTGTTGTGCCATGCAAAAGAAACTGCGGTAATAATGGATGATTGATCCGGTCGCTTTTACTGTATAATATTTCCGGGGTAAAATCTGTCAGCAGTTCGGGAAAGTATTGTTTAAGGTTGAAATTGTAAGGATAAGGAGCCTGGTTTTCTGGTGTGGCTTTCATAATCATATCCACTACATCAGCCATTTTGTACGCAACCCCTTTTATCTCTTTAGTTAAATTTCCATAATTTTCTTTAAAAAATTGTGGTGTTAATTTGCCCATTGCTTTCCAGTTTCGGGCAGCATCGGTAAGCACAACAGGAACAGAAGGTTCAATATATTCTTTAATTAAATCTGCCTGAGAAAGGTTGCTGCGTTTATCGATGGTAAAAACAGCATCAGCTTTTGGTTGGGTTTGATTTGAAACCATTGTATCAGAAATAATGATTTTGCTGTTAGTGCAATTTTTAACAGCGAATGCAAATCATACGTAAAACGGATGATTTTAGATACATTATTTTAGTAAATGGTTGTCAAAAGTAAAGGGCTTTACTTTTATTATTTTTTTACTTGTCTTTATAAAAATAAATTAAAGCTATTCTTCAAATTTAGGAATTCCAACAGTTTTAAGTATATGGTTAGCCTTTTCAATTTTATCTTTAAACAGTCCTTTTTCAAGATATTTGTCTAAACTTTTATCAACCTTATTGATAACAGGTTTTTTACCGGAATTTTTTGTTTGTTTCATATTATAAAGTTACTTCTTTTTTCTTTTTACTAAAAACGCTTCAAATTCTGTTTGTTTTTCAAATGGTTGCCAATTTTTATCTACAAGCCCAAATACCTCAAAATCTTCTTCAATTTCTTCCACATTATTACTTATCCCTAACCTGTAAAGCCGTGTACGTGCTTTTGTACTGCCTATTGCAAAAACCATTGCTTGCGGAAATTTATCTGTAAAGGTGTATAAAGTAGAGGCAACAGTCGCTAATACTTTTTCACTGTCGCCATTGTTGGTAACAACTTCATCGTCAATTTCCCCTGTAGTTTCGTCTTTATCGCCAAAGCCTAAGTTGTAGAAGTTATGCAAATGTGTTTCGCAATAAATAACCAGTTTAGAGATTTTGCCGTTTATACCTTCACTTACAAATTCAAAGACCATAGAAGTCTCACCAATGTTAACCGGATATTTTTCAATTTTCATTTTTCAAAAAAGGTTTTACATTGGAGATAGAGAAATTAAGGCGCTAAAAGAAGCATCTCTTAGCTTCTTTTAGCGCTTATCAATTGTACAATGGTTTTGGCTTGCAAGCTTAATAGTTGCTAATTTTTTGATCTGATTTTCTTCATCAAAATCCAATTTCTGTATGGAAGAACGTAACGCTCAGTTCCGCATATTGCTGTATTGCAAAGGTTGGCCGAAATCTTCGCCCCGGCACAAAGAAATTACCGCTTGCAAATCATCAATTTTTTTGCCTGTTACCCGAACCTGGTCGTCCATAATGGCAGCTTGTACTTTTAAACCGCTGTCTTTAATCTTCTTCACGATTTTTTTGGCCACTTCTTTATCAATCCCTTCCACAATTTTAATTTCCTTGCGGATCATATTGCCCGAAGCATATTCCTGCTTGCCAAAATCCAATGCGTTCGGGTCTAAATGCTGTTTCACCATCCGGCTGATGATAGAATCCTGGATCGCTTTTAAGCGCATATCGTTTTCGGTAACAATCGTAACTTCATTGGTTTTTTTATCCAGCTCGATACTGCTTTTAGAATCATTAAAATCGTAGCGGTTTAAAATTTCCTTTTTTGCATTGTTGATGGCATTATCTAACGTTTGTGCATCAATCTTGCTAATAATATCAAAAGATGGCATATTATGTTAATTTAATTTATAGAATTAAAAATTATCTGATAGCTTTATCAGGATAATAACCCCCAACAAAGTTAACATGAAAAAGAAAGGTAAATCAAAAGTAAAAAACAAAGATTTAGAAAAAGATATTACCAGCAAATTTATGGATGTAGTGCATGGTTTAGGCCATGATGCAGAAAAGCTGAAAAAGGAAATTGCCAAAGCTGGCAAAGCTGTTTCTAAAAAAATAACCAGTTCATTGCAGGCAGCAAAAACAAAAGCGGAACAAACCACAGATAAACCGGAGAAAAAAGCCGGTAAAAAAGTTAAGCCAGCAAAAACAGAAGTAGCCAAGGCAGATTCTAAAGCAGAGAAAGTATTATCTAAAGCCAGTAAAGCTGCCGGTGATAAAACAAAACAGGTTTCAGGTTTATCTGTAGCAAAGCCTGCACTTCCGGCTATTGATAAAACAGAAACGCCTGTAGTAAAAAAAGAGGTGGTAAAAGAAGCACCGGCACCGGTTGCGCCAGCTAAAAAACGGGCACCAAGACGGTCGAAAGAAGAAATGGAAGCCTCTAAACCCACAGAAAAAACACCGGTAAAAGAAGCATCGACAACATCAGCAAAACGCAAGCGCGCATCCAGAAAACCAGCACCAGCAGTTACCGCAGCACAACCAGCAACAGAGGCCGCAGACAGGGAAACAGCGGCATCAACCCTAACAGATTAAGCAAAGCAGTTTTATTGTTTTGTTTATGAAGGTTAACATCAACTTAATAATAAATGTTGTTTTTTGCTTTCCCGGTACAACCTTCCGGGATTTTTTTGTTTTTAATGAGTTATGAGTTTAAAACGTATTCCTTTAACTAACCGCGAAATCAGTTGGCTGTATTTTAACGAAAGGGTTTTGCAGGAAGCCGCGGACGAAGGTGTGCCACTAATTGAAAGGATACGTTTTCTGGCTATCTTTTCTTCTAACCTCGACGAGTTTTACCGCGTTCGCGTAGCTACGTTGAGCCGTTTGGCAAACCTGAACGAAAGATCAAAAGAAATTTTTGGTTACAATCCGCGTAAAATTCTTAGTCAAATTAAAAACCTGGTGATTAAGCAGGAAAAAAAGTTTAATAACCTGTACGAAAACATTATTGTAAAAAAACTGGCCGAAGAAAAGATTTTTATACTGGACGAAAAGCAACTGAATGTTGCACGCGGCACTTTTGTAAAAACTTATTTCCGGGAAAAACTTCTTTCCAACGTGGTTCCTATTATGCTTAATAAGCATCTGGTAATGCCAGAATTAAGGGACCAAGCGATTTACTTTTTTGTCAGGTTGAGTAAAGAAGGCCAGACAAGCGAAGCAAAACTGGCATTAATTGAAGTTCCGGAAAATATGCAACGTTTTTTAGTGCTGCCGGAAACCAACCAACTCAAGTTTATCATTTTGCTGGATGATATTATCCGTTATTGCCTGGACGATATTTTTTTCATTTTTGATTATGATGTGATCGAAGCGTATTCTATTCAGCTTACCCGCGATGCAGAACTGGACCTGGATAAAGAAGTAAGCGAGAAGTTTATCGAATCTCTTTCTAAAAGCTTGCAGAAACGCAAAAAAGGCAAACCCATGCGGTTACTGTATGATACAGATATGCCAATGGATATGCTTTCGTACCTTGTGCGTAAAATGCAGTTAACCGCTTCCAGCCTTATTCCCGGAAGCCGTTACCATAATTTTAAAGATTTTATCAACTTCCCGAATGTTGGTCGGCCAGAACTGGAATACCCGAAAGTAGCGCCCTTATGGGTCCCAAATTTATCGTTTGGTAAAAGTTTGTTAAGCATGATAAGCAAGCGTGATTTTCTGATCAGCACACCTTACCAATCCTTCGATTATATTATTCATTTTTTGAGGGAAGCAGCCATCGATCCCGGTGTCCGCGAAATCAGCATTACGCTTTATCGGCTTGCTGCAAATTCCCGGATTATTAACGCATTGATCAATGCTGCCAAAAATGGAAAAACAGTTCATTGCCTGGTAGAATTAAAAGCCAGGTTTGATGAACAAGCTAATATATACTGGAGCAGAAGGCTGGAAGAAGAAGGCGTAAATGTAATTTATGGCGTTTCCGGATATAAAGTACATTCCAAGATATGTTTAGTTAAACGATTGGAAAATAGGAAAGTATGTTATTACGCTTGCTTATCTACCGGAAATTACAATGAAAAAACTGCCCGTATTTATGCTGACCATACCTTGCTCACAGCGAATAAAAAAATTACTTCCGGTTTGGTAGAAGTTTTTGCCGCACTGCAAAAAAACATCGTTCCGCAAGGAATTAAAACCTTAATGGTTTCTCCTGTTGATTCCCGGAAAATGCTGTACAAGTATATCGACCAGGAAATTTCTAATGCTAAAAAAAGTATTCCCGCTTATATTATTTTAAAAATGAACAGTCTGGCCGATGAACAAATGATAGCACATTTGTATAAAGCCAGCAATGCAGGTGTTAAAATAAAACTGATTATCCGCGGCATGTGCTGCCTGGTGCCGGGTGTAAAAGGCAATAGCGAAAACATTGAAGTGATTAGTATTGTAGATAAATACCTGGAACATGCACGCATTTACATTTTTGGAAATGCTGGAAAAGAACTGATGTTCCTTACTTCATCTGATTTAATGACCCGCAACCTTGATAATCGCGTCGAAGTTGGTTTCCCAATCTTTGACAAAGAACTTAAACAGGAAATTAGGGATATTATCAACATCCAGCTTCAGGACAATACCAAAGCCAGGGAAATCAACAGTTTAAACAATAACCGGTACCATAAAACTGATGACAAGTTAAAAGTAAGGTCGCAGTTTGATATTTATACTTACCTTAAACAAAAGAAATAAAATTTTGAGATACGCCGCCATAGATATTGGTTCTAACGCTGTTCGTTTGTTGATTGCAGATATTGCTGATGCTGCTCAACCCGTAACCTTTAAAAAAAATACCTTAATCCGCGTGCCTTTGCGTTTAGGTGATGATGCTTTTATCGATAAAAAAATCTCAGAAAAAAAGATTGATGATTTAGTAAAAACGATGCACGCCTTCCGTAACCTGATGGACGTGTACGGTGTAACGGAATATGCAGCTTGTGCTACTTCAGCCATGCGCGAAGCCGTTAACGGACCGGAAATTGTAAAACAAGTTAAGAAGAAAGCAGGTGTAGAGCTGGAAATTGTAGGAGGCCAAAGGGAAGCAAATATTATTTACGCAAGCCGTACCGAGGATAAATTAGATAAAAAAAAGAACTATTTATACATTGATGTTGGCGGCGGAAGTACCGAACTTTCTTTTTTTGCCGATGGCGCTTTGGTGGCTTCCCAGTCTTTTAATATCGGTACAATCAGGATTTTGGATAACCAGGACAAAGATGAGACCTGGAAAGATATGGAGCGATTTATTTCTTCCAATACTAAATCATACAAAAATATAATTGCGATTGGTACGGGCGGAAATATCAATAAACTGTTTCGTTTGTCTGAGGAAAAGGAAGGAAAACCAATGTCGTTTTCCAAATTAAAAAACCTGCACCATTATCTCAGTTCGTATTCTTTAAAAGATCGTATCCAGGTTTTGGGTTTGAACCAGGACCGTGCAGATGTTATTATTCCGGCTGCACAAATTTTTATAACCGTAATGAAATGGGCAAGTATCAAAGATGTTTACGTACCTAAAGTGGGAATGGTAGATGGAATTATACAATTGCTGATCGAGGAAAACTTGAAGTAACCAATGCTTCTTTTATGCCATAAAAATTGATGAAAAAGAAAATAGTAGTTGCCATAACCGGTGCAAGCGGTTCTATTTATGCCAAGCTTCTGCTGGAAAAATTGCAGGCTTTGCACCAGCAAATCCAGGAAGTTGGCGTAGTAATGTCTGACAATGCCCGTGATGTGTGGAAATTTGAACTGGGCAACGAAAGCTACCAGGATTTTCCTTTTAAATTTTACAGCAAAACTGACTTTTGGGCGCCTTTTGCTTCCGGTTCTGCACGTTTTGATACCATGATTATCGTTCCTTGTTCAATGGGGACTTTAGGGCGGATTGCAGGCGGAATTTCCAATGACTTAACTACCCGTTCTGCTGATGTAATTTTAAAAGAACGCCGAAAGCTTATTTTGGTTGCCAGAGATACACCACTTAACCTGATTCATCTGCGCAACATGCAAACCGTAACAGAAGCTGGTGGAATTATTTGTCCGGCAGTTCCTTCGTTTTACAGTCGCCCAAAAACGATTGAAGAAGTTGCGATGACGGTTGTAAACCGCATTATCGATCTGACTGGATTGGAACACGAAACTTATCGCTGGAGCGGACCTGAAGGTTAATAGATGCTTAGTTGTTGTCATTCCAATTGAAATGACAATGCTTCTTTTAGCATAGATTTTTTATCTTTGCAAACTCGAAAATGAATAGGAAAGTTGCCTTTTACACGCTGGGTTGCAAACTCAATTACTCCGAAACTTCTGCTATAGGTAGGCAGTTTAAAAAAGCTGATTATGAAATAGTTAATTTTACAGATCAGGCTGATGTTTATGTAATCAACACCTGCTCGGTTACAGAAAATGCCGACCGAAAATGTAAAAAGGTAGTAAAAGAAGCATTAAAAATTTCGCCTTTGGCTTATATTGCAATTGTAGGTTGTTATGCTCAACTGAAACCAAAAGAGATTTCAGAAATTGAAGGCGTAGATATTGTGCTCGGCGCATCAGAGAAATTTCAATTAGTTGAGCATATTACCGATCTCACTAAAAATCCAAAAGCACTTGTCTATAATTCACCGGTAAAAGAAGCAAACCAGTTTATTCCTTCTTATTCTTTTGGCGACCGTACGCGTACGTTTTTAAAAGTTCAGGATGGCTGCGATTATTCCTGTTCCTTCTGCACTATTCCAATGGCAAGAGGAGCAAGCAGAAGCGACACAATCAGCAATGTAATTAAGCAAGCACGTGAAATCGCATTATCTGGTGTAAAAGAAATTGTTTTAACCGGCGTAAATCTTGGTGATTTTGGTTTGATTGATGGTGTCCGTCAGTACCGTTTTGTTGATTTGGTTAAAGCTTTAGATGAAGTAGAAGGAATTGACCGGATCCGTATTTCTTCCATCGAACCAAATTTGTTAACTGATGAAATTATTGCTTTTGTAGCTGCTTCCAAACGCTTTGTGCCGCATTTCCATATTCCGTTACAGTCGGGTTCAAATAAGATTTTAAGTTTGATGCGCCGGCGTTACAAACGTGAATTATACACAGAACGCATCAGCAAAATAAAAGAACTTATGCCCGATTGTTGTATTGGTGTAGATGTAATTGTAGGTTTTCCGGGAGAAACACGGGAAGATTTTATTGATACTTACAATTTTTTAAACGAATTACCGATTTCTTATTTGCATGTTTTTACTTATTCTGAACGGGAAAATACACCCGCAAAAGAATTAGCAGGCGTAGTGCCAGGTTCAACACGAGCAGAACGAAGCAAAATGCTGCATATTTTATCCGATAAAAAACGTCGTGCTTTTTACGGATCACAAGTTGGCAAATTTGAAGACGTTTTGTTTGAAAGAGAAACCAACGATGGCTTGATGCATGGCTTCACCAGAAATTATGTTAAAATCGAAACTGTTTACGATCCTTTGCTGGTAAATGAGATCAAACCAGTACGTTTAACAGCAATTGCCGCATCAGGCGATATGGAAATTGAGGAAACAGCAGAAATTCTGGTTCATTAGTTTTATCTTCGCCCGAAACTGCCTCATAGATGTTTCCAACTATAACCGAACTGATCCGGTATTTAACCGGCATTACCATTCCGCTCCCAATTCAAACTTTTGGTTTTTGCGTGGCTTTGGCCTTTATTGCTTCTTACTGGGCTTTTGAGCAAGAGTTTATCAGGAAGGAAAAGCTTGGTTATATTCATCCTTTTAAAAAAACAATTACTACCGGCGAACCTGCTTCCGTAGCAGAACTGATTGGTAACGGCCTGTTTGGTTTTTTAATTGGTTATAAGTTTTTAGATGCCGTTTTTCATTACCGTGCCTTGGTTGATAATCCACAGGAATTTTTGCTTTCTGCACGTGGAAATTGGATCGGCGGAATTATCGTGGCTGCTGTTTTTGCTTTTTGGGCTTATTCCGAAAAGAAAAAAGCAGCTTTGCCACAACCAAAAATACAGGAAGTAACGGTTCACCCTTATGAATTGATGGGCACGATGTTGGTTTGGGCAGCTTTCTGGGGATTTGCAGGGGCTAAGCTTTTTAACGGACTGGAAAACTGGAACGAGTTTGTAAAAGACCCAATTGGCATGATGGTTGGTTTCAGCGGATTAACTTTTTACGGTGGCCTGGTTTGCGGCGGTGCAGCAGTTATGTATATCGCTCATAAAAATCATATCAAGCTCATTCACATGGCTGATATTGGTTCGCCGGGAATGATGATTGCTTATGGCGTTGGCCGCATCGGTTGCCAGCTTTCGGGAGATGGAGATTGGGGAATAGCTAACCTGGCACCAAAACCAAGCTGGTTAAGCTGGGCGCCAGATTGGGTTTGGGCTTTCCGTTTTCCGCATAATGTGGGTGATGAAGGCATACAAATTCCAAATTGCATTGGTAAATATTGCCATGTATTGCCCGAGCCGGTTTTCCCAACTTCGTTTTACGAATCGGTTATTTGCATTTTACTGTTCCTGTTTTTATGGAGTATACGGAAATATATTAAAACACCAGGATTGATGTTTGGCATTTATCTCATTCTAAACGGAACGGAAAGGTTTCTGATCGAGCTGATCCGTGTAAATACCAAATATCATATTGCCGGCATTGCTTTTACGCAGGCAGAATTTATATCATCTGTTTTGATAATCTTCGGAACAATTATGATTATTAGTGCTTTATTAAGGCATAAAAGAAGTATCCCAACTATTTAATGCCTGTAAAAATTACCAATCCGGCTTTTAAAAAACTACTCAAAAACGAGATAGTCCGTTTTTTTCTCTCTACTGGAGTTGGCTTTATTGTAGATGCAATTGTTTATTACCTGGTATATCATTATGCTTTTAATGATGAAGGAGTAAAAGTTTTCAATTATCTTATTTCAAGAGATGTTATTTCCCTGATTATTTCTTATTCCTGTTGTATCATCTGCAATTTCCTGCTTACCAAATATTTTGTTTTTGCGCATTCAAAGCTTTCTTCGAGGAGCCAGTTTTTACGGTTTTTTTTAGTTGCGTTTGTGGGTTTCTTTGCAAACCTGCTGATGCTGCGGCTTTTCGTTTATGTATTTAAAGTCTATCCGCCGTTAGCCAGAATTATAGCTGCTTTAAGTTTAGGTATTGCCAGCTATTTTGTCCATAAGTTTTTCTCATTTAATATCAAAAGAGGTTCAAAATGAATTTAGAAATATTGTGTCAGGATGTAGTTGCATTGGCAAAACAAGCCGGAAAGTTTATCAAAACAGAAGCCGGAAAGTTCAATGCCGACCGGATTGAGTTTAAAGGGTTAAACGACATGGTTTCTTACGTTGATAAAACTTCGGAAGAAATAATTGTAGCCAAATTACAGCAATTATTACCCGAGGCCGGTTTTATCACCGAAGAAAAAACCATTGCCAAAGTTGGCGAGCGTTATAATTGGGTGATTGACCCTTTAGATGGCACAACTAATTTTATTCATGGTTTACCTGTTTATTCAGTTAGCATTGCTTTAAAAGAACAGGAAGAACTGGTTTTAGGCGTGGTTTACGAAATTAACCAGGATGAGTGTTTTTATGCCTGGAAAGGTGCGCCTGCTTATTTAAACGGTAAAAAAATCTATGTTTCTGATAAACCGACTTTGGCCGACAGTTTAATTGCAACCGGTTTCCCGTATTACAATTTTGAAAAAGCCGATGCCTATATGGATTTGTTTAAAGATCTGATGAAAAGCTGCCACGGTCTGCGCCGTTTAGGTTCTGCAGCCGTTGACCTGGCTTATACCGCTTGCGGCCGTTTTGATGCCTATTACGAATATAATCTGAACGATTACGATATGGCCGCCGGAATTATCATTGTAAAACAAGCAGGCGGACAGGTTTTTGATTTTTCCGGAGGAAATGAAATGCTTAAAAAACGTGATGTTATTGCAACAAATGGAAAGGTTAGTCAGGAGTTGCTGAATAAAATTTTGTTTGCGTTTAGAAAGTAACTGCAAAAAAGGTG
>NZ_WPIK01000039.1 GCF_009754915.1 Mucilaginibacter arboris | reverse complement strand
TTCAAGGCTTGGCGAAGAACTGAAATTAGAAATCCGTCAGCCGAAAACCAAAGCTGAATTTATAACAAAAAGTTCAATACTGTTTTTATCAGCTAAATTTTGTTCCATCTGTTGAAACTGAAGTAAAACAGTGAAACAAAAGTTCAATAACTTCCTTCAGCCAGTTTTTTGCCAAACCAATGTTACGTGTAGCTTAATTTTTTAACAGGCAAAATCAGTTTTCTATTTTGGAAATTAGGTCGCAAAACCAAAACTTACTGAACTATATTAAACTTAAAATTTCCAGGTCTAGCGTTTTTTTACACAAAAGTCGCAAGCACATTTTTAACAAATATTGCTTTTTTGATTGAAAAAGAAGTCAGCAAACAATGCTGTTTTTATCTGGTAAAAATTAGAGCGGCGAAAGTCAACCAAAAAATTTTGCTTAAAAAAGCATAATAAAAGTCGGCGAAAATTAAAAGTCAAACTTGCAATTGTTAAAAATTCAGTTTGCAAGTCATTCGGCGTTTTGCAGGTCTTAAGTTACACGTAACGAACAAGTATTGCTGCAGTTTGGGCATTTGAAAAACGTCAAGCCGGCACTGCTGCTGATAGCTGAACGGTTGTTGATGTTTTGTTCAATAGCTAAATTTATAACGTCACGCCGGAACTGAAGCTGAATTTTTTACTGCTGCCGATGCTTACTATGTCCAGCCCAAATTGCAGCAATACTCATGTTGCCTGCAGTTTTATTCCATCATTAAATTTCTGTACTTTTTAATAATTAGTTACTTACAGTATTTTTCCAAGAGTTGTTGTTCTATTCCTTTCTTCCTCGCTCTTGCGGCAATAAACTTTAAAAGTGGCGTTGTCAGTGACATTAAACCAGGCAAACGCATGTCGCTCATTATCCCGCAAACTGCTAAATGAGTAAGATTTTTTGGCACTCCTTTGTCGTTATATAGTCCGTCTGCTGCTAAGCCATGTAAAATTCTTAATGTATTTTCGAAACCTTTGTGTCCAGGATGAACTTCGTTCCTGAATTTGATTTCCGCTTCTCCAGCATTAAAAAAGCGATGTACTTCTCCTTTCTTTACAAGGTATGATTCTCCTGGCTTTAATCTTACTATCCGCTTATGTTTCAATTCCAGATGTAATTCTCCTTCTATTGCAGTAAATTTCTCGGTATAAGTTGTATGATAATGCAATGGATTTCCCCCTCCTGCCGCTATAGTAATTTCCAAATCAGAAACTGCTCCATTCGTTTCATCTGCAGTTTTAACGAACGTTACTGCTTCTTTCAAGACAGGATTTACAATTGTTCTGGACATTTTACGGGTATTTATTATCTTTTCTGTATAAAACGCATAAAATTTTAATCAGAAATAGTTGAGAAAAAAATACGCGCCAAAATTGCAGGCAACGGAAAAGGCTTGGCGAAGAACTGGAATTTAAAACTTTTCTGCCAAGAGCTGCACTAAAGATAAAAAGAAATCCAAAAGTTCAGTAACTTCCCTCCGCCGGTTTTTTGCCAAACCAATGTTGTGTGTTCGCCTTATTCTACAATGTTTAGTTCATCAATGCGGTCGAAATGCTTTTTGTTTAAAGTTACAAAAGGTAAATTATTCGTAAGGGCAGTCGCCGCGATAAAAAGGTCAGCGGTGTCAATCAGTTTTCGTTTACGTTTTAGCGCTTTGTTCAGTTCAACTGCTACCTTAGCAACTGATCTGTCAAAAGGTAAAACTTCTGTTTTCTGCAAGAAGTTGTCCCAAAAGTCAACCTGACCTAAAGTCGCGCCAGTATAAATTTCGTATTCTGTCACTGCCGAAATATGGTAAGTAAAACCTTGTCTTACTAACGATACCAAAGCTGAGTTTGCTTTGTCAGTCTTACGAAAAAGATCAATAAGAATAGATGTGTCAACCAGAACTATTTTGTCCGCCATTGATTAATAGCTTTTCTGGTTTTGGCAATTTCGTCAAGTTGCTTTTTAGTAAAAGTAGGAGCTGTAAGCAAGAAAGCTTCAAGGTCAGACACTTCTTTGTCGGTTATTTTTTCTTTATCTACTTCTTGTTTAAGTTTTGACCATTGGTTTTCCGGCAAGTGTTTGACTAACTGAACCAATTGCTCAAAAGCTATTTCTATCTGTGCTTGCATAGTCAAATTTAAGAAGTTTTTGTCAAATTGCGAATTGTCGGCAAGGTGACACACAACGGAAAAGGCTTGGCGAAGAACTGGTAGTTGAAACCCGTCAGCCGAAACCAAAGTTAAATTAATGTTCAAAAGTTGATGCTTCTTTTACCAGCTAAATTTATGTTCCTTCAGCTGAAACTTAAGCAAAATAGCAAA
>NZ_WPIK01000038.1 GCF_009754915.1 Mucilaginibacter arboris | reverse complement strand
GAACTAAAGATAAAAAAAGAATTACAAAATTTCAATAACTTCCGTCTGCCAGTTTTTTGCCAAACCAATGTTGCACGACGTTTTATGTTTAAAAGCAGAAATACGAATTTGTGTTTTTAAACAGATTATTGTCCGCCAAACATTTAAACATTAAAAGTCGACGAACAAAAAGTCCGGCGAATATTTTGTCTTGCGAACTTTTGCCTTATAAAAACAGTATTTTAAAATCCGGCGCGTAAAAGTCAGGCGAATATTTTGTCCGCAAGAAAAGCCGCAAGTTCGATTGTCGTTTGCAAAAATTAAACTTAATTAGCAAAACCAAAAAAGTCGTTTGCAAATGCTGTTTTTACCAGCAAAAAGTTTGAATTCCAATTTTATGCCGATAAAAACAGCATTGGAAAAAGTTGGCGTTTCAGATTCAGCAAATGTGTCGGCACTTTGTTCGGTAAAATGATGTGCAACGGAAAGGGCTTGGCGAAGAACTGGAATTTGAAATCCTTCAACCGAAACCCGAACTAAAGATAAAAAAGAATTTCAAATGTCTGGTAACTTCCGTCGGCCAGTTTTTTGCCAAACCCATGTTGCAAGCAGTTTATTTATAAAACTAAAAATTCACATTTGAATTTTAAAACTTTGCCAACAGCAAGCAAAAAAATGAGTTTCAAGTTTTAAAGTCTACGTTTTAAAGTCCGGTAATTTGTTTTTTCTGCTGAAACTTGTAAAGTCTGATTTGTCATTTAGAAAGTTGCAAGTCCAATTTATAAATTAAAAAAGTCCGCCGGCAATGCTGTTTTTACGTTGCAAGTTTAGTCAACAAATTTACATTGATAAAAACAGCGTTTGAAAAAGTCGCCGAAATAATTCGGTAAATACAAGTCAAGCGCGCAATTCAGTCGGCGTTTTGCAAGTCTTAAATTGCTTGCAACGTTCAAGGCTTGGCGAAGAACTGGAATTTGGAACTCGTCCGCCAAAACTAATGTTAAATTTATAACAAAATGTTGATGCTTCTTTTACCAGTAAATTTTATTCCTTCTGCCGAAACTGAAGCAAAATAGCAAAACAAAAGTTGATATTTATTCCGTCAGCCAGTTTTTTACCAAACCAATGTTGTGTGCTGCCCTGTATTTATTATGATTGCTAAAGTAAAAAGTTCAATATTTGATTTTTTAATAAATATACTGGAACAACTATTAATCCGGTCAGTAAGTAAGATTTTGCATGAGCCAATTTATAGGTCGTGATATTTATAAAAAGTTTTACAAGAATAAAACTTAATACTACAATCAGAGCAAACCAATTAGCAATGAATATACTAACTGGTGAACTTTGAATACGCTCTGAGTCGCCTCCTTCACCAAAATAAATCCAATAAATCAGTGGAATAATCATATAAAGTAAAAAGCATGTTAAAATAGAAATGAAAAGAACTAATAAAAAATGAGAAACTATCGTTTTTGACTTAAATATATTAGTGAATGTTTGCATTTTGGTCGTGTCGTTTGGGTTGCACACAACGGAAAAGGCTTGGCGAAGAACTGATATTTGAAACCCGTCAGCCCGAAAACCAAAGCTGAATTTATAACAAAAAGTTCAATACTGTTTTTATCAGCTAAATTTTGTTCCATCTGTTGAAACTGAAGCAAAATAGCAAAACAAAAGTTGAGGTTTAATTCGTCAGCCAGTTTTTTGCCAAACCAATGTTGCCTGTAGTTTTTATTATGCTACGAAAATAGAAATTCATCCGCTACGATATACGAACTGTCAATAAATAAAACTTTTGCATTTCCCACTTCCGTTTCGTGTTTTTCACCATTCCAGTACGTGGGAATTCTGTCACCAATTATTGTATAGTTAAGATTGTATTTTTTTAATATTTCACCATACTTCACTAATAATTTTTTTGGTCCGTTGGCTAAAAGTCCACTTGTAGAATTACTGATAAAATTACAAAAATCGTTTCCTTGATTTAAAGTCTCCTCAAAAGAAATTAATCCCTCAAATAGTGATTTATGAAGTTTGTAAAGGTCAATAAACATTAGGTTCGGGTCAGAACAGTTGCCGCTAAAATAAATAGATGACTGATAGTCCGAAAATTGCCATAGAATTGGATGATCATTACTTATTTCTAATGAAGAAGAGTAATCAAGCGAAAATTTACTTTGTCTATATTGTATTGTTTCAATATTCCAACGCTGGACGAAATTATCTTGTTCATGATATCCGTGAACTGAAACTTGAATATCCAACTTTGGATTTGATGCTTGATAGTCAACTTTTTTAATAACTATGTCTAAATCCTCTGGATCATAATTTTCTAAAATATCTTTAAGGATTTTTGGAAGCACGTTCGGTCGTTTAAAATTACAG
>NZ_WPIK01000037.1 GCF_009754915.1 Mucilaginibacter arboris | reverse complement strand
CCAGTTTTTTGCCAAACCCATGTTAGCCGCTTTTTGTGTTTTTGCTTTTTTGGGACAAAAAAAAACTTTAGCAAACTTTCTCGGGCGAAAACACAAATTGCGATTAACGGAAAAGGCTTGGCGAAGAACTGGAATTTAAAACCCGTCAGCCAAAACCAAAGTTAAATTTATATTCAAATGTTGTTGCTTCTTTTATCAGCCAAATTTTTGTTCCGTCTGCCGAAACTGAAGCAAAATAGTAAAATAAAAGCTGAGATTATATTCCGTCCGCCAGTTTTTTGCCAAACCAATGTTGTGTGCAGCCTTGGTAAGTTTAAGAAAGTGTTAATAGTTTGTCACTTAGTTCTACATTAAAGTTCACTTTTGCGCCCAATGCTGTAAATACTTTAAGGATGGTTTCAAACCTTGCATTTGTTATACTATTTTCCAACTTAGAAATCTGGGCTTTCTGCACACCCACTAACTCACCTAATTGTTCTTGAGTTAAGTGGCGTTCTTGCCTGGCTTTTTTTATTGCATTTCCCAAAAGATCGATCTTCAATTCGTTTTCAAATGAATCCCGTCTTTTTGTTCCAACTTTTCCAATGTGTTTATCAATCATTGTGTTAAGTGAAACAGTTTTCAATGGCTTATTTATATCCTTCATTTCTTTGGGTTTAGATATTGTTTACGAATGCTTTCAGCTTTTTCAATTTCTTTTTGTGGCATTTTGTTTGTCTTTTTGATAAGTCCATGAGTTGCTAAAACAACAGTTTCTAAATCCTTGGTCTTGTCCCAAAAAGCAAAAATCCGGTAAGCTCTACTATTGTATAAAGTTCTAAATTCCCAGATGTTGTCGTTGAGCTTTTTGAAAAGTTCGTTGTCGGTAATGTATTGCGACTTCTTAATGTTGTAATAGATTTTCTCTCTGGTCTTGTCGTCAAGCATTTCTAAAAACGCAACAGCTTCAGGCAACAACTCAACAGAAAACTTTTCGTCCATTAGCTTTTTGTTACAAAGATAAAGTTTCCTACTTAAGAAACAAGTGCGAAGTGGGAATTATCGGTGGATGTCGGTGGAAGGTTGCACACAACGGAAAAGGCTTGGCGAAGAACTGGAATTTGAAATCCTTCAGCCGAAACTAAAGTTAAATAAAAGTTCAAAATGCTGATGCTTCTTTTATCAGCTAAATTTCTGTTCCGTCGGCTGAAACTGAAGCAAAATAGTAAAATAAAAGTTTATGTTTATTCCGTCAGCCAGTTTTTTGCCAAACCAATGTTGTGTGCAGCCTTGTTAAATTTTCCAATGTAGTTACTGTACTAAAACGCAATCCTTCATAAGAACATTTATCATAAGTCCGTCACATGTACCTTTAAATGTTACTTTCATTCCTTTGTGCATTTGTGCTGCAGTTTCTTTGTCTTCAAAAAAGCATTGCACTTGTCTAAACATTTCGTTGCCTTTTAAAGTAACATAGATATTGTCCAAAACATCTTTTTTGATATCTGTTATAGTGCCTGTAACATAAAAAGTCTTGCCTTTAAAGTTTTCGTCTGCTGCAACTTCATTTGCTTCGTAAGTTGCAGTTAAGTCGTGTGCGGAAATTGTATTCTTTTTAATTTCAGCCAGTTCTCTTTCTTTTTCAGCTTGAGTTGAAACTTGTGCATTTTCAGCTGTTTGTGTTTCAGTAGTCAGTGAGGAAGTATCACTTGAGCCTGTTTTTTTCTTGTCAGCTGTAACGCCAAAAAGTATAAAAAATAGAATTGTTAAGCCACCATATACCAAAAATGATTTTTTTCTTGTTTTTTCATTTTTGTCCCAAAATAGGCTGGTTGCCGGTTTAAACAAACCAATTACTAAAAATATCAAACTGGCAAATAGTAGTAACGCAAATAAATTTTCCATAAAAAATAGTAATGTTTTAGTTATAGTTTTGTCGTTAAGGCTGCAATGTAGTGAAGTTTCCGTAAAGGTTGCACACAACGGAAAAGGCTTGGCGAAGAACTGGAAATAGAAATCCATCCGCCGAAACCAAAGCTAAATAAATAATAAAAAGTTGATGCTTCTTTTACCAGCTAAATTTTTATTCCTTCGGCTGAAACTGAAGCAAAATAGCAAAACAAAAGTTGATGTTTAATTCGTCCGCCAGTTTTTTGCCAAACCAATGTTGGCTGCCGTTTTTATTTCAGTTCCTTTTCCAGTTCTAATTTTCTTAATCTGTCTGGCATAAAATTTCCTGTCGCAATTATGCAGTCGTGGTGATTAATACAAATTAACCATTCATATTTTTTTGAAATTAGATAAAGTTCGTCAAACCAAGTCTCGTTGATAACTATTTGAATACTCTTGATTTTTCCCTCATAAAACCAAAGTTTGTTGCATTCATTTATCGTTTCATTTACAACGTACCAAATTTTCTCATTTTTTTCAACCAACTTGTCCAAATAAACTTCTGGTCTGTTTTGCAAGTTTGAAAGAGAAAACGTATCAAGTTTGAAATTTGTCCACAACCAAACTGGTCTTTTTTTAGAATTTATCGAATTGCAAAATGTTTGATAGACTTTTTCCTCTATTTGTTCCCAATTTTCATAAATAGATAATGGTCGAAAGTCAGCTTCAACAATTTGTTTTTCAGCAATTACCTTGCTTATCTCGGCTCTTAAATTCGTCCACGTTTTTCTAAGTAAATTTTTGTTTTTTCTGATCTGCAATTGTCAAAGTTTAGGTTGTCTTGCAAAATGGCAGCCAACGGAAAAGGCTTGGCGAAGAACTGG
>NZ_WPIK01000036.1 GCF_009754915.1 Mucilaginibacter arboris | reverse complement strand
AATTTGAAAATCGTCAGCCCGAACCAAAGTTAAATTAATAATCAAATGTTGATGCTTCTTTTATCAGCTAAATTTTTATTCCTTCTGCCGGAACTGAAGCGAAATAGCAAAACAAAAGCTGATGTTTTATTCCGTCAGCCAGTTTTTTGCCAAACCAATGTTAGCTGATGTTCTTATCTAAAGGTTGTTTGATAATATTTGTATTTTTTTATTGTTTCCTTCTTTTCATATATTTCATTATAACCTTTAACATAAAAGCAATTGTCTGATTTCCATACAATATTTTCAATAGCAAATTCTGTGGAATTGTAACTTGCATATTCTTTTAGATAGTTTTTTGGATTTGTTTTGTCATTTATCTTTAAAATCCCTATAGAACAGTTGTCATCATTTATATAATTGTAATAATAAATAAGATATTTATTATTGATAGAAGGAATTGGTGTTTCCACACTTCCGTCTCCAAATGAGATAATTTTGTATTTATAATCTGTTAAACTATCTAATAAAAACAATTCACCAAGGCTAAATTCATCTGACGTTGATATTTCAGTAATTGCAAATAACTTTAGCTTTGGATAGTAACCAATTAGATCATACCCACTCCAACCTTCATTTCCACCATAATCCTTAAATTTTTTAAACTTATGTTTTTTTAAAGCTGTTTGAATAAAGAAAAAGCTTTCATTTTGTTTAGTATCTATTTTATTAATTCCCTTTGCTGGTTTAAGTGTATTGAATTCACTTTCTGATAATGTGTCAAATACTAACGTCGGTAACTTTTCATATGTATCACTGTAGCCAACTTCTATATTTTTTGAAGTATGATTTGATTTTTTGATTACTTTATGAGTAATGGTTGAATCCACTTTTTTAAAGTTATATGATTGTTCTTGCTTTTTGAAATTACAGGAGTAAATTAAAATAGATAAAAACATCAAAATAGTAACTTTCATAAGTTCGGTCTTTCGGAATATCAGCTAACGGAAAAGGCTTGGCGAAGAACTGGAATTTAAAACCCGTCAGCCGAAAACCAAAGTTAAATAAAAGTTCAAAAGTCCAATACTGTTTACCAGCTAAATTTCTGTTCCTTCTGCCGAAACTGAAGCAAAATAGAAAAACAAAAGCTGAATCAAATCTGTCCGCCAGTTTTTAGCCAAACCCATGTTAGAGGCAGTTTGTGTTTTTGCTTTTTTGGGACAAAAAAATCTTTAGCAAACTCTGTCGGGCAAAAACACAAATTGCGCCTAACGGTTTGGGTATTGCCGAAGGCGGGGATTTTTAGCACGAAAGTTCAATCGAAGAACGAAAGTTGAACCTTGCACTAATGTCCAATCGAAGCACTTCAGCCCCGCTTTTGGCAATACCTTGTTACCTGCTGGCTTTTTAATTGTTTTTCATATATTTGTCACTCATTTCAGCGAGATAGATGTGTGGCCGGCTATTTTAGCGTTTTAGGACGCAAGTCAACCGCTTATAAAGGTGAATTAAACAAGGGTAATGCATCTATCTTCTGTAATGAACACTGTAAAACCATAGTTTTTCATTTCGGTTTCTTGTATTGAGTTTTCTTAATATAATTACTTGGACGATTTGCTCTCCGAGTTGTTTGTCTACATATCTCGCTCTTATTCCTAATTTTTGTTCAAGTTCTAATAAACTTTCCTTTTGGTTGAGCAAAAAGAATTTATCTTTTTCAATTTCGTCAACCATTTGCTTAGCAACTCCTAATAATTTTAGAGAGTTAATTCGTCTTTCTGCTCCTCTATTTGACGATAGAATATGATCCCAGCCAGTTTTAGAAACTCTAATATCCTTATCTATTGCTTTACAAAATATTGTATTTCCGTTCTTCCAATCTTTGTAAAATTTATGAGATTCTTCTTTTAGCTTTATAGAATTCAAGAGTCTTTTACTTTCAGCATTCAACTTAATTAAAGGCAAATGAGCATTAGACATTAGAGGTTTAATCAATTTAAGAAACGCTCCTTTACTGTGCTCTCCAAAAACATTTTTTTTAGGAATACTAATTAGTGTTTTTGAGTTTTCAACTCTTAACCCTTTGCTTTTTAAATCCACCCACCACGCTTTTGAATTTAAGCGACTTTCTTTCCAAGTGATTTTTCCCTTGTCATCTTTGACAATATTACCACTCTTGTCTCGGATTGGTTTTGCCGGATTTACAAAAATTAAAATAGCTGGCTCAACTTGCTTCGACCAATATTCAATATGTTCAATTAACCCAAGCTCATCATCAATGGATATTTTGATTTCATCTTTGGTCTCGCTTGATATATATTTTGCGCCACACTTCACTTGAACATTGATTTTTACACCAAGGTCTGTGTTTCTCTTTTTCATAAGAATTAATCCGTCAATTCCTTTGTCATTTCTTGCGTCAAAGGGTTGCCAACCACATTCCCAAAACTCTTGAACAAATTGTGCTACAACTCGCATTCCAGTCGCTTCATTTTTTGTCCTGATTCTATTTGGTAAGTCGCTCATGTGTGTATTGTCTTTAAGCTTGCAGGTAACGTTTCGGGCTTGGCGAAGAACTGGAAATTGAAATCCTTCAGCCCAAACCAAATTTAAATTAATAACAAAAAGTCCAATACTGTTTTTACAAGCTAAATTTTATTCCGTCTGTTGAAACTGAAGCACAATAGCAAAACAAAAGTTGATGTTTATTCTGTCCGCCAGTTTTTTGCCAAACCAATGTTACCAGTAGTTGTTTTTTGAACGTTAAGGTAAAATATACAAACCAGTTCGTTTAACTATTTCTAATAAAGGTTCAATTTTTTGAAAATCTTTATACCAAATTACATTTGTCCAATCCCATTCTTCTCCATAAACAGCAGAATATTCTGGCAAGAGTAAATCGTATCGATGTCCAACTTCCCAAGTCTGATGTTTGATATCACAAACTTTTAACAGATGTTCTAAAGAATTTGGTTTATAAAACGTAATTCGATAATGTCTTTTGTGCCTCCAAAGGTAAACGTTTGTTAAGATGAAAAACTCTTTAATTACATTTTCAAGCTTTGTTCTTCTGTCTCGCAAAGTATTTGGATCGGCAACATATATCTGATCGCATTCTTCTTGTGTTAGCCATTTGTCAAAAACACTTATACAAACAGAATCGTAAATTTCTCTTTCTTCATATAATTGTTTTTTGACATTTGGTAGTCCAGTTCTGATTTGTTTCAGTTCAATTGTCGTAAGCTTTTTAGTCATACAATTACTGGTAACGGAAAAGGCTTGGCGAAGAACTGGAATTTGAAACCCTTCCGCCGAAAACCTGCACTAAAGATAAAAAGAAATTCAAAAGTTCAATAACTTTCGTCGGCCAGTTTTTTGCCAAACCAATGTTGCACGCAGCTTTACCAGAAAGTTTGAAATACTGTTTTTAACGGCAAAAAAAACCAGACTTGTCGGCGGAAAAACTTTGAGCGATTAAACTTGAATTGCATTTTGTTGGTCCGCCAGAAATTTGTTTTAGCCAAAGTCGTAAGATTTTGATTTGTT
>NZ_WPIK01000035.1 GCF_009754915.1 Mucilaginibacter arboris | reverse complement strand
AAAAACTGAAGTTAAATTTATAACAAAAAGTTTAATACTGTTTTTAACAGCTAAATTTTATTCCTTCAGCTGAAACTGGAGCAAAATAGCAAAATAAAAGTTGATATTTAATTCGTCAGCCAGTTTTTTGCCAAACCAATGTTATGTGTAGTGCTTTTTATAGTTACTATTGTCCGATAAGTTTTGTTTTGTTATCCGTAAGTTGTTGTTTAATATAGGCCTTTAACTCATCGAACGTCATATTTTGAGTTTCAGAACTAATTTTGTCTCTGATATCCCTCATCATTTTTACAGTGTCAAACTGTTTCTCTTTTTTAGTCGTTTCCATAATTTATTAAATCTTTTGGGCTTCTGATTTCAATCATTGAATAACCTAGTCGCAAATTCACAGAATTGTATCCCTTAATCCTGTCAAGGTTTACAATATGTTTAAAGTTCCAGCTTGCTAAAACGTCCACTTTGTTAATAGTCGCTAATGCAATGTGCCGGCAGTCTTCTAAACTAGTTTTACCAACAACTTTTTCTTCTATGTATGTGTCAGCAAGTTTAACAGCTTCCTTCGTCAGTTCAACTCTTTGAAATTTATCTTTCGGGTAATTTATTAAATGTTCCCTAACTTGTTGTGGTGCATTTATTAGTTCAAGGTCAAGCAAGTCTGATACCACAAAAATTACTCCATCATTATCAAGCCGCTCAAATAGCTTTATGGTTGCTTCTTTAAACTCTTCATCAAAGTAACCACCAACTACCGAAGTGTCTATATAGATTCTCTGTTTCATTTGGCTTTTTGTCTAAACAAAGATAATTAAAAATGTAGCGGTATAAATTTGCGGATAGTTATAGAGCCGTTTGCCGAGCATTACACATAACGTTCCGGGCTTGGCGAAGAACTGGAAATAGAAATCCTTTCGCTCAAACCAGAACTAAAGATAAAAAAGAAATCCAAAAGTTCAATAACTTCCGTCGGCCAGTTTTTTGCCAAACCTATTGTTGGGCGTAGCGAAAAAAGCTTTAAATACTGTTTTTAAAGGTAAAAAAAGCGAGATTTGTCGCGGCAAATTTTGAATAATCGAATTTGAATTGCATTCTTTAAGTCTGCATGATTTTATTTAGCCAAAGTCAGATATTTTGATTTGTCGTTTTACAAGCTTAACAACTGCAACTTTAAACTATAAAAAGTCCGCCGGAAATGCTGTTTTTACAAGGCAAAATTTAGTTCGCCAATTTTTTACCGATAAAAACAGCATTTGGAAAAAGTCCGCTTAACAAAACCAGTTTTGCGATAAAATTTATTTGGCGCGCAAGTCGACGGTTGTCCGATGAGTTGCGCCCAACGGAAAAGGCTTGGCGAAGAACTGGAATTTGAAACCCGTCTGCCGAAACCGAAGTTAAATAAAAGTTCTAAAGTTTAATACTGTTTTTATAAGCTAAAAAAATGTTCCTTCTGCCGAAACTGAAGCAAAATAGCAAAACAAAAGTTGATGATACATTCGTCAGCCAGTTTTTTGCCAAACCAATGTTAGCGGTAGCCCTTTTATTATTTTTTATTTTTTAATAGTTGATTAATTTCACCTGCTATATTATCAACCATTGAATTGTTTCTGATTATTGCAAGTATCCAATTCATTCCTCCAACCCAAACAAAAGGAACGCTAACTTTCCAGTCTAAAAATATTCCTAGTCCAATTCCAAACAATCTAATGTAAATAATAAGTTTATCTATTTGGATTCGATATTCTAGAAATAATTTCTGATTTTTTTCTCTAATATTAAACTTTCCTTCTTTAATGAATTTACAAATATTACCTCGCCATGGAGAATAGCCACCCTTAAATATTAGTTCACTTTCATTGATTAAAACTATATTACCTTTTTTTTCATCAATGTAGTCTTTCAACACTTGAATTTCTTTTGGATAACCACAAGAATTAATTGGTCTATCAAGTCCGGCTGAAAATTTGTATTTAGATAGCAACATTGATGTCTTAGGGTTACCGCTAACGTTTCGGGCTTGGCGAAGAACTGGAAATTGAAATCCGTCCGCCGAAAACCGAAGTCAAATTTATAATCACATGTTGATGCTTCTTTTATTAGCTAAATTTTGTTCCGTCTGCTGAAACTGACGCAAAATAGCAAAACAAAAGTTGATGTTACTCCGTCAGCCAGTTTTTTGCCAAACCAATGTTGGCAGTAGTTTTTCTATTGAAAAGGTTGTCCAACATTTCGTTTATAGAGTAAACAAAAGGCTTGGCCTGCTTGTCCGTACAGTCTTTCGTATCCACTTAATTTTTCGATATACTCATCTAGTGCCTTGTTTGTCAATGTCGTTGTCTTTGATAAGTCTTCTATTTTGAATGGAAATTGGCTATTGTTTGAGTTTGGCTTGTGCAAGAATAAAGCGTCACTAGAACTGTGAAAGTCTAAAAGAACTGTATAAAGTTGAAAGTCTGAGTTTATTTTTTTTGTCTTTTCAACAAGGAGATCAAAATGTCTAAATAGTTTATCTAAATGAGGCTTCCTTCTTTTAAAACTATCATTGCCAAATCCTTTCCAGTCAAAATGCCAATGCCAATCGTCGAACCATGCATTTGGGTCGTTAAAATATATTTTCCATGTTGGCTTTTCAAAATCTATTTGGATGGCAAGGTTTCGATAATATCTTTTTAATCCTCTTTGTCGTTTCATAAAATTACTGCCAACGGAAAAGGCTTGGCGAAGAACTGGAAATAGAATTCCTTCCGCCGAAAGCTAAAGTTAAATTTATAACAAAAAATTCAATACTGTTTTTATAAGCTAAATTATTGTTCCTTCTGCTAAAACTGAAGTAAAATAGTAAAACAAAAGTCAATGTTTAATTCGTCAGCCAGTTTTTTGCCAAACCCGTGTTAGGCACAGCTTTTTTTAAAGAGTTTGAAGTGTCGTTTTTAAGGATAAAAGCCTTTTAGATTAGTTTTTTGCGGAAAATTACGGCAAATTATTATTTTGATTTTTCAGTTTGAAAAGACTTTGCTTAACCAGAGTTGCAAGTTTTGATTTGTTGTTTTACAAATTGCAAGTTATAAATCACAAGTTGCAAATCAGTAAAATAAGTCCGCTGAAAATGCTGTTTTTATCATACAAAAATTAGTCTCAGATTTTGCACCGATAAAAATAGCATTATAAAAGTCAGCTTTACAAAACCGGTTTTTACTTTAATATCGCTTGACACCAAAGTTTACATTTGCAAGGAAGTTGTGCCTAACGTTCAAGGCTTGGCGAAGAACTGGAAATTGAATTCCTTCGGCCGGAACCAAAGTTAAATTTATAACAAAAAGTTCAATAATATTTTACAAGTCAAATTTTGTTCCTTCAGCCGAAACTGAAGCAAAATAGTAAAACAAAATTGATGTTTAATCCGTCAGCCAGTTTTTAGCCAAACCAATGTTAGCTGTAGCTTAATTTTAAAACTACAAAAATTGGACTTTGTATTTAACAAATCAGTTTGCAAAACTAAACTTTGCTGAACAATATTGAATTTGAAACTTCAAAGTCGGACGTTTTATTTGCCAAAAAAGTCGTAAGCATTTTCTTTCACAAACTTTGTTTTTTTGATTGCAAAGTCGGCAAATAATACTGTTTTTATCATGTAAAAAATTAGTTCGTCGGAAATGATCCACTGAAAAAAGTCTGCTAAAAACAGTATTAAAAAAAGTTCGCCGAGAAATACAGCCAGCTTTACAATTGTGAAAAGTTCGGCTTGCAAGTCATTCGGCGTTTTGCAAGTCTTAAGTTACAGCT
>NZ_WPIK01000034.1 GCF_009754915.1 Mucilaginibacter arboris | reverse complement strand
CTTAATATTGTCCGGTAGCCAGCATAACCAAAGTGCAGGCTTCTATGGTTTCAATTCCTTCCTTTAAAGCTAAATTTTCCAGTTCTGGATTTTCTGTTCCCGGGTTAAAAATGATCCGTTTGGGATGTGTATCTAAAATATACTGGTACAGATCTGGCTGATTATGCGGCCCTACATACAAGGTAACAGTATCAACATCTGTATGAATTTGTTGTGGCTGTTCTATTTCTACGCCGGCAACTTCACCTTTTTTAATGCCTACATTTATAATAGAATGCCCTTTTGCCTTTAAACGGTTTGCTGCCAGATAAGCATAACGATTTGGATTTGGCGTTGCACCCAGCACTAAAGTTTTCTTATTTCCCATAATACTGTTTTTATCAACTAAAAATTAGTAACTGCTGAAAAGGTTTTTTGTTAGGCAGATTTTGCTTCAACCTTTAATTATTTATAAAACTTTTGCTGCTGCTTCTACGCAGTTAATGCCATCAATTGCAGCAGAAATAATGCCACCAGCGTAGCCTGCCCCTTCCCCGCAGGGAAATAAACCGGAAATTTGCGGATGCTGATACGTGATTTTATCACGCGGAATTTTAACCGGAGAAGATGTCCGGGATTCTACCCCAACCAAAATCGCTTCATTGGTATAATAGCCTTTCATCTTTTTGCCAAATCGGGGCAATGCTTCTTTTAGCCGGTAAAAAACTTTATCGGGCAATACTTCTTTTAACGATACACTTTTTGTTCCCGGTACATAAGAGTTAACAGGCAGATCAGCGGATAATCTTCCTTCTACAAAATCAATCATTCGTTGTGCCGGCGCAACCTGATTTCCTCCGCCTGCGGCAAAAGCTGCTTTTTCTATTTGTTGCTGAAAATTTAATAATCGAAAAGGATCACTTTCATCTCCATTCACATCTTCCAGATTAATCTGTACAACTGTTCCCGAATTGGCAAAAGGATTATTTCGTTTAGATGGGCTCCAGCCGTTTACCACGATTTCTCCGGGTTTTGTGGCACAAGGTGCAATAATTCCACCCGGACACATACAAAAGGAGAAAACCCCGCGCTGATCTACCTGCTCCACCAGACTATAATAAGAAGGCGGCAAAAAAGAACCGCGATTATCGCAATGATATTGTGCTTTATCAATAATTTCCTGCGGATGTTCAATCCGTACACCTAAAGCAAATGGTTTTGCTTCTACCAAAATATTTTGCTGATGCAAGAAATGGTAAACATCCTGTGCGGAATGTCCGGTTGCTAAAATTACTGCATCACTTTTAAACACTTCTCCTGATGCTGTTTTTATGCCTGTAATTTTATTAAAAGCAGTTAAAATGCTGGTAACTTTTGTGTTGAAGTGAATTTCTCCGCCTGCATTTTGAATACTTTCCCGAATTGCTGTAATTATTTGTGGTAGTTTGTTTGTTCCGATGTGTGGACGTGCATCAACTAAAATATCTTTGGTAGCGCCATGAGCAACAAATGTATTAAGCACTTGCTGGATGTTTCCGCGTTTGTTAGAACGTGTGTAAAGTTTACCATCAGAATAAGTTCCTGCGCCGCCTTCCCCAAAACAATAATTAGATTCCGGGTTTACAATTCCTTCTTTATTTAAAACTGCTAAATCGCGCCGCCGTTCTTTTACATTTTTTCCGCGTTCTATTATAATGGGTTTTAAACCTAATTCTATACAGCGTAAAGCAGCAAAAAGTCCGGCCGGGCCAGCGCCAACAATAATTATTGGTTTTGCATCATGAACGTTTTTATAATCGACAGAAAAAATTTTGGCCGAAGGGTTTTCATCAACATAAACTTCAATTTGTAATCGATACAACACTTGTTTTCCTCTTGCATCTATTGATCGTTTAAGCGTTTTAACAGCAGAAATACGGTTAATATTGAGTTTTAATTTGGAGGATGCAATCTTTTTTAGTGCCAGTTCGTCTTCCCGTTCTTGTGGCAAACAAGTAATTTCTGTTTCAGTAATCATAATTTGTCAGGTTTTTATCCTAAATTGTAACAAAGGTATGTAAATTGCATTCTATAGTAATAAATTGACAAGTAATCAAAACCTTTGAACATGAAAAAAATCGTTTTTGGAATTTTATGCCTTTTTACGGCAATGTCTTTAAGCTCCTGCAGCTACAACAGCATGGTAAAAAAAGATGAAAATGTAAAAGCAGCCTGGGGCGCTGTACAAAGCCAGTACCAACGCCGTTCTGATTTGATCCCTAATTTAGTAAACACGGTAAAAGGTGCAGCAAATTTTGAAAAAAGTACCTTAACGGCTGTAATTGAAGCGCGTGCAAAAGCAACTTCTATCCAGGTTGACCCTTCTAAATTAACGCCCGAATCTATTCAGCAGTTCCAAGCGGCGCAAGGACAATTAGGTTCTGCACTCGGAAAATTACTTGCAGTTTCTGAAGCTTATCCGGATTTAAAATCAAACGCTAACTTCCAAAGCTTACAAACGCAATTGGAAGGTACAGAGAACAGAATTAATGTTGCCCGTCTTGATTTTAATACAGCCGTGCAGGATTATAATAGCACTGTCCGTTCTTTTCCGGCAAACTTAACTGCCAAAATGTTCGGTTTTACAGAAAAAGGATATTTTGCTGCTGAAGCTGGAGCCGATAAAGCACCAAAAGTTTCGTTTTAATATTTTTGTTTAGATTACACTGATTGTTTTTGATTTCACAGATTTTTAATGCTTCTTTTATCGGACATTTTTGATAATGATCAAAAAAAAGTATTGATAAAAGAAGCATTGGTTCAATCATCAGTAGAATCATCTTCCAAAAAATCAGTGTAATCATCTTAAAAAATCAGTGTAATCCTCAAATCCAATGGCACTATTTACAGAACAAGAACAACAGCAAATTAGAAAAGCAATAGAGGCTGCTGAAAAAAATACCTCAGGCGAACTGCGGATTTGTGTTGAAAAAACATGCAGCGAAGATGTGCTCGACCGTGCAGTTGCTTATTTTAAGCAGTTGAACATGCACAAAACAAAGCTGCGGAATGGCGTGCTGATTTACCTTTCTACCGTTGACCGTAAGTTTGCTATTATCGGCGATGCTGGTATCAATAAGGTTGTTCCTGAAAATTTCTGGGACCAAACTAAAGAAACTATGTTAAGCCATTTTAAATATGGCAACTTAACCGAAGGGATTATCAGTGGATTAAAAATGGCCGGAGAACAATTACAAAAATACTTTCCAAGCCAGGATTCTGACCGTAATGAACTGCCAGATGATATTGCTTTTATGGACGGTAAATAATTGAAAAATATGTTAAAGAAACTTTTGTTTACCTGGCTGCTTTTATGCAGCAGCGTATTCTTATTTGCCCAGGATTTCCCTCAAAAATCTACTACTTTAGTTACTGATTATACTGGTACGTTAACTTCCACTCAGCAACAGGCTTTAGAAGATAAACTGGTTGCTTTTAATGATTCTACCTCAACCCAAATTGCAGTAGTAATTATTAAATCTGTTGGTGAATATGATATTGCAGAATATGCAACACAATTAGGCCGAAAATGGGGAATCGGACAAAAAGGAAAGAATAACGGTATTTTAATGCTGATTGCTATTGGCGACCGAAAAGTAACCATCCAAACTGGTTATGGTTCCGAAGGCGCAGTACCAGATATTACTACACACGAGATTATTGAAAACGACATTACCCCAAACTTTAAACAGGGGAATTATTATGCCGGGATAGATGCAGGCACCAACTCGCTGATAAAATACATGAAAGGCGAGTACAAAGCTCCTGCAAAAGCCAAACAAGTAACCAATGGCGGCGGGGGCGGCTCTGCGTGGATCATTATTATTATTGTAATTGTAGTTATTATTTTAATACGTAGAGGTGGCGGAGGCGGTGGCAGTCAGATAATTGGCGGCCGTGGCGGTTCCAGCCCTTTCTGGTGGTTTTTATTAGGTAATGCTTTAGGCAGTGGCCGTGGAAGTGGCGGCGGCTGGGGAGGCGGTGGCGGTTTTGGCGGAGGAAGTTCTGGTGGCGGTGG
The DNA here is from genome assembly GCF_009754915.1 of Mucilaginibacter arboris. GTDB lineage: Bacteria > Bacteroidota > Bacteroidia > Sphingobacteriales > Sphingobacteriaceae > Mucilaginibacter_A > Mucilaginibacter_A arboris. Next base: position 1,088 of record NZ_WPIK01000034.1, on the reverse strand, counting down.
TGGTTTCGGCGGTTTCGGTGGCGGAAGTTTTGGCGGTGGCGGATCGAGCGGAAGCTGGTAATGCTTCTTTTACAGGATAAAAAATGATAAGAAGAGATTTTTTACAAGCTGAAATTAGCAAACTTGCCCAAGCTCTGGCAAAAATAATGGGCTTAAAAGAAGCAGGTAACCAACAGGAAGCCGACGATCTGATCAACCAAAATTTACTTCAGGGTTTTGACCTGGATTTGGAAAGCGTTACCAAGTCTTCTCCTGTTGAATTTAAAAAACTTTTAGCTGCTAAAAACTTTCCGGCAAAAAAGCTGGATTTATTAGGCCGGTTTTTGCTGGAAAGCGTTTCGCCATTTCACCAAAATCCTGGAACAATTGCTATTTTAAACCACGTATTAGTCTTGTACCAGTTGCTGGAACAGGAGCATCATACACAATCACTCGAAAATTTAAACCGGCAACAAAAAATCATTCAATTTTTAAAACAGAAGGAACAAGATGGCTAAACTGAAATGGGAGACCCTCTCATCAGAATATATTATTAAACAACCGTGGGCAACAATGCGAAGAGATACCTGTAAAATGCCAGACGGACGAATTGTAGATGACTATTATGTATTAGAATATCCGGACTGGGCAAATGCAGTAGCGATTACAGAAGATAATGAAGTTTTATTGGTAAAACAATACCGGCATGCTGCCAATGAAGTTTTATTGGAAATCCCCGGCGGCGTAATTGATGCAGGAGAAGACCCGAAAACCGCTATGCAGCGCGAATTATTGGAAGAAACGGGTTACCATTTTGATGATATAGAACCGATTTCGACTATGTATCCAAACCCTTCTACCGGAACTAATATTTGCCATGCTTTTTTAGCCAAAGGCGGAAAACTCGTACAAGGCCAAAAGCTGGACGAGCATGAAGAAATTATTGTTGAAAAAGTATCGATACCAGAACTGAAAGAACTCTTGGCAGCAAATAAATTCGGACAAGCTTTACATATCAGCAGTATATTTTACGCTTTGATAAAATTGGGCGAAGTAAAACTCTAATGCTTCTTTTATGGCATAAAAAAAGACCTGACGAAAAATCAGGG
>NZ_WPIK01000033.1 GCF_009754915.1 Mucilaginibacter arboris | reverse complement strand
GATTACAGAAATACGTTCGTTTAATTGTAATACTAATTTTAACATACGACATAACATCCCTAGCTCACCCTCAAGTTGTCATTCTGTTATTGTCGTGCAAATTGATAACTTGTTTATTTTCCTATTAACTTGAAAGCCATCATCATAAAATCTTGAATAAATTTGATAGTAAACTTCTAATTCAATTTATTTTTAATAATTATTTTTTTATCAGAAAAGATTAAAAGAACAAATTAAATTATTTTCTAACTTTCGGTAAAAAAGCTTGATGAACCCTGAAAGAAAAGAACAGCTCATTAAGGGCGTTTTATCTCTGGCTGCATTAGGGATTACGGTAGCGTTTACACCTGGGTTGGCCGGTGGAACCATTGTGGGAACTATCAAATCTTTATTTAGCACTTTGGCGCCTAACTGGGCCGCACAGTTTTCAGTAGAGTCGTTTATGCCATGGATCAATAAAAAATGGCTATCTAATACTAACCCTCAAATTAATCATCATATCAATAAGGCACTTGCATTAAGCTGGAGAACAGCTATAGACCAAACTTTGGATGAATATAAAGAACAAAAAGGAAGACTATCTGGTGTCGAAGAAACGTCTCTAACGAAGTTTATAAATATGCTGAAAGAAATTTCTGAAGAGGAATTTTTAAAAAAGCTTAATGAAGATATAAATCAGGAGGAAGTTTTTCAATATGCTTCAGCAGGCAATGCTGGAATAAGCAATTACTTAAATGACCGATTCAACCTTAGTGAAAATTTGAATCCGTTTTCTGATGATTATTATTTGACACAAGAATTTATTAATCATTTTAGAACAAGGGTTCCTCAGCTAATGAGTTTTTATTTTCAAGCAGATCTGAAGAACGGGAAAGAAGCCAAACAAGCAATGGATTTGCTTTACCATGAAACGATAAGGGAAGCTGTAAAACAAATAAGTAAAAATCAAGAAGAACAATTAAGAATTCTAAATGAACTGACTGAGAAAGTTAATTTAATACCAACAATTGAACCATTTGAAAAATCCTGTATTTCCAACGCAGCAGAACAATTACTGCGCGAAATGGATCAGGAAGTCAAATTGATTAGAAAAGATACTATTAAAATTATAAATCTAATAAATGGTAAACCCTTCCTTTCTTACAACGACGAATCTGATGAACCAGACGCAGGGACTTTATTTAGTTATAAACAAAAATATACAACCCTCACTGGAAGAGAAGAGGAATTAACTTTAATTCAAAACTTTATAGAAGATAAAAGATTTTTCTGCTGGCTAACAATAACTGGCCCTGGTGGAATAGGTAAAAGCAGGCTTGCCCTTGAAGCTACGGAAATAGCCAGAACACAAAAATTTCATTCGGGCTTTTTGGATATTTCAAGATTTTTCAATTGGGAGGCATGGATACCTTCCATAGATACGTTTATTGTAATTGATTACGCCTTTTCAGATTATCAAAAGATATTTGATCTGATTAAATTATTACGGCAAAAGGATAAACAGAAAGAGCTTGAATTTAAAGTAAGGATAATTTTACTCGATAGGGATTTGCGGGTTGATTGGAAGAAGGAGATTGAAAATAATGATGCCATCAGAAATAGTAATTTTTTAAAAACCAATAAAGAGGTATTTTATAATCTGAAGCCATTAGAAAATAATTTTCGCTGGGAAATAATAAAGGAAATCATTAATAAAGCAAATTTAGAAACAAGCAAAAAAACAGAATTAATATATTCGGAGAAGGAAATCGTTAGCAAACTAAATGAATTAGATCCGAAGAACAGACCGCTTTTTGCATTTTTTACAGGAATAGCTATCATTCAGGAGGGCGGGTTAAAAAAATTTGAAAATTGGAATTCAAACGATCTTATTAAACATCATTTATCAAGGTTAGAAAATGATATTTGGTCAAAGAGCGCAGGATTTAAAAAAGACAAAGCTGCTATTAAAAAGCTTATTCTATTCAACACCCTCTGCAGAGAGCTTTCACCCTTTGAAATGACCAAAATAGTTAAAAAATTAAAAATTGATGAACAATTTATTGAAGATGAATACCCGGCATTTACTGAAGTAAGGAAAAATGTTAATGGAAGAATTGACAAATATTACGGTATACAACCAGATATCTTAGGTGAGTATTTTATTGTTCTTACAATTAGGGAGGTAGTATCAAAACCAATTAATGGTAAGGAAATATGGAATGATTTATATCAGTTTGCTATTGAAATAAAAGCTAAAAATATTCTTCAAACATTTGCCTTGTTAGCTAAAGACTTTGAGCTTAAAGATGAGGATACCTTAATTAATTTCAGCAAAGAAGAGATTGCCGATTATGACGAGCTTATTAAATATTCGCCGGATAATTATTTTTATTATTTTGAAAGAGGGGTACTAAAAAATACTATAAAACAATATGATGAAGCTGTATTAGATTTCACCAAGTCTATTCAGCTTAATCCTATCAATAACTTAAGTTATTTCATGAGAGGTTCAACTATGTTTGAAAATGGCAGATTAAACGAAGCTGTTTCAGATTTAGACATTGCAATAAACCTTTACCCTGATTGGGGAGATCCATACAATGTAAAAGGCTTGGTAATGGATGGACTGGGCAAATATCCAGATGCGATTTTATGTTATAGGAAAGCGATAGAACTTGATCCCCGGAAGGCTGATTATCATAGTAATAAAGGAAAATCAAATTATTCATTTGGAAAATATGAAGAGGCAGTCGCTGATTACAGCAGGGCCATAGAGCTTGATCCCCGTAATTCAAATTACTATAACAAAAAAGGAAACGCAAATTATTTTCTTAAAAAGTATGAAAAGGTCATTGCTGATTGCAGCATAGCCATAGAACTTGATCCTGGTATTGCAATCTATTATAATAACAGGGGGATTGCATTAATGTCTCTTAAAAGGTATGACGAGGCCATTGCTGATTATAACAACGCCATAGAGTTGGATCCTGGTATTACGTTGTTCTACAATAATCGGGGGATTGCATTAAGGTCTCTTAATAGGTATGAAGAGGCCATTGCTGATTACAACAGGGCCATAGAGCTTGATCCTGGTATTGCCAGCTATTATACTAATCGGGGTCTTACATTAGAATCTCTCAAAAGGTACGAAGAGGCCATTGCTGATTACAGCAAAGCCTTAGAGCTTGATCCCCGTAATCCAAATTACTATAACAATAAAGGAAATGCAAATTATTCTCTTAAAAGGTATAAAGAGTCTATTGCTAATTACAACAGGGCCATAGAGTTTGATCCAAGAGATGCAAATTTCCATAATAATCGGGGCTTTGTATTAGCGTCTCTTCAAAAGTATGAAGAGGCTATTGGTGATTACAACAGGGCCATAGAGCTTGATCCTGGTATTGCGTTGTTCTACAATAATCGGGGGATTGCATTAAGTTCTTTTAATAGATATGAAGAGGCCATTGCTGATTACAACAGGGCCATAGAGCTTGATCCAAAAGATGCAAATTTCCATAACAATCGGGGCTTTGCATTAGCATCTCTTAAAAAATATGATGAGGCCATTGCTGATTACAGCAGGGCCCTAGAGCTTGATCCTGGCATTGCAATGTTCTATTATAATCGGGGGATTGCATTAGGGTCTCTTAAAAGACATGAAAAGGCCCTGGCTGATTATAACAGGGCCATAGAGTTTGATCCAAGAAATGCAAATTATTATAATAATCGGGGTTTTTCATTAAAGTCTTTAGAAAAGCATGATGCGGCCATTGCCGATTACAACAGGGCCATAGAGCTTGATCCTGGCATTGCAATGTTCTATCATAATCGTGGGATTGCATTACTGTCTCTTAAAAGGTATGATGAGGCCATTGCTGATTGCAGCAGGGCCATAGAGCTTGTTTCCAGTAATGCAGATTACTATATTAATCGGGGCTTTGCATTGAGGTCTCTTCAAAAGTACGAAGAGGCCATTGCCGATTACAACAGGGCCATAGAGCTTGATCCAGGCAGTGCATTGTTCTATAATAATCGTGGGATTGCATTACTGTCTCTTAAAAGGTATGAAGAGGCCACTGCTGATTTCAGTAGGGCCATAGAGCGTGATCCCCGTAATGTAGATTACTATAATAATCGGGGGATTGCATTAGCGTTTCTGGAAAAGTATGAAGAGGTCATTGCTGATTATAACCGGGCCATAGAGCTTAATCCAAGAAATGCAACTTTCTATGATAACAAGGGGATTGCATTAAGATCTCTTAAAAGGTATGAAGAGGCCATTGCTGATTACAGTAGGGCCATAGAGCGTGATCCTGGTATTGCAAATTTCTATAATAATAGGGGGATTGCATTAAAGTCTCTCAAAAGATATGAAGAGGCCACTGCTGATTACAGCAGGGCCATAGAGCTTGATCCCATAAACGCATACTTCTATGATAACAGGGGCTCTGCATTAGCGTTTTTGGAAAAGTATGAAGAGGCCATTGCTGATTATAACCGGGCCATAGAGCTTAATCCAAGAAATGCAGATTTCTATGATAACAGGGGCTTTACATTAACGTCTCTTAAAAAGTATGAAGAGGCCATTGCTGATTATAACAGGGCCATAGAGCTTGATCCCATAAACGCATACTTCTATGATAACAGGGGCTCTGCATTAGCGTTTTTGGAAAAGTATGAAAAGGCCATTGCTGATTACAGCAGGGCCATCGAACAGGACCCCTGTATTGCAAAATTCTATAAAAAAAGAGGAACGGCGCTACTACTACTTAAAAAATATGAAGAAGCAATTGCTAATTACAGCAGGGTCATAGAGCTTGATCCTGATATTCAAACTTTCTATACTAGGGGCTTTGCATTAGTGTCCCTTAAAAGGTATGAAGAGGCGATTGCTGATTACAACAGGGCTATCGAGCTTGATCCTGGTATTGCAATGTTATATAATAACAGGGGCTGTGCACAAGAGTCTCTTGAAAAGTATCAAGAAGCTATTGCTGATTACAGCAAGGCAATAGAACTTGACCCTGACAATACATTATTCCGTGATAACATGGGCGATGTGCTACTATTACTTAAAAAGCATGAAGAGAGAGGCAGTGAGCGACCACAATAATATTGGCGAGTTTTCTGTGAGGGGAGCTTAAATATATTTTACTTAACATAAAGGTAATTATA
>NZ_WPIK01000032.1 GCF_009754915.1 Mucilaginibacter arboris | reverse complement strand
CTGACAGGTTACAATTTCAGCTTTTGTTTTGCTATTTTGCTTTAGTTTCGGCTGAAGGAAGAAAATTTAGCTGATAAAAGAAGTATCAACATTTGATTATTAATTTAACTTTAGTTTTCGGCTGACGAGTTTCAAATTCCAGTTCTTCGCCAAGCCCTTTCCGTTGTGTGTCATGCTATGAGCGAACCAATTAACATAGAGGAAATAATTAACCTTGTAAGACAACAAGAGCCAGACCGACAAGACATTATTGAAGCCTTACAAAAATGTTCTGTTGGACAATGGACAAGTAATGGTTATTATCGTTTTGTTGACGGCAAGAATGCGAATGAGCCAAATGCAGAATGGCAACATGACGAGTGCATTGTACTTGAACAAGACGACAAAGGCGACATAGTTCTTGACTTACTCAAAGATGGACGAATTGGAGGTATTGAATTTATAAACCTTATTGACAAATAGGAATTTCTATGACACCAGAAGACCTAAATGTTTCATGCTGTTTTTGCGGACAAGGTTTGTTATATAAAGACGCTGCTGAAGTTTCAGTTTGCCTGACAAGTAACATTGAAGAAGTGCAAGGACTTTATGCCCACACAAGTTGTTTTGACAAGGCTTTACATGAAAGTGTTCCAAGACTACTTGACAACCTTACTAATGCAGAATAAGCACGAACACACAACAAGGGTATTGCTGCAATTTGGGCTGGACGTTGTAAGCATCGGCAGCAGTAAAAAGATCAGCTTCACTTCCGGCTTGACGTTATAAATTTGGCTATTGAACAAAACATCAATAACAGTACAGCTATCAGCAGCAGTTCCGGCGTGACGATTTTCAAATGCCCAAACTGCAGCAATACCTGTTCGTTGTAGGCAACTGTAAGACCGACCTAAATTATGACAACAGCAGACGAGAGATTTGTAAAAATCCTTTTTAGGTTTTACAGCGACGTATTAGACGAATGGATTGTTGAAACATTGTGGGCTGAAATTGTAGATGCAAACAAAGGACTTTATAAAATTGACAGCATTCCATTTTTTGCTTCGATTACTTCTGACGACATTGTTTTTGCAGAATATGACGATACGGAAAAGATGTTGACTTATAAAGAAACGATTGAGTATTCCGGTAATTCGCTTATACAAGTTGTTATCTTGGACGAAACTTTTACAACAAATGAAATCCGCGATATTTTTAATTCTTTAGACTGCAAATCTGAAAAGTTTAAAGAAGGTTACTTTGTAATAGAAGTTCTTGCTGACAAAAATTACGAACCGATTAAACAAAAATTATCTGAACTAAAAGACAAAGAAATTATAGCTTATGCAGAACCAGTTCTTTCTGAACAGCATCAATATTAAAAGAGAACAGCTGCCTACAACATTGGTTTGGCAAAAAACTGGCTGACGAATGTTTCATCAACTTTTGTTTAACTATTTTGCTTCAGTTTCAGCAGAAGGAACAAAATTTAGCTGTAAAAGAAGCATCAACATTTGGATATTAATTTAACTTTGGTTTTCGGCTGACGGGTTTTAAATGCCAGTTCTTCGCCAAGCCTTTTCCGTTAGGCGCAATTTGTGTTTTCGCCCGGTAAAGTTTGCTAAAGATTTTTTTGTCCCAAAAAAGCAAAAACACAAAAAGCGGCTAACATGGGTTTGGCAAAAAACTGGCTGACAGGTTACAATTTCAGCTTTTGTTTTGCTATTTTGCTTTAGTTTCGGCTGAAGGAAGAAAATTTAGCTGATAAAAGAAGTATCAACATTTGATTATTAATTTAACTTTAGTTTTCGGCTGACGAGTTTCAAATTCCAGTTCTTCGCCAAGCCCTTTCCGTTGGCTGCAAGCTTTATGAAACCACGTAAACTCATATTAACATTTGGACTTCTTACTGTTGGACTTTTAGTTATAACTTATTTTCGTCAACAGCATTACAACAATTGGTTATGCGGGCCATTTTTGATTTTAATAGGACTTATCTTAATAGTTTTTCAAAGCATAATTCTTTTTGCTTCTTGGACAAGAAATTTTGATAAAATAGGAATAACAATTACAATAGTAAGTTTAATACTTTTAATTATTTACATCTTAGGATTTGTAAATTTCTTGACAAATTGCAGCTAATAAACTTGTTAAATACATGGGACACTAACTTGGATAAACTGTAAAAATTTTTAGATCAATAATTTGTACTAGCCTGACAGCCAACATTGGTTTGGCAAAAAACTGGCTGACGAATTAAACATCAACTTTTGTTTTGCTATTTTGCTTCAGTTCCGGCTGACGGAACAAATTTAGCTTGTAAAAGAAGCATCAACTTTTTGTTATAAATTTAGCTTCGGTTTCGGCGGAAGGATTTCAAATATCAGTTCTTCGCCAAGCCTTTTCCGTTGGCTGTAATATCATCAAGACTCTACCGAATGCCATTATTAAAGAGGTAATGACAGAAATTAAGCTTTACAAAAGACCATTAAAAGGGCTAAAAATAATTGCTCTTACAATTCCATTTATTGTAATCGGAATTTGGATGATAAATAAAGAACCAATTGGGACAAGTGATTATACAATGGGTTGGCTCTGCACTTGCTTTTTTGCACTTGGTATTCCGGTAGGACTGTTTCAGACATTTGACAGAAGACCACAAATAATAATTACTGAAAATGGAATTTGGGATAGAACGACAAAACAAGACGAAATTAGATGGGAACAAATTAAAGGTGCTTATCCCTTGGACATTTACAAACAAAAATTTGTATCTCTTGTGGTTGACGACACATTTGTTTTAAAGAAAAATTTATACAAATGGGCAGCAAAAATTAACGAAGCAATAGGTGCACAGAAAGTGAATTTACTAATTAGTCAACTTAAAATTGATGAACACGTGATGACAGAGTTTATTATCGAAATTATTGCAATCGAAAAAGAAAATAGACAGAATATCATTAAAAAATACTTTGACACTTAATCAGCAATTAAGATACTACAGCCAACATTGGTTTGGCAAAAAACTGGCGGAAGGAAGCAATTGAACTTTTATTTTACTATTTTGCTTCAGTTTCGGCCGACGGAATAAAATTTAGCCGGTAAAAGAAGCATCAACATTTAATTATAAATTTAACTTCGGTTTTGGCGGACGGAATGCTATTGCCAGTTCTTCGCCAAGCCTTTTCCGTTGGCTGTAATACAATGACACCTTCAAAATGACAAGACTTCATCTCTTTACAGCTATAATTATTTCTTTTCTTTTAGGGTGTAATGAGGCTGTAGATAAGTCACTGGTTGGCGATGCAGTAAAATTGAACTCGCCTTACAGCAACTTTTCCCTTTATAGATACCACATTGAAAGCTCAATGGCTTTCGGTTCTGGTTTTACAGTATTGAAAATCTTACCTTTTGACGAGAAATGCGATTACACTGATAGAGATTTTTTCATATTTAGTGATAATAGTTACCCATTCTTCATCAAATGGAAAAACAAGGACACATTATTCGTAAAATGCCTTCTCGATAATGGTGCCCTTGCTAACAAACAACCAATAAAAACAGATATACAAAAATGGAAAGATTGGACTTTTGAGGTCGAATATTATTCAATGTATTCTTCAGGAACTAACGGAGATTATTCGATTAAAAGCTATAAGGAAGATTTGAACTTGGTTCGATTTAAATCTGATCGTGATGCACTTGTATTTAAAAAGAATGAGTTAATTTTAGAGTTAGACACTAACAAAATTTCGTTAAGCACATTTAAAGTTGATACATTTAAATCAAAGACAGGATTATCTTTTAACGATTATAAGTTAAGAATGAATAAAAATTATAGAATTAATGATTTTAAGGAATTGCAACCATTCATCGTTACAAATCCATAAGCGTACTACAGCCAACATTGGTTTGGCAAAAAACTGGCTGACGAATTAAACATCAACTTTTGTTTCGCTATTTTGCTTCAGTTTCGGCAGAAGGAACAGAAATTTAGCTGATAAAAGAAGCATCAACATTTGAACTTTTATTTAACTTTGGTTCCGGACTGACGAGTTCCAAATGCCAGTTCTTCGCCAAGCCCGAAACGTTGTGTGCAATTTTCGCCAGACCTAAACCTTAAAAATTATAAATGAAAAAGTACCTTCTTATCTTAACTGTATTTTTATTTTCCTTCACTTTCTTAAATGATCCAGTTGACAGACTTGGTGTAAAAGGACCTTTAACTTTTAATAAAACAAATTTTAATCTTGCCTGGACGGACAAGCCAAACAGCAGTTATTATATTCAGGAATATTTGCCGTCAGGAGAAAAAGTTGAAAAATTCAATGAAATGTTAACAATTCATTTGTTTAACACAGATATTAGTCTTAAAGATGCTGTACAGCAAAAAATTAAAGAACTTAACGACCGTAAAAAGACTGACCCAACTTGCAACTTTATGGTTAATGAAAGTCCAGATGGTAAAGAAATTATGGTTGATTTTTTAATTGGTGAAAGCAAAGATGATAAAATGAGCATTGCTGAATTTAACGTTTATCGTTACAAGCAAGTTGACCTTGGCGAAAAGAAAAAAGGAATTCTTGTTTATGCTTATTCAAAGCGAGCTTATGATGATGGTATAACTTCGTTTTATAAAAATATAAATGATAGCAGGACTGATTTTCTTAATGCAATGATTGGTTCTGAAATGCCTACTGTTCAAATTATTGATAAATAAAACTGCACATAACATTGGTTTGGCAAAAAACTGGCTGACGGATTAAACATCAACTTTTGTTTTGCTATTTTACTTCAGTTTCAGCTGAAGGATTAAAATTTAGCTGATAAAAGAAGCATCAACATTTGGATATTAATTTAACTTTGGTTTGGAGCGGAAGGGTTTTAAATTCCAGTTCTTCGCCAAGCCTTTTCCGTTGTACGCCATTTGACAGGAAAACCTCATTTTCGAATAGAAATTAAAATTGAATGACTCTGCAGAAAAAAATAAAGTCCGATTTATTCGTTAGTGCCTTGATTTTTTGGTGCTTTATTTCAGTAGTAGGGTATTTATTTGCATTTTCTAAAAGTGAAGGAACAATAGGGAACGGAACTATTTTTAATTTAATTGCAGACTATACGCTTTATGCCTTCCCTCTAATCTTTCTATCAGATTTTCTTAAACTTACTAATTTTGTTGGTCTCTTTGTTTTGCTTGGGACAAATATTTTAATCTATTCTTTTATTTCGACAGCACTTTTTTCAAGCCTAGTAGTAAAATTCAAAAATTATAAACCTTTTCTTGCAACATATTATTCTGCAATGGCAGTACTTATTGTGATTTTTATCCATTTTGTTTATTTAATATCGTCAAGCTCCTGAAGCTAAACGGCGTACAACAAGAGTATTGCCAATAGTGGGGCTGGACGTTGGAGCAATCAGCAGCATATCGCTTGTCAGCTTTGGTTCGGGCTTGAAGGAACTCTTTTGAACTTAAGAATAAATTACTCATCTTTGAATAAATAATGAACTTCGGTTGCCAGGCGGAGGTTTTTCAACTTTCCCACCATCGGCAATACTTGTT
>NZ_WPIK01000031.1 GCF_009754915.1 Mucilaginibacter arboris | reverse complement strand
TGCACCAAGGGCGTTCCTGTTTTTATAAGATTTGGCACCGACCTACTCTCCCACCTTTTACGGCAGTACCATCGGCTCTGGCGGGCTTAACTTCTCTGTTCGGAATGGGAAGAGGTGGACACCGCCGATATAGGCACCTGAATGTTTTGAATGTTGTAAGTAAGGTCAAGGGTAGAAAGGTCAAAGGCGAAAGGTTTTAGCTTCCAGACTTACGGACTTTTCTGTCTTTCCTGGCTTGACAAACAATGACATATTATTGAAAGAAGATATTGTAGGGAAAACAACAGTATGAATTTGTTGGTGGCCTATAGTTCAGGATACGCCCATATTGCTATGAACAATGAACCCTTTACTATAACCATTATAATTACCTGCTATGAGAAAGCTTCGGGCGATTAGTACTGCTTGGCTATGGCATCGCTGCCTTTACACCGGCAAGCCTATCAACGTAGTCGTCTGCTACGGCCCTCAATGGAAGTCTCATCTCGTGGCTAGTTTCGCACTTAGATGCTTTCAGCGCTTATCTATCCCCAACGTAGCTACCCTGCAGTACACCTGGCGGCATAACAGGTTCACCAGAGGTTGGTCCAACCCGGTCCTCTCGTACTAAGGTCAGCCCCACTCAAACTTCCTACGCCCACAACAGATAGGGACCGAACTGTCTCGCGACGTTCTGAACCCAGCTCGCGTGCCACTTTAATGAGCGAACAGCTCAACCCTTGGGACCTTCTCCAGCCCCAGGATGTGACGAGCCGACATCGAGGTGCCAAACCTCCCCGTCGATATGAGCTCTTGGGGGAGATCAGCCTGTTATCCCCAGCGTACCTTTTATCCTTTGAGCGATGGCCCTTCCATGCAGGACCACCGGATCACTATATCCGTCTTTCGACCCAGCTCGACTTGTCTGTCTCACTGTCAAGCAAGCTTATGCTATTGCACTCCTCGTACGGTTACCAAGCGTACTGAGCTTACCTTTGAAAGCCTCCGTTACTCTTTTGGAGGCGACCACCCCAGTCAAACTACCCGCCAAACAATGTCCCCCGCTATGCAGGGTTAGACACCAAATACAGAAAGGGTGGTATTTCAACGTTGGCTAACCGACTCCTAGCGAAGCCGGATCACAGCCTCCCACCTATCCTACACATCCTGTACCCGATATCAATGTTAAGTTGTAGTGAAGGTGCATGGGGTCTTTCCGTCCCGTTGCGGGTAACCGGCGTCTTCACCGATACCACAATTTCACCGAGCTCATGGCTGAGACAGCGCCCAGATCGTTACACCATTCGTGCAGGTCGGAACTTACCCGACAAGGAATTTCGCTACCTTAGGACCGTTATAGTTACGGCCGCCGTTTACTGGGGCTTCGATTCAATGCTTCGCCTTGCGACTAACATCCCCTCTTAACCTTCCAGCACCGGGCAGGTGTCAGGCCTTATACGTCATCTTTCGATTTTGCAAAGCCATGTGTTTTTGTTAAACAGTCGCCTGGGCCTTTTCACTGCGGCTGATATTGCTACCAGCGCCCCTTCTCCCGAAGTTACAGGGCCATTTTGCCGAGTTCCTTAGCCATGATTCACTCGAGCACCTTAGGATCCTCTCCTCGACTACCTGTGTCGGTTTACGGTACGGGTTTTTATAACCTGAAGCTTAGCAGGTTTTCTTGGAAGTCTGCTTACCTACACTATCAGTGCCCCCGAAGGTTTACTGTACTATCAGCTTTCATCAAATCCTGCGTACTTAACTACAGGACCTATAACTACGGCCTTTAACGGACTATTCCGTCAGTCCGCGGTAGTGTCACTACTCCGTCACTGCATCGCAGTTATAAAAAGTACTGGAATATTGACCAGTTGTCCATCGGCTACGCCCTTCGGCTTCACCTTAGGCCCCGACTAACCCTGATCCGATTAGCGTTGATCAGGAAACCTTAGTCTTTCGGTGGGCGGGTTTCTCTCCCGCCTTATCGTTACTTATGCCTACATTTGCTTTTCTACCCGCTCCACAGTAACTTACGTACCTGCTTCTCCGCTGGTAGAATGCTCCCCTACCACTCACGTATCTTTCAACGTAAATCCATAGCTTCGGTAATACACTTGATGCCCGTTTATTATCCATGCCCGATCGCTCGACTAGTGAGCTGTTACGCACTCTTTAAATGAATGGCTGCTTCCAAGCCAACATCCTAGCTGTCTGTGCAACCGGACCTCGTTAGTCCAACTTAGTGTATATTTAGGGACCTTAGCTGATGGTCTGGGTTCTTTCCCTCTCGGCCCTGGACCTTAGCACCCAGAGCCTCACTGCCGTGTATATTTGATAGCATTCGGAGTTTATCTGGATTTGGTAGGATTTGACTCCCCCGCACCCAATTAGTAGCTCTACCTCTATCAAACTCTACCACGACGCTGTTCCTAAAAACATTTCGGGGAGTACGAGCTATTTCCCAGTTTGATTAGCCTTTCACCCCTACCCACAAATCATCCGGAAACTTTTCAACGTTTATCGGTTCGGTCCTCCAGTACCTGTTACGGCACCTTCAACCTGTCCATGGGTAGATCACAAGGTTTCGCGTCTACCTCCCCTGACTATACGCCCTATTCAGACTCGCTTTCGCTTCGGCTGCGTGGCTGAACCACTTAACCTTGCCAGGGAAGAGTAACTCGTAGGCTCATTATGCAAAAGGCACGCCGTCACGCAACTTGTACGCTCCGACCGCTTGTAAGCACACGGTTTCAGGTTCTATTTCACTCCCCTGTTCGGGGTTCTTTTCACCTTTCCCTCACGGTACTGGTTCACTATCGGTCTCTCAGGAGTATTTAGCCTTACCAGATGGTGCTGGCAGATTCCCACAGGGCGTCTCCGACCCCGCGGTACTCAGGATACTACTAACTTAACATTACTTACGCTTACGCAGCTCTCATGCCCTATGGCCCGGTTTCCCACCCGGTTCAGCTTCATTTTGTTAAATACATTGTAGTCCTACAACCCCACTTCTGCCGTAACAGAAGTGGTTTGGGCTTCTTCCCTTTCGCTCGCCACTACTCAGGAAATCACTATTGTTTTCTCTTCCTCTGCTTACTTAGATGTTTCAGTTCAGCAGGTTTGCGCATTATGCAATATACCTTCAGTATATTAGGTTTCCCCATTCGGAAATCTGCGGATCGGTTCATATTTGCTAATACCCGCAGCTTATCGCAGCTTATCACGTCCTTCATCGCCTCTGAGAGCCAAGGCATCCCCCGTGTGCCCTTTCTTACTTTCTTCTACATATGCCGCTTTTGCCCGGCATAGTATGCTTTATTTAGTTCTTACTTCGTTTTAAGTATTCAGTAATTAGTATCAAATATCAACGCTTGCGCCTCTCTACTTAAAACTTATAACCGATTGCTTAAAACTTAGTAGTCACCTACTGTTGTTTTCTCTTTCAATTATCTTCTTCCAATATGTCAAAGAACTTTTTTAGAGTTGTAAGTTTTACGTTATGAGTTGTAAGTCCTCACTTACTACTTATAACCTATCACTTAAAACTTCCAAACGTGGAGAATAACGGATTCGAACCGTTGACCCCCTGCGTGCAAGGCAGGTGCTCTAGCCAGCTGAGCTAATCCCCCTAAAAGATTTCAGTTGCCGGTTGCAGGTGGCCAGTTGCGGGTTGCAGTTCCGGGTCTTAACCCTTCGTCTTTTACCTTGCTTCCTTTTACCTTTACGCCTTCAACCTTTCGCCTTTCCTGTAGTCCCGAGCAGATTTGAACTGCTGACCCCTACATTATCAGTGTAGTGCTCTAACCAAACTGAGCTACGGGACTTTTTAGTGGTCAGTCATCAGTTATCAGTCTGCCGTTAGCGCTTGTTGCTGGCTACTAATGCTTTCCTTTCAACTTCTAAACTGCCAATGTCCTGTACCTGATTTCGGCCACAGCCACTGTGGCTTGTCTTTTGGGTTTTCTTTTATCTTTATTATTTAAGAAATATACATGTGCGCAGCGGACCGTTATGTTTTGCGGAAAGACCTGCTCTAGAAAGGAGGTATTCCAGCCGCACCTTCCGGTACGGCTACCTTGTTACGACTTAGCCCCAGTTACCGATTTTACCCTAGGACGCTCCTTGCGGTTACGTACTTCAGGCACTCCCAGCTTCCATGGCTTGACGGGCGGTGTGTACAAGGCCCGGGAACGTATTCACCGCATCATTGCTGATATGCGATTACTAGCGAATCCAACTTCACGGGGTCGAGTTGCAGACCCCGATCCGAACTGTGAACGGCTTTAAGAGATTGGCACCCTGTTGCCAGGTAGCTGCCCTCTGTACCGCCCATTGTAGCACGTGTGTAGCCCCGGACGTAAGGGCCATGATGACTTGACGTCGTCCCCTCCTTCCTCTCTGTTTGCACAGGCAGTCTGTTTAGAGTCCCCACCTTGACGTGCTGGCAACTAAACATAGGGGTTGCGCTCGTTGCGGGACTTAACCCAACACCTCACGGCACGAGCTGACGACAGCCATGCAGCACCTAGTTTCGTGTCCCGAAGGACTAAAGCGTCTCTGCTTTATTCACTAACTTTCAAGCCCGGGTAAGGTTCCTCGCGTATCATCGAATTAAACCACATGCTCCTCCGCTTGTGCGGGCCCCCGTCAATTCCTTTGAGTTTCACCCTTGCGGGCGTACTCCCCAGGTGGAACACTTAACGCTTTCGCTTGGACGCTAACTGTATATCGCTAACATCGAGTGTTCATCGTTTAGGGCGTGGACTACCAGGGTATCTAATCCTGTTTGATCCCCACGCTTTCGTGCCTCAGCGTCAATCACACTTTAGTAAGCTGCCTTCGCAATTGGTGTTCTGTGACATATCTATGCATTTCACCGCTACTTGTCACATTCCGCCTACCTCAGCTGCATTCAAGCCCGTCAGTATCAAAGGCAAGCTTCCAGTTGAGCTGGAAAATTTCACCCCTGACTTAACAGGCCGCCTACGCACCCTTTAAACCCAATAAATCCGGATAACGCTTGGATCCTCCGTATTACCGCGGCTGCTGGCACGGAGTTAGCCGATCCTTATTCCTACCGTACATTCAACCCTCTACACGTAAAGGGGTTTATTCCGGTATAAAAGCAGTTTACAACCCATAGGGCCGTCTTCCTGCACGCGGCATGGCTGGTTCAGGCTTGCGCCCATTGACCAATATTCCTTACTGCTGCCTCCCGTAGGAGTCTGGTCCGTGTCTCAGTACCAGTGTGGGGGGCCATCCTCTCAGATCCCCTAAACATCGTCGCCTTGGTGGGCCGTTGCCCCGCCAACTAGCTAATGTTCCGCATGCCCATCTTTATCCTATAAATATTTGATCATTGCACAATGCCGTGCTGTGATTTTATGCGGTGTTAATCTCTCTTTCGAGAGGCTATCCCCCAGATAAAGGTAGGTTACATACGTGTTACGCACCCGTGCGCCACTCTCATGGGGGCAAGCCCCCAATCCCGTCCGACTTGCATGTATTAGGCCTGCCGCTAGCGTTCATCCTGAGCCAGGATCAAACTCTCCATTGTAAAATGTGTTGTTTATCGCTGACCCTACTTTATTATTAAAATAGAATCTGTAAAATTACTATGTCCAGAATCTTTCTCTTTTTCTTAACGTGACCTTCTGGGTAGAAAGCCTCCGCTACGCTACATGTTATATATCTTAAAAGAACTTTATCGCCGCCCCGTCGCAGTTTGGCTTTTTATCGTTATCCGTATCGCTACGGCTAAATCAACCTTTTCATTATTCCGGCCCCGGTTCGCCCTTCGCCTGTTTTGTTTTTCCCTCGCCGTACGTCTTTAAATTCCCGTCCGGTTTGGGATTGCAAAGGTAGAAACTCTTTTTACATTTCCAAAAAATATTTTTATTTATTTTTTGGTAGCTTTCTGAAGCTTTTAAAGGACCGCAAACGCTGCCGCTTGCCACCTTTTCAACTTCCCTGCCTCTCCGCTTTTCAAACCCCTCGCCCCCCTTCCGGAAGCGGCTGCAAAAGTAAAAACTTATTTTAATCCTGCAAAACTTATTTTAAATTAATTTTGCAGGCCCTGAACAAAACTGCTGCCAGCCCGGCAACCTTCCCTTCACCCCCCATTCACCCCCCTCAAAACCATGCCCCCATCGCGGAAGCAGGGCGCAAAAGTAGAAAAAAGCCTGAAAAAGCACAACACCCCCCTACAATTATCCTAAAACCATTACTTAATGCCCTGTAAATCAACCGGTAAAAATGAAAAA
>NZ_WPIK01000030.1 GCF_009754915.1 Mucilaginibacter arboris | reverse complement strand
GAAAATTTGTACTTTTATGAACTTACTGCTTTTACTAAACTTTTTTGCTGAAAATTCCCAACCTTCGCCAAGCCTTTTCCGTTAGGCGCAATTTGTGTTTTCGCCCGAGAAAGTTTGCTAAAGATTTTTTTGTCCCAAAAAAGCAAAAACACAAAAAGCGGCTAACATGGGTTTGGCAAAAGTTGGGCGAAAATACTTTTCTAAAATTTGTACTTTTATGAACTTACTGCTTTTACTAAACTTTTTTGCTGAAAATTCCCAACCTTCGCCAAGCCCTCACCGTTATGTGCTATTTTGCCGACCAAACCGAATCACTACATGAAAAAACATTTCCTATTCTTAGCTTTGACGTTTACGACAACCCTTTTTGCTCAAACTAAAACAGTATTTCTGACCAAATTCCCTAAGACTGTACCAATCGGAAAAAAATGGATAGTTGAAGCCAATAAACCGACCAAAATACAAGTTGGCCAAGGCGTTTTAAATTCTGGCTCTTTCTGTAATGCTATGTTTCTTTCTAATCCACAAATCGTTTATAACATTAACAGGGGTACTATTTATGAAGCGGAAAGTTTTGGAATTATTTTTAAAAATTTGGAAAAAGTTCCGTACACAAATGACATAACTTATAATATTACTCCCGTTTCATTTATAGACAAAACATTCTCGTTATCTAAACTACAAACTACTTCCCCTGAAAATGTTGGAGCGAAAAAATTAGAATTTATGGCAGGGGAATCAGTATTTATTGGCAACTGCCTTGAATCAATAGAATTAGTTGAGGTAAGTATGACTCCGCAAGAAATATTATCACAGAAAAATAAAACTCTACAATTAAGAAATAAAGAAAACTTCATTAATTCAAATTTAAATATTCCAATAAACACGGAGAAAGCTGTAGAACCGGGAACTAAACCTCAAATTCAAGATAAAAACTTGCAGTACATTGTATTTACAAGTACTGCTGTCCTATGGAAAAAACCCGGAAAAGGAACTTCTGTAGACGAATCAGAATGGACGTTAACTTTAACACCTAAAATCTTTGAAATGAAAAGTATGAACTATGAAAAAAAGTTCAAAGTAGTTGGTGTAAAATATGACGAAGATTTTCAAGCCCAAAAATTTGAATTGGCAGATAATAATGGAACTCATACATTTGATTTATTACTTTCATATAGTTTAACATCAAAGACCTATTCTGCAATTGTAGGCTCTATAGATTTTAAAGAAGAGTATCAGTTTCAAGAAGTAACAGCAAAAGAAAAAGAATTTCAAAAATAAATCATGAACGAATTAATAAAAAAGCTCCAAGAAGTTCAAGAGCTAATGGACAAAACAGCATTAGACATCGGTCAAAAATTTGCTGTTTATTCCGCTTTAAAAGACGAGAATTTAGTAAAACCTTTAAATGAAAAAGTCGAATTGTTTCAAAAGCTTGAATTAGAATTTAAGGACTTAGAGAGAAGAATTCGGACTTCAGAAAGATAAACAGCACATAACATTGGTTTGGCAAAAAACTGGCTGACGAGATAAACATCAACTTTTGTTTTGCTATTTTGCTTCGGTTTCGGCAGACGGAATAAAATTTAGCCGATAAAAACAGTATTGAACATTGGAACTTTTATTTAGCTTTGGTTTGGGCGGACGAATTTCAATTTCCAATTCTTCGCCAAGCCTTTTCCGTTGTGTGCTATGCTGACAGACATTCCAAAATATATCGACGGCGCAAAGACTTTATATATCTCGAAATCGAATATAACTTTTAACAATGTAATTATTAACGATATTCAAACTTCAATAGAATATATCGTTGTTTGCCAATACAAAGATGACAGCGGTTTTTATCTTTTTGGATGTGACAAAAACTTTAACACACAAACTGACTTTTTTTACGACAGCATTGATGAAGCATTGGAGGATGCCAAAAGATTGTATCAAGTTCAAAACATTCAATGGATATAACAAGCTAACTAAAAATAATATTTAATCGTTAAAAAGCACAGCACACAACATTGGTTTGGCAAAAAACTGGCGGACGGAAGTTTTTGAACTTTTGTTTTACTATTTTGCTTCAGTTTCGGCGGAAGGAACATTTTTTTAGCTTGTAAAAACAGTATTGAACATTGGAACTTTTATTTAACTTCGGTTTCAGCGGACGAGTTTCAAATTCCAGTTCTTCGCCAAGCCCTTTCCGTTAGCAGAAATGCTACAAAGACCCAAACGTTTAAAAGACATTTGACGACTGTCTTAACATTTCGTAAATTAGCTATGTGAAGAAAAGAAGCAGTATAGCACTCGATTTTGAAATTGACCGACTCACAAATTCAATCCAAAACACAATTTCTGGCGACAGCTTTCAGACAGACGTCAGCTTGGTAGCGAAATCTGATTTTAAACTGATCACAAAGAAAAATGGTTGGTCTTTTAACTGGAAAAACGAGTTTAACGATAGTGCAAAAGAAGTTTACAAGCTGACTGTTGTTCATAATTTCAACGTTATTCAAGGTTTGTTAAGTTTATCAATAGAAACCGACCATGTGTTTATGAACTTAGTAGAAAGTGCCGCGTTCAATATTGGCAAAAATAAACTGTATGAAGGTGTTGCTGGAAACTTAGTTGCTTATGCTTGCAAGGTCTCTTTTCAAAAAGGTTTTGAAGGTTTTGTTGCGTTCGACGCAAAGACTAAACTTATTCGGCACTACGAAAAGACGTTAGGCGCGTATAGGTTTGGCGGACAAAGAATGATTATTCCAACACATGCTGCAAAATTTTTAATTGATAAATATTTTAAAAGTTAAACGATGGGACATATAAAAGAACCGGAAGGAGTTGATTTCATGATTCAAAGCAAGCCTTTGACAGATGATGAAAGAAAAGAAATAAGTAAATACATTCAGGCTTACAAGACAAATCAATCTGAAAACAAGTCAATAATGAAAGTCAAAAAATCTTCTTCAAAGCAAAAAGTTTCGACTTAATAAAAAAGCACTTCTGCTAACATTGGTTTGGCAAAAAGCTGGCTGACAGAAGTTATTGAACATTTATTTTACTATTTTGCTTAAGTTTCGGCTGACGGAACAATATTTAACTTTTAAAAGCAATATTGAACTTTGGAACTTTTATTTAGCTTTGGTTTCGGCTGACGGATTTCAATTTCCAGTTCTTCGCCAAGCCTTTTCCGTTAGGCACAATTTGTGTTTTCGCCCGAGAAAGTTTGCTAAAGATTTTTTTGTCCCAAAAAAGCAAAAACACAAAAAGCGGCTAACATGGGTTTGGCAAAAAACTGGCTGACAGTTTACAATTCAGCTTTTATTTTTCTATTTTGCTTTAGTTTCGGTTGAAGGAACATAAATTTAGCTGGTAAAAGAAGCATCAACTTTGGAACTTTTATTTAACTTTGGTTTGGAGCGGCAGGATTTTAAATATCAGTTCTTCGCCAAGCCTTTTCCGTTAGCGGCAAGCATAAGACAAACTCCGTATGAAAGTAGCTTATCACTTTAAATGCACAGAAATTCAAGAGCGGTATGACAGCTTGTTCTATAAGATAGTCTTTACAAATCTTTTAAATCTTAACGAGCCGTTCATTTCTTCAAAAATTCTAATTGGAGACCTTATCACTTATGAAATGATAAGAAAGTTCGACAAGCCCAGTGATTTTCTAAATTATCTATTTCAAACAAAGGGAGACAATTGGAAACGAATCCTATTTCACAAAACCAAATACTTTATCGAACAAGATATATTTGTAATTTGCTTTGAAACTATACAAAAGGAGATTGCAGAGAAACTACATGCTTCTTTAAAAAATGAAGAACATTATTTAGGTAGCTTCGAAATTGACAACGCAATAGAATTACATTGGTGGTTATACTGCGAATGTATTGGTCCAAAGTTTAGAATCCTAAACAGAGATATTAATATTCTTCTTGACACTGACAATGAAGAAGAAAAAGAAACTGCTGAACATTTTAAGGAGCTTTTGAAAGGAATCCCATTTAAAAAAGTGAATACAGAGTTTTCCAATTATAGATACTCTTTGATGGACGACAATCATAATTTTGAGAATGCGAAAAGGACAGCGGAATGGAAAAAAAGTACAGAATCGCTTTTTACTACAATTACAGATGAAATTATCGCAAAACTAACCGATACAGCTCCAGAATTGACAGACCGGCTATGGACAATTAATCATACATTTTCAAATGCACAAACAGGAGAACAATATGCATTGGCAATGACATCTTGCAGACGGCTTTTTGAATATATTGTTGACTGTTTATTTCCTGCAACGGATGAAATAATTGATGGGCATTCTTTAAAGAAAGACAAGTACAAAAATAGGTTATTAGAATTCGCGAAAAGAGAGCTAAAAAGCGAAACAAATATTGACTTAATTGTTACAAACACAGTTTCACTATTTGACGAATGGAGCAAACTTTATGAACTATCCAATAAAGGTGTTCATAATGAAGTACATAGACAAGAATGTCGAAGATGTATAATAAGGACAATTCTTTTATTGGATGATTTAATTTCAATCAAACAAACACCTTTTGAAGTAAAAGTGAAGGCAGAAAAATTTTTTAACGACTTTTTGGATGATAGAAATGCCAGCCGCTAACATTGGTTTGGCAAAAAACTGGCTGACGAATTAAACATCAACTTTTGTTTTGCTATTTTGCTTCGGTTTCAGCTGAAGGAACAGAAATTTAGCTTGTAAAAACAGTATTGAACTTTGAAACTTTTATTTAGCTTTGGTTTCGGCTGACAGATTTCAAATTCCAGCTCTTCGCCAAGCCTTTTCCGTTGCACGCCATTTGCCGACCAAAGTGCAGACATATTTGCCGACTTTTAATAATCGCCGACTAATTGCGCTGACTTTTTCCAATGCTGTTTTTATCGGCATAAAATTGGAATTCAAACTTTTGGTTGGTAAAAACAGTATTTGCAAATGACTTTTTGGGTTTTGCTAATTAAGTTTAATTTTTGCAAACGGACAATCGAACTTGCGGCTTTTCTTGCGGACAAACTTCGGCGGACTTTTACGCGCCGGATTTTAAAATGCTATTTTTATAAGTCAAAAGTTCGCAAGACAAAATATTCGCCGGACTTTTTGTTCGCTGACTTTTAATGTTTAAATGTTTGACGGACAAAAATCTGTTTAAAAACACAAATTCGTATTTCTGCTTTTAAACATAAAACGTCGTGCAACATTGGTTTGGCAAAAAACTGGCGGACGAAAGTTGTTGAACTTTTGTAATTATTTTTTATCTTTAGTTCAAGTTCTTGGCTGACGGATTTCTATTTCCAGTTCTTCGCCAAGCCCTGTCCGTTGTATGCCATTTTAACCGACATTATCTATGACTATTAACAACAAATTTGATGTTGGACAAGACACATTCGAATTAAATGTTGACCCCAAAAATGCTATTTTAGTTGAAAGACACTTTTCTAAATATACTAAACTTGACAAGGAAATACAAAATAAGGCAATTCCTAAAAAGCCTTTTTGGCTGAATTTAATTATTCGATTATTACGATTTTATCAAAAAAATATTTCTCATAAACTTGGAAATAGGTGTGTTTTTGACCCAAGCTGTTCTCATTATTCCGAAGAAGCGTTTAGAGAATTTGGATTTCTAAAAGGAACATTGCTTACAATTAAAAGACTTAAAAAATGCAAGCCAGAAAATGGCGGTATAGACGAACTAAAAACCAAATAAATTCCTAATAATATGCAGTACAAAATTGAACAAATTGGTGCACAATTCACCGACAAAGACATCTTAAATTTAGAATCAAGATTTTCTAAGTATGCCGACGAGCAAGGTTACAAATTCCATTCAGTATTTCAAATTCAAAAACCAGGTTGTTTGGGAATTGGAACACCAACAACAACTTATCTTGCTGTATATGTGAAAGAGTAAAAAAACGGCATACAACATTGGTTTGGCAAAAAGCTGGCGGACGGAATAAACATCAGCTTTTGTTCCGCTATTTTGCTTTACTTTCGGCAGAAGTAACAAAATTTAGCTTGTAAAAGAAGCATCAACATTTGAATATAAATTTAACTTTGGTTTCGGCTGACGGGTTTTAAATTCCAGTTCTTCGCCAAGCCTTGAACGTTAGGCGCAATTTGTGTTTTCGCCCGAGAAAGTTTGCTAAAGATTTTTTTGTCCCAAAAAAGCAAAAACACAAAAAGCGGCTAACATGGGTTTGGCAAAAAACTGGCTGACAGGTTACAATTCAGCTTTTGTTTTGCTATTTTGCTTCAGTTTCAGCTGACTGAACATAAATTTAGCTGGTAAAAGAAGCATTAACATTTGAACATTAATTTAACTTTGGTTTCAGCGGCAGGGTTTCAAATTCCAGTTCTTCGCCAAGCCTTGAACGTTAGCGGTAATTATGGAAACCACATCGCAAAGAAAAAACTTCTAATCAATGACGAAGAACTTTAAATTAAAAGCTGACGAAATTTTAGAAATTATTCCAAAGATGGGAAGTTGCATTGCTACAGACAAGATAACTATTGAGGGAATGAAAGTAAAATATATGTATAGAGAAGAGCCAGACGACAAAATCGATAGTGATAGTGGTTGGAGGTTTTTCTCAGGGACAGAAAATCAAAGTTATGTTGACAATCCAGACAATTTAATGTTTTACGACCTGAATACTATCGCAAATTATGATGACGCAATTATACAATATCTAAACAACCCAATCGGGACAGAATTAGAAAGAATCGAAGGAACGGACCGATTTCAAATAATAACAGAACAATAACTACCGCTAACATTGGTTTGGCAAAAAACTGGCGGAAGGAAGTAATTAAACTTTTGTTTTACTAATCTGCTTCAGTTTTCAGCAGAAGAAATAAAATTTAGCTGATAAAAGAAGTATCAACATTTGAACATTAATTTAACTTTGGTTCGGGCGGAAGGGTTTTAAATTCCAGTTCTTCGCCAAGCCCTCGCCGTTGCCTGCAATGTTAACAAGCGTACTATCTGACAATTTAGATACTCATTATACTATGAAATGACAAATATTTGGAAGATAGCAAACACAATAGTTTTAATTGTACAATTTATTATTTGCATTTTGGGTACATTTTATAAACATATTGCATTTGGTTGGGGACTTGGAGATATGCTATGGTATGGACTTATGTATTTGTTATTGATTATCCATTTCATTTGGACAATCAAATCTAAAAACAAATCATCAGGACGTTTTCAATTAATGACGGTAATTTTTTTTGTAACGATAATTTTTGTTTGTCTAAAGGCGACAATATGGAGAGGAGTAGAATATCCTTGGAATGGTAAAGTGTTTTACAGCAACTAAACAATTATAAAAAACCGATAGATTAATGACAAACACTACAGGCAACATTGGTTTGGCAAAAAACTGGCTGACGTAAGTTATTGAACTTTTGTTTTGCTATTTTGCTTCAGTCTCAGCGAAAGGAACAAAAATTTAGCCGGTAAAAGAAGCATCAGCTTTTGATTATAAATTTAACTTTGGTTCGGGGTGGAAGGAATTCTATTTCCAGTTCTTCGCCAAGCCTTTCCCGTTGCCTGCCATTATAACTGACAACCTAACAAACGAAAGCTATGTATTTGAATTTTGACAACCCACAATTATTAAAGGAACAAATTGAAGGACTAACACCAACAAAAGGTGTTTGCATATTCATAGACATTTGTGGCTCGACAGCAATAAAAAGTGAGGACTTAAAGAAGTGGATTATTTTAATTGGTAACACAATTAGAATTTGTTCAGGAACTTCAACTTTATTTCGTGACAATATTTTAAAACTTATTGGTGACGAAATAATGATTTTTATTCCCGACGACAAGATTATTCAAGCAAATGAAAATTATGCAACAGTATTAGACATTTTAAAAAATTGCGTTTCTATAAATCCTCCTACAATTGAAAATATTACACTTAAGACAAAGGCTGCAATTCATTATTGTACCGATACATATAATATTTCATACAGTTCAATAGTAGACGATTATTATGGAAATGGAATTGACCTTACTGCACGGTTGATGAAAAAATCAGATGAAAGAAAAATTGTTATAAGCGAAACCTTTTATAATATGGTGAATCAAATTGAACCATCATTTTTGTCGGGTACTAGTGATATATCACAAGAACAATTCAAAGGTATTATTGGAAAAACAGATTATAGAGTTATGACAGTATAATAAAATAACGGCAGGCAACATTGGTTTGGCAAAAAACTGGCTGACGAATGTTTCATCAACTTTTGTTTTAACATTTTGCTTCAGTTTCAGCAGACGGAATAAAATTTAGCTTGTAAAAACAGTATTGAAGTTTTTGTTATAAATTTAACTTCGGTTTTTGGCGGAAGGAATTTTATTGCCAGTTTTTCGCCAAGCCCTTTCCGTTAGGCGCAATTTGTGTTTTCGCCCGAGAAAGTTTGCTAAAGATTTTTTTGTCCCAAA
>NZ_WPIK01000003.1 GCF_009754915.1 Mucilaginibacter arboris | reverse complement strand
CTGTACTGCTAAACTTAAAAGGGATAAAAACAGCACTAAAAATATTTTCAGGGAAAACTCTAAGTAAATTTTTTTCATGTATAATATTAGCTTAAGCAAAAAAATACTAAATCTAACATAGATTTATGTTAAAAGCATTTACGGTAAATAAAAATATCTGTTTCAAAAATTGATTAACTAAAAAATTCTATATCCTTAGCTATTAAGGGGTTTACAGGTGTTTGTACGGTCTAAGTTTATCGAAATTAACAAAACACCTACGGATAGTGTGTATATGAATATATTGTTGTATTGTATGTAAAAAATTAATTAGGAGATTTTCACCTAACTAAAGTCAAAAAATCAGTAATATTTATCGACATGAACCATAAGGAACATTGTTGACAGCAAAAATACCACAAAAACCGATAAAATTAAGGCTATTGTTAGCAGAATGAGCGAAGTCTTAACTAAACTGTTAAAAATATTAGAAGTTACCCACAATAAGCATTATTGCTCAAACGGATGATGCTTCTTTTATCACCTATTTTCTTGATTAAAACTTTCTTTTCCACTTAAAACAGCGCCAAAGGCTTTTGAATAAATTGTGGCCTTTTTAAAGCTAAGCCTAATTCCTGGTTCAATTTACTAATAAAATAATCGGCAAGTTTAGGTTCTGTAACATTATAATGCTGATGCACAAACAGAAATAAAGATTCCAATCCCTGTTCTTGCCAGGTTTTGATCCGTTTCACCCAGTCGTCGGCCCGCTGGTAATCTGTTGGGTGCAATTGGTTTCCAACAAAACGAATAAAAGCAGCGGGCGTAGGCAAGTGCATGTGTACAGCATCCCTCCTTCCGGCTGCATCAGTAATAACGGCGCCTATATTTAAATTTTTTAACATGGAAAAAACCTTTTCCTGCAATGGCTTATCCGAAAACCAGCGCTCATGCCTCAACTCTACAAATACAGGTATATCCTTTGGCAATTGCTTTAAATAAGTTTCTAATTCTGCAAAACGTTCAGGGCCGAAATAATCGCTTAACTGCAAAAACAAAGGCCCTAATTTCTCACCAAAAGCTAAAATACCTTCGTAAAAAGTAGTCGTTAATTCATAAACGGTTTTTAGAGAGGCAGCATGGCTAATTTGCCTGGAAAACTTCGGACAAAACAAAAAATCTGGGTTTACTGCCACCCTTTCTTTCCATTTTGTTAGCGTTTCTGTGTGATAGACCTGGTAAAAGGTTGCGTTCAGTTCCATACAGTTAAACTGTTTGGCATACGCCTCCCAAAACATGCTTTCTTTTACTCCCGGAGGATAAACTTCGCCTACCCAGTCTTTAGCCCCCCAGGTAACGCAGCCTACATGTATTTTTAATTTTTGCCCGGACCGATTGCTTTTTAAAGTATCTGTTGTAAAACCAGGATCGGCAGGTAATGTAAAATCAATGGCTGCTACTTCGTGTGGTTCTACTTTTCCAAATTCCATTCTTAAATATAAGCAAATGCTTCTTTTATCAGATAATTTTTATTGTCCATCTTCTTGGTAAGGAGTTGAATTTACAAAGAATTTCGCAAAGTTAAAGTAAAAGGAACTTCTACATGCCGCGGAGAGTTTTCTAAAATCAACTGTGCAGCCAGCGTACCCATTTCTTTAAAATCAGTAGAGATGGTGGTAATGCCATTTAAAATAATCTTTTTTAAAGGGATTTCATTATAAGAAATAACCCCAATTTGCTTACCAATTTCAAAGTTAGAAGAAATAATTTTTTCAATTAGGACCACCAAATCGTTTTCCATTAGGTTGATGTAGGCTACGCCTTCCTGCAATTCTTCCTCGGTTAAACAACTGATCACTTTATGGGTAAAAGCATATTGCTGGCAAAAACGGCTGAACCCTTTGATGATTTCTTTCGGAAAATAACTATCTTTCGGAAAGATGAGTTTAATGGTGTTATACTTGCTTAATTGCTCGCGTGCCTGGTCCAGCGATACATAAATATCTTTCTCAAAATTTTCGTAAACTGCTGCATATTCTCCATTTACACCGGGTATTTTTTTATCTAATAAAACCAGCTTTTCCTTCGGGATGAGGTTGATGACTTCATGTGCATTTTCTCCGCCTTCAATAAAATGGGGGATGATAACAAAATGCGAGTACTGATCTTTTTTGTTGGTTACCAGTTTTTTAAATAAAGAAAAATCATTATTGTAAATGTAAAAATCAATCGCTACGTTCTCACCAATGGCAGCAATAAAAGAATCGTAAATTATTTTTTTATGAGAGCTTAACTTGTTAAAAAGCAGGCAGATTTTTAAAGTCTGCCTGAAATCTGTACTGATGATGTAATAACCTTTACCAGGAATAGAACCTAAAACGCCCAGCTTTTTCAAATATTTATAACCTTTTTCGGCCGTATCCCGCGAAATCTCGAGTTCGTAACTTAATTCATTAATGGAAGGCAACAGATCATCCTTTTGAATTTTTCCGGTTTCGATAGCTGTGAGGATAGAATTAGTTAGCTGCAGGTATTTTGGCGTAGCAGAATATTCATCTACTTTTATAAAACTAAAAAATTTAATCGGCTTCATTAATACTTAGGTTTCGCACTATAAAAGTATCAATAAAAAGGGTTCCTTCCACAAAAAACTAATTATAACCCACAACCGTAACCGGCCCGATTAAACCAGAAGCCATGGGTTGCCATTTGGAAGCATCAAAAGGTAAATAATTGATGTTTACAAAATTAATTTCATGGTATTTACGCCACTGGATACCTTTTTTATCCATATCGCTGATGCGGTTGGCCATCAGGTTGGCCACTTCAACCTTAATTGTATTCGTTCCGGCATGAAGATATTTTCCGATCCTTGCTTCAAATGGGTTTGCCCACAAAATGCCTGCATCTTTCCCATTAATCCAAACATGCGCACTTTCTGCAACCCTGCCTAAATTCAACACATACTCTTTTGCTGTTTTTACCGGCAAAAAAATGGTGCTGGTATAAACACCGCTACCAGAAAAAGCTGTTACTTTCGGGCCCGGCAGTTCTGTCCACGAACCCAGCTTGCTCAGCTTTTGGCCTGCAGGAAGTTCGGGCCCGCCTGCTGTAAAATGTAAGTTCCAATTGTTATTTACGCTGATGGTTTTCGTGGGTTTGTTTAAATAAACCCAGTTGTTAACAGCAGGTTTTTGCTGATTATAAACCTTTAAAATTAATGCTTCCCCGGATTTTAGCTGCAGATGAACAGTAAGCTGATGATTAGCAGAAGAGGTTTCAGCCATTCCGCTATCACCAGATTGAGGGTCTAATATCACTGCATATTTTCCATCACCATTTAAAATAATTTGCTGATCGATTGCTTTTGCCGTGTGGTTAACCAGGTAATAATATTTACCGCCATCAATTCTGCGCCGGTTAAATTCTAACCCTGAGTCTGTTAAAGCTTCCCGTTTTACCTGCTTAAAATCCAAAGCTGATTGTAAATCGGAAGCTAATAATACAGACCCTTTCCCGGTTTTAAATTCGCTGATGCTGTTTTTACCGGCAGAAAATTTAAGTGTGGCCAGCATTTGTTTAAATACTTTTCTGCGGCCTTCCAGATCATTTAAACCTGGTACATCTTCTGGTAATTTTTGAAAGATTACCGTTGCGCCATTATTGGCCAATTGCAAAATATTTCTCAAGGTAGCAACCGGCATCATTTTACATTCTGGAATGATGATAACTTTATAAGGCGAAGCGTTAACATTAGTTTGCAGCATTCCGCTGACTACTTTAGTTGCACCAACTTGTGTATCCGAAATAAAATCTATGGTATAACCTTTCTGCGTTAACTGTTTGGATTGCTGGTAAAACTGCGTTGGACGAAGCCATGCATTTATGCCATGAATAGCCAGCAGCATTTCCATACCCGATGCCTTGTTCCAAACATCATAAACCGGCCAGTACATCAGGATGTCGTTGTCTGCTTTGCCATCCTGCAAAACCGACTGACAGCGGGTGATGTAATCGTTCATGCCTTTAATATGCGGCCAGAAAGTATTGGTTGGCGAGAAGTTAACCGAAGCATAAAATAACCATCCCGGAAAAGGAACATCCTGCGGCGTATAAGCGGTTCCGTGAAAGAAAACGTGGTTCACGCCCGAAAGAAAAATGTTTTCCACTTCGGGTTTACACTGAGAAAGCGAAGCTTTAAAATGCTCTGCCAGCCAGGTAAAAGTTTCGGAAGAAGCGAAAGGTTTTCCGTTTACATGAGCTGCCGAAGTAGCAAATTTAAACATCATAGGATCAGGATCTACATTGCGGACATCGGCGCTATCACGCCTCAAACCTGGAATCGGAAAGTAACTTGAACCAAAAGTTTCGCATTCCGGCACGTCAACTGTTCCGTACAGATCCAATAAATTTCCCGGCGAACCGTGCGACTGATTTCTTGTTTTACTATGATTTTTATGTGTCCAATCTGTCCAGTTCTCCGTAAAATTATGCAATACCATATCGCTCATGGTTTCCCGGTAATCAGATTTAACGCGGGCCACATTTTCGTTAGTAGAATCTTTGGAAGATAATTCTAAAAGGTGCTGCTTTAAATCGTAGCCTCGCCGTTTCTGAAATTCATCAAAAAGTGCCGGCGACCAATCCGCACCAAAAACTTCATAACTATCATTAAAATAATTATTGATACCGGGGATTTTACCCTGATAAGCATCGTCAAATCGTTTCAGGTAAACATCAACTGCTTTTTTATTAAGGTGGTCCATTACCAAACCTTCTCCGCCTGGCGCAGCACGTTTAACCATTTGCCGGGATTTACCATCGAAAGCAGCTAACAGTTGCCAGTTTCCGGTTGTAGGTTTCCAGTTCAAAGTTCCGTCTGCGGCAACTTTTGCTGTTACATCTATCACTTCGCCTTTGTCACCATAAGCCATTACCGCCTGTAATTTAGCTACAGCTTTTTGCCTTGCATCGTTTACCTGTATTTTTTCCGTTAAGGCATCCCCTGCTTTTAACGGATATTTTTGGATGAGCAATTTAGATGCAGCCAGTTCAGGCGTAATTTGCGGACCGCCAAAAGGCCAGCCAGTGCCGGTGTTCATGTCAACACCCATATTGAGGCTTGTTGCTTCTTTTACCGTATAATTTAATACGTCCATCCATTTAGGCGAGAGAAAATCCAGGTAACGCTGCTCGTAACCCACTGCCCCGTAAATCGGCGTAATTTCAACGCCGCCAATCCCGGCATCATGGTATTGTTTTAAAAGTGATGCAACATTCTGCTCGTCCACGGCATTGCCCATCCACCACCAACGTGTCCAGGGGTGCATTTCCTTTTTGATTGTCGGCCAAAAATTTTGCGCTAAACCCATATTTTGGGCATCACCATTTTTACCTGCTAAAAACAGTATTGCTGTTGCGGCAACTAATCCTATTAATTTCTTCATATTAAATTGAGGTTTTAATCGAGATGAAAAACTTCTTTTAAAGGAACTGAAACCGGAGAATTATCAGGATTCGTATCCATGAGATCAGCCATGTAAGCCCACCATTTTTTTACAATTTCCGTCTGGCCTAAATCCTGCGAAGATTGGCCTGATAATTTTTGCACAGCAAACAAAGTATGGGTTTCTTCATCCAGAAAAATAGTATAATCGCTGATGCCGTTATCTTTAAGCAGTTGCGCCAGCTCCGGCCAGATCTCGTCATGACGTTTTTGATATTCCCGTTCAAAGCCAGGTTTTAATTTCATTTTAAAAGCTACTTTCATGATCATTTTAGGGTTTAGTGTAAATTTCTGCTTCGATAATGCTAAGCGTTCCTTTTGCGTTTTTATCATCCCGGGTTACGCCGTCATCCAGTTTTTTGCCATTCACTTCCACTCCTGAATTGCCCGTGGGCTGCGTAATATTACCATTTGTTAGCTGGATAGTTACCGTTTTGCCTTTTATTGGTTTGCAGGTTAACGTACAGTAACCTAAGCTCTTTTCGGTCAAACCATTAAAAGCCTCTTTGCCATCAACCAAAATTTTGATTGGATAAACCCGGCTTCTAAAATTATTAAGCTTTAATTCTACTTCGTTTACCGTTGTTTCTTCAGCCAGTTCATATTTAATCCAGGCAGTAGCAACATTGCCATCGTTTACCCAATCTGTTAACTCGTTATCGTCGTAACTCGCCTGGGTTTTATCACTATTGGCGCCTGCAGTTGCACCCCAAATTTTTACCGATTTCCGGGTTACGGTATAAGAAGGGCCGGCAGGCGTAGGGCCGCGTTTTAAAGCAGGTTTCAAACCATCGGCAGGAAAAGTTGAAGCCAAACCATCGATAACTTTAACCGGGGCAGATTGCAAAACCAAAGTTGCTGGTTTTAAACCTTGTGCATTAGCTATTAACGTGATTTTTCCGGCTTGTGTGGTAGATCTGATGATTACCCTATTTACGCCGCATTCTACCGGAAGGCTTTTAGACAGGATGTAATTATCAGAGCCTTGTGCCAGTCCGCCGCGCCATTCTGCCGGGCCGTTCAATGTAAAATCAACCGTATTTAAAGCTGTAGGGCACCGGTTTCCCACGGCATCGACCACTTCTACTTCGGCAAAAGCTAAATCTGCGCCATCTGCTTTCATCCCGGTCGGACTTTGAAAAGCAGTGAGCTTTAAAGCTACTGGTTGGCCTGCTGTTTTGATTTGCGTTTCGGCCAGTTTTTTACCAGACTGATCATAAGAAACGGCTTTTAAAGTTCCTGCTTTCCAGGCTACATTTTTAAAAGTGAAAGCATAACGGTTGCTTTGCCCGCCAAAACCCTGTGAAACCCCATTTACAAACAGTTCTGCTTTATCGCCGCTGGCCACTACATAAACATCTTTTTTAATTCCCGGCTCATAATTCCAATGGCCGATGATATGGATAGCTGTTTTATCCGGCACTACCCAATTGTTCCACATCACCTGGTGCGCATAAAATCCATCTTTTGCAATCCGAAGCGCATCCACTTCACCACTCCTACGGTAATTTTCCTCGCCGCGATGATGGGTATTCGAGTCTGAAAAAATGATATTCACCCCACCGGAGCTCACCCTGTCTCCCGTTCCCGGCCCTTCTTTCCAGAACTCGTACCAGCGCGCCACATCCTCCAAAGCATGAGAATCCTGGTTGCGGTTATAAGCACTTGCATCTTCGTTATTGTGCAACGGCCCGGCGCCATCTTTATGAAAAGGAGGCGTAAAATTGTCCCAATACTTGCGCAGCCCTTCATCCCGCGAATACTCCATCGCCCACAAAGGTTTACCGGCGCTTTTATTCGTATACAGCATTTCGCCGCCGTATTCGGCCACTTTACTGCCTAACATTTCACGTGAGCCAATAGCACGGCCGCCGTTTGCATCATACTGGTCGCGAATGGCTTTCATTTCCTGCATGTGTAACTCACTCACGCCTTTGTTTCCGCTTTCATAAAAAAAGATGCTCGGGTTATTTCTGTTATAGATCATAGCATCCCGCATCACTTCTTTGCGTTGTTCCCATCTCCTTCCCTGCACGTCGCCTTCCGAATCACCGGCTGGCATTGCCTGGATCAAACCCACACGGTCGCAAGATTCTACATCTTGTTTCCAGGGTGTAATGTGCATCCATCTCACTAAATTCCCACCGCTTTCTACCATTAAATTATTGCTGTAATCGCTCATCCACGCAGGCACGGCATTGCCAATAGCCGGCCATTCGTTACTTGTACGCTGCCCGTAGCCATGCATCATCAGCACACGGCCGTTCAAATAAACCATCCCGTTTTTAAATTCTGTTTTGCGGAAACCGGTTTTCGTTTGCACTTCGTCCACCACTGCATTGCCCAATTTTAACCGGGTAAAAACAGTATATAAATAACCGTAGCCCCAGCTCCAGAAGTTGAGGTTGTTGATTTTGGCCGAAGCACTTACCGTTTTCATTTCCCCCGGGCCGACCGTTGCTTTTTCTCCGGAAAATACTTTTACCGTTTTGCCGTCCAGGTCTTTAATTTCTACTTCGTACTGAAAAGTTTTGGCTGAGGAATAATCGTTCTTAACCTGCGCTTCGGCAGTTATCGCTGCAGTTTTGGCGGGAATATTAAAATCTTTGGCATAAATATAAACGCCGGTTGCCTGCAAGCCTTCGTACAAGGGCAGCGTCTGGTACAATTTATCGGTTACGTGCAGCCAAACATTTTTGTGGATGCCGCCATAATTGGCATTGAAATTTTTATCGTTCCATTGGAAAGCGGAACCAGTTGTTTTCTCTTTATAGTTCCAGGAATTATCCGTGCGGACTGCTATTACATTTTCGCCTTGGATTAAAAGGGAAGTGATATCGAAACCAAAAGCCATGATACCGTTTTCGTTTCTGCCGATAAACTTTCCGTTTAAATAAAAATCCCCTCCCTGCCGGATCCCTTCAAACTCCAAAAAAACCTTTTTACCGGCATCGCCTGCTGGTATTTTAAAATGTTTGCGGTACCAGGCAATCCCAGTTGGCAAATCATCAATAGAAACCTTAAAAGCAGCATCTTCGTTCCAGGGATGCGGCAGCGTTACTGCTTTCCAACCGGCATCATTAAAGCCTATTGCTTCTGCGCCTTGCGGATCGCCAACAAATAATTTCCAGCCGGAATTAAAATTGTATTTTGTTCTGGGAGAACCTGCAGCTTCTGCAAAATTTGCCAGTAAAAGAAGCATCAGGAATTGAAGTAAGAACCGTTTCATCATACTATAAAATAATGATTTGAATATTTGCCTGATTGGATGATGCTGTTTTTACCCATAAAATCTTTGTATTGGCATCAAAAAACCAACCGGCAGCTTTTTCAAGATTAGCTGGATTGGAAGCAATAGCTATGGGCTTTCCGTTTTCTGTTATTGCTGATGGCTTTTCTCCGTTCCAACGGATTTTAGCAAGGTAACGATGTGCTTCAGGAATAAAACTCCCGAAAGGTTTTGCAATAGCAAATTCTAATTTTTGCCCGGTAAAAGAAGCATCGATCTTCGTAATCGCAAATTGTCCCTGCTGGTAAGCCAAGCTTTTGCCATCATCTTCATACAAATTATAACTTGATTTCCCTTCGGGGAAAATATCCAGCGTGATCACATCGGCTTTCTTCTCGCCAAAATATTTCATTTCGGGCTGCATCGGGATAATGCCGCCAGCTTTTACAAAAAGCGGAATGGTATCTAACGGAGTTAAAACATGCACATACTGTTTCCCGGAATATTTTTTGCCCGTCCAGTAATCAAACCAGTTTCCTTTTGGCAGATAAACGGTACGCGTTACAGCGCGTTTTGTAGTAACCGGACAAACCATCAAGTTATCGCCCAGCATATATTGATCGCCAATTTCGTACGTGTTTTCATCCTGCTGATCCTGCAAAACCAGCGCGCGCATCATGGGCAAACCGGTTTTATATTGCTGATATTGGGTTGAGTATAAATACGGGATCATGCGGTAACGCAGCAGATCGTATTTTTTGAAGTTTTTTAAAGCGGCATCGCCATAATTCCACGGTTCTTTGTACCCGGGATGATCCATGCCGAAAACCATTGCAACCGGACTAAACATGCCGAACTGCACCCAACGGATGTACAATTCCGGATCGGCCGGATGCTCAAATCCGCCCATACAATGTCCCCAATCGCCTACGCCCGAAAGTCCGATATTGATGCCTGCTTTAATTACGGGCGCAAAATATTGCCATTCGCTTGGCCAGTCGCCGGCAAAAATAAACGGATAACGCTGGATGCCACTGTAACCTTCGCGCGTATGGTTTAAACCGCGCACTTTGTTAAATTCCTGAAACTTTTCAAAAGGAGCTTTGGCATAAGCGATCGGGAATACGTTATGCAAACGTTCTGCTTCTTTTCCCGTTGGCCCGACTTTATCACTTTCATTCGCCAGCGAAGCAAAAGCGCTTCCTTCATCTGTTTTTACAAACTTTGCCCCTTGTGCAGCAACACGCATTAAGCCGTTTTGCCACCACCAATCCACTGCTTTCTGGTCGAAAAAATTAACAAATTCTCCAGGTTTTCCATTTTCAGGATAAGTAAATCCTTTGGCTTTTGCCTGATCCAGCAAGTTCAGCTTCCTGGCATTATCCACCCGCGGACGGATATGCAAACCAACCATTTTGTAATTCATGGCATACAAACTGTCGAACATCGCTTTCGGATCTTTAAATGTTTCGCGCCATTCAAAACTCGTTGCGCCTTTTCCGCCAACTTCTCCAAACAGTCGCCAGGTAGAATCCAGCCAGATCAGATCAGCAGGAATGCCCATTTGCCTAAACTTTTTTGCCAGTTCTACTACATAATGTGTTGAAGTTTTAGCTTCGTAACCCCAGGTTCCGCCGCTATAAGTTCCTACATGCAAGCCCAAAGCAAATTGGGGCAGCATTGGGCTTTTACCAGTTAATGTGGTGTATTGATTTAAGATGGATGGAAAATCCGGGCCATACATAAAGTAATAATCCAGCGGTCCGTCAACAGCTTTAAAATTAAGCTGGTTATTTTTAGAAGCCGCCACATCCCACTCGGTAGCAGAAGAATTATGCAGAAAAATGCCATAACCACGCGTACTCATCATAAACGGGACCGGGCAATAATTGGCCTCCAGAATATTATAAGCACCGATAATATAAGGCATTTCGTTGCCGCGGCCAACATTTAGTTTCAGTTTTTTGCTTCTTCGGTCGAGAAAATCCATCCGTTCGCCAAAACCAAAAAAATGCTCATCGGGCATAATTGTTTTACGACAGCCAACCGTATCGCCTTGCTTAAATAAGTTTTCTTGTTGTGGTGAAGGCGATTCCGAAGAAAGCAAACGCCCCTGTTTATTAAAAACATCGATACGAAAAGGCGCTTTAAAAATATTGATCGAAAGCGAATCGGTAGAGATTTTAAAATGATCTTTTTGTTCTGCAACCGTTAATTTAATATCCGGAAAGCGGTAATTAACTACCATTAAATTTTCATCCGCTTCAAACTTTTTATTCCACGAAGCACGGACACGGAACATACTGCTGGTGCAAAAATCAAGCTTCACTTCTCCGCCGGTTGTGGTAAAAGACAGTTCGTTTCCTGCCTTTTTAAACCCGGAAACGTAATTACCAATACTTTGAGCATAATTTATAACCGGTAAAAGAAGTATAACGAGTTGTAAAAGTATTTTTTTCATGCCGGTTTTTTTACCTGATCTCTAACTGATTAATGACCGTTCCGGGATCAAGCGGATAAATTTTAATGCTGTTTTTACCACTGTTTTTTAGGTGATGCAGTGTTTCGCCGGAAGCATATCCCTGCAAAACGTTCTGTTTCCAAACTGCATTTTCTGAAGCTGGAGCCACATTAATTACTTGAGGAGTTTCATCATTTACGCTAATTGCATATCGAACGCCACGGCCTTCATAAACACCAAAAGTGGGCAAACATTTAATTTTGATGCGATGATCGCCTTTGGGCAAATCCACCTGATATTCTAAGTAAGCTGCATTTTTAAGCTGATTCTGATCAACGGGATTAATCATTACCGGAAGCAAAGTTTCCCCATTTCCACCTGCTCCTAATCCGATTATAGTGGTAATTTTTGCATCAGGCGCATCTTTTTTAGTGGTAAAAGAAGCAGCCTGAATGGTGATCGTTTTATCTTTAGAATTAGTCGGAACTTTTAACTTTTTCCCTTCTTCAACCATCTCTTCTGTTGCTATTTTCGGCATTTTAAAAACTTCCTGGTCCCGCGGGTGCCAGCTCATTATACCGTTCCATTTGCCGCCCGCAATTTGTTCATTGTATTTTTTGGTGATGATTTGGATTTGTTGGAAAGCTGCCTCAGATTTTCGGGAAAAATCTAAAGCTGTTTTGTCTCCATTTGCTGCTAACTCTAAACTTTTCTGCGCATAAAGCACCTTTTCGTTCATCAAACATGCTCCTTTTACCGGGTAAAAAATGAGCTCGAAATAGGCATCCTGTAAACGCTGCGGAATTTGCTTTTGCAATTCTTCTGCCTCTTTTGCAATTGCCTGATATTCTTTTAAACGCTGATCTACTGCTGCATCCGTAAAAATCACAGCGTTCATGTGTTCTGGCTTTGCAGTCTGGGAAAGCCGGTAATATTCACTTTTAATTTTTGCAATTGGTTTTGCAAATGCTTTTCCAAACGTTTCTTCAGCCCAAAATGCTGCATATTGAGAAGCATTTTCTGGTTTCCAGCGGTTTACATTCCAGGCTAAATCCATGGAAAATTGCGTCTCCATTTCGCCCGGCTTAATATCCCCCACATTAATTACCCATAAATTTTTAGCGTCGTATTGATATGCTTTAGAGAGTTCGTACGAGATGAGCGAAGGCGAAGTGCTGCACAACCACAAATAATCCTGCGGTGCGCCCCAGTAAGAAATGTGGTAATAAACGCCGCTTCCGCCAGAACGTTTCTGTTCCTGCGGATTGGAAAGCTGACGAACATAACCATGATTATCATCCGCCCAAACAATCGTCACATCGTCCGGCAGTTTTAAACCGGCCTGGTAAAGGGAAAGCACTTCTTTATACGGACAAAATATCTGCGGAACCTGGTTAACAGGTTTGGTAAAATCAGCAGCAAAAATGGAACGCTGGTTAGTAATTACTTTATCCAGCAGCTTCACTTTTTCGTTTTTATCTTTCGGCCCGGGCATACTTCCGTCGTGGATCCCACGCATGCCAACCGTATAAACCGATTCGTAATTTTTGGATTGCTGAATCCTGTCCGACCAATACTGATCAATTTGTTTTTGGTTCAGATCGTAACGCCACTCGCCCGGTTTTTGTCCGTATTCATTCTGAAAGTTCTCCGCCCACTCAAAAACATTGTTCCGCAGCATCGGTTCGCAATGGCTGGAACCAACTACAATGGCATATTGATCGGCAATTTTCGGGTCATCAGGATAAAAATAAAAAGCTTTGGTGCAAGGGTGCATAGCCGGCCAGATGAAATTGGCTTTCATCCGAAGCAGCAGTTCAAAAATTTTGGTATAAGTTTTTGGGCCGATGTCTTTCACCTCTTTGTCCATATTTCTGGCTGCCCAGGGTTGCAAACCCCAATCTTCATCGTTTAAAAAGATACCGCGGTATTTAACAGAAGGCGGGCCTTCCAGGCTTTCTCCTGGAGAAATGTATAAAGCATTTTGATGTTCGGGTACAATATCTGCCCACCAGCATAAAGGCGAAACGCCCACCATTCTTGATAATTCAAAAACGCCAAAAGCTGTTCCCCTTCGGTCACTTCCGAAAATCACCAATGCTTTTTTTATGCCGGTAAAAGGCGCATCAACTACCGAAATAGAAAAAGTTTCCCATTTTCCCCGAACTTTTTCGGCTTTAATTTTATTGGATTTTACTAAAGCATCAATCCATTTTGACTGTCCTAAAGTTCCGATGATTACCGGGAAAGTATCTAAACCTGCAGCATCTTTTTTTACTTCGGAAACAGCTCCGGTTATGGCTGTTAAGTCGTTTTTGAAAGCTTCGGCAGCAACCGGCACGACTGCTGCATCCTTCGAATCAATATAAATGGAAGCCGCTTTTTGCTGATGAACAAGCGGAAAAGAAGCTGGCTGATAAACATTGGAAACCGCTATTTTTTGCGCGCACACTTTTTTTGCCGGTAAAAGAAGCATGGCCGGTAAGAAAAATAAAATCAGTGGTTTACAATTCATCTTATTATTTCTTCAATTTATAAACTTCGCTTCCGGCCAGCAGGAAACAGCCCAAGCCGTAATCTTCAAAATCAGGAATATTGGTATAACTTACCGGCTGACTATCTTTTGGTTCTTTTCCGGTACCCTGTACAAAACCTAACATGCCATCGGGATGAACGGCATCTTTTACCATCGCATTCCATGCCTTTAACAGAACCGGACGATAAATTTTCGCATCCAAAACGCCGTTGTTAATTCCCCAGGCCATGCCGTAAACAAAAAGCGCAGTTCCGGTAGTTTCTTTTCCGCCAAAATGGGTTGGATCTTTTAAACTTACGTTCCAAAATCCGTCTGTTCTTTGCAGGGGCACTAAAGCCGCCGCCATTTCTTTAAAGGTTTGTAAATATTCTGCCCGGTGCGCTTCGTTCTTCGGTATCAAATCCATCACCCTGACCAAAGCTGCGAAAACCCAGCCGTTTCCGCGCGACCAGTAGCAATTTTCGCCGTTTGGCTCTTTGTAAGGCGGCACAAAATCTTTATCGCGCCACCACAAATGTTCTTTGGTATTGTATAAACCGCCGCCTTCTGCTGTTTTGGTATGATTGTACATTTGATACATCCGCTCGAAATAAGCGTTGTCTTTATATTGAACGCCAAGCTTTGCGTAAACCGGCATGGCCATTTGCAAGGCATCAACCCAGGTCCAGTCGTCAATTTTATCCGTTTTCATCATCAAATCAATCGATGCCTTGATGTTTTTGATGCGTTCCGGCTGTTTGTCCATTTGGTACAGATCGATGTACGTCTGGCCGCAGGTTTGGTCATCCGCATTTCTGGTGGTAATGCCGTTACGTAAGTTCCACTGGTGTTTTTGTCCCCAATCTACCGCGTAATCGTAATATTTTTTGTCTTTATCTATTTGATATAAAGCCATCAAGCCTTCATAATAAACGCCTCTCGTCCAGATATTACTTGGCCGCGTCCTGTTCGTGGTGATCTCTTTTCCGGGGTCAGGCCACTTTTGCATAAAGTAATTATTGGTGAGCTGCATCACTTTTAACACTTCTTTTTTAGATGGAAGCGGTTGCGCCTGCGTAGAAATTCCAACAGCGAGAAATGCAATCCCGGCAAAAGTTATCTTCTTTAATAAATTAAGTTTATTCATATTTTTAGGTGATAAAAGAAGCATTAGGTTGATTTCTTTTGCTCCGGTTTTGACTTCAGTTCATCTGGGCTATCTTTGGTATAAGTGCTGAAAACTTCGTGCGATGCAGTTTCAAATACATCTTTTACCACGTTAAAATCAACACTGGTTTTTGGGTTGAACTGATCTGAAGCCATATACTTTTGCAAACTATAATACAATTGGCGTGCAGCCGGACGATTTTCGGGATCGGAAGTGAGGTCAGCGCTGGAAACCAGGAGTTTTCCGTTGCCCACTTTCGCTTCCATGATCAAACCTAAACGACGGTTTAAAAACCAGGTATCAATCGGTTGGACCAGCGGACGGAAACCCGGCGGAAAATCTTCCAGGTGCATTACCTGCGCTTTGTTTACGATTTCCCACCACTGCAAATCGCTATGAAAAGAAGTTGGAAAATCTTTAAAAGCCGGATGGTTTTGATCCAACAAAATACCTAAAGTATGCGGCGGGCGCATTTTAAACCAGGAAGTATTCCAGAAAACCGGCAAAAACGTTTGCACAATTTCTTTGCCTTTTACCACTTTTCCGGCTGCTTCCAGAAACACTTTTCCGCCTTTATCCAGCGTTTCTTTGGCTTTATCATCTAAAGTAGTACAGTAATAAATGTTATCAGATTTTGCTTCGGGAAGTTTTGCAGGATAAACCCAGAAATCCCAATCATTAGCAAAAGAAGTGTTGTTAACCATAACTTCCAGATCTAATGCTGTTGCTTTGGTGATGTTGGAAAGCGGAAAATTAACCTCGCCTAAACTGATATTATTACCAATTTGAATCGTTTTCGGTTCAAAACTTCCTTTTGCCAGCACAATACCTTTTTTATCGGTAATTTTCCAAGAAGTATGTGCATTAGTAAGCGGAGCTGCACCAAAATGCGCAATTTCTACCGCTGCTTTAAAGCTTTCATTATTACTGAAAACAAATTTTGGAATACGCGCCAAAGGAACAGTACTATTACAAAAACGACTGAATTGTTTTGGAGTGATGTATCCTTTCTCATTCCAAAAAGCGTTTAATACGCCAACTAACGCAGTTCCTTGTCCAGGATAATCATTCAAAGAAAGCAATTCAAAACCGGAATAATTAGGCGTACGCAAAGCCTTTTCAATCTCATTTTTATAGCACAACGCCTGCAATTTACCGGAAGCCATTAAAAACTTTTCAGCTTCATCGCCCATGTGATGATCTTGTAAATCTTCCTGAAAAAGTTCAAAGTTTTTAGCGCGATAAACGCCCGTATAGTTTTTAATTTCTTTAAAATCCGGAAAAGCGCAATATTGTCCCATTTCGTGCGCCACAAAAGGCACGGTAAAAGAAGCAATTTGCGAAGCGTAATCCGATTCGCTTTCCGGCCGTTTATCCCAGGCCAAACCCCGCGCGCCTGCACGAACCATATATTCGTTATTTGGAATAACCGGCCAACTGCCGCCAACAGAAGCGCCGGTATACAAATGGCGACTGTCTTTCGCTTTCCAGTAATCTACAAACTTGGTTAGAAATTCCACCTGCTTTCCCCTCGGCTCGTTGCCGTAAGCCATCATGCAAAACGAGGCATAGTTGCCGTAAAACTTCGCCATTCGGTTGGTTTCATCATAAATATACTGATCGATCGGTTTGCCGTCGCCGATAGAAGTACCGTGATTGGCCCAGGTTGGCCCTTCGGGCTGTAAATAAAATCCTGCCAGATCAGCAGCAATAAAAGCAGCTTCCGGCGGACAAAAAGAATGAAATCGCATGTGATTTAAGCCATGGACGCGTGCAATTTTAAAAATGCGTGTCCATGCCGGAACATCCATAGACGGATATCCGGTTAAAGGAAATTCGCAATTATTAACTGTTCCGCGAAGAAAAACAGGACGGCCATTCATTTCAAAATGGCGGCCTACTGCTTTAAATTCCCGCATTCCAAACTGAACCTGTTTGGTTTGCTCACTTCCGTTCCGGGAAACTAATTGAACAGTTAAACGATAGAGCGCAGGATTAAACTCATCCCAGGTTAAAAAATGAGCACCCATTGGTAAAACAATTTCGGCCGTTCCTTCTCCATTTTCAAGCTTGTACTCACCTTTAACCATTTTAATTTGCTGGATAGTTTTGGTGTTGAAGCTTTTTGCAGAAATATTCAACCAGCCGGACGATGCTGTTTTTACATCACTTTTTATGCTGATCTTAATACGAGCCAGCTTATTCTTGAGATCAGGATAAACCTGAATATCATCCAGGTAAACCTGAGAACCTGCTGTTAAAGCCATTTTTCCTACAATACCATTCCAGTTGCCTTGGGTATGATCGGTGATACTATGTGAATCCGGCCCAACGTTGATTTCCTTAATCCGGTTATCGATCCTGATGCTGATCGTGTGTTTTCCGGGCGAAAGATACTGGGTGAGATCATAAATATGCGGAGAAACCAAGCTGTTTTGCATCCCGATTTCCTGGTCATCTACCCAAACCCTGGTTTCGGTATGCGCATATTCCAGATAAAGCGTAATGTGCCTGCCTTTCCAGTCTTTGGAAATCGTAACATCTTTTTGATACCAGGCCGCACCAACATAGTGTTTAGCAGGTGTCAGCCAGAATGGAATTTTGATATTGCCGGGCTGTCGGTATTTAGCCAGATGTGGGTTAAAATACCAGGAACTATCGTAAATGCTGCCCGTCCATTTGGTCTTTAAAGTGATGTCATCGCCTTTACCATTTTCGGCCATAGAACCCGGAAGTTTGATGGTTTCGTCCAGCGTTCTGTTAAACCATTTCTGCTGAATGCCTACATCTTGAGGATCGGTTTTAAAACGCCATGTTCCGGTAAGCGAAATGGTTTGTTCATCTGTAAATGCTGAAAATAAA
Source organism: Mucilaginibacter arboris (assembly GCF_009754915.1). GTDB lineage: Bacteria > Bacteroidota > Bacteroidia > Sphingobacteriales > Sphingobacteriaceae > Mucilaginibacter_A > Mucilaginibacter_A arboris. The sequence goes on along the minus strand of NZ_WPIK01000003.1, from coordinate 317,018 downwards.
AGCAATGCAAGCAAAATGCCTGCATACCATTTCAGCAATCGGTTTAATTTCAACTGCATACAATTTAACGATCTGCTTTTAGGCTGAAGCAGGTTTATTGGTTTAAGCCCGCATATTAGCTGATTATTTTTTGGTATGCATCCTGTAGTATCCTGAAGAGTAAAAGGAGAATAGTTTTCTGAAAGCTTTTTAAGCGCTATTTTTAAGTTTACTGCGTTCGTTGTGCAAATCATAATCTGTTTGCAAGGCCATCCAAAACTCGGCTGCTATTCCGAGTTCCGCTTCCAGCTTTAAAGCGATAGCAGCCGTAATATTCCGCTTACCTTTTACAATATCTCCAAAATGGCCCGGGTACATTCCAATCTTCATAGCAAAGGCCGATTTTGTTATTTTCCGGGCCTCTAATTCATCTTTTAAAACTTCGCCAGGGTGCAATTCAATAGCTAACACTATTTCATTGCCTTCTTTATCTAAAATTTTATCGTTACCCATTTTATTGATAATGATTACTTAAATCTTCTATAAGTAGTATTTCTGTTACTGTTATTTCGTCTTGTTCAATCAAAAAAATCAACCTGTAATGGTAATCTACCCTTACCGAATATTTTCCTTTAAGCTTTCCTTTTAAAGGTTCAAAATTCAAGCTATTTAACAAACGCAAACTTTTTGTATCAGGCATCCTTTGTAAAATCTTTAAAGTTTTTTTAAACTTTATAATTACGCTTTTATCATACTTCGGCTTGCCTTTTATGCTTTCATCTTTAGCTATACTTTCCAAATAACTGTTGCTAAATCTGATAATCATATACAAATATACTACAAAATATGTATTACAAATTATGTGTAATTGCAATTAATAATTTAACAAGATAACCTATTCTTTAACCTTATTTCTTCAACAAATACTCGTTCAGCGAACAATTTTTCAATTCTTTTAATCCTGCCACAACCGATTCTGCATTTAATATGGCGCCTGCTTCATTGGTATGCGTGTGGTCTCCGGGGAAAAATTCTTTTACTTTTTCGGCACCCAACCGGTCATATTTATCCGCAGTGATCGAATTTAGGTCGATAAAAGAAGCATTGGTTTGTTTGGCTACTTCCTGCGCCCATTGTCCGTAACTGTTTACAGAACGCACTACTTTGCCGTCTTTCCACTCGTTTCTTGGAATGGGCGAACACACAATTGCGGTTGCACCTTTTGCTTTGGCTTCGTTTACAAACTTGCGCATGTACCAGCCGTAAGTATGCACCACTTCCTGTTTTTTCAGGATCGGGTTGTAAATTTCCTTGCTTTCTTCGCCAACACCTTTAATGGTGCCTCGGGCGCGGGCGGTATCATCTAACGGACTGCTATCATTATGTCCGAACTGCATCATTACGTAATCGCCTTTTTTCAGCTTTACGAGAACAGCGTCCCACAAACCTTTGGATTGAAAAGTACGACTGCTTGTTCCGCCTAAAGCATCGTTTTCTACATTGATCTTATTCTGATCGAAGTAAGCACCAATATAATGTCCCCAACCCCATAAACCGCCGTCGCCTTTGTCTTTACTGTTTTTAACAGTGGAATCACCGATGAGGTAAAGAGTTGGTTTGTTTTGTTGATATAGGATGAAGGAGGAAAGAGCGAGGAGCGTGATTGCTGTGAGCAACAGGGTTTTGAGTTGATGTTTTTTGTTCATGGTTGTAATGCTTTTTAGGTTGAAATAAGGTCATCCCCCTAACCCCCTTCAAAGGGGGAATTGTATAACGCCTACCTTTCTAAACCTAAAATATTTGATAGAAAGATATGCGCCCAGGTTCTTTTCCCCCTTTGAAGGGGGTTAGGGGAATGATGCGTTCATTTAGTTTTGAATTTCCAATGCTAACTTAATTTTCAATGCTTCTTTTATCGGTGTTTTCTTTATAAAAAATACGGTTTCAACGGGTCATTTTTCAATTCCTTTAAGCCGTCCACAACAGATTGGGCATTAATTTTTGCACCTTCCTGGCTGGTGTGTGTATGATCGCCGGGGAAAAGTTTTTTCACTTCATCCGGTCCCATTTTGTCGTATTTATCAGCAGTAATTTTATTTAAGTCGATAAAAAAAGCTCCTTCACGTTGCGCCACTTCCTGCGCCCATTTGCCGTAATCGTTGTTTGCTCTTTTAACTTTTCCGTCTGCCCATTCGTTCCTCGGGATCATGGAACAGATGAAAACCGTTGCGCCTTTTGCTTTGGCTTCTTTTACAAATTTGCTTAAATACCAGCCGTAAGTGTGCACGGTCTCGGGTTTTCCATCCGGCCAAACCAGTTCTTTTGTTTCGTCGCCAATACCTTTTAAAACGCCTCGGTAACCAGCTTTTGTAGTATCCGGAACGCTGCCTTCGTTATGACCAAATTGCATCATTACAAAATCTCCTGCTTTTAAAGTAGATAATACTTTATCCCAGCGGCCTTCTTTTATAAAAGTTCGTGTGCTTCTTCCGGCCATTGCCTGGTTGCTGGTTTTTAACTTCGTGGTATCGAAATAACCGCCGATAAAAGTTCCCCAGCCCCAGGTTTCCTTGTTAGAGTTTCTTACTGTAGAATCACCTATAACATAAAGTGTATGCTGGTTTTGCTGCCAAATAAATCCGCAGAAAACCACAAAAAGTGCTGCTAAAAACAGCATTGGTTTAGGGTTGAAAGATCTATTTCTTTTCATATTTTTATTTTGTTGGAGATGAAATTAAATCAATCGAAACCGAACCATCAGCCAAACCTGTCGATGCTGCTTTTACAGTAACTTTTCCTGATGCAGCTTTGGCTTTGATCAAAGCAATACAAGTTCCGCGATAAGCATTTCTTTCGGTGGTTTGATAAAGTTCGTGACTGGCAATATTGCCATTATCCACAGCAGCAATTTCTCCGCCGCCACTTATACTAAACTTAATGGATTTATCTGAATTTGGACAAGGAATTCCTTGCGCATCAACAATAGTTGCAGTAACATAAGAAACGTCATCCCAAATATTTGCTAATTTGCTTTTATCAACAGAAAGCACAATTTTAGCAGGTGCTCCGGCAGATTTAAATTCTTCGGAAGCAACCGCTGCACCTTTATTTTTGCCTACTGCTTTGAGCGTACCTTTTTCAAAAGTTACATCGTCCCATTCCCTTGGCGAATCATTGGCGGGTTTTGGTTTTGTGCCGAGAGATTTCCCGTTTAAAAAAAGTTCTACTTCATCACAATTACTGTAAACCTGAATTTTGGCATTATCATAAGTATCGAAATCAGTCGGCGTCCAATCGTTAACCCAATTTCCTGCGCCGGCATTATCAGATTTGCGGACGATATGTACAACCAGTTTATCCGACCACCAGCTTTGCCGCTGCAAAGCTTGCTGTTTCCAAGCTCCGGTCCTGTCAAACAAACCTTGATTATTCGTTACATTCGGCCAATCTTCTTCGCCTAAATAATCAACGCCAGTCCACAAAAACTGGCCAGCCATATAAGGTTTATCACGCAATGCCAACCATTGGGCTAATACGTGGGTATTTTCTGTACCGATGACTTTCCAATCCGGATGCGCTTCATGTGCTGCAATCAATTCATTTTCACGGTAATTCTGGCCAACTACATCCATCATCGCTGCAAAACCATTTGAATAAACTTTGGAAACATTTGGGCGGAACAAAGCCATTGTAACCGGACGAGTTGGGTCAAGTTGATGCACCAAATCCTGCTGATCTTTGTATTTTTTAAATCCTTCGGGATTATCCAAATTATCATGAATTTCATTGCCAACACTATAAATAATGATGGATGGATGGTTACGATCACGAACAACCATATCATGGGTATCTTTTTCCCACCAATTAGTAAAGTACAGGTTATAACCTTTTTCACCATTAGCTTTTGCGGCTGTCCAGGTATCAAAAGTTTCGTCCATTACCAGGAAACCCATCCGGTCGCATAAATCCAGAAACTCGGGCGCAACCGGATTATGTGAAGTGCGGATAGCGTTTACGCCTGCTTCTTTTAACAGCTTAAATCTTCGTTCCCAAACTGCTAAAGGAACTGCCGAGCCAACTGCGCCGCCATCATGATGCAGACATACTCCTTTTATCTTGATATTTTTTCCGTTGAGCCAGTAACCGGTTGCTGCCTCAAACTTGCTATCTCGGATGCCGAAAGTTGTGGTTTCATCATCCAAAGTTTTTCCGTTAGCAATGATTTTGGTAACGGCGCGATACAAGTTCGGCTGTTCCAAATCCCACAATTGTGGATTGCTTACTTCCAATTCCTGAGTAACATCAGCAGTTTTTCCGGCAGCAAGAGTTTGTTTGCTTTCTGTTGATTTTACAGCTTTCCCGGAAGGATCAATTAAAGATGTTTGTAAAGTAATTTCATTAGATGCGGAAGATGTATTGCTGATTTTAGTTTGAATTTTTACCTGTGCTTTTGCAGAAGTAATCTGCGATGTTGTAATGTAAATTCCCCAATGATCAAAATGAACATCATCCGTAGAAACCAAACGAACATGCCGATAAATACCTGCGCCAGTATAAAAACGGGAAGCCGGCTGCAAAGAATTATCTGCACGAACCGCAATTACATTTGTTTTTCCTTTGCCAAAGTTGAGATGTCCGCTTAAATCATAACTGAAACTGCTGTAACCATAAGGACGTTTTCCCAAATGAAAACCATTGATCCAGACATCACTATTAGCCATTACACCATCAAATTCTATAGAAACTTTGCGTTTGGCATCTGCTTCGTCTAAGGTAAAAGTTTTACGATACCAGCCAATTCCGGCAGGAAGATAACCACCACCACGACCAGTTGGATTGTTCTGATCGTATGGGCCTTCAATGCTCCAATCGTGCGGAACATCCAGTTTTCGCCATTTAGCATCATCAAAAGCCGGTTTTTCTGCCCCGGTTGCATCATTTTTTAAAAAGCGCCAGTCGGGATCGAAAGAAGTAATTTTTCGTCCATCCGAGTTGCTTTGCGCCTGGATAAAAACGGGAAACAGGACCAGCAAAAACCCAAGCACCGGAACCATCCATTTGCTCCTGGTTTTTAACTGAATTGATCTTGTAAAAAATAACATAGTGATAAGTTTAATGATTTAGGTTTTTAAGTTGAGCTTTTGTCTGATAAAAGAAGCATGACAGCAGGAAGCATGCTTCTTTTACCACCTAAAAAACTCCATCTGTTGCTGTTCATGGTGCTTATTTCTTTTGTGCTGATGCTTTTTTTACCAACACAATATTGGGTTTCGGCAACATTTTCATATCACTTCCCAAATAAAAACCCGTATGCGGCGGCTGGTTGTAACCCACGTTTTGCCAGGCGATACTTAACCGGTATTGCGGGTCGTGCATCAACGTATAAATTTTATGTTTGGTAGGAATGGTTGTGGTATAAATTCTTAAATTCTGGTTATCGGCCGTGCGGAACATCACTTCTTCGCGCCAGTCGCCAAATAAATCAGCGCTTAAAGCAGGTGTTGATTTGGTTCCGTTGTTGGAAACGCAGCCTTCCGCCGTTAATAATCTGCCGCCTTTGTATTTATCAATGTGATTGCCATCAAGCAATTCTCTGTTTAAATCGCCATCCCACCAGCTTAAAAAGTTGGTTGATCTGGGCGCATCTCCAATTCGTACCCCTTTTATGGTGTATAAACCGTTGGAGCCCGACCACCACATTTCTGCTCCGGGATAAGCCGGATCAATATCGTCGGCAACGCCTCTTCCCACATCCTGGTCCATGGAACCTTTAAATAAAGTTTCTCCTGTTCTGGCATCATAAACCGTAACGCCTGGCCCTTTTGTCCCTTCTTCAATTTCGTGGATGCCGAAAACTTCTAAACCCGGCCTTGAAATATCCAGATCGGAAACATGCAACGCATCGCCATGACGGTAACCGGTACTAAAAAGCCCTTTGCCATTATCATCCACCACCATCGATCCGTAAACAATTTCATCTTTGCCATCGCCATCCACATCTGCTACGCTCAAATTATGATAACCCTGGCCGGAATACGGATTTTCGCCATCTTTACTATCAAAAACCCAACGTGAAGTCAGTTTTCCATTCCGCCAATCCCAGGCAGCCAAAACTGACCTGCCATAATAACCACGGCACATTACAACGCTGGGATGAACGCCATCGAGATAAGCAATACAAGCCGTAAAACGATCAACACGGTTACCAGTATCATCGTGGCCGCCATTACCACCATGACCGTTCCAGCCATTGGTTGGATAACGGCTTGGAATATAATCGGTAGTAGCCAAAGCTTCGCCGGTTTTGCCGCTAAAGATGGTAAAGTATTCCGGTCCGTTCATTATTTTCCCGTACATCACGTTTCTTGGTTCAACATTTAATGTACGCCAGTCTTTGGTAGAATCGCCGATTACTTTTCCTTTTCCATCTACCGTTCCGTCTGCGGTTTTACAGGCAAATTCTGCTATGCCATCTCCATCTAAATCATAAACCATAAACTGGGTGTAGTGCGCGCCTTCGCGGATGTTTTTACCGAGATTGATCGTCCACAATAATGTTCCGTCCATCTTATAAGCCTGGAAAATAGGAGGATCTGTAAGCCCAGGCGAAGGCGTATCGCGGCCGCGGCCGGTTTGGTGCAGGATAATTTCGTACTCGCCATCACCATCCAGGTCGCCTACAGAAGCATCATTGGGCGTATAACCTTGCGGTGTTTTAAGTGGAATATTGATGTACTGCTGCACCGGCGCATTTGCTGCCAATGTATAAGGTTTGCCCGCTTCCTGCTCCGCGCCTTTTAAAACCGGTTTTACAAAATAAGTATTGGGTTGAGAGAAATTTACCCTGGCATCTTCATAATTTGTACTTTCTGTTATTGGTGTTTTGTTGAGTTTTACAGGCGCTGCATTTCCTGTTTTACGATACAAATTAAAGGCAATATCCTGCGGCTCCGTGCCTAACATGCGCCAGCTTACAAAAACAGAATCAGCACTTTTATGTACGGCGATGATACCACGGCCCAGGTTTTCCATTTGCCGTTGCGCACTAATTTTAGGTGCATAAAAACAGCATGGCACAAAAAACAATAAAAAGCAGAAGCGTAATTTTTGATTCATAACTTATGGTTTTGCAGGTTTGATATTTTTAATTTGAACTGATGCTTCTTTTAGCACATAAATTTTAGGCCGGGGTGGTTTTGCCATACCTTCTCCCAGAAAAAAATCTGTATGAGGCGGTTGATTATAAGCTACATTTTGCCAGGCAATACTTAGCCGATATTCCGGGTTATGCATTAAAGTGTAAATGCGGTTTTTAGCAGGAATAGTGGTTGTGTAAATTCGAAGTTCTTTGTTATCTGCTGTTCGCCAGACCACTTCTTCACGCCAATCGCCAAACAAGTCTGCGCTTAAACAAGGTGTAGCTTTGGTGCCGTTGTTAGAAACGCAATTTTCAGCAGTCAATAAGCGGTCAGTTGTTTCAGTTTTCCAATTCCATTTATCAATGTGATTTTTATCTAATAATTCGCGCGTTAAATCCGCATCCCACCAAACCAGAAAATTAGTTGATGAAGGTGCTTTTTCTGTGATGGTTTTACCATTTATATCTCGTAAACCGCCAGGCCCGCCCCAATTTTCAAAACCAGCATGAGTTGGATCGATATCAGCAGCAACTCCTCTTCCTACATCAACTCCCGGCCCTAAACTCCATAGAATTTTTCCTGTTTTAGCATCAAACATTGCCACACCTGGCGTTTTTAATGCAAGCGTTTTTTCTTCACTTTCGTGGATGCCAAAAACTTGTAAACCTGATTTTGACGGATCCATCGCACTTACATGTAAAGCATCGCCATGGCGCAAACCTGTTGTGTACAAACCTTTTCCGTTATCATCCACTGTCATGGCGCCAATGCAAATTTCATCTTTTCCATCACCGTCCATATCTGCAACACTTAAATTATGGTTGCCCATACCGGAATAAGGATTTTTAGCATCCTTAGAATCAAAAATCCAACGCTGCGTTAATTTTCCGTTCCTAAAATCCCAGGCAGATAAAGCCGAACGGCCATACCAACCACGGACCATTACTACGCTTGGGTACACGCCATCTAAATAGGCAACACAAGCGCTAAACCGATCCGGCCTGCCTCCGGTATTATCGTTTCCGCCGTTTCCGCCAATCCCGCCCCAACCATCTAACGGATAACGGTTTGGCGTATAATTTTCTGTCGCTAAAGCCGCTCCGGTTAATCCGTTAAAAACGGTTAAATACTCCGGCCCTTCTACAATTTTTCCGTATTTCGGGTCGCTTTCCGGTTCTTTAAACCGCCAGTCTTTCGTAGCATCGCCAATGATTTTTCCTTGTCCGTCTATCGTTCCATCAGCAGTTTTACAAACTATTTCTGCTTTGCCATCTCCATCCAAATCATAAACCAAAAACTGCGTATAAGCTGCTCCGGAACGAATATTTTTACCAAGATCAATACGCCAAAGCCTTGTTCCATCCATTTTGTAAGCATCTAAAATCTGGTTTCCGGTAAAGCCTTTTTGCGGTGGATTTTTAGAATTGGAAGGGTCCCATTTTAAAATTAGCTCGTACTCGCCGTCACCATCTAAATCTCCAACAGAAACATCGTTAGCGCTATACGAAAATTTGCTTCCCATCACTTCTCCGGGAGGAGGAGCTTGAATTGGAATAGAAATATATTGCCGAATGGGCGAATTTGCTGCCAGCGTATAAGCTTTACCCGCCTGCTGCTCTGCTCCTTTTAGTACCGGTTTTACAAAATAGGAATTGGGTTCGGACGAGTTTGCTTTTACATCGATAAAATCAGTAGTTTGTTTTATTGGAGAAGAGTTGAGTTTAACAGGACTTGCATTTCCTGATTGACGATACAGGTTAAAGGTTATTTCATCAGGATCAGTTCCCAGCAAACGCCATCCTACATAAACTGAATCGGCACTTTTACGAACAGCAATTACGCCCCGGCCAAGGTTTTCCATTTGCCGTTGCGCACAAGTTTTTTCTGCATAAAAACAGCATGGCAGCAAGATCAATAGCAAGCAAAAGCGTAAATTTTGATTCATTTTTAATCTAAAATATTTCGTTCTGTCATCCTAAAACTTTATTAAAATATTGCGGATGAACCTCTATTTCTTTGTGCGTTCTTTTTTCTTGGCGTTCTTTTTTGGCATTGCAAGATATGCGCCTTGTCATCCTGAGCCTGTCGAAGGACCTTCATCTAATAAGTAATTCTTCTTTGATGAAGATTTCTCCCTGCGGTCGATAACAGAACTAACCTCATTTCCAGTCCAGTTTAATCAGTTCAACACCTTGCCGTTCCAAATTAATATTCATTTTTAGTTGTCCATTTGCCACCAACATTTGCTGCGGGTTTCCATCCGTTTGCAGCATTCCTGCTTTTTCAAGTGCTGTAATTTGTGCTGTGGTTGGTTTTTGCGGCGATCCCATTTTTTTCCAGATATTGTAGGAATTGCTGTGGCTTTGATCGATTAAATATCGGGTTACTTTTACCGTTTTAGCTGGTAAACCATTTAGGCTGATATTAACAGGAGTTGCAGGTTCTAAACGATCATCATCATGATAATTCCAAATCATTACCGCAGCAGTGTTTTTATCTTTTGAAGCCAGTCCGCCAATATCCGTTTGGTTCCTAACGCTGGAATCGTGTACTGTTTTTAGCGGGTAAAAATTGGTGCCTGTTACTTGAACGCGCGTTCCGCTCATCTTCCCGAACATCCGAAAAATGTTTAGAACGGGTTTATCTACGCCATTTGTAGCTACATCACGGAAACCGGCAAACCAAGGCTGGTTTTCAAACTCGAACGACCAGGAAACTGCTCCTTTAAAATTGACTTGGTATTCATCCGCCAATAAATATTCCCTTGCAAAAGAAGCAGCGGTGTAACTGGAAAACATCGTTCCGTTGCGGTAAGCGTTTTCAGGATTGGTTTGAATACCGCAAGCTGCGCAGCCTTCCGGATCAGATTCGCCCAGAATAACAGGGAGATTTTGAGTTTGAGGATAAGACCTTACTATTTTAAATCCGGTTTCAATATCGCGAAGTTGCGGTGCCATATTCATTTCTACTATGCCGTTTTTAAATTTTGGCGAACCTTTTGCATGAAACAAAACCGCATCCAGCGGAGAACCTATTTTGCCGGTAACGAAGTTGGTATCCGAAATACAGTGTTCTATAAAACCTCTTAAAAATTTGCTTCCGCCTGCTCCGCCTGTTCCTGCAACGTTTGGCCCGCCAATTTTTGCTGTCGGTAAAGCGCGTTTTAAACCAGCAGCAGCATAATCATACAGTTTGTAAAATTCCGGAACGGTGCCTTTCCAGTAATAACCGTTTGGTTCGTTCCAAACTTCCCAGTACCAGCTTTCCACTTCTTTTTTGCCGTAACGCTCCACGCAGTGTTTCACCCATTGATAAACCAATTCGCCCCATTTCTGATAATCTTTCGGAGGATAAGCCCAGCCGGTTGTAATTTGCTGATAACCAGCTTCTGCCCGCCAGTGATGCTGATAAGGTTCCGGATGCGTGGATAAAGCTTCGGGCATAAAACCAATCTGTGCCAGTGGCTTCATTCCTCGTTTGATGTAGGCATCAAAAATCCGGTCAACAATGGTGAAATTATAAACTGGATTGCCGTTTTTATCTTCCGTATAAATATTCGTTGAACCCCATTTTAAAGCAGGCGTACCATCACCGGAAGTCATTAAATTATGTGTTCTTAAATAAACCGGGACCGGACTTAAAGCAGCCAGTTCTGTTAACAGCTTTTGCCCGTCTTTCATGTAAGCATAGTTTGGTTCATCGTTTCCAAACCATGCCCAAACTGATTTCATTGGACCGGTTTCCTTATTAAAATCAACTTGTATGGAAACCGGCGAAGTATTTTGAGCTTTTACCGTGTTAAAAACAGCAAGTGTAAAAGCAAGCAATAACAGTTTTTGTACAAGTATTTTCATGTTATCTTACTTTTCTGACATTGCAATTTTCATGTTGGAAGAACTTTTAACCCCAAGCTGCGAGTTGTCTTTTGTTTTAATGGATACCTGATCGAACTTCCAGCCTTGCGCTAATTCAATATCGCCTGCAGTTGCTGCTTCTATCGTAACATTTTTCAGGTTGAAATTGATCAGTTCCGATTCCTGCAAACCAATTGCATTGATTGCTTTTTTGGCATCGGTAACTTTAACGTTTTCTAAAAAAACGTCTTTAAAATGAGGTATTCCTTTGGATGCCGGTTCTACTTTGGTCAGCATTTTTTTCCAATGCGGCGGCAAAGTTTCTTCCGTATAACCTTCCGGCAATTTAGAATAGCTGTAGCTCGGGTTCCAGTTCATGGTAATTTGCATCGCTGTTCCAACGCCGTTCATGGTGATGTTTTCAAAGTGAATATCTTCAATTGTACCACCGCGCGTTGTTGCCGATTTGATATTTAAGCCGTTGCTGGTTCCGTTTCCAACTAAATTAGTTGCCAAAACATGCCTGATGCTGCCTGAAGTTTCACTTCCAAGTGTTAATAATCCGGCACCTTTTCGGGCAACACAATCGCGGATCACTACATATTCCGTTGGCCGGTTTACCCGCAAACCATCCCAATCGCGGCCAGCTTTCAAACAGAAATCATCATCGTTACAATCAATATCACAATTCTGGATTAAAACCCAGGAAGAAGAATCCACGTCAATTCCATCAGTTGAAGGGCCATGGCCGCCAATATTGTTCCGGATCGTAATGCCATCAACCGTTACGTTTTTGGAGTACAAAAGCTGCACCGTCCAGAAACCGGCCTGTTGTAAAGTAATTCCTTTTATAGTTACATCCGAAGAGTTGGAAACCAGCAAAGTGCGGGGCCTTTTGGCATCATAATCTACAATCCAGCGCAGGCCTTTCGGATCGTATTCCTTCCTTAAATTCCAGTAGTAATCCCAGAAAACTTTTCCCTGGGCGTTAACCAATCCTTCCCCGGTTACGGCAACCTGCTGTTGGTCGAGAACATTAATTAATGCAGCAGGCCATTTCATTTCGATACCGGCAATGCGCGTATCAATTTCCGGGTAATCTTTAATATCCTGACTGCCTTTAATTTCTACGCCTTTATCCAAACGTAGCTGAACACCTTTTTTTAAAAAAACAGAGCCGGTCAAATATTTTCCGGGAGCAAAAGTTACTATTCCGCCGCCTTTTGCTGCACAGGCATCAATAGCTTTTTGGATGGCTTTTGTATTTAAAGCCGTGCTATCATTTACAACACCGTAAGCATTTACTTTAAATTCTGTTTTTTTTATGGGAGATGAATGCGCGCCAACTTTGCTGACCCAATCCATTTTGGTGCCTGCGGTTTGTGCCATCAATTTTTGGCCGATAAAAGAAGTACACAGCAAAAACAACATGCTTCTTTTAGCACCTAAAAAAACATTTGATATACAGTTTATACGGCCCATAATTTCATTTTTATCCCCCGGTCAGCTTTACCAAATCCTGCTTTAATCCTCGTTTTCCAAAATTCATTACAAATCATAAAATTGCTTTTACCATCAGTAGTTCTGGTTTTATATCGCCATTAATAAAGCTGTTGCCGGGCTTGGTTTATAATCAGCGATCAAAATCTGTAAAATAAAACGAAGCTGCATCCTGTACTCGCCTGCCGCATTGCCCATTATTTTCTAATTATTTCATTAACAATTCACTATACTGTTTTTATCACCTAAAAAACGTATCGTAATTTTTATGTTACCCGGTTTAAAGCTGTAGAAAATTATCATCGAAACCTGCTGTATTAAAAAACGTACAACCTCATTTGAACTTTTTAAGCTGATGAAGGAATGAAACAATTTTACTATATGCTGCAAAAAGTAATTTTTTTGGTTGCGTTCTTCACACTTTTTGCTACTTTATCTAAAGCACAAACTTTAACAATTAGCACTGTTGATGCCGGCCCTTATACGCCTGGTTCGAGTATTGCGGTGCCGTTTACAATTACCTCTGGCAATAACTGTATCAGTCCTGACAATGTTTATAAGCTGTATATTTCTTCTGTTCCGGGTGGAACCCCTGATATAGAGATTGGCAGTTATACGGGCTTTTATGCAACCTTTCTTAACGGTACCATTCCTGCTAACCTGGCACCAGGAAATGGCTATAATTTAGCAATAAAATCAAGCCTTCCGGCGGTTACCTCTTCCACTGCAAGTATCAATATAGTTGCCGGAACTGCTGTACAGGCGGCAATAGCCGGTTCAAGCATCAATAGTGATAACCCTGAGATATTTGGCAATTGTTCCGGGACAACTGATCCGTATTATTTCGGAAATGCGTCTACTTCCGGCTCTGCCGTAACTGCAACCTTTCGTAACGAACTAACCCAAACTAATGAAACTACTGTTACCCTGAACCCAAGCACTGCTTTTAATGCCAATTACGCTAATTACACCATTCTTGTTAAAGCTACACAGGGTGGGCATGAAGGAACAAAAGCCTATCAGCTAATTAACAATAATCTAAATACTAATTTTGGTACTTCGGGTAGTAATACAGTTTGTTTAAGCGGCGGACATGGTACTTTAAGTTATACTGTTGATTATACCTCACCTAACGGTATTGAATATAATTATCCAGGGAACCTTTATGTTGTTAATTGGGGAGACGGAAGCACAACCATTTACACTTTGTGTGATATTATTAATTTAAGCGGGAGATTAACGCATGACTATACTCAAAGTTCATGCGGTTATACAGGAGGTGGCCAAACCAACAGTTTCCAGGTTAATGCTCAGGTAAGCAGTAGGATTTGCGGTACATTGGGTTCGCCTACAAGTGTTTATGCAAAGGTAGTCCGTCCTCCATCCAATAATTTTACAGCGCAGCTTAGTGCCTGCTTAAATGAACCCGTTTCGTTTACCAATACTTCAGATCCCGGGCAGGATGCATCAAGTGCAAACTGCAGTAATAATAATGCAAAATATACCTGGTTTGTAGATGGGGTTGCCATACAATTTAATTATACTTTAGGAACTCCTTTTACCTATACATTTACTTCACCAGGCCAGCATACTGTTACCTTAAAACTGCAAAATGGAAGCAGCGGTGCATGCGGGGCCTCGGACGTAACCAAAACCATTTGTGTTTTAGCTAAACCCCAGCCACAGTTTGCTTTGGCTGCATCAACAATTTGCAGCAATGATGTAGTTTCTCCAACAGATCAATCAACCATTGATCCTTCTTGTGATAACATTCCGCAAAATAATGCTTATACCTGGTCTGTAACCGGGCCGGCAACAGCAGCTTTTATTAACAATACAACTCCTGCAAGTCATAATCCTCAGATCAAGTTTTCTTCTCCCGGAATTTATACCCTTACTCTATCTATAGGAACAGAAAATTGCGGTGCCGTTAGTACATCCCAAACCATTACTGTAAATACCACACCAACGGTTACTTTATCACCTAATAAAGATTATTGCGGAACTAACCAGACACTTACTTTTGCCAATAACGTCGGCGATACCCAAACCATATTTACGGGTACAACTACAGACCAGGCAAATACTTATAGCTGGACGGTAACCGGAGGTGCTTACAGCTACCAGAACGGAACAAGCGCCAGTTCAAAGTATCCCCAAATTTTATTTACAGATTTTGGTGTTTATACGGTTACCGCTACAGAAACCAATAATTGCGGTTCGGCTTCTGCTTCACAACAGCTTAATTTTAAGCAATCACCAACTATAAATGCAGGGCCGGATCAAACCATTTGTCCTAATGGTATAGTACAACTTGCAGGTACAATTACCGGTCCGCCGGCACAAAGCTACCAATGGACTGGCGGAAACGGAACATTTTCGCCTGGCAGAACTTCTTTAACAGCAACTTATACGCCTTCAAACGCTGAAATTGATGCCGGGCAGGTAAAATTAACATTGGTGGTAATAACTGGCAATCCTGTACCTTGTGACCAGCTTTCGGATGAAATAATCATTACTATTAATCCGCGAAATTCGGTTACCAGTTCTTCAAGTCAAAGCATTTGTACCGGAAATACGGTAGGTTATCACCCAACGGCACAAGTTACCGCAAGTACGTTTACCTGGACTTCTTCTGCCTCTGCCACTGTTACCGGAAATACGGCAACTGGTTCGGGCGACATCAATGATGTACTTACCAATTCCGATCCTTTAAACAACGGAACAGTTACTTATACTATTACTCCAAGCAGCAATGGCTGTCCGGGTACTTCTTTTACATTAACAGTTACGGTAACGCCACGGCCGATCATCACAGTAAATTCAACTGCTAATACCATTTGCAGCGGACAACCTGCCGGTATCACTTTTACTTCTAACTTGAGCGGGACGACTTTTAAATGGACAACTTCTGCTTCAAGTGGTATTTATGGAAATAATAGTCAATCTCCTGTAGTTGCCAGCCGCGTTGATGATGTTCTGTCCAATACTTCCACTACTGCTGCGGGCACTGCAACTTATACCATTACGCCTATTGGCCCTTCGGGCTGTGAAGGAACGCCCGTTACCGTTACCATAACCGTACAGCCTTTGCCGGTACAGGCCAATGCAGGGCCGGACGGGCAAATTTGTTCTGCTCCGACTTATGTTTTACAAGGAAATAATCCGGGAATTTCTTCTGGCAGATGGAGTTTGGTTTCCAGCCAAACAGGAGTGGTTTTTGCAGATGCCACTCAATATAATACTACAGTTAGCGGGTTACAGGGCGGCCAGTCCTATACTTTCCGCTGGACGATTACCGGCGCTGCACAGTGTGCTGTAACTTCTGATGATGTAATTGTTAATGACCTGTCAGATCTAACCAATACCATCAGCTTTGCCAGTCCGGCTGTCTGCTCAGGACAAACCGTTACAGTAAGCGGAGATTTGCCAACCGGCGGGACCAATAGCTACGTTTACAGCTGGGAAAGCAGCAGCGACGGGCTTAACTGGGCCAGTGTAAGCGGACAATCTGGCGCTAACCTTTCTATGCTTTTAACCAGTTCTATTTATTTCAGGCGGATAGTAACTTCCGGCCCTTGTGTTAAAACCAGTAACGTTATTTATATTCAGGTACAGCCTCCCATTTCCAACAATACAGTTACAGCCAATCAACAAATATGCTATAACAATACTCCCTCTGTATTAAACGGAAGTACACCTGCCGGAGGTGATGGCAGCTATAGTTACCAATGGCAGCAAAGTATTGATAACGGTGCAAACTGGAATACGATTAGTGGCGCTACAAGTATCAATTATCAGCCTGTATCCTTAATTACTACTACACAGTTTCGCAGGATAGTAACTACAGCGCTTTGTAGCGGTGCACAGCAAAATGTTAGTAACGTAGTAACGGTAACGGTTAGTCCGCAAAATACAAATACCGTAACCAGTGCTTCCAGTGCAACTATTTGTACCGGGGCAACATTTAGTTATCATATAACTGCGCAGGCTGCCAATACTTCTTTTACCTGGGTTTCTTCTGCATCAGGTACGGTTAGCGGAAATACAGCAAGCGGAACAGGTGACATTAATGATGTACTTACCAATACCGATGCAAACAATAACGGCACGGTTACTTATACAATTACCCCGTTTAACAGTGGCTGCCCGGGCAGGACTTTTACCTTAACCGTTACCGTTACACCACTGCCGGTAATTACCGTTAACCAAACCAGTAACACCATTTGTAGCGGACAGCCTACCGGTATCACATTTACGGCTAACTTAAGCGGTACAAAGTTTAAATGGACAAGTACTGCTTCGGCAGGCATTTCCGGTAATAATAATCAAGCCGCTGTTTATGCCAGCCGGATTGATGATGTTTTAAACAACTCCTCCTCTACTGCCAGCGGTACTGTAACTTACCAGATTATACCAGTAAGTGCATCAGGATGCGAAGGTGTACCAGTAACCGTAATCATCACAGTTCAGCCTTTACCTTTACAAGCTAATGCCGGGCCTGATGAGCAAATTTGCAGTACAAGCAGTTATACTTTAAAAGGGAACAATCCGGGGATTTCTTCCGGCAACTGGACGATCATTTCCGGACAAACAGGTATAAGTTTTGCTGATTATACTCAATATAATACAACGGTAAACGGACTACAACCAGGCCAGCAATATACTTTCCGCTGGACCATTACCGGCGCTTCGCAATGCGCTTCAAGTCTTGATGATGTTATAATTACTGATTTATTAGACTTAACAAATAACATCAGTTTTGTTAGTCCGGCTGTTTGTTACGGACAGACTATTACCATAAATGGCGATCAGCCAACAGGCGGGACCAACAGCTATGTTTATAGCTGGGAAAGCAGCAGCGACGGCATTAACTGGACAAGTATTGCCAGCCAGAACGGCAGGAATTTGTCTTTTACAGGAACGGCGAATATTTACATCAGAAGAATTGTAAGTTCCGGCCCTTGCGTTAAAGTTTCTCAGCCGGTTTATGTAATTGTACAACCTCCAATTGCCAATAACACCATTACTGCCGATCAGCGCATTTGTTATAATGATGTTCCTGCATTATTAACCGGAAGTACACCAACCGGAGGAGACGGCAACTTTACCTATCAATGGCAAAACAGTACAGATGGCGGCACAACCTGGCTTGGCATCAGCAACAGCAACACGATCACTTATCAGCCGGGCGCACTTACTGCAACTACCCAGTATCGGAGGGTAGTTAGCACTGCGCTATGCAGTGGTTCTCAGCATAATATCAGCAATGCAGTAACGATAACGGTTAATCCGCCAAATACCAACACCATAACCAGTGCATCAACCAAAATTATCTGTACCGGAACTGCGCTGAGTTATCATCCAACGGCGCAACAAAATAATACTTCTTTTACCTGGGTTTCTTCTGCATCTGCTTCTGTTACCGGAAATAGTGCAAGCGGAACAGGCGATATTAACGATGTACTGGTTAATGCTGATCCGAACAACAATGGAACGGTTACTTATACCATTACGCCAATTAACAACAACTGTCCGGGCACGCCTTTCACCCTAACCGTTACCGTTACGCCAATTCCAAGGGTAACCCTTACCAATTCAGGAAACCAGATTTGCAGCGGAAGCCCTACCGGTATCACTTTTACTACCAACACGCCGGGTGTTTTGCTGAAATGGACTTCGGCTAATGTACAAGGTATCTATGGAAATGCAGTTAATCAACAACCGGTAATTGCCACACGGATTGATGATATCCTGATTTCTGATTTAACTACTGCGGCAACGATTGTTTATCACATCACCCCAATTAGTCCGGGCGGCTGCGAAGGGCCAACGGTAGATGCAAGCGTTACCGTATTGCCGCAACCGGTGCAAGCAAACGCTGGTGCAGACGAACAGATTTGTAGTGCCAGCAACTATGTTTTAAAGGGGAACAATCCTGCCCCTTCTGCCGGAAAATGGACTTTAACTTCCGGACAAACCGGCGTTGGTTTTGCAGATGATACCCAATATAACACAACTGTAAACGGATTACAGCCGGGCCAGAGTTACACTTTCCGCTGGACCATTACCAGTACAGGTGCTTGTTCTACTTCTGCGGATGATGTAACAATTTCTGATTTACGCGATTTAACCAATACCATCAGCTTTAACAGCACCGCTGTTTGTTACGGACAAACGGTTACCGCTTTAGGTGATCAGCCAACTGGTGGAACCGGAAGCTTTGTTTATAGCTGGGAAAGCAGTACCGATCAAATTACCTGGACCACTATTGCTAATCAAACGGGTAAAGATTATTCCTTCACCGGAACGCAAAACTTGTATATCAGAAGAATTGTAACTTCCGGCCCTTGTACTAAAATCAGTCAGCCGGTTTATATCATCGTACAACCTCCAATTACCAATAACACGGTAGCAAGCGATCAGGAAGTGTGCTATAACAATACACCGAAACTGCTTAATGGAAGCGCGCCTGCCGGTGCCGATGGCAACTACACCTATAACTGGCAAAGCAGTACTGATAATGGTGCCACCTGGACAAATATTTCCGGGGCAAATACAGCGAATTACCAGGTAAACAGCTTAACTGTTACTACGCAGTTCCGCAGAATTGTTACTTCGGTTTTATGTAACGGCCCGCAGCAAAGCGTTAGTAATATTATCACCGTAACAGTTAACCCTTTGCCCAACGCAACTTATACTTACAAAAATGATTTAGGCTGCATCCCTTTTAAATTAGATGCGCAAAACATCAACGCAACTGCAGCGGCAGGCAACAATACTTATACCTGGTATGCAGATGGTGTTTTCTTTGGAAGTGGTTTTACTTTTCCAGGTTATACCATTACAGAAGATAATAAACAGGTAGTGATTAAATTAGTAGTTTCAAGCAAATATGGTTGCCCTGATGCTTCTTTTACCCATACTTTTACTACGATAAAAGAAGTAACCGCGGGCTTCACCCAAGATCAAACCAAAGGATGCGGGCCATTAACAGTAACTTTCACCAATACTTCCAACCCGCAAAATGCCGCTACTTATACCTGGAACTTTGGCAACGGAAGCACTTCGACCCAAGTAAATCCGCTGCCGGTTACTTTCCTGCCGCGTACTGATGGCAAAGACACTACTTATACCGTTACGCTGAAAGCTTTAACAGCTTGCGGCATCCGTACGTTTACTTCCGGTGTAACCGTTAGGCCGAAACCTATCTCTATTTTTACGCCTGATAAAACAGTTGGCTGCTCTCCTTTCACCGTAAACTTTAACAATACTTCTCCGGGAACCAACAACACTTATACTTTTGATTTTGGTGATGGCCAAACCCTGGTTACCCACGATAACCAGGGCGTTGCCCACATTTATACTTCTGCAGTAAGCAAAACCTATGTAGTTAAAATGACTGCAACAAATGAATGCGGTACAAGTGTAACCCAATATAATATCCGCATTTCGCCAAACTCTGTTTTCCCGCAATTGGTTGTAAACGGAGACCAGAAAGCAGGTTGTGCACCATGGACAGTCCAGTTTTACAACAATACCAAAGGCGGCACCTATTTTACTTATGATTTTGGTGATGGCACAATTGTAAATACGCAAAGCGCACCGGAAGTAGTAAGCCATACTTTCCTGAAAGACGGGGTTTTTAACGTAAAATTGTCTGCTACCAACGGTTGTTCCGATACTTCTACTTATCAGTCTATCACCGTTTATCCGCAGCCAAAAACAAGCTTTACTGCGGATGTGCAAAGCGGCTGTAAACAACTTACCGTTAACTTTAAAAACCAAACTACTGGAGATAACACTTATATGTGGGATTTTGGTGATGGCGGCACAGCTGTATCCCCTAACCCAACGCATACTTTTACTGCCCGGAATACTCCTTTTACCATTACTTTAATTGCCAAAAATGGTTTGGGCTGTACCGATACCCTGACGATGAAAAACTACATCAATGTCTATTTTCCACCAAAAGCAGCCTTTGCAGCAAAACCAGACAGTGTAATAGCGTATCCGTATTATAGTTTTTCTTTTGCTGATAAAAGCACGAACAACCCTATTTTATGGAAATGGAATTTTGGCGATGGCATCAGTGCAAGCAAACAAAATCCGGAACATACTTACCGCGATACGGGTATTTACAAAGTTCAATTGATTGTTTACAATTTGCAGGGCTGTGCCGATTCTATTACGCATACCGTACAAATAACCGGCGTTCCGGGACAGCTTTTTGTACCGAATGCCTTTATGCCAACCAGTAAATTTAACGAGATCGTTACGTTTAAAGCCAAAGGCTCGGGCATTAAACGCTGGCACATGCGGGTATTTAATAAGTGGGGACAAGTAATCTGGGAAACCACCAAACTAACCGCACGCGGAGAACCTGCCGAAGGCTGGGATGGCATGATGAACGGACAGCCGGCACCACAAGGTGTTTACGTTTGGGAAATAGAAGCAACTTACTTAAATGGCAATGAATGGATGGGCATGAGCTATAAAAACAGTGCACCAAGCCGGACGGGCGTGATCCATTTGATCAAGTAAATCGGTTGCCGGTTGTGAGTTATGAGTTGTAAGTTTTGAGTTGATAAAAGAAGTATGAGTGTTGATAGCCATGCTT
Source organism: Mucilaginibacter arboris (assembly GCF_009754915.1). Taxonomy (GTDB): domain Bacteria; phylum Bacteroidota; class Bacteroidia; order Sphingobacteriales; family Sphingobacteriaceae; genus Mucilaginibacter_A; species Mucilaginibacter_A arboris. The sequence goes on along the minus strand of NZ_WPIK01000003.1, from coordinate 295,926 downwards.
CTTTTATCAACCATTTTTAAGCATTAAAACGCTCAACGAACAAAAAATAGATAATTGAATCCAGGGCCAAACTTTTTAATAGCAATCTTCCCCTTAATTTAGAAAGGTCAATTTCAATTATAAAAATTAGATTAAATGACTAATTTTAGCAACTGCTATACTTTTCTTTATAACGAAACAAACACCAGCAGCAGTTACTAAAATGAATTTAACCGCTTATCATGCTAAATTTTTAGCTTATGATTTAACTATAAGAAAGCCGGCAAATGATATAAACAAATTTACTGCTTCTCTGCAAGACGCCCAAGTCGACTTAAATCCACATCAGGTAGATGCCGCTTTGTTCGCGTTTAAATCTCCGCTTTCTAATGGGGCGATATTAGCTGATGAAGTAGGTTTAGGCAAAACAATTGAAGCTGGTATTATACTTTCCCAAAATTGGGCAGAAAAAAAACAAAGACTTTTAATCATTGCACCTTCTAATCTTCGTAAACAATGGAACCAGGAGCTGATGGACAAATTTTTTCTTCCTTCTGTTATTTTGGAAGCAAAGTCGTTTAACCAAATGATTAAAGATGGCGTAGCTAATCCTTTTAACCAGGAAAATAAAATTGTTATTTGTTCTTACCACTTTGCCAGGAATAAAGAATTTTATTTAAAAAAAGTTACCTGGGACTTAGTAATAATTGATGAAGCGCACCGATTAAGAAATGTTTACAAAGCTTCTAATAAGATTGGAAATGCTATTAAAAATGCCTTATCTGAAAGAAAAAAAGTACTGCTTACAGCAACACCACTTCAAAATTCGATTTTAGAACTATACGGATTAGTAAGCATAATTGATGATTACGTTTTTGGTGATTTAAAAAGCTTTAAAAGTCAGTTTTCAAGATTAGCAGACAAAGAAAATTTTGATACTTTAAGAGAAAGGCTGCAACCTGTTTGCCAGCGAACTTTAAGAAGGCAGGTTAAAGAGTACATCAATTACACCAATCGTTATGCCATTGTTGAGGAATTCTTTCCTTCTGAAAATGAGCAAAAACTTTACGATTTAGTGTCGGATTACTTGCAAAGAGATGTATTATTTGCTTTACCGGTAGGCCAAAGACAGCTTATTACCTTAATATTAAGAAAGCTTTTGGCTTCTTCTTCCTATGCCATATCAGGTACACTTAGTGCTTTAGCAAACAGGCTGGAAGATAAAATTTCGGAGCATATATTTGAGGAGCGCGTCGAAAGCGATTATGAATTATTTGATGAGATAAAAGATGAATGGACTGCAGAAGCAGACGAAGACAATTTTCCGGATAATACGGCAGTTGAACTATCAGACGAAGCAGTTGCACAAATTAAAGATGAAATAAATGACCTAAAATCATTTCGTGACCTGGCCGATAACATCCCATTTAATACAAAAGCCGAAAAACTGTTTACAGCATTAAACAAAGGCTTTGAAAAATTATCCGAATTAGGTGCCAATAAAAAAGCTCTGATTTTTACAGAATCAAAACGGACACAGGAATATTTATTTAACCTTTTATCCGAACCAGGCAAAGGATACGAAGGAGAAGTCATACTTTTTAACGGCACAAACAACGATAAAAATTCAAACAATATTTATCGCAACTGGCTCGAAAAACACAAAGGCACGGACAGGATTACCGGCTCTCCTACTGCGGACAAAAGAGCTGCTTTAGTAGATTATTTTAGGGATGAAGCTACCATCATGATTGCTACAGAAGCTGCTGCTGAAGGCATAAACCTGCAGTTTTGCTCTTTGGTGGTTAATTATGATTTGCCCTGGAACCCACAACGTATAGAGCAACGCATAGGCCGCTGCCATCGTTACGGGCAGTTATACGACGTGGTTGTGGTTAACTTTTTAAATAAAGCCAACGCTGCCGATAAAAGAGTGTATGAACTGCTGGATAAAAAGTTTAAACTATTTGATGGCGTTTTTGGGGCGAGTGATGAGGTTTTAGGCAGTATTGGAAGCGGAATTGATTTTGAAAAAAGGATTGCCAAAATTTATAACGATTGCAGGGATCCGGCAAGTATAGAACAGGCTTTTGATGAGCTGCAAGACGAATTAAAAGATGACATTACCGAACGTATTGAAGATACAAAAAAAAGGCTTTTAGAAAATATTGATGAAGAAGTAAGAGAAAAACTGCGAATAGATTACGAAAAAACCAAAGGTTACCTAAATATTTTTGAGCGTAATTTATGGGAAGTAACCAAATATTACCTAAACGGACATGCTTCTTTTAGCAATGAAAATTATGCTTTTACATTAAACAAAAACCCGTTTCCTGCCGAAAATATTCATCCCGGCCCGTATATGGTTTTGAAGCCTAAAGAAGGCCAGAAAAAGTCGGAAGTGTATGTTCCGGATGATACCAACATTTACCGCGTTGGCCATCCATTAGCGCAACGCCTATTAATTGCCTGTAAAAACAGTATTACTGTAGCAAAAGAATTAGTTTTTGAATATCCTAAAAATCAAACGGTTAGCACGCCATTAGAAAACTTTATTGGCAAACAAGGCTGGATGCAGCTTTCGCTGATTACCATTTCCGCTTTTGATGAAGAAGATTATATCGTTATCGCTAATACAACCGATGACGGTGAAGTTATCGAATCCGGTTTATCTGCACGCTTCTTTTCGTTAACGGCAACCGAAGGAGAAGAATGCAATCTTCCATATCATACTAAAAACCATTTTAAAGAAATTTTTATCAACGAGCAGGAAAATCTGGTTGAGAAAAACACGAAAAGAAACCGGGAATTTTTTGATGTGGAGATCGAGAAACTTGATCAATGGGCAGACGATATGAAAATTGGACTGCAAAAAGAAATAGAAGATTTTGATGCCGAAATAAAACTACGCAAAGCCGAAGCTAAAAAAATGCTTAACCTGGAAGAAAAAGTAAAAGCGCAAAGGCAAATTAAAGACCTGGAGAAAAAAAGAGGCGATAAAAGACGCATTCTATATGAAGCCCAGGATGAAATTGACGAGAAGAAAGAAACCTTACTTAGCGACGTAGAAAAACGCTTACAGCAAAAAGTGGGAACCAAAGAACTATTTACCATTAAGTGGAAATTGATTTAAAGAATGCCGAAACAAAAACACCAGAAATTAGAACTGACCTGGATTGGCAAAGGTGAAGAACCGAAGCTGGAACCACGCATATTGATTGAAAACCCTGAATATTCTTATGGTGATGCAGATACGCAAAATATGATTATTCACGGCGATAACCTTTTAGCCTTAAAAGCATTAGAACAGGATTACGCAGGGAAAATAAAATGTATTTACATCGATCCTCCATATAATACGGGCAATGCTTTTGAACATTATGATGACGGAATTGAGCATTCTTTATGGCTGAATTTAATAAAACCTCGCTTAACTATTCTCCGCAATCTATTATCAGATGAAGGATCAATGTGGATTAGTATTGATGATGACGAAAGCCATTATTTAAAAGTGCTTTGTGATGAAGTTTTTGGCCGAATAAACTTTGTTTCCAATGTTATTTGGGAAAAAAAATATTCACCTCAAAATGATGCTAAATGGATGTCTGATAGCCATGATCACATTTTAGTTTATGCGAAGAGTAAAGAAGTCTGGCGGCCATTTTTGTTACCAAGAACAGATGAAATGAATGCTAGGTATAAGAATCCAGATAGTGATTTAAGAGGTGTTTGGAAAGCAGCAGATTTTTCTGTGAAGACCTATTCTGTCACAAATGATTATCCAATAACTTTACCTTCTGGAAGAATCGTTAAACCTCCACAAAGTCGTTGTTGGGTAACTTCAAAAGAAAGGTTTGAAGTTTTAATTAAGGATAATAGAATTTGGTTTGGAGAATCTGGAAACAATGTTCCCTCAGTAAAAAAGTTTCTATCAGAAGTGCAAGATGGGATTGTGTCTAAAACGATTTGGTTTCGTGTTGAAGTTGGTGATAATCAAGATGCAAAAAAAGAAGCTAAACAATTCAATTCTGATAATGTATTTGCAACACCTAAACCAGAACGTTTAATTCAACGAATTTTAGAATTAAGTACCAAGCCTAATGATCTTGTTCTTGATTCTTTTCTCGGTTCAGGTACAACAGCAGCCGTGGCGCACAAAATGGGCAGAAAATGGATCGGTATCGAATTAGGAGAACATGCCAAAACACATTGTTACCCGCGTTTAAAACAAGTAGTTGATGGTGAGCAAGGCGGAATTAGCAAAGCCGTAAATTGGCAAGGCGGCGGCGGTTTTAAATTTTACACTTTGGCACCTTCCCTGCTCAACCAGGACCAATACGGCAACTGGATTATCTCCAAAGAATACAACCCACAAATGCTGGCCGCAGCCATGGCCAAACAGGAAGGCTTTCGTTACCAGCCACACCAACACGTTTATTGGAAACAAGGGCAATCCGCCGAACAGGATTTTATATTTACCACCACGCAGTTTTTAACTGTAGAAAGCCTCGACCGCATCCATAACGAAATGCAAGCCGGCGAAACGCTTTTAATCTGCTGCAAAGCTTTTCAACAAGGTTGCAAAAACAAATATGCCAATATCAGCATCAAAAAAATTCCGCAAATGCTATTGGGCCGCTGCGAATTTGGCAAAGATGATTACAGTTTGAACATTGTAAATATGCCGGTAAAAGAAGCATCCGAAGAAAATGAAGCTACCATTTCTGTACAGGAAATAGCTGACCAGAAAAGCAAAAAGAAATCAAAAAACCAGCAATCCCTTTTCGAATAAGCCTTGATGAACACGATTGCAAACAATATAAAACAACGCTTATCTTTACGGGAACCACTGCAAAAAGCATTAGATATAGTTGTAAGTATAACTGATGAAATTTCCCTGCTAAAAGAAGCAAACCTTGCTGAAGAATTAAGTAAAGTACAAGTCCAATTTCCGGGATGCAAAGATTTTGAAAGGACCTTTCCATCACTTGCTTTTTCTATTGCAACAGGCGTAGGCAAAACCCGTTTAATGGGTGCTTGTATTGCTTATTTGTACTTGGAAAAGGGAATCCGGAACTTCTTTGTTTTAGCTCCCAACTTAACCATTTACGATAAACTGATTGAAGATTTTGGCAATCCTGCTTATCACAAGTATGTATTTAACGGTATTTCTGAGTTTGTACATAACCGGCCAATTATCATCACCGGCGATAATTATACACAACAGGGCGCTTTGTTTGGTGATAGTGAAATACGGATCAACATCTTCAATATTTCAAAATTTAATTCAGACAATAAAGGCGGCAAAAAAGATGGCGTGAGTTTGGCTCCGCGTATTAAACGGTTGTCGGAATATTTGGGGCAATCTTACTGGGAATATCTTTCAAATTTGGATGATCTGGTAATCTTGATGGATGAAGCACACCGTTACCATGCAGATGCATCTAAAAATGCCATTAATGAATTAAAGCCAGTTTTAGGTTTAGAATTAACCGCTACACCAATTGATGAAAAAGGGAATTATTTTAAAAACGTAGTTTATGAATATTCTTTAGCGCAGGCATTGGCTGATGGTAAGTATGTAAAGAACCCTGCAATCGCCAAACGGAAAAATTTTGATGCTAAAGGAATTGACGAAAGACAATTAGAAATTATAAAGTTGGAAGATGCGATCAGCATTCATCAGGATACTAAAAAGGAATTAGAAATATATGCCTTAAACGAAGCAGTAAAATTAGTAAAGCCTTTTATCCTGGTAGTTTGTAAAGATATAGCTCATGCAAAAGAGATTTTTGAGCTAATTAATTCGGAGGAATTTTATGATGGTGAATATAAAGGAAAAGTATTGCAAATAGATTCTACCACAAAGCGGGATGAAGACATTGAAAAACAGTTTTTAACTCTTGAATCTACTGATAACGAAATCGAAATCGTTATCCATGTTAACATGCTGAAGGAAGGTTGGGATGTTACCAACTTATATACCATTGTGCCGCTTCGGGCTGCAAATGCTTCCGTACTGGTAGAACAAACCATTGGCAGAGGATTGCGGCTTCCTTACAACGGAAAACGTACCGGAGTGGACAAGATTGATAAACTTACAATTGTAGCACATGAAAATTTTGACAGTATTATTGAAGCAGCTAAAAACCCAAACTCTGTATTAAACAAACTCAGTTTTATAGAGATAGCTGTAGAAGACTTGAATATTAAAACAGAAATCGTAACATCAAAAACAGTTGTTCAAACTAAATTAGATACAGAACAGCAGGAAGTAAATAAAATAGCTGACGTTCAGCAAAAGCAGCAGGCACAAAATACGCTTGATGCAAAACAAGCCATTATTAATGTATTACCTGATTTTAGTTCAATGTTAGGTATAAATAAAGTAGATGATTTAAAGAAAGATGAAGTTGAGAGAAAGGTTATAGCACAAGTCGAAACAAACCTGAACAGAGGCCAAGGCAATCTATTTGCCAAACAAATTTTAGAAGAAGCAAAAGTTATTTATAAATCAATAGTGACAGATTATAAAAATAACATTATCGAAATACCAAGGATGGATTTAGTCCTTGGTGATGTACAAGCTTATTTTACTGATTTTAATTTAGATACTACCGGTTTAACTTATCAGGCATTAGATCAGGAAATCATAAGAATGGGTTTGAAGGATAATCAGATAGAAACATTGTCGGCGCGCAGCAGCGGTTATTATGGCAATTCTGTAAAAACGATTATTGCTGAGGTTATTAATTATCCGGAGATTGATTACGATGAAAATGCAGATTTACTATATAAATTAGCTGGTCAGGCTTACAAGGCTTTACAAGCAAACCTTTCAAATCCCGCTGATATCGATCAGGTAATCTTTCAATTTAAAGCTGCAATTGCCGAAAAGGTTTATTGGCAAATGAAAGCCAACTTTAAACTTATCGAACCTGATTACCCGGAACCAAAGATTTTTCCTTTTGTAGCAATTGAACCATGGAATTTCTCAGCTTTAATCAATAATGGACACAAAGATTATAGGGAAACGGTACAACCAACAGGTGCAATTACAAAATACATTTTCAGAGGATTTACAAAAGCCTGCCATTTCGAGTATAAATTTGATTCTAAAACAGAACAGCATTTGGCTTTTATATTAGAAAACGATCAGGCAGTGTTAAAATGGCTTAGACCTGCTCGTAATCAATTTCGTATCTATTGGGATAACAATTCTAAACGATATGAACCAGATTTTATCGTTGAAACAGCTGACACAATTTATATGCTCGAAACAAAAATGTTTAACCAGGTAGAAGCAGATGAGGTTTTAGCAAAAAAGATTGCGGCAGAAAAGTATTGCAAGTATGCATCAGAATACACAACAAAACATGATGGTAAAAAATGGGAGTACAAGATTATTCCTCATAACATTGTTAATAGAACTGTTAGTTTAAAATTCTTGATCTTACAATAAGCTAACAATGATTATTACTGCCTATCAAACTTTAGAGGATAAAGACAACGTTGATGAAATTGAAACAGACGGCCCTTATGAGTGCCGTCGCGCTGACGCTTGGTTAGGCTTTGGTTATTACTTTTGGGATACGAATATGGACTGGGCAAAAGCTTGGGGAGAAGGTTCATATAAAAAGAGAGGCAAAGAGTATATTATTGGTCGTTGTCAGCTCGATCTATCAAAAGATTGTTATGATTTAATGGGTAATGTAAATCACCAGCAGGATATATTGCACAAACCATTGAAGTGTTGAAACAAAGTGGAAAACTTAAGGAAGACAGTAAATTTATCCTTCCAAACATTATCGCATACTTAAAATTGAAAGGTTTATTTCCATACAAATCTATAAGAGCTAATGATAATTACAACAAAGTAGTTACGATGCATTTTAATGAAAAGAGACATGAATACATGTTTATAAACCAAAGGGTACAAGTTTGCGTAATAGCTATAGAAGAGGTAATATTACGGCCTTTTAAGGTAATTTATCCGGATAAATACTTAACTTAGTAAAATGATTTCAGAAATGGCTCAAAAACTAAAAGAGATTCTTTCAAATACTTCCCAGGAAGAATTTGACCGGGACTGGGCTGGAATTGAAGATTTAGGTTTTCAAGGCCCGCACGCTGATGAGGTAATTGAATATTTAACATTTACCCAGCCAACTACTGTTTCCTACGAAGTTCAGCCAAATAATCAAAATACTTTATTATTATCTAACAATTCCTATTATACAGCAGCGTGATTAATAATCCAGAAGCAAGTATTCAATTTGTTAATTTTTTAGTAAAGGAAAGCCACCTTACTTTTAAGGAACCCGGAAAACAAAAAATTTCTGTTGGCTTTACTGCAAAAGGATATGTTTTCAAAGACATTAATCAATTTCAATTACAGCTTGGTGTTAATATTAAAGAAGAAGAAGAAAAGTTTGAAATCCATTTAGAAACAGAATCTATCTTTGAATACACAGCAAATGCTAATCTTGAATCTTATAAGAATAGCTTATTTGTTATTAACGCACCTGCAATTGTCTTTCCATATTTAAGAGCATACATTACAAATCTTACTGCTCTTTCTGGCATTCCCGTTTTAACTATTCCAACATTTAATTTATCAAATCTTGGTGAAACACTAAAAAATAATATTGTTGAGGAATAAACACCTTATGATTGTGCATTAAGGTTATATAAGGCAGGTAAAAGAAAACTCCTTACACTGCTACATGCTTCTTTTACCTACCTAAAATTTACAGCATACTTATCGGCAATTTCCTAAATCCACATTCACTTTTTCAACCTGATAAATCCCCTGCTTATTTCCAAAAGAATTGCTTATATAAGTAATTACTTCGGCAATTTCTATAGGCGATAATTGCGTTTGTGCAGGCATTTGTCCGTTATACGTTTTTCCGTTTACCTGTATCGCCCCTTTTAAACCATTTTGGATAATGCAGGCCAGTTGCCCTTTATTTTTCTTGAGATAATCTGCTGCTTGTAACGGCGGAATTAATCCGCCTAAACCTTCTCCGTTTTCGGCATGGCAGTTTTTACATTGGGTTTGATAAATATTGCGTCCCTGAATGTAATATCTTTTATATTCAATTTCTGATTCGCTTTGGCAGGAAACGAAAATGGTTGTAAGGATAAAGGTAAAAGGTAAAAGGAGAACGATCAGGCGCTTCATGTTTTCGGGTTTTCCTCTTCGTCCATCAGCACTTTAACATCTACAATTAATTGATCAACCTGCTTTTTATCGGTGCCGTCATAAGCGCCTCTTACACGCCCTTTTTTATCCACCAAAACCAACCAGCCCTGGTGTACATAACCGCCCGGCGCCGTATTGCTTTCGGAAACCGAAACCAAATAATTTTTTTCGGCCAACTGATAAACATCTTCCTTCTTCCCTAATAAAAAATACCACTGATCGGCTTTTGCGCCCAGCTTCTCCGCATATTCTTTTAAAACCGGAATAGTATCATGTCGCGGGTCAATGGTAAAAGAAACCAGTTTAAAATCTGGCTTGCCCTGGTAAGCTTTAGCAACAGAAACCATATTGCGCTGCATAACCGGACAGATAGACGGGCAGGAAGTAAAGAAAAAATCGGCCACATATATTTTTCCATGCAGGTCATTTTCGGTGATGGTTTGCCGTTCCTGATCAACAAAACTAAAAGGCGGAATGGTGGCATAAACCGTATCGGTTACCTGTTTGCCGCCAACCATTTTGGTAATAGGTTCCCGTGTACCGTAAATGGGCAGTTTGGTTTCTTTAACTTTATTATTGCAGGCTGTAAAAGCAAGCAAGGCCATTACAGGCCACATCAGTTTTTTCATTTCTTTTTATACTTTAACAAATATTGGTTTGATAACTGGATAACGGAATTATATTCCACATTGATTTGCCCGACCTGTTTTTTTTGTTGTTCCAGATATTGCATAATTTCCTGATGGGGTTTTCCGGTAAAATCCGGGTTGTAATTGTGCATCCAATCGCTCATGGCATTATCGGCTTTAACAATTTGGCTGCTTAAACTACGCATTGTTTTGTTTTCTGCGGAAGTATCCAATGCCGGGAATGCTTTTTTTATACTGTCTTTTTTAAGGATGAGCGTATCCATTTTCATCTTATTTTTCATTGCCGTTTCACCATCGGCCATTACTTTTTCGTGCAAGTCCATCACCTGGCTTTCCAGTGCTTTTTCTTCTTTTTTAATGTCTTTACAAGCTGCAAAAACCAGCAGCAAAGCGGCAAATATCAGTTTATTTTTCATCATAATTTAATTAGGCAATTTAGCAACTCATACAGTTTTTAGGTTGATAAAAGAAGCATTATTCTTTTTCAACCAAATCCATTCCGCATTTCGGACAAACGCCCGGTTTATTTTTAACAATTTTCGGGTGCATCGGGCAAGTATATTGAATGCTGTTTTTACCGGCAGAAATTGAATCTGATTGTTTTTGTGCAGTCTGCTGATTGCTTTGGTTACAAGCCAAAACCGAAATAATTAAACAAGCAAACAAAGTTATTTTTTTCATGCTAAAAAATATTTTAAGCAGATTTATTGCTGATAAAAGAAGCAAAGCCAAAAAGCGAAACTACTAAAACGCCGAGAGCAGAAAGCATACTTACCAGATCACGAACATCTTTTCCGGCCCAGGTCATGCCAAAATATTTGTGCAGAAAGATGAAAGACAATCCTTCTGCCCGATCAATTCCCGCAACAGTTGTGGCTAATTTTGAAGTTGTAGTTTCAATATACCAGTTTTCCTGGCCCGGGTAACTGATCTTTTCTACCGGCAAACGTTTATTGATAAACCCATATTCGTTATCAAACTGCCTGATCTGCGTAATGCTTAATTTCTGCTGAGGACCTTTTTGCTGATGGCCACCGCTTCTATAAAAATTACTGATAAAAGCAGCATACTGCTGATCGCCGTTCTGCAATTCCTGTCCATTGGCTGCATCAAAATATAAAATCTGTTTCTGATCATTTAAAACCTGATAATAAACACGGTTTTGAAAACGGACAACCGCAATTTTTTTAATAGTAGAATCTGGAACTGACAGCTTTAAGTTCGATAATATCAACTCTTTTCTGTTCACAATTTGAGAATAATTTATTTTTGAGGGCCCGATATTGTGCAGCTTTACCAAAAGATGAAAAGCGCCGCTGGTAACAAAAGTAAATAGCACAAAAGAAACAATCAGTCCGATTTGCCGGTGAAAACGATGTAGAAAACGTTTGTCTTCCCGGCCTTCGGTTTTTCGTTTTTGTTGGATGGCTTTAAATCTTTTCCAAAACAAACCATAAACCGTTAAACCACTCAGCAATGATAAAAACATCACGCTAACGATAATTAACAACACTATGATCCTGAATTTTTCGCCTCCGATTGCAGCCAGAAATTGCCAGGTATGGAACTGTTCAAAAACCCACAAAAAAGCTTTTCGTGTATTGTTGTTAAAAGTTGCCAGGCGGCTTTGGCTGGTTTCAACATAAATGTCCATGCCATCGGGCCGGTTAAAAGAAACTTTCCAAACAGGTAATAAATGGTTAATTGGTTGATAATTCCTATCAAAAGAAGTTTGCAGCCGTGCTTCTTTTACCGGTGATTTTTTGTCGCCTGTAAAATATCTGGCTAAATAAACGGCGTAAATTCGATCACCATTAGGAAGTACGTTTCCGTTATCAGCAGAATAATATTGATAGATACTATCACGGTTTAAAACCTGATAAAAAGTGCCTCGATCAAAATTAAGCAGATTGAAATTCATAATTTCTGTGAGATGGTTTCGATCCATAACTTCCTGAATAGAAAGTTGCGGCTGCATTGCCGCCTGTGATTTTGGCTTGAACACTTCCTGCGGGATAAAAGGGCGGAACCAGTTTGACATGAACGGATGCGACAAGCCACTAATCGTCCAGAAAATTACCGGGACCAGCGCCATCAAACCTAAAACCCGGTGCCATTTATAAAAATTACGTTTAGCACGAGATTGAGTCTTGCCGGTTTTTTCTGGCGGAGAAAGTATGGGGGATGCTGTTTTTATCAACATAAAATTAATGTTTGGAAAAGGAATAACTGATACCTAAAGTATAAATTCTGGGAGGTGCAGCGTTGTAAGTATCGCCGTAAGAATTGCCGGTAACTGTGGTTGCATAAAGCTTATCGGTTAAATTCAATATGTTTAACCAAACGCCTGCCCCTTTTAGCACCTCTTTATTAAAATTGTAACCCAAACGCAGGGTGTAAATGTTATAGCCCGGATAGGTTTTAGTATTGGCGGGATTGGTAAAATAAGAATTAATATGCTGCCACTCTCCTGCTATGCGGAAACCTTCTAAATACATAGGTTTGTAAGTAATTTCAGAATTGGCAATCCAGGCCGGCGCATTGTTCATGCGGTTGCCGTTGTAACTGATGGAATAAGTTTTTCCGGCTGCATTAGTTGCTACTTCGCTGTATTCAACATAAGTATGCTGGGCATTTGTGCCGCTAAAACGGAAAGATACTTCTTTTACCGGTAAAAAATTAATGCTGTATTCTATACCGCGGTGCCGTGTTGCTCCGGCGTTTTGGTTTTGTGTAGTATTATCAGGCAAAAGCTGACTGATGATTTCGTTGTTGCCTTCCAAATCATACAAACTCAGCTCGAAATACATTTTTTTATTTAATGCCGAGAACCATCCACCCAATTCGTAATTGTTAAAAGTAGCTTGTTTAAGTGGCACTAACTGCCGCGAACTATACAAATTACTTGTTTCCGGTGGTTGGAAACCAACACTGTAATTGGCGTAAAAACCTTTATTGTTACCTAAATCATAAGTTAAACCAAGTTTGGGCGCAACAATGTTAAAGTTGTTGGTTTCCTGCTGTTTGTATTTGGTATTGCCTGGCGGCAAACCGTTTGCAAAATTGTAATGCACGTTATCATAACGCAAACCCATTACTATGCGCAAGGCATCAGTTGGCTTTATCTCAACTTGTGTATAAGCAGCAGTGTTAAATAATTTAATTTGATAATTATCCAGGTAAGTGCCTGTATTGGTAAAATCGGTGTAGTAATTGTTTTTTACATCTTTAGTAATGCTAAGGTATTGCGCATAGTAAGAACTGGGGCTATCATCCAGGTAAGCGCCGATAATTAACCGGGCATGCAGGAAATCAAAATCAGATCGGTGCTGCGCCAGAAAGCCGTAACTCCGAAACTTCTGATCGTTCACTTGTCCGTTAGAACTCTGGTATTGTCCGGCAGCGTTCCGAACATCAGCAATATAATAACTGGGCAATTGTGCGGTAGAATTATCCCGGAAAAAGGCGGTAAAAAAAGTATTGTTCTTTTCGTTCCAGGTATGATCCAACCTTGCGCTTGCCCTGAAAGCGTTAACTTTGCGGTAAGTAAAACGCTGGTTGGAGCCATAGCTGCGGTTATAAAAATGTGCACTGTCTAACGTTCCGGGCGTTTGTGTGTTGAGGTAATTGTAGCTGGCAGCAGCAGTTAAACGCGTAGCACGATCAAAATCATAAGTAGCTTTTAAATTGCCGGAATACTTATCAAAATCAGAATAATCCTGCCAGCTGTTTTTTTGACGGGCAATGTAACCACCAGCAAACAAACCAAATTTTCCACTGGTAAAACCAGCATCGGCATCAACCCGGCGGTAATGGTAATTGTCGCCCTGAACACTCACATTACCAGCATAACCGGCAGGTGGGTTTTGGGTGATAAAATTGATGGCGCCGCCAATAGAATTACTTCCGTAAAGCGACGATGCCGGCCCTTTGATCACTTCAATATCCTTTACGCCTGCCATGTTAATTTCATACAAAGAATTATGGTTAAAAATCCCGGTTGGGCGGATTGGTAAACCATCTTCCATATATAAATACAAAGCATTGTAAGTAATAGGCTGGCGGATTGCCATGGTGTGCTGCTCGTTGCCCAGATCAACCATGTAAACACCGGCAACTTTATTAAGCAACTGGTAAGGCGCTGTTGCTTTGGTATCCTGAATTTGGGTTGAAGTGATTTTACTAATGGCGATGGGTGCATTTTGCCTTGCCTGCTGTTCCCGGCTGGCCGAAACAATAACCGGCTGCAAATCAAGCATTGCTGGTTTCATTTCAATATTTAATGTTGATACTGTACGACCAACTATTTGTGTATTATAACCAGTCATCGAAAAACGGATTTTAACCGCTCCTGCCGGTAATGCCAAACTATATTTACCCAGGGCATTGGTTTGGGTAATATCTTTAAAAGTACCCGAACCAGTATTTGTAAAACTAACCACTACACCCGGTAAAGCTTCGTGGGTAATGGCATCAGTAACCGATCCCCGCAGCAAATCCTGGGCGCTGGCAACAGATGAAAATGTAAAAAAGAACAGGTAAAAGAAGTATCGTTTCATGAAACAGTTTAGAAGAAACCCTTCCGGATATGATCAGTAAATAGAATAATTAAACAATTACAGGCCAGGCTTGTAATGCAAAGCATACAAGCATAATCCTGCTTATAAAAAATAAGCGGTAATTAAATAATAGCCTTAAAAGAAGTATTTATCCTTTTTGCGGAGGGCGAAAAATTGCACCAGGATTTGGTGTCGGAGAAGCAGATTGATAAGGTGTTACAATAATTTGGAGCAGCGAGGTATGAAACTTAATTTTAGCTGAAGCAACAAAATCGCTTTCCTGAAAAAGTTTTTTTTGTATTTGCCGTTCTTCGCTCCTTTCCTTCTCTTCGGCCTGCTTAATTTTTTTCATCAAATAACAATGCCCGTTACAGTGCAGCCATGGCTTGCCCCGGTTTTCGCATAAATTTGCGGCGATGTATTTTTGGTTCATCTCAAAACCAGCATAAACATATAACCTGCTAAAATTTGCAGATAATACTGATACAAGCAGAAAAAGGGATATTACACGCCGAAGCATCATAAGTGCAAATGTAAACCGCAAAGGTTTAACATCAAACCTGAATTGTAAAAAAAAGCAATTGCGTACCAATCACCAGAGCTTGAAGTATAACCAATAAGACAAAAAATGTATCTTCGGAAATTTATACGTCAATCAAAATATTATTTATTAAACATTAGATGTGATTACAAAATTATCTGTTATAATACCAGTTTATAATGAAGCACCGACCATACACCTCATTCTAAATAAATTAAAACAAGTTGAACTTGTAAATAATATAAGCAAAGAAATTATTATTATTAATGATTGTTCGACCGATGCTACTGAACAAGTATTATTGAATTATATATCCAACAATCAGGATTTGCCTATAACTTATTTTAAACATGAATTTAACCAGGGCAAGGGCGCTGCATTGCATACAGGCATATCAAAAGCTACCGGAGAATATTTAATTGTTCAGGATGCTGATTTGGAATATGACCCGAACGAATACAATGATCTGCTTAAACCTGTTGTAACCGGTTTTGCAGATGTGGTTTTTGGTTCCCGTTTTATGGGCAGTAACCCGCACCGTGTTTTGTTTTTCTGGCATACTATCGGAAACAAGTTCTTAACTTTTATTTCCAATATGTGTACTAACTTAAATTTAACCGATATGGAAACCTGCTACAAACTTTTTAAAACAGATATTATCCAAAAAATAATCCTGAAAGAAAAACGGTTTGGCTTTGAACCTGAAATTACCGCAAAAATTTCACGTATTCCAGGAATCAGGATTTATGAAGTAGGCATTTCTTATTACGGAAGAACTTATCTGGAAGGAAAAAAAATTGGATGGAAAGATGGTTTTCGTGCAATTTATGCCATTGTTAAATACGGCATGTTAAAAATATAACTTCTAATGCTTCTTTTATCAACCTAAAATTTGCGAGTATTCATAGTGTTTTTATCCAATTTTAGGATCAGGTTTAACTAAAAAATGTAATAAACATTGCATGTTTTTTATACTATCAAAATTACTGGTCTATTTTCTCTATCCTGTTTCATGGGTTTTAGTCTTGTTGTTATGTGCTTGTTTTATCAAAAATAACAAGTACAAACGCAGGCTGTTAATAACGGCGTTGGTGTTGCTGCTTATTTTTTCCAATACTTCCCTTTTAAACCAGTTTGCTAAATATTGGGATGTAGCGCCTGTATCTTTAAAAAACCCAAGTTATAGTTGTGCAATTATTTTAGGCGGATATGTATCGGAAGATGATACCGGTAAAGGTTATTTAAATTGGGCTGCTGATCGTTTTATCCAGGGAATCAAGCTTAAAGAAGCCGGAAAAGTAACGCACTTGCTTTTCACCGGTGGAAGTGCCAATCTTCTTCCCGATAAATTTAATTTTACTGAAGGTAACTGGATCAGATCAGAACTCACTACTTTTCATTTTCCAGACAGCACCTTACTATTTGAAAAGAAATCACGTAATACCAAAGAAAACATACAATTTTCAAAAACTATTTTAACAGCTAAGCATTTGCCGCCACCTTACGTATTGGTTACTTCTGCTTTCCACATGCGCCGGGCTTTGTTAATCTGCAAAAAAGCAGGCATAAACGCAGTACCTTATCCTTGTAATTATTTTGCCGGTAAAGGGCTTGTAAACTTTGGTGATTATATTCCATCAGCACAAACCTTGGCTGATTGGAACATCTATTTAAAAGAACAGGTTAGCTATGTGGTTACTGCTGTTAAAAACTGATTATAATATTTGTCTGCTGTAACCTTTGTTATTGGTTTAAAGTAATAGTTTAACGTATTTTTATAACCATTGCACAATTAAATTTGATTAACAAATTGGTAATAGCTATACCGAAAACATGCTTTTTAACTCCTACCCTTTTTTAGTTTTTTTCATCATTGTAACCACGTTATATTTTATATTTCCTTATCAAAAAAGGTGGTTACTGCTCCTGCTAAGCAGTTGCTATTTTTACATGGCATTTGTACCCGTTTATATATTGATTTTAGGGTTTACAATTGTAGTAGATTATTTTGCAGGTATATGGATTGAAAATGCAAAAGGGGAAAAACGAAAGCTGTTTTTAACGTTAAGTTTAATTGCCAATATTGGCGTACTTGCTTTTTTTAAATACTTCAACTTCATTAATCATAACCTTACTTACTTATTTCAGGGTTTTGGTATAAATTATCAGCTTCCATACTTGTCTATTTTGTTGCCTATTGGCTTGTCTTTTCATACTTTTCAGGCCATGAGTTATACCATTGAAGTATATCGCGGCAATCATCCTGCCGAACGGCATTTTGGCATTTATGCTTTATATGTAATGTTTTATCCGCAATTGGTAGCCGGACCAATTGAGCGGCCACAGAACATTTTATATCAGTTTAGGGAGAAGCACGATTTTAATTATAACCAGGTTACTGGCGGATTAAAACTGGCTGCCTGGGGCTTGTTTAAAAAAGTAGTAATTGCAGACCGCTTGTCTATTGTTGTTGATACGGTTTATAATCATCCAAAAGATTACAACAGTTTCAGCTTAATTCTGGCAACTGTATTTTTTGCCTTTCAGATTTTTTGTGATTTTTCCGGTTATTCTGATATGGCCATTGGCATAGCCAGGGTAATGGGTTTTAAACTGCTCACTAACTTTAACAAACCTTATCAGGCCAAAAGTTTGCATGAGTTCTGGCAACGCTGGCATATCTCTTTATCCACCTGGTTCCGCGATTATCTTTACATTTCTTTAGGAGGAAACCGCGTTACTATTCCGCGCTGGTATTTAAACCTGTTTATAGTTTTTTTAGTAAGTGGCCTATGGCATGGCGCAAACTGGACGTATGTAATTTGGGGGGCTTTACATGGCTTTTACTTAATTTTTGCTTTGGTTACCAAAAACTTCCGTCAAAAAATCAGTAATGCTCTTTTTATCGATAAAATTATCTTTCTGCCTACGCTGACTACATTTTTGTTGGTTTGTTTTGCATGGATATTTTTTCGGGCAGATAACGTGCAAACTGCTTTTTACATTGCTAAACATATTTTTACCGGTATGCCTGATCTGTTAAAAAACCATCAACATTTAATGGAAGGATACAATCTAAACAACAAAGATTTAGCTTTATGTGTATTACTTATCGTGTTTCTTGAACTTGTACAATATTTGCAAATCAAAATAAACCTGGCACAAAAAATAGCACAAAAGCCTGTTTATATACGATTTGCTGCTTATTTTATCCTATTAATTTTAATTGCTGTTTTTGGGGAATTCTCTCAAAGGCAATTTATTTATTTCCAATTTTAAATGGTTAAAACTTTCTTTCAAAAAGCATTTATCCTAATCTTTAGCCTGTTTGCATTTTTGGTTGCAGCTATATTTTTGCCCGTTAAACAAAGCAGGGAAAATATGCTTTATACCCAGATTGATAAAAATGAACTTTTAAAAAATACACGTAAGCCCAGGATAATATTTATTGGTGGTTCTAATCTGGCTTTTGGTTTGGATAGTAAACTGATTAAAGACTCGTTACACTTAAATCCAATTAATACAGGCATCCACATTAACATTGGTTTAAAATATATGCTTTCTAATACATTGCAATATATTAAAGAGGGCGATATTATTATTTTAGCTGCTGAATACCAGCAATTTTACGGAAACTTGGCAGATGGTGAAGGAGAACTTTTTTCGTTAGTAACGGATATTGTACCAAAAAGTAAAAACTTGTTAGGTAATAGGCAATATTTAAAACTTCTGCTGTTGCTTCCCGAGTATGCACAATCCAAACTTCAACCTTTATTTTTATTTTACAAGTATCCAAAAGATACCATTGTTGGGATTTATGACCGCAAAGCTTTTAATACTTTTGGCGATGCTTGTGTACATTGGAAGTTACCCGGAGAAAACCCAAAACCATACCCTGCAATTACAAAAAGTTTTAACAATGATGCATTAAAAGCTTTGATCAATTTTAGAAATGCAGTTGAGCAGAAAAAAGCAAAATTATATATAACTTTTCCGGGCTATCAATATTCATCTTATAAAGTTTCTGTTGCAGCTATCAAACAAGTTGAACAGCAATTAAAAGAACACCGGTTTCTATTAATTTCTACGCCTGAAGAATACATGATGCCTGATAGTTTAATGTTTGATACACCTTATCATCTAACCAAAAAAGGAGTAGATTACCGGACCGGACTTTTAATTGGAGATTTAAAAAAAGTGGTTAAAAGATAATCTGATCTTTTATTCTTTCAATAAATTCTACAGTAATTCTTAAAACAACGAAACCTTCTTCAATCCTAATTAGAATGAAGAAGGTTTCGTTATTCTTACAGCACCTATTGCAGATGCTTCTTTTACCACTAAAAAATTATGGCAATTTCGATAATACGCCCCAGCCAGTACAAGCGTCCCATCCTTTGCCGGCTGCGTAGCCAGTTTTAGTTTGCGTAGTTTTATTATCGCCGCTGGTAATATCACGGCATAAATTAGGTGTGGAATACAAAGTTGGATTGATAAAGCCAACAGGTTTTCCTTTCTGCTGATTAATTAAGGCAAGTAATCCGGCCATTAGCGGAGCAACAGCACTGGTTCCGCCAATTACATATTGCTGCCCGTCAACCAAAACTTTATAACCTGTACTTGGATCAGCATCGCCGGCAACATCAGGCAAACCACGGCCTTTAAAGTTAGTATTTAACGAAACCGGGATTTTTGCATTTGCCTGGTAATCTGGTAGCGGAAAAAAATCGCTTACGCCACCACCAGTTGCCGAATCGCTTGCAGCGTGCCATACGGTTTCGGAAGTGATTTTATTACTGCCATCAGTTGTTAATTTTGTACCGCCGCAAGCTAAAGCATACGGACTGGAAGCCGGAAAATCTACATGCACTTTACCATCTGTTACACCATCGCTTGAACCTGCATCTCCGGCAGCAACACAAATGGTTACGCCAAGCAGGGCAGCAGCTTTAAAAGATTCGTTAAAGTTGGTCATCGCCTGTTGCGTCCAGTTTACTTCTGCCGAACCCCAGCTAATAGAAACTACCGAAGGTTTGTTGGTAGTGTCATGTACGGCTTTGGTAATGGCATCTAAAAAACCTTGATCAGTATTTGGCGCAAAATAAACTACAATTGTTGCTTCGGGTGCTACAGCGCCTGCTACTTCAATATCCAGCAAAACTTCGCCATCGGCACTATCAGGCGTTGTCGGTGCATTTTTTCCGCCATCAACCGATACTGCTTTTACCGTAGGTTTTTTAATGCCCAGGCTTTTAAAGTAGTTGGTAATATCAACAGTTTTGTAACCTCCGCCTAATTCGATAATGGCAATACTTTGTCCTTTTCCGGTTACGCCTGTTGGAAAACCGTATATTTTTGCCAACTGGTCTGCTGTATAAGCTGAAGGCGCTGCAGCATGGTCCACAATTTTATTTTCCTGTTTATAAATTTGAAACATTGGCCTTGCAGCCGGACGTTCATCAAAACCAAAAACGCCGGTAATAATAGCTTCCAGGTTTGTAGGGACATGAATGTCACCCGTTCTGATACGAGTTTGTACACCCGGTTCACTTTCAATACCGTGTAGATCTACAGCAAATGCTTCTGCAAAATCACTGATTTTACCTTTTAAAATCACACTTCTTCTGGCCAAATGTACTTCAACAGTAGTAAGATGATGTTCCTGTGCATAAGTTTCTACTGCGTCTGCATCCTCCTGCGAAGCGCCAAATTCCTTTTCATAATCTTCCCGGCTAATGGTTTGCCCGGAAGCAAGTGCTTCATCAATTGATTTTTTTCTGCGGATACGTACTGTAACCTCTATAAACTTTTCCGGATCTACTTTTTTAAGTTCTGTTTTTTCCGGAGCCATGCGGTAGCTTCCTTTAAGGGCAACTTTTTGTTGTGTTTTCATGCTGATAATTTTTTATAAAAGTAAAGGTTTAAATAGAGTTTTACTAAAAATATTAGCAATTTATTTTTTTGATAAAGAAGTTAAACTAACCCGATAAAAACAGTATTGGTTTCCGGCTAAAACAGGCGTTGGCCCTGCTTCTTTTATCTACCCTAAATTAACTAAAAAAACAAAGCTGAACCTTCCGAAAAACAAATAATTGTTTCAGGAAAATCCAGCTTTAAAATAAGTAACAGCCGCTTTTACAAACTTAAATACGCTTACATTTTGTTATTGTTGGCAGTATTCTTTTTATTAATGGCAGCATCTAATTTTTCTGCATCTGCCAAGTGCATTTTTAAAACAGGCAATGTTTTAACCGCAAAAGCTTTTAAATCCGGATCTTTTAAAGCGGTCGTGGCATGTTCAAAAGCAGCTACATCTTTTTTATGCGCGGCAACCATTATATCCATATATTTCAAATCAAAGCCCGCACTGCTTTGCATACTCATAGAATCTACACGGTCTTGCATGTCTTTATCCAAACTAACCGGAAGCCCTAATTTTTTACCGTTTGCTATATTTTTAAGTTCAACACTTGCTTTGGTATGGTCTTTTACCATCATCGCACCAAATTCTTTTACTTGCTGGTTCAAAGCATTGCGTTGTGCCAATTGGCCTAATTGTACTTCCATCATGCTACCTTGTGCCGCTTCGTTAACAAAACCCATATCATTAGTATTTATCTGTACTAAATCCGTTGTTTTTGTGGTATCAGCCAAAGCTTCTTTTTGTGCCTCAGCTTTTTTAGAATCACTTTGCCCGCAAGAAACAATAAATACAGAAGCAGCAATCAGTAAAATGTGGTTATATTTTTTCATGTTTTAGTTTTTTATCAGTTCTGAATGCTATAACTAAGTTAAAAATGATTTGTTTTTAGAGGAGTGAGGTTTGAGGAACGAGGAGCGGCCAATACGAGCATAATCTTTCCGCCTTTGCTTTAATTTTAGCATTCGGCCTGTCGCTCTCTCCCCTAAATCCCCGAACCCAAAACCCCGCACCCCGCTCCTCTCACCCCGCTCACCGCTCACCCCACTCTCAAACCTATTTCCTATCTTCGCCACAGCAAAACGTTCTGCCGCTCCGCTGGTTTTTCCTTCGGGGAGGAAAGTCCGGGCAGCACAGGGCATCCTGCTTCCTAACGGGAAGGCGCCACTCCGGATGGGCGACAGCAAGTGCCACAGAAAATAAACCGCCGCAGCAATGCCGGTAAGGGTGAAAATGTGCGGTAAGAGCGCACGGCCTGGCATGGCAACATGCCTTGCGGTAAACCTCAGGAGCTGAAAGGCCAAATAGGTTCCGGCAATTACAGGAAGCGGCCCGCTTCCGTTACTGGCAGCAGTAACGCCGGAACGGGTAGGCTGATTGAGGTGATGGGCAACCATCATCCCAGATAAATGGCAGAAACCCGGGAAACCGGGCACAGAACCCGGCTTACAGGTTTGCATCCGGTTTTTTACATCAAACCCTTTTCCCTAACAGGAGAAGGGTTTGTCTTTTTAATTAACAAAACTTCTATCTTAGCGCCCAAATTCACTACTCCTTTTAAGCAATAAAAATTAATGTCGAAAATTCTGATTATAGATGATGAACGTGCTATACGAAGTACCCTTCGGGAAATTTTAGAGTACGAAGATTATCAGGTGGATGATGTGGACAATGGCGTTGACGGGCTTAACCTGATTAAAAGAGGGGATTATAATTTAGTGCTGTGCGATATCAAGATGAACCGTATGGACGGGCTGGAAGTGCTTACAGATGGTTTAGCTTATAAACCCGACCTTCCTTTTATCATGATTTCTGGCCACGGCACGGTAGAAACGGCGGTAGAAGCAAGTAAAAAAGGCGCGTTTGATTTTATCAGCAAACCACCTGATCTGAACCGTTTGTTGATTACGGTACGAAATGCTTTAGACCGTGGTTCTTTAGTTACAGAAACCAAAGTCTTAAAGAAAAAGGTTTCTAAAACACGCGAAATCCTGGGCGGATCTCAGGCAATTGGTAAGATAAAAGAAACGATTGACCGTGTTGCCCCTACCGAAGCCCGTGTGCTGGTAACCGGCGCAAACGGAAGCGGCAAGGAATTAGTTGCCCGCTGGCTGCACGAAAAATCGCACCGCTCTAATGCTGCTTTAATTGAAGTAAATTGCGCAGCTATTCCTTCGGAATTAATTGAAAGCGAACTTTTTGGCCACGAAAAAGGCTCTTTTACTTCCGCAGTAAAACAACGGATCGGTAAGTTTGAATCTGCCAGCGGCGGTACTTTATTTTTAGACGAGATTGGCGATATGAGCCTCTCCGCACAAGCCAAAGTATTGCGCGCCTTGCAGGAAAATAAAATTACCCGCGTTGGCGGCGAAAAGGAAATTGATGTGGATGTACGCGTAATTGCAGCAACCAATAAAGATTTGCAGAAAGAAATTGAAGCGGGCAATTTCCGAATGGATTTGTACCACCGTTTAAGTGTGATCCTGATCCATGTGCCACCATTAAGCGAACGCCGGGACGATATTCCGCTGCTTACCAAAAGTTTTCTGGAAGAAATTTGTACCGAATACGGCATGCCGGCAAAAAAAGTATCAGAAGCAGGTATGGAAGCACTGAAAGCTTTGCCCTGGACGGGCAACATCCGCGAACTGCGCAACATGATTGAGCGTTTAATTATTTTAAGTGATAAAACCATTACCGATGCAGATGTAAAAACTTTTGCCAATCCGTCTGCCCCGGTTGCAGAAACACATCAGGTGGCTGCAGCGCACCCTGATTTTGATAACTTTAAAAGCTTCCAGGAATACAAGGATTTTGCAGAGCGCGAATACATCAAATTCAAGCTGGAAAAAAATGGCTGGAACGTATCTAA
This sequence comes from Mucilaginibacter arboris, assembly GCF_009754915.1. Lineage (GTDB taxonomy): Bacteria > Bacteroidota > Bacteroidia > Sphingobacteriales > Sphingobacteriaceae > Mucilaginibacter_A > Mucilaginibacter_A arboris. The sequence continues at coordinate 272,197 of NZ_WPIK01000003.1, read as the reverse complement.
AACTGCTGATGATATTGACATCCAGCGCAGCCATTTGTACAGTAAAATAGAAAAATATGGTTTAAAGCGCGGCGAGAATTAAAATAGGCAATGCTTCTTTTAGCAACTAAAAATTAGTGAAGGCCGGGAATTTTTTCCGGCTTTTTTGTTAAATACCTTTTACTGGGCCAGATACCTTTCCGAAACAGTTAAAGTTCGATAAGAATTAGCAGTGGAAGTTTTTATGCTAGAAATTTTTAGCTTTAACCATTGCTTAACTATAAATTCTAAAAAAAATTTCAATGCACTTTATTATCGAATTATTTGTAAACGCGGGCATCATCCTGTTGCTTTCTCATTTTTTGCCAACCATTATCATCCGCAATTTCGGGACCGCTATTTTGGTTGCGTTGGTAATTGGTTTGCTCAATGCAACCATCGGCGCTGTTATCCGCTTTCCCTTAAACCTGCTTACGCTTGGATTACTCTCTTTTGTGATCCGGTTATTTGTTACCGCAATTGTAGTTAAAATAGCAGACGCAATATTTTCCGGCTTTGAAATTAAAGGGTTTACACCTGCCCTGGTTTTGGCTTTTGCTTTGGCTATTGATGGCAGCTTTTTATCTTTTGCTTTGCAACATCAGGTTAGATAGAAATTCTTATTAGTCGCTAAAATATTTAACGGCAGGTTCAACTTTTCCCACTGGTACCCTATTAAAATAGCAAGGCGAAATTATGGGGCACAATTGGTGTTGCTGCTTTTTAAGTGGTTTTTGTGTTATTTTATAAAAGAAGTATAATTAAAGAGGATAACTATCCAAAGATCCTTCCGGATTTTCTGTAGAAGAAATTTTTAAAACTTTACAATGCTTCTTTTATCGGCATAAAATCTTGTTAAAGAACGCGTTCTCCGTTTACTTTATAGTCTATGATCTGGGCAATAGATTTTCCGCGGAACAACGCTTCGTCGGCATTTTCTCCACTAAAGTTTTCATAAATAGTTTCTTTCCAAAGGATTAACCATCTTTCAAAATGCTGTTTTTGCATCGGGTAATTATCATTCAGCTTAAAATGCTTAATCATTGGGTTTCCATGATAAGATTTTCCTCCGAGCAAAACCGTTTCCCAAAATGAAACCATTATTGGAATATGCCCTTCTAACGAAAAATTGGTTTCTGTAAAAAAATGTCCGATCAAAGGATCAGCTATTGCTTTGGTATAAAAACTATTGACCAAAAGCATTATATCTTCCCTGTTTTGTATATCTTTCATACTATCAAATCTAATCCGATCAAATTTAACTTTGCTAAGCAAAGATATAAGTATTGAGCATGTCCGCACTTCATCATTATGATGCTTCTTTTAGCATAGAAAAATAAGCGCCTAACCATCAATTTTTTTCAAATTTCTATTAAAATAGTTTTAGTTTAGTGCGATAGAACCCAGTACATAAACCAAAGGTAAACCTCTGTTACTTTCAACCTAAACCAAATGAAACCAATCCTGAAACTGCTATCTGCCAGCGTGTTCCTCCTCCTGCTAACAACGTCCTTCCAAACACAAAAAGAATGGACGGACCTGCTGGATAAAAACCTGTCGAAATGGGAAATTTACCAGAGTTACCGTCACAAAGTGGGTTACAAAGGCGAAGTTTTGCTGGATGCGAACGGCAAACCTGTTCCGCCAATTGGTTATAATAAAAACGAAGCAAGAGTATTTTCAGTAGAAATGCAAAATGGCGAACCGGTTTTGCATATTACCGGCGAAATTTACGGTTGTATTTATACCAAACAGGATTTTGAAAACTACGATTTGAAGCTGAAAGTAAAATGGGGAAACAAAAAATGGGTCCCAAGATTAAATGAACCGATGGATTCCGGGATTTTATACAATTCTCAAGGGCCGGCCGGAGTAGATTACTGGCATTCGTGGATGCTGAGCCAGGAGTTCCAGGTTTCGGAACACGAAAAAGGCAATTCGATGGGCGATTACTGGTGCATTGCCAATTCGCAGGCCGATGTCCGTGTTAATTATTCTCCCAAAAAAGATTCCCTTAAATTCAACCCAAAAGGCGAAATGATTACGACCGGCAGCGGCAAAAATTTTATTATGGCCAGCGGTAATTATGAAAGCCCGAAAGGCGAATGGAACGAATTGGAATTGATTAGCTTTGGCGGCAAAAGCTTACATATTGTAAACGGACATGTGGTAATGGCGCTTACCAATTCGAGTTATAAAGAGGACAATCAGCGTAAACCATTAACGCATGGCAAAATCCAATTGCAAAGTGAAGCTGCGGAGTTGTTTTATAAAGATATACAAATACAAAACATTAAGGAAATTCCGGCAAAGTACGCTGCTTATTTTGAACGGTAGTGCGCGTTGTCATGCTGAATTTTTTCGGCATGACAGAAAATCAATATCCGGCAAAATCAGGATTATTCATAAAAAAATGTTGTAATAAAATCAGGGTTTTAGCGTCACGAAATTCGCCTTGCTGTAACTTTTGCCGGGCTTCGGCATAGTCCATTTCTATCGCTGTTACATCTTCGCCTTCTTCTTCCAAACCGCCGCCTTTTCCAACTTTCATATCCGGATGATATTCTGCAATAAAAAAATGTGCTAATTCAACATCGCCACCGGGCGAAAGATATACTTCTGCCACTTTTGTTATTCCTTTCAACTCGTAGCCCAATTCCTCTTTTGCTTCGCGGATAGCGCCTTCTTCCACCGTTTCGCCTTCATCTGTAATTCCTGCACAAACTTCGATCAAATCGCCAGACTCATTTCCGTTAAAATAAGTTGGAATACGTAATTGCTTGGTTAGCAATAACTTTTTCCTTGTCGGATCAAACAATAACAAAACTGCGCCAGATGGACGGTGATAAATTTCGCATTGGTTTTCCTGTGGCTTTCCGTCTCTTCCAGACGTTTCGTACGTAATATTTTCTAACCTGTATTTGCTTTGAGGAGCAAGATTTTCGCGTTTGATGATTTTGACAGATGACATAAATACCGTTTTTATCCAGAACAAAGTTGCGGCAGCGAGGTTTCAACCTGCCTTAAAAGAAACCGTTAATATTTCCTGTTTAAATTGGTCCCGGGAAAAAATCCTGATGCTTCTTTTATCACTATAAAATCTTTGTTCATCACTTACTGCCTGTACAAAAAGCAAATGGATATTCTGATTTTTAGGTGATAAAAGAAGCATCGCCAATAAAATAAATGGAAAAAAATTTTGAAAACCTTATAGGTCTTTAGTGATTTTTTAGGTGATAAAAGAAGCATCGGCCAGAAAAAAAGTTTAAACAACTTCCTTGATAAAAGAAGCATGGCGCCAGTACTTCTTTTACTATAAATTTTTCCACATTAATTATTTTTACTAAAATTATTAGTATTTTTGTTATTGTGAACCAGAACTCCATCAAAGTACAAACCGAACCGCGCGTATTGTTTGTAGATATGAACAGCTTTTTTGCGCGATGTGAACAGCAGGACAATTACTGGCTACGCGGCAGGCCAGTTGCCGTTTGCGTTTATACCGGCCAATACGGTTTTGCCATTGCCCTTTCTGTAGAAGCGAAAAGAATGGGCGTAAAAACGGGAATGCGTTTAAATGAAGCGATGAAACTTTGTCCGGAACTGATCCCGCTGGAAAGCAATCCGCCGCGTTACCGGCAGTATCATACCAAAATTATCAATATCTTAAAACGATATTGTCCGGAAGTAATTCCGAAAAGTATTGATGAAGCCATCGTTAACCTCACCAATTACAAAATGGTTTACCCTGATGCTGTTTTTATCGCCAAAAAAATTAAGGAAGATATTAAACGGGAAGTTGGCGACTGGCTAACCTGTTCTATTGGCATTGCGCCGAACGCTTTTCTGGCTAAATTAGGTTCTGATATGGGCGGTTTTGATGGTTTGCAAATCATCACCACCCAAAATATCGATGATAAACTGGCCTCGCTTAAACTCTCCGACCTGCCCGGCATCGGCAAAAATATGGCTTACCGTTTAGAACGTGCCGGAATTACAACGCCGCTGCAAATGCGCTACACCGCACCAGAAAGGTTGAAAGCAGTTTTTAAAAGTATTGAAGGCGTTTACTGGCATTATAAACTCAACTTTATCGAAACCGGCATGTCGGTAACAGATTACAAAGGCATGCAGGCCATGCGACAAATTTCTGCCGATAAAAGAAGCAATCCTGAATACATTGAGCAATTGTTTTTAACACTTTGCACTACCTTGGAAAAACGCATGGTGCATCACCATTTTTATTGTAAGAATATTGGTTTTACGGTGAAATATACCGATGACAGCCGCTGGGACGATGGCTTTTCGATCAGCATTCCAATCCAGGATGCAATCAGTTTGATGCGGATGATCAAAAAAAGAATTATGCAGTTTGAAGAAAAAACCCAGGCTGCACCTGTTTTTAACGATAAAATAAGCGGTTTGCGGATCATGGTAACCGATTTTGTAAACACAGGAAAAATGATGTACAGCCTTTTTGAAGATGTAAACCGGGGCGAAACCGCGCGAAAAACGATGTATGCCATTCAGCAAAAATTTGGGGCCGATAAATTAAAACGTGCCGTTGAAGTGACCGATGGCAAAGTGGTTGCCGATGTAATTGGTTTTGGTTGTGTAAAAGATTTAACCGAGCTGGATTATTTGATGCCGGGCGAGAATTAACCTTTTTTACCCGTCTGCCCGCTGCGGGTACTGATAGTTTAAGTGTTTAAGTACAGCGCGTAGCGCGTTGTAAGAAACTGCATCGCCCAGCGCATTTTTCGCTTCCGTTAAACTTTCCGGCTGGTTTTTGCTGAGGTAATTGCTGATCTGCGCTACCACATCCTGCGAAAAAACCTGTGAAATTTCCAGTTCTCCTAAAGCAACAAAATGTAATAAATGTCCTTCAATTGTACCTGCTGTCAGGTTGCGTTCTGCAGCAATTTCAGCAATAGTTTTTCCTGCCCGAAATAAACCGAAAGAAACTTGTTTGGTTTCTGATGTTACGTTTTCCTTCGGAACATTCAAATCAATGCGCTGCCTTTGTATTTGCTTCTCTTCACTATAAGCGTTAATCAGCTTTAAAATCTCCTCGCCGTATTGCTTTACTTTAACTGGCCCCATCCCTTTTATGCTTTCCAGTTCTGCTAAGGTAGATGGCAGAAGCGTAACCATTTCGGTTAATACTTTTTGCGAAAAAATATGGAAAGGCGGTATATTCTTTTCATCCGCCACCTGGTTCCGCCAGTTACGAAGTGTGGTAAATAATTCAGGATGATCTACATTTACAACCGCTGCTGCTGTTTGGTTTTGTGATGAAGCACTGGTTTTATCCTCAGCCGTACTTAAATCAATAGCTGCGTTTGCTTTATTTTGCAGATAAGCCAGTGCATTAAAACCATTTATTGCTGCTTGCTTGATTATGTAAAGTTTAACGGTTACTTCCTGTTTTAAACCAGTCAATGCGCCCTGAACACTTTTCCGGATAGCTTTATTATCCGTTTCTACCGCCATTTTTTTTAGTGGTAAAAACAGCATTTGCTCTAATTTGGAAGCAAAATAAGTACTTGCTTTTTTTACACGTTCCTGCAACGCTTCATGGTTTTCCGGCAGCTCAGGCTGCTGTAATAACTGGTTTAATTCCGTTTGAAATTTTTGCGCTACTGCATAAATTTCTTTTTCGGCAGCGGCTTTAATTTCATGTAAAGTTTGTGCAAAGTTTCCTACTAAAGCCTGATCGTTTTCTTCTGCTGATTTCAGAAGCGAAAAATATTTGAATTTCATCAGGTTGAAATCAAATAATTCGCGAAGCAAAGTTTCCTGGAAAGTTTTTTTGGCTTCGTTCAGGATATTTTCATTGGGTTCATTGCGTTCGCTCTCACTTGTATAAGCAGCAATCGTACTGTCGGTAATAACACTTTTACTTTTTAGCGGCGAACTTAAAACCATGCCCTCCAATGTTTTGCACCGGCTTAAAGCCACGTAAACCTGTCCGTGCGTAAAGGCGTCTTCCGCATCAATAATGGCTTTTTCAAACGTTAAACCCTGGCTTTTATGAATGGTTATTGCCCAAGCCAGCCGGAGCGGATGCTGCGTAAAACTGCCGATCACGTTTTCCTGAACTTCTTTTGTTGCTGTATTTAAAGCGTATTTGATGTTTTGCCAAACCATCGGTCCAACGCCAATTTCATCTTGTTCGCCTGCACATTTTATATAAATCACTTCATCCGCAATACGCACAACTTTACCGATTTTACCGTTATAAAAAAGCTTATCGCGCGAACTGTCGTTCTTCACAAACATTACCTGTGCGCCAACTTTCAATTCCAGATCAGCAACAGTTGGATAGGCATATTCCGGAAAATCACCCTGAACCACCGCTTTAAAATGATATGTGGTTTCCTTTATTTCCGCTAACTTTTGATCGTTCAAACGCTGCGCGCTGTTGTTGTGCGTGGTTAAAGTGATGTAACCTTCAGCTTCATTTGTTTTAAAATGAGGGACAAAACGCCGGTTTAAATCTTCTAAAATCTGCTTGCTGATCCGGTTTTCGCGAACTGCATTTAAAAGACCGATAAAAGCAGTATCGGCCTGCCGGTAAATATGTTTTAGTTCGATGTTGACTAATGGTGTTTGCTGCAAGGCTTTACTCGCAAAAAAATACAAGGTATCGTAATAAGGTTTAAGCAATTGCAATTCTTCCTTATTTGCAATGGGCGAAAGCTGGTGCAGATCGCCAATCATCAGCAACTGCACGCCGCCAAAAGGTTTGGAACGGTTGCGGTAACGGCGCAAAACATCATCGATAGCATCCAAAACATCGGCGCGCACCATACTGATCTCATCAATAACCAATAAATCCAAACTGCGAATCAGGTTGATTTTTTCCCGGTTAAACTGCTTTTTATACTGACTATTTCTGTCTGTATTTTCCTGCTGAGGGATATACGGACCAAACGGCAGCTGGAACAGCGAATGAATGGTAACGCCGCCCGCATTTATAGCCGCTACACCTGTTGGCGCAACCACTGCCATCCGTTTGTGCGATGTTTTCTTCAACTGATGTAGGAACGTAGTTTTACCCGTTCCGGCTTTCCCGGTTAAAAAAATGTTACGGTTGGTATGCTGTACAAAGTTATTGGCGAGTTCAAGTTGCGGGTTTTGCTGCATAAAGCAATGATAAGAATTTAGCATTCATTTAAAACATAATTTTTTATCGTTCAAAGAAATATCATTTGAAATGTGCTTTCATTGCAGATAATAATTCCTATTTTCAAATAAAAAACAATGAAGACAGTTGGGTTAGAAAATATAGTCTGGAAAGAAGATAAATATTATGTTGCCAAATGTTTAAATGTGGAAGTTTCCAGCTTTGGTGAATCGAAAGAAGAAGCTTTGGCCAATTTACAGGAAGCGTTGGAGTTGTATTTTGAGGATGAAGAAGTCATTGATTTAACACCGGTTGAATCTACGGAATCGTTAGACATTTCAGAATCAAAACAAGCATGAGTATTGCATTCGCTCCAGTGATTTTTGCAAATTAAATTATAATTGATTCTTTATCATGAAAACACCACTTGTATTAATCATCTTATCATTAATCCTTTCTTTATTATCCTGTAAAAAAAGCGCAACAGTTACAATTGTTGGTGTTGTGGATAGTGCAAATGGAACTTTGGTAAGAGTAATAAATAATAATTTTACAGTAGTTTACGATTCGACTATTATCAAAGACAATAAATTTACACTTCATTCAACCGTTCCCGAAAATGGATTTTATACATTAGATTTTAAATGTACTTACCCAGTGGCAATAAATCATCTTACAGGATGGATGAGTTTTATCGCTTTATACATTGAAAATAATGCCAGATACAAGCTTATTGCAAATGGTCCTTCATCAATATTTTATGAAAGGTACAATTTGCACACCACATCTTTTAATCAAAAAAAGCTGAACGAATTTAACATACTAAATAACCATATAAGAGACTCTTTAATTTATAAAAAGAAGCTGTATTTAACCCTGGCTGATAAGGCTCTTACAAGCAACCAAAGTCAGCTTTATAATGCTTACAATGATACGATAATCATGATGGATGACAAGCTTTCCCTTTCTTACCGTGCAAGTATTCAGCAGTTTATAAAAAACAATCCAAAAACACTAGTTACGCCTTATTTAATGAGTAAGCTTTCAGATTTGTTTGAGAATCACTCTTTATATCAAAGTATATTAGATAAATTAAGCCCTGAAGTAAAAAAATCAAAATATTATGATGAGGCAGCTGAACTATTGGGGTCTGTTAAAAAAATATATGTAGGAGCTAAAGCTCCTGATATTTATGGAAAAGATGTAAAGGGAAATCCTTTAAATATAGATTACAAGAAGAATAAAATAACGTTGATTGACTTCTGGGCATCCTATTGTGGCCCTTGCCGCGAACAAGTGCCAGAACTTAAACAGTTATACAAGAAATACAAAGCAGAAGGCTTGGAAATTATATCCGTTTCCATTGATGAAGATGTCAAAAAGTGGAAACATGCCTCATCTATTGATCAGTTACCTTGGTACAACATTAGTGAACTAAAGGAACAGGAAGATTCTAAAAACATCAGAAACTTTGTAATAAAAAGTATCCCGTCAAATTATTTAATCGATAGCGATGGTAAATTTATCGGGAGAGATGTAAGTTTGGATAGCATCAAAAGAATTATGGAATCGAACAAAATAAAACTAAAAAATCATAAGCCGGTTTAAATTTTGTTTAATATATCAAGCTGCATAAATTTGGAGAACCAACTTTAACCGTTATCATTCCGGCAGAACTAAAAGAAATGCTTATCGGAACATTTCGTTCAATTTTAAAACAAGCTGGATTAACTGAAACTGATTTCAAATAAAATTCTTCAACCCACTCCTCACCTGCCCTAAATATCCTGTTCCAAATAAATTCAAATGCAGCAACAGCGGATATAAATTCCATAAATCAACACGCTGCTGCCAGCCTTTCTGCAAAGGAAACGCTTCCTGATATGCCTGATAAAAATCAGTGTTAAAACCACCAAAAAGATGCGTCATGGCCAGATCAAACTCCCGGAAACCAAAACTGACGGCAGGATCAATTAAATATGGTTTCCCTTCACTGCTGATCAGATAATTTCCTCCCCATAAATCTCCATGGATTAAGGATGGCTTTTCTTCCTCAAAAAGTTCGCCCAGCTTTTCATACAGTTTCTCAAAATCCGACACCAATTTTTGGTCGATAAAAGAAGCATCAAAAGCCAGTTTCACCATCGGCTTTAAACGCTCTTCTATAAAAAACGATTTCCAGGTTGTATGTTTTTGATTGGATTGCGGCAATGAACCCATGTAATTATCCTTTTCAAAACCAAAATGAGGGGCAGTATTTTGGTGCATTTGCGCTAATTGCAAACCTAATTTCTGCATGGCAGCAGGCGTTTTACTTCCTGTTTCCACGTATTCCATCAGCAAAAAACTGTTGTAACCCAAATGCCCGGCTGCAATCACTTCCGGTACGGCAACTGTTTGGGTTTGGCGGATGGCTGCCAAACCTGCTGCTTCGCGTTCAAATAATTGCGGGTAATGCTGGGCATTGTTCAGCTTTAAAATGAAAAAACCGGCAGCCGTTTGCAAACGGTAAACTTCATTAATGCTTCCGCCCGGAACTTCTATAATTTCGTGGATGCTGCTTTTACCACCTGATTTTTGGTGTAATATACTTTCCAGTTCCCCTTTAAACGCTGCTGTAAAATTTTTCATGATCTAACTGTTAAAATCATCAGCAGGAAAACCTTAAATTTTATAATGCCCTCTTAACGAATAGATATAGAGTACATTTTCAACAACTTTATATATAAATAATGCGATGTTCTTCATCAATCCTCCTTGACGATTTTCCGCTAAGAGAATATTTTAATGCTTCCGGTTTGCCGATACCTGTATAAGGCGATTCTTTTATAGCTAAAATTAGTTTTTGAATTTTCTTCTGAACAACCAGATTTCCTGATTTTCTCCAAAATTTTTAAGTCTTCTAAAGCAATCTCATCGAAAGCTACTTCCATAAGTCTTCGACTTTCAGAATAGTATATTTGCCTTCTTCAAAGTTTTTTTCAGACCTTTTAATTTTTTCTACAAAAACGGGATTGTAATCATTTTCTTCTTCTTTTTGAAAAGCTACATTTAAAGCCTATAAAACTGCTTCAACAGCTGCTAATTGCTTTTGATTTTTAGGGCGAACAATCAATGTTTCCATAAATCAAATTTAATAATTGTTTGTAGTTCAACCACAATTTTTTAATGCTAAAAGAAGCATCAAAATAAGGTGAACACGGTTACCAACATTCATTATCAAAAATTCCTTAGCTAAAATGCTGTAAAATCATTTATAAGTTGTTTATAAATCATCCAAAAGAATAACCTTAGATTATCCCTCTAAAACGCTATTTTTGCGGTTCAAATGAAGCACATCCGCAATTTCTGTATCATCGCACATATTGATCATGGTAAAAGTACTTTGGCCGATCGTCTGCTCGAATATACCAACACAGTTACCAAACGCGAATCGCAGGCGCAATTGCTTGACGATATGGATCTGGAGCGCGAACGCGGGATCACCATCAAAAGCCACGCCATCCAGATGGATTATGTTTTGGACGGGCAACCTTATGTTTTAAACCTGATCGATACGCCCGGCCACGTTGATTTTTCGTACGAAGTTTCCCGTTCCATTGCTGCCTGCGAAGGCGCTTTGCTGATTGTGGACGCTTCACAAGGGATTCAGGCACAAACCATTTCTAACTTGTATCTGGCACTGGAAAACGATTTGGAGATTATTCCGGTTTTAAATAAAATGGATTTGCCGGGCGCAATGCCGGAAGAAGTGAAAGACCAGATTGTGGAACTGATTGGTTGCAAACGCGACGATATTTTGGCTGCATCCGGTAAAACCGGTTTGGGTGTGCACGAAATTCTGGAAGCAATTGTAAAACGCATTCCGGCTCCTGTTGGCGATCCGGATGCTCCTTTACAAGCATTAATTTTCGACTCTGTTTTTAATTCCTTCCGTGGTATTATTGCTTATTTTAAGGTGGTGAACGGCGAGATCAGGAAAAATACCAAGGTGAAGTTTATGGCTACCGGCAAAGAATATATTGCTGATGAAGTGGGAACTTTAAAGTTAAGCCCGGTTCCGAAAGATGTTATAAAAACCGGCGATGTAGGTTACATTATTTCGGGCATAAAAGAAGCACGTGAAGTTAAAGTAGGTGATACCATTACCTTGATCGAACGTCCCGCGACTGCAGGGATCCAGGGTTTTGAGGAAGTAAAACCGATGGTTTTTGCTGGAATTTATCCGGTTGATACAGATGATTTCGAAGAGCTGCGCGAAAGCATGGCCAAATTGCAGCTGAACGATGCTTCATTGGTTTTTGAACCGGAATCATCTGCGGCTTTGGGTTTTGGTTTCCGTTGCGGTTTCCTGGGGATGCTGCACATGGAAATTATCCAGGAACGTTTGGAACGCGAGTTCGACATGACGGTAATTACCACGGTCCCTAACGTTTCTTACTTAGCTTATACTACCAAAGGCGATGAATTGCAAGTTCACAATCCATCCGATTTGCCTGATCCAAGTAAACTGGATTTTGTGGAAGAACCTTATATCAAAGCTAATATCATTACGAAATCAGAATTTGTTGGTCCGGTGATGTCGCTTTGTATCCAAAAACGTGGAACGATCGTGAACCAATCTTACCTGACTTCTGATCGTGTTGAACTGATTTTTGAAATGCCAATGGGGGAAATTGTGTTTGATTTTTACGATAAACTCAAAACGATTTCCAAAGGTTACGCTTCTTTTGATTATACACAAATTGGTTATCGTCAATCAGATTTAGTTCGTTTGGATATTCGTTTAAACGGTGAGCCGGTTGATGCGCTTTCTTCCTTAATCCACAGAAGTAATTCCTATGATTTTGGCAAGAAAATTTGCGAAAAACTAAAAGAACTGATTCCGCGCCAACAGTTTGAAATTATCGTCCAGGCTTCTATCGGTGCAAAAATTATCGCCCGCGAAACCGTAAAAGCTTTACGTAAAGATGTAACGGCAAAATGTTACGGCGGTGATATTTCCCGTAAACGTAAATTACTGGAAAAACAGAAAAAAGGTAAAAAACGAATGCGCCAGGTTGGTAATGTGGAAATTCCGCAATCAGCGTTTATGGCGGTACTGAAATTAGATTGAGAAGAGTTTTAAGTGGTAAGTTGCAGGTTTTAAGTTGAAAACTTATACCTCTAACTTACAACGTACAACTCATAACTTACAACTTAAACAATGCAAATCCTCGACGGTAAATACGTATCCGAAAAACTAAAAATTGAAATCGCGCAGGAAGCTGCTGAGGTTTTAACACAAATTGGCCGCAAACCACATTTGGTAGCAGTTTTAGTTGGACATGATGGCGGCAGCGAAACTTACGTAGCCAGCAAAATGCGCAACTGCGAAAAGGTTGGCTTTAAATCTTCTCTTTTTCGGTATGAAGATGATGTAACTGAAGAAGAATTACTGGAGAAAGTTGCTGAATTAAATTCTGATGATACAATTGACGGAATCATTGTACAATTGCCTTTACCTAAACACATCAATCCTGATAAAGTAACTGATCTGATTGATTTCCGCAAGGATGTAGATGGTTTTCATCCGGTAAACCTGGGCAGAATGCTGCGCAATTTACCTTCCTTTATTCCGGCTACGCCTTATGGAATTACTTTATTGCTGAAAGAATATGGTGTTGAAACGACAGGAATGCATTGTGTTGTGGTTGGCAGAAGCACGATTGTTGGTTCGCCGATGAGTGTGTTGATGTCGCGTAATGCACATCCCGGAAACTGTACCGTTACCATTTGCCACAGCCGCACACCGGATATTAAGAAATATACTTTGGAAGCTGATATTCTGATTGTTGCCATCGGTAAAAAGAATTTTATTACGGCTGATATGGTAAAAGATGGCGTAATTGTAATTGATGTTGGAATGAACCGGGAAATATCAACCGTAACTAAATCAGGCTATAAATTGTATGGCGATGTCGATTTTGAAAACGTAGCGCCAAAAGCTTCCTGGATTACGCCGGTTCCGGGCGGAGTTGGTTTAATGACGATTATTGGTTTGTTAAAAAACACGCTGGCATCGGCACGAAAAGAAATTTATGCTTAAAAAGAGGTGGTAAAAGAAGCATTTCTGTCGTTTCGGCTAACGGGAGAAATCTTCATCGAATTATAAATACATCATTGAACTGCTTTGAAGAAAATCTCTCCCTGCGGAGATGACAATCGATTAAAACAAATTCCATCGCTTTTTAACCTGCACATAAATTCCGTCTTCCCGTACTTCTACCGGAAAAGTATCGATATAATCACCTTGTCCTTTGGCGCCCCTTCCGGTTTTTAAATCATATTGGTAACGATGGACCGGACAAATAATTTGTCCATCTTTGCACCAGCCTTCGGCTAATTCGCCTCCTGCATGTGGGCATTGTGCCGAAACTGCATAAATTTTTCCTTCAAAACCAACTAAACAAACATGACGGTTTCCGGCTTTTACTTTTTTGATAAATGCTTCTTTTATCCCTATATTTTCAGAAACCTTTACCCATTCCAGCATCAGTATTCCACTTTTAAATTCATGATCTGTGGTGATTTGGAAATTTCTTCCAGGTTGGTGCTTAAAGTAAGTTGTTTTTTATCTGCCGATAATTTTGCCCTGATGTTTCCAGTCTTTTTTACTGGCCGCGGAAAATGCATCACCACGCTGTAAGGCATATCAATCAGCGCTGCTTTTGCCATATTAAACATGGCTTCATTCTGCTTAAAATATTTCCTGAACTTAACCGTATCTACCTTTCGGAAAAACCGTTTGCTGCTGATATCGTAATTAAAATAATCCTGACTGATAACCATACCCCTGCTGGTTGCCGGCGAAACCATTTGCGGACTATTAAGCAGCTGGCCTAATTGCTGTTTTTGTGCGAGTTTAGAAATATGGGTTAAAAAATATTTGACCTCTTTCGGACTTTTGGCTTCATATTGCAACGTGGCCAGCATTAGGTTGTTTTTCAGGTTTATTTTAAGGTGAAGCATGGTTGCGCGCGCTAAGTTGACCTGTTCACTGCTTAACTTTCTGCGTGTGCTATCCGAAAGATCACTCAAAAAATTAATGGCTGTATCTTTTGCCACAAGATATGAAGGCGTTTGCTTAACAGAATCTGGCAGCAAATTAGAAAGTACCGAAATTGCTTTGCCCATATTAAAACGGTAATCGATTTTACAGGCGCCGTCTTTTAAAAAAGTGTATCGTTCCTCCACGTTCACACACGAAGAAATTACCGATAAAAGAAGCATCAGCACCAAAAAGTAAAGTTTCTTCATCCAATTTCTAATTTGGAAGTAATTATACAACTTTGATGGGTATTTAAGTAAAATGAATGTCGGAAAACTTTCTCGCCCAAAACCGTTGCAGGCAGAATGTTTATATTTGCAGCTTGGAAATGACAGTAACCATACCGGCAACCGGAACAATGCTTCCTTTAATGGAAGAATTTTATACCATTCAGGGCGAAGGGTTTAACACCGGAAAAGCAGCTTATTTTATCCGTTTAGGTGGATGCGATGTAGGTTGCCCCTGGTGCGATGTAAAAGAAAGCTGGGATGCGGACCGGCATCCGCTTACTTCCGCAGATACGATTGTGGCAAATGCTGCAAAACATCCGGCAAAAGCAGTTGTGATTACCGGCGGCGAACCTTTGATTTACAATTTAGATTATCTGACTGCCGAATTAAAAAGGAACGGCATTAAAACTTTTATTGAAACTTCCGGCGCTTATCCAATCTCTGGTTTTTGGGATTGGATTTGTCTTTCTCCGAAGAAATTTAAAGCACCAACACCTTCTGTTTTAGCTGTTGCTGATGAACTGAAAGTGATCGTTTTTAACCAGTCGGATTTTAAATGGGCCGAAGAACATGCTGCTTTGGTTTCTCCAAACTGCAAATTATACTTGCAGCCAGAATGGTCTAAAGCGGCAATTGTTACACCGATGATTGTAGATTACGTGATGCAAAACCCGAAATGGGAAGTTTCGCTGCAAACACATAAATATTTGAACATTCCTTAATAAGTTTCTAACTTGGTTCGTATAAACCTGTATTATGCGATATCTGTTGATGCTTCTTTTATCCCTTCCTTTTTGTGCTTCTGCACAGCGGCAATATTCGACTAATAATAAAGAAGCTATAAAATTTTATGCTTTGGCTGACGAAAGTATAAATTATCAGCAATACGAAAAGGCTGCCGAGTTGCTTAAACAGGCAATAGCTGCGGACGATCAGTTTACAGAAGCGCATTACCAATTGGGCGCAGTTTATCTCTATACGCAGCAGTACCCCGAAGCATGGGCCCAATATCTCAAAACCATTGCCCTCAACCCCAATTTTAACCGTGCTGTTTATTTAAATTTAGGCAACGTTGATATCATGTTAGGCAAATATGCAGACGCAAAAGAAGCCTTACAAAAATATACCAGCTTTAATGAAATCATGGCGAAAGACAGGGCAACGGCACAGAAGCTAATTGCAGATTGTGATTTTAGCATACAGGCTATACAGCATCCGGTTATTTTTAAACCTGAAAATCTGGGAACTTCCATCAATACCAATGCGGATGAATATTTGCCTAATGTTACGGCGGATGAAAGCACTTTGATTTTCACCCGTAAAATTGGCAATAATGAAGATTTTTATCAAAGCAAAAAGCTGAATGGAAAGTGGACAACTGCAACTGGATTAAGCAGAAATATTAATACGCCAGATTATAACGAAGGTGCGCAATCGCTTACGCAGGATGGCCAGTACCTTTTTTTTACAGGTTGTATGCGTCCTGATGGATTAGGTCGATGTGATATATTTTTATCCCATAAAAACAGTACCGATTGGGACAAACCTTTTAATTTAGGTCCGCCAATAAATACGCCTGGCTGGGAATCGCAGCCTTCTATTAGTGCGGATGGGAGGACTTTATATTTTGTAAGTTTGAGAAAAGGTGGTTATGGTGGATATGATATTTGGAAATCGACGATTACGGATAAAGGTTGGAGCGAACCGGAAAACCTCGGCCCAAACATTAATACGCCTGGTGATGAGCAATCGCCTTTTATTCATCCTGATGACCAGACACTTTATTTTTCCTCCAACGGCTGGCCGGGTTTAGGCAGTAAAGATTTGTTTTTAAGCCGAAAAGGTGCAGACGGAAAATGGCAAAAGCCGGAAAACTTAGGTTATCCAATAAATTCCAGCGGAGATGAAAACGGTTTAACGCTTACGGCAAATGGTGCTTATGCTTTTTTTTCGTCCAATAATTTAAAAGGTGCCGGCGGTTATGATATTTATACTTTTGAATTGCCTGAAAAGCTTCGTCCAAACATGGTAACTTATGTAAAAGGCACGGTAAAAGATGCAAAAACCAAACAACCAATTGATGCGGATGTGCAAATTGTAGATTTGAAAACGAACCAAACCATCTTTAAAAATGTAAATGCCCTAAACCAAGGACAGTTTTTAGCTACGCTAAATGTTGGAAAAGATTATGGTTTAAATATTTCCCGTCCGGGCTACTTGTTTTATTCGGAGAATTTTTCACTCAGCAATCAAAAAACAGGAAAACCATTTTTAATTGATGTTGACTTGCAGGGAATAGAAGCCGGCAAAAAGTCGGTGCTTAGAAATATTTTTTTTGATACAAATAAGTTTACTTTAAAACCGGAATCAAAATCGGAACTGGAAAAACTGATTGTGTTTTTAAGTATAAATCCGAAAGTTATTATTGAAATTTCAGGGTTTACAGATAATGTTGGCGATGCAAAATCAAACCAGCTACTATCAGAAAACCGGGCAAAAGCAGTTTATCAATATTTAGTTACAAATAAAATTGCTGCAGCAAGGTTAACTTTTAAAGGTTACGGCGCTACTCAACCGATGGCATCAAACACCACAGAAGAAGGCAGAAGGCGGAACCGCCGGACAGAATTTAAGGTTGTGTCTGATTAAGCTGATACTTCTTTTATCACCTAAAAAACAATAAGCTGTATTTTAGTAATTGATATGAATTTTACAGGCATAAAAGAAGCATTAGCATAAATGCAATGCTTCTTTTATCGATATTAATTTCCTAATTCCGACATAAATTTAATGCGCATCAACTGCAATTCTTCATGTGTATAATCATCAGAACCCAATTCTTTTAAAGCATCTTCGATAGAATCAGCTTCGGCTGTGCGGAAGTAACCGAAAACTTCTTCCTGCCGGTCTTCATCAATTAAATCATCAATATAATAACTCAAATTTAACTTCGTACCAGAGTTTACGATAGATTCTATTTCGCGCAAAATATCTTCATAAGATAAACCTTTGGAAGAAGCAATATCTTCTAAAGCGATTTGCCGGTCAATATTTTGAATGATGGAAACTTTAATAGCAGATTTATTGGCAGCAGATTTAATCACCAGATCAATCGGCCGGTCGATGTCGTTTTCCTCTACATATTTCTTAATCAGCTCGGTAAAAGCAGTACCAAATTTCATGGCTTTTCCGGAACCAACGCCCGAAATCTGTTTCATCTCATCCAAAGTGATTGGATAATGCGTGCACATTTCTTCTAAGGAAGGATCCTGGAAAATCACAAACGGCGGCAGGTTTTTTTGCTTCGCGATTTTTTTACGCAGGTCTTTTAGCATTTGCAAAAGTTGCGTGTCTAAAACACCAGAACCTTGCGGCGCTTCATCTTCTGCATCATCATCTGTTGCGCCCATTGGCCGGTTTAAAACCCATTTTAATTCGTAAGGGTTTTCAATATATTCTTTACCCTTATCTGTTAAGCGTAATAATCCGTAATAATCAATATCTTTTGCCAGGTAATTATTAAGCAAAGCCTGGCGCATCAGAGATTTCCAAAGGTTCTCGCCATCTTCTTTCCCTAAGCCAAACTCCGGCAGCAAATGATGTTCGTAATTATGTATCTGCGGATCATCAACACCCATTAAAACGCTGATGATATGTTGATCGTCAAACTTTTCGCCTAACTGCTGCACTAATTTTAAAGCTTTAATTAAGGGCCCTTCTACACTAAAAAATTCTTTTTGTGCCCGACAATTATCGCACATGTTGTGGCAGTCTTTTGCGTCAAAGTTCTCGCCAAAATAATGCAGGATTTGTTTGCGGCGACAAACAGCAGATTCTGCATAATCAATTACTTCTTTTAAAATCTGCGTACCAATTTCGCGCTCGGCAACCGGTTTATCTTTCATAAACTTTTGCAGTTTATCAATATCCTTTTCAGAATAAAAAGACAAACAAATGCCTTCGCCGCCATCACGTCCGGCACGTCCGGTTTCCTGGTAATAACCTTCCATGCTTTTAGGCACATCGTGATGGATTACGTAACGAACATCCGGTTTATCAATTCCCATCCCGAAGGCAATGGTAGCAACAATTACATCCACATCTTCCATCAGGAATTTATCCTGTGTGTCTGCACGGACTTTAGGGTCTAAACCAGCGTGATAAGGTAAAGCTTTGATACCGTTTAAGTTTAAAGCTTCTGCAACTTCTTCTACTTTTTTACGGCTGAGGCAATAGATAATGCCAGATTTGCCCTGATGCTGCTTTACAAAACGCACAATCTCTTTGATCACGTTTCGCTTAGCGCGGACTTCATAATATAAATTGGTACGGTTGAAAGAAGATTTATACAGCAAAGCATTGTTCATTTGCAGGTTCTTCTGGATATCCTGCTGTACTTTCGGCGTAGCGGTTGCTGTTAAAGCGATAATTGGAATATTTTCGCCGATATTGCTAATAACCTGACGGATTTTTCGGTATTCCGGACGAAAATCGTGTCCCCATTCAGAAATACAATGTGCTTCATCAACCGCAACAAATGATAATTTAACCAGTTGCAAAAATTCTATATTTTCCAGTTTGGTTAAAGATTCCGGTGCAACATAAAGCAGTTTGGTTTTGCCTGTAATTACATCTTCTTTTACCCTTGCAATTTCTGTTTTGTTTAAGGATGAATTGAGGAAATGCGCAATACTATCCGATCCGCCGAAGGAACGCAACTGGTCAACCTGGTTTTTCATCAGCGCAATTAAAGGAGAAATTACGATGGCTGTTCCTTCACTCATTAAAGCGGGCAACTGGTAACACATAGATTTGCCGCCGCCTGTTGGCATAATAACAAATGTATCTTTGTCTGCCAAAATGTTTTCTATAATTATTTCCTGATCGCCTTTGAAATTATTGAAACCAAAAAAGTTCTGTAAATTATCAAAAAGCGATTGTTTTGTCTCTGTCATTATCTCCTAAAAATTATTGAGTTATTAACTTTCAATTTAAAACGAATTAATTGAAAGAAAAATCGTATGCGAATTTAACTTTTTTGCTCAATAAAACCAGTACCCTTTTTAAACTTATACCGTAAAATGATGATAAATTTTGCTGAATCAGCAGCAAGGCTATTGAATAAATACATTGTTATTAATATTTTTTCACATCTTCACATCAAAATTTATCTGCAATATTTAACTTCTATGAATAAGAATTATTATGCCATTATTATGGCCGGTGGCATTGGAAGCCGTTTTTGGCCCATCAGCAGGACTTCTTATCCCAAACAATTTATAGATATTTTAGGTACCGGAAAAACTTTGATCCAGAGTACTTACGACCGCTTTTTAAAAATCTGTCCGAAAGAAAATATTTATGTAGTTACCAACGATATTTATATTGATCTGGTAAAAACGCAATTGCCAGACATGGAATACAGCCAGATTTTAGGCGAACCTGTTATGCGCAACACGGCACCATGTATAGCTTATGGCTGTTTTAAAATTTTAAATGCTGATGCTGATGCGGTAATTACCGTTGCGCCTTCAGACCATTTAATTTTGGATGAAGCAGGCTTTGTAAATACGATTAACCAGGCGTTAGTAACTGCAGAAAGGCACCAAAGCCTGATTACTTTAGGCATTAAACCTTCACGGCCAGACACTGGTTATGGCTATATTCAATATACTGAAGAAGCTATCGACAGCTCTTTTTATAAGGTAAAAACCTTTACCGAAAAACCTACCCTTGATATTGCCACTACCTTTATTCAAAGTGGTGATTTTTTATGGAACGCAGGGATTTTTGTTTGGACGGCCAAAGCTATTACTAAAGCTTTTGAACAATATTTGCCGGAGATGCACGAGATTTTTGATGAAGCTAATGCTGTTTATAATACGGATGCTGAAAAAGCTTATGTTTCTCAGGTTTACCAACAATGTACCAACATCTCAATTGATTATGGTATTATGGAAAAAGCTGATAATGTTTATGTAATCCCATCAGAGTTTGGCTGGTCTGATTTAGGCACCTGGGCTTCTATTTATCAACTGGCAGAAAAAGACAATGAAGGAAATGCAGCAATCCCATCCGAAAAAGTAATTCTGTATAATTCAACTAATTGTATGGTCAATGTGCCGGATGAAAAATTAGTGATCATTCAGGGCTTGAACGATTATATCGTTGTCGAAGCCAATAACACTCTGCTCATCTGCCCTAGAGACCAGGAGCAAAATGTAAAAAAGGTAGTTGCTGATGTGAAGCAGAAATTCGGAACGGTTTATATTTGAGAGGTGCGGGGAGTGGAGCCTGAGATGCGAGGGTTGATTTACGAAATAACAGAACGGTACTTATACAGCTTTTAAATAAATGTTGTGATAGATACTTTAAGATTAATTTTATTTTTTAGATCTCCTTTTTGTTGTTTACAAAAAAAATAAACTTAGCTGGACTTTAGCCAAAAAAGAGGGGGCCCCCTTCAACCGAAAGTGGCCCCTTGTGTTTAAGGAGTGGTTAAACTTTTAAAACATGGCAGCACTACGGGCCGAGGGCCAAATACAATAATATCATTTCGTTCTGTTTTTACCAAGCGGACTTTTATCTTGTTGCAAACGCTTTTGCCAGGTGCCCTTTTGGCAACCGGGCCCCAGGACTATTTGTACAGCATTGCGCTTTTGCGGCTTAGGAACAGAGAAAGCTTTTCATAAGTACCACCGCTTTTTAAGCAGGACAAAGTGGGGCGGCCCGAAAGCATCCCGAATCTTGCTTGGCCTGCTGGCTAAAAATTTCTGCAGGCCAGATGGGCCTTTGGTGTTTGGCATAGATGAAACGATAGAGCGCAGACGGGGCGCAAAGATAAAAGCCAAAGGCATTTACCGCGGCTCGGTACGCCCCTCTCATTACCTGATTTGGCTAAAGTCCGGCTAAGTAGTTAGCATATTTTAATATCTCTTTTCTTCAAATCAAACTATTTCTGCTGGTATTCATTTTATCAATAAACTTGTGAAATGAAGCCAGCAGTAAGTTATAGTTATGATTTTCTTTCTTCCATGCACCGACAGGGAGATTTAGCTGCCGACAGTCTCATTTCAAAAGTTTTTACTGATGATACCCAAAAATCAGCTTTTAGGTCAATACTTGATTCTTTAAATTCCAATACCCAACTCAATCAGGTTGATGATTTTTATGCCCTAAAAGAAGCATTTGTCCAACCAACAAAATTACCTGACTGGGCAGATCAAAAGCTGATGAAGCGAGGCACAGCTTTTTTTGCTGTTCATGCCACAGCCATCATGAATTTGCTTGGTTTGCTTTCCCTCCCCTATTGTTACGCTGCGGCCGATGGTGCGCGTGTGTTGGATTTATCAGAACGGATTAAAAATAAACCAGAACACCGTTTAGGCGAAACAGCAGATTTTGTTTGGGAGGTAATGGCGCCAGACGCCTTTAAACCCGAAGGAAAAGGCTTTGTAAGCATTTTAAAAGTACGGTTAATGCATGCAGCCATCCGGTTTTATACCGGTAAAAGTAGCAAATGGAATGATGATTGGGGCTTACCGGTAAACCAGGAAGATATGGCTGGTACAAATCTTTCTTTTTCATTATTGGCGATTAGAGGTTTACGAAAATTCGGTTTATCTATAAATTACGAAGACCAGCAAGCATTTATGCACTTGTGGAATGTAATTGGCTTTTTGCTTGGTGTAGATGAACGTTTGCTGCCGGAAACCGGAAAAGAAGCGTTGTTGTTGGACGAAGCGATCAGCACCAGGAATTTTAAGAGTTCTGCTCATGGCCAGGCTTTAACCCGGTCTTTAATTAATTATTTTTCATCTGTTGATGCATCTTTTCCTCAAAAAGAAACCATGCAATTGATGCGTTATCTGTTAGGAAATGAAGTTGCAGATTTATTGGCACTTCCGCCGCAATCAGCACCACTTTCAACAGTCTATTTTTTAAAGCTGATTAATAACTTTCAATTATTAGGAAAAACAAGTTCCAGGTTTGCTTACCAGCAGCAGCGTTTTGCCTTTAAAAAAACGCGCTCTTTACCGCTCATTCCAAAACCTCAGCCTTACACTTTACCTGCTGGTTTAACTTCTTAAAAAAACATCGATAAAAGAAGCATTTAAAGTATTAATCTTACAACCGGAATGACCATACTTCTTTTAACCCTGTATATTTTGCTTGGCGCATATTTTGCCGGTTTGCTCGGCTCTTTAACTGGTTTAGGCGGCGGTGTTGTTATCATTCCGTTTCTTACGCTGGTGCTTGATGTAGATATTCATTATGCCATCGGCGCATCGCTGGTTTCGGTTATCGCAACTTCTTCCGGTTCGGCTGCAGCGTATGTAAAAGAAGGCATTACGAACATGCGTTTAGGTATGTTCCTGGAAATTGCAACCACTGTTGGCGCTGTTTTAGGTGCTTATTTAGCAAGTTATATTTCTGCACCAACCATTGCTGTTATTTTTGGCTTGATTTTGCTTTTCTCGGCTATCATGTCTTTTGTAAAGAAAAATTCGCAGGCCGATCCTACCTCAAGCAAACCGGCAACTTTTTTTAAACTCGCTAATACTTATCCGGGCCAGGATGGAAAAATGGTTGCGTACAGTGTCCGTAATATTTTTGGCGGATTTGGACTGATGAGTTTTGCCGGTATGATTTCTGGCTTATTAGGCATTGGTTCCGGTTCTTTAAAAGTGGTTGCGATGGATAACATCATGCGCATTCCTTTTAAAGTTTCTACCACGACCAGTAATTTCATGATCGGCGTTACCGCAGCAGCAAGCGCAGTGGTTTATTTGCAGCGTGGTTATATTGATCCCGGACTTTCTATGCCGGTAATGTTAGGCGTAGTTTTAGGCGCAGTTACCGGTTCAAAAATCCTGGTAAAAGCAAATTCCAAATCGCTTAAAGTCATTTTTGCTATCGTGATCTCCGTAGTGGCCATACAAATGATTTATAAAGGACTAACCGGAAAAATATGAGCCGCGAAAAAAAGGTTTTTAAAGAGTCTGATGTGCAGTTTTACATTGGTTCGCTGCTGCGCTGGGGCGTTATCCTGGCCATGTCGGTTGTTTTTATAGGAGGTATAATTTACGTGTACCGGCACGGACAAGAAAAGCCTGCTTACCATACTTTTAACGGCGAACCCGGCTTTTTAAAAACAATTTCGGGTATTTTACAGGGCGTGGCCGCCATAAAAGGAAGGGCAATCATACAATTGGGCATTTTATTGCTGATTGCTACGCCTATTGCCCGCATACTACTTTCGATAGTAAGTTTTGTGCTTGAAAAAGATTATTTGTATGTTGTAATTACACTGATTGTTTTTGGTATAATCTTATTTAGCATGTTAAGCGGGATTGGGGGATGAGGAAAGGCGGAAAGGCGAAGGGTTGAAAGGTGAAAGGTTGAAAGGTGAAAGGTTGAAAGGTTAAAGGCGAAAGGTTAAGGGTTGAAAGGCGAAAGAAACTTGCAACTCGAAACTTACAACTTACAACTTAAAAGGTATCTTCGTGCTATGACTTTTACAGAAGCCAAAGAGCGGGTGGAAACCTTAGCTGCCGAACTGAAACAACACAATTACAATTACTACGTGCTGGCGCAGCCAACTATTTCTGATCAGGATTTTGATTATAAACTAAAGGAACTTGCCGCATTGGAAAAGCAGTATCCGGGACTGCTCGATCCAAATTCGCCTACACAAAAAGTAGGCGGAGAAATTACCAAAGAATTTCAAACCGTAAAGCATCAATGGCCGATGCTTTCTTTGGGGAATACGTATAACGAACAGGATTTGCTGGATTTTGATCAGCGCATCCAGAAAGCAATCGGCAGCAATTTTGAATATGTGGTTGAGTTAAAGTTTGACGGGCTTTCCATCAGTTTATCGTATGAAGATGGAAAATTAGTTCGCGGCGTTACCCGCGGCGATGGCACAAAAGGCGATGAGGTAACTAACAATATCAAAACCATCCATGCTATTCCGCACCATTTAAAACCGGGAAATTATCCTGCTGAATTTGAGATCCGGGGCGAAGTTTTTATGCACAAAAAAGCTTTTGAAAGGTTAAACCAGGAACGTTTGGATAACGGTGAGGTTACTTATGCCAATCCGCGCAACTTTGCTTCAGGAACAGTAAAGCTCCAGGATTCTGCCGAAGTAGCTAAACGCCCGCTCGATTGCTTCCTGTACTTCTTTTATGCCCATAAAAATCAGTTTAAAACTCACTGGGAAAGTTTACAAACGGTAAAAACCTGGGGTTTTCCGGTTTGTGAACATACGGCGCTTTGCAGTAATATTCAAGAAGTGTTAATCTTTATTAAAACTTGGGAAACCGAGCGTTTTAAACTCAGTTATGATATTGATGGCATTGTTTTAAAAGTAAACAGTTTTGAGCAACAGGAAGAATTAGGCTTCACGGCAAAATCGCCGCGCTGGGCCATCTCCTATAAATACAAAGCAGCATCAGCAGAAACTATTTTAGAAAGCGTAGGTTACCAGGTTGGCCGAACCGGTGCTGTTACTCCGGTTGCCCATTTAAAACCGGTTTTATTAGCAGGAACAACCGTAAAAAGGGCAACATTGCACAATGCAAATGAAATTGCAAGATTAGATTTGTATGAAGGCGATACCGTTTTTGTAGAAAAAGGCGGCGAGATCATTCCTAAAATTACCGGTGTTAACTTAGATAAAAGAACGCCCGATTTAAAACCGGTTGAATATGCCAGCAACTGCCCGAGATGCGGAACTGAATTAGTTAGAAAAGAAGGTGAAGCCGCTTATTATTGCCCCAATGACGAAGGTTGCCCGCCGCAAATTGTAGGCAAGATCCAGCATTTTATTGGAAGAAAAGCCATGAATATTGATGGCTTAGGCGACGAAACGATAGAGAATTTCTATAAAAGAGGATTTCTTCATCATATTAGTGATCTGTACGAACTGCATCAGCATATTGATGAGCTAAGAACATTAGAACGTTTTGGCGAAAAATCGATCACCAACATGGTCCGGGGCATTGAAAGATCAAAAGAAATGCCTTTCGAAAAAGTGTTATTTGGTTTGGGGATCCGTTTTGTAGGCGAAACCGTAGCGCGGAAACTGGCGCGTTACTTTAAAACCATTGAAGCTTTGCAGCATGCTTCTTTTACCGACCTAATTTTGGTGGATGAGATTGGCGACCGGATTGCCGAAAGTTTGATTGAATATTTTACTGTTCCGCAGCATTTGGAACAAATTGAAAAGCTTAAAAAAGCAGGGCTTCAATTTGCTATAAAAGAAGAAGTAAATGAGCTGCAAAGCGAAAAGTTAGCGGGCAAAAGCTTTATTATTTCCGGTGTTTTTGAGAAATTTTCGAGGGAAGAACTGAAGCAGAAGATCGAACAGAATGGCGGGAAAATCCTGGGCAGCATTTCTGCCAAGTTGGATTATTTGGTTGCCGGCGAAAATATGGGGCCGGCAAAACTGGAAAAAGCACAGAAATTAAATATCCCGATTATTTCTGAACAGGAACTAGTGGGAATGATCGAGGGTTGATTGTTAAGCTGATCTTCATTCCTCTATTAATTTAGCCTCTTATTTTTATTATGGCTGTTAAACAGTAATCAGGATTAACTAAAAAACCTTTGCTTCAAGTTTGTCCACTCATTTTTCAAAATGCTATAATAAACGGTATTTCGTCTAAAGCCGTTAGCTAATACAGTATGGCTTCTTAAAATGCCTTCAAATTGTCCGCCTATTTTTTCAATCGCTGCTTTTGATGCTAAATTTCTTTCATCTGTTTTAAACTCAACTCTGTCTGCGTTGAGGTTGTCAAATACGTAATTTAGCATTAAGTATTTACAGTTTCTATTTAGTCCTGTTTTTTGAAATTCTTTGCCAATCCAGGTTGCACCAATTTCAAGCCTGCTGTCAACATTTGAAATGTTTAGAAAACTTGAACTGCCAGCAAAGGCATTTTTCGTTTTGTCAAATATGCTGAAAGCGTAACGAATTTTGCTTTGTCTGTGATTAACGGCCTTATCGATATATTGTTGTAGCAATTCCTTTGTATAAACCGGCATTGGCGAAAATTGAAGCAAGTCTTTATCACCTATGGCAACATTTAGCAAATTATCAACGTCCGAAAATTGCAGAGGTCTTAATAATGCAAA
This sequence comes from Mucilaginibacter arboris, assembly GCF_009754915.1. Taxonomy (GTDB): domain Bacteria; phylum Bacteroidota; class Bacteroidia; order Sphingobacteriales; family Sphingobacteriaceae; genus Mucilaginibacter_A; species Mucilaginibacter_A arboris. The sequence goes on along the minus strand of NZ_WPIK01000003.1, from coordinate 245,586 downwards.
TGAGTTTTCAAGTATAATTTCTTCGTCAAAAGGGAATGTCATTGTGTTTGATGTTTTACTTAAGCTAATGGTCAGTGTACTGCTGCTGTACGGCCTTTTACCCAGTATTAGCGGCAGACACATTATTCACTCTAGTTATGCCAAGTGTCAAACCGAATATTTTTTCCGATAATCAATCGGGGACAAGTCGGTAATTCTTTTAAAAATTTTTCTAAAGGCATCAATGTCGTTATAGCCTGTTTCATAAATTATTTCGTTCACTGTTTTTCGTCCTGTTTCTAAATATTTTTTGGCAAACTCAACTTTTACTCTTTGAATATATTCCAGTATTGAATTACCAGTATGCTTTTTAAACCTTCTTTCAAAGGTTCTTCTTCCTACGTTGAATTTTTCGCAAATACTATCAACCGTTAAAGTTTCAGTAGGGTTATTTTCTATAAGTTCCTGTGCTTTCAGCACCAATTCATCTCCATGCTTTTTTTGTCCTATAAATATTGCGTAAGGGTTCTGGCTTTTTCGCTCAATGTCAATTTCAAACATTTTCGAGGCAAGAACAGATATTTCCCTTCCTAAATGCTTTTCAAAAATATATAGTAGCAAATTTAAATAAGAATATCCGCCACCGCAGGTATAAATTCCTCGTTCATCCGTAATAATGCTGTCGTCTATGATTTTTACATTTGGAAACATTTCCTTAAACTCATTCTTTGCAGCCCAATGAACAGCACATTTTTTGTTATTCAATAGTCCAGTAGAAGCAAGGTAAAATGAGCCTACACAAAGGCAAACAATTTCTGCACCGCTATGGTATTGAGCAATGAGCCAATCGGTATATTTCTTGTTTTCCTGAATTGCTTTTTTAAAGTTTCCGCAGAGTAAGGGCAATACAATTACATCTGTCTTTTTTATTTGGTTAACAGTCATTTGCGTACTAATCTTATAAAGCCCGTTTGAAAATTTTGTACTCTTCGTTAACCCTGTAACCTCAATTTTATAAAAAGGCGGCTTTCCTTGATACTTCATAAAGTCGTTAACTCTGCTAAACAGTTGATAACTGCTGTCAATGCTTGTCAACGTTGCATCATATAATGGTAAGATGGATACGTGCTTCATTCCGCATGATATTTATGCCTCAAATATAAAAACTACCTGTCGCAAACGGCGGGTAAGTTTGTCGTTTTAACCCTGTGGTTTACTTGTTTAATGACGGTATTTTTATAAAATAATTTAATAAATCGAATAAAATGAAATCAGTAGAAATTATTATGATTCCTGTAAAGGACAGGCAAAGAGCCAAAGAATTTTATCTTAAATTAGGTTTCAAGGTAATTATTGAAGCACCTGCTGCCCACGGTGAAACGTGGATACAAATGGGTCTTCCCGGTAGCGATACTACCATTTCGCTTGCAAGTTTTCAGGGTATTGTTTGTGAAACGGATAACATTGAAAATGAAATTAAAGAGTTAAAAGTAAAGGGGATTGAAGCCGGTAAAATTGATGACACTCCTTGGGGTCGCTTTGCGTGGCTGAAAGATTTGGACGAAAACAGTTTATGCCTTCATGAAAAATGACTTGTCAGTTTTAGGGGCTGTCTTTTAGTGCTTACCGCTAACTAAAAATAGCAGCCATCTTGTCAAGGCTTTGTTCCAAACCAATTTGTGCAAGGTTGCTGATTATGCCGAAATCGGCAAATTCGGTAACCTTCATTTCGGTTTTACTATCCGTAAGTTCTTTGAAAGTTACAACAGTTCTAATGTCCAGGGGAAAGTCAGCCGGCATACCTACTTTAGTAGGGTCAGTTTTATGGCCATCTTTGTCGGCCAGGCTTTGAATAAATTCAATTGTTTCCATCGGTATAATTTTTACATAATTCCAAATGGAATACCATTCCTGCCCTCCCATTTCTTTCGGTGCCTGCATACTTACTAATGATTTGCCACCTTCCCGAAAATCTATGTTTGCCATAGGAGAACTAAAGTTTTTTGGTCCCCACCAGCGCTTAACAAGTTCGGGATCTACCCAAACTTGCCAAACCATTTCAATTGGGGCATTAAAGATTTTTGTAACTTCTATTTGCTTAGCCATATTTAGTTTATTTACAATAATTAAGTGATGGAGGAATTTATTCGTTCATTGGTTCTTTTGTGCCAATAGCTATATGAAATTACTAAAAGAGCAAACCAGAAAAGAACATTAATAATGTACCCAACTGAGTCGCTACTGTTAAAATGAGCAATTAAACCTGAAATTAAAGTAATCCCAAAACCTGCGTAAGCCCACTCTTTATATTTTGGTTTTATTTTCGGAAGAAGTAGGATTAATACACCTAAAATTTTTGCAACGGCAAGCTCTACGCGGAAATACTGAGGAAATCCTAAATGTTTGAAAATATCCACAAACTTCGGATCAGTGAGGTATGAAATACTGGTTAGTAAGAGAAAAGCACAGAACAATCCTGTGCTAATCCAATAAATAATTTTATTACTTTTCATGGCATTAGGCATTTTTTAATGCTTCAATATCAAATTTTTTCATTTTCATAAATGCCTGCACAACACGCTGCCCCTTTTCAGGATTTGACATGAGTTCGCCTAATATGGTTGGCACTACTTGCCAGGACAAGCCAAACTTATCCTTACACCAGCCACACTGTTCCTCAGCCCCATCTGCAGTAAGTTTGTACCAATAGTGATCGATTTCTTCCTGGTCTTTACAAGGGATAACAAAAGAAACGGCTTCATTAAATTTAATGTTATCGCCACCATTTAAGCCCATAAAGAACTCGCCGTTAAGTTCGAAATTTACAACCATCCCAGAGTCGTTGATTACTTTAGAATTAGGGAAAATGGTGCAGTAAAAATCTGCTGCTGCCCTGGCTTGACCATCAAACCATAAGCAAGGATACATTTGTTTTGTCATAGTATTGGTTTTAATTTGTTAGTATTGAGCTATTTGTTAGTTTTTTGCTTTTTTTCCTGCATTTCCCGCAATAGATCATCCATTGCTGTGAACCGGTCATCCCACATTTTGCGGTATGGCTCCAGCCATTCTGCTATTTCTTTCATTTTATTGGGGTTAAAGTGATAATGAATTTCCCTGCCGGATTGGGTTTGATTAAGCAGTTCACATTCACTTAAGATTTGTATATGCTTTGAGATCGTTTGTCTAGACGAATCAAAGTTTTCGGCAATCGCACCCGGCGTCATTGCCCCTAAAGCCACCAAACTTAATATCGCCCTGCGGGTTGGATCAGCTATGGCTTGAAATACATCTCTACGAATTTCCATTATGCAGTTATTTGACTGCAAATATAATGCAGTTATTTAACTGCGCAAATTTTTTTTCAAGTTTTTATTAAAACTTGAAACGTGACAAGATTATGGAGTGACACTTTATAATGAGCATTAAATCATAAATGTACGCAAGTTTTTTCCTGTATTGAGTTAATGTCCATAAAGGGTTTCTTATTGAAAAAACATCTGCATAATAAAATTCAAGTAGTTATAGACAGAAGCTCAAGTTTTTTTATAGCTTATAGCTATTCAAAATACGCATTTTGCTTTGCACTTTTTTACTGCGTCAATTCAGCAGTTTAAGATTATAATTTCGAAGCAGAAGGCATTTAATAGACGGAATGAATCGTTTGTTCCACTTTGTACGGCCTTGTATCAATAAGAAAAGGATGTTTGTTTGTTATTAAAAGCGTTGCAATTTAATTTTGAAGCAAGCTTTTAAGCGTTTCTGGAAATTCTATTACCGTTGACTAGTAGAGTAGATGATTGATAGATCTTGATAGCAATGACAAAAACTAGTATACAACCAGGCTGTAGAAATGTACCCAGAAAAATTATCCTTAAAAACTTATATATTGCAAATGCAGATATTGGCTTTTATGACAGACACTATTCCGGAAAATCTTCTTGGAAATATAGTCGGACAGAAAAAATTCCGGAAAAGAAAACTTTTTGGCAGAACTTGAAAATAATAAAACTTCGAAAGTAAAAGAACTTGCCCTCGACGCGATAATAACCCATGGACCTGATGCCTTGGTAAACGGACATATAATAGCAGCTGACAATTCAGCCTTTTCTTTTTATGACGTTTACAGGTTCAAAAGTGCAGATGGTACAACAATCAAGTCGATACAGACTTTTACGATTAAACAAAATATAACCGAAGAAGTGACCTTTTCTTATGATATTTCTTTTACTCTATACACCACATGAACTTTGATCCAAATAATCTGGTAGTTAAACTTTGCACAGAAGGAATGACTTTAGAAGGTGAGGGAAAAACACAAGAAGCCTTACAGTTATTTAAGCAGGCATGGGACGAGGCTTCTAATAATTTTGAGAAGTTTACGGCTGCTCATTACGTTGCACGACTCCAGGAGACCTTAGCTGACAAGCTCGGATGGGACCAAATCGCATTGGATCTTGCTTTACAAATACAGGATGAAAGTATAAAAGCAAGCCTGCCGTCCCTTTACTTAAATGTTGGCAAAGGCTATGAGTGTCTACATGACCATATTAAGGCTAAAGAACATTATCAGCTGGCCCATAATTGGGCCGAGTTTCTGCCGGATGATGACTATGGGAACATGATTAACGGAGGAATTAAACGCGCAATTGAACGTACGCATTAGGTAGAAGGATACAAGCATATGGTTAAGGGTGTGTTAATCAAATACTACAAATATACAGACAATGATAACAAAGGAATTTGCCGAAGCATTTACAGCGGAATGGATTAATGCCTGGAATGCGCATGATATTGATCGGGTTCTGTTAAAATATCGAGATGATTTTTGGATTGAAACTCCAAGGGCGTTAGAGGTGGTGCCCACTTCTGGCGGAAAAGTGTTCGGAAAAGAAGCGATAAGAGACTATTGGAGAACGTCTATGAAAAGACGACCGGATTTGCATTTTAAGTTGTTGGACTTGCTTGTCGGTATTGACAGCCTGTCTATTTATTATCTAAATACTGCAACCAATAAGAGGGCAGTTGAAATGTTATGTTTCGACAGCAATCAAAAAGTAACTAAAGTGATAGTCAACTATACACTTTAGTTTTGAACAGAATATTCTAACTCAAGTCAAAGGACTTTCATTTTGATCAAAATCCATCCTCAAAGCTCACTTTTTCATTTCTAAGTTTCACATAATCCACACTACCTGTGCCTTGAAATGCGATATCAATACCAATAATTTTTGATTTGGTGATCCCATGATCGACTACGAAAGCCAGTTTATCATTCAAAAAAACTTTTGCTTTGCCCGCTTTACTCTGGACCCTCACTTTTGTAAATGAATTAAAATCTACGCCAAAAGCGGATAAGTCTCTTTTTTTGCCTGAAACTTCATATGTAGTAAAAAAGAAGTTTAAAGCGGACTCGCAACCTTTAGAGCAAAGCGGAATATTAATGGCAGTACCTTTGCAAAGCAGATAAATATTGGTCATCTGACATACTGACGATTCACTACGGTAATCGTTTTTCAAAGAAGTTTCGAACTCAAAATCATCCGAATACAATTCTCCAAAGTCCTGTACGTTACAGAAAGACAGCACTGGTGGCTTAGGTGCCAGGCCAATGTGTTGAGATTTAATTTTTTCTATCGGTAAAGACATTTTTCCATCCCTCATTACGTCGTTTTTTTTAAAATAAATAGGGACGTCTTTATCCAGTAATGCTGCAACCCAACCGTCCGATTTAAGCAGCAAATCCTGCTCTTTAACAATGTTGCTGCTTACTATTAGTTTGGGTTTAAAAAATCCGGGGAAGTAATAAATCAGCGTGGTCTGATGGTCATTTTTTGAAACTTTTCGCTGCAGGCGTGTGTCCCACGACTGCTGTATGATCACGGAATCATCGGGGGCCTTTGTAGCATCATAATCAAAAATAACAGAATTTGGTATTCCCGCGTTTAACGTGGTGTGGCTGCTGAAGGTGTATTCCACCGGATTGGGGGTTTTATGACGCACCAGTTTAAACGTGGCAAAACTAAGTCCTACAACAATAAACATCAGGATGAGACTTGCCCGTTTATTTACCCGGCCATTTATAACCGGCCCTGGTTCAGCTTCTGTTTGCAGCTCGGCCGATACCATGCTTTCATCGTTTTTTACAATAAAATCGCGCCAACTATCATAACCGATAAACTTAACAAGGGTATTTAGAGTATAAGTCTGCGGAAGCCCATCGTAATTCACCTTTCCCCAAATTCTTTTAAGAGTGATATGACTTACTGAACTGCCGGTCTCCTCATTAATTCTTTTACTAAGAGCGATGAAATCCTGATTGACCCAATTTTTGCTGCCTCCCCAACCCAACTTGGCTTCAATCAATTTTTTTGCCCTCTGAAGTAATACTTCATCTTTATACATATATCAGCAATCTTAATATTAAATACTAAGTGAAGTTATTAAAATATATAAGCCTAATGTTGAATTGATTTAGCAAGGAGCACAATCAGCTGGTTTTGTGCCAGCTAATTGTGTTAAAACGGTAAACAAGCGAAGAAGGCTGCTATTTTTTTAATAAAAATCTTATGCTACATGTTCAAATACTGTTAGCATGGGTGGCTCAATAATAGAAACACTTCCCTATTTTGACGGAATCTTGATTGGAATATGAGTAGTTTCGCTTTTTTATCCAATCAGCTATTTATCACAATTCAGTATCCATTTTATTCCGAACTGATCTTGTAATTCACCAAATATCACCCCCAAAACTGCTGTTTCAGCGACAGAACTTTCTTTTTATGCTAAAGTTTAAAAGTAAACGAGTTGATTTTAAGCTATCGGATTAATATTAATAATGATACTTTACCGCCAGTTTTATATTAAAGGTAACGGATCCACCAGGAGTTATATTTGGCTTTGTACTTTCCAAACCAGATGCAAGGCTTGTATAATACTGCAACAACGCCTAACCATATCAGATATACTGCCCACAGCGGAACTCCGCATTCAGCACCTTTTGGTCTTCCGAAAGTCCCGGTTGTAAAACTCATGTCGGCCCAATGGAATCCCTGGGCAAAAAGTATGATTAACAATAATGTATGAATGACATAAAAGTGCAGGATAAAATAAAACAATGGTACTTTTCCATAAACGCAGGCAATATCAGTTATTTTATTTTTCTGTCCTTCCGCCGTACCAAGGATTAGAAACATAATCCCCAGTGTGACTAAAGTAAATAAGAGTGAAGGTGGATATTTGCTAATATTCATAATTGACAGAAAGGTATATGCCGGAGATTTCTGGAAAGACCAAGGGACTGGATCGCCATATTTGTTAATAAGACGGATCACCGCAAATAATACCAGCGATACTAAACCGATCCGGAGGAACAGGGATTTGCGCCTCTCTTCTGACAATTCAAACAATCGGCCCGCCCCAAACCCTGTTAGCATAATGCCAAGCCACGGAATTGGGGGATAAGCAACAAGCATTAAATGGCCTGGAAATAATGGCAATGGTGTAAGGGTAAATAATGGTGAAAGTATTTTAGACGCAAGCGAACCTTGGGCAAACGGAATGGCAGTAAAGAGTTCATGGCTGGAGATGATAATCAAGCCGATGGTAGCCAGCATTATAGGCGATATCTTGAGTAACATGGACAAAATGATAAATCCAAAGCCAATTGTTGCGATTACTTCAAAAAGAACCAAATGAAAACCAGGATCAAAGAAGAGGCCAAGATTTACCACCGTAAATTCAAGTACGATAAGCCAGGCTCCTCGTTTAAGCAAAAAATCTCTGCTTTGAGCAATATCGTTTTTCCTCCTAAGTGAAAGATAGGCTGATGTCCCTGCCAGAAATACAAATATGGGGGCACACAGGTAAGTTATCCATCTTGTAAAAAATAAGATTGGAGTCGTAGTGTTTAAGTCGGTGGGTGAATGAGCTACTGAATCAACATGCAGAAGATCACGCGTATGATCAAGGGCCATGATGACCATAACCAAACCTCGGGTAACATCAATACTATAAATTCTTTTCATTCAATAAACTATTTTTTTGTCGCTATTTGCGCCTGCGATAACGAGGGCTATCCCGCTAAATGCAAGCGCTGAAAAAGCACTGAATACCAGGTTGCCTTTGTCTGCAAAAGGATACTTTAACGCGCCCGGAATGTGAAGCAGCACAAACCAAAGGAAAATCATTATTCCCAGTAGCAGACTGGATATTCTTATCCACACCCTTATTATAATTGAAACTCCTGCTGCAATTAGAGCAACGGCGGAAAAATAAGTCCAGAAAAAGTGCCATGGTATCCATGCAGGCACCATATCAGCAATCCCTTGGGTGTAAAGTATGTGGCACACGCCAAAAAGTATCATGGTGGTCGAAAAGAACAAAGGGCCAAACGGGACTAATTTCTCTAAAAATCGCACTGTCAGGAATTTGGTACATCCAGAATTACCTTTTGGCGCAACGGCTCCCGCAATACAGAAAGCCCCACCTGCCCAGGCTAATTCCTTTAGTGGTAATCCCCATACACCTAAATGTGTCTTCTTATGCGGGAAGACCAGATATTCCCATGGAACCTGCCCTAAAAACAGCATCAGCAGTAATAGTCCGCCAAGTAAAAGCGAGGGCACATACGCATTTTTATCTCTGATAATGAAAAAGCAGGCGGCCATTAATGTCAGACTGAACAGATAAGCAAATAAAGCATAGCCCGGAATTGGATTTGGCCAGGGAGGGAAAAAAATCGGGCAAAAGTCTGCATAAAACATCTGCTGAACGGCAATCGTTGCTGTGGCAATTGCATAAAATATGCAGCCCATTTTAGTTACAATATTCATTGACCCTTAGGTTAATCCGTCAAATCTCAAGCATAACAGAATAAAATACAAATAACCAGCTTGTTCTTATTGGAACAAGTTAGAACAAAGTGGGAAAAGTGGCTGATTACGTCTTTTCAAATAGTTTTAAACTGGAAATACTCATATATAATCGGAAATTTGATTCGTAGCTTTGAGACCAATGGGAAATTTGAAATGGAAGCAATCGAATATTCTATTGAATAAATTAAGCGACTGTGACCTTTCCTTAAAGACAGATTGTTTTGAAAACGAAATTCATTGAAATGATGTTAGATATTACTCAACAGCGATTTTTTTAATTAATTTTAATTGCTTTACATAGAGCCTGTTCAAATTATTATCTTAAAAAATTACAGTGCTTCTTTTATGCCTATAAATTCTGTTTTTTGAGATGACATCGATACAAGAAATACAGAAATTTATAGTTTTTTGCCTGATAAAAGAAGCATATAAAATAAATTGAATAAAATTTAAACAGGCTCATAATATTTACAATTGTAAATAGTGATCATGAAGCTATAACTGCGGGAATGAAGAGTGTCCAAAAAAGAGACCTAATATTAAGATGCAAAACAGCGCTGAAACTACGAGGCTTTTCCTGAGTACCTTAACTGAAGAAGACTATGTATTTATGGCCTTACTGGTTAACTCCGAAGGATGGATCAAATTTATAGGCGACAGAAAGGTTCATTCAAAGGCAGAAGCAGTGGCTTATATTGGTAAAATCTTGAACACAAAAAATTTATACTATTGGGTAGTTAGAATAAAGGAGGAGAATACTCCGATTGGAATAATATCATTTCTTAAACGGGAGTATCTGGAGTTCTTTGATATTGGTTTTGCTTTTCTTCCAGAATTCCAGGGGAATGGTTATGCCTGCGAGGCAACGAAAGAAATATTATCGATCGTTTGCTCAGCTAATGCGTGCGATCCAGTTTTAGCAACAACAATTCCCGGTAATGTAAATTCGATTAAGCTTCTGAATAAACTTGGATTTCATTTTCAAAAGAAGCTTGAGATAGCAAATCAGACACTACATATTTATTCCAACAGCTGATAGCTTCCTTAGGTTCCGTAAGGACAAGAACAGACATTTGAGGCTACTTTACTTGTTTACTCATTCAAAACCTATCGTCAATAAAACGGCCTTTTTACTTACACGTCAAGTAAGACAAATTCCAAACTTTTGCCATAAGCCCCAATTAACAAAGTCTGTTAGAAATCCATGTACAATAGCAAGTTATCCAGGCACGTTTATTTACTTGTAAGTATTACAAAAAAACGAACATATTTGTGTCATCCGGATCCGGCCATTAAAAGTTTATCTTTTCATTCTTAAACTGTTACAGCAAACTATTGCACCTATTTAATTACACCAAATCAAAGTTTTTAGAAGTTTAATGGATCAGTCACTTAAATCTTAATAATTGTTTAACATTAGCTTCCTGTAAAAACGCAAAATCTTATCTTAGCGGCTTCTTATTTTATTGATGAAAAAATTTTATGGTACCGGCGTAGCAATTGTTACTCCGTTTCAAACTGATGGTTCTGTTGATTTTTCCGGGTTGGAAAATATTATTGAAAACCTGATTGGCAATGGCATTGATTACCTGATTTCCTTGGGAACAACTGGTGAAAGTGCCACTTTAACTTCTTTAGAAAAGAAAGAAATCTGGAAGTTTACGGCACAAACTGTTGCAGGACGAGTTCCGTTAGTTGCAGGTGTTGGCGGAAATTACACAGCGGCAGTTGTAGAAAACATAAAAAACCTGGATAAACAAGGCTTTGATGCCATTCTTTCGGTTAGTCCATATTACAATAAACCAACACAGGAAGGCATTTATCAGCATTATAAAACCATTGCTGCCCAATCTGAACTGCCTGTTATTTTATACAATGTTCCAGGCCGTACCGGAAGTAATATTTCTGCAGAAACAACTGTAAGGCTTGCCCACGATTGTACAAATATTATTGCCATAAAAGAAGCATCAGGAAATTTTGACCAGTTTAACCAGATCATGCGGGACAAACCGGAAAGTTTTATGCTGATCTCCGGCGATGATCCGGTTACTTTACCAATGATTGCTTTAGGTGCCGTTGGTGTAATTTCTGTAATTGGCAATGCTGTTCCGCAGCTTTTTTCGGATATGGTACGGCTTTGTTTGGATGGAAAATGGGAAGCAGCCAGAATTATCCATTACCAGTTAATTGAGTTTACCAAGCTGATGTTTATAGACGGAAACCCGGCAGGTGTAAAAGAAGCATTAAAACTAACCGGATTATGCGAAAACACACTGAGATTACCTTTGGTTAATGTTAGCCCTAAAGTTTCCGGCCTGATTGCTGCAGAACTGAAAAACTTAAATTCATAAAAAAAATCCGATCGGTGGACCGGATTTTTAGGTGATAAAAGAAGCATTACTTTTTTTCAGCTTCTGCATTATTTTTAGTGTCCTGGATTTCTAAGCGAATGGCCTGAGCCATATTTTTTAAATCCTGCATGCCTTTTCTAATTCGTGTTCCGGCTGCACTATTGCCTTTGTTATAAAATTTGTCGGCATCTGCTTCCAAACTTTCTATCAATTTTTTAACTTCTTCAAATTTTTTCATCAAGATAATGGGTTAGGCTTTATAATAATTATTTTAATAAATTGTATAAGCTAATATATATTGTTTTTGAATAAAAGTCAATCGAATATAAGTTCTAATGAGGTATTTTTTAAAACTTTTAAAGATGTACAAATATTAATAATTCCTAATTTTTATCCGATAAAAGAAGCATTACAGATTTTTTAAGCCAAAGCAAACTTGTTTTCTTTGTAATAACCATTTTTTAGCTTTTCTGAAACCTGGCTAAAAGCATCCAAAGTTAGCTGTACATCTTCTAAAGTATGGGTTGCAGTAGGAATAATACGTAACTCTATCAAGCCTCTTGGAATAACCGGGTAAACAACAATCGAACAGAATATGCTGTAATTTTCCCGAAGGTCCATTGTTAAGCTGGTTGCTTCATTTAAATCGCCTTTTAAAAACACTGGTGTAACCATGGTGTTGGTAACACCTAAATCAAACCCGCGCGATCTTAAACCACTTTGTAACGCAGTAGCAATGGTCCATAGTTTTTCGCGCAATTCCGGGCGGTTAATCAGCAATTCCAACCGCTTTCTTAAACCAATTACCATTGGCATAGGCAGGGCTTTTGCAAAGGTTTGAGAACGCATGTTATAGCGCAAAAAATTAACAATGGTTTGGTTTGAAGCAACAAAAGCACCAATGCCAGCCATCGATTTTGCAAAAGTACCAAAGTAAACATCTACCTCATTAATACAATCCTGAGCTTCGTGCGTACCGGCACCACTTTTTCCCATCGTTCCAAATCCATGCGCATCATCAATTAACAGCCTGAATTTATATTGATCTTTTAAGGCTACAATTTCTTTGATTTTTCCCTGGGCACCAGACATCCCAAAAACACCTTCGGTAATTACCAAAATGCCGCCGCCTGTTTGTTCGGTTAGTTTAGCCGCCCGTTCAAGCTGCTTTTCCAGACTGACAATATCATTATGCTGATAAACATAGCGTTTGCCCATGTGTAACCGGACGCCATCTATAATACACGCATGCGATTCGCCATCATAAACAATAACATCATTTCTATCAACCAGACTATCAATGATAGAAACCATGCCCTGATAGCCATAATTTAACAGAAAAGCATCTTCTTTGCCTACAAACTTAGCCAGGTCTTTCTCCAAAGCTTCGTGCTGAGTGGAATTGCCAGACATCATCCGGGCGCCCATTGGGTAAGCCATACCGTAAGCAGCGGCAGCTTCTGCATCAGCTTTTCGTACTTCGGGATGGTTGGCCAGGCCTAAATAATTATTTAAACTCCAAACTAAATGTTCCTTTCCCCTGAACATCATGTGGGCATCGATCTCGCCTTCCAATCTCGGGAATGAGAAATAACCATGCGACCAGCTTTGGTGCTGACCTAATGGCCCCATATTTTTTTGTATTTTATCAAATAAATCCAAAACAGTTTATTTTAATGTAACAGTAACCCGGTAAAAATAGCTGTAATATTTTTTATCAGCAAAAGAAGCAAGCAACTCTTACTTAAAACCAACAAAAAAGGCCTTTGTTTAAACAAAGGCCTGTAAGTTAAGGCCAATAAGTTTAATCTACATTATCGTGCAAAAAAGAATTATTTGGCCTGATCTCGGTTTTTCCGTCTTCATCAGCTAATAAAGAAAACCTGGAAACCTGCGATTCTGATGAATGTGTATTTTGCTGTAAAGCAACTTCTTTACGTTTATATGCCGGTACATTTTCCAGTTCCTGGATGTTACCGCTTCTCAATTTCATACTTAAATCTTTTAAACGCATAATACGTTCCCTGGATTTACGCAATTGTTCTTCGATAGATTCATCCGTTTTCTGATCATCGGCACCGGAAGCAACAGGTTGTGGTTCTGGTTTTACCGGTTCCGGCCTGCCTGCTTCTGCAATATAGGAAGTTTCTGCAGGTTTATCAAAACTTAACGGTTCTGCAACTTTAAAGCTAAAGCCTGACGAATCCTTTTCGGTTTCCTGCTTTTTATCATCCTCATTAAGTTTGTATCTGATCGTTCCGCTTTGTTCTTGTCTGGAAGCTTCTTCCCTTTTTTGGAAAGGGTTGTTCATCTGGTTTCCCTGATTTTCATCATTGACTTTCAAAAACGGCTCCTGGTTATTCTCCCTTCCGGTATTAACCGTAAATTCGTTTACTGCTTTAACCAAAGGTTGATTATCGGTAATCAGGTGCGAAACAACTTTTTTGCTGCTTTGCACTTTCTCGCGCTCATCCTTGGTTTGGAAGCCGGTAGCAATAATTGTTACCGAGATTTTTTCGCCCAGGTTTTCATCCTTGCAATTACCCCAGATCAAATCTGCCATTAAACCTGCTTCTTCCTGAATATAATCGGTAATGATACTTACTTCATCCATCGTTACCTCTTTAGAGCCGGAACTGATATTTAAGAGAATATATCGTGCACCTTCAATCTCATTATCTTTTAATAATGGTGAAGCTAAAGCGCCTCTTACGGCTTCATAAGCACGGTTCTCGCCAGCAGAAGCATAACTTCCCATAATAGAGACGCCGCTGTCTTTCATTACCGTACGCACATCCTTAAAGTCAACATTGATATAACCCGGAAGTGTAATTATCTCTGCAATTCCTTTCGCTGCAGTAGTTAAAATATCATCTGCCTGTGCAAAGGCAGCGCCTAAAGTCAGGTTGCCAAAAATTTCACGTAGCCTGTCATTAGAAATCACCAGGAAAGAATCTACATATTTCCGCAGTTCTTCCATTCCTTCTTCGGCCTGCATTTTACGGCGTTTGCCTTCAAAAGAAAAAGGTGTAGTGATAATACCTACCGTTAAAATATCCAATTCGCGTGCTGCCTGTGCAATAATCGGACTGGCGCCTGTACCTGTGCCGCCGCCCATTCCTGCTGTAATAAACAGCATTTTAGTGTTAGTACCCAGCATCTGCTTAATATCGTCAATATTTTCTATAGCTGAGTTTTTACCAACTTCCGGGATCGAGCCTGCACCCATTCCTTCTGTTAAGCTTGCACCTAACTGTACTTTATTGGGGATCGGGCTTAACTCTAAAGCCTGTGCATCTGTATTACAGATAATAAAATCAACACCGGTAATACCCTGTTTGTACATGTGGTTTACTGCGTTGCCGCCGCCGCCGCCTACACCAATTACTTTGATGATAGACGACTTTTCTTTTAACATTTCAAATTGCATAATGCCTGATCTTAAGCTATATAGATATATTGACGACTCAATTAACAAAACGTAATATTACGTTTTTACAAATTATTTTTTATAATGAATTTACCTTTGATTTATAAACTTTTATTTTAAGAAATCTTCATCTTTGATATCATCTTTGATAAAAATCTTTCCCTTCTCCAACATCCTGGAAAGTAAACCATGTTTTTTCTCCGAAGTAACACTTGCGGGTTTAACCTGAGATTTTACTTCTGTAACCGGCTGTACTTCTGTATCTTCCATTTTCTGTATCCCTTTAATTAACAAACCAATACCGGTAGCATACATCGGGCTTTGCAGTTCGTCAAAAATATTTTTTTGTAATACTTCGTTTTTTGCCAGATGCTCACTCGGATAACCAATGCGGCAATCTAAACCGGTAACATATTCTACCAGCTGCGGCAAATGTTTTAACTCTGCACCACCGCCGGTTATTACAATTCCGCCAATCATTTTCTTTTCGTAACCGGAAGTTTTGATCTCATAATAAACATGTTCTATGATTTCTTCCATCCGGGCCTGGATTACATAAGCCAGATTTTTTACCGATATTTCTTTTGATTCCCTTCCGCGCAAACCTGGTACACAAACAATCTCGTTATCTTTATTTTCTTCTGCCAGAGCTGATCCAAAACGGGTTTTTAACATTTCGGCGATGTTGCGCATTACTGAACAACCTTCGCGTATATCTTCTGTAACGCTATTTCCACCAAACGGAATAACCGCCGTGTGGCGTATAATTCCTTCATGGAAAATAGCCAGATCGGTTGTGCCGCCGCCAATATCAATTAAAACCACACCTGCTTCTTTTTCTTCTTCGGTTAAAACTGCTTCTGAAGAGGCCAATGGTTCCAGGATAAGTTCGTGGCTTTCCAATCCTGCTTTGGTTACACATTTCACAATGTTTTTTACAGCCGTAACTTGGCCGGAAATGATATGAAAATTAGCTTCCAAACGAACGCCAGCCATACCAATCGGGTCTTTGATCCCAGGTTCATTATCTACCGTAAATTCCTGCGGTAAAACATGGATAATTTCTTCTCCAGGAGGCATAACCAAATTATACATGTCCTCGATCAGTTTATCAATATCTTTCCGGTTAATTTCCCGGTTTAAATCCCGGCGGGTAATTAAACCCCGGTGCTGTAAACTTTTAATATGCTGGCCAGCAATACCTACGTTTACCACCCGGATCTCTACGTTAGATTGTGCTGCTGCTATATCGATTGCCTGCGTAATCCCCTGCACTGTTTTATCAATGTTTGATACCACACCACGTGTTACACCCGCCGATTCTGCCTTTCCGATACCTAAAATTTCAACTGTATGATCTTTACTTCTGCGGCCTACAATTGCGCAGATTTTTGTTGTACCAATGTCTAAGCCAACTACAATTGGCGAACTTTTGTCGTGACTGATAGAAACCTTTTCCATTTCTAATGTATATTTTGAGTTGAATGCTGATTAATATGATTAGTATCTTGTTTAACTATTTGCTTTGGCTTTAGCGCTACCGTTTTTAACAAAGAATCGCTTTTAATGCCAATAACCTGGTTGGCGTATTTAATGTTAATAACTTTATACGCACCCCAGCCGGTTTTAGGTATCGCTTTTTGATAAAAAATTAACAAATTTTTAAATTTTTTATCCAATGAATCTGCATTACCCAATAAAATCCGCTGGTTGCCTATCCTTGGAATTAATTCTATCTCGTGATTTGCGTTTACGTTAATTTGTTCTATCTGCGCATCCCACAAAGAATCCCTCCTGATAAAGTCGGCAGTTTTAAATAAAGCTTTGGCCATCGCGGTATGCAAAGTATCTACACGGTTTATAAAAACTTCATCAATGTTGCCGGTTGCAACCAGTACAGGTGCCGTAAAGTTTGCAGAAAGCGGAATTTTTAAACCATACTGATCTACATAAAAATCTTGCTCAAACCGGTTCATTATGCGCAAAATGGGTTGCCGCTGGCGGATTTCTACATTAACTACGCCATCCATATCGGCATAAACTTTAGCAAATTCAATAAAAGGGTTAGCCTGCAAAGTTTTTTCCAGCTGATGGATGTTGATGTCTTCCAGTTTCTTGCCCACCAAAGTATTGTTGCCTACATGCAAAATCGAATTGACTTCCTGCCGGTCAACAAAATATTCATTGCCCGGTATATAAACCTTTACTTCCCGGCACAACATAGATGCTCTTTTTATGCCGATAAAACTCATCAGCACAAATAAACCACCCAGGCAAACTGCCCAGATCAAACCAAATGCAATGTGCTTCCAAATTGGTTTTTTAAACATTTTGTAAAGCTGCTTTTAAAGGTTCAACCATTTTGTCAATATCGCCTGCGCCCACGGTTAACAATAATTCGGGCTTTTGCTGCTGCACGTAATCCAATGCTTCTTTTACCGTATATTTTTTTGCATTTGATGAAGGTTTCATCCGTTCCAAAATCATTTCTGCATTTACACCTTCAATTGGTAATTCTCTTGCAGGATAAATATTTAGCAAAAGCAAATGATTAGTTTGAGATAAAACTTCTGCAAATTCATCTGCAAAATCCCTCGTTCTTGTGTACAAATGCGGCTGAAAAATAACAGTCAGTTCTTTATCCGGATAAAGCTCTTTTACCGAAGTAATGCAAGCACGCAGTTCTTCCGGGTGATGGGCATAATCATCAATATAAATGGCTTTATTAGTATTGATGATGTATTCAAACCGCCGTTTTATGCCCAGAAAAGATTTTAATGCAGCTTTTATTTCCTTCGGGCCAACCTCTAAAAATAATGCTGTTTGTATAGCAGCAACTGCATTTTCAACATTATGTATTCCTGCAATGCCTAATTGAATAGCTTTAATTTGGGTTTCTTTATTTTTAAAGTCAAAATGATATGTTCCGTTTTCTATGCGGATATTTTCCGCAATAGCTTCAGCTTCAGCATCTGTTGCGTAAGTAACTCCTTTATTTAAAGGCAAACCTTTTTTATATATCAGTTTTCCGTCTGTTTTAACTTGAGATGCAAACTGCTGAAACGCCTGAACCATGCTGTTTTTATCACCATAAATATCGAGATGGTCTGCATCCATAGAAGTAACTACGGCAATATCAGGATGAAGTGTTAAGAACGAACGATCGTATTCATCCGCCTCAACCACCAGCATTTCATTACTTCCGAACAATACATTAGTTTGATAATTGGTTGCAATTCCACCTAAAAAAGCAGAACAATCATTTCCGGAAGCACGCATAACATGTGCAATCATGCAGGAAGTAGTTGTTTTGCCATGCGTGCCTGCAACGGCAATGGTAAACATGCCTTTGCTAATGATGCCTAAAACTTCCGAACGTTTTTTTAGGGTGAATTTTTTATCCTGAAAGAAGTTTAAGATTAAAGAATTTGCAGGAACCGCAGGTGTGTAAATTACCAGGGTGCCTTCTTCCGGCTCGTTAAAATCAAAAGGGATATAATCGATTTCATCGTGATACGCAATTTCGATATTTTCCTGCTCCAACGCTGTGGTTAAAGCAGTTTGCGTTTTATCGTAACCGGCAACCAAACAGCCGCGATGCTGAAAGTACCGGGCCAAACCGCTCATGCCGATCCCGCCGATGCCAATCAAGTAAACACGTTGTATGCTATTCAGTTCCATAATTTTTATGCTGTAAAAACAGCATCTTGTTTAATTATCGTTTGTTATTTTTAATACTTCTTTTGCAATATTGATATCTGCATCTGGCATAGCCAGTTTGCCAATTTGTGTACTTAGTTTTTGTTGTCTTGCTTCATCCTTCAGCAAATCCAATACTGTTTTTATCAGCATATTTTCTGCATCTGCATCTTTCACTAAAACTGCTGCATTTTGCCGTACCAATGCCAAAGCATTTTTAGTTTGATGATCTTCGGCCACATTTGGCGAAGGTACGAGGATGACTGCTTTTTTTACCAGGCATAATTCGGCAATCGTTCCAGCTCCGGCACGAGAGATAATAACATCAGCAGCAGCATAAGCCAGGTCCATCCGGTTAAAAAACTCGACCACACAAATATTCGGATGATAATTCTCGCCCAGCTTTTCCTTAATCGTTTTATAGTAATACTTGCCGGTTTGCCAAACTACCTGTACATCGGCAGCAATCAATTGATCTGAACCTGCCAACAGGCAATTGTTTAAAGTTCCGGCACCCAGACTTCCGCCGGTAACCAATATTGTTTTTTTTGACGGAGAAAGCTTGAAAAAGGTTAAAGCTTCTTCCCGCTTTCCGGTAATTTCTACCGATGCCCGGCGAATTGGATTGCCTGTTTTGATGATGCGATCTCCAGGAAAAAACCTTTCCATGCCATCAAAAGCAACACAAATACGCTTTGCTTTTTTTGCCAGCCATTTGTTGGTTAGGCCAGCATAGGAGTTTTGTTCCTGAATTAAAATCGGAATATTTTTAGTTGAAGCTGCATACAAAAGCGGGCCAGAAGCATAACCGCCAACGCCAACCACAGCATCAGGTTTAAAGTTCTTGATGATTGCTTTTGCTTTGCTTATACTGCTAAAAACTTTAAATGGCAACAACAGGTTTTTCAGGATAGAGCCACGCTGAAAACCGGCAATGTCCAAACCAACAATTTCATATCCGGCAGCAGGAACTTTTTCCATTTCCATTCTCCCGTTTGCACCTACAAAAAGAATAACAGTATCCGGATGCAGCTTTTTCAGGGCATCCGCAATAGCTACAGCCGGGAAGATATGTCCTCCGGTTCCGCCGCCGCTTATGATGATCCTTTTTGCCATTCCTTTTTATTCTGATATGCTTCTTTTACCGACCTAAAACTTACAACCCATAACCTTTTAACTTACAACTGTTCATGCTTCTTTTACCGACCTAAAATTTACGCTGCTACTTCTTTTTCCCTGATCTCTCCTATAACCACTTTCCGGTTATCTTCATACTCATCAATATGCCGGCTTACCGATAAAATAATACCGAAAGCCACACTTGTAAATAAGATGGAAGTTCCGCCCATACTTACTAACGGAAGTGGGACACCAGTAACCGGGCCTAAACCAACGGCAACAGCCATGTTGGCAAAAGCCTGTATCGTTAAACTAAAACTTAAACCTGCGGCAAGCAATGCCCCAAATGCTTTTGGCGCTTTGGTTACAATTTTGATGCATCGATATAATAAAAACAGGTAGATCAGTACCAGTGAAAAACCGCCAATCAATCCATATTCTTCTATAATCGTTGCATAAATAAAATCTGAATATGGATGCGGCAGATAATTGCGCTCGGTACTGTTTCCAGGGCCTTTTCCAAAAATCCCACCGGTTGCAATAGCAATTTTTGCATGATCAGACTGAAAGGATTTATCGCGGTCAACTTTGCTTGGGTGCATAAAAGTTTGAATACGCGAAGCATACGTTTTCCGTCTTGGCCCTAAAAATATTACGCCTGCTAATAAAACTGCCCCTGCCAGGCAAACCACTGCAATTTGTTTAATGCTGATCCGGCCGATAATCAATAATAAAACACTTACACCGAACAGCATTAATGCGGTAGATAAATTAGCTAATGCGATCAGGATAAAAACAACACAAACCGAACCCATAATCGGCATAAAAGATTCTTTAACATCCTTAATATTTTCCTGCTTGCGCGATAAACTTCGGGCCAGAAAAGTAATGAGTGATAATTTGGCTAAATCTGAGGTTTGGAAAGTTAAACCAGTCCCGGGAATAGCAATCCAGCGGCTTGCATCGTTTACGTGGTTACCAAAAAGAAGGGTATAAAGCAACAACGGAATGGTTACCATCATCAGGACTTTAGATATACCAGAGTAATAACGGTAATCCAATTTGTGCGAAACATACATCAGTGCAATACCGCCAAATATCATGGCCATGTGTTTAATGAGGATTGACTCTGCACCAACACCGCGTTTATAAGCCAGCGTTCCTGTTGAACTGTAAACAGCTAAAGCCGAAATTACAGACAACAGGATAACGATCAGCCAGATCCAGCGGTCGCCTTTGGTTTGACTAAGTATTCTGTTAATGCTATTCATTCAATTTTTGTTAATATTTTAATAGCTCATAGCCGCACGTCCACCCACCATGAACCATCAACTATTGGCTATTGGCTATTTGCTTCCTCCTATAATTCCTTCACCGCTGCTTTAAACTGCCGGCCGCGGTCTTCATAATTTTTGAACAGATCGAAACTGGCACAAGCCGGAGATAACAAAACGGTATCCCCTTTTTTTGCCAGATGATACGCCATTTGTACCGCTTCTGCTGCCGAAAAAGTGTTTACAATCATCTCTACATCATCTTCAAAAGCTTCATGGATGCGTTTGTTATCTTTCCCCAAACACACAATGGCTTTTACTTTCTGCTTTACCAGTTCTTTCAGCATCGTGTAATCGTTGCCTTTATCTACGCCACCCAAAATCAGTACAACATCCGTATTCATACTTTCCAAAGCATACCAGGTAGAATTAACATTGGTAGCTTTAGAATCATTGATAAAACTAATGCCCGCAATATTACCTGCATGTTCCAGCCTGTGCTCAATGTTCTTGAAATCGCCCATGCTTTCACGGATCGTTTCGTTCCTTAATTCGAGAACTTTAGCAGTAATACCTGAAGCCATGCTGTTATAAATATTATGCTTACCCTGCAAAGCCAATTCGTTGATGTACATGTTCAGGTCTCCTTTATCCGTTAAAATAAAAATCTCATCGTCCGACAGATAGGCGCCTTGTTCCACCTTTTTTTGGATAGAAAAAGGAAGTTTTTTGGCTGTGATCTTACGTTTGTTAATTCCTTTTACAGTTTCTTCGTCATCGGCACAATAAATCAGATAATCAGCACCGGTTTGGTTTTGAATGATCCGAAATTTAGAATCGGCATAATTATCCATTTTATATTCGTACCGATCGAGGTGATCTGGTGTGATATTCAATAGTACAGCAATATCAGCCTTAAACTGATACATATCATCAAGCATAAAACTGCTGATCTCCAAAACAAAATGATCGTACTTTTCGGCAGCAACCTGGTAAGCAAAACTTTTCCCGATGTTACCAGCCAGGCCAACATTTAAACCTGCCTTTTTTAGCAGGTGATAAGTTAAGCTTGCCGTAGTAGTTTTGCCGTTTGACCCGGTGATGCAGATCATTTTCGCTTTGGTATATCTTCCGGCAAACTCAATTTCAGAAATAACCGGAATACCTTTTGCCTTTAATTTTTTAACAATTGGCGCTTTTTCAGGAATGCCCGGACTTTTTACTACTTCATCAGCCTGCAAAATAATTTCTTCGGAATGCTGGTTCTCTTCAAAATCAATGTTCCAGTCCTGCAACTGCTGTTTGTACTTTTCGTTCATCTGCCCGAAATCAGAAACAAAAACTTTAAAACCCTGCTTACGCGCTAAAAAAGCTGCACCTACGCCACTTTCTCCGGCTCCAAGAACGCATAGGAACTTACCGTTTCCGGCAGTTGCTAATTCTGATATTTGATTTCCTGTTTCCAAAGCTTTATTTATTTTTCGTTTTGACTTAATGCTTCTTTTACTACCTTAATTTTAAGGTTACGATGGTTACAATGGCCAGAAAAATACCAACGATCCAAAACCTCGTAACAATTTTGGATTCGTGATAACCTTTTTTCTGAAAGTGATGATGCAGCGGCGACATTAAAAATATCCGTCTGCCTTCTCCGTATTTCTTTTTGGTGAACTTGAAATAACTCACCTGTAAAATCACCGAAACCAGTTCGATTAAAAAAATACCGCATAAAAGAGGTATCAGCAATTCTTTACGGATCATGATGGCAAAGGCAGCGATGATCCCGCCGATTGCCAGACTGCCGGTATCTCCCATAAATATTTGTGCCGGATACGAATTGTACCACAAAAAGCCGACACAAGCACCTACAAAAGCACCGGCAAAAATTACAAGTTCACCAGAATTTGGTATGTAAACGATGTTCAGGTAATCAGCAATTACGGTATTACCGGAAACATAAGCGAGAACTGCTAATGTAATTCCAATTATTGCTGAGGTTCCTGTTGCCAAACCATCAATTCCATCGGTAATATTAGCACCGTTAGAAACTGCGGTAATGATAAAAATGGTAAACAGCATGAAAACAATCAGTGCATAATGCTCGTAACCCGGACCAATAAATTTGATCACTTTAGCATAATCAAACTCGTTATGCTTGTAAAAAGGCACATTGGTTTTGGTAGATTTAATATCCTGCGTATAAATATATTTGTTGCCCTGCTGATGAACTTCTACCGGAACATCATATTTTACCGGAAGCGTTACGGTTTGACGGATAACGATTTCCGGGCTAAAATACATCGTCCAGCCAATAATAACCGATAAACCAACCTGGCCAACAATTTTAAAACGGCCTGCTAACCCTTCTTTATTCTTTTTAAAAACCTTGATGTAATCATCTAAAAATCCTACTGTTCCCATCCAGATGGTAGTAATAATCATCAGGATGATGTAAATATTATCCAGTTTGGCGAGTAATAAAGTTGGGATTAGAATTCCCATCAAAATCATAATCCCACCCATTGTTGGCGTTCCCTGTTTTTGCATCTGGCCTTCCAAACCTAAGTTCCTTACCGTTTCGCCAACTTGCTTCTTCTGCAGATATTTAATAATCCTTCCGCCAAAAACAGTTGTAATAATCAGCGAAAGAATAACAGACATAGCCGTACGGAACGAGATGTACTGGAAAACGCCGACCCCAGGGATATTGTGGTTTTTATAGAGATAGGTAAACAGGTAATACAGCATCAGTTTATGAGTTTAAATTGTTCTGTCAAAATCTGTTTATCATCAAAAGGATATTTTACACCTTTTATCTCCTGGTATTTTTCATGGCCTTTTCCGGCCAATAAAATTATATCTTCCGGTTGTGCTAAATGGCATGCTGCTTTTATCGCCTCTTTTCTATCAGCAATGGCAAAAACTTTTCGTTGCTGATCTGGTGTGATGCCAGCTTCCATATCTCTGATAATTTGGTCTGGTTCCTCAGAGCGCGGATTATCAGAAGTTAAAATCACTTTATCGCTCCACTCGCAGGCAACACTTGCCATAACCGGGCGTTTTGTTTTATCACGGTCGCCGCCGCAACCAATCACGGTAATAACCTGTTCGTTGCCTTTGCGAATGTCTTTTATCGTACTTAAAACATTTTGTACTGCATCGGGCGTGTGGGCATAATCAACAATGCCGATAACTTTTTTAGGAGAAATGATATAATCAAACCTGCCTTCTGCACCTGATAAACGGCTCATTACCGTTAAAACTTTTTCTTTATCCTGATCAAGCAATAGGGCAGCGCCATAAACAGCCAGCAAATTATAAGCATTGAAGCTGCCAACCAGCTTGAACCAAACTTCCTGGTTATCAATATTTAAAAGCAAACCGCCAAACTGGTTTTCGATAATTTTAGCCTTAAAATCGGCCATGCTTTTTAAAGCATAAGTTTTCTGAGTAGCTTTGGTATTTTGCAACATCACCCTGCCATTTTTATCGTCTAAATTTGTTAAGGCAAAAGCAGTAACTGGCAAGCCATCAAAAAATGCTTTTTTAGCTTTCAGATAATTGTCAAAAGTTTTATGGAAATCGAGATGATCGTGGGTGATGTTAGAAAATAAAGCTCCGGCAAAAGCTAAACCGGTAATGCGATGCTGTACAATTGCATGCGAACTCACTTCCATAAAAGCATAATCGCAGCCCAGTTCCACCATTTCATACAACAACTGGTTTAAAGCAATCGGATCTGGTGTGGTATGTGTTGCAGGAATAACTTCATTATTAATCCGGTTTTCTACAGTAGAAAGCATGCCGCATTTGTAACCCAGTTCTCTAAAAAGCTTGAATAGTAAGGTTACAACAGTGGTTTTACCGTTTGTACCGGTTACACCAACTAATTTTAATTTAGCAGAAGGATGATCGTAAAAGTTAGCCGCTGCAAAACCTAAAGCTTCGGATGCATCTTTTACCTTGATAAAAACAGTATCAGCATTTTTGCCTTGCGGTATTTCTTCGCAAACAACAGCAACAGCACCAGCAGCAATTGCCTGATCGATAAAAAGGTGACCATCAGCCAAAGTTCCGCGAACAGCAAAGAAAAGGCTACCGGGAACAACTTTCCGGGAATCAAAAACAAGCGCAGTAATTTCCTGTTCCGGCTTGTTTAAATTAGCCAGATTAGTAATTCCGTTGCATATATCCTTTAGTAACTTCATTCTAATTCGAGTACAATTTTAGATCCTTTTGGTATGATGCTTCCTGCACCAACAGATTGTTTAACAACCGTTCCGCTGCCAATTACTGCAACCTTATAGCCTGCATTTCCCATGATAAACAAAGCATCACGTAAACCCATTCCAACCGCTGATGGCACTGCGCCTTTTTTAGACGATGCTTCTTTTACCGTAGAAAAATCATCACTGCTATCGCTCTCTGTTTCATTATTTTTAGCATAAGTTACTTTCAATCCAAGTTTGGAATAAACCTCTTGTGTAGCTTTTTGCTGGCCAATTTTGGCTTTGGGCGATAGTGCATTTCCGGCTATATGAATACTGGGTTTATCCTGGTTCATTTCCAGATCGATTGAATATACTTTATCAGCTATTTCTCTAAAAACAGGGCCAGAAACCAACGCGCCATAATAAGCGCCTTTAGGATCGTTGATCACAACGATCATAGAATATTTAGGCTTATTAGCCGGAAAATAACCTACAAAGGAAGCCTGGTACTGACGTTTTCCTCTATATCCCCTGTTTGCATCTGCCACCTGCGCCGTGCCTGTTTTACCAGCTATTTTGTAAAGCGGGTTATAAACAATTTGCTTTCCGCTACCCTCCAACACTACGCCTTCCAGCATTTTCTTTATCTTGCCCAAGGTTACTTCAGAACATATTTTTTCATTGATTACCCTTGCCTGGAACTGCTCTATCGGGTTACCTAACCTTCTGATCTCTTTTACAAAAATTGGTGCTATATATTTACCGTTATTAGCAACCGCATTATAAAAAGAAAGCATTTTTAAAGGAGTTAACTGCATTTCATAACCATAGGCCATTTGGGGCAAAGTCATGTTCTTGTTCCAGCTTTTATTATTAGGGTTTTTAATTACCGGTTGCGCTTCTCCGGGTATCTGCAAACCTAATTTCTCATTCAGCTTCCATTCATATAAATGATCTGTAAATTGAGACTGATTATTATGGTAAGCATTATTTACCAGATAAGCTACTGCGGCATTGGAGGATTCTTCAAATGCCCTTTTTACCGTAACCACACCGATACTTCCATGCGAATCTTTAATGATATGCCCCGGAATTTTATAAAAACCAGTATTTACCATTGTTCCGGTATCTACTTTATGATCTTCCAGCAAAGCCATGTAAGAAGCTAATTTAAAAGTTGAACCCGGATCCTGATTACCAGCAATGGCGTAATTAAACTTCTCTTTATATTCACCAGGCGCTACTTTTGTAAAATTGGCAACAGCACGAACTTCCCCGGTTGCAACTTCCATTAAAATAACCGCTCCGTGGTCTGCATCACTTTTAATCAACTGCTTTTCTAAAGCATTTTGGGCTACGTCCTGAAAATTAACATCAAGCGTAGAAATAATATCAGCGCCTTCTTTTGGTGCTATTTCATAATCCTCATTTACCGGTTTCCATACACCGCCGGCAATTCTTTGCATCAATCTTTTACCAGATTCTCCGTTGATATAAGAAGCGTAAGCACCTTCTAAACCAACTGCATTTTTTACGTTCTCATTTTTATAGCCAATGGTTCTGGCAGCTAAAGAACGGTAAGGCAAAATCCGTTTATTTTTTTGAAGAACTATTAATCCGCCGCCATATTTGCCCAAGTTAAAAATTGGGAACTTTTTGATCTGCTTTAAATCCTGAAAAGAAACCTTTCGTTTAATCAGTAAGTAACGGGAACTGTCCCGGCGACCATCACGAAGGTAACGGGAATAATCACGGGCAGATTTATCACCAAAAAAAGCAGAAAGCTTCATGGCCAGCGAATCTACTTTGTCGTAAAATACTTTATCGTCTGTTATGGCACCATCTACCATATCCATCCGCAATTCATATTCTGGTACAGAGGTAGCCAGCATGCTGCCATCCAAGGCAAAAATATTTCCGCGGGCAGCTTCTACATTAACGTAACGGATAGAAAGGCTGTCCTGCATCGCTGCCCATTTTTTACCTTGCAAAAACTGTACTCGGCATAACTGTACCATTACTGCCGCAGCAAATAGCACAATCAGGCCAAAAGCCAGATATACGCGCAGCAGTATGTTGGTCCTAATGCTCATCTTCTTCTGTTACCGTAATTTTCTGCGGAGGTTCTACAGATGTTTTTAACCCTAAACTATCTGCTTTTTTCTCTACTTCTGTTAATGTACTCCTGTAGGAAAGTTCTGCTTTAGTTGTTTTATAATCCCAGCTAAGTTCTTTTACCTGTTTAGATAATTTATCAATATCCCTGATATTATTTTCGGCCATGTGGCGGTTAGCGATATAAACCATTGCCAGAAAAGCCACAAAAAACATAAACGGCAGCATGCGGGTAGCAGCTTCGGTAGAAACAACCCCTTTCTGGAACAGTAAAGTGAAAAAGTTATCAGGAATTTTACCGGCAGGCGGTTTTTCCTCAACAATCAATTCCTTTTCCGGTTCCTCTTCTTCCAGAATTTCTGCTCTTAAACGGTTCATTTTTTTACAGCTATCCTTAATTTAGCACTGCGTGCCCGGTTGTTATTTTTTATTTCTTCTTCTGATGCCGTTATCGCACCACGGCTTACCGCATCAAATGGTTTTTGATCATTACCATAAAAATCTTTTTCTACTTCGCCCCGAAATTTCCCTTTGGAAATGAAATTTTTAACCAAACGGTCTTCCAGGGAATGATAAGACATGACCACTAATCGTCCGCCAGAAACCAGCACTTCTGCCGACTGCGTTAAAAAATCCTGTAAAGCCTCCAGTTCCTGGTTAACTTCAATCCGCAAAGCCTGAAAAACCTGGGCTAAATATTTATTTTCTTTTCCTTTAGGGATGAGGTTTTGTATAGCGGTTTTCAACTCAGCAATAGTTCCGATCGGTTGGTTTAACCTTGCTGTTACTACTGTTTTTGCCAGTGTTTTTGCATTTTGCAGTTCACCATACATCCCGAAAATGCGGTGCAAATCTTCTTCACTATAAGAGTTGATGATCTTTTTAGCCGTCAGTTCGCTGCCCTGGTTCATCCGCATATCCAGATCGGCATCAAAACGAACAGAAAAACCTCTTTCCGCCTGGTCAAACTGGTGGGAAGAAACGCCCAGATCAGCTAAAATTCCGTTTACCGGAATAGCTTCATACAAACGGCAATAATTTTTTAAGTACCTGAAATTCTGCTCCACAAAAGTAAAACGTTCATCTTCGGGCACATTTCTTTTAGCATCTTCATCCTGATCAAAAGCAAGCAGACGGCCGCCTTCACCCAAATGGTTTAGGATCTCTTTGGAATGACCGCCGCCACCAAAAGTTACATCCACGTAAGTACCTTCCGGCTGGATAGCAAGTGCAGCAATACATTCCTGCAGCATTACGGGTGTATGGTAATTATTCATTGGTTTTGCTTCTTTGGTTTCCCATTACTTCTTCCGCCAGGTTTGCAAAATTCTCCGGCTCGTTATCCAACTGCTCATCGTAAGCGCTTTGCGCCCAAACTTCTATTTTATTTAAATTTCCGGTTAATACAACGTCTGTCCCGATACCGGCGTATTCTAATAATGATTTCGGAAAAAGTATCCTTCCGGCAGCATCCGGCAATATTTCCGTTGCCCCTCTTGTAAAATACCTGACAAACTCCCGGTTCTTTTTTTCAAACTGATTGAGCTTGCCCAGTTCATCCATGATCAAATCCCACTCTTTGTGCGGATAAATGACCAGGTGTTTTTCAAAACCGCGATTGATGACAAGCCCTTCCCGTTCAGCTTCCGGAAGCTGTTTCCTGAGGTTCGAGGGGATCATCATCCTCCCTTTTGCATCAAGCTTACATTCAAACTCACCTAAAAAATGTGGCATCGTCCCAATAAGGGTAATATTTAATGAGTAAAAGTAAATATTTTACCACCTTTTACCACAATTCCCCACTAAAAGTTTTCAACATTAATTTTTTATTTTTTTTAAGTGCTTCTAAATGAGGAATACTGTTTTTATCGACATAAAAAAAGTCCGGCTATTGCGGACTTGATTAATAGTTACAGAAAGAGGATTTTTATGTTAGGGCCTGTTTAAATTAATTAAGGGATTTTAAGTTAAACCAATAGAAAGCGTCCTTTTTGTGGTGACAAAACGACAATCAGATCTACCCTACCGATTTAACAGAAACCCTTGTAACAATAATTACCTTATCTTTTAAATTCTTACTTTTTTATCAATTTCCGTTTTATGCTGATTTTTTACCGGATATCGTCCCAATTGTCCGTCCGGAAAGAGGATGCGGGCAAACCATCATTATTATACAATTCGGCAACAACAAATTCTTTAAAGGCATACCTTACGGCTACCGGCACCTTAACCTGCCCGCTTTCCACGATCACCTGGCCGCCTTTTAATACTGCTTTTGCCGGGTAAAATATTTTATCCTTTCCTGCTATCTCAAAAAGTGTCAGGGGTTTTTCGAAGGAAGTAAGATAGTTTGCAAAATAAAAGCTAAGGGTAGCCTTGTTGCCATCTATCGTTATAGATTTATACAAGGGGGCATTGTAGCCAATGCCCTTAATGCCATAGGTTTTGCCCAAAGCCCAGTAGCCGAGCCGATGCGCCGGTATGGTTTTGTTCATATAATGGATGTTTTTTTCCATTCCAACATCCATGGTTGATGCCATGCCGCAATTTGGAATGATACTCATGGCCTTCAATTGTGCCTCCCTCAAAAGCGGGCCGCTCCTGCTTTTGTCTGCAGAGCCATAGGGCGCGATCTGCACAAAGTAAAAAGGCAGTTCGCCCTGCTGCCATTGCCTGCGCCAGTCGGCAACCATTACCGGGAAGAGCTTTCCGTATAATTGGGGTTCATGGCGGTTGCTTTCGCCCTGGTACCAGATAAACCCTTTAATATCAAAGTTTAACAAAGGGGCAATCATTCCGTTAAATAAAGTTGTAGGCAGTTTATAGGGTTGTTTAACGGTATCAATACTAACCGGAACTTTCACTTCCGGGAAACCGTCCAAACTGCTTTTGCCCATCCAGGATTCGATCATTGTTCCGCCTACGCTTGATACGATCAATCCTACCGGTACACGAAGCTTTTTCTGGAGCATCTCCCCAAACTGAAAAGCAAGGGCGCTAAAATCCCTTGCTGTTTCGGAAGTAGATTCGTTCCATTGCCCTTTACAATCTGTTTGAGGTGATAAAGTTGCTGCCCGCCCTACCGTAAACAAACGCAATTGCGGGTTATCAGCATTAACAATAATATCATTTGCATTGAGGATCGGAGAAGAATTGCCCCTTAACGGCATTTCCATATTGGATTGCCCGGAACAAACCCAAACTTCGCCTATCAGTACATTGTTAATCGTAACCAGGTCACCATCATTAAAAGCTATTTGGTAAGGGCCGCCAGCAACAGGTGTAACCAATTTTACCATCCAGTTGCCTGCAGCATCTGCCCTAACTTTATATTCTTTATTGTTCCAGGAAGTGGTAATGCCAACCTGCGCATTACCTTTTGCCCATCCCCATAATTTGGCCTGCGACTGCTGCTGGAGAACCATATTATTACCGATGACGGAGGGAAGTTTAACCCTTGCGCTTACAGTATGTGCAAACA
Organism: Mucilaginibacter arboris; assembly: GCF_009754915.1. Lineage (GTDB taxonomy): Bacteria > Bacteroidota > Bacteroidia > Sphingobacteriales > Sphingobacteriaceae > Mucilaginibacter_A > Mucilaginibacter_A arboris. The sequence continues at coordinate 215,051 of NZ_WPIK01000003.1, read as the reverse complement.
GAAGAAATAAAATTGATAAAGCTAACTTGATATTATAGCCGTTTCTCATAAGGCGTGTTTTATAAATTGGTTTAAAGCTTCCCGTTTTAAATTCATGGCCCTGAATTAATATGTCCGTTTAATCCATTTCGTTTTATTCATTCCAAATTTCTATGGGGAAGCTGTTTAAAGTTTCTAAAAAATATGTCCCTATGCTTCTTTTACCGCATAAAAATCTTCAAAAGCCCTTTGCTTTTTGTATCCGGCCGGCAGCGCAAGATGTAAATGCAAATTTTATAGTGCTAAAAGAAGCATCCTGGTAGGTTTTTACAAAACATTTCTTTACTAAAGTAGTCCCTGAAGGCAATATAAAACAGGTTTGTTTAACTCAAATATACCCTTAGGATGTTTCATTCCTATTTACTTCGAGGCACTAAATACTCCTCAACAATAAATAAATCACTACGGGCAAGCAAAAGGAATGTGAAAGATCCGTCATGTATTTATGAAAGATAAGCCAATACAAATTGGCCGGATTGATTATACATTTGTTAGCATGGTGCAGTTATATCCCTCCTAACCACTATAACCAATAATAAACCAAACTTAAATTATATAAAAATATATCTACACCAGTACATCCGCTTCAAGTACAGATGGATTTTCTATAGAAGCAAAAGATTTTCAAGGAGGTTATTTTCCTAATATCATTAACATGAGCGTGCAAACGATGTAAAAACATAAAAAATAAGTTGTTCAAATTTTTCTTCCGGCCCTCTTTTTTAGGCTGATGCTTCTTTTAGCACACAAAAATGCTGGCTTTGTTTTTTGATTGATTTAAATGGATGCAAAACACCAATTTTTACCCGGTAAAAGAAGCATGGGCAAAACCTCTTGCTTCACCTATCAAAAGCAAATGGCCTTAATGATTTTTAGGTGATAAAAGAAGCATCGGCAATAATTGGAACAGAATTTAAACCGCTTTTAAAGCGGGTACAATTTAATAATGAATGCAAAAAGTACCATTAGCTGTTACAGCTATTACTAAATTTAACATCCATCTTTTATGAAAATACTGCAACAAATAGCTGTAATCATGCTCCTGATACTTGGTTGGCAACCATTACAAGCACACGCTTTAGCTGATTCTTCTGCAGATGCCGTAAGGGAACGGCAATACCTTATTCAAACTTTAACCCGTATTGCAGACCCGGTATTAAATGCGTTAAGCAAAAACGAGTTGAAGAAGCTGATGCCTGTTGAAGCCAAAACACCAGACCATAACAGAATGAGCACACATTTGGAGGCGTTTGGGCGCTTGCTTTCTGGCATGGCACCCTGGCTGGAACTTGGCCCCGACCAAACCATGGAAGGAAAGCTGCGTAAAAAATATATAGACCTGGCAGTCATCTGCCTGCATAATGCAACCGATCCTGCGGCACCTGATTTTATGAACTTTAACCAGGGAAGGCAACCAGTGGTGGACGCTGCCTTCCTGTCGCAGGCTTTATTAAGGGCGCCCCATCAACTTTGGGACAGGCTGGACAATAAGACCAAAAGCAACGTGATTACCGCTTTAAAGTCATCACGGATTATTACCCCCTCCTACTCCAACTGGCTGTTGTTTAGCGCTACTATTGAAGCAGCCTTAATGCGTTTTGATCAATCGGGCGACAGGATGCGTATGGATTATGCCATTAAATCTCATTTACTTTGGTATAAAGGCGATGGCGCTTACGGAGACGGCCCCAATTTTCATTGGGATTATTACAACAGCTTTGTGATACAGCCTATGCTGCTGGAAGTATTGCAAACCTGGGCTGCACAGGACAAAACGCAGCAAGAAACCTATGACCTGATATTAAGCCGGTCGAAACGGTACGCTGCGGTACAGGAACGCCTCATCTCTCCGGAAGGCACTTATCCGCCTATCGGCCGCTCCTTGTCCTATCGTTTTGGGGTGTTTCAGTTACTTTCAAAAATAGCGCTGATGCACGCATTGGATAAAGAAATTAAGCCCCAGCAAGTCCGTGCTGCCCTTTACACCGTTATAAAAAAACAGGTGGAAGCGCCAGGGACTTTTGATAAAAAAGGATGGCTGCAAATTGGCATTTACGGCCATCAGCCTGATATTGGTGAAGCTTATATCTCTACAGGCAGCCTTTATCTTTGCTCAGAAGCTTTTTTAATACTGGGCTTGCCCTCAACAGATTTGTTATGGCAGGGAGCGGATATGGACTGGACAGCAAAAAAAATATGGAAAGGGCTTGAAGTGCCTATTGACCATGCGGATGATTAAATCAACACAAAGCAAAAAAAAGTTTAAAAGCTGTTCGAACCACAGGTTTTCAAAATCGCGGTGCTTCTTTTAGCACCTTAAAAATTGGCACTGCTGCAGTAACCCAAAAATGCAAAGTTAGGATATGGTTTTTTAGGTGATAAAAGAAGTATGTAAAACAGATCGGATAAAATTTAAAAAAGCACTGACATGGAAAACAGATCTTTAATATTATTATTGTTCGCAGCTCTAAACATATCTGCATTAAACAGCTTAGCACAAAAAAAATCGCATTTTACAACTAAACCTGAAATAATAAAGCTGATCTACAAAAATTTAAAGGATGCTGACGCACAATATCAGTTTTTAATTGATCATACCCCTGCGGATAGTTTGCCGCGCAGCTTTAGCAAAAATGGTAAATGGATAAACAGCTCCTCTGAATATTGGACCAGCGGATTTGTGCCGGGAACTTTATGGTATTTATATGGAGCAACAAATGCCAATGTTTTAAAACAAGATGCCCTGAAAAAATTAAAGCTGCTGGAAAAAGAACAGCACAATACCGGATCGCACGATATTGGTTTTATGATGTATTGCAGCTATGGTAACGCTTACCGTATTGATCCTGATAACGCTTACAAGAATATACTTTTAAACAGTGCCAAATCACTATCCACACGCTTTAACAAGAATGTGGGCTGTATCCTGTCATGGAATTCGGCTCCGGGCCAGTTTAGGGTAATCATAGATAATATGATGAACTTAGAACTGCTGATGTGGGCTACCAAAGCCAGCGGCGATTCTACTTATGCTAAAATTGCCATAGCACATGCCAATACCACGATGAAAAATCATTTTAGGCCGGATTATAGTTCTTATCACTTGGTAATTTATAATCCGGAAACCGGTGCTGTCATCAAAAAACAAACTGCCCAGGGCGCTGCTGATGAATCAGCATGGGCAAGGGGACAAAGCTGGGGCTTGTATGGCTTTACCATGATGTACGGTTATACGAAGGACCCTAAATACCTGGCCCAGGCAGATCATATTGCGGCATTTATTCTCAATCATCCAAACTTACCCTCTGATAAAGTGCCTTACTGGGATTATAACGCCCCCAATATACCAGATGCTTATCGCGATGCATCAGCCGCTGCAATTATGGCTTCTGCTTTTATTGAGCTGGCCGGCTATACAAATGCTGCAAATTCTAAAAAGTACCTGGAAACAGCCGAAACCATTATCCGTACTTTGTCATCACCGCAATATAAAGCTACGTATGGTACTAATGGCGGGTATATTTTAAAGCACAGCGTTGGCCATCTTCCAAAAAATTCTGAGGTTGATGTGCCTTTAACCTATGCAGACTATTACTTTGTTGAAGCCATGCTGAGGTACAAGGCTTTGAATAAGCAGTAACAGCAACCTTACGCCGTCCTGATTTACAGGGAGTAATGTACATTAGTTCTGATAAAGTTCTAATAATATTTAAGTTCTTATGTTATTTAAAGAAGCAATCTTAATACTTCTTTTACCATACAAAAACCAGGGAGGCTTTCTAATCTTTTTCACAGATATAGACACAAACGATAATTTTTAGATGATAAAAGAAGCATTACAATTTTTTGGGGAGATAAATTTAAACAGCTTCTAAAATTTGGCTATCTTAGTATAACTGTTTCCTTTATAAACCTGTTATTTTGAGACCATCTTGTTTAACTAAAAAAAGCTGTATGTATGTTTATATATGCCGGCTGGTTTATACTGCCGTCTTTTTATGCGGCTTGGTTTCTTATGGTTTTCCCCAATCTCCAAAAGCTGTATTTAAACATCTTACCATTAACAACGGCCTTTCGCAAAACACTGTTTACTGCATTTTACAGGACCGCGAAGGGTTTATCTGGATAGGTACAGAAGATGGCTTAAATAAGTATGACGGTTACGAATTTACTATTTACAAGCATAATGTTAATGATAAAAACAGTTTAAGCAACAGTCAGATCAATGCCTTATTGGAGGATAATCAGGGAAATTTATGGATAGGCACTTCGGATGGTATAAACTTCTTCGACCGTAACCACAACCGGTTTAGCCATATCTATACCATCTCTAAAAGTTCATCAGAAGCAAACGATTATATAACTGCCTTTCTGCAAGATAAAAAAGCCAATATCTGGGTAGCTACTTATAACGGTTTAAAGCTTTACGATCCTGTTAATAAAATGTTTATCAGCTATCTTTCAGAAAACGACGGGCCCGGTACCGCTAATAAAAAAGTGCAAACTATTTACGAAGACAACAGAGGCATGCTTTGGGTTGGCACCAGCAAGGGCTTAAGTTTTTTTGATACCGGCAAACGGCGATACTTACCCGCTCCACCCGTGTTGCAACAGGACAGTAAGTTAACAGGCAGCGCTATCCGCGCTATTAAACAGGATAAAAAAGGCAATTACTGGATAGCCACAGAAACCGGTGGCGTATTTAATTATAACCCCGAAAAAAACACTTGTATAAACTACCGGCAGCAGGCAAACGGTACAAACAGTTTGCTGAGCAATACTGTAAGGGATATATTTATGGTTGATGACAACGAAATCTGGATGGGAACGCGTGAAGGGCTTAGTATTTTGAAAGACGGACGTTTCAGTAATTATAAATACGATAAATATGATCCCGATGGGTTAAGCCATAACTCTGTAAGGTCTATCATCAAAGACAGGTCAGGGAATATCTGGCTTGGCACCTTTGCAGGAGGGGTTAACATTTTTTATGCAGGAAGTAATAATTTCACATCATTTGCCGAAGCTATCGGCACCCGCCCAGGCTTAAGCCATAGGGTAGTGAGCAGTATTTTAAATAATGGTAACGGTACATTTTGGGTAGGCACAGAAGGCGGAGGATTGAACTATATAGACCGTAAAAAAAACCTGTACCAGTCGTACCCTATTTTAGATCAGCAAAAAAAGCTGATCAGCAATAATGTCAAATCGCTTTGTAAAGATCAAAATGGAAATATATGGGTTGGGGCTTTTGATGGATTAGCGAATTTTAATGTAAAGACCCATATGGTAACCGTTTACAGGTCTTTGGCAAGCAATCCTAATCCTGGCGAAAACCAGATCTATGCCCTGTCTGCCACAGATAACGGCTTATGGATAGGCACCAACGGGGCCGGGCTTCAATTTATGAACCCGAAGGGCAGGATTACCAGTTATACACATAACAGCAAGGATGTACATGGCATCAGCAGCAACAATATATCATCTATATTGAAAGATGTTGACCAAAACGCCTACTGGATAGGTACACAGCGCGGCATCAACTATTTTGACACTAATACCAGGAAATTTACGCAATTTAAGTATAATAGTTCAGACAAATTTAGCCTACAATACAATTCGGTCCTAACCTTATTTTTAGATTCAAAACAACGTTTATGGATAGGCACAGAAGGCGGCGGCCTTACCTATTTTGACCGTAAAAACCGACGGTTTTATGCGATTGACGAAAAGGAAGGATTAACAAATGACGTGGTTACATGCCATTAACCAGGACAAAGATGGCAACTTTTGGGTAAGCACTAACAAGGGCTTGTCTAAAATTCATTTCAAGCGCTTCCGTTTACCTTTTAAAAATGATGATTTGATCATCAGTAATTATTCGGTTGCCGATGGCCTGCAAAGCAACCAGTTCTCATCCAACTCTACTGCAAAAGATGATAACGGTGCGCTGCTTTTTGGTGGTATCAATGGCATCAGTTACTTTGACCCTGATCAAATTAACGTGAACGCTTTTAAACCGCCTGTAGTGTTTACTGATTTTTTGATCCGAAACAAAACTGTAACACCAGAAGATGAGGATTCGCCCCTAAAAAACCAGATCAACGAAACCAATGAAATTACCCTTACTTATGACCAGGGCTTTATCAGTTTTAAATTTGCCGCATTAAATTACATCAACCCCGATAAAAACCAGTACGCCTATAAAATGGAGGGCTTCAGGGGCGATGAAGACTGGCATTATGTAGGCAGCCAGCGCATGGCTACTTATACTAACCTAAACGCCGGAACCTATATTTTTAAAGTAAAAGCAGCTAATAATGATGGCTTGTGGAATAAAAACATAAAATCAATAAAACTGATCGTGCTGCCGCCCTGGTGGAAAACATGGTGGGCGTATTTAATTTACGCACTCCTAATTGGCTCTTTGCTTTATGCTTTTTATTATTATTCGTTAAAAACCGCCCGGTTAAAAAATGAACTGGTGTTTGAACACCTGAGCCATGAAAAGGACCAGGAGCTGTCGCAGCGTAAACTAACCTTTTTTACCAATATTTCGCACGAGATCAAAACACCTTTAACCCTTATACTTGCCCCGCTTGAAAAACTGGTTGCCCTGAATGAAGGGAACAACAAGATCCAGAACCAGTTGATGCTGATGCAGCGCAACGGAGAAAGGCTGATCCGTTTGATCAACCAATTGCTTGATTTCAGAAAGTTTGAATCAGGGAACATGAACCTCCAGGCAGCAGAAGGAAATATCGTAAGCTTTGTAAAGGAGATATTTATTGCCTTTGAAGCTTATGCCAGATCAAAGAAGATCAGCTTTAAATTAAACAGTAAGCAGGAAGAAATAAAGGTATTTTTTGACAGGGACAAACTGGAAAAAATATTATATAACCTGCTTTCAAACGCTTTAAAATTCACACCTGAAGGCGGAAAGATTGCCCTCCATATCAAAACGGATAACGATTATGTTTTTATTGATGTGGAAGACAACGGACAGGGCATACCAGGGCAAAATTTAGATAAAATATTTGAATGCTTTAACCATTTTAGCGATCCCCGCCTCAGTGTAAGCGGCACCGGCATCGGCTTGTCTTTTTCAAAGGGTTTAGTAGAACTGCACCATGGCAAACTAACGGTTAAAAGTTCGGTAGCAACAGCGGAAGCGAGGGGTTATACGTGTTTTACAGTACAACTGCCTTTGGGCAGCCAACATTTAAAACCAGAGGAAATTAACCCTGATATTAGGGATAGCGAGAATATCGCCCAGTATTATCAATCAGGCTTAAACCCCGAACAATCCTTAATTTATACAGCAGAAACCGCTACAGAAAGTACAGATAAGCCACTGATGTTAGTGATAGAGGACAATATAGATGTTTTGAACTTTATTGCCCATATCTTTACGAACAATTATCAGGTTTATACAGCGCCAAACGGTTTAAAAGGATGGGAAACAGCGATTGAGATCATCCCGGATATTATTATAAGCGATGTTATGATGCCCGAAATGAATGGTACTGTACTCTGCAATAAGATTAAATCTGATATTCGCACCAGCCACATTCCGGTTATTTTACTTTCTGCACGCACACCGCTGATATTCAAGATAGAAGGGCTGGAAACCGGCGCTGATGATTACATTACCAAACCCTTCAGCGTAAATATCCTGGAAGCAAGGGTACGTAACCTGGTGGAATCCAGGAAGAAACTGCGTGACAGGTATAGCAAGGAAATTAGCCTGCAGCCCCAAAACGTGGCCATTACCTCGCCAGACGAAAAGTTCTTATCAAAAGTGATGAATTTTATAGAGGCAAACCTTGCGGAACCAAGCTTAACGGTAGAAGAACTGGGCAAAGAAATAGGAATGAGCAGGGCCACTCTGTATCGAAAAATGAAGGCCCTCACTAACCAGACAGCAATTGAATTTATCCGAAGTGTACGTATAAAAAGAGCAGCACAGCTGCTGGGGCAAAATAAATTTAACGTAAGCGAAGTGGCTTATATGGTTGGCTTTATGGATGTGGACTACTTCAGAAAGTGCTTTAAAGAGCAGTTTGGCTATACACCTAAAGAATATACACAGCACTCAAACACAAAATAAGGGTGATGATTGGGTGCAAATCCTGCAACGTTAAAAGGATTAAAAAACGCCACCCGGAACGATAGCCGTTAGAACGATAGCAACCCAGGCGCGCAGGGCTGCATTTCGCCCGGGAGGCAATCCGAAATGCTTGATTTTTGTTTCTTTTGATCAAGCAAAAGAACGTACAAAGAAAAAACGGCCCAATTCTTTTTCCTTAAAAAGCGTTTTAAACTTTGTTCCAATTATTGGCGATGCTTCTTTTATCCCCTAAAAAAATCAGTAAGCGCAATGGCCTTTTGTATTTACAGAAATTGGTAAACACCAATTTTATAGTGCTAAAAGAAGCATCAGCATTTTTCCCGGAATAAAATCAAACAGCTTCACCATTTTTAGGGTGATAAAAGAAGCATTGCACGGAAGCTAAAATAAAACGGCAATGCTTCTTTTATGCCGTAAAAGGTGTTTGTTTTTTTACATCGATAAAAGAAGCATCTAAAACAGGTTTCCTAAAAGCTCAATCCGTTTCGCATTATTTCTTATCGCCTGACCAGATTTCAAGCTGAGGTTTGTTTACGCCTTCCATTGAACCGATAAGCACTTGCCGCCCCTTGTCGCTATCATCACCTAATTCGCGTGTCTCCCGAACCAAAACAAATGTTATATTATCCTTAACATGTTTTTTAAGCATATCGGTTACATCAAGGCTATGATATTTGTTTTGATTATCAAAAGCCAGTTCGCCTGCTACAAAAGCCTGTTGCCCAACATCGTGATCAATGCTTCTTTCGGGTCGAGCAGCGGTGCATTTGTCCAGTTTAATTTTTGCTGCTCCCAAACTTTTCCCGGAATACCATACACATGCAGGCGGAATGGAGCTACACCCTGATCTACTTTACCGTTCACCCTTAATATGATCCTTTTCGCACCTGAAATTTTTGCCGCCGGTATTTTAAAATCCAGATAACTTACGCGGTTGTTTTCAGGTTTTGAAGCATTCAGCGCCACTTGCAATGTTTGGACTGTACCAAAGTTTTTTTTGGCCATTTTTCCACCTGCTACAAAAGCGTCTGCTACAGGCGGTATAATTTGTTTATTAGATGCTTGTGCGGTTATCGTCAGCAATGTTACGCTTTGCTGCCCCAGGTTGAGGCGGATGTTTTTATCATTAGGTACAGGATAAATTCCTGTTACTTCGCCATAACTGCGGGGTCCAACAGTTTCGGCTATAACTGGTGTTCCGGCCTCAATTGGCAGGCCGGCCAGGTTAATATTTAAATGATAATCAAACAGGCCGCGCTGTACCAGCCACATATAATAGGTCTGCTTTTCCTGGTCATAAGAAGTATAAGTATCCAGGCCGCTATCCGTAATGGTTGATTGTGTTTGAAGCAGCGGCAATTCGTTTTTAAACCCTTTTGCAAATAACCTTACCACTTCGCCGGTACGCTGTATGCCGGATATATTAAAATCTGGTTTTGACGACGGCCCGTCATCCGCTGCAAAAACTTTGATCTCCCTTACTTTTACAACCCCGGCATCAGTACTTACCCATCTGATCTTATCGGTAGTAACGGCCTGCTTAAACTGCTGGAAAACCTGCACATATTTGCAGTTTTTCTCCTCGGTACCGGGAATATCTTTCCAGGTATTATTTGCCCAGTATTGTAATTTGAATTTTTTAACCCGGTCTGGCCCGGTAAATACGCCTGCTGCCGAACCCGTGTACATTACGGCGCTTCCCAGCTTTTGTGTTTTACCCAGGTCGATCTCCAGCCATTTTTCTGCTGACGTGGAATCTGAATGCCAGGCGGAAAGATCTGACTTATTGCCATCGGTAATGTTTTTAGCAGGCCATTGTGCCGATTCAGAACTTGCTTTAACATGTTTCCCCAATGCCAGATCGGTATAAGCATCTTCCACAATCCGCCTGCCTTGCCAGGTTAAATGATGGCCAGATTTTATTCCCCTGGGATAAGTTTCGCTGGCGGTGTTGGCAAACTTAAAAGCCCACATGCCATAAGCGCCATTGTTCATGTTGTTGGCATAAATGCCTGCCCATTCGGTAAACAAGGATGGCGAATCCATGGTTTCTTCTTTATCGATCAGGTAAGCATTCATCCAACGGCCAATTTCGGTAAAAACAATAGGCAGCGGATTTCCTAAAGGATGATTATCGGTAATAACCTTGCGGATATTATTTACACGTGTTACATAACCTGCAGCAGGCGAGTTATAAGAGTGGGTAGAAAAAATATCGATCAGGTCGTGGTCAATCTGCTTGCCATGATAATCGGTACGGATAGCTTTGATAACACCTGCCCACCAGTCTGTATTCTGGCCGGCAGTAACAGGGCCGACAAATTTGGCCTGTAAGTTTTTGCCGTATTTTTTGTTCACATCCTGCACGGCACAATGCACCGCGTCTGAGACGATCTGCATCCCTCCTATCCACTGGTTTAATTTCATCGGCCCCGAAGCCACATGGTTGGGCTCGTTCTGCATGGCAAACATCGTAACGTCGCCTGTTTTTGCCGCATAGTAGGCCAGTGCATAAAAACGCTGCCATTGTTTCCATTTATTGCCCCAGGTATCATTAAAATCATTGGTGTTCATCTGTAGCAAGGCCTGTATATGCAGCCGCTTTAACTCTGCCAGGGTATAATTAAACACCATGGCATTGGTGGACGATGAATCCATTTTAGTGTACAAGGGATAAAGCTTGTTCCATTGTATAAACCGGTTTTTTTCCGGGCTTTGCCTGAGCTCGTTTTTCAACCGGTCAAATTCCTGAACATCCTTCAGGTTATTATTAATGTTTACCGAATTTTCGGGTACAAAGGCATTCATGGTAGCCCAAACGCGTACAGAATTAATATTGGAATATTCGAGCCAGCCCGATACATTGCTGCCCGGAAAAAAATAACCCTGGTTGTAACCTACAAACTTTAATGATTTGCCTACTACCTGCGGATTAACTGTTATCGAGGCATCTTTATCAGCCATATTTGGAACAACTTTGATATTCGAAGTAATTTGCGGCGGAAGGGGCATATTCGGAGCTTCGGTACCTAATACTTCTATTTCCATTATATTGATGGGTTCGCCATCATCACAAACAAACCTCACCTTGTACGTAGTAATTACCGGGCTGAATGTAAACTTTACATGGACCAGCCTGTTCTCTAACACTTCTGCGTTGGGAAAATCAGTCCAGTTGGAATCGTCCCAATACTGCATCCTGAAATTTTTTGCCGACCAGAAACCTGCAGCCTGTGTAGTTTCTGCAGGCGTACGTTCTGCTTCTGGGATACCTGTATAAACATCAACTTCATTGATATTGCAATATTTTTGCAGGTCTATTTCCAGTATATGCGGCGCTTTACCGCTGCTGGTCATCCATTTAGATTTTCGGTTGATAATGCCATCAACCACATTCTTCGCCGGGTATTGTTTATCTTCTGATGTTGCGGTTACCGGTTTATGTAAGGCAAGGTTTATTTGCTGCCCTACAGCAGGTGTTAAAAAACCAATAACTGCTATCAAAAAAAGTGCAAAAGAGTATCTCATAATTTGAATATATTATATTATTGCTGTTGATTAAAATGCTTTCCCACTCAGTCAATGCTTCTTTTACCCTATAAAAATGATGGTGGTGTTATCATTTAAAAAAGACAGGCATGACCTGAAATTTTACCCGGTAAAAGAAGCATGAGCATTTTCCATATACAAGCACTACAGTGGCTGGCATCAAAATATACCCTGCCTGATCATTTAATGGTTGTTGTTAATTTTAAGTTTACAGTTTCCAAGGTATTCAAATAGCTGATGGCCCATACCCTGCTAATGGTTCAGAAATACCTGCCTAATCAGCATTTAAAAAAATAATGAAAGAGATTGGTTTATAATTTTATGAACGATAAATACGCATTTCTTAAAAATGGTAATGCCGCATTTTTCAGGTAAAAATGCCTGAAATGACCTGTAGTTTTAATGGACAGTAGTTCTACCTTTAAAAGGCCGGAGAAGCGAAAAGCTAAAGAATGAGATCAATATTAAAAGATAAGCTGAACTATAAAGGCAGTGTACTGCTGCTGATAAGCCTGATTTTAATTTCGATATTATTATACATTTTTAACCTGATGATCTGATTACAAGGCCTGATTTGTAATTACAACCAATTTATATAACCTCTTTTTAATTTGATTTATGAAAAATTTTTATCAAAAATGGCTTCGGTTATTCCTATCGGTGCTTTTTTTAAGCCCGCTTTTTTATGAAATTGCTTTAGCACAAACGCAGAATATAAAAGTTACCGGCATTGTTAAAGATAAGCAAGGCTTGACTTTAATTGGTGTAAGCGTAAAAGTTAAGGGGACAAACCTGGGAACGCAGACAGATGCAGCAGGTAAATTTACTTTAAACGTACCGCAAAGAAGTGTATTAGACTTTAGTTATATCGGTTTTTTATCCCTGGAAAAAGCGGTACCGGCAAATGGAATCCTGAATATCACGCTTTTTGATGATGCCAAAAACTTAAGTGAAGTTGTAGTAGTGGGTTACGGCACGCAAAAGCGAAAAGATATTACCGGTTCGGTGGTAAGTGTTGACCCGAAGCGTTTAGAGAGTTTGCCAAATAATAATCTGGCGCAAGCGATTGAAGGCTCTGTACCGGGATTAACGGTAACGCAAAGCGGCGGTGGCGCAGAAGGAACAGCAAGCATACAAATACGCGGACAACGATCTATCACTGCAAGTAATAACCCCTTAGTTATTTTAGACGGGATACCTTATAATGGCAACCTAACCGACATCAACCCATCTGATATCGGGAGCATTGAAATATTAAAAGACGCTTCTGCAGCAGCCATATATGGTTCACGGGGCGCCAATGGGGTAATATTGGTTACTACCAAAACAGGAACATCAGGAAAACCTGTTGTTGCCTATGACGGATCTTTTGGCGTTGACAAATTTACCAAAATACCTGCAGTGTTAACCCCACAACAGTTTTACGCCTATAAAATGGCCAGAAACCCAGGAGCTATTACCCCATCTGAAACCGCAATCTACAATTCCGGAAATTTTGCTAATTATGTTGACCTGGCAGTAAAAAATGGCACACGCCAGCAAAATGCAGTTTCGGTACGTGGTGGTACAGACAATTCTAAATATTTTGTTTCCCTTAACTATCTTGATGTTAATGGTGTAGATGTTAACGATCATTTCAAGAGGTTATCTACCACAGCAAATTTGAATGTAAATATAACTAAATGGTTAACCTACGGCACATCTACCCGGCTAGGCTTCGATAACCGCAGCGGAATGCCAGCGTCTTTAAGCGGCGACTACAGTGCTTTTACTTTTAACCCGTTAACTACACCTTTCCAGACTGATGGCGTAACCCCGACCATCTATCCGTGGCCGGAAACAGTTTATTATGCCAACCCGCTTGCACCCACCTTAGTTAATAATTCAGATCTGGAATATCAAATTTATTCAACCAATTTTCTTGAAGTGAAATTACCGCTAAAAGGATTAACCTATCGTATTAACACGGGTGTTACACATTCGTCCCGGGACCAAAACAGCTATTATGGCCGTAATACCAAAACAGGTTTGGAAGCGCAGGGCCGGATTAGCGACGCAAGTAATGTAAGCAATAGTTACACGATAGAAAACATTCTGAATTACAATCGTGAATTTGGCAAGCACACCCTCGGTTTTACTGCGTTATATAGCTATGAAAACGATATTGTTACTAATCACACCTTAACTGCAACGGGGTTCCCCAATGATGTGCTAACTTATTACCAGGCACGTATAGCTTTACTTACGTCTGTAGATGTACCTGCTTCAGGAGCGCCGTTATACGCCAAAACAAGCCTGTTATCGCAAATGGGGCGGTTTAACTATTCTTACGATAGCCGTTACCTTTTAACAGCTACCGTACGCCGTGACGGTGCGTCTGATTTTGGTGCCGATAAAAAGTATGGCATATTCCCTTCGGTAGCTCTGGGCTGGAATATTAGTAATGAGCAATTTATGAAAAACATAGACCAGATCGATAATTTAAAACTACGATTGTCCTATGGCAGCAATGGTAACCAGGCGGTGGCGGCTTATTCAACTTTTGCATCTTTAGGCAATGCTACTTATTTAAACGGTTCGGCCACCGCACCTGGTTATATACCTTCAACATTGGCTAATCCTGATTTACACTGGGAAACAACAAATACTTTAAACGGGGGCTTAGATTTTGGCATTTTAAAAGGGCGCATCCAGGGCTCTGTTGATATTTATTCGGCAAAAACCCATGATTTATTGTTAAACCGCTCTATTCCTAGCACAAACGGCATTAGCAACATCATTCAAAATATTGGTAAAACGGCCAATAAGGGTATTGATATTGGTATAACCAGTACCAATATTAAAAGCAAAGACTTTACCTGGACATCAACCGGCACTTTCTCTTTAAACCGTAATAAGATTGTTGACTTGTATGGCACAGGCAAAAGTGACACCGCTAACAACTGGTTTATAGGCCACCCTATAAGAGTAAATTTTGGCTACAAATATTTAGGGGTATGGCAGTTGACCGATGATCTGACAAAATCACCGCAACCAAATACACAAGCGGGTTACGCTAAAGTAGCCGATCTAAATGGCGATGGTAAAATAACCGGGCCCGACAGGACAATTATAGGGAGTTTACAGCCGCTGTTTACTTATGGATTAGCAAATACATTTGCCTACAAAAATATTTCTTTGTATGCATTTGTGCAAGGTGTAGCCGGGGTAATTAAACAAAATACCACTCTTTCTGACAATGTAAATACGGCAGTTGAAAAAAATACTTATGCTAAAAATTACTGGACGCCTACTAACCCTACAAATGACTATTATGCTAACGCACAGTTACAGGCTTCCCCTATTTATCAGCCTAATATTTATGGTGTTGCCATATTTCAAAACGCCAGTTATTTACGTGTAAAAGACCTCTTGCTGTCTTACAGTTTTTCGCCGAAACTTTTGGAACGTTTGAAGATATCTAAGATAAAGCTGTTTGTTGAAGGGCGCAACCTATTTACAATTACCCCTTGGAAGGGTTTCGATCCTGAATTGGATGCAAGCAACACTTCCATACCTATTTTAATAAAGGAATTTGTGGCAGGATTAAATGTTAGTTTATAAACGTAAATTAAACCTCATAAAAATGAAATTTTTTAATAAAATACTTGTTTGTGCGGGGCTGATAGCTTGCGTTACATCATGCAAAAAAAATGCGCTGGATGAAAATCCGCCAGCCATATTAACTGCTGATAATTTGTTTGTAGATTATAATGGTTTTCAAAATGCCATAAACGGGCTTTATTACCAGGTTAGGCGTTACAGGGCTGGTATCACAACCGCTGATCCATCTAACGATATGACGTCGGAAGTTACTGTTGAAGGGGTTGACAACAGCTATTCCAACTACCCGGGTTCGCCGGGCACGGTTTACAATAACTGGGGTGCTGCAAACAATGCCGCATTTATACAATATAGCCAGCTATGGGCATATTTTTATCAAACTATTAATGCTGCAAACACCATTATTGGCCGTGTACCACTTAATACAACCATGACAGGCGATCAAAAAAACCAGACACTGGCTGAAGCAAGATTAATCAGGGCATGGTGTTACAGGCATTTAACCTTTTTATTTGGCGATGTACCTTTAACATTAACGGAAACTACAGGTGCAAACTTTAAAACCGATTTTAGCAGGGCGAAAGTAGCAGATGTGCAGGCCGCTATGGAAGCCGACTGGTTATTTGCCGAAGCAAATTTGCCTGTTACTAATACAAATGACGGAAAGGTAATTAAAGGAACGGCACAACATTACTTGGCAGAACTTTATCTTACACAAGGTAACTTCACTAAAGCAAAAGATTATGCGACAAGGGTAACCACTAACACTGCTTACGCTTTAATAAATAATAGGTATGGCGCAAACGCGAAAAACCCCGGTACTGCTTTTACCGATATGTTTTTAGACGGTAACTCTGACCGTAGTCAGGGCAATACCGAAGCTTTATGGGTATTGCAAAATGAACTGAATGTAACCGGAGGCGAAGGAAACAATATTATGCGCCGTTATTGGGTTAACCGTTATTATTCCTTAACAGTTAAAGGAACCGATGGCAAGTCAGCCAGTCCATTTTTACCCAGTGCCGATTTTGGCGGAAGGGGAATTGGCCGTATTGGGCCAACTAAGTGGGCATTGTCAATTTATGATCCTACCGATGACCGTGGATCTGATTATGCGTGGAGGTTTTCCTATACCATCAATAACCCTGCAGGCATACCTAAGGGATATACATTAGGACAAGTTGTACCGGTTGACCGTACTTCAAATGAAAAATTATCCAACCCGAACTGGCCAAGCACCCGTAAATGGGATTACACGAGTCCGTTGGATGTAAATAACTCATCCTCCTACAATGATCAGATATTGATACGTGCCGGTGAAGATTATTTGTTTTTGGCTGAAGCTGATTTAGGTTTAGGCGATTTAGCAGGGGCTGCAACTGCAATAAATGCGTTGCGTACCCGGGCTCATGCACCATTAATTACCGCATCACAAATTACACTCGATTTTATTCTGGATGAGCGTTCACGTGAATTATTTTCTGAAGAAGACAGGCGTTATACCTTGTTGCGTACAAAAACCTGGCTGACCCGCACCAAATTACATAATGTAATTTCAGGTAATTTAATACAACCACGGGACCAGCTATTGCCCATACCTCAAAGTGTGATCGATGCTAATATAAGTGCCGTATTGCCGCAAAACCCAGGTTATTAATAACAAATATTTTTTCGAAATTTTAAACCTGTAATTGAAATACCATGCATGCTTCTTTTAGCACCCAAAAATTGGTGTTTGTATTGTTGAACTATTGACCATCAACTATCAAGTTTTTAGGCGATAAAAGAAGCATTAAAAATTTGAAACAACATTTCAACAGGTCTTATTTACTTATTTTATGAAGCATAAATATTTTTTAATACTGATCGTCTCTATTTTAAGTTTTACTTCTGCTGGAAAAGCACAAACCAAGCCCGACCCTTCATTTCAGTTATACATCCTGATCGGTCAATCCAACATGGCAGGCCGCGGCCCAATAACCGATGATATTAAAAACGAAGGAAACGACCGCGTTTTTATGTTTACCAGGGACAGCCAGTGGGTAAAAGCCAGACATCCTGTGCATTTTGATAAACCAAAAGTTGCCGGTGCCGGGCCGGGTTTGGCCTTTGGGATAAAAATGGCCGAAGCTGATCCTAATGTTAAAATTGGCCTGATCCCTTGTGCAGTAGGCGGAACCCCTATCGAACACTGGGTACCTGGTGCTTACGATGAAGCAACCAAAACCCATCCTTATGACGATGCGGTAAAAAGGATAAAAGCAGCCATGAAATATGGTGTTGTAAAAGGGGTCATCTGGCACCAGGGCGAGTCGAACAGTAGTCCGGAAAGAGCTGTAGGTTATTTAGATAAACTGACTGCGCTAATTAACCGCATGCGTGAAGTGGTTGATAATAAACAACTGCCATTTATTGCAGGTGAGCTTGGCAGGTACAGGCCAGGTTACAGCAATATTAACCAGCAGTTGGCGCTGCTGCCTCAAAAAGTTCCATTCACCGGTTTGGCAACTTCTGAAGGTTTGACTGATAAAGGGGATACCACCCATTTTAACGGAAAATCTGCGGATGAACTGGGCAAAAGGTTTGCAGTACAGATGCTAAAGGTACAGAAGCAGTTTTCCAAATCTCATCAATAGAAACGGTTTAAATCCATACTTCAAAAAACGGCAATACTTCTTTTATCACCTAAAAATTCATTTTTAAAAACAGCTTCGATAAAAGTTTAAAGATTTTTAGGTGATAAAAGAAGCATCAACCTAACACAATTTTAAAACGGTTGATATTTATCAACCTAAAGCTTATTGTATTTGCCCAAACTGGTTCATACTATCTCTAATAATTTGATTTGGACCTTGAACTTAAAAGTCTAACAACTCATATAAGTTTGACAGGGTTTGCGCTGAACAGAATGCGATAGTTTTTACTAAGCACAGCGCAAACACTAATTTTTGTGTGCTAAAAGAAGCATAGCCAATTTAAACAAACGGTAAAAAATCACGATCAAGCATGGTTATGAACAAAAAAATCATAATGTTAAGCCGCAGCTTATTTGTTTTATTACTCTGCTTGTTAGTAGTAAATGCTTTTGCACAAGATAAAGGGGATGAAGATAAAAGCACTTCTAACACCGTAAACGTCCGGGATAAAAGGGCAATGGATGAAGCCACGAACGGATGGTGGACAGCTTCTATGAAAACACATGATGCCCGTATTGCCTGGTGGCGCGATGCGCGGTTTGGCATGTTTATTCATTGGGGCATTTATTCGCTTCCGGGCGGCGAGTGGAAAGGTAAAAAAGTAAGTGGTTATGCAGAGCATCTGATGCGAAAGGAGAAAATACCGCGTACAGAATACCTGGAGCTGGCCCATCACTTTAACCCTGTAAAGTTTAATGCTGATGAATGGGTAAAAACCGCTAAGAATGCCGGTATGCGTTATCTCATTATTACGGCCAAGCACCATGATGGTTTTGCCATGTTTAATTCGGATGTATCTGATTATAACGTGGTCAAACAAACAGCCTGGAAGCATGACCCAATGGTAGATCTTTCGGCAGCTTGTAAAAAGTATGGTTTAAAGTTCGGCTTTTATTACTCGCACGCGTTTGACTGGGAGGATCCCGAAAAATAACTTGTTGTATCTACACGTGTTCAACTGGCCGGAAGATGGAAACCTGATACTGGGCGGGTTAAAAAGCAATATCAGCAAAGCCTGTTTGTTGGCTGATCCGGTAAAAAAAGCTTTAACATTTAAACGCGCTGATCCGCTGGATATAAACATTCGTGTTCCGTCAAAAGCTCCCGACAGTGTAGATGCAGTTGTTGTGCTGGAAACACGGGGTGAAATACAAACCGACCAGTCGCGCTTGCTTTCCGGCACGGGTCCAGCAAACAGGTTGCTGGCATTTGATGCTGAACTGATTGGCAAAGGTTTTAGTTTTGGAGATGGTAAAGCCGGAAAATATTATGTGGATGGATGGAAAAAAACGAACCAAACCATTAAATGGAATGTCCGGCTGGCAAAGGCAGCTACTTACAAAGTTGTATTAAAATATGTTGCCGATAATGCCCATGAAGGTAGCTTTGAACTGAGACTTGACGGTCTTATAAAGAAAGGTGAAATTGCATCTATACCAAAAGGAGAAGAAATAACAGAACAGGAACTGGGGAGAATTGCTTTAAAAGCAGGTCTTTATCCGCTAACCATAACGCCTCTTGAAATTAGAAAAGCCGGTTTAATGAAAATACTTGAGGTACAACTCATCCCTTCAAATTCAAAATAAACAGATCCAAATAATACAAGTTTTTATAGGATAAAAGAAGCATGTAAAAAGCTATAAAAATATAATAATAATTAACTGTCGATGATGAGAAACCTGATCACCATATTAGCATTTTGTTTACTTACGAATTTATCGCTTGCACAATCATCTGTTATCAAACTCTGGCCTGGCACGGTTCCCGGCGAAACGGAAGTTAAGCATCCGCCGGTTGACTATACCGCAAATACGAGCGGTAATAACATTCACCGCATCAGCAACATTACCGACCCTGCACTAATGGTTTACAAACCCGGCAAAAATGCCAACGGTGCAGCGGTAATTATCTGCCCCGGCGGCGGTAATAAATACTTGGCCGTTAACCTGGAAGGAGAAGAAGTTGCAGCCTGGCTGGCAGCGCAAGGTTACATGGCATTGGTATTAGAATACCGTGTTCCGCTTAAAACTTTGGGCTCTTTTCAGGACATCCAGCGGGCGGTAAGGCTCGTACGCAGTAAAGCTTTTGAATGGAAATTAAAATCTGACATGATCGGCGTAATGGGGTTTTCGGCTGGCGGAAACCTGGCTGCCCGGGCCACTACCGGTTTCAAAAACAGGTCTTATGCGCCCGAGGACAAGATCGATTCTATCTCCTGCAGGCCCGATTTTTCATTGCTGATCTATCCGGGTTCATTAACCACATCCGATAAAAAGCTAATCCCGGAAGTTAAACCTACCGAAGAAACACCGCCAATGTTTGTTTTTGTTGCTGCCGATGACCCTTATAATATTCCGTTTCCGCTTGGCCAGGCACTTCGGGAAGCTAAACTGCCTTTCGAATTTCATGTTACGCCAAAAGGCGGACATGGTTATGGTTTACGTCGCGGCAACCCGGCGGCTGAAGCCTGGCCTCCACTGGCAGAAAAATGGTTAAAAGCAACTCTCGGGCTTAAATAGAAGTTACTGATGTAGAGGCATATCTCTTGCTGGTTTTTTTCAATAATCAACATTAATACTTTATCAATATGAAGTTGTTAACCTTTTCGGAGCCTCTTTTTTTAGGGTTGATGCTTCTTTTATCACCTAAAAATGCGAGTGCTTATGAAATTGTTTAAAATTTAATTTTCCGAGAAATAAATGATGTAAACCTAACATCGGAATATACAATGGTCCGATACAATAATTTAAAGGCTGTTTAAAATGTATATCAAAGGAAATCAGGATGCTTCTTTTATGCCTGTAAATCTTGTTTTTTTAATACCTGCTGCTAAAAGAAGTATTGCAACTTTCTGTTTTTTTAGGTGATAAAAGAAGCATCGGAAATAAACTGAACAAAATTAAACATGCTCTTAAATAGTAATATGAAAAAGGCATACTGGCTAAGCATCATCTTGTTTTTTTACTTTTTTTCGTTGAAGGGACAGCCTGTGATCAAAAACCCGGATTGGAACAGGTTTTTATCCGCTCATGACCTTACATTCAACAAAATGCCTGTTTCCTGGGAGCAGGCCCCGTTTTTTGGCAATGGTTTTATAGCTTCTATGGTTTATGGCGATAGCACGGACCTAAACCGGATCATGATTCAGGTTTTTAGAACAGATGTGCAGGACCACCGCGACAGCACGGCCGGATGGACGGCATATAGCCGCCCACGATTGCCCATCGGCCATTTTGAACTGCAAACCAAAGGAAAAATTACCGCTTGCAATTTAAGGTTAAGCCTTTGGAACGCCGAGCTAACAGGCACGATACAAACTACTGCAGGCAGCTTAAAATTGAAACATGAGGTGTCTGCCCAAAAGGACCTTATTTTTACAGACATCACGACAACAGGTAATGAAAATTATACTTTGACCTGGCATCCCGACGAAGCTAAATCCACACGTAAAATATTATTTCCTTTATCCGCAGATATTATTCCAAAGTTTGCCGCAGTTTATGGTGAAAAATACAGAAGCATTTTAAAGGTATATCAACCTAATCCTGCACCCATTTATAACCGCATCAGAGGTGTAAATGTAAGCACGCAAAACTTATTGGCCGGAGGGCAATATACCACTGCGTGGAAACAGGAAAAGTTATCTGCCCATCAATCGCTGCTTACGTTAACGATACAAAATTCCTATCCTGAACAAATAGCTACGGATCAGGCAGTGCGCTTATTAACTGTAAATGGCCGGACAAACTACGCTAAAAATTACCAGGACCATTTACAGTGGTGGCATACCTACTATCGCAAAAGCTTCATGACTATTCCCGATAAAAAACTGGAAAGTTTTTACTGGCAGCAAATATATAAGCTGGGCTGTGCAAGCCGTGCAAACGGGCCTGTTATGGATACTTCCGGTCCGTGGTTTCAGCCCACGCCCTGGCCATATATTACCTGGGACTTAAACGTGCAGCTTTGTTACTGGGCTCTAAACACCTCTAATCATTTAGATATAGCTGCATCGTTGCCCAACACTTTGAAGCGCTATCAGCAACATTTAATCAATAATGTAGTTCCGCCCGAATGGAGAAAAGATGCTGCTTATTTGTCTATTACCACTGCACAGGACCTGATTGGTTCTGCTGATGACGATATACGTTATCAGCATATCAATGCCAATCTGCCCTGGGTGATGCACAATGTGTGGCTGATGTACCGCTACTCCATGAATAAGCAGTTTTTAAAAGAAAGCTGCTATCCGCTGCTCGAAAAAAGTATGAGTTACTACCTGCACCTGATTAAAAAAGAGCAGGATGGAAAATATCATATTCCTGTTGGTTACTCGCCGGAATATCCGGAGAAAAAATCCGGCCAGGCCGGTGAAACCAAAGATGCAAACATCGATATCAGCTTGCTTAAATGGGGCTTGCAAACCTTGATAGCTTCATCAAAAATATTAAATATTAATGCTGATAAAAGAAGCAACTGGAGCGATATTTTAAACAACCTGGCAGATTATCCTGTTGATGAAACCGGGTTCAGAATCGGTGCCGACCTTCCCTTTGCGGTATCGCACCGGCACTATTCGCATTTACTGATGATTTATCCGTTATACCTGATTAATGCGGATCAGCCAAAAAATATTCCGCTTATCGAAAGATCATTGTCCACCTGGCTAAGTGATCCAAAAGCATTAAAGGGCTACAGTTATACCGGTGCAGCTTCTATTTCCGCTGCCATTGGTAAAGGCGATGATGCCTTAAAGTACATCCGCGGGCTGTACAAATTTTTGTTACCAAATGGATTATACAAAGAAAACGGGCCTTGCTTTGAAACCCCGCTTTCAGCCGCACAATCCTTGCAGGATATGCTGTTGCAATCGTGGGGAGATAAGATCCGCATTTTCCCTGCCGTTCCTCATGAATGGAAAAATTTGTATTTTGATAGATGGTTAGCTGAAGGCGCATTTGAGGTAAGTGCAAAACTTTTTAACGGGGAAACAGAATTTATAGTTATTAAAAGCCTTGCCGGTACCAGGTGTACTTTCACCACAACCATCAAAAAACCGGTAGCTTTTATCGGAAGGAAAAAAGTTGAATTAAAAATGGTTGCTAAAAATACTTACCGGGTAAATTTAACAAGAGGCCAAAGTGTGGTAATTAAGAAAAAAGGTTTTAATGGCCCTTTATTTGCAAGTACAATAAATTAATATTGAGGTTGTTTAAACTTTTTGGTACCAATTTAAATCTGGTTCTTCGGCAGGCCCAGGTTTGGTGCCCATGCTTCTTTTACCGGGTAAAATTGGTGTTTACATTTAATCACTAAAGACCTATAAGGTTTTGAAAACCTTATAGGTCTTTAGTGGATCAAAAAAGCAATAGTTAACATTTTTTAGGTGATAAAAGAAGCACCGGCCTAAAAAATCAAAATTTAATGACCAGCATTTTTAGCTGATAAAAGAAGCATCGGCCCAAAAAAGAAGGCCAGAAAAAAAGTTTAAACAACTTCATTGATATAAAGTTAAGTTGAACCCTGTTTTTATTTAATCACTGTATTCTGATTTTAAAATAATCATACTTCTTTTAGCACATAAAAATTATGATTTGTATTTGATAAGGTATCAATAAGAGCAATTAATTATTAACCATAAAAGTTTAATTATAGCTGGCGTAAATTTTTATGGGATAAAAGAAGCATTTATTATGCTGCGCAGGTGCGTAAGAAAGCACCAGCAATAAATTTAACCACAACACTACGTTTTGTGCCGGTTCTCTTATAAAGCCTGGCTTATTAACCTTTTTAAGACATATGCCACGCTTTTATGAGATATCCACATGGTGTTTGAAAGGTGTAATCCGGCTACATTGCAACCTGTAACCAACTATAACATTTATTTGCTATGCTTCTTTTATCAGCATAAAATACAGACACAAATTTTATGCTGATAAAAGAAGCATCATAAATTTTTTTCGATGAAATTTAAACCAGCTTTAATGATGATTAAGTTTTTTTTACCGCTGCTATATGTATGTTTTTTTGTGGCTTCTGCCCACTCTCAAACCAGGATCCGTCAAAGCATTAATAGTAACTGGAGCTTTCATAAGGGCGATATTAAAGGCCTTCCCGCTAAGCAACCAGCAGATGTACGGTGGCAGTCGGTGTCTATTCCGCATAGCTGGAATACAGAGGATGTAACCGATGATGAACCTGGCTATTACCGCGGGATTAGCTGGTATAAAAAAACTTTATACCTGCCGGCATCCGTTAAAAATAAACAAACTTACCTTTACTTTGAAGGGGCAAATCAGGTAGCAGAAGTTTATGTAAATGGCCAGCTCGCCGGAAAACATGTAGGTGGCTATACTGCGTTCAGCTTTTTAATCCAGCCCTACCTTAAAGCAGGCAATGATAGTTTAACAGCAAACGAGGTACTGGTTAAACTGGACAATAGTTACAACGAAAGCATACCTCCGCTTGATGCTGATTTTACATTTTTTGGTGGTATATACCGCGACGTTTACCTGATAACAGCCGATAATATTCATTTTGATATGGATAATTATGCTTCTTCCGGGATACAAATTAAAACTCCTTTAGTTAATGCCAATACTGCAACGATCAGCATCAGCGGAAAGATTACCAACAGGTTTACATCGAACCGCAACCTGATGATAATGACAGAGATTAGTGATGCCGAAGGTAAACTGATCAAAAAAGTACAAAGCCCAGTAAAGGCTAATGCTTCGGGCAACACGGCATTTATGCAGCAGCAGCAAATCACGATGCCGCATTTATGGTCGCCGAATGATCCTTATTTATATCGCATAGTTTCTAAAATCATTGATCGTTCCACCGGTGCTTTACTGGATGAGGTAAGCAACCCGCTTGGGCTGCGCTGGTACAGCTTTGATGCGGCCAAAGGTTTTTATTTGAACGGAAAGCCCTTGAAGCTGATTGGTGCCAGCCGCCATCAGGATTTTAAAGATATGGCCAATGCCTTGCCCGATGCCATTCATCAGCGGGATATGGAGCTGCTTAAAAACATGGGCGCTAATTTTGTCCGTATTGCGCATTATCCTCAGGACCCGGCAATTCTAGAAGCTTGCGACAGGCTGGGCTTGCTGGCTTCGGTAGAAATCCCTATCGTAAATTATATAACCGAATCAGACTCCTTTTACAACAACTGCAAGCAAATGCAGATAGAAATGGTCCGGCAGAACTTTAACCATCCCAGCATTATTATTTGGGCCTATATGAATGAGGTACTGCTAAGGCCGAAGTATGAAAAAAATTCGGACGAGCAAAACCGGTATTTTGCCAGCATTACTGCCCTGGCTAAACAAATCGAAGCTCTTACCCACCAGGAGGATAGCGGGCGATATACGATGATTCCCTGTCATGGTGATTATAATTTGTATAACCGTGTAGGCTTAACCGCTGTGCCTCAAATTGTTGGATGGAATTTATACCCGGGCTGGTATTCTCCACGGATTGAAGATTTTGCAGGTTTTTTAGATAAATATCATCAGGAGTTTCCTCAAAAACCAATGATTGTTACCGAATTTGGTGCAGATGCAGATACCAGGATCCACAGCACTCAGCCCGAACGGTTTGATAAAAGCATTGAGTATCAAACCTATTACCATCAATATTACCTGAAAACCATATTACAAAAACCTTTTGTAGCCGGTGCTGCTATATGGAACCTGGTCGACTTTAATTCAGAGCAGCGCAAAGATGCCACGCCGCATATCAACACAAAAGGAATAACTACCAGTGAACGTATCCCTAAGGATGCCTACTTCTTTTATCAGGCTAATTTACTCAAGAAACCGTTTCTAAAAATAGGTGCTACAGGTTGGAAACTAAGGACCGGAATTGCAGATTTGAACAATACCTGTACACAACAAGTATATATTTTTACCAATGGCGTACAGGTACAACTATGGCACAACGGTAAGATGCTGCAGAACCAGGCAACAAATTCAGGCGTTGCTGTATTTCAGGTTCCGTTTACAAATGGGAATAACACGATTAAAGCTGCATCAACTGTTAATGGTGTAGTTTGTGAAGACATAGCACAAATAAATTTTAAACTTATACCCGCCTTATTTAAAAATAAACCCTTACAATATACCGATCTCAATATCAGTTTGGGCGACAGGCGTTTTTTTGTTGACGAAAAATTAGCCCAGGTTTGGATGCCGGAGCAACCCTACCACAAAGGCAGCTGGGGATATATTGGCGGTAAAGTGTTTACGATGCCAGCCCAGTCCCGTCAAAGTTTTGGCTCTGATAAAGATATATACGGCACTGATATGGATGCAATCTACCAAACCCAGCGAACAGGCATTCAGGCTTTTAAATTTGATGTGCCCGATGGCGAGTATGAGCTTACCCTTGGCTTTGCAGAACTGGAAGGCAAAGCAACTTCTCCGGCATTGGTCTATAACCTGGGCAATGCTGCACAAACCGCAGAAGCAAAACAAAGAGCGTTTGATGTTTTAATTAATGGCACCACAGTTATTCCATCATTAAGCACTCAAAATTACTTAGTGCCACAAACAGCTTATACCACAACTTTTAGGGTTTCTGCAAAAAATAGTGCAGGTATTACCGTTAATTTTAAGCCTTTAAAAGGAGAGGCTATTTTAAATGCCATTCAGCTTAAACAGGTATTTTGATGGACCGGGCATATCACTTTTCACAGTTGTCCATGCTTCTTTTACCACCTAAAAATCATCAAGCCTGCTGTTTTTTTCCGTTGCGAGTCCACCCAAGCCTTGCCTATTATGCCCTGTTTGAAATTACGTTCCAGCTTGTTTTCCATGATGGGAAACTTATGAATAGAATCAGTGGTAACCCGGAATTTCTTTTTAATGATACTCCTGATTTTTGCTTTCTGCATCAGCCGCGCCACTCGCGGCCTGGATACTTTTATGCCCTGCCTGTTTAGTTCCCTTGCAATCCCGGGACTGCCATAAGTAGAGTTGCTGGTTTGGTAAACTTTCAATATTTGCTTAGTAAGTTGCTGATTTTCATTGACGCATAAAGATAAATTACTATACAGCCAGCTATAATAACCACTTCTGCTTACCTTAAATACTTTACACATCTTCCCAATATTAAATACCACCCTGTTATCTTTTATGAACCGGAATGTTTGCCATCGCTCCTAGAGAAGATGCCTACAGCCTTTTTAGTATATCACGCTCCTGCTGCATATCCAGCAGTTCTTTCTTTAGCCGACGTATTTCTGCCTGCTCAGGTATGTAAATCACTTTCCCTTGTCCCGGAAAACTGGTTTCTGCCTTCGTTTCCAGTTCCCTGCGCCAGCGGTACAATAAAGCCGACCTGATTTCCAGTTCTTTTGCAAGCACGCCCAGATCTGAATGGCCCTTGTTTAATTCTACAGCCATAACCTTAAACTCCCGGTCGTACTGCTTTCTAATTGTTGACATATTTCTAAAGTTAAGGCTTTCCCTTAACTATTTGTCCTGATAAAGATAGCAACTCCATCACCGAGTTACTACTGCAGCTATACGATTTCGTGAATAAAACGGGGATTTGCCGGAAAAAACAAAAGCTGTAAATCAAGAATTTACAGCTTTTTGAATGATTTGACTTTGATTCTGGTAGCCCGTAGGGGAATCGAACCCCTGTTTCTAGAATGAAAATCTAACGTCCTAACCCCTAGACGAACGGGCCATTTAACATGGCTGATTTTTATTTGACCGCTTTTGTTTGGTCCTCGTTTAATTTAAAATCTTCGGCAAAGATATAAATCTTGCATTGTCCGTCAACCAATATTGAAGAAAAAATAAAATACCTTTTTAAATTTAAATGGTCGTGACAACTAACCTTCCTGTTTTGCTAATCATCCTACAAAAAAACAGGTTGTAAAAACAGCATGATACTGTTTTTACAACCTGAAATGTGTGTAATACAATTTACCAAAAAGAAAAACTTTTATGATAGCCTTGTAAATTTATCTGGTAAACCTGTTTTTAATATTCGTCTTTACGGCCGCCGCTTCCGCCTTTGTAACCGCCACCGCTGCTGCTTCCGCCTTTGTAGCCACCTTTATCATAGCCACCGCCCCTGCTGCTGCCGCCGCCGCCATAACCGCCGCTGCCACCTCTGCTGTTACCGCCTCCACCGTAACCACCGCCGCTGTTGCCGCCTTTGTAGCCACCGCCACTGTTGCCGCCATAACCGCCGCCACTGTTGCTTCTTCTTGAATCGTCTCTTTTGTCTTCAGATTTATTGACTACTATTGACCGCCCTTCAACAGATGATCCGTTTAATTCGTCAATTGCTTTTTGTGCCATCGCATCATCCGGCATTTCCACAAATCCAAATCCTTTGCTTCTTCCTGAAAACTTATCAATAATAATTTTTACTGATGATACTTCACCATAAGCTTCAAAAACTTCTTTCAACTTGGTTTCTTCCAAAGCAAATGGAAGGCTTCCTACAAAAATGTTCATTATTGTTTTTTAATTTGATTGTATATCTATTTCAAAAATACTTATATTAAATCTATATTTTACTATTAAAAAAATTTATATTTTAAATTATGTCCAATTAAATTAATACGCTGAAATTATTTATGCTTCTTTTAGCACTGTTTTTTAAGGTTTATACGCTTAATTACCTTAGCAGTTGTTCTTCATCAATTTTTAGGTGATAAAAGAAGCATGAAAAAAATAACTTTTACAAAAAAAAGGTGTGGCGTATAAACGCCACACCTTTTTTAATGATTAAAAAACTGTGTTTTTAGAACAATGTAAATTCTACACGACGGTTTTGTTGGCGGCCAGCAGCAGTTTTATTGCTTGCAATTGGTTGAGTTTGTCCATAACCAGTTGCTTCAATACGTGATGCGTTAGCTCCTTTGCTTACTAAATATTCTTTAACAGCTTCTGCACGATCTTTAGATAATCTCATATTTAGCTCTGCAGATCCTGTATTATCAGTATGGCCAGCAAGTTTTAAGCTGAAGTTTTTGTTAATTAACAGGTTTGCAACCCTGTCTAAACTTGGGAAAGAGTGCGCGCGAAGGGTAGATTTTCCTAAATCGAATTCTAAATTTGCAATTGCATCCCTAACTACCTTTTTATCTTCTTCAGTTACAAAAACTTTAACATCTGGTTTGTTTGCCGGTAAAGCACATCCTGAACCATCCACTGCAGTACCTGCTGGCGTTCCAGGGCATTTATCAAATTTATTTGCAACACCATCAGCATCATCATCACCTAAATCTTTGGCGTATTGTTGTTGTAGTTGTTGTTGTGCTTGTTCATCTGCTAATCTTTTTTGCTCAGATGTTGAAAGCATGTTTTTCAATTCTGCACTTTCTGCTGCACTTTCTTCTCTGAGTGCTGCGATTGGGCTATAATTTGCTAATTGAGAAGATTTTTTTCTACCTAAAGAAAATTCTAAGCCTGCATGTGCATAAGAAAATCTGTCATTAGCACCACCACGAACACCATCGAATGTAGGGGTTTTCATGAAATACACGCTGTAACCTAAATCAATGTTGATCGTTTTAGATAAGCCAAATTTTAAACCAGCCCCAACCGGTACAAACCAATTTTGTTGATAAGCCCCACTTGCACCGTTAGGAATTGCGCCTTGTACATTTGGGCTGGATGACATATAACCTGCACCCGCAGTTACATAAGGAGATAATGCACTTCGTTTATGATTAAGGCTTAAATTTGCAATAGTAAGGTTTGCGTTTAATGCTGCAGACCATTCGATATTGGTTGTAAAACTACTGTTGTTTTGCGCTACAGTTGGCGAAGGAAGCGCATTTGCCTGGTAACCCCTTACTTTTCCTGCTAAAAAATCTGCCTGGATACCGAAGCTTGGTAAAATTTGTTTTTTAATGTAACCGCCGTATCCCCAGGTTTCTTCCGGAGTACGGAAATCACCGTTGGAAGCATTGTTAAATGGTGTGAAGTGAGTTAACATACCACCGTTTAATCCAATAGACCAGGTACGAAAGCTTTTTTTATCAAAGCGGTTCGCTGTGTCCGATTTCATGTCCTGAGCAAACAATGTTGTTGATAACCCTACTGCTGATA
Source organism: Mucilaginibacter arboris (assembly GCF_009754915.1). Classification (GTDB taxonomy): domain Bacteria; phylum Bacteroidota; class Bacteroidia; order Sphingobacteriales; family Sphingobacteriaceae; genus Mucilaginibacter_A; species Mucilaginibacter_A arboris. Next base: position 184,950 of record NZ_WPIK01000003.1, on the reverse strand, counting down.
AAGTAAGAGCCAACTTTGTAATCTTTAGTTTCATTTCTAAATAGTTATTTTTTTATAATATTACCTTTTGTACAATTTTTCAAGTCTGGTTTTATTGCACAACTTGTATTACTCTATAAAAAATACTGCCAAAGTTATCGGACGAAATGTTAAATATGGTTAAGCACAGCTAAGTGTTTGACTTTTAAGAACAAAAAGTTAGTTTTAGATGACAAAAAACTAATCAAACGATTAAACAGGATTAACATTAAATTGACTAATTAAGCATACAACATTCGGCTTAGAACTAAATTTAAGACATATTTGGTTTTTGGTATGGTTATTAGTTTTAAGCTGACGGATGCCAATTTTTATAGGGTAAAAGAAGCATCAGCCTTTCTTTTTCCGCCAGGGTTTTTTGGGGCCAGATGATGCCCTTTTTATTTCCGGTTGATAAACCGGCCCTTCGCCTAAAGCTTCCGGCAAAGGCATTTGCGCTATAGGTTTACCAATCAGCGTTTCTATATTACTAAATTTTCGCTGGTCCCTTTCATTAATAAAAGTAATGGCAATTCCGGTAGTTTCGGCCCTTGCTGTACGACCTATTCGGTGGATATAATCTTCCGGGTCATGCGGCACATCATAATTAATAACCAAACTGATTCCTTCTACATCAATACCTCTCGATAAAACATCTGTACCAATTAAAATAGGCAATTGTCTGCTTTTAAATGCACGAAGAATGTTTTCCCTTTGCTCCTGCTCTAAATCAGAATGGAAAGCTTCTACCTTAAAACCCGCGCGGTAAAGGGTTTGGTACAATTGCTTTACTTTTTCTTTGGTTGATACAAAAACAATAGTACTTGCATAATTACCTTCCTTCAGGATTGATTTAATCAATGCTAATTTCTGGTGATCGAAAACCATATATACCTGTTGCAAAATACCAACGGCAGGCTGGGAAAGCGCAATGTTTATCTGTTCTGGTTCTCGTAATATTTTGTTTGATAAGGTCCGGATTTTCGGCGGCATCGTTGCCGAAAACAGAAGTGTTTGCCGGTTTTGAGGCAGATAACTGATGATACGGACAATATCATCATAAAATCCCATATCCAGCATTCTATCTGCTTCGTCCAGAATTAAATGCTGCAACTGGCTTAACTTTACTACGCCCGAAGTTAAATGTGCAATCAGCCTTCCGGGCGTTGCAATAATAATATCTACACCTTCATTTAAAGAACGGCGCTGCTGCTCGTAACTGGCGCCATCTCCGCCGCCGTAAACTGATATAGAACTGATACCTGTAAAATAAGCAAGCCCTTCTGTTTGCTGATCTATTTGCTGTACCAGTTCGCGTGTTGGTGCTAAAATTAAAGTATTGACCAGGCTTTTCTCCTTTGCAACACAAATCTGGTGCATAATAGGCAATAAATAAGCAGCAGTTTTACCAGTGCCGGTTTGGGCACAGGCTATCAGATCGTGCTTATTTAAAATAATCGGGATGGCTTGTTCCTGGATTGGAGTAGGTTTACGAAAACCCATGCTGTCTAATCCTTCCTGTAGTTTCGGATCGAAGTTAAAATCGGTAAATGTCAAAAGTATTTCGGATGTAATGATAAACTGGTTCTGCTATTGAATACAATTTTATAAATATAAGATTTTTTGTTGTAATCAAAATGCTTCTTTTATCGGCATAAAAACAGTATTTCAATTTATCACACTGAAACTTTAGCTGTTTGCTTAGATATAGCTGCAATAATTTGCTCGGCATGAACCCTTGAATTTTCGATGAACCACAAATGTGTATTCATTCCGCCGCAAACTACACCAGCTAAATAAATCCCTTTCTGGTTGGTTTCCATCGTTTCCGCATTGTATTCCGGCAGCAGTTTTTCATCCGCAGAAAGCGTAATGCCCATGGTTTTTAAAAAAGTAAAATCTGGCTGATAACCGGTTAAAGCCAGCACAAAATCATTCGGAATGGCAATTAAACCTTCCGGCGTTTGTATATCAACTTCATTTTCCCTGATTGTTGTTAAATGAGAGTGATAATACGCTTTGATCGTCCCTTCTTTAATCCGGTTGATAATATCTGGCCGGACCCAATATTTTACGCGGTCGCTGATATCATCTTTTCGGATTACCATTGTTACTTCTGCACCTTTGCGGAAAGTTTCCAACGCAGCATCAACAGAAGAATTACTTGCTCCAACTACAACCACTTTTTGTAGCGAATAAAAATGCGGGTCTTTATAATAGTGGCGAACTTTTGGTAATTCTTCTCCCGGAATATTCATTTTAACCGGAACATCATAAAAACCAGTTGCAATAATGATATTTTTAGCAAGATAAACGGCTTTTGTTGTAGTAATTTCGTAATGATCATCCTTACGCTGCTGATGCAGAACAGCTTCAAACAAATGGATATTTAGCTCATTAGAAGTTAAAACCCTACGATAATATTCTAAAGATTCTGCACGTGTTGGTTTAATGCTGTTTGAAACGAAAGGAACGCCGCCAATTTCCAGTTTTTCGGAGGTGGAAAAAAAAGTCATGCCTGCCGGATAGTTATACAGAGAGTTTACCAGCGTGCCTTTTTCTACAATTAAATAACTTAATCCGGCTTTTTTGGCTTCCAGTGCGCAGGCTAAACCAATTGGTCCGCCGCCTATAATTAATATATCGAGCATAAACTTTAATGAGGTAAAAGAAGCATTACAATATTAATAACCTTAGATGCTTCTTTTATCAGTAAAAAATCATTAAAAAAACAAAAGCCGGACAAAAATCCGGCTTGTATAAAAAAACAAGTGTTTTAAAAGAAAAAGTGGGTAAGCTACTTCTATCGCACCGCTACAACTCTCTACCCTTGCTGCGTTCCCACCCTGGGGGAGTTCAAGAGGAGCTGGTCGTAAAAGACTTACCCGCCACAAAAGTAGAAAAATTTTTAAGTTATGCCAGTAAAATTTAAAAAGCTGCTTTTTAACCTACCTGTTTAAGTTTTAATTCGGTTTTCATTTTCATCGGCTGGTTAAAAAACCGGCGTGTAGGCGTTTCTAAAACCCTGATTTTATCGGGATAAAAGGAGTATTCAAAATTTAAATGTTCAAAATATTTCCAAAGGATTTCAAATTTTTCTTTTGTAATTGTTTTAGCGATGGTAATATGCGGGGTTTTAACCACGCCTTTAGAAAAGGTTTTGTTAAATTTAGAAAGGGTTTCTTTTATTGCGGCACTAACTTCAACCTTGGCATAAATAGTATAAGTATCGCCGTGCTGAAATTTATCAAAGCCAGAAATTTTCACTTCAAAAGTATTTATAAAAGATACCTTCCGGCGGTAATAAGTTAATTTTTCTTCAAAAACAGATGCATAAATATTATAATCATGATTGATGGTAATATGCGCAGTACTATGAAGCGATGGATATGCACCAATCATTTCCCATGCTTTTAACTTAAAGTACATAATTTTCGAAACAACATCACGGTCCGGCGGGATAATCAGCAGATAATCCCTTTTGTTTATTTTGGTGTAAGGCTCAATGTCGAACAAATACTGTGCAGGTAACATGCTAACAAAATTAGTATTATTAAAGATTATTTTAGCAAAACTTTTTTAATTTTTACGAACAAAAATTAAACTTGTTCCAAAAAAATCTGTCTATACTGTAACTTTTGAAAATCTACATAGTATAATCAAAAAAATTATACGATAATTGCACCATTTTCTAAGTAAGTTTAAATTAGACAAATAATGAAACAACAACGCTTTTTTATGCCTACTGTCCGAGCAGTTATTGCTCCGGTTGCATCTGCGTTAGTTTTGGTTTCCACCGGGTTCTTCTCATTAGCACGACGACGGTTTTTTATTTCCAGACTTTGAATTAATTAAATTTATTCTTAGTTGCTGCGCCGGGGGAAGGTATTTATTATTGTCTTTTTTACGATTCCTTCCGGTATTAAATCCCTTTTATCTAACGGAAATAATTGTATTTCTCCATGACAATTCAAGATTTTAAAATAATAATAGCATCTGCAGAACATGCAGAATATGCGCCGCAGATTTGCGATGAAATGGCCGAATCTGCCAAAGCCCGCGGTACAGGTATTGCCAAACGTTCGCCAGAATATGTAGCCAACAAAATGCTGGAAGGCAAAGCTGTAATTGCACTTTATAAAGATGGCACATGGGCGGGTTTTTGCTATATTGAAACCTGGAGCCACGGGCAATTTGTAGCTAATTCCGGTTTAATTGTTAATCCGATTTTTCGTAAAGTTGGTTTGGCAAAAGCTATCAAGCATGAAGTTTTTAAATTATCCCGAAAAAAATATCCTGATGCCAAAATTTTTGGTTTAACTACAGGTTTGGCAGTGATGAAAATTAATTCTGAATTAGGTTACGAACCCGTAACCTATTCAGAACTAACACAGGACGATGCTTTTTGGCAAGGTTGCAAAAGCTGTGTTAATTACGATATTTTAATGAGCAAAGAACGCAAAAACTGCATGTGCACAGCCATGCTTTTTGATCCCGAAGAAAAGGCCAAAGAGATTGAGGAAAAGATGAAAAAACTTACCCATAAAGCTACTTTGCTGGAGCGAATTGAAAATGCAATAAAAAAATCTACCAAAATTATAGCACTTTTGGGTTTGGCAATAGCACAGTATATCGGCCTTTAACGTGAGCAATCACCAATAAAAGAATTTATTTTGATGAAAGAAAAAGTAGTTTTAGCTTTTAGCGGAGGTTTGGATACTTCGTTTTGCAGTATTTATTTATCGCAGGATTTGAACCTGGAAGTCCATTCTGTAATTGTAAATACTGGCGGTTTTAGTGCTGAAGAATTAGCAGATGTAGAACGCCGCGCTTATAAAATGGGCGTTACATCACACGCAGTGGTTGATGAAACAGAAAACTTTTACAATACCTGTGTACGCTATCTGATTTATGGAAACGTATTAAAAAATAATACTTATCCGCTTTCTGTAAGTGCAGAACGCGTGAGCCAGGCTACCGCAATTGCTTTATATGCCAAAAAAATAGGTGCAGAATATGTTGCACATGGCAGTACCGGAGCGGGTAACGATCAGGTCCGGTTTGATATGATCTTTAACATTATCATCCCGGAAGTCAAAATACTGACGCCTATCCGCGATTTAAAATTAAGCCGCGAAGAAGAGATCAAATACCTGAAAGAGCATGGCGTAGAAATGAATTTCGAAAAAGCGAAATATTCGATTAATAAAGGGATCTGGGGAACATCTGTGGGCGGAAAAGAAACCTTAACTTCTCACGAAGGTTTGCCTGATGATGCCTGGCCAACACAATTAACTAAAGAAGGTTCAGAAAAAGTAACGCTGGAGTTTAAACAAGGCGAACTGATTGCGATCAATGATGAAACCTTTGATCATCCAACCAAAGCTATCCAGAAATTACAGGAAATCGCTTCGCCTTATGCCATTGGCCGCGATATTCATGTTGGCGATACCATTATCGGTATTAAAGGTCGCGTTGGTTTTGAAGCGGCTGCACCCATGGTAATCATCAAAGCGCACCATACTTTAGAAAAACACACTTTAACCAAATGGCAGCTGAGCTGGAAAGATCAGCTTTCTTCTTTTTATGGCAACTGGCTGCACGAAGGCCAGTTCCATGATCCGGTTATGCGCAACATCGAAGCTTTTTTGACGAATATACAGCAAAACGTATCCGGGAAAGTGTTTGTACAATTGTATCCTTACCGTTTCCAGGTTTTGGGGATTGAATCTGCACATGACTTGATGTCTAACAAATTTGGCAGCTATGGCGAAATGAACAATACCTGGACGGGTGAAGATGTAAAAGGATTTTCGAAAATTTTCGGTAACCAGGTAGTGATTTATCACAAAGTTAACGGATAAAAGAAGCATGGAAAATTCTATCTTTTCGAAATCTAATTGTATTGAACATTACCAGTGGGGCGATGATTGCTATGGTTGGACCTTTATTGATGACGATGCAATTTCTATTAAACAGGAGTTGATGCCGCCAAACACTTCCGAAAAATTGCATTACCACGAAAAAGCAACCCAGTTCTTTTTTATTTTAATTGGCCGCGCTACTTTTTTCATCGACGGGAAACAGGAAGTTTTAAATCCAAGACAAGGAATAGAAATTAAAGCCGGGCAAAAACATTATATAAGCAATTTGGGAGAAGTTGATCTGGAATTTATCTTGTATTCCAATCCTTCCAATAAAAATGACAGGATCGATGTCGAATAAAATTAAAGCCGGAATTATAGGCGGCGCAGGATATACAGGCGGCGAGATGTTAAGGGTTTTGCTTAACCATCCAAACGTAGAAATTGCTTTTGTAAACAGCAAAAGCAACGCTGGTAATTATTTGTATGAAGTCCATACCGATCTTTTTGGTGATACAGAATTGAAATTTAGCAGCGAATTATCTGATGGTATCGATGTTTTGTTTTTATGTGTAGGACATGGTGATGCACAGAAATTTCTGGAAGCAAATCCAATCGCCAATTACATTAGAATTATCGATTTAAGTCAGGATTTTAGGTTGACTGGCACCTCGAACCTCAAACCTCGAACCTTCATCTACGGCTTACCAGAACTCAATAAAACATCGATAAAAGAAGCATCCAACATTGCTAACCCAGGTTGTTTTGCCACTTGCATTCAGTTAGGCCTGCTTCCTTTAGCAGCTAAAAATTTGTTGCTAAACGAAGTACATATTGCTGCAACAACAGGCTCAACAGGCGCCGGACAAAGCTTGTCCCCTACTTCTCATTTTACCTGGCGAAATGATAATTTATCCGTTTACAAAGCATTCAATCATCAGCATTTAAAGGAAATCAGCCAATCGCTTAACCAGCTGCAAAATGATTTTCCAATTTATCCGGGAGATAAAAACAAGCTCAATTTCATTCCTTATCGCGGAGATTTTACGCGCGGCATTTTAGCTTCCATTTACACAGAATGTGATTTAAGTGAGGAAGAAGCTTTAGCAATGTACACTAATTTTTACGCTGAACATCCGTTTACGCATGTTACTACCCGTGATATTGATTTGAAACAGGTAGTAAATACCAACAAATGCTTCATCCAAATTAAAAAACACGGCAACAAAATTTTCGTTATCAGTATCATGGATAACCTACTCAAAGGAGCATCCGGACAAGCAGTTCAAAACATGAATTTAATGTTCGGCCTGGAAGAAACGGCAGGACTTAAACTGAAAGCTAACGCATTTTAGGGGAAAGGCGGAAAGGTGAAAGGCTGAAAGGTGAAAGGTTTGGGCGGATAAACAAGTAATTAAAATAGCATGAGAGATTATAAAAGGTTAGAGGTTTGGTCGAAAGCACATCAACTTACGCTCAATATTTATAAAGAAATTTTACCTCAAATGCCAGTTGAAGAAAAATTTGCCTTAACCAGCCAGCTACGTCGTTCCGCTTACTCAATTCCTTTAAATATTGCTGAAGGCTGCGGTAAAAACACTGATAAAGATTTTGTTCATTATTTAGATATTGCTTTAGGCTCTGCGCATGAAGTTGAATATACTTGCCTGTTAATTTTTGATTTATCTTATATTTTACCAGCTCTGTATGAACAAGTTAATAAAGATATAAATGAAATTAAAGCTATGCTTATTTCATTTATTAAATATATACGAAGTATAAGTTAGTCGTTTCTAACCTTTTACCTTTATCCTTTAATCCTTTTACCTCTTAAAAAATGAAACCATTCGATGTTTACCCAATCAATCATATTAATATCGTAAAAGGCCAGGGAAGCCTGGTTTGGGACGATAAAGGCCAGGAATACCTGGATTTATATGGCGGCCATGCTGTTATTTCTATCGGACATACACATCCGCATTATGTTAAACGCTTAGAAGATCAGTTACATCAGCTGGGTTTTTACAGTAATTCTATTGAAATTCCTATTCAGCTTGAACTTGCTGAAAAACTGGGAAAAGTTTCAGGCAAAGAAGATTATCAACTGTTTTTATGCAATTCTGGGGCCGAAGCGAATGAAAATGCGTTAAAACTGGCTTCTTTTTATAATGGTAAAAAGAAAGTAATTGCGTTTAGAAAAGCTTTTCACGGCCGTACGTCTTTAGCGGTTGCCGTTACTGATAACCCTAAAATTCTGGCGCCGGTTAACCAAACCGACAATGTAATTTTCCTTCCCTGGAAGGATGAAACTGCATTAGAACAGGCATTTGCTGACAATGAAATCAGTTCGGTTATTATAGAAGGCATCCAGGGCGTTGGCGGGATACAGGTTGCCCCGGAAAATTTCCTGCAAAAGATCCGTTCGCTTTGCGACCAATATAATGCTGTTTTTATCGCCGATTCTGTGCAGTGCGGTTACGGCCGTACGGGCAAATTTTACTCGCATGATTTTGCCGGTGTAAATGCTGATATTTACACCATGGCCAAAGGAATGGGCAACGGTTTCCCGATTGGCGGGATCTCCATCTCCCCTAAAATAAAACCGGTTTATTATATGCTGGGGACTACTTTTGGCGGCAACCATTTGGCGTGTGCAGCAGGCTTAGCGGTTTTAGAAATAATGGAACAGGATAACCTGATGCAAAATGCAGCTGAAATTGGCGGTTACTTAATCGAAGAACTGAAGAAATTTGAGCAGGTAAAAGAAGTACGCGGTCGTGGTTTGATGATTGGTATTGATTTGCCAGATACTTTGGCCCATGTAAAAGCCGAACTTTTGTTTAAATATCATATTTTTACCGGCGAAGCTAAACCAAATGTAATCCGTTTGCTGCCTGCTTTAAACTTGACTAAAACACATGCTGACCGTTTCCTGGAAGCTTTTAGTCAGGCTATAAAAACAGCACCGGTTGCTGAGTTTAATCCTTCGATGTAAACTATTTTCTGTTATTCCTTTCTGTCATTTCGACCGCAGGGAGAAATCTTCTTCAAAGCGACATACTTCTTTTACCGGTATAAAATTATCGCTTTAATTAAGATCCCTCCTATCGTTGGGATGACAGAAGCCAAAACTCAATCTTAATAAAAGTCCTTCTGTAAATCAATGAAACTCTTCTCCTCCGTAAACAACGTCAACGATATAAATGCACTGGTAAAAGAAGGATTAGAGATCAAAAAAAATCCTTTCGCTTTTCAGCATCTTGGAAAAAATAAAACTATTGGTTTGGTTTTTATGAACCCAAGCTTACGCACCCGTATGAGCACGCAAAAAGCTGCCATGAATTTGGGTATGAATGTAATGGTTTTAAATATCGATAAAGAAGGCTGGGCATTGGAGTTGCGCGACGGCGTAAAAATGGATGGCGCAACGGTAGAACATATCCGCGAGGCAGCCGCAGTTATGGGGCAATATGTTGATATTTTGGGCCTTCGCTCCTTCCCAGGTTTAAAAGATCGGGAGGAAGATTATGGTGAAGTTATTTTTAACAAGTTTGTGGAATTATGCGGAGTTCCAGTAGTGAGTTTAGAATCGGCAACAAGACACCCACTTCAAAGTCTGGCAGATTTAATTACGATTGAAGAACTGAAAACCAAACCTCACCCGAAAGTTGTTTTAACCTGGGCGCCACATGTAAAAGCATTGCCGCAAGCTGTTCCAAATTCTTTTGCTGAATGGATGTGCAAAGCTGATGTTGATTTTACCATCGCCCATCCTGCCGGGCTGGAACTTTCTACAGCATTTACACAAGGTGCAATTATCACTCATAACCAGGACGAGGCTTTGCAGGATGCTGATTTTATCTACGTAAAAAACTGGTCGGCTTTTGAACCTTATGGAAAAGTTATTCCGGGAAACGAAGACTGGATGCTAACTAACGAGAAGTTGAAAAACACAAATAATGCTAAAATAATGCATTGTTTACCGGTACGCCGCGATTTGGAATTATCGTCAGAGATTTTGGACGGACCAAATTCTATCGTGATAAAAGAAGCAGCAAACCGCGAATGGGCAGCGCAGGCAGTTTTAAAAAAAATGCTGGAAGGTTTGTAACGGTTATAGCGCTGTAGGTTTGGTTCCTTTTTCAACAAAGAAATCTGTTATCCGGTTCAGGGTCAGCCCTTGCACAACAACAGAAAAAATAACGATAAAATAGCATCCTGCTTCAATAACTTCCTTGTATTTGCTGTTGGGTATAGAAAGTGCCAGTGCAATAGAAATTCCGCCCCGAACGCCTGCCCAGGTTAGTATTTGAACATTATTATAATTAACATTTAATGTTCTCCGCAGAAAAACAATTGGCACCAAAATACTTAACCCTCTTGCTATTAAAACAATTACAATTGCGCCCAGGCAAACAAACCAGTAATAGGTTAGAAAAGGCATCATCACGATCCGTAAACCAATCATAACGAATAAAATGGTGTTCATCAGTTCATCGATGATGGTCCAGAACTTCTCCAAAAAATCATTCAACTTCCCGGAAGGGTCTTTACCAAAACGAAGGTTGCCTATCAATAATCCCGCAGAAACCACGGCCAAAGGAATAGAGAAATGCAGCTTATTAGCTAAAACAGAAATTCCCATAACCAAAGCAAGGGAAACCATAACCAGGGTTTGAAAATCATCTACTTTTCTCATCAGTTTATATGCAATATAAGCCAGGGTGCCTCCTAAAATAATCCCGCCAAAAACTTCCTGGGCAAACAAAACAGCAATTTCGCGTGGGTGAATGTCGTTTCCGGACTGAGCAATATATTCTAAAATGGTAATAAAAAGGATCAGGCCGATACCATCATTAAAAAGAGATTCGCCTGTAATGATGGTTTCTAAATGCTTCGGCATCCTCGACTTTTTTAGTACTGCAGAAACAGCCACGGGATCTGTGGGTGATATGAGCGCACCAAAAAGCAGGCAATAGATAAACGAGATATCAACCTTAACCAAAATAGCAAGCCAGTAAAAAAATATCCCGAAAACAAAAGTAGAGATCACTACACCTACCGTACTTAAAATAAACACTGCCCCAACCTGCTTTTTCAGTTCTCCCCAGTTAAACCGCAAGGCACTTGCAAAAAGCAAAAACCCAAGCATGGTGTTCAGCATCGTTTGAGAAAAATTGATATTGTTATTTAACCCGGTGATACTTCTGAACATGACCGGGAAAAACTCGCCCGTAAAAATGGCAATAATGGAAACCACAACGGCAATACTGATGACACCTATGGCGCCTGGCAATTTTAAAAAACGAACATTGATAAATGAAAAAACGGCACTTACTACAACCAGTACCGTTACAATTAAATAGGTATCCATAAAAATAAATATAGTTAAAGCTGTAACGGTTTATCGCGGCCGCAGTTTTACTGCTGCCTTTTGCACTACTTTCAACTTCAACACAAACAATTTGGCTTTTAAATGCTTTTTTTATAACAATAATTATTCAAACTTAAATCAGCATATCATGATAGATCCTAAAGATGAAGTTTTTAGAGACCTGGACGACCAGGGACGTGAAGACGATAATAACCGTACACATTTTGATGCCGGTTTCCTGAGGGATGAAGAACAGGATACAGAAGGCGGCAGTATAGCTGTTGAAAACGAAGACGGACACCAAACACCTAAAGCAATGACCATAGAACAGGAAGGCGAAAAGCCATGGGAAAACACCAGCGGAAGTACTAACCTAACGGAAGAACAACTGGAAGAAGTGAAATCGCCGTCAACCAATCAAGGTGAGGAAGATGAAACTTTTGTTCAGCCTGAAACAGAAGGAACGGGATACCACGAAGATCCGGACCAGCTAAAAGTTGGCGGAGAAGAATAAAAGTTTTATTCTTTTAAAAGCTGTTTAAAATGTATAACAGGTCCTTTGATATTCTCAGGATTGGTGCTGATGCTTCTTTTACCACCTAAAAATTGGTAACTACACTTGTTGTGGTATAAACAGCAAACACCTATGCAGATTTTTAGGTGGTAAAAGAAGCATTGTACAACCTGAACAGCCTGTTTAAACAGGCCTTTGCCTTTAAAGCACAATAAGCGCCCTGCCTAAGGGTTTACTTATTGTGTTTTTTTATTTACGGATTTGTATATTTGGCAGCCAACCCGAGCAAAACGTGTTAAAACATGTTTTACCCTGTATATTTGGTTTTTTGCTTATTTTATTACTAAAATCCTATAAAACCCGTAGATGCTTAGCATTGACGAGATTAAAAAACCAATAGCTACAGAAATTGATGTTTTTGAAGATAAGTTCAAGTCGTCAATGCATAGTTCAGTTCCGTTGCTTGATCGGATCACCCATTACATTGTAAAACGGAAAGGCAAGCAGATACGGCCTATGTTCGTATTTTTCAGCGCGGGTTTATGCGGAGGGATTAACGAAGCTACCTATCGCGGTGCAGCTTTGGTCGAGCTTTTGCATACAGCAACTTTAGTACACGATGATGTGGTTGATAATTCATATCAGCGCCGAGGTTTTTTCTCTATCAATGCTTTATGGAAAAATAAAATTGCGGTTTTGGTTGGCGATTATTTATTATCAAAAGGTTTGTTGCTTTCGTTGGATAACAATGATTTTTCCCTGCTAAAAATAGTATCCGAAGCCGTTAAACAAATGAGCGAAGGCGAATTGCTGCAGATAGAAAAAGTGCGTAAAATGGATGTTGGCGAACCTATTTATTATGAAGTTATCCGGCAGAAAACCGCTTCTTTAATTGCTTCGTGCTGTGCTTGCGGCGCTGCTTCTGCCGGCGCTGATACAGAAACGATTGAAAAAATGCGCCTTTTTGGAGAAAAGACAGGCATTGCTTTCCAGATTAAGGATGATATGTTTGATTTTGGCCTGGACGACGTAGGCAAACCTTTGGGCATCGATATTAAAGAGAAAAAAATAACGCTTCCTTTAATTTATGCCTTAAATAAAGCATCAAAATCAGAAAGAAAAAACATCATCAACCTGGTTAAAAACCACAACGAGGAACCTGAAAAAGTAGCAGAAATTATTGCTTTTGTAAAAGATTTAGATGGTTTGGTTTATGCTGAAAACCAAATGTCAAAATATCAGGAAGAAGCTTTTGCCATTTTGAATACTTTCCCCGAAGGCCAGTTTCGTACAGGTTTAGAACAATTAGTTCGTTTTACTACCGAACGCAAAAAATAGGCGGTAAAAGAAGCATTGCAATCAGAATTATTTTTCTGATATTTCCTTTCCAATTTAAACCTATGAAAAATATTTTGTTGCTGCTGCTGTTGGCGTTAATGCCAACATTTCAGCTATTTGCAAAAGCTAAACCAATTGATTCTGTAAGGTTTAAACAAAGAAAAGCAGTTTGGGATGTGCGTTTTTTTAAATTAGATAAGCAAACCTGGAAAGCATTTAGGAAAAAACGTTTTGAACCTACTTCAGATTATTTTAAGCCAAAGTTGGAAAATATTAAAAATCCTGATTTAATCAGCGATTCTGTTTATGCAAAAGCTTATCGGGAAGCTGCTTTTAATAAAACTAAACACCGGCATACTACTATTTTTTATGTGTCGATTGCTGTTGTCGTATTTATTGGTGTTATTGCAGCTTTTATTGCAATCATAAATTCGGCACTATCTAAATTTGAATTAAATGGGATAATTTAATCCGCAAGTTAAACTGTAAGATGAAAATTATATTTTTACTTTTTTCATTATCATTTACCTCAATATCTGTTTTGTTAGCACAAGATACTTCAACTGATTATACAAAAGCAAAACTTGTTAAAAACGACATCCGACACTTTTATTTGAATAAACAGGATTGGAAAGCATGCCGAAAACAAAATTTTAAACCAACTTCTGATTATTTTAAACCCAACGAAGGCAATGTAAGTAACCCAGCATTACTTTCGGATTCCGATTATGTACAAGCTTACAGAAGTGCAGCTTTAAAAAAACCAAACAGAAACGTACCATTTTGCGAGTTGAATTAGTTAGCGGTATTGCATTAGTGGCGTTGACTATAACCCTGGCTGCAATTGTTTTACCTTATGCTTTGAGATTTAAATAACAATTTAAATAAGGTTAATAACAGATTTATAGCTGTAAAAGAAGCATCATAATCGTTTAATAAACCTCAACCCATTCATCAGCAATAAAACCGAATCCACATATTCTCTGTTATTAGCCAGGCGCGGAACTTTATGCTGCCCGCCTAATTTGCCTTTTTGTTTCATCCACTTATAAAAAGTACCTTCAGCAGCAATATGTACCGTTGGCCTTTTTAAAGCCAAATCTTTAAAGCGCTTGGCATCATAATCGGAGTTTACTTTACGCAGTGTTTCGTCCAGCAAATCCACAAAACGTTCAAACTCATCAGGCTTCTTTTCAAACTCGATGATCCATTCGTGCCCGCCGGATTGGTTGCCTTCAAAATAAATAGGCGCAGCGGTATATTCACGGATGATTGCTCCGGTTTGTGCACATGCTTCTTTTAACGCCCTTTCGCTGTTATCAACAATCACTTCTTCCCCAAAAGCATTGATAAAGTGTTTGGTACGGCCTGTAATTCTGATCCGGAAAGGTGATAGAGAAGTAAATTGAACAGTATCACCAATCATATAACGCCATAAACCGGAATTGGTAGAAATAATTAAAGCATAATTTTTACCGATTTCGACTTCATTAAGCAGTAACGTTTTTGGGTTTTCGTCAAATAAATTTTCAAGAGGCAGAAACTCGTAAAAAACACCATAATCAAGCATGAGCAGCATTTCCTCAGAATCTGATTGGTCTTGTATTCCAAAAAATCCTTCCGAAGCATTATAGGTTTCCATATAATACATTTCTTTACTTGGAATTAGTTTCTTAAAATGATCACGATAAGGTGTAAAAGAAACAGCGCCATGAACATATAATTCCAGGTTTGGCCAAATTTCAAGCAAATTATCTTTTCCTGTAAGTTCTAATAAACGTTTGGCCAAAACAATATTCCAGGTTGGAACGCCGCTAATTCCGGTTACGTTCACATGCTGTGTAATTTGGGCAATTTTTTCTATCTTTTCTTCATAGTTTTCCAGAAGTGTAATGGCTAATTCCGGTGTGCGGTAAAAGTCTGCCCAAAGTGGAAGATTTTTAATAAGTACAGCAGAAAGATCGCCGTAATATGAATCTGTATTGAGCTGATTAATTTGATGGCTTCCACCTAAAACCAATGTTTTTCCTGTAAATAATTTAGCTTCCGGGCGATTATTGCAATACAGCGTAATCATATCCTTACCGCCTTTAAAATGGCATTCTTCCATTGCCTCTTCGCTAACCGGAATAAACTTGCTACGGTCGCTGGTTGTACCGGATGATTTGGCGAACCATTTTATTTCTGAAGGCCAAAGCACATTCTGCTCGCCTTTCATCATCCGCTCAATGTAAGGTTTTAAGGTATCATAAGTTTGTATCGGGAAACGCTGCCTGAAATCGTTTACATTTTCAATACTTTTATAATCGTATTTTTTCCCCCATTCGGTATTTTCGGCACTGGTAATCAGGTTTTCAAACCACTCATCCTGCACTTCATTCGGATATTTGATAAAAAGCTCGATCTGGTGCATCCGCTTCTTCATGATCCAGGTAACCAGTGAATTGATAAACGTCATAAAGTTTTAGGCGAAAGTTTTCCTTTTGAGAACAAAGTTAGAACCAAGATATAATTTGCGCACAATCGGATCTTCTGCCAGCACTTCCGGAACGCCGTAACGTAAAATTTTTCCTTCAAAAAGCAGATAAGCACGATCTGTAATAGATAATGTTTCCTGTACATTATGGTCTGTAATCAGGATGCCAATATTGCGCGTCCTCAGTTTAGCAACCATATATTGGATCTCTTCTACCGCAATAGGGTCAACACCGGCAAAAGGTTCATCCAACAAAATAAATTTAGGTTCCGCAGCCAAAGCCCGGGCAATTTCTGTCCGGCGGCGCTCGCCGCCAGAAAGCAGGTCGCCGCGGTTTTTACGCACTTTTTGCAAGCTAAATTCTTCAATCAGTTCTTCCAGTTTATTTTTTTGTTCTACGGGAGTCATTTTGCCCATTTCCAGCACTGCTTTGATATTGTCTTCTACCGAAAGCTTACGAAAAACAGAAGCTTCCTGCGCCAGGTAACCAATTCCTTTTTGGGCACGGCGATACATGGGTGCATCCGTAATATTTTCATCTTCGAGGTAAATATTGCCTTCGTTTGGTTTGATCAAACCCACAATCATGTAAAAAGAAGTGGTTTTTCCGGCGCCGTTTGGGCCTAATAAACCTACAATTTCGCCTTGCTTTACATCGAAAGTAACATCGTTAACTACCGTTCGCTGCTTGTATTTTTTGATTAAATGTTCTGCTCTTAAAATCATTCTTTGTTCAGATAGCGGCGTTTTCCTGGTTAACTCTTATTCCTTTAAGGTTTAGCTGAAGCGTTTTTTGTTCCTTCCAGCTATTTTCTTCAATAGTGTAACAAATATCAAAAGGCATACTGTTTTTAACAGCTAAAATATTTTCGCCTAAACCAAAACCGATACAGTTAAAAACCGGAGAACCATCCTGCACGACACATAATTTAAGGTGATTGCTTCCAACTAAAGTTACAGGACCGCTAACATACACATTTTTACTAACGAAAACCGGTGCCATATTTTCGGGCCCAAAAGGGGCAAACTGTTTTAATATCCTGCAAAACTTTGGTGTTATCTGATTTAAATTCAGTTCTGCATCAATACTAATTCTTTGTATCAATTGTTCGTCTGTGATTGCCGAAGCTACAACCTGTTCAAAACGTTGGCTAAAAGCAGGTACATTTTCTGGCAATAAAGTTAAACCAGCGGCGTATTTATGTCCGCCAAACTGCAATAACAAATCGCTGCACCCGCATAAAGCCTCGTATAAGTCAAAACCATGAACAGAACGTGCAGAACCGGCAACATGGCCGTTACTTTTCGTTAAAACAATGGTTGGGCGATAGTATTTTTCAGTTAACCTTGATGCTACAATCCCGATCACACCTTTGTGCCAGTTTTCCTGATACACTACGGTTGAACGGCGGTTAATCATTTCCTGGTCCTGTCCGATCATGTTTAATGCTTGTCCTGTTATGCTCAGATCATGTTCTTTACGCTCTGTATTTTTTAGGTTAATAAGTTCGCCATTATCAAAAGCAGCGTCCGCACAATCTGCAATTAATAAATTAACAGCATGTTTGGCATCATCGATACGGCCGGCGGCATTGATACGCGGACCGATAGTAAAAACCAGATCAGAAATGGTATAACTTTCTGATTTTCCAGCAACATTCATTAAAGCTTCTAAGCCGATAGAAGGATTTGAATTTAATTTTTGCAGGCCAAAAGCAGCAAGCGTGCGGTTTTCTCCGTTGATGTGGACGAGGTCGCAGGCAATACTAACGGCAACCAGGTCAAGGTAACAAGTTACTTCTTCAAACGGGATATTGTTTTTTTCAGCATAAGCCTGGATCAGCTTAAAACCAATTCCACAGCCAGATAATTCTTTGTAAGGATAGCTGCAATCGCTTCTTTTCGGGTCTAAAACCGCAACTGCTTCCGGCAACTCTGTTCCTGGCAAATGGTGATCGCAGATAATAAAGTCAATGCTTCTTTTACCGGCATAAAATACTTTATCTACTGATTTGATGCCGCAATCCAAAGCAATAATTAAACTGAAATTGTTCTCCGCAGCAAAATCAATTCCGGCAGTAGAAATGCCATATCCTTCTGTATAACGGTTTGGAATGTAGAAGCTGATGTTCTCGTAAAGCTTTTTAAAGAATTGGTAAACTACAGAAACGGCAGTTGTTCCGTCCACATCGTAATCACCATAAATCAATATTTTCTCCTGGTTTTGGATGGCTTTTTCGATCCGCAGAACAGCCTTTTCCATGTCCTGCATCAAAAAAGGATCGTGCAGGTGATTAAGGGCAGGACGGAAAAAATATTTAGCTTCTTCAAAAGATGTTACACCGCGCTGGACCAGCAGGTTGCTCAAAGCCTCATCTACGTGTAAAGCTTCTGCCAAAGCTGCAACCTGCTGCGGGTTGCCTTCCTCCTCCATAATCCAACGCTTTTGCATATCTTTAAAAAAGTTTAAACAGTAAAGATAGTTATTGACTTATCATTAAAATAAGTTTAAACTGATTTTAACAATTTATGAATATTTACGCACTTGGCGAGGGTTCTTTTTCTGTTGATTCGTCCAAAAAATTCGTTCCTTTTAACCCGCTTACCGATAATCCGCAAGACCGTAAAGGTTCTTTATTTATCCATGTACAACCTTTTTTGCTTAAAACGGAACAGGATTTAATTTTAATGGATGCAGGCTTAGGCTTTAAAAATCCAAATGGCGAATTAATGCTGCATGACAACATTCGTAAAGCTGGTTTTGAACCGGAAGAAGTAACATTGGTTTTAATGTCGCATTTGCATAACGATCATACAGGCGGTTTGGTTATGGAACGAAACGGAAGAATGGAACCAGCTTTTCCGGATGCAGAACATGTAATTCAGCGCGGCGAATGGGAATATGCTTTTTCGGGGAAATCTACTTCGTATAGAGAACCTATTTTTGAAGTTCTGCAACGTTCTGCCAATATTAATTTTGTAGAAGGAAGCGGTACATTAAAGGATGGGGTTACTTACGAATTAACAGGCGGCCATTGTCAGTTTCATCAGGTTTTAAAAATTGAATCCGGAGGGGAAACTTACTTTTTTGGGGGAGATGTTTTGCCTGAACCCGAACAATTGATCCGTAAGTTTGCTGCCAAATATGATTTTGACGGACGAAAATCGATGGAACTACGCGAAAGGTTTGGAAAAGAAGCCGCAGCAGAAGATTGGATCTGCTTGTTTTACCATGCAAAAAACCTTGCCATTGGCAAGGTTACAGAAGAAGATCATGGATTTTCAGTAAAAAGCCTGGAAAATATTTAGTGATTATGAAAATTTAAAACACTGAATACTTCTTTTATCGACTCTAAATTTAGCGGCTTGGATATAAAACTGGCAACAGATTCGTAAGATTTCGATTTATCAATATCATTGCTGAATACAGACGATGATAAAATATAAATCGTGATCTTTTTATCAGAATCAAAATTTAACTGTTTATACTCCTCCAAAAATTCCCAGCCGTTCATTACCGGCATATTTATATCCAACAGGATATAATCAGGGATATTTTCCGGCTGATGCTGAAGAATATCTTTTAATCTATCAATTGCTAAACGGCCATTCAGATAAGTAGAAAGTACTGAATCTGGAAAGGCCTTTCTGATCAATTTAACCGTGATGAAATTATTGATCTCATCATCGTCAACCAGCATGATATTAACGGGCCTCTGAATTACACTCATGGAACTTTGTACGATAATTGATGAAAGAAAGTTCTGCACATCCATAATAAAATTTCATAGGCTTAATTGTTAATCATAGGTTTACGATAATTATTTTCTTGTGTTTATGGAATCATGCAAGACTATTTTTTTTTATGATTCACCGATAAAAACAATATTAACGTTTAATTTAATTACTTGGATGTTAATGTTAGTATTTCCTGACATTTTGTTTACATAAAAGCTTATTCTGTTAAATTTTCTTCAAAAACGTAACTTTCAAGGGGCGGACAAACACAAATTAAGGTACGGTCTCCATGTGTATCGTTAACACGGCCAACAGAAGGCCAGAATTTAAAAGCCGAAACATAAGGCAGCGGAAAAGCAGCCTTTTGACGGGTATAAGGATGCCCCCACTCGTTTCCGGTAACCACGGCAGCGGTATGAGGTGCATTTTTAAGCGGATTATTTATTTTGTCTGATATTCCTTTTTCCACATCTTCAATTTCATTCCGGATAGCGATCATGGCATCACAAAAACGGTCCAGTTCGTGTTTAGGTTCTGATTCGGTTGGTTCTACCATCACTGTTCCGGCTACCGGAAAAGAAACCGTTGGCGCGTGGAAACCGTAATCCATTAAACGTTTGGCAATATCGGTAACTTCAATACCGGAGTTTTTAAAGGCGCGGCAATCCAGGATCATTTCATGGGCACAACGTCCGTTTGCCCCTGCATATAAAACCGGGAAATGTTTTTCTAAACGTGCTTTAATGTAATTAGCATTTAAAATAGCGTAACGGGTTGCATTGGTTAAACCTTCGGAACCCATCATAGCAATATAAGCATGAGAGATCAGGAGGATAGAAGCCGAGCCCCAAGGCGCTGCAGAAATTGCCGGGATAGATTTTCCCTGCTCTATATCAACCATAGCATGCCCTGGTAAAAACTGAATCAAGTGTTTTGCCACACCGATCGGGCCCATTCCCGGACCGCCGCCGCCATGCGGAATGCAAAAGGTTTTATGCAGGTTTAAATGGCAAACATCGGCACCAATATTAGCCGGACTGGTTAAACCAACCTGCGCGTTCATGTTGGCGCCGTCCATATAAACCTGCCCGCCGTGCTGGTGGATGATATCACAGATTTTGATGATAGATTCTTCAAAAACGCCGTGAGTTGATGGATAAGTAACCATCAAACATGATAATTCTTTGCTGTATTGTTCTGCTTTTGCTTTAAGATCAGCAACATCGATATTGCCGTTGTCATCACATTTTACCACAACGATCTTCATTCCGGCCATTGCCGCAGAAGCAGGATTGGTCCCGTGAGCAGAAGAAGGGATTAAGGCAATATTACGCTGATGGTCGCCATTAGCCTGATGATAAGCACGGATAACCAGCAAACCTGCATATTCGCCTTGCGCACCTGCATTGGGCTGCAAACTCATAGCAGCAAAACCGGTAATTTCACTCAGCCATTTATTTAGTTCATCAAAAATTTGCATGTAACCGCCAACCTGATCTGTTGGTGCAAACGGATGCATTTTGCTGAATTCTGCCCAGGTAACCGGAACCATTTCTGTTGTGGCATTTAGCTTCATGGTACATGAACCTAAAGCAATCATGGAATGACAAAGAGAAAGATCTTTTGCTTCCAGCGATTTGATGTAACGGAGCATTTCGTGCTCAGAATGGTGCGTACTAAAAACCTGATGGTTTAAAAACGCAGAAGTACGTTGCAGTTCAGCCGGTATGGGTGTTTGCAATGCTTCTTTTATCGCTTCAAAATTAGCATCGGCCAAAGTTTTTCCTTTGGCTTTCGCAAATATTCGAACGATGGTTTGGATATCTTCCGGAGAAGTGGTTTCATCCAAAGCAATGGAAACCTCATTACCTTGATAGTAAAAGTTCATCTCCTGGTTCAAAGCTTCGGCATGAATGGTATTGACCACCAGACCGGCATCAAACGTAAGCGTATCAAAATAAACTTCATTTTGCTGCCCGTAACCCAGAGCTTTTACTGATTCAGACAATAAAACGGCTAATCCATGGATCCGTTCTGCAATCAGTTTTAAACCTTCAGGACCATGATAAGCAGCATACATACCAGCCATAATGGCCAGTAAAGCCTGCGCGGTACAAATATTAGAAGTTGCTTTATCCCTGCGGATGTGCTGCTCGCGGGTTTGCAAAGCCATACGCAAAGCATAATTGCCAGCGTTGTCAATTGTTACACCGATAATTCGACCCGGAATGCTTCTTTTATAAGCATCTTTTGTGGCAAAAAAAGCGGCGTGCGGTCCGCCAAAACCCATCGGAATGCCAAAACGTTGTGTAGAACCGACCACCACATCAGCGCCCCACTCGCCTGGCGGCGCTAACAAAACCAGGCTCATCAGATCAGCAACAACGGTTAATTTTATATTTTTTTCGTGGAGGGAATCGGCAAAACTGCGATAATCGTAAACTTCTCCGTTTCCTGCCGGATACTGAACGATTGCACCGAAGAAACTATCATCCAAATCAATAGTTCGGTGATTCCCGATAACCAATTCTAAATCCAATGGATTAGAACGGGTTTTCAAAATATCAATCGTCTGAGGAAAAACTTCTTCAGAAACAAAAAACCTCTTGGCTTTAACATTTTTACGAAGACTGTATTGCATAAACATAGCTTCTGCCGCTGCAGTTCCTTCATCTAATAAAGAAGCATTGGCAATTTCCATTCCGGTTAAATCAATCACCATGGTCTGGAAATTCAGCAAAGCCTGTAAACGTCCTTGTGCAATTTCGGCCTGATAAGGCGTATATTGCGTGTACCAACCCGGGTTTTCCAGAATATTTCGCTGGATAACGCCTGGCACGATTACGTCGTAATAACCTTTTCCGATATAACTTTTAAAGACTTTATTTTTTGAAGCTGTAATTTTAAGATTGTTCAGGTAATCAAACTCACTTTTTGCAGCAGGCAGGTTTAAGGTATTTTTTAAGCGGATAGCTGCCGGAATAGTTTGATCAATCAGTTCATCTACCGATCCTACACCAAGCTGCGCCAGCATGGCAACGGTTTCAGTTTGATCGGGAGCGATATGGCGGTGCTGAAATTTTTCCTGGTAATCGATATTTAACTTCATGAAGTCTGAATAAAATAGAAGCCGCAAAAGTAAGGTTTTGCCTTTTGACGGTCAATGCTTCCAGCAATCGTTACATCAGATTTACACAAAAACAGTAATGCTTCTTTTACCGGCATTTTTTTGTTAAAAACGATAAGGTTTAATCTACCAGCGGTAATGAATGCTGACTTTTAAAAACATACTTCCAAACTGCCGCTGCTAAAAAAGCACCGATAAAAGGAGCAAACAGATAAATCCACCAATGTTGTAGCTGATGCGAAACTACGGCTGGTGCAAGCGAACGGATAGGGTTCATGGAAGCACCGGAAATAGGCCCTGCAAAAAAAGCTTCCAACCCAACTACTAAACCAATAATAATTGCCGCAAATACTTTTACTTTAGGTGAAGCTTCTGAAAGCAACAGCACAATCAGGATCAGTAAAAATGTCAGGAAGATTTCGAGGAAAAAAGATTGAAGTACAGCGCCTGAAGGTAACGTTCCACCCAAATTTTTATTTAATGGAAACAAAAAATGCAAGATAAAAGAAGCACTAAAAGCGCCACCTGCCTGAAAAATAGTATAAAAGAAAGCTTCGCGATAAGAATGCATTTTTAACCACGCAAACGTAAAAGAGACAACCGGGTTCATGTTAGCGCCGGATATTTTGCCAAAAGCATAGATCATCAAGGTAACAATCAAACCAAAAGCAAGCGCACCACCACCTTTAAATATCAAGCCTGGTATTTCCTGACTAACTACAACGGTTCCTGTTCCAAAAAACATCAAGCCGAATGTGGCGAAATATTCGGCTATGTATTTTTTCATTGGTATTTAGCTGTTTAATTTAAGCTAAACAGCGTAAATACATTTGGATCGTATTTTCTAAACCCAAATACAAAGCATCAGCAATTAAAGCATGGCCAATGCTTACTTCCAGCAAGCCAGGAATATTTTGTGCAAAGTATTTTAAATTATGTAAATCCAGGTCATGGCCGGCGTTTAATCCCAGGCCAAGCTTAACCGCTTTTTCGGCAGCTTTTATATAAGGCGCAATTGCTTGTTCTTTGTTTTGGTGATAGCCGGAAGCATAAGCTTCAGTATAAAGTTCAATCCGGTCTGTTCCGGTTGTGGCGGCAGCTTCCACCATTTCTACAACGGGATCAACAAAAATAGAAACCCGGATATTTTGTGCCTTAAAAACAGCAATGATTTCTTTGAGATATTCCTGGTTTTTAACCGTATCCCAACCATGATTGGAAGTGATCTGTCCTAAAGCATCAGGAACTAAAGTAACCTGCGCCGGTTTGTTAGCCAATACCAGATCAACAAATTTTTGTTCCTGACAATTGCCTTCGATGTTAAATTCTGTTTTGATAACTTTTTTCAGGTCGAAAACATCCTGATAACGGATATGCCGCTCGTCTGGCCGCGGATGCACTGTAATTCCTTCCGCGCCGAAACGTTCGCAATCCAGTGCTACTTTTACCAGGTCGGGGTTATTGCCGCCGCGCGAATTGCGCAGTGTGGCTATTTTATTGATGTTAACGGATAAATGCGTCATGCGGATAAAAATAAAAATTTGGGGAAGATGTTTTTGAGGGATACTGTTTTTAGGGGGAGAAAAATTTAATACCAACTATTCCAAACGATGGTTCTCCCAAAATTCTTTTGGCGAAACGATCCTGGTTTCCTGATAAGTATGCATTGTAAAATGTGCTGTGTTTCCTGTTATCAAAAAGTTTGCTTTACACTCATCTGCCAATTCTAAAAATTTGTTATCATCCAAATCAGTGATCAGGTTAAGTTTGATCTTTGGAGAAAATACAGTTGCTTTTGATTCAATAATTGCAAGCATACTTTCTGCCCTGGCTATAAAATCAGGGTATTTAGAAAACTTTTTACGGTTCAGAACATCGTAATATTCTTGCATCACATGTTCAAAAATACATAATACTATCTTTTGATCAATAAAAAGTTCGCTGATAATCTGATAAGGGTAACTTCGCTGGATTAATGCAGAAATTAAGACATTGGTATCAATAATTACTTTTTGCACGCTTTCTTACCGCTTTTACTTCGTTGGTTATTTCATCCATTGTTAATTTTGATAAACCATATTTCTCGGAAAGTTCTAAACATTTATTTAAGTTCTGTTTGGAAAGTTCTTTATCGATCAGATCAATCAGTTCCGAAAATGACAGCGTATCATTCTTCAACCCAAATTTTTGATATTCTATGTTAGAAATAGAAACACTTAACGTTTTCATATTATCAAATTTACTGATTTAATTTATTTTATTATTAAACGGCTTTCTTAATCCTTCCTTATCAAACCACTTCCCGCAATCCTGCGTTTAAAACCTTTTCGCATGATAAATTCAAATGCCACTCAAACCCGCACTCCTCATCCTGCTCACTCTTTTTTTACCGGTAAAAGAAGCATCGGTCCAAATTCCAACTTTTAAAGCCATCCATAATTACGAAACCTATTATGCTTCGGCCAGAAGAAATACAGAAAATTGGCTGGCTATCCGCCGTTTTGAAGATTTGGGCAAAACCTGGCTCCTTTTGGTTGAACCAAGAACGCTCTCTACTAAAGTTGATGAAGCAAGCTTCTATCAGCTTAAACCAACAACGCTTGGGGAAGCCCGAAAAATTTTCAGCAATACCGCTTATACCAACGCTTTAAGAGCTGCCGAAAAGCAATCGTCAACCATTCAAGATGCAGGAATTGTACAAGGAATGCCGAAAGAAGCTGGTATTAGTTTAACTATTGATCTTTGTCCGTCGCATAAAGTGCTCGACCGGCGTATTTTTACGGATGTTTTCCAGGAATTCGGCAAAGTGGAGCCGCATCCGCCGGTTGCTATTTCGGTTTCGGGTTTGTGGATGAAAGACCACGAGGCAGATTTAAACTGGCTGAAACAGCAGGAACTGGACGGACATATTTTTATTACCTGGGTCAATCACACTTACAATCACCGCGTTGATCCAAAAAAACCGCTGAAAGAAAACTTTTTGCTGGAACCGGGGACCAATATCAATTACGAAGTGCTGGAAACCGAGCAGGCCATGCTGCGTAACGGTTTATTACCTTCGGTATTTTTCCGGTTTCCTGGACTGGTTTCGGATGCGAAACTACTATATGAAATTACGGGTTTTGGTTTGATTCCCATTGGAAGCGATGCATGGCTGGCAAAAGGGCAGCAAGCCTTGCCGGGAAGTATTGTGCTGATCCATGGCAACGGCAATGAACCAATTGGCGTGAACGATTTTATCAGTCTGTTAAAATCTGAACAAAAAAATGTGGTTCAAAAGCAGTGGTTATTGTATGACCTGCGCGAAAGTTTAGACGAAGAATACCAATAACTACAAGCGAAAAGCGATGCCTGCAAACAATGCATGATCGGCAGCTTTTTGGATACCCAGGTTAAAGCCAACATCAAACATCAGAGCTTTGGAAACCTGGTATTGCAAAGCAGGATCGACATAGCTGTTAATGCTGTGATCTTTTAAATTATACTCGTAATAGGTTTCTAAAGAAGCGCTTAGGCTTTTACTAAAAATCGGGTGCGTGATATTTACAGATTGCAGCAACTGGTTGTGCATACCGTTTCCGGCATCGTCTTTCAGCCGGTCGCCTTCCACTTGTACACTCAACTGCCAGTCGTTTTTCAGTTTAAACATAATCGGAACGATGATGCCGCCTTCGTATCTGGAATTATCCGTATAATGATTGGTTGGAAAAGTTAAATATGGGATGACGGCAAGTGAAACATTACCATCATTGCCCAGAAAATTCTTCTTTAAACGAAGCGTTAAATCACCGAAACCAGCATCGCTTGTTTTTTCATGGGTGTTGAGTTGTTCGGTATTTTGATGGGCATAAGTTTGGACCAATAGCTGCAGCGCAATACTGTTCGTCAATCCAAGTTTAACATTAAAATAATTGTAAAGTAACGCATGTTCCTTACTTTCTTCGGTTGTTTTAAATTCATAACGCAAAAAATCTGCTTCGTACTGGATGTGCCCGGCATCAACGGTGTAAGGCGATTCGGTAATATTAGGCCGGTCGGGATCAAAAGAACGCAAAGAATCTTTGGGTGTTGGATGAAACAGATTGTAGCGTTGTTTAATTGGTTTTTGTGTTTTTGGAAGGTCCTGACTGAAAGTCTGGAAGGTCAATCCAAAATAAAAAACAACTAATAAAGTAAATTTTATGGTCATAAAAGAAGCATTGACAATAGTAATTCAAAATAAAAACCCACTTTTTAGAAGTGGCTATTCAAAGATATATTCAGGTTGTTTAAACTTTTTGGTACCAATTTAAATTTGATCCTTTGGCATGCTCACATTTGGTGCCCATGCTTCTTTTACCGGGTAAAATTGGTGTTTACATTTAATCACTAAAGACCTATAAGGTTTTGAAAACCTTATAGGTCTTTAGTAAATCAAAAAGCAATGGTTAACATTTTTAGGTGATAAAAGAAGCATCGACCTAAAAAATCAAAATTTAATGACCAGTATTTTTAGCTGATAAAAGAAGCATCGGCCCCAAAAAAAAGGGCCAGAAAAAAAGTTTAAACAACTTCATTTATAAATCAATGTTTAATCAAGTTTTTCTGGATCAATTCCTGCTTGTTTTAATATGCCATGCAAGGTTCTTTTTTAAAAATCTTTACTGTGCATAGGCACAACTGTACGCAAGCCGGTTTCTTTATTCATAAAAATCTGGTGGCTTCCTTTTGATCTTATTAATTCAAATCCGTTTTTCAGAAATATATCAACAATTTACTTGGGAGTATAAGATTTCATTAGACGAGTGTTAAAGAATACTCCAGTGTCTTGCTATCATCGGGTACAATTTCAGCGTCCAATTCTAAACTTTCAATATATAAACTAATAGCTTCTTTTGCCATTTCCATAGCTTCTTCAATGGTTTCACCTTGTGTAAAACAACCAGGCAAAGCCGGAACTGAAACAGAAAATCCACCTTCCGCTTCTGGAGTTAACAATACACGATAAGTTCGTTGCATTTTATAAAGTTAGTGCTTTTGATTTAAAACAAAAATGGCTCCAAAATTAGAAGCCATTTCCTGATACTTAATAGTTAATACTTGGTACTTGAAACTAAATACCAGATACCAAACCTAAAATCCTAATACCGGTAATAATCCGGCTTAAACGGACCATCAACCTGTACGCCAATATAATCAGCCTGGTATTGGTCCAGTTCTTCCAGTTCTACACCAATTTTGGCTAAGTGTAAACGGGCAACTTTTTCATCTAAATGTTTAGGCAAAGTATAAACCTTGTTTTCATATTTTTCCGGGTGCATCCAAAGTTCCAATTGTGCCAAAGTTTGGTTGGTGAAAGAGTTACTCATCACGAAACTTGGATGCCCGGTTGCACAACCTAAATTTACCAAACGGCCTTCAGCCAATACAATTATATCTTTACCATCAATGGTATATTTATCAACTTGTGGCTTGATTTCAATTTTGGTATTGCCATAGTTTTTATTGATCCAGGCCATATCAATTTCGTTATCAAAGTGGCCGATATTACAAACAATGGCTTTATCTTTTAAAGCACGGAAATGCTGCTCGCGTACAATATTACAGTTACCTGTTGCAGTTACCACAATATCCGCTTCAGCAATAGCTGTTGACAATTTCTTCACTTCAAAACCTTCCATAGCAGCTTGTAAAGCACAGATCGGATCGATTTCGGTAACGATTACACGGACACCGGCATTGCGCAAAGAATCTGCAGAACCTTTACCAACATCACCATAACCGCAAACTACAGCTACTTTACCAGCCATCATTACATCAGTTGCACGGCGGATCGCATCAACCAAAGATTCGCGGCAACCGTATTTATTATCAAATTTAGATTTGGTAACCGAATCATTTACGTTGATAGCAGGAATTGGCAACGTACCATTTTTCATGCGCTCATATAAACGGTGTACACCAGTTGTAGTTTCTTCGGATAAACCTTTTATCGCAGCAACTAATTCAGGATATTTATCAAAAACCATATTGGTTAAATCGCCGCCATCATCCAAAATCATGTTTAACGGTTCCTGGTTTTCGCCAAAATGCAAAGTTTGCTCAATACACCATTCAAATTCCTGCTCGTTCATCCCTTTCCAGGCATAAACGGAAATACCGGCTGCAGCAATTGCTGCAGCAGCATGGTCCTGGGTAGAGAAAATATTGCAGGACGACCAGGTAACTTCTGCGCCTAATTCAATCAACGTTTCAATTAAAACAGCCGTTTGTATAGTCATGTGCAAACAACCTGCAATCCTTGCACCTTTTAACGGTTTTGATGCGCCATATTCCTGGCGTAAAGCCATTAAACCGGGCATTTCTGCTTCGGCCAAACCAATTTCTTTGCGGCCCCATTCGGCCAGGCTCATATCTTTTACTTTGTAGGGTACGTAGGTTTCTACTACTGACATAAATGCTTCTTTTATCGTGCAAAAATAGTTATAAAAAAACGATATTCTAAAAAATAGCTTTGGCAACGTTGTCAGTTCTGTGTTAAGATTTTACACGATTTGGTGCTTACAATTTGAATTGATTAGTTTTGTACAGATTTAAAAAGACAATAAAAATGTACCCAGAATATTTAGTTGCCCCAATGCGGGAAGATCTGACCAGAGTTGGCTTTCAGGAATTAAGAACTGCCGAGGAAGTAAAAAACGCCATTGAAACCGAAGGGACTACTTTTGTAATGGTTAATTCTGTTTGTGGTTGTGCGGCTGCCAATGCGCGCCCTGCGGCTAAAATGGCAACACAAAACGGCAAAGTGCCTAATAAATTTGTAACCGTTTTTGCCGGAATGGAAAAAGATGCGGTTGATGCAGCGCGTGATTATATGCTGCCTTACCCGCCATCTTCGCCTTCTATGGCTTTGTTTAAAGACGGAAAATTAGTGCATATCATAGAACGCCATCAGATTGAAGGACGCCCGGCACAAATGATCGCTGATAATTTGGCCCACGCTTTCGATCAGTATTGCTGATGCTATTTTTATCGATATAAAATTGAGGTCCGGTGAAGTAAATTTACCGGATTTTTTATTTCCTGAACTTTCGTTTTGGATGTTGGCTTGTGTGGAAAATGGAAACAATATTTACAGCTTCTTCCTTTTTTTGGATCGAATAGAGAATAACATAGGGAAACTTTGCCATAGGAGCTTGCCTAAAATTCTTTTTTACTAAAGGATAACTTTCTGGATTGATTGAAATAGCTTTTGCATCTTTTTCAAATTGCTCTAAAAATTTAGAAGCTAAGTCATCTTGCTGGTCGATATACCATTTTAAAGCTTCAACAAGTTCTCTATTAGCCTTATTAAGCGTTCTAATTTTATACGGCACTTTTTTGCTTAGCGTTTTCTATGATCATTTTTGCATTTGACATCACTTCTTCCCATGTCAGCAGCACAGCAGTCCCGTCTTCAATTTCCTTCACCCTGCTGTCCATTTCTGCCACAAATTCCGGGTCGTCCGAATGATCGTAAACGCTTTCGATATCACTCTCCAAAACGGTATAAATAGCTTTTATTTTTTCTTCTTCTGCGGAGGCAATGTAATCTTGCAGCTTTTTCCTGATTTCTGAGGTTTCCATAAACTGTGTTTTACTCAAACTTAAACATTATTTTGATCTGTTTTGCCGATGCTTCTTTTATCGGCATAAAATCTATTTCGACCAATTGGTTTTGCCGGATTTTTTATTTCCTGAATTTTTGTTTTGGATGGCGGCTGGTATGAAAAATGGAAACAATCGTTATTACTTCTTCTTTTTTGTTGATGGAATAAATGATAAAATATGGAAACTTTTCCATTAAAGCCTGGCGATAACCTCTTTTGGCCTTTGGGTAACTTTCTGGCAAATTCAGAATATTCAGTACTTCTTTCTTGAAATAATTACTAAACAATTCCGCTAATCCATCCTGCTGTTCTGCATACCAATCTGCCGCTTTATCAAGTTCTTTTATTGCTTTAGGAGATGTTTCAATTTTAAACGACATGCTTGGGTTTTAAACCTGATATCCGGTTATCCAGGTGCAAAAACATTTCTTCCATAGAAACCGTCTTTACCGTCCCATCTTCAATTTCTTTCATCCTGCTGTCCATTTCTGCCACAAATTCCGGGTCGTCCCAATGATCGTAAACGCTTTCGATATCACTCTCCAAAACGGTATAAATAGCTTTTATTTTTTCTTCTTCTGCGGAGGCAATGTAATCTTGCAGCTTTTTCCTGATTTCTGAGGTTTCCATAAACTGTGTTTTACTCAAAATTAAACATTATTTTGATCTGTTGTGCCGATGCTTCTTTTACCGGCATAAAATCTATTTTGACCAATTCAGGCTTACCGGATTTTTTATTCCCTGAATTTTTGTTTTGGATGGCGGCTGGTATGGAAAATGGAAACAATCGTTATTACTTCTTCTTTTTTGTTGATGGAATAAATGATAAAGTAAGGAAACTTTTCCATCAAAGCCTGGCGATAACCTCTTTTAAATTGCTGGTAACTCTCCGGATTTCGTAAAACGCTACCGATAGAAATTTCTACATCTGCTGCAAATTTTGCAGGCAAATCATTTTGCTGTAAACCATACCAATTTAGAGCATTGTAATATTCGTTGTCGGCTTTTGGAAGGACAACGAGCTTATACAGCATCTTTTTGCTTTAAATCCTCAAGATATTTTCTTGATTTCGCAAAAAATTCTTCCATTGGTATTCCTTTTACCGTTCCATCCTCTAATTCTTTCATCCTGCTGTCCATTTCTGCCACAAATTTCGGATCGTCCCAATGGCTGTAAAGGCTTTCCATATCACGCTCCAAAACCGTATAGATCGCTTTTATTTTTTCTTCTTCTGCGGATTCTATATAATCGTGCAGTTTTTTCTTTATTTCTGAAGTTTCCATACCTTACGTTTATTCAAATTTAACGATTATACTTTATTGCCCGAAGGAATGTAAATTTACAAACTATAAATAACTCAACTTTAATTGCAAAATGATCTGTAATCCTCATAAAATATCTTTCGTTTTTGGATTGGCCTGCTTTATTGCATCAGTAACGAATGCACAAACGCCCGCTGATAATCCTGCCTTAAAAATCTACCGCGCCACGCCCACAAAAATTAATGACCTGGTCAATACAAAACTCGATGTCCGTTTTGATTATGCCAAACATTATCTCTATGGAAAAGAATGGGTTACACTAAAACCACATTTTTATCCAACAGATTCTTTGACTTTAGATGCTAAAGGAATGGATATCAGCAATATTTCTGTTGTAAAAAATGGTAAAAACATTCCATTAAAATACGTTTACGATAGTTTGCAACTAAAAATCAGCCTCGATAAAAAATACACTTCCGCAGAAAACTATACTTTATATTTAAGTTATACGGCCAAGCCTGACGAGTTAAAAGTAAAAGGCAGCGCAGCCATTAATGATGCCAAAGGCTTGTATTTTATCAATTCAAATGGTGCGGATAAAAACAAACCCATCCAGATCTGGACGCAGGGCGAAACCGAAAGTTCATCAGCATGGTTTCCAACGATTGATAAGCCGGACCAGAAAACGCTGCAAGAGATCAGCATGACGGTCCCTTCCAAATATGTTACGCTTTCTAACGGAAAACTCATCTCCCAAAAACCTGCCGGAGATGGTTTACGCACCGATACCTGGAAAATGGACAAACCGAACGCGCCTTATTTATTTATGATGGCCGTTGGCGATTTTAAGATCTATAAAGACAAATGGAAGGATAAAGAAGTAAACTATTATTTAGAGCCTGCTTATGCCCCTTTTGCCAAACAAATCTTTGGTTTTACACCGGAGCTGATCGGTTTTTATTCGCAAAAGTTAGGGCTGGATTTCCCCTGGAATAAGTACAGTCAGATTGTGGTACGCGATTACGTAAGCGGCGCGATGGAAAATACCACAGCTACTTTACACGGCGAATATGTGCAGAAAACAGCCCGCGAAATGTTAGACGGTAATTACAGCCAGGGCGAAAGTACCATCGCACACGAACTTTTCCATCAGTGGTTTGGTGATTATGTAACGACCGAAAGCTGGAGCAATTTAACGGTGAACGAATCTTTTGCTGATTTCAGCGAAACGCTTTGGGCGGAACATCGCTATGGAAAAGATGAAGGCGGCGCACATATCAACGAAAACCGGCTTGCTTATCTTAATTCCAGAGACGCCCGTACAAAAAACCTGGTCCGTTTTCATTATGCGGACAAGGAAGATATGTTTGATGTGGTAACCTATCAAAAAGGCGGCTGCATTTTAAATATGTTGCGCAATTACCTGGGTGAAGATGCTTTTTTTGCCGGCTTAAATTTATACCTCCGCCAAAATGCTTTAGGTAACGGCGAAGCACAACAGCTTCGTTTAGCGCTTGAAAAAGTGAGCGGTAAAGATTTAAACTGGTTTTTTAACCAATGGTATTACGGCGCTGGCCATCCGGAACTAAAGATCGATTACAAATGGGACGAGGCCAGCAAAACACAATTTGTTTACCTGAACCAAACGCAAAGCGGACAAACTTTTACCTTGCCCATGGCAATTGATTTTTACGTTACCGGAAAGAAAGAACGGCGGCAGGTTTGGATGAAGGATAAAGCAGATACACTTTCTTTTAAACTTGCATCTAAACCCAACCTGGTTAATGTTGATGGCGATAAAGTTCTCCTCGCCCAAAAAACAGATAATAAAACCAACGAAGAATTTGTATTTCAATACTTTAATGCGCCTTTGTATTTAGACCGCTGGGAAGCGATGAATGCTTTAATGGGCAAACAAGGCGATGCCGGGGCACGCAAAGTAATATTAGCTGCGTTAAAAGATAAATATTACGGTTTACGCACTTTGGCTATCCGGAATGTAAACCTCAACAGCGATGAGGTTAAACAAGCCGCGCTGCCAGAATTAACCAACATTACCCGCAATGACCCGAACAATACAGTAAAAGCTGCAGCGATAATAGCTTTAGGTAAACTAAAAAATCCTGCTGATTTAACCTTGTTTAGAAATGCTTTAAACAGCCAGTCTTACGCTGTACAAGGTGCAGCTTTAAATGCATTAGCTGTCCAAAATCCAGACGATGCCTTAAAACTCGCAAAGGGTTTGGAGAAAGACAACAAAGGCACGCTAACACAATCAATCGTAATGCTTTATACTACTAAAGGATCTGAAGCAGAACTGCCTTTTGTTACCAAAGCTTTTAATGAAGCTGGCCCGCAGGCAAAGTTTAATGTAATGCAAGGTTACATTTCGATGTTAGGCAAAATAAACGATACACAACAAGTAAACACGCGTGTAGATGCTTTTAAGAAACTGGCCATTCAATACAAGCAATACGGGGTTGACCAATATGTAATGGGCATGCTGGGTGAATTGAAAGCACAAAAGCAAAACCAGGCGAAAAACGCGGATGCAGCTTTAAAAACTCAGTTAGATGCCCAGGCAGATTATATTGCCAAAGCGATAGACGAAATAAAAGCGGCTAAATAACCATACTGTTTTTACCGGCATAAAAAGAGCATCGCTTTTATTGCGGATGCTCTTTTTTATTCTGATGAAAGCTATCCGTAAATATTTTTATATAGATTAGTGATAAAATTAAAGGTTATGAAAAAGATACTTTTCTTCATCATTCTTGCAGGAATTGCGTTTGAACTGAAAGCACAGCAAAAACCAGCCATCAAACCATTAGAAAAAGTTACGGCTTCTAATTTTCGTTCTATATTTGATTCGCTTGCACTCAGGCCCCGGCTTTCTATCAAACCGAACAGCAATGCTGATTTACAGTTTTTACCCGGGAAAAATTCTTCTTCCAATATTTTAATTGCTTCTTTGGATAAAATGCCAATTGTAAAACCAGTTGGCAAATGGAATATGCCGGTTGCGAAACCAGATGAAAGTACAAGATATAAGATGCCTGTTAAACGCTTATCCCCGGTTATCAAACCAGATTCATCAGCAAAAAACATTAATCCTTAAACGGATATACTGTTTTTATGCCTGAGAAATCGCGGCAGCGTTCCTTTCCCGGTTTTTTCTGCGAAGCTACTTCATCAAAATGCTGTTCATACTTGATATGATTGGTTTTCATCAACCTATCCCCAATATTAAAATACAAACCATAATTGCATTTTATTAAACGATGGTGCATGTTGGTCGTAGGATGATACAGAATGGTAAACGCAATGAGCGGAATGATGCCAACTTCAACAAAAGCCTCAATTGGATGGAAGGCATAAGCTGCAAAAGGTGTTGGATTGGTAGAAAGATGATGCACTTTGTGAACAATTTTAAACAGCAGTTTCCAGTGCATAATACGGTGTGCCCAGTAAAAATAAGTATCGTGCAAAAAGATCATCAATAAAATACTGGCAAAATAGTAACCGTAGCCGTAATCGCTGATGTGATGATAAACCTTGGTATAGCCTTTTTTACTGGCATAAGTAACGGCAAGAATAACTGCACCAAAAATTAAAATAGTAAGAAAAGAATAACAGATTTCCCTGGCCACATGCTTATTTTCCGGGTAACGCTGCTGGATTTTTGCAAACCAGAAAGGCTTATTTTTCCACAGATAAAAGAAGCTGTAAAATAAACCGGCAAACAACAAATAACGCATACAGATAGAAATAAGCACAGGTGCACCGCTAAAAATAGGTTGTAGTGTTAACAGGAGTTGGACTATGTATCCAAACAATTTTTACAAAATAAACACAGACTTTTTAATTAAAATTTAGAAGTTGTTTAAACTTTTAGGCTCCGTTTAAATAGTTACAAGGCCCTTCGATATGTTCAGGCTGGTGCCCATGCTTCTTTTACCGGATAAAAACTGGTGTTTTCCTGCATTTAAATAATCAAAAAAACAATGGTCAACATTTTTAGGTGATAAAAGAAGCATCAGCCTAAAAATCAAAACCTGAGCATTAAGGCCTGTTTAAAATTTATTCCGCAATTTTTTGTATGCTTCTTTTTTTGGCTAAAGCCGCTCCCTGTGTTTCTACCAACCCACGGCCTGAAGGCCGTGGCAATTTTAAAGCGTAGCTTTTACGACAACCTTTGTTTACCAATGCTGGATTGCCTTGTGCAGACAGGACGCCCGGGCCATGTTCTAATTGGCCGTTTCCACGGCCTTCAGGCCGTGGACAAAGGATAAGCGGCAACAGGCTTTAGCCAAAACCACAAAACCACAAAACATTTAAAAAAATCATGGCATAAAAGGGGCATCAAACAAAAGGACAAAATTTAAACAGGCCCTAACATTTTTGAGGTGATAAAAGAAACATCAACCCAAAAAAAAGAGGGCCAGAAAAAAAAGTTTAAACAAGTCCTTAATTAAAAAAGATGTAAAATTTATCCGTAAGTAACAAATACTGAACTTTATACACAACCAAACTTTGTAACTAATGCACTATCCATTCGTAAAAAACGCATGCCTTTAATAACAAAAACTTCTCTACTATCCATATTTGATTTAAGGAACGTTTCTAAAAGGGCGTACATTATTTACTCAATAGCATTTGCTGCCGGGTTTATTTTATCAGCAGTTTATTACTCCTTAAATCTTAACAAATCCTGTATATCTACTGCTTTATTCTGTTTTTGCTTAGGAGCTGTAATGGTTTTAAAAAAGTTAGGTATTCTAAATAAAATAGAATATTACTTTTTACTTATTGTAAGCGCCCATTTAATAATAAGTGTAATAGTAGAAGGAGCACAGTCAGGGCAATGTTTCTATTATTTCCCTTTACTTATTGGCATTCCGGTAATTATAGATTTTGAAAAATCAAATTACAAAACACTTTTTTTCAATTTTTCAATTACAGTTATATCCTTTTTAGTTTGTCTTTTTCTCGGCTTATATACTTTTCCTATGGAGCCTGTTCCACATGCAGCTCAGGCAAAAATTTATTTGTGTAATGCACTCACTTCCATTATCATGACTGCAAGTTTTGCCGGTGCTTTCATCTTTTCTCAAAAATTAAACTTTGAAGAATTAATCGAAGAAAAAAACAATACTATTTCTTCGCGCACACGGTTTCTATCTACCATGGGCCACGAGTTAAGAACTCCGCTTAATGGTGTTTTAGGCGCTGTTAATTTATTGAAAGAAGAGAAATATTTAGCAGACGATAACGAATATTTCCGCATATTAAAATATTGTTCCGGCCACATGTTAAACCTGGTAAACGATATTTTAGACTTTAATAAAATTGAAGCAGGCAAGTTAGAGATCCATCCCATCGAATTAAATTTAAAACAACTGATTACTGATTCAACACTGCCTTTTTACAACAGTTTTGAAGAAAAAAACCTCCAATTAATGGTTGATATAGCACCGGAACTGGATGCTTTTGTACTTGGAGACGATATCAGGATTATCCAAATCTTAAACAATTTATTATCAAACGCCTTAAAATTTACCGCAAAAGGATATGTAAAGCTAAGCCTGCTGTGTATGCAAAAAAGCAACAACAAGCTTAGGACTAAATTTATAGTAGAAGATACAGGTTTAGGGATTGATAAAGAAGACCAGTCTAAAATTTTTGAAAGCTTTTGGCAGGTTTATGATTCAAGTACCCGAAAATATAATGGCACAGGTTTAGGGCTTTCCATTTGCCTCCGTTTATTAGAACTGATGAACAGCTCTTTAAAACTAAAAAGCGAAAAAGGGAAAGGAAGTATTTTTAGCTTTGAAATTGAGTTTGAACTTTTAACCAAACAAACATCATCGTTAACAGGCATTAAACAAGGCCCGGAAGATTTAGAAGGATTGAGGATTTTGGTTGCAGAAGACAACAAAATTAACATGATGATTGCAAAGAAGATCCTGACGGGTTATAAAGCTTCGATCACTTGCGTTTTTGATGGACAAGAAGCTTTAGATGCCTTAGAACTCGATGCAAATTATTCGTTAATACTGATGGACCTGGAAATGCCGGTAATGAACGGCTTTACAGCAATTACTCATGTAAAAACACTCTATCCAACAATTCCTGTATTAGCTTTTACGGCTTCGCTTATTGACCAGGAAATGCTTGCCGACCTGCTGACCAGCGGTTTTACAGATTTCATCCCCAAACCATTTGAACCTCATCAAATGTTTAACCTGATAAAAAAATATGCTGTTTTATCAGTTGCCAATGCACCTGTTATTTTTTAGGGCGTTTAAATTTTATTCAACGTATTGCCTATGCTTCTTTTATCCCACAAAAAAATCTGTGGCGTTCTCTGTAATTTCTAATTTACAGATCACTCCTACACCAACTTTTTATTGATAAAAGAAGCATTGTATTTCTCTTCTGATAAAAATTTAAACAAGCCCTTAATCCCTGCATTACTCAAAAACAACCGTTTTATTTTTATAAACAAAAACGCGGTCATCAAAAACCAGTTGCAAGGCTTTTGCCAGTACCGAAGTTTCTATTTCCTGTCCGGCTTTCATCATATCCGCAGCAGTATGCGAATGGTTTACGGGGATAATTTGCTGCGTAATAATCGGGCCTTCATCCAGTTCGTTAGTAACAAAATGTGCTGTTGCACCAATCAGCTTTACACCACGTTCAAATGCTTGCCGATAAGGGCTGGCACCAACAAATGCGGGCAAAAAAGAGTGATGGATGTTAATGAGCTGCTTTGGAAATTTAGCTACAAAACCAGGAGATAAAATACGCATAAACTTGGCAAGCACAATATAATCTGGCCCTAATTGCCGGATTATTGCAGCTATTTGTTCTTCTGGTTCTTCATTTAAAATTGAAGGGCTATACAAAACCGGATAAAAAGGAACATCAAAACGTTCGCAAATATTTTGCAGGTTAGTATAATTACCAATTACACCTAATACCGAAGCACCTAAAGTCCCAAAGAAATTACGGATCAGAATATCAGCAAGGCAATGGTATTCTTTAGTAACCAGCACCACAATTTTTTTTTGCAGTTGTTGGTTGATGGCGATTACCGCATCTTCTGGCAGTACACTTTTTATTTTAGCTTCCAGCGCAGCTACATCAACCAAAGGCTCTACTTCCAGGCGCATATAAAACCGGTCCTGGGCTTTGTCCACATGCTCGTTCATGGAAACAATATTTAGCTGCTGTTGCACCAATATGCCCGAAATAGAAGTAACAAGGCCAACCTGGTCTTTACATTGTATTAAAATAATCATGGTAATAAAAAGGGGGTTTGTAATGGTTTATTTAGCTGTTATAATTAAAAACAGCAATTAGTTTTTAATGCTGATGCTTCTTTTATCTGTTAAAAATCTTTGTTCAGCAGTTTTTCCAATTCCATAAAACTAATGTTCATTTTTACTTTGCCTTGTTTGGCATAAGCAATTTCGCCGGTTTCTTCGGAAACGATTAAAGCCGTAGCATCACTTGCTTCAGAAATTCCGATGCCTGCCCGATGCCTTAAACCAAATTGTGGAGGCAGGTTGGTGTTATCTGTTAAAGGTAAAATGCAACTGGCAGATTTAATTTTATTTTCGGCAATAATAACGGCGCCGTCGTGCAAAGGGCTATGTTTCTGAAAAATACTTTCCAGCAAGCGTTTGGTAATTTTAGCATCCAAATATTCGCAACTGTTATGAAAAAACTCCTCGTCGTAGTATTTGGCAAAAACAATTAATGCACCTGTGCGGCTTTCTTTCATGGTTTTACAGGCATCAACAATGGGTTTTATTCTGGCGAGGTTATTTTTTTCTTCCTCTGTTCTGCCAAAAAAATATTTCCACCAGGCTTTGTTACGCTGCAAGGAAGCATTTCGCCCTACTAACAACAGAAAGCGACGGATTTCCTGCTGAAAAACCACAATCAGCGCAATGATGCCTACATTCATAAAGTTGCCGAGGATGCCTGTAAGTAACCGCATGTTTAAAGCCTTCACCACAAAATACAAGGCGCAAAGTATAGCCAGGCCAATAAAAATATTGGCTGCGATAGTTCCGCGGATTAAATTATAAATCTGATACATGATGATGGCTACCAGCACAACGTCCAGCACATCAAAAAAAGTAAACCGTAGAAAGCTCAGGTCGAAAGATTGCATTTGCACGAAGTTAAACATTCCGGCAATTCATCAGCATTATTCTGTAAGGATTAAATTACCAGTACTTCTTTTACCGGCATAAAATTTACCGGTAAAAGAAGCACCGGATTTGTAATACTTCTTTTACCGGTAAAAATAATTAATTGTAAACTAATCTGCCGGATAAGGGTTTTTTTCAGGAAACAGGTTCATTCTCAATTATTAACATTTCAATTTAACACCAAAATGCCGGATATTAAAGAAACGATGCCATTAGCATCAACCCAAAAAGTTTTTGACCGCAGGCAATTTATAGAAAGTGCAGGAAAAGGGTTAATTGCAGCTACCGTAATTGGCGAACTGGCTACGGGAACAGCAAGTGCCCAAAGTACAAATAGCAACAAACCAGGCCCGCGTTCTATGGCCGATGCGATAAAAGTGGAAGTGCCAAGCCAGCATGCAGCAAGCGAAGGAAACCAGTCATCGTTTCCAACCATTTTGCCCAAAGATAAACGTGTAGGTTACGCGGTTGTGGGTTTGGGAGAATTAACTTTGGGCCAGATTATGCCGGCTTTTGGCAACTGTAAAAATTCTAAAGTTGTAGCTTTGGTAAGCGGAAGCGCAGACAAAGCAAAAAAGGTTGCGATGCAATATGGCGTTGAGCAAAAAAAACTTTACAACTACCAGAATTTTGATGAGATTAAAAATAATCCGGAGATAGACGCAGTTTACATTGTACTGCCAAATGCCATGCACGAGGAATTTGTAATCCGTGCAGCAAAAGCAGGAAAACATGTTTTGTGCGAAAAACCGATGACAGTTTCTTCAAAATCAGCAGAGCGGATGATTGATGCTTGCAAAAAAGCAGGTAAAAAATTGATGATTGCATATCGTATCCAATACGAACCGAATAACCGCCAGATGATGCAATTTGCACGTAGCCATAAGTTTGGTAAGGTAAAAGTGATTACTTCCGTTAACGTACAAAATATTGGCGATCCGAAACAGTGGCGTTTGCATAAAGCTTTATCTGGCGGCGGTTCTTTGCCGGATATTGGTTTGTATGATATCAACACCAATCGTTTTTTATTAGGTGAAGAACCTTATATGGTAAACGCAACCACTTACAGTACACCCAATGACCCAAGGTTTAAAGAAGTAGAAGAAGCGGTAATGTTCCAGATGTTCTTTCCAAGTGGCGTAATAGCCAATAATACTTGCAGTTACGGCGCGCACAACTCTAAACATTACCGCTGCTATGCCGATAACGGCGGCTGGTTTGGGATGGACCCGGCTTTTGATTACAAAGGCCTGATGCCGGAAGCATCGCAGGTAATGGGCAAGGTACAAAATAAAATGCAGCCCAAGTTGCAGGAAGAAAATCAGTTTGCTTTAGAGATTGACCATTTTTCTGAATGTGTGATTGAAAATAAAGTACCATACACGCCGGGCGAAGAAGGTTTGCAGGACCAGAAAATAATGGAAGCGATTTATGAATCGGCAAGGACCGGAAAACCTGTAAACCTGGAACGGATGGATAAGCTGGATACTTTCCGCGGAACACCTCCCAAAGAAAGCTGATCAAAAAAATATAGGCATAAAAGAAGCATGGCCAGGAAAATTTTTCCTGGCCATGCTTCTTTTATCGGTAAAAAATTAACAACTCTACGATGATAAAAGCATTTATTTTTTCTTTTTGATCAAACTCACTTCACCGGTTGTTTCGATATAAATTTCGTCTAAATCTTCTAAAGAATTGGTTTGTCCTTTTAACCTGATGTCGCCGCGTAAGTCATCTTCACTCATCAAACCACGTTTCATATTTTCTTTGTTCATTTTTCCGTTTTGGTACAAAGGCTGTGATTTTCCTTTTACCAAATGCTCAAACTTTTTGTTGTACATGCTGTACCAGGCAATAGCACGATGCAACAAAACCAATACTAATGAACCGATAACCGTTGGCAAAAACGGAGAAGCACCCACAATAGCACGGCTTAAAACAGCGCCAAGCATAATGGCAATGGTATTATCAAAAGCTGTTTTTTTACCAAACGTGCGCCTTCCGGCAATTCGGATGAGCAGCAACGCAATCAGGTAAATTACCAGTGCCCGGCAACTCATTTGGAGAGAGTTGAGGTCTTTCCCCTCTCCGAATATTTTGATCAGTATTTCCATTATAGCTAAAACTTATAGGAGTTTTAGCTACAATGTTACCTAAATGTTAAGAAATTGTAAATACAATATTTGGGGCGATAAAAGAAGTATCAGCAAATCTATCTATTTGCTTAAATACTTAATTATAATTATAGGGCTTCAGCAATCTTCTCTTTCCCAATCATCTCCAGCAAAACTTTTTCCGCCTGGTTCAATCCCGGAACAGACAAAGGTTTATCTTCTGTGATTTGTTCCAGATAACGGTCAATCCGCCCTTCTTCATAACTTTTAATTAATGTTGGGTGCACATAATATTTTTTGCAAACTGTGCGTGTATTGCCTAAATGAAAAGCTACATCATCCAGAACCTGGACCACTTTCTTTTTACATTCTTTTGCAGTTGTAAAACCTCCGGCTTCCTTAAAAGCATATAAAGCGTGTACGCTGCCAGACCAGGTCCGAAAATCTTTCGCCGTAAAATCTTCGCCGGTAATTTCTTTTAAATAAGCGTTTACATCATCACTTTTTATATCCTGTGGGTTGCCTTCTTCATCATAATATTGAAACAGTTCTTCTCCGGGGATGTCCTGACATTGTTTTACCAATTTGGCCAGCTCCTTACTTTCCAGTTTTAAATCATGGTAAACTCCTTTTTTTCCTTTAAAACCAAATTTTACCACGCCGCCTTCTATTTCAACATGCTCATCGTTTAACGTAGTTAAACCATAAGAACCATATAACTCGCGGTAGTTTTCATTACCGATGCGAATGTGCGTTAGTTCCATCACCCTTACCACCAGCGCCAACACTTTCTGTTTATCCAGTTTTTTTCGCGCCAAATCTTTATCCAGCTGCTCCCGGATTTTTGGAATATGACTGGCAAATTCTTCCATGCGATGATATTTGGATTGATTCCGGATTTTGTTCCACTGAGCGTGATAACGGTATTGCTTCCGTCCGGCTGCATCAACGCCGGTAAACTGCAAATGGCCATTTTCGTACGGACAAATCCAAACATTAGTATA
The DNA here is from genome assembly GCF_009754915.1 of Mucilaginibacter arboris. Lineage (GTDB taxonomy): Bacteria > Bacteroidota > Bacteroidia > Sphingobacteriales > Sphingobacteriaceae > Mucilaginibacter_A > Mucilaginibacter_A arboris. The sequence continues at coordinate 142,267 of NZ_WPIK01000003.1, read as the reverse complement.
AGCCGGCGGGATAACCATTTTGCGGAAACGCTCCAGCAGTTCCTCATCCTCAACCAATGCTCCTTTTGCATCCTTAAAAACAAACTCATCGCCTTGTTTTTCGCGGGTATAACCAGGCGAAGAATCGTTTACATATCTTAATCCAACGGATTTGGCGGTAACTTTAGGGTCACGGCCAATCTTCTCTAATTGTTTACGTAGCTGCTGCATGTTAACAGTAAACGCAATTTTGTAACAGAGGTTTTATGTAGCGGTAATCTTAGTTTAACATTACATTAAGAACAAAAAGAAGCATTAGATGGTTAAACATCTACATTAATAAAAACAGCATTATGAAATATAATTTTTTAAGCAATACCGGGCTGCTGGTATCCGAGATTTGTTTCGGAACGATGACTTTTGGTTCAAGCGGGCAATGGCAGGCAATTGGCGGCGTTGACCAGGCAGGCGCAAATGATTTAATAAAACAAGTTGTTGATGCAGGAATCAACTTTATTGATACGGCCAATGTGTACTCCTTCGGACAATCGGAAAAACTGCTCGGACAATCGATTAAAGATTTGGGTTTGAACCGGAACGACTTAGTTATAGCAACCAAAGTACGTGGCAAAATGGGCGAAGGTAAAAACAACGTTGGCTTGTCGCGCTATCATATTTTCCAGTCGGTAGATGAAAGTTTGCAGCGTTTGCAATTAGACCATATCGATATTTTATATGTTCACGGCGTTGATCCTTACACTCCTGTTGAAGAAATTGTACGTTCACTGAATGATATTGTACTCACTGGAAAAGTACGTTACGTTGCAGTTTGTAACTGGCCGGCCTGGATGGTAATGAAAGCTTTAGGCATAGCCGAAAAACATGGATGGAACAAATTTGTGGGCATGCAATATTTCTATTCGCTTTCTGGGAGAGATATTGAACGGGAAATTTTACCATTGGCCAAAGCCGAAAATATAGGTATAATGCCCTGGAGTCCGCTTGCTGGTGGTTTTCTTTCCGGAAAATACACACGCGAAAATGAAAAAGCAGGAAATTCCCGTCGCGATAGTTTTGATTTCCCTCCTATCAACAAAGAAAAAGCTTATGATATTGTTGATGTTTTGAACGAGATCGGACAACAATATCAGGTTAAAGCTGCTGAAATTGCTTTGGCCTGGGTTAGGCAGCAACCTGGCGTAACCAGTACCATTATTGGTGCTAAAAATCCGGAACAGTTAAAATCTAACTTACATTCAACCGAGCTTACTTTAAATGCCGATGAACTGAAACGGATCGATGAAGTAAGTGCTTTGCCAAAAGAATATCCGGGCTGGATGGTGGAACGGCAGGGAAGCGATAGGAAGAAGGATTAAGGATGCTTCTTTTAATGACATAAAAATAGTATGTTATTTTTATCAGGAAAGCCGGAACTTTATCAGTTTCGGCTTTTGTTTTTTAGGTTGGCATTTATATTAAAAATAAAAGGCGTTAACGCTCCTTATCAATAGCCTAAAATTTAAACTGTATAAAATTGAATATCGAGAAGACTTTTTTATGTTTACTAAAACTTATATAACTTGTGTCAATACACGAGTTAGCGGCAAGCTGATGGAACCTCGCCCTATTAAGAGCATCTAAGCTATAAATACTATGACAAGAAATTTGACTATTGCAAACCGAATTCGAGAAGTATTACTTGATGGACATTGGATTGCTAACACAAATTATAAGGAACAAATATTGAACGTGAATTGGCAACAGGCAATACAAAAAGTTGACGGTTTAAATACTATTGCGGCTTTAACCTATCATATAAACTATTATTTGGCAGGACTATTGGACGCTTTTGAAAATGGAAAACTTGAAATTAGCGACAAATACAGTTTTGACCTTCCACAAATACATTCGGAAGCAGATTGGAACAAAATAGTAACAGACTTTTTGAACAATTCTGAAAAATTTGCAAGCCAAGTTGAACAAATGGATGACAACAATTTTGACCAACCATTTATAGACAACACATATGGAAGTTATTTGCGAAATATTGAAGGCGTTATTGAACACAGCTATTATCATTTAGGACAAATTTCTTTAATCCGAAAAATGATAATGCTAACTTAACATAAGTGTTTAAAGTAACACCATCAACAATATTTAAAGCGGACATTGCTAAATGAAAACAAATACTATTGACAATAAATCTGTAGATAACTTCTTGAAAGAACTTGATGACGAATAAAACTGCTATATACAAAAGCATTTCTAATCCCATCTTTTGAACTATGGATTTTCAATCCAATTACAAACAAAATTAAATACTTTTATACTGATAAAAGAAGCAACTATTTAACGAGAAATTCAACTTCTTGTAAAATGAAAAAAGATTTTATTGACATAGGTTCTTACATTGAAAGTTTTCCAAAAGATGTTCAGGAAATTTTGGAACAATTACGGCTAACCATTAGAAAAGCTGCACCTGATGCAAAAGAAACAATCAGTTATGGAATGCCTGCCTTTAAATTAAACGGTAGCCTGGTTTATTTTGCAGCTTATAAAAACCATATTGGCTTTTATCCAACCGCATCAGGAATTAAAGCATTTCAGCAGGAAATCTCTGTTTATAAAAATTCAAAAGGTGCAATTCAGTTTCCAATAGACCAACCGCTTCCATTAGATCTGATAACAAAAATTGTAAAATTCAGGGTTAATGAAAACCTGGAAAAAGCAGAAACAAAAGCCCCAAAAAAGACAAAGATGTAGCTTACTGAAAGAATAAGCAAAAATAAATGTTCTTATATTAATTATTCATAAGGAATTTATTTTTATATTAGAATAATACTAATAAACAAATAAACATGCTGACTAAAGCCAAATTGAAAGAGCAGATCGAAAAATTCCCCGAAGAATTTTCTATTGATGAATTAGTTGAAAGATTAATTTTAATAGAAAAAATTGAAAACAGAATTTAGCAATCTGAACGTGGAGAAGTTATTTCTGACGATGATTTGGATAATGAACAAATAAAAAAGCATATTCTTTCTGAGTTTATTAGTGGAAATGAGCTTGTAAAAAAGAATGTGGAAGAATATTTGAAAACTTATGATGCACTCCGCAACTAATGATTTTTAATTCAGAAATAAAAAAAATTAAACATGAATACCAATTTAAACATCCAAAATAAAAAGATAGAATTAATTCAATGGCTTTCAACTATTGAGGATATTTCAATCCTGAATAAAATCATAGAACTTAGAAAGCAACAAAACAAAGACTGGTACAATTCTATTTCCGAAAATGAGAAAGAATCTATTGAGAAAGGTTTGCAAGATGCAGAATCTGGAAAATTAAACCCACATTCAACAGCAAGAAAACTGTATGAAAAATGGCTATAAAATATTCTGGACTGATTATGCTTTAAATGAATTAGAACAAACCATAACTTATCTTGAAGAAAACTGGACAGAAAAAGAATTACGAAATCTTGCATCAAAAATAGAGGAAACATTAGAACTTTTATCTCAAAATCCAAATTTATTTCAAAGGTCAGAAATTAAAAAAGATGTCCGACGGGCTGTTGTATTAACACATAATACTTTGTATTATCGTATTAATGGTGATACTGTTGAAGTTATTTCTTTTTTTTCAAACCGTCAAAATCCAAAGAAAAGAAAATTAAAATAGTAATTACAAAGTATAAATTTTAGCTTTTCAAGAACAATCTTCGTAACTCTTAATATTAACTTTTACCTCATAAAAACAGCATCGCTTTTAACGATGCTGCTCATATTGATTAGGAATGATTGAATTTTTAAGTAAATTCAAATCTTCATCAGAAAGTTCAGGAACATCCAAAGTTCCAACCGCATCTTCCAATTGTTCTAAAGTTCGAATACCAACAACAGCGCTGGCAACAATTTTCGGCGCCAAAGCAAATTGTAAAGCAGTTTGTGCGTTACTTTTACTTTCATCAGAAACTTCTTTGATTGCTTGTGCTGCTTTTAGCACCTCTTTTTCAGAATAATTCAAATAAGCTTTTGCCGGTTTATTTACAAGCAAACCTTGGGCAACGCTTCCACGCGTTAAACAACTGATTTGATTTTTTTCAAGCAGATTAAAGCAAGTTTCTTTTGGTCGCCGATCCAACAAACTATATTGCATCATCACACTTACTATATTTGATTTTGCTACATATTCCCGGATAACATTTGGGCGGATGGAAGAAATACCATAATAACGAATCTTTCCCTGCTGTTTCAGCAATTCAAAAGCTTCAATGGTTTCATCAATATTATCATCAATCATACCACCATGTAATTGGTATAAATCGATATAATCTGTTTGTAAACGCTTCAAACTTCCTTCAACAGCTTGTAAAATATATGCTTTGCTTGCATTCCATTTGGTGCTGCCATCGGCTTGCCGCTGGTTTCCAACTTTAGTTGCCAAAACAATTTTATCGCGATAAAATTTCAATAAATTCCCAATGATAATTTCGTTCTGCCCGCCATCATACAAATCCGCAGTATCAAAATAATTGATCCCAAGTTCCAATGCTTTGTTTAGCAAGGTTTTATTCTCTTCGCTGCTTCCGCGAAGCGACATGCAGCCAAAACCTATTTTACTGACTGATAAATCTGATTTTCCTAAAGTTGCATATTTCATCTTTGCAATTATTCGTTCAGGTTTTTTAATGCTTCAATTGTATATTGAATTTGATCAGGATGCACATCCAAATGCGTAACAAAACGAATCCGGCGAACATCATTAGCAGAAGCTTTGATTCCTTTTTCGGCTAATTTTTGCAAATAGTACGATGCTTCTTTTACCGTATCAAAAATAACAATATTGGTTTCTACAGATAAAACGCCGGTAACCCAGTTGCAATTGTTTAAAGTTTCTTCCAGTGATTTGGCATGATCGTGGTCTTGCTGCAAACGCTTTACCTGATGGTCCAAAGCATACATTCCGGCTGCAGCCAAAAAACCAGCCTGGCGCATTCCTCCGCCTAAAACCTTACGAACTCGACGTGCATAAGCAATACTGTTTTTATCAGCTAAAAAAACAGATCCAACGGGCGCGCCTAAACCTTTGGAAAGGCAAACAGAAATACCGTTAAAATACTGTCCGTAATCCGCAGCTTTGTCTTTGGTAAAAGTTAAAGCATTAAAAATACGTGCGCCATCCAGGTGCAGTTTAATGCTCCTTTTAGCACATAATTCTGCAATTGGTTTAATCTGATCCAAAGTATAACAATTTCCGCCGCCTTTATTTACCGTATTTTCCAGCACAACTAAAGTGGTACGCGGATAATGGACATTGTTCGGATCGTTGATTTCCGGTGAAATCATTTCTGCAGTTAAAACCCCTCGTTCGCCATTTAACAATCTTGTAGAAACAGCCGAGTTAAAAGCAATTCCGCCACCTTCGTAACGGTAAACATGCGCGGTTTGGTCGGCAATCAGTTCATCTAACGGTTGGGTAAAACATTTAATAGCAATTTGATTGGTCATGGTTCCCGAAGGGCAAAAAATAGCAGCTTCCATTCCGAAAAGTGCTGCTGCTTTCGCTTCCAGTGCGTTTATGGTTTCGTCTTCTCCGTAAACATCATCACCTACTTTGGCGCTCCACATGGCATCGAGCATTCCCGGTGTGGGTTTTGTTACGGTATCGCTTCTTAAATCAACTGTCATTGTATCGTTATTAGGTTTGGTTGCAAAATAAACGCAATCCAATTATTTATTTGCGTAATTGTAAATTATTTCAGGATTGATATAAACGTTTTACAAAAAGCATAGTCTTAACAAAATTGATACGTAAAAGAAGTATACTAAAAACAACGTATCGTGGTTTATGCTATAATTTTAAAACATATAAAAATGCGCGCAGTTATTTTATCTTTTTTGTTTTTAACGATTGCCTTTTCAGCTTCGGCCCAACTTGGTTTAAACCAATGGGACGATGGTTATTATTATGATTCTAATGGAAAAAAAGTAATCGGACAAATTGTAGTTAACCCTTCTGGCAGAAGTCCGGAAAACAGTGAAGGTTTTATTTTATTTAGAAAAGATAAGGGCGAAGAAAAAGACAGGTTATCTGCTTCGATGATCCGGTCTTTTGTGGCTGGTAAAGACAGCTTTACCGTGGCACATGCGCCAAGATCAGAAGATTGGACAGGCAAAAGAATTGATTTTGTAAAGGTTTTGGTTGATGAACCACTAAAATTATATGCTACAACAGGAGACGGCAATGGAAATGGCGGCGGTATGAGGCCGGGTATCAGGCCAAGCTTTGGTATTGGCGGCGGCAGTTTTGGCGGAGGAATGGGCGGTGGTTTAGGCATTAATTTAGGCGGAGGGCGCGGAGGCGGCGGCAGAGGAAAAAGTGCTTATTTTTACGGTGATAACCCGAACAGCTTAACTGAACTGAAACGCGACAATTTTATACCGATAATGACAGAAATTATGGCCAGCGAACCAGAAATTGTAGAAAAGATCAAGAATAAGAAATACAAGTACGGCAATATGGACCAGTTGGTCCTCGATTTTTATAAGCTAAAAGAAACAGGGAAATAATATAAAATATGGCTTGTGGCAGCTTAACAAGTTGCCATAAGCCATTGATAAAATTTCGGAAAACTTTCTTGCCACAATTTTTCTTCGTGCCTGCCCCCTACTATTACTTCAACTTTTAAAGAACCTTGCTTTAAGTTTTTTTGGGCAATTATCGAAGCCATTTTTTCCATATCCGGAACCATTTGCCCGCTTTCTAAATCTCCGCAGATAAAATAAAAACCTGATGAACCGGGCAGCTCTTTTTCTTCTGCAAAAGAAAAAATAGCTGGCGCCATCCAAAAAGCAGGGGAAAAAACACCTGCATTTCCAAATACGTCAGGATATTTTACTGCTGCATACATTGAAATTAAACCTCCCATAGAACTTCCGGCAATAGAAGTACAGGATGCACCTTTTTGAGTACGGAAATTAGAATCGATATAAGGCTTTAAGTTATAAACTAAAAAATCGACATAAGCATTGCCTTTACCAACTCCGTGTTCCGAATCATAGGGATTATATTCGAGTAACCGTTCATTGTTGCCGTGGTCTATCCCAACTACAATTATTTCCGGCTTTCCTACAGAATCCAGGTATTCATCTACGCCCCACTCACCAAAACTTGCAGAATGGTTATCAAACAAATTCTGCCCGTCGTGCATGTAAAGTACCGGATAGCTTTTAGTTTCTGCGTGATAATCAGGGGGAAGATAAATCCAAATTCTTCTGGTAGTTGCTAAACGAGGTATCGGATACTCATCAGAAATTATATATACATTTTCACTTGCCGTATGCCCGTCCTGCTGCAGCTCACTTCTGTTTAATTCAATCCCGTTCAAACCAATTCTTTATATTTTATGATACAGAAAGTTTAACAACACCTGTGCCAATATTTTCCTGCTGTCTCATTTTAAGTAAAAAAAGGATTAGCCCTGATGCTTCTTTTAGCACTATAAAATCTGCACTTGCCCTTGCTGCCCGTATAAAAAGCACAGGGCCTTGCGGTTTTTTGGTTGATAAAAGAAGCATCGCCGGTAATTGGAACAAAAATTTAAACAGCCTTCCCTTGGGCGGAAACAGCAATAATTTAAAGTAGTTTTAATAGTTAGTATAAAATCCATACTTTTAAAAACTGTTTAAAGATATATAATAAGAAATGATCATAATAGCGGATGGCGGCTCTACCAAAACCAATTGGTGCCTGATTAACGAATACGGTAAAAAGGTATATTACAATACCGAAGGTTATAATCCTTTTTTTTCTGACACGGCTTACATTATTAATTCTCTTAATGAACATTTGCCTTCTGACCTGAAAAAGGAAGACATTACAGAACTGTATTATTATGGTGCAGGTTGTGATGTGGCCGATAAGGTTAAAATTGTGGAAGATGCCATGAAAACCGTTTTCAAAACTGCAAAAGTATTTGTTGGGCACGATTTAATGGCTGCTGCACGTGCTTTACTGGGCATTAATGCCGGTTTTGCAGCTATTTTAGGGACCGGGACCAATACCTGTATTTATGACGGTAAAGATATTGCCTTTAAAATAAACTCTTTAGCTTATATTTTAGGTGATGAAGGAAGTGGCTGTTACATTGGCAAAAAGCTGCTTTCTGATTATGTGCGCGGCTATATGCCGCAGGAAGTACGCGATAATTTTTGGGAAACTTTCCATTTAACACCCGACGAAATTATCGATAACGTTTACACTAAACCTTTGCCAAACCGTTTTTGTGCAAGTTTCAGCAAGTTTGTTTACGATAATACTGCAAATATTGCTTACTCGCGCAACCTGGTTAAAACTTCTTTTGAAGACTTTTTCCGAAACCTGGTAAGCCATTATCCCGATTATAAAAATTACTCTTTTAACTGTATTGGCTCTGTTGGATACAATTTCAGGAATGTTTTAGAAGAAACAGCTACAGAATATGGTATGACTTTCGGCCGTATTATCCGTTCGCCAATTGATGATCTGGTAAAATACCACCTGGAACTGGCTCCAATATCAAAATAAATACTTCTTTTACCACATAAAAAAACCTGCCTTATTAGTTTAAAGCAGGTTTTACATAACGGTGCTTCTTTTACCACACTAATTTTTAGGTGATAAAAGAAGCATCAGCCATTTATGCTCAGTTCGTTCTGGAAAATCTTGTTGTATTTCCTGCGGTCAAAACGATACAACTTTGCTGCCCGATAGGAAACGCCTTTCTGTTTTTCGTCCAGCTCTTTTAAAAAACCGTAGCTCAGCATTTTTTTCCGGAAGTTGCGCTTGTCGAGCTTTTTGTTCAATATCGCTTCGTAAAGCGTTTGCAATTGGGTCAGCGTAAATTTTTCGGGCAGTAGCTCAAATGCAATAGGCTGGTAACCCAACCGTCGGCGTAATTTCTGAAAACCTGTTTCAAAAACTTTAGCATGATCAAAAGGCAGTTTCCCTAATTCATTAACCGGGTACCAGAAAGCACTTTTTGCAATATTGGTTACAGGCTTCAGTTCTTTTTGTACATCAATACGGATCAAGGCATAATAAGCAATCGTAATTACCCTGCCTTGCGGGTGCCTGTCCACATCACCAAAAGTATGAAACTGCTCCATGTGCAGGTCTCGCAGTCCGGTTAACTCGTATAAAATGCGTTCGGCTGCATCATCTATACTTTCATCTTTTTTTACAATATATCCCGGTAATGCGCGCCACCCTTTAAATGGTTCTTCATTTCTTTCTATCAATAAAATTTTCAGTTCATTGGCCTGAAACCCGAAGATTACACAATCAATAGAAAATACTGAATCAAATTTTGGTAATATTGTTTCCAAATTTAAGGTGTTAGGCGTAAGATTGCTTGTTTGTTCAAATTTAATAAATAAATATTACTTAGTGTAAAAATTACACCTTATCTTCGCAAAACAAGGAGCCGTTTAAAAGAATGTCTAAAATAAACAAAATTGCCGTACTAACTTCTGGCGGTGACGCACCGGGAATGAACCCTTGCATACGCGCCGTTGTACGAACAGGCATATTTCATGGGTTACAGGTTGTTGGTGTAAAGCAAGGTTATCAGGGCCTGATCAACAATAATATGTATGATATGAACGAGCGTTCGGTGAGTAATATCCTGCATTTGGGCGGCACCATCCTGAAAACGGCCCGCTGTATGGAGTTTAAAGAAGAAAGTGGCTTAGAAAAAGCATATCAGAATTTAAAAAACCGGGGTATTGAAGGATTGATTGTGATTGGAGGCGATGGTACTTTTACCGGTGCCGAGCGTTTTTCGAGAATTTACGATATTCCCGTTATTGGTATCCCCGGAACTATTGATAATGACCTTTACGGATCTGATTTTACGCTGGGTTTTGATACCGCTACCAATACGGTAGTTGAAGCGTTAGATAAAATACGCGATACGGCAGATGCACACGACCGTTTGTTTTTTATTGAAGTGATGGGCCGCGATTCTGGTTGTATTGCCCTGCGCGCCGGTGTTGCCGGTGGTGCAGAAGCCATTTTACTGCCCGAAAAAGAAACAGCTATTGATGAACTGATTGAAAACCTTAAATCTGGCAGCAATAAAAAAACTTCCAGCATTGTAATTGTAGCAGAAGGCGATAAAAATGGCGGCGCTTACGATATTGCAAAAAAGGTAAAGGAGCACGTTCCGTCTTATGATGTTAAAGTAACTATTTTGGGGCATTTGCAAAGAGGCGGAAGCCCAAGCAGTTTCGACCGTGTGCTGGGAAGCCGTTTAGGTTATGCTGCGGTAAATGCGCTGCTAAACGGCGAAACACGGAAAATGGTTGGTTTAAAAGGTAACACTATCCAGCTGGCAGAACTGGAAGAAGCTATATCTACACACGAATTTAAGCTGGAACCGGATTTACTGGACATGGTTGATATTTTAGCTATCTAACCGATGATTGCAGTTGTGTATAGTGGTTCTAATTTTGCAAACTGGAAGCTGGCACAAAAGCAAACTGTTGTACAATCTTTTAAAACAAACGGCATTAACCCTTTTGCAAGTGATGAAAAAAGCATACTTGCCTTACTGAATAAAAATATCCATCTCATTCATCATGCAGAAGAAATTAAAAGGATTTATTTTTTTGGCCCAGGCATCACTTCTTACAAACACAAACAAATTGTTTACAATGCTTTTTCTAAATTTTTCCGCTTCGGAAAGGTAGTGGTAGAAGATGATATATATGCCGCTGCACTGGCAACTTGTCAGGACCAGCCCGGTATTGTTTGCATCCTGGGCAGTGGCTCTAACGCTGCTTACTTTGACGGAAAAAAAATCAAACCGAATAACTATGGTTTGGGTTATATCCTGGCAGATGAGGGTTCTGCCAACTGGATCGGAATGAAAATTGTTAAGTCTTTTCTAAATAAAACCCTGCCGGACGGGCTGCATAAAAAGTTTGTAGAAAAGTTCGATCTCGACAGAAAACAAATTCTGGACAAAGTGTATAAGCAACCGCAACCAGCCGTATTTTTGAGTTCTTTTAGAAATTTTGCTAAAGACAACATTCAGGAACCTTACATGACAGGTTTGGTAAAAACAGGTTTTCAAAACTTCATCTCGTCCTATACAATTCCGCTAATTAAAGAAAACCCTGCTGCACCTGTTTATTTTGTTGGCACCGTTGCTTCCTTATATCAGGAATTATTACAGCAAACTGCGCACGAACAAAACATTACTATTGCAAATATTATTAAAGAGCCTATCAATAACTTGTTAACATATTATATTAATAAAAACTAAAATTATGAAAATAGGAATAAATGGCTTCGGCCGGATTGGCCGTCTGGCTTTCAGGGCTGCCATTAACAGGCCCAACATTGAAATTGTTGGTATTAATGACCTGGTAGACCCTGAATACATGGCTTACATGTTAAAATATGATTCTACCCATGGCGAATTTAAAGGTACCATTGCAGTAGAAGGCGGACACTTGGTTGTTGACGGAAAAACGATCCGTGTAACAGCAGAAAAAGACCCGGCTAACCTGAAATGGAACGAAGTTGGCGCCGAAGTAATTATCGAATCTACCGGTTTGTTCTTAACTAAAGAACTGGCACAAAAACACATTGATGCAGGCGCTAAAAAAGTAATCATGTCTGCACCGGCAAAAGATGATACGCCAACTTTTGTGATGGGTGTAAACAATAAAGAACTGAAAGCAGAGCAAACCATTGTTTCTAACGCAAGCTGTACAACTAATTGCCTTGCCCCTCTTGCTAAAGTTTTAAATGATAAATTTGGTATCGAAGAAGGTTTAATGAGCACGGTTCATGCTACAACTGCTACACAAAAAACAGTTGACGGCCCGTCTCATAAAGACTGGAGAGGCGGACGTGGCGCTTCTCAAAACATCATTCCTTCATCAACCGGTGCTGCCAAAGCAGTTACTTTGGTAATTCCGGAACTGAAAGGGAAATTAACCGGTATGTCTTTCCGTGTTCCGGTCCCTGATGTTTCTGTGGTTGATTTAACCGTAAGATTGGCAAAATCAGCAACCTATGAACAAATTAAAGCTGCCATGAAAGAAGCTTCTGAAGGCGAACTAAAAGGAATTTTAGGTTATACGGAAGATGATGTGGTTTCTCAGGATTTCCTTGGCGATCCGCGTACTTCTATTTTTGATGCCGGCGCTGGTATCGCTTTGAATGATAAATTTGTAAAAGTAGTGGCCTGGTACGATAACGAGTGGGGCTACTCTAATAAATTAGTTGACCTGGCTGAAGAAGTTGGTAAACTATAAGCCGTATTAATTTTTAGGTGCTAAAAGAAGCATCTGCATTAAAAGGAGCTGGTTTTTTAACCGGCTCCTTTTGTTTTATGAGATTTTAAAACCACCCCCTATCTGGTAAAACCATTCGGTTAACCTCTTCTTATTATACGTAAAATTACGTAATCGCAATGTTGCTGCTACGGAATTTACCACAAACATAATAAACCCCATACTTCTTCTATCAACTGATTTTTAGCTGATTATAAAATCACCAATTTTATTATTTTCTTAATAATTAAGCCCGGCCTAAAAAATTATCAAAGCTAATACCTTAAATTTATACTGAATTTAGACCAACAATTATCATGGAAAGACAAAATGAAGAAACGCCGGTTAACCGGATTGGCAACGAAATCGATTTAAAAACTGCGGCTAAATGGACTAAGTATTCCAGGCAAAGACAAGTGCCGGGCGAAACCATTTCTCATCTTTTTGGCAGAGACATTATCGAAAAAATATTAAACCAGAAGGATTGCTCCGGCCTTCGTATCTATTACGCCAACAGCAAACCCTTAAGCGTTACCCAACGCTTGGTACTGATTTTAATTAATTTTTTAAGGGATGCGGCCCAAATAACCGGCGAAAAACATTTGATTATAGCAGGCACAAGCAGTGTTAACAAGGACCTGATCCCGGGAACCAATAACCAGCTTCCAAATAAAGCAGTTACGCAACCTGAACCGCAATTAAGAAATTTAAATACTGGGGGCTATGATGACTATATTTTGGCGGAACAAGCCGTGCCATGCCCAGGCACAGAAGGCTGCCCTAATAATGAACTTACAAGTTAGCGCTGACCCATGAACCAAAAATGATGAGCACAAAACTAATTTTAACCTATATCTCGCTTATTTCTGGGTTGTGGCCAATTATTACTGCAATAATTAATTTAAAAAATATAGATTTTACACTAAAATTAGTAGCTGTTTTTTTTTGTATTTCTGCAATGTTTGATTTTGCAGGATGGTTATTTTTAAAGAGGTATTTGAATATAACAACCAGTATCCCATTATTACATATTTATATTATTATCAGCGTTATATTCTATGGCTTCATATATTACCTTTCTTTTCAGCAAAAGCAATTCAAAATAATTACACTTATCATGACAGTATTTGCCTTGACAGCAATACTATTTTACACTGTTAAAAACAGCATTTTAGTTTATCCATCATCGTCAAATACTGTTTTGTGTATTTTTTTAGTGCCACTTTCTTTACTGTATTTTTATCAATTACTTAATCTGAAGGAATTTATACATATAGAAAGACTGCCCATGTTTTGGATCAACTCTGCTGTGCTAATTTATTTTTCAATTAACATATTTTTATTTATGCTCTTTAACAGGTTAAGTAGTAATCATCAATCTAATTTTTACATGATACCTTCTGTAACCAATATCATCGCTAACTTACTTTTTGCTATCGGATTATTGTGCAAACCTCAGAAGATAACTTAACTACTGTACTGATCATTGGCACGCTGGTAGTTGTTTTGCTGATTACTTTTCTGTTCCTGTTTGTAATTATCTACCAGAGAAGGATGATTAAAAACCAGGAAGAGCGAAGGAATTTACAGATCGACAAACAAAACGACCTGCTGCGTGCCATTCTGGAAACGCAGGAAAGCGAGCGGAAAAGGCTTGCCGAAGACTTGCACGACAGCGTTGGCCAGGTTTTATCTGCAATTAAACTGAATTTGCACCGGTTGGATAAAACATGTGCTGCAGATGAGCAAGCCGTTCCTTTATTAAGCAATACCAGAAAACTGATTGATGAGTGTATTGTAGAAATCCGCAGCATTATTCAAAACGTAAGGCCACCATTATTAACAGATTTTGGTTTGGTAGAAGCTTTAAATGATCTCTGTATTAAAATACAGCGAAACACGGGGATAGAAGTAAATTTTAAACACGAAACAGAACAAAAAAGATTTAGTGCCGAAATTGAAGTTACACTTTACCGCATCGTACAGGAGCTTTTTGGCAACTCAATTAAACATGCACATGCTTCTTTTATCGGGTTAAATTTAACGGTAAAAAATAATCAACTGCTTTTAACTTACCGGGATGACGGCGCTGGTTTTAATCTGCAGGAAATTAAAAATGGTTCGGGCTTAAAAAATATGCAAAGCCGCACAGATTTTATTAAAGGGAAAATTGAACTCATTACCAACCCTGGGCAAGGTATGCAGGCAGAAATAAAAGTAAATTTAGTAGCTTAATAATTAACTATTAGTTTTAATTTTAATCAAAAAAAGCATTATGGCTGTGATAAACTTAGCTATTGCTGATGACCATAAAATTTTTAGGGAGGGACTAAAAGCAACACTGGAAGATTGTGTAGGCCTCAACATACTTTTTGAAGCTGCAAACGGGATAGAATTAGTTAAACAGTTGGCTTTAAAAAACCCGGACATTGTTTTAATGGATATTAAAATGCCCGAAATGGATGGCATGGAAGCAACAACGTACATTCATGAACATTTTAACCATGTTAAAGTGCTTGCCTTATCTATGTTTAATGAGGATAAATACATTCTCGATATTATGAAGGCAGGCGCTTGCGGTTACTTGCTTAAAAATGCCGAACCGCAGGAAATTATAGATGCTGTTTTTACCGTATATAAAAAGGGCTATTATTTTAACGAGCATCTTTCTGTTACGCTGATAAAGCAATTGATGGGGAAAAACTCGATCCACTTAAAAGGGAAGGACGAAACAGAGCTGAACGAACGCGAAACAGAAATATTAAAACTGATTTGCCAGGAAAAACAGAATACCGAAATTGCTGACCAGCTTTTTTTAAGTGTACGCACCGTTGAAGGTTACCGTACCAAACTGTTTGAAAAAACCGGTTCTAAAAATATTGTCGGCCTGGTAATTTATGCTATTAAAAAAGGTATTATTGATGTTTAATGTTTCCTTCGGAAAAGGGAAAACTATTGGCTCATTATTTTTTCCTGATAAAAGAAGCATCAGGCAAGAAGCCATTTTTTATAAACCAGCTTTCTCACCTGATGCTGTTTTTACCGTACTTTTTTTAGCACGCTAACGCCTAAAGGCGGCAAATTTAATTTAATGGATTGCTCTCTGTAATTCCAGCCCACTGCTTCAGTTTTTAATTTCTTTGGATTAACAGTGCCGCTTCCCCAAAAATGCAGCTCATCAGAATTAAAAATTTCTTTCCAGGTTCCGGCTTCCGGTACACCAACACGGTGACCTTCCCGTACTACCGGTGTAAAGTTTAGCACCACCACTAAATTATTTTCCGGAAGGTTTCCTTTTCGGACATAAATCAGCACTGAATCTGCTGCGTTTCCATCATCAATCCACTCAAATCCTTCTCCTGAAAAAGCTTTTTCATACAAGGCAGGTTCCGATTTATACAAATGGTTTAACGCTTTAACTAAATCCTGCATTCCTTTATGCGGCCGGTATTCCAGCAAATGCCAGTCTAACGATTGGTCAAATTTCCACTCTTCTGTTTGTGCAAATTCATCCCCCATAAATAATAATTTCGTTCCGGGATGTGTAAACATGTAGCTGTACAAAACACGTAAATTGGCAAAACGCTGCCATTCATCGCCCGGCATTTTATTGATCATGGCATGTTTACCATAAACAATTTCATCATGCGATAAAGGCAGCATAAAGTTTTCGGTAAAAGCATACAACAAGCTGAAGGTAATTTGCTGGTGATGATATTTCCGGTTGATCGGGTCTTCATGAAAATACTTGATTGTATCATGCATCCAGCCCATCATCCACTTCATTCCAAAACCTAAGCCACCCATAAAAGTAGGTTTACTTACGCCCGGAAAAGAAGTAGATTCCTCGGCAATCGTTTGTACATCAGGATAATGGCTGTAAACGGCTTCGTTAAATTCCCTTAAAAAGTGTATGGCTTCCAGGTTTTCGTTTCCTCCGTAAACGTTGGGTTCCCACTCGCCTGCATTACGCGAATAATCTAAATACAACATAGAAGCCACGGCATCTACCCGTAAACCATCAATATGATAACGGTCCAGCCAGAACAAAGCGTTGCTGATGAGGAACGATTTTACCTCATTTCTCCCGTAATTAAAGATGTACGATTTCCAGTCGGGATGAAAGCCTTTTCTTGCATCTTCATGTTCGTATAAACTGGTTCCGTCGAATTTAAAAAGCCCGTGTGCATCTCCCGGAAAATGTGAAGGCACCCAATCCATAATTACGCCAATATCAGCTTTATGAAACTCTGAAATCAGGTACATTAGATCCTGCGGAGAACCATAACGCGTACTTGCTGCAAAATAGCCGGTAATTTGGTAACCCCAGCTTGGATAATACGGATGTTCTGCCAACGGCATAAATTCAACATGCGTAAAACCCATGTCTTTTACATATTTTACCATTACCGCAGCCATTTGCCGGTAATCCAGAAACTGTTCCGGACTTTCAGGGCTTCGTGCCCAGGAACCAAAATGCACCTCGTAAACGGAGTACGGCTTGGTTAAAGCGTTATGCTGTACCCGTTTTTTCATCCAGTCCTGGTCGTCCCACTCAAAATAAGTATGTGTTACGATAGACGCTGTACGTGGTGGTTCTTCCCAACGCAACGCAAATGGATCGCCTTTTTCCAGTTCCTCGCCATAAAAAGAGCGGATTAAATACTTGTACGTTTCGTTATGGCCAACATGCGGAATAAAACCTTCCCAAATGCCGGAACCGTCCCAACGGATAAACAGTTTATGGCTATTTTTATTCCAGCCGTTAAAATTACCAATAACGGCAACTTCCTGTGCATTTGGTGCCCAAACGGCAAAATAAGTTCCAACCGTACCTTTATGTTCCATCGTATGCGAACCCAGCAGTTCGTATAACTTATAATGTTTGCCAGCTTTAAACAGGTTAATATCAAAATCAGAAAAACGGCTGTAAACTTCAACAGCGTTAAGGTGGACACTTTCTGGTTTAACAATATCTGGCTCAGCTAAAATTATTCCGGCTGTTTCAACACTTGGTTGTAAGGCTGTATCTTCCGCCTTTTTATTTTTTTTATTAGATGATACTGTTTTTACAGGTACTTTTTTGGGTGCCGGTACTTTTTTTTCTTTGGCAGAAGCAGTTTTATTTACTGTTTCGTCCTTTCCGGAAATTGATTTTTTGGCCATGATATTTAGGTTTACTGGTTGTAATACAGTGCAGAACAAAAGTAAACTTCCTTCTGTATTTGCTTACAATTCTATGATAATATATACAAGTTAATAACAACAAAGTTGCAAACGATATTTGTAATAATATCTAACTTTCGCCCTTTAATAATAGATATTAAATGCAATCCTATATTTTAAGTTGCTAAAAGAAGCATTACGCCTTTGTTACAGCTTATTAACTGCTAAGTTAAAAGCTATAATCAGACAAAAGTTATTTCCATTTTTTATTCCTTTACGTATAAAGAGCGTTACCGAAACATTTATTTAAAAATTTCCGAAGAGATCAAATATGTTTAAACTAAAATTTGCTGCAAGTTTAATTGCCTTAATGGCAATAACTGCAGCACTTCATGCA
Organism: Mucilaginibacter arboris; assembly: GCF_009754915.1. Taxonomy (GTDB): domain Bacteria; phylum Bacteroidota; class Bacteroidia; order Sphingobacteriales; family Sphingobacteriaceae; genus Mucilaginibacter_A; species Mucilaginibacter_A arboris. The sequence continues at coordinate 124,393 of NZ_WPIK01000003.1, read as the reverse complement.
CAAAACCAAACAGATACTTTAACACTTAAATTTCAGGAAGCAGAAAAAAGGTTCCTGATAAACAACTTCAGCCTCATTGCTCAAAAATATAATGTTGACGCAACCAAAGCGCTGATACAACAAGCAAAGCTTTGGGACAATCCTGAGTTAAGCACCGACCAGAATTTGTACACCAAAGAAACAGGTTTCTTCAATCATGCTAATGGTAACGGACAGGTTTTTGCACAAATCAGTCAGTTATTTAGAACAGCAGGCAAAAGAGGTAAACAAATACGGCTTGCGCAAGATGATGTAAACATACAACAGGCACAATTTAACGACCTGCTTCGTAATTTACATTATAATATGCAGCTTGATTTTGCGCAATTAAATAATCTGATTGAACAGAACAAAGTATTTTATGCTGAGATTTCTTCTTCCAACAATCTGGTTAAAGCTATAACAACAGAATATGGCGTTGGTAATTCATCCTTACGGGATGTGGTACGGTTACAAGCTGTAGCATTTGGATTAGAAAATGACCTGGTAGAAAATAACAGGCAAATTAACGAGCTTGAAAACGACCTTAAAACGCTGCTGGTTGTTAAAGAAACTACTTTTATTAAACCCGATATCACTACACAGATAAGTAATGTTCCGCTTAATATTGCTGCACTTACTGATACAGCTAAAGCTAAACGAGGAGATTATCAGGCAAGCAAGTTTTTATACGAGCAGGCCGGACACAATTTAGCTTATCAAAAAGCTTTGGCCATTCCTGATTTAACAATTGGTGTAGATTATGACCGTGCCAGTAACTATGTCCCTAATTATTATGGTTTGGCCATTAGTTTGCCGCTGCCTTTTATTAATCGTAACCAGGGAAATATTAAGTCGGCGAAGTTTAACATCCAAAACCAGGAATACGTGTTAAAAAACAGCGATTTACAAGTAAGAAATGATGTGTTAACCGCGGTAGAACAATATAACCTGAGCCTTCAGTTGTTTTCTAAAAACAACATAGATTTTTACAACAGTTACGATAAGCTGTTTGGCAATATGGTAAAGGCTTATCGGGCAAAGCAATTGAGTTTAATTGAGTTTGTTGATTTTTTTGAATCGTACAAAGACACCAAACTGAAAGTAATACAACAGCAGTATAACCTGCAAAAAGCTATTGCCGACCTTAACTTTAATGTTGGTTCTACCGTAATTAATCCTTAAAATATAATCCCCTCCCATAAAAAATGAAAAGAGAATTAATAACTTGTCTCTCCGCATTAGTGCTTTTAACGTCATGTGAACATAAAAAGGAAGAAGTTGCGCAAAAGAAAAGTGTTTGCATTACTGATTCTTTAGCTAAAGAAATCCGCATTGATACAGCCAAAACTACAGGTATGCAGGACGAGCTGACTTTATCGGGTGAAGTTTCTTTTGATGACAACCGGGTAGTAAAAGTTTTCCCTTTTTCAAGCGGCCAGGTAACAGATGTACGTGTTTCTTTGGGCGACAGAGTAAGCAAAGGCCAGGTACTGGCTATTATGAGAAGTGCTGATGTTGCCGGAAGTTATACAGATTTATCTGCTACAAACGCTGATCTTTCCATTGCTAAACGCCAGTTGGCACAAACAGAATACTTGTACAAAAACGGTATTTCCAGTGAACGCGATTATACCGAGGCCAAAGAAAATTATAATAAAGCGCAGGCTGCTAACCGCAAAATTCAGGAACAGTTAAGCATTAATGGCCACGGTAGTACAAGTGCAAGCGGCCAGTATATTATTAAAGCACCGGAAAGTGGTTACATTGTTGAAAAAGCAGTTACTGCAGGTAGTTTTATCCGTAATGATAACGCCGCAAGCATGTTTACCATTTCTGATATGAAGGATGTTTGGATTTGGGCAAATGTTTTTGAAAGCGATATTGCTAAAGTAAAAAATGGCTATGCCGCTAAAGTAACTACACTTGCTTATCCGGGAAAAGTTTTTAAGGGAAAAGTAAACGAAGTTAGTTCTGTATTAGATCCTGATAACAAAGTAATGAAGGTAAAAATTACTTTACCTAACCCTGGTATGTTGCTAAAACCGGAAATGTTTACTTCTGTAATTATTTCTAATAACGAACCTACCCAATCTGTTACTGTGCCTGCATCATCTATCATTTTTAACGACAGTAAAAACTTTGTGGTTATTTATCAAAGCAAATGCAGTATGGAGGTACGCGAGGTAAACGTTATCAAAACAGTTGATAACGTAAGCTACATTTCCTCGGGATTGAAAGCAGGCGAAATGCTGATCTCTAAAAATCAGCTATTATTATACGATGCACTGACGGAAGAGTAAGTCAATCTTCTTTAAAGCAATTAACAATGTTTGTTGACATATTTTTCAACAATAAAACGATTTAACTGACAAAAAATAATGAATAGCTTCATTAAAAACATTATATACTTTTCGTTAAGACACCGCTTTTTTGTGTTTTTTTTAACGGCGGCACTTGCGGCATTAGGCGTGTGGAGTTATTTAAATACACCTATTGAAACTTTTCCGGATGTAACCAATACCCAGATCATCATTATTGCACAATGGCCGGGCCGTAGTGCAGAAGAAGTGGAAAAGATGATTACCATTCCGATGGAAACGGTATTAAATTCGGTCCAGAAAAAGTCTAATCTTCGTACTACTTCTTCCTTCGGGTTGTCTTATGTCCGCATTATTTTTGATGACGATGTGGACGATGCTTTTGCACGTCAGCAAGTATTAAGCCGTTTATTAAATGCCGATTTACCAGACGGCGTAAAACCGGAAGTAGAACCGCCGTATGGCCCTACCGGCGAAATTTTTCGTTATACATTACGCAGTAAAATCAGAAGCATCCATGAACTCACCGAGTTACAGGATTGGGTGCTTGACCGCCAGTTTAAATCTATACCAGGCGTTGCCGATGTGAACAGCTTTGGCGGAGAAGAAAAAGATTATGAAGTAAGTGTTAACCCTGCACTATTACAAAAATATGGCCTTACTTCGTTAGATGTTTATAATGCCATTAACCGAAGTAATATCAATGTAGGCGGCGATGTGATCGAAAAAAACAACCAGGCTTATGTGGTAAGAGGTATTGGTGTGATCAATAACATTGATGAGATCCAGAATATCATTATCAAAAATGTGAACAATGTTCCTATCCTGGCAAAAAACGTTGCAGATATTCATGAAGGGGGCTTGCCACGCCTGGGGCAGGTAGGCCGTGATAAAGAAAACGATGCGATAGAAGGCATTGTGGTAATGCGAAAGGGAGAAAACCCGTCAGAAGTATTAGTCAGGATAAAAGATAAAGTAAAAGATCTTAATGCGCATATTTTGCCCAAAGACACTAAAATCGATGTCTTTTATGACCGTACTACGCTCATGAATTTTGCTACACATACGGTTATCCATAACCTGATCGAAGGTATTGTACTGGTGACCGTGATCGTATTTTTATTTATGGCCGACTGGCGTACAACCTTAACCGTAGCCATCATTATTCCTTTATCACTGCTTTTTGCCTTTATTTGTTTGAGGCTGAAAGGCATGAGCGCCAATTTGCTTTCTATGGGCGCGGTAGATTTTGGTATAATCATCGATGGTGCCGTGGTGATGGTAGAAGGGATTTACGTTGCCCTCGACCATAAGGCCAAGGAAGTAGGCATGGAGAAATTTAATAAGCTTGCCAAGTTAGGCTTATTTAAAAATGTGGGGTCAGAAATGGGAAAGGCAATTTTCTTCTCCAAACTGATCATCCTTACTTGTTTGATGCCCATTTTTGCTTTTCAAAAGGTGGAAGGCAAAATGTTCTCGCCCCTGGCTTATACTTTAAGTTTTGCTTTGTTAGGCGCCTTAATTTTCACCTTAACATTTGTTCCGGCTTTATCCAGTATCCTGCTGCGTAAAAATGTTCGCGAAAAACATAACCCGGTTGTTATTTTCTTTGAAAGTGGGATCCATAAGATGTTCAATTTCACTTACAAAAATCAGAAGCTGAGCATCATTGTAGCTTTGATTTTCATGGTGCTTACCTTTTTATCGGCCAAATTATTAGGAACCGAATTTCTTCCGCAATTAAATGAAGGCGCCTTATGGGTTACAGCTCAGTTACCCATGAGTACATCTTTAGAAAGTTCTGTAAGTACAACCAATAAAATGCGCAGCATCTTAGGTTCTTTCCCTGAAGTGAAACAAACTTTATCTCAAGTTGGCAGAACCAATGACGGCACGGACCCGAAAGGTTTTTTTAATGTGCAAATCCAGGTAGATCTTCTTCCAAAAGACGACTGGAAACGCCACATTACCCAGGAAGAACTGATCGCACAAATGGATAAAAAGCTAAGCCAGTTTCCCGGTATTATTTTTAATTATTCACAACCTATTATTGATAACGTGGCTGAAGCTGTTGCTGGCGTTCCGGCTTCGATGGCCGTAAAAATATTTGGCTCGGACTTTAAAGTATTAGACGGCAAGGCGAATGAAGTGATGCGGGTTTTAAGTAAAATTCAAGGTGTTGAAGACCTGGGAATATTGCGTAACCTTGGTCAGCCAGAGTTTCGGATAGAACTTGACCAGAGCAAAATGGCCTTGTACGGCGTTTCTACTGCTGATGCCAACTCGGTTATCGAAATGGCTATCGGAGGTAAGGCAGCCACAACACTTTATCAGGGAGAAAGGAAGTTTGATATCCGTATCCGTTATCAAAAAGATTTCAGGGATACCGAGGAGAAAATTGAGAATTTGATGGTCCCCACTTTAAACGGTTCTAAAATCGCTATTAAAGAAATCGCCCAGATTACTCAATTAACCGGGCCGGCATTTATTTACCGCGATAACAACATGCGTTATATTGCCGTTAAATTTTCTGTCAGGGGGCGTGATTTAGGCAGTACCATTGCAGAAGCCCAGCAAAAAGTTAACCAGGCCGTAAAACTGGACCAGGGATATGCTTTTTCCTGGAACGGTGAATTCGAAAATCAGATCAGGGCTTCAAACACTTTGGCCCATGTTGTCCCTGTGTGTTTATTGGTCATATTCCTGATCCTCTTCACCACTTTTGGCAATGTAAAAGATGCGGTACTGGTAATCCTGAACGTACCATTCGCTTTAATAGGCGGGATTTTGGCTTTACATATTACCCAAACCAACTTCAGCATTTCGGCAGGTATCGGCTTTATCGCTTTATTTGGTGTTTGTATCCAGAATGGTGTAATCCTGATCTCCGTGTTTCGTAAAAACCTATTAGAAGGCATCCCTATAGATAAAGCGATCTTAACAGGTGTTTTATCGAGGGTCCGACCGGTGGTAATGACTGCCCTGATGGCTGCCATTGGTTTAATGCCCGCCGCTGTATCAACGGGAATTGGCTCAGAAACGCAAAAACCTTTAGCCATTGTGGTTATTGGCGGTTTGGTTACTTCTACTATTTTAACCTTGCTTCTTTTACCTATTATTTATAAGATGGTTTATAGTTTGATCCACAAAAGGGAAAACAGGAAATTGCTGAAGAAGATTGGCGCGGTGAGGGGGTAAACCTTTAAAATAGAGCTTGTTTGCATAGAAAGCTGTCTTAAAATTTATTTGAGACAGCTTTTTTTACGCCTGATTGGCAAAAACCTACACATGTATTGATTTCATGTAAAATATAATTTAAACTGAGAAGATTGAAATACTTCTTTTACCCTGTAAAAATTATACCAGATCTTAGCTGGACTTTAGCCATTTTTGTTATAATTACTCGACTTTCAATAATTACTAAAAAAACGTCGGTTATTGTAACTTATTAATTATGTTAAAAATGGCCAAAGTCCAGCATAGAGCCTGTTTAAATTTTGCCCTTTTGTTTAATGCCCCTTTTATGCTATAATTTTTTAAATGTTTTGTTTTTTTGGCTAAAGCCTGTTGCCGGTTATCCTTTATCCACGGCCTGAAGGCCGTGGCAACCGAAGGTTAACATGAGAATGGACGTTCTGTCCGCACAGGGTAAATTCAGCATTAACAAACAAAGATTTGCAGTAAAACCAAGCTTTAAAATTGCCACGGCCTTCAGGCCGTGGGTGGTATAAACACAGTAGCGGCTTTAGCCAAAAAAAGAAGCATACAAAAAATTACACAATAAATTTCAAACAGTTTCTTAACCTGACCACAAAGGTTTAAAAAGTAAATTTTTAAGGTGCTAAAAGAAGCATGCAGGTTTAACTTAAAGGCTTACTTAGCTGTTTAAATGATATTCAAATTATTTAATATGCTTCTTTTATCACCTAAAAATCAGTAAGGCCATTTACTTTTTTTACCGTCAGCAAGTTACAAACACCAATTTTACAGTGCTAAAAGAAGCATCAGAACCAATCTATGAGAATATTGAAGGCTCTGAGATAAATTTAAATAGGTGGTTATGCCGATAAAAATTAAAAAGAAAATCCCCGCCAGAAAAATCTGCCGGGGATTTGAAATATTAATTTGGTGTTGATTAATATCCTGGGTTTTGCTGTGTTGCTAATGTTGGATTAGCTGTTATTTCTTGTGTAGGTATTGGCCATACATAATGAATATCTGAATAAGGTAAGGCTGCCTTAGAAGTATTAACTACCGGTCGTGTAATTACATTATATTGACTTCCATCTCCCACCAGATCTATCACCAACACTTTTGCCGGAATACCGCCACCAGCTACCTGGAAATTAGGGTCCTGAGACAAACGGGTAATATCAGCCCATCTTCGTCCTTCGCCGGCAAACTCAATACGACGTTCGTTTAATATGGCTTGGGTTAAGCTATTTTGTGTAGTGAAACTTGCAGCAGTAAATTGTGAAGCAACAGGAACTGCCCTGTTTCGTACGGCATTTAATAAATTAAGTGCCCTAACATCTAATGCTGTTGTACGGGAGTAAGCTTCTGCTACGTTTAATAAAACTTCTGCATACCTGATGATAGGGTTATAATCGGTTTTATTTAAAGGGTCGCGATATTTGTAATTAAAGAAGTATTTATTACCTGTTCCTGTACCTTGTACCTGTAATAACGTCCTTCTGGTATCGCCGGTTACCCAAAAAGATGCATTGTATAAGTTCGGGCTTGTCACAACTAAAGTACGGCCGCCAAAAGCTGGGTTTATAGTATTAGACGCTGCACCAAACATATTAGGCAATGCACCATTTACCCCTCCGTTTGAAGCTGCACTGTTTTCTATCGAAAATATAGATTCAGTATTATTCATAAACGACACGAAAGGACCATCCGGCGAAGCCGTAAGTTTATAATTGCCAATTGGACTTGTAAATACAGTTCCTGATGCTGTACCTAACTTAGTTCCCTCTGCAATTACACCTGCCCAATCCTGCATGTGTAGTTTTATCCTGGTTTTTAAAGCAATTGCCGCTCCCTTTGTAGCACGGGTAATGGAATTTACAGCATTTGTAGCAGGCAAGTTCGCTTCAGCAAAATCCAGATCGGCTAAAATCTTGGTATAATCATCAGCAACAGTACCGCGGCCAATAGCTGTTGCAGGAGCAACAACAGCAGGGTCATTTATCGCAACATTACGGTAAGGTACACCTGGTTTACTGCCATTACCGTCCACATACGGGCGTGAAAAGTTTATGACCAACTCGTGGTGTGCCAATGCACGCAAAAAACGGGCTTCCCCCTCATATTGCGTAGCTACGGTTGTTGTTATAGTACCATTAGAGGCTGCTCCCTGAACCCCTGCAATTAAAATATTACATTGATTGATTAATGCATACAAATTATTCCACATATTTACATTGTTGGCCGTAGTAGGATCGATCAAACTTTCATAAGTTAATTGGTAAAATGTGGCCAAGTTAACCATATCCTCACCACGCATCTCACTTTGTATAGTAGAGGCTGAACCAAAAGGATAGCCTCGCGGAGCATTGGCACTTGCAGTAGTTGCATAATAAAACCCATATGATGCTGTACTGTAAACACCAGCAGCAACTAATGCAATGTTAGCTGGCGTAGTAAAAGCCGTAGTCTCAGACGGGGAGCTTATAGGGCTTAACTCCGTATATTTTTTGCATGATGATACTGAAATCATAGCAACAGTGCCTATTAGCAGAGCCGACTGTTTAAATATATTTTTTATTAAAATCATCTTATATTTTTATTAAAATCCAACATTTAGACCAATAGTATATGTACGGGCTTTTGGATTAGTATTGTAATCTACACCAGCCTGGGTATTTGCTTGAGCATTTGTGGTAACATTTTGAGTAAGTTCAGGATCCAAACCTGTATATTTCGTGATAACAAAAGCATTTTGAACCTCTGCATATACACGTACACGGCTTAGCTTTATTTTATCTAACAATAACTTTGGTAAGCTATATCCTAATATAATATTTTGGCCGCGGATAAATTTACCATCTTCTACAAATCTTGAGGTTGCATTTGCCGTATTATTAATAAATGCATCACGTCCGTAATACAATTTTGGAACATCTGTGTTCGTATTAGTTGGTGTCCAGCGGTTTAAAAGTTCCGTACCGCCATTCTGGAACTTCTGGTTCAATAATACTTCCTGCCGAGTAACATTCATTATTTTGTTGCCACCAGAAAAAATAAGGAACAAACTTAAATCCACGCCTTTATACGTTACAGTATTGTTTAAGCCACCAATATAAGTTGGATTAGAATTGCCTAATATCCTTTTATCAGCCGCACTTAGCGTAGTTTGGTTCGCGGTGGTCATTACGGTAGGATTTGCAGGGTCATAAGTATAGTAAAGCTGATTAGGTATGTTACCTTGTATCAATTGTCCGTTACCTTTTATATACAATGGGTTACCATTTGCCGGGTTTACACCTGCATATTGATATCCGTAAATAGATCCTACAGAAGAACCAACCCGGTTAATATTATAAGTATAAGTTACATCAGTATTATTATTGGCTAACGCGGTAACTTTATTTTTAACTAACGTTAAATTAAAATCTGTTGACCAGGTAAAATTACTTGTTTTAATATTTACAGAATTTATACCCAATTCAAACCCTTTATTGGTCATCGTGCCAATATTCTGATTGATAGAATTCCCCGGTACACCTAATGAAGGAGCTGTAGGGGCAGCTAAGATCAGGTTATTATCATTATTATAAAAATAGTCTGTTGTAAGGCTGATCCGGTCGTTTAAAAAGGAAACATCCAATCCGACATCAAATTTACCGGTAGTTTCAAATTTAAGGTTACTGTTGCCAACTTGTGTATAAGCTAAGCCGCTTTGTGAGCCATAAGTGGCAGCGCCAAATGTACCGGCAAAAGGGTAGTTACCAATGTCTGTATTACCCGTTTTTGCATAACCTCCTCTTATTTTCAAATCGCTAATAAACTTAAGTCCCTCGCTTTGAGTAAAAAATGATTCTTTAGAGATCCGCCAACCAATAGATCCTCCTGGCAAATAAGCATATTGATGGCCAGCAGGTAAAGAAGATATAGCATCGGCACGGAAAGTAAAGCTTAACAAATACCTATCTTTAAATGAATAGTTAGCACGGCCAAAAAAGGACTTGTATGCTTGTTCAGAAACGTTACCACCTATTCCGAAAGTAGATTGTGTTAAAGAGTTACTAATAATATTCTGCCCTCCGAAGAAATCACTGGATATTTGCGAACCATTAGCATAAAAGTACCTGTACCTTGATTTTTGAAATTCTATACCCCCTACCACATTAATGTTATGATCGCCGATCAACTTATTATAGGTTAATGTATTAATCCAATCGTACCTGAAGTTAGGAATATAATATTGAGATTCATAACCTTTTGTTGAGCTTCCGCCATCACCATGCACAGGGTTCCAATACAAATAATCCTCCCCAAATTGGGCATTTGTACCAATTTGGGTTCTAAAGTCTAACCCTTTAATGATATTTACATTTACAAAAGCATCGCCATTAAGGGTTACATTCTGGTTACGGTAAATATTATGATCAATGATATACTTAATGTTTGTATAATTATCATCAATATTTTGCGTATTTGCACCTGCCCCTAAGCTATTAACATTGCTTAAATTATATGAACCATCTGCATTAAATACAGGAACGTTAGGAAGGTCACGGATTGCTGTAGAAACGTTGCCGGATAAACCTGTGGTACTTGTATTTAATCCATGATTATCAATATAGGATGCCGAAGTATTTACACCAAAGGTTACATGATTATTAAATGCTTTCTGCTCAATTTTGCCCCTTACCTGGTATTTACGCTGACTGTTTGAATTGATAATACCCTGTAAGTCTGCATAACCTAAGGAAAAGAAATAATTAGATTGATCTGTAGCTCCACTGATAGATAAAGCATGGTTTTGCTGAAATGCGTGATTATTAAATACTACACTTTGCCAGTCTGTATCATAAGGATTGCCATTGGGATCCAGAGTTGGAAAGGCCTTTTTGTATGCCCCTGAAGCCTGGTTGGCAGCAGAAGCGGCATTAAAAAGTTTTTCGTTTGCTACTGTGATAAATTCTGCAGCATTCAAAAGTTTAAACCTTTTTGAAGGCTGAGCAGAAGCAAACCACGAATCATAATTGATCCTTGGTTTACCAAGAATACCTCTTTTAGTAGTTATTATAATTACACCATTAGAACCGCGGGAACCGTAAATAGCTGTTGCAGAACCGTCTTTCAGCACATCAATGCTTTGAATATCATTTGGGTTAATGTCCCCTAATGGGTTATTTGACGTATTTGCCCCTTGGTTACCAGTAATAATTGGCACGCCATCCAATACATATAATGGATCAGCGCCACTGGAAATAGAGTTAGTACCACGTATGCGGATACGCGGCGGCTGACCTAAAATACCGCTTGGTACAGTTACCTGAACACCAGACACCTTACCAGCCAACGCCTGATCAAAACTAGCCACAGGCTGATCGGTTACTGCAGAACCTTTAAGGCTACCAACAGCACCAGTTACATCTTTACGCTGTTGTGTTCCGTAACCAACCACTACTACCTCATTTAAGGTTTTATTATCAGCAGTTAGTTTTACATTGATTAAGGATTGACCCCCCACTTGAACAATCCTTTGTCCGAAACCTATATAAGTAAAAGTTAATGATCTGGCATTAGATGGAACATTGACTGAATATAATCCTTGTGCATCTGTTTGAGTACCGATGTTAGTTCCTGTAACTATTACCGATACACCTGGTAAAGGCTGCCCGTCATCACTCCCGGTTACAGACCCTGTAATTTTTCTGTTTTGCGCAAACGCATTTTGTAATGAGAACAATCCGAACAGAAAAAAAATAAGTAATTTTTGCTTCATGCTTTATTTTTTTAGTTATTATAATTATCGAAAGTAATAATAAATTTGTTACAGTGTTAGAATTGTCAATAAATAAACGATAGATTTTTATAATATCTGTTTAACCTTATTTCTTTCTATGCATTTATGGGATAATTTTTATGGCATCAGTTGGAAAGCCATTCCAGGAATGGGGGAGTATCTATTCTTAAAACTCGAAATGTTTTTGCACCAATTCAAAAAACTGTAATATTTCTTTTAGCACTATAAACCGCTGTTGTACCTTTATACGTGATAACAAAAATTACAGAAACCTTTAATTTGTATGGGGAAGTCATTTTTACTTTCCTAATAAAAGAAAACAGAACACGCTAAATTTTAAGTAATAAAAAAAGCATGTAAAACAGGCTGTAGAAAATTAAAACAGATTCTTAACACATAATAAATATACTATACCATTTTCTGTACTATTCTTACTTCATTAAAAAATATTGATAGAAAAGAAACTGGTTATTCTATAATTATAGTTTTACGCTGATATAAAATATGTTTATCTATAGTTTAGTTTACTTATATTCTATTTCTTAACAAAAAAGGAGGCTATTTTTTAAATAGCCTCCTTATAAATATAAGTTTTTAATTAATTCCCTACAAACCTTTTTTAATAATAGTTAGTACCCAGGATTGTTTTTGATATTTGGATTAGCAAAAACTTCCGCTTGGGGAATAGGTAAATCATAATTTCTATCTGTTGGGTTAAGTGTTTTAGGAATTGTTGGATTAACAACAAGGTCTCTGTCATCTCTTACAACAGGTAATCCTTTTCTTTTTAAATCAAAAAAGCGATGACCTTCGCAAAACAATTCTTTCATTCTTTCCGTTAGGATTGCGGATTCAGCTATATCTTTTGATGCAAAAGTCTGTGCTACGTAACCAGTAATACGAGATGCTCTTAATGTATTTAAATCAGCCGCTGAACTAACTAAATCACCACTTTGTTCATAAGCTTCAGCTCTAATTAAATACATTTCACCAGTTCTGAATACTTTTGTATTATTATATTTATTTGATCCTGAACCCGGGTATTTATTTACTAACCATTGTTCTTTAGTTGCTGCAATAGTTAAATCTTGTTTAATGTAGGAATTGTACCTTATATCGTTTACTTTATCAAACAAATCAATCTCTTTGTAAGATGGTGAAAAGAATACATCATTATTAGTATCACGAAATAGTACACCTATGTAGTAAGTATTACTTGATTTTTTAATTTCAAAAATCACTTCAGCGATTGAAACATCAGTCCAAATGGATGGAAATTGGCTTCTTGTAGCAAGAGGAGCACCATTAATTGCTTCGGTAGCATAAGTAATAGCATCAGTCCAATTTTTTTCATATAAGGCAACACGTGCCTGCATGGCAGATACTGCAAGCTTTGCAATTCTGGTAGGGTCTGTTATACTAAAAGTAGTAGGAATTAAGCTTTTAGCAGATGTTAAATCTTTTTTAACCTGACTAATCACTTCCGCAAATGTGTTTCTCGCAGGCAATCCGAATACACTGGATTGTAATACAATGGGTATACCTAATGCATTTGCATCATAAGCTTGTGCATAATTTCTTAGTAATTCAAAATGGCAGAAAGCTCTAAGAGCTAATAGCTCTCCTTTTTGTCTGTCTTTGGTTGCCTGATCTCCAGGAATATTATCTATAACAGCTAAAACACGGTTAACACGATCAATAACGTTATAAAAGTTAATCCAAGCAGCAGTAACATCTGATGCACCTGGATTACTTGCATCAAATTGCCATTTTTGTTCAGCACCATAATTTCTACTGTTATTATCAAGGCCGCTTCTTACCTCATCACTCATTATAGCGTTTGCATAAATAGAATTATCGTAAGCTGCTCCAGGAGTTGTAGAAACTGCATTAATAGAAGTTGTTGTATTTACATTGCTCAAACCTGCGTATGCCCCAACAATAGCCAGTTCTACAGTACTGGTAGATGTTATAGCATTTGCACTTGTAATATTGTCAGTTGGTATTAAGTTAATATTCTTTTTACAAGAGGGAATTGAAAAAAGTGCTATTGAAACAAATGCTATATAATATATTTTTATATACTTCTTTTTCATTTTATTATTTATAAAGTAACGTTTAAACCAAATGTAAAAGTTCTTGCTGCGGGATATTCGAACGAAGCAATATTGTTATTGTCTTCAGGATCAAATCCTGTCCATTTCGTCCATGTATATAAATTTTCACCTTGTGCAAAAACTCTCACACCTGACACATATTTAATTTTGTCAATCAATGATTTTGGTAAAGAATAACCCAATCTAACATTTCTTAAACGTACAAATGAAGCATCTTGTACATCGTTAGAATTAAACTGTCGCTGTGAAGTAATTGCGCCTATTGTAGTAATATCTCCCGGTTTTCTCCATATTGTATTAACTATTTCTTCCATATTATATGAACTAGCATTTGCTGGGTTATCTAAGAAATAGTCCTGATTATTGAACCTTTTGAAACCTTGCGCATAACTGAATAAGCTGGATAAGGAAATTCCTTTATAAGAAGCATTTAAACCAAATCCACCTTGATAAGGTGCTAAATATGTTCCAAACTCTGCAACATTCTGGGTAGAAGCACTATACACACTTGTAACGCTTCCATCTCTATTATAATAAAGATATTGACCAGTTTGGGGATCAACTCCTGCTGATTTAACAGTATAATGAGAACCTAAAGGTAAACCTACACGAATAATGGAAGTACCAGACTCAAATTGACTAACCTGACCTAAACTAGTAATTTTATTATTATTATATGCAAAGTTGCCGAAAAGCGTCACCACATAATCTCTACCTCTTAACACATCACCTTCTAAACTTACCTCTATACCTTTATTACGCATTTTACCAGCATTGGTTTGTAGAGATGCGAAACCAGATGTGTATGATAAATTTTGTTGAACAAATAAGTTGTGGGTATCTTTTTGATATATATCAGCTACGATTCTTAAACGATTCTTTAATACATTTAAATCAATACCTACATTGGTCTGGGCAGTAAATTCCCAGTTGTAATTAGGATTACCCGGAGTAGAAGGTGCAATACCAGAGGTTCCTGCGTAAGAAGGAGCATTATACAACGCAAGGTAACCAAAGTTCCCAGAAGTTCCAGTAGTACCGAATGGAGTAGCTGTAGTACCGTAACTTGCTCTTAAGCGCAATACATCTATCCATGATATAGCAGACAAAAAATCTTCTTTCTTTATATTCCAGTTACCACTTATTGAAAAGAAGTTATGATATTGGTTAGATGCAACAACTTGAGATGATCCGTCTCGCCTAAATGATCCTTGTAAAGTATATCTATCATTATAAGTATAGCGGGCAATACCAATCAAAGAATTGATACCATTTTGAGTTTTACTACCTCCAACTGCTGGTATCTCACCATTTGTAGAAGTACCAGCGGTTATACCTGCAGGTGTATTTAGTAAAGCAGCATTTATTCCGTAACCAGTATAATTAAATGTTTGATACCAATTATGAATGGTTTCAGCTAATGCAGTTGCAAAAATTTCATGCTTACCAAACGTGTTATTATATTGTAAACCTGAAGTTTGAATTAGCTGAAGGTTACGTTGATCAGTTGTTGAATAACTTCCTTGTCCACCATTTGAGACAGTAGAACCAACATAAGTATTAGGGTAAATCGAACTTTCTAAAACAGTTTCTCTAAAATCGATACCTAAAGTTGTTTTAACGCTAAATCCTTTAAAAAACTCATATGAAGCATTTAATCCTAAAGTTTCTTTTATTTGATTGTTTCTATTTGTAGTTGCATTTAAACGGGCTAAAGCATTTGATGCAGTTCGGCTATCAAAAAGAGGAAAAGGATAGGTTGGTTGACCACTCCAAAGAGACGTAGCGACGCTTCCATTAGCAAGATACGGATTTTCGTAAGGTAAACCCAAATAAGCGGCTGCATAAGGGTTAGCCAATGTTACAGTTCCTTCAGACTCTGTAAAATTTGATTGTGAATAACCTAACCCACTTTGCAATCCCATTTTAAATTTACCAGACGTATGATCCAAATTAAAACGTGCATTATATCTATTCAAATTTGATCTTTGTGCTATTCCATCCTGTGAATAGTAAGACAAACTTGTATAAAACCTGGTATTTTCATTTCCGCCAGAAGCACTTAGCTGATGACTTTGAAAAGCACCTCTGCGAAAAAATATATCATCCCATCGGGTATTTATAGAACCCAATGAATCAAGATCATGCTGCTTTTGGGCTGCAGTAAGCGTAACACGTTGTCCATTCATCGTTACAATAACCGGATTAGTATTTGCAGCTGACAGGGTATAACCAGGACCTAAATGAACAGATTGCTGTAAAGCAAGTAATTCTTGGGTTGACATCATATCAAATTTTGTACGTGTACGGTCTGAAAACCCACCTTGTACATCGTACGTAAAAGTTGTTTTACCAGCCTTACCTCTTTTTGTAGTAATGACTAAAACACCATTTGCACCACGAGAACCATAGAGGGAGGTAGCTGCTGCATCTTTTAGAACGTCAATACTTTCAAACTCATTTGGATTTAATGTGGCAAAAACAGATGATTCAACAGGAACACCATCAATTATATACAAAGGTGTTGTACTGCCGCTTATTGATGTATAACCACGAATATATACATTGGCATTAGCGCCAGGTTGTCCAGAACCAGCAAGAATAGATAAACCTGGAACACGGCCTTGTAAAGTTTGATCAAATGAACCATTCGGTACATCGGTTATACTTGCAGCTGTAACTTTACCTACAGAACCTGTAGATTTATCCCTTGAAGTTGTTGTATATCCTGTAACTACAACTTCATTAAGAGCGTTTGCGCTAGTTGCTAACCTTATATTCATAATAGATTGATTTCCTATCTGAATTGTTCTTACACTATATCCTATATAAGTAAAAGTCAACGATCTGTAATTTGCAGGTACGTTAATACTATACGTCCCTTGATTATCTGTCTGAGTACCGACGTTAGTCCCAGTAACTTTCACAGATACTCCTGGCAGTGGCTGTCCATCATCGGCACCCGTTACCGTTCCCGTGATTTTTCTGTTTTGTGCAAATGCAGCTTGTAAGGAAAAAACTGCAAACAGAAAAAAAATAAGTAATTTTTGCTTCATGCTTTATTTGTTTTAGTTAGTTTTAATTATCAAACATATTAAAAATTACTATAATTAAATAATTATTAACAAAACAGATAAAAAAATTACAAAACAATATAAAACTAAATTTTTAGTAATCCTTTTTCTATTAAAAAGGATAAATTATTGAAAAAAGAATATTATAAAACGATAATTCCAACAAGAAGACCATTCAAGGAAAACTTCTTTAAAATTAATATATATTTAGAGGTACTTTTACCAAAAATTTTGATAAAATCAGAAGATTTACCTTACATGCGTTCTGGTACTTCGATTCCCAGCATTTGCATTGCTTTTTTGATTGAATTTGCAGCAACATAAGATAATTGTAGCCTAAACCCTTTTACCATTTCCTCCTCAGCCTTCAAAATGCTTTCTTCATGATAAAACTTATTGTAAAGTTTGGCCAGTTCATAAACATAATTGGCAATTACAGCGGGACTGTAATTGATTGCTGCTTCGGTTAAAAAAGCAGGAAATTGTTCTAACTGAATAATCAGGTCTTTTTCTACTGCTGATACTGTTTTTACCGGCATAAAAACAGTATCACTTTTAAACCCACCCTTGTTTAATACTGAGCGGATACGTGCATAAGTGTATTGTATAAATGGGCCGGTATGCCCTTGGAAATCTACAGATTCATTTGGGTCAAAAAGTAAACGCTTTTTAGGCTCTACTTTAAGGAGGAAGTATTTCAATGCGCCCATACCTATAATATGGTATAAGTTTTGCTTTTCTTCTTCCGGAAAATCGGTTGCTTTACCTAAAATATCGGTTTGCCCTTTGGCGGTAGCTTCCATTTCTGCAATTAAATCATCGGCATCTACCACCGTGCCTTCGCGCGATTTCATTTTTCCTGATGGCAAATCAACCATACCATAAGATAAATGGTACAAACCTTCCGCCCAACTTCTGCCTAACTTTTTAAGGATTAAAAACAATACTTTAAAATGATAGTCCTGCTCATTTCCCACAACATTAATGGCTTTATCGGCATGATACTGGTTATACTTCAACTGCGCTGTTCCTAAATCTTGCGTGATGTAAACCGAAGTCCCGTCTGCACGCAGCACCAATTTTTCATCAAGCCCTTCCGCTGTTAAGTCAATCCACACAGAACCATCTGCTTTTTTAAAGAAAACACCTTTTTCCAATCCTTCTTCTACAATATCTTTTCCGGATAAATAAGTGTTCGATTCATAATAATACTGATCAAAATCAACACCCAACTTTTTATAAGTTTCTTCAAAACCAGCATAAACCCAGCAATTCATTTTTTTCCACAAAGCAATGACATGCTCATCGCCCTGCTCCCATTTTTGCAGCATTTCCTGCGCTTCCTTAATTAATGGTGCATTTTTTTTGGCTTGTTCTTCGGTTTCGCCTTGATTTTTTAACGCTTCAATCTGTTTTTTGTATTCCTTATCAAAAATTACATAATATTTCCCTACCAAATGATCGCCTTTTAAACCAGAAGATTCCGGCGTTTCTCCATTTCCAAATTTCTCCCATGCAATCATAGATTTACAAATATGGATTCCACGATCATTTACCAAATTGGCTTTAATTACTTCGTAACCGTTTGCTTTTAAAATTTCTGCTACAGAATAACCCAGCAAATTGTTACGTACATGGCCTAAATGCAAAGGTTTGTTGGTATTTGGGGAAGAATATTCGACCATTACTTTTTTTCCGTTGGAAGGAAAAGAACCAAAATCAGGCTGATTAATGGTTTGATAAAAAACATTAATCCAATAGCTGTTTTTAAGGGATAAATTTAAGAAGCCTTTAATCACATTAAAAGATTCAATAGCTTCAACTTCGTTCACCAGAAATTCTCCAAGCACCGTTCCGGTTTGTTCCGGTGGTTTTTGGGAAAATTTAGTCAGCGGAAAAACTACGATGGTAATATCGCCTTCAAACTCTTTACGCGTTTGTTGCAGGCTTAAACTTTCAGCAGAAATATCAGTTGCAAATAATGTTTTTACGGCGCGAACGGCAGCTTCTAAAATAAAATCCATGCGGCGAATTTACGAAAATGGACAAGAAGAATTACAAACCTCACCCCAACCCTCTCCACAGGAGAGGGAGATAAAGCGGCTAACTTTTGAAGTCCCTCTCTTTTGGAGAGGGATTTAGGGTGAGGCTTTTAACTTATTCTGATAAGTTTGCATTCCTTATTAAAATTTATGCTTCAAAAAAATGGTTTTCAATTACAGGTAAGTTCAGAAATTGGCGGTTTACGACGGATTTTAATCCATAGTCCAGACAGAGGATTAGGACAAGTAATACCATCCAAAGCACAAGACTGGCTTTTTGAAGATATTGTCCATTTAGAAACAGTCCGCAAAAAAGAGTATGATCTGTACGTCAAAGTCCTGCTTTATTTTTTAGACCCGGATTTAGTTAAAGGTAAAATCAAAAATATTGATGCTAAAAACAGTACGCGCCAATTTTACAAACCTAATCAGCCCGGTTTTTATGCCTCGAACAAAGTAATTGAACTCGAAGCTTTGCTGGCAGATATTTTAGAAGGACAAGCGGTGCGGCAGCAATTGGTGGCAGCAGTTTGTGCAGTAGAACATTGCACTAACCAGCAGCAGCAAATGTTACTGGCTTTGCCTTCGGCTGATCTGGCTACTTTGTTTATTTCTGGTACGATGCCCAACAAAAAAATCTTTTTTGCACCTGTTCCCAATTTAATTTTTACGCGCGATTTAGGTACAACTATTAATAATCATGTCCTCCTGAATAAACCAGCCAAAAAAGCCCGTTCCCGCGAAGCATTATTAACCAAATACATCTTTTTTAACCATCCTTTTTTTGAAGTTTACCGGCAAAATATTATCGAAGTGCCGCAAACAGATCAGCATTTTTTAATTCCGGAAGGAGAAATCGATCAGCAAAATACTTTAGAAGGCGGCGATGTAATGATGGTAAGCAAAAACCATTTGCTGATTGGTTGCGGAGAACGGACTACTCCGCAAGCAGCCAGCGAAGTAATCCAGATTTTGTTTGAGAAAAACGTGGTACAAAAAGTTACAGTTATCAAAATTCCTCATAAACGAGATTTTATGCATTTGGATACTGTTTTTACCCAGGTAAAAAAGAACTTATGGGTTTTGCTTTCTTCACTTTTTAATCCAGAGCAAAAAGATCAGGATTTTTTGCCGATCAACCATCTGATTGAAACAAAAAAACCTGATCGGCCCGAAATTATCCAGTTTGAAAAAGGTAAAATAAACACGCCGCGCCGGTTTAATAAACTGGAAGATTTGCTTTGCGATATCAGCGAAAACGAATTGGGAAGCACCGAAAAAACACAGTTTATCTACTCCGGCAACAATGTTTTCCCTTACGATTCCCGCGAACAATGGACCGATGGCTGCAACTTATTAGCTTTAAAAGAAGGTGTGGTTTTGGCTTACGACCGCAATGATAAAACTTTAGCAGCTTTTAAAAACAAAGGTTTTACAGTGATAAAAGCAGCAGATTTACTTCAGCAATTTGAAAATAACGAACTGCAACCCGAAAACCTCCTCAATACGGTCATCACTTTTCCTTCCGCAGAACTTTCAAGGGCGCGCGGCGGCTTTCATTGTATGAGCATGCCGCTGTTTAGAGATGAACTGTGAACGTCAACAGCATCTAAATCTGATCGCCTTTCAAACTGCTTTTTTATTACAGGCTCATAAGAGCCGTCTTCACTCCAATCATAAATAGAACATGGTTTTATATTATATTTTTTTATAAGTTCACAAAGCTTTAAAACAGCTTCTTCTTCAAAATGTTCCGTGATACTTATTGCTTTCCACCATTTAACTATCAGGAAGCGACGGCATTGCAAAAGAATTATTTGGTATAAACCCCGATATTTACCAGGTTGGATGATGATTTTGGTCATTATTATTACTTCAATTAGTTAAAAACACTATTTTTTAAGAAATAGTTAATTAAAAAGGTATTTTAAATAGAGTAGCAGTCTATCTACATATTATTTAACACATAAAAGAAAACTTTATTACGATAAAAGAAAAAATGATTTCTCACATCCTGATGGTCCGGCCGGTAAATTTCGGTTTTAACGAACAAACAGCGGGAAGCAATGCTTTCCAAAAAAACGGCGAACAAACAAACGTGCAGCAAAAAGCTGTGCTGGAGTTTGATGCTTTTGTAGAAATACTGCGTGCAAACGGCGTAGATGTTACAGTGGTTAACGATACGGCAGAACCGCACACACCGGATTCGATTTTTCCGAACAACTGGATTTCTTTTCATGAAGATGGTTCTGTTTTTTTATATCCGATGCAGGCCGAAAACCGGCGGTTGGAACGTAAGGTTTTTAATACGATAAAAGAAGTATTTGATGCAAAGCAGGTTTATGATTTAAGTTATTTTGAACAGCAAAACCAGTTTTTGGAAGGAACGGGAAGCTTGGTTTTAGACCGGAAAAACAAGTTGGCCTACGCTTGCATCTCTCCCAGAACAAACTTGGAAGTAATTGCTGAGTTTTGTAAATTGTCAGGATATAAAACTGTTCCGTTTCATGCAACAGACGAAAACGGAAAAGCCATTTATCATACAAACGTTTTAATGGCCATTGGTGATCGTTTTGCTGTGATCTGTTTGGATTCAATTTCTGATTATGCAGAAAAAACACTGGTAAAAGAAGCATTGCAAAAATCAGGAAAAGAAATTGTAGCAATATCTTTTGCGCAGATGAACGCTTTTGCAGGAAACATGCTTCAGCTTGAATCAAAATCAGGAGAAAGTTTATTGGTAATGTCCGAAACTGCTTTTTTATCTTTAAAAGAAGCACAAATTAAAGCTTTAGAAAAATATTGTAAGCTCGTTCATTCTCCTTTAAATACCATTGAAACCAATGGCGGCGGCAGCGCGCGCTGTATGATGGCCGAAGTTTTTTTGCCGGTAAAAACAGCATCACAAAAAGCCTGAAAACCAAGTGTAAAAATTACGGCCGGATGGTGCTAAATTCCGTATAAAAACTACACATTTGCCAAAATTTTAATTAATGCAGAGCTACGAAGAATTCCTGGACCTAAGCGTGGGTTTCCCGCAGGAAGGTTTTGAAATTATTGATGATGAACTATATTTCCACGATTTAAACCTAATGGAAATGATCGAAACGTACGGTACGCCGCTGCGTTTTACGTATCTGCCCATCGTCAGTAAAAAAATACAACAAGCTAAATTGCTATTCCAGTCGGCCATTGTTAAAAACAATTATCGCGGTTCCTATAAATACTGTTATTGCACCAAAAGCTCGCACTTCCGCCATATTGTGGAAGAAGCTTTGAAAAACGAAATCCACCTCGAAACTTCATCTGCATTTGATATGCCGATGATTGATGCGCTGGAGAAAAAAGGCGCTCTGACTAAAGACATTACGGTAATCTGTAACGGTTTTAAAACCTACCAGTACAAGCAATATATTATTGATATGCTGCACGATGGTTTTAAAAACATCATCCCGGTTTTGGATAATAAGGAAGAATTTAACTTGTATGACGACGAAGTTGAACTGGAAACACCTTGCAATCTTGGTATTCGGATAGCTTCAGAAGAGCAGCCAAATTCTCAGTTTTATACTTCACGGCTTGGCGTTCGAATGGAAGATGTAATTGATTTTTACAACAGTAAAATTGTAGCAAATCCTTATTTTAAGGTGAAGTTGTTGCACTTTTTTATCAATTCCGGAATTTCGGACACGCCTTATTATTGGAACGAGCTGGAGAAATATGTAACGCTGTACTGCAAGTTTAAAAAGATTAATCCTGATTTAGACACTTTGGATATTGGCGGCGGAATGCCTTTTAAAGATTCGCTGGTTTTTGATTTTGATTACGAATATATGGTGAACGAAATTGTAAGCCGGATCAAAGAAATTTGTGCCGAAAACGAAGTAGAAGAACCGGATATTATTACCGAATTCGGGAAATATACGGTTGCCGAAGCTTCCGGAATTTTATACAAGGTTTTAGGCCGTAAACAGCAAAACGACCGCGAAAAATGGTTAATGCTGGACGGTTCTTTCATCACCAATTTGCCTGATGTTTGGGCATTGAACCAAAAATATATTTTGCTGCCCATTAACAATTGGGATGCCGAATATGAGCGTGTAAATTTAGGAGGGATTACTTGCGACGGTCAGGATTATTACAACCAGGAAGCGCACATGAACAGCGTTTACATGCCAAAAACACGTAAAGTGCAATACCTGGGTTTCTTTAATACCGGCGCTTACCAGGAAGTTTTAAGCGGGTACGGTGGTATCCATCACTGTTTGCTGCCTTCGCCAAAACATGTGATCATCCGCAGAAACCGCGACGAAACTTTCAACTTTGATGTTTTTGGCGAAGAACAAAACAGTAAGCAAGTGCTTAAAATTTTAGGTTATACTACTTAGCTGGACTTTAGCCAAATCAGGCTGCCTGGGCTAAAGTTTCAGTAAGGAAGCTGATCCATTAGGTGGTGGATATTTGCGTAACCTGGCCGTTTTGTGCAGATGTGTAAAAAGGATGGTTGGCCGCTCCACCTTTGCCCTGGACATCTTTCAAAAGCACCCAACGGATTGCTGGAGATATTTTAAGGTTTGCTTTATATAATTTGACTGCTTTTCCTGTAAAGTTTCCAGTCGCAATAAGATATCTATTTACCCTTGGTGCTGAAAAGTATTGTTCAAAATGTAAAGTATTGTTCAAAATATCGAAATTGCATTACTATATTATATTTGTTATTTCAACAAATATAACTGCTTTTGTCCCGTGATGCTTGGTAAAGCCTCTTGTCTTCGGATAACGTAACCAAGTTAAAGCGTAAAGCCCCATCAAAAATGACGGGGCTTTTTTTGGTATGGGGGGATTCTTCTATAACCTTGCCATTAACTTTATAATTACTGAAAGAATTACATTTTTTGTTCTAATAGCCATTTTCTATTAAATTTTTTGTAGTGGGATGCCTTTCACTATTACTATTCAAAATAAAAGAAGCAATCAAACAAAAAGCCTTTACCATAACAGGCAAAGGCTTTCATACTCTTTTTATGCCGATAAAAACAGCATCAATCATTAATTGCTTTTACGCCTGGCAATTCTTTGCCTTCCATATATTCCAGTAAAGCACCGCCGCCGGTAGAAACGTAACTTACTTCATCGGTTAAATTAAATTTGGAAATTGCCGCTGCAGAATCTCCGCCCCCAATTAACGAGAAAGCGCCATTTTCTGTTGCCTTTACAATGGCTTCGGCTACAGCTTTGGTCCCTTTTTCAAACTTATCCATTTCAAAAACCCCCATTGGCCCGTTCCATAAAATGGTTTTTGATGTTTCAATTACTTTGGAGAATGCTTCGATTGATTCCGGTCCGATATCCAATCCCATCCAGCCTTCTTTAATGTTATCGTTTTTGGCAATTTCGGTATTGGCATCGTTAG
Organism: Mucilaginibacter arboris; assembly: GCF_009754915.1. Lineage (GTDB taxonomy): Bacteria > Bacteroidota > Bacteroidia > Sphingobacteriales > Sphingobacteriaceae > Mucilaginibacter_A > Mucilaginibacter_A arboris. Next base: position 100,425 of record NZ_WPIK01000003.1, on the reverse strand, counting down.
AAAAATTATCTGCAATGATAGAATCTACCGGTAAAATCAAATTTACACCTTTATCTTTTGCTTTTTGAACGAGGCTTTTTGCTAAATCCAGTTTATCTTCTTCAACTAAAGATTTCCCGATTTTTCCGCCTTCTGCTTTAAAAAAAGTGTAAGTCATGCCGCCGCCAATAATCAGGTTATCAACTTTATCCAGCAAACGTTCAATCAGTTGGATTTTATCAGAAACTTTTGCGCCGCCCATAATTGCTGTAAACGGTTTTACCGGATTGTTCAGAACTTTTTCTGCATTTTCCAATTCAGAAGCCATTAAATAACCAAAGTATTTGGCATCCGGAAAAAACTGCGCAATAATAGAAGTAGAAGCGTGTGCACGATGCGCCGTCCCAAATGCATCATTTACATAGATATTTCCAAGGGCAGCCAGTTTTTTAGCAAACCCGACATCGCCTTTTTCTTCCTCTTTGTAAAAACGCAGGTTTTCCAGCAATAAAACTTCGCCGCTTTGCAGTGCTTTTGCCTTATCTGTTGCTTCCTGACCGATGCAATCATCTGCAAATTCTACTTGTTGTCCTAATAAGTCAGATAGATGCGGAACGATATGTTTTAAGGAATATTTTTCCGTCGGCCCATCTTTTGGCCGGCCTAAATGCGACATTAAAATTACTGCGCCTCCATCCTGCAAAATCTTTTTGATGGTGGGCAAAGCAGCCGTAATGCGGTTATCATCCGTAATATTATAATCTTTATCCAGCGGAACGTTAAAATCTACGCGGATCAAAACTTTTTTGCCGGCAAAGCTGGCTTGGTCTATTGTTTTCATAAAGGTGTTTTAAGGCGGAAAAGTACAAATTTGCTGTTTATCTTTTTCCTGGTTCGACAGATTAACAACGCCTTTTAGCAGATGCTGTTTTTATCGGATAAAAATCAGTGCTGTTATTGGATTTTGAGGTACATAACGTGATGCGGGCCAATTCCGGGAACATCAAATTCATCCGAAATAATTTCAAAGCCAATACCAGCATAAAAGTTAAGCGCTTTTTTGCGGGCATTGCACCATAAATAATTCACTTTTTGCCTGCGAAGGTAAACGATAGCGAAATTCAGGATCTGGTTGCCGTAACCTTTTCCCTGAAAACCCGGAACTGTTGCCATTCCGCGCAACTGGTAACCTTTGCCGGTGTAGGGTTCTATATTTTGTGGATGGAAAGATGCGATAGAAAGGAGTTGATTTTCCCCAAAATTCCCCAAATGGAAAGCACCTTCATTTAAATCTGACGGAAAACGGCATTCATCTGGTTTTAATTTTCCTTCGCGCAGCACCTGGTTACGCACTTCTAATATTTCTTCTACCGGAATAAATTTAATCATTTTGTTAGTTTATTTTCCTTGATTTTCAGCTTCGGTTTAAGTTCAAAAATGCTTCTTTTACAGCTAAAAAATCCAAATATAAGGTTTAACATCTATTTACTTTAACGAAAAACTTTGGGAACAGGAAAAGGCATATTGGTATCAATTTTTACCCGGTAAAAGAAGCATTGTGGCTTTTGCAATTGCGAGAAGTTTTACCTGGCATTTTTATTGGCTATAGATTAACAAATCAATAATCAATACAGTCATGTTTAACTTCACTTCTTTACGCCATAAAATCATCAAAATGATTGTTAACAATCCGGTCCCTTCCCGCAGTACCGATATTTTAAGGCCATACCTGATTTTAAGTATTTCTTTATTTTTCAGCAGGTTTAAATTTGTGGTTTTAGAGGAACTGTATTACAAAGGCTTGATCGAACTGCACGGAGATGTTGCTCTTTTTATCGATGCAAAAAAAGCAAGCGATACTAAATATTTAAGCTTAACCGCATCAATTACTACCAAAGGAATGGCGTATTACAAACTGCATATTCAAAAAGAAGCGCCTGTGCAAAATCAAGAATTCCGGTTTAAAAGCTATCCGCAAACATCCCTAAAACTTGTGTTATAAATTATCCTTCCCAACCAATTATAAACCTAAATTTTACAAACAGTCCTTTTTTTTGTGGTGATTCCAGGAGAGCGGTTAATTCCGCTTTTCTGGTTTTTATGGATGTAGGTTTACTCAATATACTTCTTTTAGCAAGGCAATTTTTGCTACCAGATCTGTTAAGCGGCTGGAGTAACCCATTTCGTTATCGTACCAGCCAACTACTTTAACCAAACTGCCTACAACCGAAGTTAGCTGCGCATCAAAAATGCAACTGTGCGGATTATCCAAAATATCTACAGAAACAATCGGGTCTTCTGTGTATTCCAAAATATTTTTAAGGAAACCTTGCGACGCTTTTAAAAATACTTCGTTAATTTCTTTTACCGTAGCCGGATGTTTTAAGGTACAGGTAAAATCTGTTAGCGAACCGTTAAGTACAGGCACACGGATTCCCGCCCCGCCTAACCTGCCTTCTAAATGCGGAAAAACATTGGTAATAGCTTTGGCTGCACCAGTTGTGGTTGGAATGATGGAACTTGATGCGGCCCGGGCACGCCGGAGGTCTTTGTGCGGGGCATCGTGCAGGTTCTGGTCGCTGGTCATGGAATGTACGGTGGTAATATAACCGTCTTCTATTTCCCAATTATCATCCAAAATTTTAACTAAAGGAGCAACATTATTGGTGGTGCAGGAAGCGTTGGACAGGATTGGTGAACTCAAATCCACCGAATCATCATTAACGCCTAAAACTACGAATGGAATATTTTTATCGGGAGATGGCGCTGATATAATTACCTGTTTTGCCCCTGCTTTTAAATGCAAAGAAGCTTTTGCCTCTGTTATAAACTTTCCGGTCGATTCGATTACCAGATCAATTTCCAGTTCTTTCCAGGGCAATTGCGATGGATCTGCTTCCCTGAAAACACGAATTGGTTTGTGGTTGATGATGAGATAGTTTTCATCCGAAGTAACTTCTCCTTTAAAACCGCGGTGAACAGAATCATACTTAAATAAATGGGCAAGGGTTTTGGTATCTCCCAGATCATTTATAGCAACAACTTCTATATCCGGCCGAAGTAATATGTTTCTTAAAAAAATACGTCCGATACGGCCAAAACCGTTTACAGCAATCTTCATGTTCTTAATTATTGAAGAACAAAGTTATTAAAAGATGCAACGAAACGTTAGCCTATTAAATTGCCAACCTGGAATACTTGTTTGCTTTTTGCGCTCAGCAGGTGGTTTAATAAGCCATTCATCAAAAGTAATATAGCCACAAAAAGGAGCAGTAACAAAGCATTGTCTTCCTGTTTAAATACTAGTGCCAAACCAATAAATAAAAGGGTTACAATGCCTAATATAAATGTTGTTTGCAGATGTGTTAAACCTAAAAGCAGCATCCGGTGGTGGATGTGGTTACGATCTGGCTTAAAAGGAGATTTTTTGTTGTAAATACGGGTAATAACTACACTGCAAGTATCAAATGCAGGAACAATCAGCACGGCAGCCGCAAATGCAGGAGCAGCGGGCAGGTTGTAAACAGTCGATACTTCGTTTATCGATATAAATTTGATGGCAAAAACAGCACAGAGCATTCCGATAAACAAGGAACCTGCATCGCCCATAAAAATCCTTGCCGGCGAATAGTTGTAAGCCAAAAAAGCAATAAGCGAACCGCCAGTAGAAAAAGCAAGGGCAGCTAACTGGGTTTGGCCGGCAACCATAAAGTAAAAGCCAAATGCGCAGGAAGCAATTACGCCCAGCGTTCCTGCAAGTCCGTCGATGCCATCAATCAGGTTAAAAGAATTGATGATGAATATAATAACCAGCATAGAAATAATAACACTTGGCAGATAGCCAAGTTGATAAACATTAAAAATACCATGCAAATTGGTGATGCGGATGTTACCGGGAACAGTAAGAATATAAGAAACCAATGCCTGAACGGCCAGTTTTGTATGGCAATGCACGCCAGATAAATCATCTTTAATACCGATTGCAAATAAAATAATACTTGCTGCATAGAGTTCATAAAAAGGAAGCCCTGTTCCGTTTTTGGCTATTAATAATGATGCTAAAACAATACTGATGTAAAATGCAACTCCGCCTAAGCGTGGAATTCCGTATCCGTGTTCTTTCCGGTCAACAGAATGATCATCAAATAAATTGTTTTGTCGTGCAATGTGGATAACTGAAGGTAAAATAATTAGTACCAACAAAATAGAAACACCAGTAACTGTAAGATAATAGATAAATGGAAACATAATACTTTATTTAATATTATTTAAAGCTATAAAAATTTAACTTTAAATTAATATAAATTATAAATATTGGATTAACTTTTGCAACGGCTTTAAAAAAACAGCGATAAAAGGAGCATGTAAACCATGCTTTTTCATTGCTTTAAAGTCGTTGATGTTTCCTCTTACGTGGCTTAAAATACTTTTGTTACTTAATCCGCCAGTTAACATTTTTACAAAAACCAGGTTAACATAGCCGGTTTTTATTCTATACCGATAAAAGAACCTAAGTATCAGTTCATAATCTGCTGCCGTGCCGAAATCAAGCCGATAATTTCCGTATTGATCATAAATTTTTTTCTTTATAAACAAAGTAGGGTGTGGTGGCATCCAACCGAGTTCCAAAAGCAGGCGCTTACTTGTTGCTGATTTCCATTTTCTAACCGTCTCGCCTTTATCATTATAGAAAATTAAATCGCTATAAACAGCATCTACATCTTTTGACTGGAAAACCTGTGCAATTGTGCTTAACACATTTTGTGAAGCAAAGCAATCATTAGCATGAAGAATGCCGATTACATCACCGGTGGCATGTTCAATCCCCTTGTTTAAGGCATCATAAATTCCATTATCCGGTTCCGAACTGAAATAGGAAATGTGCGATAAATAACGATTGATAACACCAACTGTACCATCAGCAGATCCGCCATCTATTACAATGTATTCAACATCTTCATAATCCTGTTCAAGCAACGAAAGAATAGAAGATTCTATTGTAGAAACGGCATTGTAACACACGGTTATAACAGAAATCTTCATCACTTATATTATGCATGCAAAAAGAATATTATTTGTCATATTTGACATTCCGAATATTAACTAATAGTTTAACCAACTATTATAAAAAGTAAAATTTAATTAACCTTTTAGCTTGATGCTTCTTTTAGCACTGTTTTTTTTAGTTGCTTGTCTTCAGCTTAAATTATTTAATACTATACGACGTACATTAAATTGTGCTTGTAAAATTTTTGCGGAAGATAGATGCTTAACGCAAAACCTGCAAAATATAAAATCTACAGCTAAGAGTTTGTCTGTTTCATGGCCAATCCAAATACGGTTGCTGCAACAAAAAGTTAAAAACCAGTGCAAAAAGGTTTTATTAGCAAGAACAGCAATCACTCTTAAAATTATTAATCAAAAGGTAACCGTTTTAGGCAAAGCACGTAGAAAAGGAAATTACTTATTGTTAAAAGATAAAACAAATCTGTGGATATGATTGGAGAAGCAGGCAGATTAACAGAAAAAGCAATACAGATTTTATATATTGATAAAGTGCGGTTGGCCAAATTAAACAATAGCTACAAGCTGGTAAAGCAGCATTTAAACCTGCTGCCTGTTAGTTTCCTACAAACTAATTCTTTAAAAAAGCTTTCAGATAATTTACAGCCTGTTTTGGCATGTTCAAATACTGCATTTTCTATTAATATTCTTACTTAAAATACGATGCAGGAAATTAATACAAGCAATCCTCAAAAACCGAATGACAGCATTAATTATATGCGTTTGTTCCGTGTTATTTTAAGCAGGTGGTATCTGGTTGCTTTTTCGGTACTGCTTTGTTTTTTGCTTGGCCGATTGTATTTGTGGTACACGCCAAAATCGTACGCTACAAGTGCGATAATGAAGTTTGATGAAAAGAAATCGGAAATTTCTGAGCTGGTAAGCGTAATGAACACTGCAGACCGCGCAACTAATAAAGTACAAAGCGAAAGCTATGTCATAAAAAGCCGAAGCCTGATTATTAATGCGGTTAAAGACCTGGATTATAAAATCAGCTTTTTTATAGCTGGCCGCATCCGCACCTATGAAACTTATCCCGACAAACCGCTGGACATCGAGATTTTGCAGGAAGATAGTGCTACACTTTACAAAGAACTCATTAGTTTTCAAGCCATAAATCCTGATAAGTTCAGCCTCAGCTATAAAATTGATAACCGTGATATAAAGGCAATTTTTACCTATAACCAACCTATTATTATTGGTAAAACAAGTTTTTTACTGCATCCTTCCCAGGTTCGTTTTGAGCCAAAATCGGTTTACCTCTTCCGGTTTAATTCGCCTGAAGATTTTTATCCGCGTGTAGCTGCCGGATTAAATACCAGCGAGGCCATCAAAAATTCTAATGTAATTAACATAGAGGAAACAGATTCTAACCCACAGTTTGCATCGGATATTTTAAATGCTATTATGAAAGAATATCTGGATTTCGACAGAAACCGCAAAATGCTTTCGGCTTCCCAGATCATTACTTTTATTGATAACCAGCTCGATTATCTTTCCAAGCAGGTAAAATCATCAGAAAAATCCTTGGAAGCTTATAAAAAGAGCTCAAAAGTTTTTGATGTCAGCAATTCTGCTACACTTATGCTCAGTAAAGTGCAGGATGCCGAAGCACAAAAATCTTTATTAAACATACAACTGATTGGTATTAACCAACTGAAACAACAAATTAGTAACGAAAAAAATGCCGTTAGCCTTAATTTAAATATGCAGGGAACGGTAGACCCGCTGCTAAACGGACTGCTGACACGCTTCAACCTGTTGCTTTCAGAAAAAACAGACCTGCTTAGAACTTATACCAGTGCATCGCAGCAGGTAACAGAAATTGATAAACAGTTGGCCGAAGTACGTAATGCCGCGCTTGCCAACATCAATGCTTCTGTTAAACGCATTGAACTAACTACTACTTATTTAAACAACCAGTTGCAGTTGGCAAACCAGCAGGTGGCGGCATTACCAACAGCAGAACGCGATATTGTAAGCCTGAAACGCGATTTTGAAATTAACGATAAAGTGTATTCTTTTTTGTCTGAAAAAAAACTGGAAGCGCAGATCAGCCGCTCTTCTATCCTTGCCGGCGCTACAATTATCGAACAGGCACAACCTAATTTTATTCCGGTTGCACCTGATGCAAACAGCATCTATCAAAAATCAATTTTAATTGGCCTGTTCATTGGTTCTGGTTTAATTTTATTGTTACGGATGCTAAATCCGTATATTTTTGATAAAGAAACAATAGAGAGTATAACACAGGTGCCGGTAATTGGTATGATCAGAAAGTTTCCGTACAAGCTTGACCAGAACAACACCCAGATTTTATCATTGGTTAAACCTAAATCTGTTTTTGCAGAATCTGTTCGTTCCGTACGGACAAACCTTAGTTTTATGGCTGCCGATAAGCAAAGCAAGGTAATTTGTATTACTTCGGAAGTTTCAGGCGAAGGCAAATCTTTTATTGCCGTTAATTTATCCAGTACATTAGCGCTAATCGATAAAAAAGTAATCCTGATTGCAGCAGATCTCCGCAGGTCCAGGCTTCACCATGTTTTTCAGCAGGACAACCAGTTGGGTCTGAGTAACTTTTTGGCCGGCCAGATAGGTATGGAACAGATTATTTTTAAAACCAAATACGAGAACATAGATTTTATACCTTCCGGTCCGGTACCGCCTAATCCGTCGGAACTATTGCATCACCCAAATATGAACCTGCTGATTGAAAAATTAAAAGCCAGCTACGATATTATTATGATTGATACTGCACCGGTTGGTTTGGTTTCTGATTCTATCCCGGTTATCCGCCAGAGCGATATTAATATTTTTGTAATCCGTGCCGGAAAATCTTCTTTTTACTCTGCCGAAATCCCACAACAGCTTTCTGGTAAATACGGCTTAAACAATACCGTTATTATCCTGAATGCTTATGCTGAGGAAAACTTTCATTCCCGAATTTATACTTCCGGTAAAAAAGACCAGTCCGGAAGTTATTATTATACAGATTATAATGGCTATGCAAGTTCTGGTTATTATTCGGATGATATTGCACCCAAATGGTGGAAAATCAGCCGTTGGATTAACTAAAACTTCTATTCTAAAAAAAACCATGTTAAAAGAAGCATCACCTAAATGGTATCCCGTTTATACCCGTTCGAGGGCCGAAAAACAAGCTTTTGAACTGCTGCAAAAAAAAGGTGTCGAATCTTATTTGCCCTTGCAAAAAACACTTAAACAATGGAGCGACCGCAAGAAATGGGTAACCGAACCGCTCTTTCAATCTTATTTATTTGTACGGATTACACAGCAACAGCAAACAGAAGTTTTAATGACCAAAGGCATCGTGCGTTTTCTATATCACGCTGGCAGGATTGCAGCCATGCCAGACCAGCAGATTAACGAAATACAGTTGCTTTTATCAAACGAAATCGACCTGGAAGTTACAGCAGAACATATTGCCCCCGGAGAAAAAGTAGTGATTAAAGCTGGCCCCTTAAAAGGACTATCGGGCGAGATGGTGAGTTATAAATCACAAAAACAATTGGTTGTACGGTTAGAGAACCTGGGACAATCTATTTTGGTTAATGCCTCTTCTGCCCTGGTAGATCGGCTGTAGCCTTTTTTCTCTTTAAAAACCAATTAGTTGCATAATAAAATGTAACTGAAAGGGCGAAGCTTTATAAAGTAAGCAGCTATATGTGCAGAATTGCAGGCCAGGTTTCTTTAAATACACATGCAGATCAAAAACGCCGACTTGTTAACCGCATGTGCCTTGCTATGCAACACGGTGGGCCAGATGGCGAAGGATTATTTTTAGCTGATAAAAACAGTATCTGCTTTGGCCATCGCCGTTTAGCCTTGATCGACCTTTCTGCTGATGGCACTCAGCCCATGCAGGATATTACGGAAAATTATACGGTTACCTTTAACGGCGAAATTTATAATTACCTGGAACTTAAAGCTGAGTTGCAAAATCTTGGCTACCAGTTCAAAACAAAATCTGATACGGAAGTTATCCTGGTTGCATATGCTTCTTGGGGAACAAATGCTTTCCATCGTTTTAACGGCATGTTTGCTTTTGCCCTATATGATAAACGTTTGCAAAAGGTTTTTTTAGTAAGGGATGGCAGCGGAATGAAACCGTTGTATTATCATATTAAAAATAAAGAACTGATTTTTGCTTCAGAAATCAGGGCTTTTCGTGAAATCGGCTTTAGCCAGAACCGGCCCGACTGGAAAATACTCTTTTTAGCATTTGGTTTTATACCCGAACCTGTCACAATTTTAGACCAGGTTTTAATGCTGCCAAAAGGAAGTTTCTTGGAGTGGAAAATTGATGCGGAAACTTATCGGACCAGCAGCTATCTTCAACCCAAAACAGTACAATTAATTTGCAACCAGAAGGAAGCAGAACAACTGGTGCAGCAAAAATTGCACAAAGCCGTAAACCGGCATTTAATTGCAGATGCACCGATTGGCGTTTTTTTAAGCGGAGGAATTGATTCCGGTATTATTGCCCTGGAAGCATCAGCAGTAAAAGGTAAGGCTTTACATACCTTATCGCTTACTTTTGAAGAAGCAGGATATGATGAATCGAAGTTTCAACAGATCATGGCAACAAAACTGGGAAGCCGGCATCAGCAGCAACAAATTACAGCAGCAGATTTTAACGAACAGGCAACAGCTATTTTACAGGCAATGGACCAACCATCAGCCGATGGGATAAATACCTGGCTGGTAGCAAAGCTTGCTCAAAAACAAGGGCTAAAAGCAGTGCTTTCAGGTTTAGGCGGAGATGAACTATTTGGCGGTTATCCATCTTTTAAAAGAATGCATTTGCTTAAAAAAATGGAAAGCCAATTATCAATAAGTGTTTTAAAGTGGTTTCAGCAATCTCCAAAAGAAGCTTATCAAAAACTGGCCTATTTATCGCTCCGCTCCGAGGTTGGCTACTATCTTGCTTTGCGTGGCTATTTTGCACCGCATCAAATAGCAGCTATCTTAAATATACCGGTAAAAGAAGTATGGGCTAAAATTAGTGAGTTTAAATACCCTGCAATTACAGAAACAAACCCTGAGCTGTTTGCTGCTAATTTAGAGCAGGATTTTTACATGAAAAACCAGTTGCTGCGCGATACCGATGCTATGAGCATGCAGCACGGCATAGAAATAAGGATGCCTTTTTTAGATACCGAATTTCTGCTTGCAGTTAACAGCATCAGCAGCAATTTAAGGTTTGATAAAAAGTTAGCTAAAGGTTTACTCGTCCGCAGCTATCAGCAACAATTGCCGGCAACCATCTGGAACAGAAAAAAAATGGGTTTCTCTTTCCCTTTACAAAAATGGCTTAAACAACATCCGCTTACAGTTAAGTTAAATACGAGTACAAACCTTGCGGTTGCTTCTTTTACACAACGCTTTTTGCAGGATAAAATGCACTGGTCTAAACTGCTTGCATTGCATTTTGCTGCTAATACATAAGTTCAGAATTTTTTACCGATATTATATTTCTGCATACAAACAATTTGGAGACATTGCCGGTACATATCGATATTATTATCTTAAGTTATGCTAAAAATAGTTATTTAAAAAGTTTGACGGAGCAAACTATTGCAACCGTGCTTGCATCAGAAAATCCGGCGAAAATTAAGTTTGATGTACTTGTAATCGAATCTGAAAAAAGCTTGTTCCCGTTTCAATTTAATAACACAAGAACTGTTTATCCTGAAGGAAAATTTGGCTTTAATAAATATCTTAATATTGGTTTAAAAAGCACAAATAATAAATTTGTATGTTTATGTAACAACGATTTGATATTTTATCAAAATTGGGCTTCTGAAATATTAGCAGCTATGGAAGGTGATAATACTATATTAAGCGCTACTCCTTATTGCCGAAACTATCATCAATCTATAGGATATACAGCTTATACAACACCTGCCGAGGGTTATTTTGGCGTTTTTACAGGATGGTGTTTTTTTGTAAAAAGAACAATTTTCGATACGATAGGAAAGCTGGATGAAAAACTTCTTTTCTGGTATTGTGATAATGATTACTTACAATTGTTGCTGCAATATAAAATAAAGAATGTCTTGGTACCTACTTCTTTTATCAGGCATTTGGGCAGCGAATCTTTGAAAGGTGCAGATCAAAAATTATATGATAAACTTACTTTACTGCCGCAACTATATTACAATTATAAATGGCACCACCGTAGTATCTTAAGATACAAAGCAGAAAAGTTGATCTTTACATTAAAGCAGGCATTTCAATAAAATTACATTTTGAAAACAGTTTTTACAGCAGATTATTCGGTAATTACTTTTGCTACAAGCAAAGTTAATTATGTTAAATTTGCTTTAAATTGTGCCCGCTCTGTTTTACGTTCCAATGAAATTAAGTTTTATATTGTAACAGATTTGCGATTTGATCTACCTGCCACACTAAAAAAAAGTGTTTCTATTATTGAAGCCAAACCAGAACATTTAGACCAGGGCACCGGAATTAAATTATACATCGACCAGTACCTTCAAACCAAACATACTTTATTTATAGATGCAGATTGTTTGTGCTATAGTTCTTTACAACCAGCGTTTGATGTATTTAAGGGCAAAAATGTTTCTGTTGTAGGCAACCTGGTTAAAGCCGCAGACTGGTGCGGCGAAGAACAAGCTTCCACAATTTATAAAACATTTGGCATTACCAAACTTGCCCGCTTTAACGGTGGTGTTTATTATATTTTAAAATCAACCCGCTCAACAAAAATCTTTGAGACAGTCAGGGAAATTGCATTGGATTATGATCAGTTAGGTTTTCAGCGGATACATGACAATTGGATAAATGAAGAAATCCTGATTTCTATAGCGATGGCATTGCATAAACAATCCCCCGTTGCAGACAACAGTATCCTGATGACAGATTTGTACACAGACCAACATACCTCTAAATTAAATGTGCTTACTGGTTACCGCGAAATCAACAATCCGGAACCTGGTGCCGCCTTGCATCGTTCCTGGTACCCGAAAGGAAAATTGAAACCTTTAATTGTACATTTTGGAAGTGCCAACTTATACAAGTATCCATATATATCACAACACTTTTTGCTTAATTTAAAAGCTAAAAATGTACATCCCCGAATAGCTACAGTTTTGATTATGTTGCTTATCCATATTCCTTATAAATCTAAATACTGGATTTTTTCTAAATTTAACAGATAAAAATTTCACAAGAAACTTATTTATTTAGAATAAGAATACTTCTTTTAACAACCTTTTTTTCATTTTGACATTTAATATTTCTTATATACTTGCAACACGCAACCGTCTGCCTTTTCTAAAAATCACATTAGAAAAGCTGATAAATGAACTTTTGGCAGACGAAGAAATAATTGTCATTAATGGCAATAGCAACGATGGAACATCATCTTATCTGAAACAATTGTACATAGATAAAAAAATTCATTGTTATATAAACGAACCCGACCAAAATCAGGCACATGCCTGGAATAAAGGTATGTTACTTGCAAACGGAAAGTTTATTAAAAAAATTATGGACGATGATATTTTTTGTTTTGCATCCATCAGGAAGTGCAAAAACTGGATGATTGAACATCCTGAAATTAATATTTGTATTTCCAATACCTTACAAACTAACCTGCAATATTCTGAACAAATAAATAAAGCAAGCAGGCTATCGTACTTTTTACAGTGGCAAAAAGACGAAACTTCGTGTTTTACCTTTAGTGATGTTTATATACTAATCCGAAAAGAAGCTTTAAGTTTTACCGGTTTATATGATACTCAATTTCGAATGATTGATTGGGAGTTTTCCCTGCGTTGCTCTTTTCTAAAGGCAAAAATAGGCTACTACACTGGTTATAATTCATTAACAGTTGATACGCCTGGTAATATTACCAGCTTATCAACCCGGAGAGTTTTAAAATATGAAGCAATGATTGCTAAAGTAAAATACGGGTATCCTGGAGATGATGCGGAAATCTCTATATGGTCGAATCTAAAAATTGCTCTCGGACTAAAACTACAGTGGGTTCAGAAAAATGCTTCTTTTAAAAATAACAATAATAGCAGCGCTTTACATGAATATACTGACTTAGAAAGCATTTACAACAAATTATATAATATTTTAGAGCATGAAAACCAGAAAACCGACTTTGATTTTATATGCTGAAAACAGTAAACATAAAATTTCAGAATGGCCTTGATTTTGAAACTGCCAAAGCAGAAATTTTAAATGAATTAGATGATGTTTTTGATTTCAGGGAAAGCAGCCAGCCTGATTTTATTGTTTTTGGCCCATACGGAAATGATATACCCCAGAAAGGAAACTACACACGGATTGGTTATTTCTGCGAAAATGTAAAACCTGATTTTAACTGTTGCGAATATGCTTTTGGCATTTCAAGAGAAGAAACTATTAACCAGGAAAATTATAAACGCATTCAATGGCATGGTTTCGATCCAAAGTCACTTGTAAAACCAATAATAACAGATGCAGAAGGCATTTTAAAAAATAAAAGTAAGTTTTGCAACTTTCTGTATTCTAATCCGGTTCCATACCGGGAAGCCTTTTTTAAAGCATTAAATAAATACAAAAAAGTAGATGCCCCTGGAAAATCCATGAACAATATGCCGGAAATTTATCAGTTAAACCAAACTGATAAATGGACTGCTAAAAGAAGTTTTTTACAGCAATACAAGTTTACTATTGCATTTGAAAATGATTTGTTTCCAGGCTATCAAACAGAAAAACTTTATGATGCAATGTTGGCAGGAAGTATCCCAATTTATCTCGGAGATCCATACATTGGTGATATTTTTAACACCAAAAGCTTTATTCATGCAAGGGAATATTTGCAGCTTAATCAAACCCCTTTTATTAATTGGGTTGAAAAGAATTGCCAGCAGGATTTTGAAGACATTAGGCCAGAATTTTATCATTCGCCCTATCACCGTTTTAAAAGACATTTAAAAATGCGAGGCCGCAATATTAAAATGAAGCTTAGCTTTAATAAAACTGATTTTTCTGATTTGATTGATAAGATTATCGAACTGGATAAAAATCAGGATTTATACTTACAATATGTTGTGCAACCTTGGCTAAACAATAACATGGCTAAAGAAGTAATTTCAACCAAAAACCAATGGATTAAAATATTTAATTCCAAGTAATCCCCTCCTTTGGTTTTTTACTCAGATTTCCATTTTTTGCGCACTAAATATTGCTGCAAATAACTTAATTAATAAACCATGCTAAATATTTTTTACGAAGAACCAGATCCTGATCGATGGTTTCCTTTTGATAGGTATCCAAGAAAAATAATCAGAAAAGTTTTACGTGGAAAATTCCGTCCTGGCGGTGTAATGATGATTGCACTGCAGCTAATGAAGGGTTTAGATAAAATCGGCGTTTCTTACAGGTTTAATGATTACAAGTTTATCAAAAAAAACCCTTTGGAAATTGCATGTATAATCGGCAAACCTCAAGTGCTTGATAAATATCAATGGAAAAATCCCATTCTGTTTGGTGCAGGTATTTTCTCTCATCCCTCAGACCAACCATCTTTTTTTAAAAAGTATCCTTCTGTTCAAAAAATTTTGGTTCCTGGCAATTGGATGAAAGACATGTTTGATCCGTATTATAGTGATAAAGTAAGCATTTGGCCAGCCGGAATTGATACAAAGTACTGGTTTCCTGAACCGAAAAGTAACGAGTTCGATTTTTTAATCTACAATAAAATTATGTGGGATAAGGAAATTAAAACACAAATTTTATTAAAGCCAATTTTAGAAACGCTTGAATTACAGAAGCTTAATTATCAAATAATAAATTACGGTTTTTATAATCATGAAATATTACGTGCAAAAATAAGACAAAGTAAAGCTGTGATTTATCTATGCGAGCACGAAACGCAGGGAATGGCTTATCAACAGATTTTAGCTACAAATACACCTATTTTAGCATGGGACAAAGGCAGCTTTTGGGAGGATCCTTCTTATTATCCACATACTGTTCAATATGAACCTGTAAGCTCTACCCCTTATTGGGATAAACGTTGCGGGTTAAAATTTAAGTCTATTGAAGAATTTCCATCAAAACTCAATTTATTTTTAAAGCTTCTATCCGAAAAAAAGTTTACACCCAGAAGTTATATTACAGAAAACTTATCCTTAGAAATTAGTGCCCGAAAGTACTTGGCTATTTACCAACAGGTGCAGCAACATTTATCACAAAAGTTTCAGCAACTTTAATTATTCGGTTTAAATCATTTAAAATACAACTATTGCCTGCAAATTAAAATATGTCTAAACCCTTAGTTTCCATTATTATTCCGGTTTACAATGCACAGAAGTATATTGCTGAAACAATTACTTCGGCTATAAAACAAACGTGGGAAAATAAAGAAATTTTAATTATTGATGATGGCTCTGAAGATGCTTCTTTTAGCATTGCTAAATCTTATGAATCTAAAACCATAAAAGTTTTCTTACAAGCAAAACAGGGTGCAAGCGCCGCAAGAAATAAGGGGATAAAAGAAGCAAAAGGCGATTACATCCAGTTTTTAGATGCCGATGACCTTTTGGAAGAAACTAAAATTGAGCAGCAGTTAAAAGCAATTAATTTTAGTAACAGTCAACTGGGTATTTGTCCGGTAATCCACTTTCCGGACGGGCAGTCTTACAAAAACTTTTCACCTTCAGACTATGAAAAAAACTTCTATAAAAGCAATTCCAACCCTCTCCAATTTTTACTAAAACTTTACGGGGCAGAAAATAACCAGGGAGGAATGATTGCCTTACACGCATGGCTTACTCCGGCGGAATTAATAAAAAAAGCTGGTTTTTGGAACGAAAGCTTAACGGTTGATGATGATGGTGAATATTTTTGCCGTGTTGTTTTAGCAGCAAGTAAAATTGTGTGTACAAATGAAACCCTATGTTATTACCGCAAATATCAAAACAAGATTAGTTTATCCTCACAATTAAACATAGAAGGATTTGAGTCCAGATTAAACGCTTTAGAATTGAAGCAACAACATCTTGCAGCAATTGATACTCAGGAACTGGTTAATAACATTTTTGCCAGGCATTATTGGGATTTTGCACTTTCCGCTTACCCACGGTTTAAAAAATTATCTGCAAGGGCAATTTTACAAGCAAAAGCAGGCAATTATACGGGCAGAAAATACAGTGGCGGCCCAATAAGTTTTTTTTTAAGCAGGTTTTTTGGCTGGCGAATATTGCGTTACATCAGTTATATCCGTTATGGGTTTTAAGTTGTCTTGATCTTTATAATAGCACTTACAATAACCCTTTGCTAATTAATTTTTATGCTACAACTATTAAAACGCCTGTTTCCTGTAACATTAAAAAACAAACTAAAAGAAAAGCTTGGCGTTCCCGATCAGGAATATACTTTTAAACGTTTAAAAAAATTAGGTTATCAACCCAAATTGGTGTTAGATATTGGTGCTTATGAAGGCAACTGGGCAAATCTCTTTTTAACTGTTTTTCCGGAAGCAAAAATAATGATGGTTGAAGGCCAGGAAAGCAAAAGGGGCTTATTAAATCAAAAAACTGTTGCCAACAAGCAGCTTGATTTTAATATCTCGCTTTTAGGTTCGGCAGAAAAAGAAATTAATTTTAACATTTACGATACAGCCAGTTCTGTGTTAAAAGAGCATAATGAAACCGGGGCCAAAATTGAAATAAGAACGCTTACAACACTGGATAAGCTTATTGCAAATACACCTTTTGCACAACCAGATTTTATTAAAATTGATACACAAGGTTTCGAACTTGAGATTTTAAAAGGTGCCGAACAAACTATACAACTTGCACAGTTTATTCTGTTAGAAGTATCAATGATAGATATTTACAAAGACTGCCCGTTAGCAGCAGAAGTAATGGCCTTTATGCAAACGAAAGGATTTGTACTTTATGATATTTGCTCATTAATGCGTCGGCCTTTAGATAAAGCTTTGTTCCAATCTGATTTTTTATTTATTAAAGAAAGCGCTGAATTTCGTGCTGATAAAAGATGGAGTTAAGCGCGAGTAGAGCTAAAGGTAAATATAAATGAAAATTCTGTTAATAGCAGATCCAGGTATTCCGGTGCCACCAGAATTTTATGGCGGACATGAGCGCTTGGTTTATCTTTTTGCTGAAGAATACCAGCGTTTGGGACATCAGGTTACTCTGCTTGCCGGACCAGAATCAAGTATCAGTGGAAAGGTTTATACTTTTGGCAGGAATGATTTAAAACGTTCAAAAATTCAAAAAATACGCGAGTTAATATACGTCTGGTACCTTTTAACTTTAAAAAGAAACCAGTTTGATGTTATACATAATTTTGGCCGCTTATTGTATTTGCTTCCGGTATTAAAAAATCCAGTAAAGAAAATCATGACTTATGGCAGAGGGGTTTCTGCTAATGGGATTCAGAAAATTTCAACCTTCAACCCAAAAAACTTAATATTTACAGCTTGTAGTAACTATTGCGTTTCTACCGGAAATGTTGCCGGAAACTGGAGAACTGTTTATAATGCCATCAATTTTTCTGATTACTTTATACAAAAACAGGTGCTAAAAGAAGCACCACTAATGTTTCTGGGAAGATTAGATAAAATTAAAGGCGTACATACAGCTATTAAAGTTGCAAAAGCAACCAATCATACTTTATGGATTGGAGGAAATATACCTGATACGCTCGATAACTATCAATATTATAAGCAGGAAATCGAGCCATATATTGATGGCAAACAGATTATTTACCTCGGTGCCTTAAATAACGTTCAAAAAAATCAGTATTTAAGGAAAGCTAAAGCATTGCTTTTTCCAATCGAATGGAACGAACCTTTTGGATTGGTAATGATTGAAGCAATGGCTTGCGGAACACCGGTTATTGGTTTTAAAAAAGGTTCTGTTGCTGAAGTGATAGAAGAAGGTATTACTGGTTTAATCGTAAACACTATAAATGAAATGATTAATGCTGTAGATAAAGTTGTTTTTATTGACCGTTACATTTGCAAAAAGCGAGCAGAAGCAAAATTTGATATAAAAGTTATTGCCCGGCAATACTTAAATATTTTTGATAATACGCATTAAAAGATGCAGGCTACTTTTCATATCGTTTTGGTCACGTCCGGCCAGCCAGCACTTAATCCGCGTTTGGTAAAAGAAGCCGATGCTTTAACAACATCCGGGTATAAGGTTACAGTAATTTACCAGTACTGGAACGCTTGGGGAACAGAAATAGATCAACAAATACTTCCTGTAAAAAAATGGAACGCTATTCGTATTGGAGGCACTCCGGAAACACATAAAGCTTTATACTGGATAACAAGAGTTCGGCATAAAGCAGTAAAAATATTAATTAAGCTGGTCGGTTTTAAATACTGGCTTGCAGAAAGGTCATTAAGCAGGTGCACTTTCTTACTGTTAAAAGATGCATTGCGGCAACGTGCCGATTTATATATAGCACATAACCTGGCAGCTTTGCCGGTTGCAGTCATCGCAGCTAAAAAAAATAAAGCTAAATGTGGTTTTGATGCGGAGGATTTTCACCGAAATGAAATCACAAATAATCCGTACCACATGGATGTTCGGTTAAAAACTTTTCTGGAAGAAAAATACATTCCTAAGACTGATTATTTAACAGCCAGCAGCCCAGCTATTGCAGCACTTTATCAGCAGCTTTTCCCTTCAAAAAAAGCTGTTACCGTGCTTAATGCTTTTCCTGTGGTAAAAGAAGTATCGTTACCTGCTGTTAAAGCAGCGGAACCTTTAAAACTCTTCTGGTTTTCGCAAACTATTGGTTTAAACCGCGGTTTGCAGGATGTTTTATCCGCATTAAAATTTCTGGAAGATAAACAGATTGAACTGCATTTATTAGGTTTTATAGATAAAGAAACAAGAAAACAACTGGATATAATAATTCAGGAATTACAGTTCGCAAATAAGCCTAATATAGTTTTTCATCAACCCATTAACCCGGATAAAATACCACTTTTTGCTGCACAATTTGATGTTGGACTTGCGCTTGAACCTGGCTTTTCCCTCAATAACAACGTTGCCCTCAGCAATAAAATATTCACTTATTTACAAGCAGGACTTACGGTTGTTGCAAGTGATACAACAGCACAAAAACAATTTATAAATAAAAATCCAGCGTTAGGTTTTTGTTACGAAAAAGGAAACGGACAACAATTGACAGCTATTTTAAAACGCTTGATTAACGAACCAGGTTTATTACTACAAACAAAACAAGAAGCTTTTAAAGCTGCGCGCAACGATTTAAACTGGGAAACCGAAAGCCTGAAATTTTTAAAAGTTGTAGAAGAAACAATCGCTATTTGAAACGCGTTCTTATTATTTCACCTTATTTCCCTCCTTCTAATTTGGCTGACAGCCAAAGGATTAGAATGAGCTTGTCATTTTTTAAAGATTTTGGCTGGGAAGCAGAAGTAGTTTGTGTGGATGAAAAATATTCGGAAATACCGAAAGATGAATTGCTGCTGCAAAGCGTTCCGAAAAATGTGATCGTTCATCAGGTTAAAGCTTTTTCTAAAAAGTGGACTTCCAAATTCGGTTTGGGAAGCTTGGCTTTACGCTCGCTCTGGTTCTACCATAAAAAAGTGATGCTTCTTTTACCGGCAAAAAAATACGACCTGATTTATTTTTCTACAACAGAGTTTCCGGTTTGCGTTTTAGGCGCTTACTGGAAAAAACGTTTTGCTGTTCCTTATGTAATTGATATGCAGGATGCGTGGCATTCAACTTATTATCAGGATAAACCAAAAGAAGAACGTCCGCCAAAATACTGGTTTTCCTATCGTTTACACAAATATCTGGAACCAATTGCCATGAAAAAATGCGATGGTTTAATCAGCGTTTCTCCGGCTTATATCGATACTTTACAACAGCGTTATCCGCAGCTCAAAAACAAACCTGCTGCGGTAATTCCTTTTGGCGCTTTTGAAAAAGATTTTGAGATAGCCGAAAAAAACATAGCAACTTGTCCGCCGGCAATTCAATTCAACTCCGATAATTTTAATGTGGTTTATGTTGGCCGCGGAGGTGCAGATATGCAAACCGCAGTTCAACTACTTTTTTATGCCTTAAAAGAAGCATTGCAGGATGAAGCGGAAGTGTTCAGCAAACTTCATCTCTATTTTATCGGAACGAGTTATGCTCCCAAAGAATTAGCGAAACAGACTATATTTCCTCTCGCAATAAAATGCGGCGTAGAAAAACAGGTTACAGAAGTTACAGATCGCATCGGTTTTTACAGCACCATTAATACTTTGCTTGCTGCCGATGCTTTGTTTATTCCCGGTTCCAATGATCCTCAATATACGGCTTCAAAAATTTATCCTTATTTAATGGCGCAAAAACCTTTGCTGACTATTTTTCATCAGCAAAGCAGCGCCGTTCCAATTATCCGCTCTTGTTCCCCGCACAGTTCTGTTATTACTTTCCCGGACAATCCTGTTAAGGCAAAACAACAAGTCAGAGAAACTTTAAACCATTGGGCAAAATTTTCTACAACCAAAAATTCTCTTGACCGTAAAACATTTGAAGAATTTACGGCAAGGCAAATGGTGCGCAAGCAGGTAGAAATTTTTGAAGCAATAGTTAAAGGATGAAAAGGCTGGCAATCATCACCACACATCCTATTCAATATTATGCGCCTGTTTTTAGCCTGCTGCATCAGCAAAAAAAAATAGAGATCAAGGTTTTTTATACTTTGGGAGAAGCCGGATTAAAACAAACAGACCCTGGTTTTGGCAGAAGCATTAGCTGGGATATTCCATTGCTGCAAGGTTATCCGTACCAGTTTCAAAAAAATACAGCTAAAAATCCTGGTTCTGATCGTTTCCTGGGGATTAAAAACCCAGATCTGATCAAAGAAATTAAAAGCTGGAAAGCTGATGCCGTTTTGGTTTACGGCTGGGCATATCTTGCCCATTTAAAAGCAATTTGCTATTTTAAAGGAAAAATCCCTGTTTTTTTTCGCGGTGATTCTACTTTGTTAAACCGGCCTTCGGGATGGAAAGCTACTTTAAAAAACCTTTTTTTAAAATGGGTTTATAAACAGGTTGATCATGCTTTTTTTGTCGGCAAAAACAATAAGGATTATTTTAAAAAGTTTGGGTTGAAGCCATATCAGCTTACTTTTGCTCCTCACGCTATTGATAATGAGAGGTTTGCAGAAGATCGATCAGCAGAAGCAGCATCACTTCGACAAAAACTTGGAATTGAAGATGAAGGTATTTTAATCCTTTTTGCCGGAAAGTTCGAAGCTGTGAAAAATGCAGCTTTACTACTGGAAGGATTAGAAAGATTAAACCAGCAAAATACACATTTGCTGTTAGTTGGAAACGGGCCGCTGGAAAAAAAACTGCAGGCAAAAAAAAGGTTGCTAAAAACAGCATCGAACATTCATTTTCTGGATTTTCAGAACCAGTCTGCTATGCCATTTATTTATCAATCCTGCGATTTGTTTTGCCTTTCTTCGAACAGCGAAACCTGGGGCTTGGCCGTAAACGAAGCCATGGCTTGCGGAAAAGCAGTTTTAGTTTCTGATAAAGTTGGCTGTGCAGCAGATTTAGTTTTGGAAGAGGAAAACGGCGCAATTTTTCAATCGGGAAATGCAGATGATTTAACCCAAAAACTACAGTTTTTATGTCAGGATAAAGCTTTACTGAAGCAATACGGACAAGCTTCTGCCCAGATCATTAAAAACTGGAATTTTATAAACGCGGTAAAGGCCATGCAGGAAAAAATAGTAGCATATGCGTAATCCAATCCGTATTGAAAGATTTTTTGTGCTTTATCTTCCCTGGATATTTTCCTGGATTTTAAGCTCTTTTCCTCAAAGTTCCTATTTGGTTGCCTGGTCCGGGTCGTTTTTTATCTTTTTAATAACCATGACCGGATGGGTTAAACCAATACCAGCCGACCGGAATTTGGGCGAACAATTAATGCGGCCACTATTTTTAACGCAATTAATTTTTGCCGGTTATATGTGCTGCTCTACCATTTTTTATTACCTGGATACAATTGGTTATGAAAACTTCCATCTGTTAAACCACTTATTTAAACCCGATCCCAAAAAACTAATCCTGATTGCGCAATGTCAGCGTTATTACTGCCTCGGCCATGCTGTTTTTGTTTCCGGTATTTTGCTTTTTATGAATTATCCGGTTAAAAAAAAGTATATTTTACAAACGGTTAACCTTGCCGATCTGCTGCTTTACATCGCTGTTATTACGGTTCTGGTTTCGGCTTTTTTTGCTTTTGTTCCCGGTTTAGAGCAGGTTTCTACACAATTTACCGCTTTAAGCTTTATTGCAGCAACCCTGGCGCTGGCTTTTGCCATTCCGCTTCAGCAATTGCCTAACATTATTATTTCGGGCGTTCTTTTTTTGTTTAATTTTTACAAATCGTTTTTATCAGGATATAAAGAACCTATTATAGTAAGCTTGCTGGTACTGGCTATTTTCCTTTATCCGGTTTATAAACGTACCGTAACCTTTATTTTTGTGCCCTTGCTCCTGCTTATTTTTATGGTTTTGCCAACCTACAACCAGGTTTTTAGGCAAAACGCCTGGTCGGGAAACCTTTCTGCCGAAGCAGCTTCAAAAATTGCTTTAAACGCTGCTTTTGATAACTCAGAAGAAGTAAAATACAGCAACTGGGGCTTTTTGGTGTTCAGGTTGAGTGAGATTGATATGCTCATCAAATATCTTCAAACCACTCCTAAAACTGTTGATTTTTATGAAATGAAAATGATCAGCCAATCTGTTCAATCTTTAATACCACGTGTATTTTGGCCAAACAAACCAAACACAGAAGATCTGGTGATGAAACGTGTTTACAATGCCGGAATCGCTGCTGAAGGAATGAACGTTTCTGCCAAACCTGCGCTGATTGCCGATGCTTATCTGTTTGAAGGCGGAATTGGCATTTTCCTGATTTTATTTCTATATGGCGTTGTTGCCCAGCTTATTGCGTTAAAAGCAGAAAGCCTTTTTGGCGGATATATTTTAGGTACAGCTTTAATTTATTCGGGTTTGTTCCAGTTTTTATGGCGCGGCCTGAGTTTTGAATTTTTGCTAAACTCTGTTTTCTGGAGTTACATCACCATGCTGCTCATTGCCCGGTTCTTGTTTATCATCCGTATCCTTAAAAAAGCCGATTGAAAATTATCCAGATCAGTGCATCTTATAAACCTGCTGTAGTTTACGGCGGGCCAACCATGTCTGTTTCTAAACTAAGCGAAGAACTGGTTAAAAGCGGTTTGCAAGTGGAAGTATTAACCACATTAGCCAACGGTAAATCAGAACTTTCTTTTACTGCGGGAGCAATAACTTGGATTGAAGGCGTGGCAGTCCGCTTTTTTAAACGGCTTACCAAAGATCATTCTCATTTTTCTCCAGCCTTGTTAAAACATCTTTTTTTAGCAATTAAAAAAACAGATGAACCTTTGGTTATCCATATTCATGCCTGGTGGAACCTGGTTTCTGTTTTGGCTTGCCTGATCGCACAAATTAAAAAAGTGCCGGTTGTTTTATCGCCCAGAGGAACATTAAGCAGTTATTCTTTCGGCAATAAACATCATCTGGTTAAAAAATGGATGCATTTTTTAGCAGGCAAAAAATTACTTGCCAACTGCTGTTTCCACGTTACAAGTGAGCAGGAAAAACAGGAAATTCTCAGCCTCGTTCATCCAAAACAGATTAAAATAATCCCTAATTTTATCAGTCTTCCAGAACTTCCCCAACAAGTTTCAACTGATAAAACTACTCTACTGAAACTGCTTTTCTTATCGAGGATAGAAGCTAAAAAAGGCTTAGAAATTTTGCTGGAAGCTTTGGATAAAATCAGCTTTCCTTACTTATTAACGATTGCCGGGACCGGCGAACCGGAATACATCAACTCACTCAAAAAAATAGTGCATAAAAGAAGCATGGAAGCTTTTGTAAGTTGGATTGGATTTCAGGAATACGAAAATAAATTCAACGTATTGCAAGCACATGATTTGCTAGTCCTTCCTTCGTATAACGAAAACTTTGGCAATGTGGTAATCGAATCTTTGGCTGTTGGAACTGCAGTTTTAATCAGCAGCAATGTCGGGCTGGCAGCTTATGTTAACCGTAATTATTTAGGTTGGACGTTTGATAACCAGCCAAAAATGCTTAAGGAGCAATTGATAAAAATTAACAGTAACCGACAATGGCTTGATGAAATTCGCTTGCAATCTCCAAAGCAAATCCGACAGGATTTTGCGGACGGGCAGTTGGTTAAACAGTATTTGGAGTTATATCAGGCAGTAATTGCAACTGCTTAATCACTATAAAATGAGGCCGTATTCTTTCATCATTCTTACTTTTAATGAAGAAGTACATTTGCCGCGCTTGCTGCAATCTATCCAAACTTTAAATGCACCTGTTTTTATTTTGGATTCAGGAAGTACAGATGCAACTTTAACTATTTGTAAACAGTTTGATATTGTTACCGCTTCTCATCCTTTCAAAAACCATCCTAAACAATGGGACTTTGCACTTAAAAATTTCGACATCAAAACACCTTGGGTAATTTGTCTGGATGCCGATCAGCAGGTTTCTCCGGAGCTTCTTTTACGGCTGCAAAATTTTGAGGAGCAGCAATTTTCCGAAGTAAATGGCATCTACTTCAACCGAAAAAATTATTTTAAGGGAAGTTGGATCAAGCATGGCGGTTATTATCCGTTTTATCAGTTAAAAATGTTCCGGTATGATGTTGGTTTTTCTGATCTGAACGAGAATATGGACCATCGTTTTATTGCGCCCGGCAAAACGGTTATTTGGAAAGATGGCTATCTCCGCGAAGAAAATTTAAAAGAAAACCAGATCAGATTTTGGATCGATAAACATAACAATTACAGTGATTTATTAGCTTTTGAAGAAGTAGAACGTATGCAAAAAATCAGGCAGCAAACTTTAAAACCAAAGTTTGGAGGAACGCCCGATGAAAGAACAGCCTGGCTAAAAAATATCTGGTGGAAATTACCTCGCTACTGGCGCCCGCTGATATACTTCTTTTACCGGCTAATTATTCAACGCGGATTTTTGGACGGTAAAAAAGGCATTATCTTTCATTTTTTACAAGGATTTTGGTTCAGGCTGATGGTAGATGTAAAAATAGATGAATTGATGCAGAAGCAGGAACCAAATCAAAAAATTAAACAAATTTCATCTCAGAAACCAGCAATTAAATTCGCCTTTCATTTTTTGTTCTTATTTGCAATTTTCTATGGGTCCAACCTTTTTTATAACGGTTTAATGCAACCAGGCGGAAATTACAATGCTTTTTTATCGCAGCATTTTAACTATATCCAATGGCTCCGCAACTTTTTGCTCGATAGCAGTTCGGCAGGTTTGCAATTATTCGGATATCAAACCAAAATCAATAGTTACTCGCTGATGGCTGTTGGTTACAACAAAATTAACCTTGCGTATGATTGTTTGGGTTTGGGCGTGATGAGTTTTTTAACTGCATTTGCCCTAACTTTTCCAACAAAAATCAAATCCAGGATACAACTTTGGATTGGTTGTATAATTGGGTTTCAATTACTTAACATTTTACGTTTTATGCTGCTTGCTTTATATTGGAAAGGCGAAGAAATGGACAGGATTAACCACCATACTGTTTTTAACGGGATAATTTATGTATTAATTGCCCTAACATTATACTTCTTTATAGAAAAAAGTACGATAAAAGAAGCATGGCAAAGATGATTGGAAAAACAAATTTAGCAGAATATCAAAACCACAATTATCAGCCGGGGGCAAATTGGTTGAAACGTATTTTGTGGTTCTACATCAGTGCAATTATTTTTAAAACTTCTTTTTTCCCATCTTCAGGTTTCAAAGTTTTTTTACTGCGGATGTTTGGTTCGAAAATTGGAAAAAACGTTGTAGTCAGGCATCGGCTCAATATTAAATTCCCCTGGTTTTTAACCGTTGGCGATTTTAGCTGGATTGGGGAAGAAGTTTGGATCGACAACTTGGTTCCGGTAAAATTTGGTGCAAATGTTTGCTTGTCGCAAGGTGCAGTGCTGCTTACCGGCAATCATAATTATTCTAAAAAAAACTTTGATCTAATTACCGGTGGGATTTTTTTGGCAAATGGTGTTTGGATTGGCGCAAAAGCAATAGTTTGTCCGAATGTTTATGCTGATGAACATGCGGTTTTAGCTGCCGGAAGCATCGCTACCAAAAACATGGAAGCATATTTTGTTTACCAGGGAAACCCTGCGGTAAAGGTTAGAAAAAGACAAATTGAAGATTGAGTTTTTAGGTTGATAAAAACAGCATCTTAACTGTTTATCGCTTTCCAAAGCAAATCCTTCAACTCCATCAAACCTTTTTGCTGAACGGAAGAAATAAAAACAGCAGGAATATTTTTGGGCAATTCGCTTTTCATCTCCTGTTGCAGTTCTTCATCCAACAAATCAGCTTTAGTAACTGCCAGAACGCGGGGTTTCTGCATCAGTTCCGGATTGTATTCCTGCAGCTCGTTCAGTAAAATTTCGTATTCCTGGGTTAAAGTGCGATTTGTATCCGCAGGAATCATAAAAAGCAATACAGAATTACGCTCAATGTGCCGAAGGAAACGGAAACCCAATCCTTTTCCAGCAGAAGCGCCTTCAATAATTCCGGGAATATCGGCCATCACAAAAGATTTATTACCGCGATAAGCCACAATTCCTAAGTTTGGGACCAAAGTAGTAAAGGCATAATCAGCAATTTCCGGTTTGGCTGCGCTTACTACGGATAATAAAGTTGATTTTCCGGCATTCGGAAAACCCACCAAACCTACATCGGCCAATACTTTCAGCTCCAAAACGTTCCATTCTTCCTTTCCCGGTTCGCCGGGTTGTGCAAAACGTGGCGTTTGTTGGGTGGCCGATTTAAAATGCCAGTTTCCTAATCCGCCGCGGCCACCTTCGGTTAATATTTTGGTTTCCCCATCTTTGGTGATCTCGAATAAAACTTCACCTGTTTCTGCATTTTTG
This sequence comes from Mucilaginibacter arboris, assembly GCF_009754915.1. Lineage (GTDB taxonomy): Bacteria > Bacteroidota > Bacteroidia > Sphingobacteriales > Sphingobacteriaceae > Mucilaginibacter_A > Mucilaginibacter_A arboris. The sequence continues at coordinate 73,311 of NZ_WPIK01000003.1, read as the reverse complement.
GCTATAGTTCCCAACGGAACTTCTAAAATTTCATCTTTCCCGCTTTTGCCGGTACTTGTTGAACTCCCACCTGATCCGCCGCTTTCAGCAATAACATGTTTTCGGAATTTAAGGTGAAGCATTGTCCACAACTGGGCGTTTCCTTTTACAATAATATGTCCGCCACGTCCGCCATCTCCTCCGTCTGGTCCGCCTGTTGCTGTATGTTTGTCCCGATGTAAATGTGCAGAACCAGCACCACCGTTACCAGACCGGCAACAGATTTTTACGTAATCGACAAAATTAGAACCCTGGGACATGTGGTTAATGGTTAATGGTTAATGGTTAATGGTTAATGGTTAATGGTTAAAGTAGAACAAACTTAGCTGCTGGAGTTTGCGGGATGTTGTATTTTTATATACAATAAAAGCAGCAAAGATGATTTTTGCTGCTTCTTTTATCAAATAAAATTAAGTCAGTCTTATAGGGCGTCAATTACTTTGCGTAAATCAGCAAAGATCGTATCAATATTACCGATTCCGTTCACCTTATCCAGTTTGCCCTGCGCTTCGTAATAAGGCAATACCTGTATCGTTTTTGTAAAATATTCGTCGATACGTTTTTTAAGTTTATCGGCCTCATCATCAGGTCGATTTGTTATTTTATGACGTTCAGCAATTCGTCGGGTTAACTCTTCCTGCGTCACATCCAAAGCAATTACCGCTGTAATTTTTTCGTTTATGCTGGATAAAAAAACGTCTAATGCTTCTGCTTGTGGCACGGTACGCGGAAAGCCATCAAAAATAAAACCTTTTGCACCTGGGTTTTTCTTAACTTCTTCTTCCAGCATCGCAATGGTAATATCATCCGGAACAAGTTTGCCGTCGGCCAATAACTGGCTTACTTCACGTCCTAATGCTGTTTGATTTTTAATATGCGCCCGAAAAATATCACCTGTAGAAATATGCACTAAGTGGTAATGGTCAATCAAATTTTGAGATTGTGTACCTTTTCCTGCACCCGGAGGGCCAAACAATACTAAATTAAGCATGTAATTTTCATTTAAAAAGCCTTCCTGGCAAATTACCAGAAAGGCTTTAATAGAGTGCACTTGTAGGGATTCGAACCCCAAACCTTCTCATCCGTAGTGAGATGCTCTATCCAATTGAGCTACAAGTGCTTTTTTAAACGGAATACAAAAATAGAATATCTTTTCAATCCTTTATAATTTTTTTAAAAATTCCTTTATCCGGCATTAATAACAATAAGATGGACGGTCCCGGCACTTTTCATAAACCTATGCCTATGCTTCTTTTATCCCATAAAAAACATTAAACTTTTTTAATCATACAAACAACAATTTTATAGTGCTAAAAGAAGCATCTTTCCCTGTCGAAATTACATAGTTTTAAGTATCCTTTTTACTTTATAAATAATTATAGGTTAACTGAGTATTTCTTTATAAAAGCTTTGCAATTTTAGCCTTTAAAATGTAGCTTTGCAATCCAAAAAAAGCCTAATAAAGCTTATATTAATTAAAACATATATGCCAAACATTGGAAAAATAGCACAAATTATCGGCCCCGTAGTTGACGTAAGTTTTGCAGATGATGCGCATTTGCCTAAAATTCTGGATGCACTGGAAATTATTAAAGATAACGGCCAAAAGGTTGTTTTAGAAGTTCAGCAGCATTTGGGTGAAGATCGTGTAAGAACAATTGCAATGGATTCTACCGACGGATTGTTACGCGGAATGCCAGTAACTGATACTAATTCGCCTATAAAAATGCCGGTTGGAGATCAGATTAAAGGACGATTATTCAATGTAGTTGGCGAAGCTATTGATGGCATTGGTACAATTGATAACTCTCAGGGTTATCCCATTCACAATGCACCTCCAAAATTTGAAGAATTATCTACAGAAACAGAAATTCTTTTTACAGGTATCAAAGTAATCGACCTTTTAGCACCTTATACCAAAGGTGGCAAAATCGGTTTGTTCGGCGGTGCCGGTGTAGGTAAAACGGTATTGATTATGGAGCTGGTTAACAACATTGCAAAAGCTTATGCAGGTTTATCTGTGTTTGCAGGTGTTGGCGAACGTACCCGTGAAGGAAACGATTTACTGCGTGAATTTATAGAATCAGGCGTAATTAATTATGGTGATGAATTTCTTCATTCCATGGAAAAAGGCGACTGGAACCTGCCGTCTGTAGATAAAGAAAAATTAAAAGAATCTAAAGCAACTTTGGTTTTCGGCCAGATGAACGAGCCTCCGGGCGCACGTGCACGTGTAGCTTTATCGGGTTTAACGGTTGCAGAATATTTTCGTGATGGCGAAGGCGAAGGACAAGGAAAAGACATTTTATTCTTCGTAGATAATATTTTCCGTTTTACACAAGCAGGTGCAGAAGTATCAGCTTTATTAGGCCGTATGCCGTCAGCCGTAGGTTACCAGCCTACTTTGGCAACCGAAATGGGTTTAATGCAGGAACGGATCACTTCTACCAAACGCGGTTCTATCACTTCCGTTCAGGCTGTTTATGTTCCTGCAGATGATTTAACCGATCCGGCGCCGGCAACAACTTTTGCCCACTTAGATGCTACTACGGTACTTTCCCGTAAAATTGCAGAGCTTGGAATTTATCCGGCTGTAGATCCATTGGATTCTGCTTCGCGTATCCTAAACAAAACGGTTTTAGGCGATGAACATTACAATACCGCACAACGCGTTAAAGAAACATTGCAGCGTTATAAAGAACTTCAGGATATCATCGCTATTTTAGGTATGGATGAGTTATCCGAAGAAGATAAATTAACCGTATCACGCGCCCGCCGTGTGCAACGTTTCTTATCCCAGCCGTTCCATGTGGCTGAACAATTTACCGGCTTAAAAGGAGTATTGGTTGATATCAAGGAAACGATCAAAGGCTTCAACATGATTATGGACGGCGAAGTGGATGAATATCCGGAAGCTGCCTTTAACTTAGTTGGAAGCATTGAAGAAGCGATTGAAAAAGGTAAAAAATTATTAGCTGAAGCAAACGATTAGTAATCAGGCGTGAGGTTTGGGATATCAGGTAAAAAACCTAAATTAACCTCATACCTCATACCTCATACCTATTATAAAATGACATTAGAAATCATCACCCCGGATAAAAAGTTTTTTGATGGAGAAGTTACTTCTGTAACCGTTCCCGGTTCTATGGGTTCTTTTGAAGTATTGAATAACCATGCCCCTATTATTTCTACGTTGGACCGTGGCAAAATCATTATCCGTACCAACGCTAAAACCCAAACTTTTTTTATTAAAGGTGGTGTTATAGAAGTGTTAAACAATAAAGTAATGCTTTTGGCCGAAGGTGTAGAAATACACTGATACTTCTTTTATCAGTATAAAACCTGGCCATTCAGTCAGGTTTTTTTTTGCCATTTTTTGAGCAGTTTTTCTGATTAATATCATATTTTAAGCAGAAAAACAGGCCCGCCAGGTTACCCTTACAAAAACATACCGAATACCAAAATCAACTTTGGTATAGTAGCATTAAAATTAAAAGTAATATATGCTTCTATTATTAAGTATATTATTCTTAAATTTCGTGTAAATTAAAAATAAAATATTTTTTCATTTTTTTTTAATTTAGTATTGGTAAAACTGCGGCAAGTGTCTACCTTACAAATAGTCAATAAAAATAACTGAACAGCAAATTTTCAATTTATTTCAGTTGAGATAATAATCAGGATATTTTTTGCAGAAAACAGATTGATAGAAAAATAAAAATATAAAGCCATTATCTAAACCAATGGAAAACATAGAAACAAAAGAAGCAGTAGAATTAAACCGTTATAGCAAAACCTTTACCCAAGACCCAACGCAACCTGCCGCGCAAGCAATGCTTTATGGCATTGGCTTAACCGATGAAGATATGCAAAAAGCACAGGTTGGTGTTGCAAGTATGGGTTACGATGGCAACACTTGTAATATGCACCTGAACGATTTGGCACAAATTGTAAAAAAAGGTATTTGGGAAGAAGATTTAGTTGGTTTAGTATTTAACACGATTGGCGTAAGCGATGGCATGAGCAACGGAACGGATGGTATGCGTTACTCTTTGGTCAGCCGCGATATCATTGCAGATTCCATTGAAGCGGTTTGTGGCGCACAGTATTATGATGCTGTAATTGCACTTCCAGGTTGCGATAAAAATATGCCTGGATCTGTTATGGCGATGGGCCGTTTAAACCGCCCTTCTATTATGGTTTATGGCGGAACAATTAAACCCGGCCATTATAAAGGGGAAGATTTAAACATCGTTTCTGCTTTTGAAGCTCTTGGTAAAAAGATTGCCGGACAAATTGATGATTTCGATTTTAAAGAAGTGATCAAAAATGCTTGTCCGGGTGCTGGCGCCTGCGGTGGTATTTATACCGCTAATACCATGGCTGCCGCTATCGAGGCTTTAGGCATGAGCTTGCCTTATTCCTCTTCCAATCCGGCAATCAGCCCGGAAAAAGATGCAGAATGTTTAGCTGCCGGAAAAGCAATTAAAATTTTACTGGAGAAAGATATTAAACCAAGCGATATCATGACACGCGAAGCATTTGAAAATGCTATCGTGTTGATCATGGTTTTAGGCGGATCAACCAATGCAGTTTTGCACTTAATTGCCATGGCAAAAAGTGTTGATGTACCTCTAACACAAGATGATTTCCAAACCATCAGCAATAAAATTCCGGTTTTGGCAGATATGAAGCCAAGTGGAAAATATATGATGGATGACCTGCATAACGTTGGCGGTGTGCCTGCAGTAATGAAGTATCTGCTTAACAAAGGATGGCTGCATGGCAATTGCTTAACGGTTACCGGAAAAACGATTGCCGAAAACCTGGAAAAAGTTCCGAAGCTAAGTTTCGAAACTCAAAAAATTATTCTTCCTGTAGAAAACCCAATTAAACAAACGGGGCACTTGCAAATTCTGTACGGCAATTTGGCAGAAGGCGGAAGTGTTGCCAAGATCACAGGAAAAGAAGGTGAACGCTTTGAAGGTCCGGCACGTGTTTTTGATGGTGAATTTGAATTGATCCATGGTATTCAAAGCGGCCGTGTAAAACCGGGAGATGTTGTGGTGATCAGAAATGTTGGGCCAAAAGGAGCACCCGGAATGCCGGAAATGCTCAAACCAACTTCGGCTATTTTTGGCGCTGGTTTAGGCAGCAGTGTTGCCTTAATTACGGATGGCCGCTTTAGCGGCGGTACACATGGTTTCGTGGTTGGACACATTACTCCGGAAGCTTTTGACGGCGGATTGATTGCCTTAGTAAAAGACGAAGACCGAATTGAAATCGATGCCATCAGCAGAAATATCAGCTTAATGGTTTCTGATGAAGAAATAGCAAACCGCCGTGCAAAATGGCAGCAACCTGCTTTAAAAGCAACAAAAGGCATCCTGTATAAATACGCTAAGCAAGTATCAACCGCAGCCGAAGGTTGTGTTACTGATTTATAAGAAATATACCGATAAAAGAAGCATAAAAAATTCTCTAAAAAAGATAAACCATTATGGAAATTGCACAAGAGGAATTATTGACCATCGTACCTGAAACAAAGAAAATCAAAGAAGTTTCAGGCTCTGTAGCATTGCTGGAAGGCCTGGTTGCTGAAGGTGTGGATACTATCTTTGGTTATCCTGGCGGTGCCATCATGCCAATTTATGATGCGCTATATGATTACAAAGAAAAGCTGAACCATATTTTGGTACGCCACGAGCAAGGTGGTATTCATGCCGGACAAGGTTATGCCCGTTCATCCGGAAAAGTGGGTGTTGTATTTGCAACCAGCGGACCGGGCGCAACGAACCTGATTACGGGTTTGGCTGATGCGCAGATAGACAGTACGCCTTTAGTTTGCATTACCGGCCAGGTTTTCGCGCATTTATTAGGAACAGATGCTTTTCAGGAAACGGATGTTATCAATATTACTACGCCAGTAACCAAATGGAATTATCAGGTAACTGATGCGAATGAAATTCCGGAAGTAATGGCAAAAGCTTTTCATATTGCCAAAAGTGGCCGTCCGGGACCGGTATTGATCGACATCACCAAAAATGCTCAAATACAGAAGTTTAATTTTGAAGGATATGTTAAATCAAACCATATCCGCAGCTATCGGCCAAAACCAATTGTTCGTAATGAATATATTGAACAAGCAGCCGAATTGATCAATCAGGCAAAAAAACCATTTGTAATCTGGGGGCAAGGTGTAATTTTAGGGAAAGCAGAAAAGGAGTTTCAGGCATTCATCGAAAAAGGAAATCTGCCTGCTGCGTGGACTATTTTAGGCGTTGGTGCAATTCCTACAGACCATGAATTAAACGTAGGCATGTTAGGAATGCACGGAAACTACGGCCCGAATGTATTAACAAACGAATGCGATGTTTTAATTGCTATCGGAATGCGTTTTGATGACCGCGTGACAGGCCGTTTAGATAAATACGCCAAGCAGGCAAAAATCATTCATTTAGATATTGATCCGGCTGAAATCGATAAAAACGTACAAACTACTGTACCGGTTTGGGGCGATTGTAAAGAAACACTTCCTTTATTAACCAAATTAATAGAAGAGAAAAAGCATACTGAATGGCTGCAAAAATTTAAAGAATATCAGCAAAAAGAGGTTAAAGCGGTAATTGATGCAGAACTGAACCCAACGGCCGGAGAGATGACTATGGGAGAAGTAATCAATCAGCTTAATATCTTAACCCAGGGAGAAGCAATTATTGTAACAGATGTTGGTCAGCATCAAATGGTTGCATGTCGGTATGCTAAGTTTAACAAAACACGCAGCAACGTTACCAGCGGCGGTTTAGGTACGATGGGATTTGCTTTGCCAGCAGCAATTGGTGCTAAATTTGGCGCACAAGACCGGACAGTTGTTGCGATAGCCGGAGATGGCGGTTTCCAGATGACGATCCAGGAACTTGGAACAATTATGCAATGCGGGATTGATGTTAAAATTCTTGTACTAAATAACCGCTTTTTAGGAATGGTGAGGCAATGGCAGGAGCTTTTTAACGAAAGGCGTTATTCTTTCGTTGATATCCAAAGTCCTGATTTTGTTAAAGTTGCTTCGGCTTACGGCATCGATGGAAAGTGTATCTCTGAAAGAGAAGAACTGCAAAATGCACTAAAAGAAATGCTGGAACATAAAGGCTCTTACCTGCTGGAAGTAATGGTAACCAAAGAAAACAATGTGTTCCCGATGGTGCCGCAAGGTTGCAGTGTTAGTGAAATCAGGCTAAAATAAGGGGAAAGCTGAAAGGAAAAAAGGTTAAAGGCCGATAACTTCTTAAAATTAAAGCTTAAAAACATTAAAAAATGGATATAAAAAAAGCGCAGGCTGCCAGCTCCCTCTCCTTTGGAGAGGGCCGGGCTGAGGCCAAGCAGGAGTATAATATAACGGTTTACACAGAAAACCAGATCGGTTTGCTTAACCGTATCGCGATCATTTTTACCCGTAGGAAAATCAATATTGAGAGCCTGAACACTTCTCCTTCCGAGATCGACAGCATTCATCGTTTTGATATTGTTTTAACTGAAACAGAAGATGTAGTGCGCAAACTGGCGCGCCAGATTGAAAAGCAGGTTGAGGTTTTAAAGGTTTACTATCACACTAATGACGAAATTATCTGGCAGGAAATGGCTTTGTACAAAGTTCCTACAGATACTATTGCCGAAAAGGTTTTAGTAGAACGCTTGCTGCGCGAACATGGCGCGCGCGCAGTTGTGATCCGTAAAGATTATACCGTTTTTGAAACTACCGGCCATCGTACCGAAACCGATAATTTGCTTTACGCGTTGCAACCTTTTGGCTTGATTGAATTTGTAAGAAGCGCGCGCATTGCCATTATCAAAAGCAGCGAAGGTTTTAACCGGAAACTGCGTGAATTTGAGCAACTGGAACCCGGACAGGAAGTGAGTGAAAATGAGTTTTTAAGCAAACGCGACAAGGTTTTTACCATGTAAAAGAAGCATGATGAAGGTACAAAGCATTACTCCTATTCTCCGGATTTTTGATTATGCCAAAGCAGTTGAATTTTATGTTAACTGGCTTGGTTTTAAAATTGACTGGGAACACCGGTTTGATGAAAACGCACCTTTATATATGCAGATTTCTGCGGAAGGGATCAAACTTCATTTAAGTGAACATCATGGCGATGGAACTCCGGGAACACATCTGCATATTAATTGTACCGGGTTGAAAGAGTATCACCAAAGTTTGATCAATAAAAATTACAAATATGGGCGGCCAGGTTTGGAAGAAACTTTTTACGAAACATGGAGCGTAACCGTTCACGATCCGTTTGGAAACCAATTGATATTTGACGAGAAGAAAATATAGCGATACTTCTTTTATCAACCTAAAATTAGTGTGGTAAAAGAAGCATTTATAAAATAATAATCAGATTAAAACAAACATTATAAATCAAAGCATCGGTGTAATCAACAAAATCGGTGTAATCACAAACAATTAAAAAAATGGCAAAATTAACTTTTGGCGGAACTGAAGAGAATGTAGTAACCCGCGAAGAATTTCCGTTAGCTAAAGCACAGGAAGTATTAAAAAACGAAACGGTAGCGGTAATTGGTTACGGTGTTCAAGGCCCTGGTCAGGCGCTCAATCAAAAAGACAACGGTATTAACGTAATTGTTGGTCAGCGTAAAAATTCAAAATCATGGGACAAAGCTGTTCGTGATGGTTTTGTTGAAGGCGAAACTTTGTTTGAAATTGAAGAAGCCTTAGAAAAAGGGACCATTATTTGCTACCTTTTAAGTGATGCGGCACAAATAAAATTGTGGCCAACGGTTCAAAAACATTTAAAACCAGGCAAAGCCTTATATTTTTCTCATGGTTTCGGGATTACTTTTAATGAGCAAACCGGCATCGTTCCGCCAAAAGATGTTGACGTATTTTTAGTGGCGCCAAAAGGTTCCGGAACTTCCTTGCGCCGCATGTTTTTACAAGGCCGCGGCTTAAATTCAAGCTACGCTATTTTCCAGGATGCAACCGGTAAGGCATTTGAGCGTGTAATTGCCTTAGGAATTGCCGTTGGAAGCGGTTACTTGTTTGAAACTGATTTCAAAAAAGAAGTTTACAGCGATTTAACCGGCGAACGCGGTACTTTAATGGGTTGTATCCAGGGAATTTTTGCTGCTCAATATGATGTTTTACGCAGCAAAGGGCACTCTCCTTCCGAAGCATTTAATGAAACGGTTGAAGAGTTAACCCAATCATTAATGCCATTGGTTGCAGAAAATGGCATGGACTGGATGTACGCCAATTGCTCAACCACAGCACAACGCGGCGCTCTGGACTGGTGGAAAAAATTCCGTGATGCAACCAAACCTGTTTTCGAAGAATTATATGAAAGCGTAGCAACAGGAAAAGAATCTCAACGTTCTATCGATTCTAACAGCCAACCGGATTACCGCGAAAAACTTGATGCTGAATTAGCAGAATTACGTGACAGCGAAATCTGGCAGGCTGGTAAAACAGTAAGAAGCCTTCGTCCTGAAAATCAGGAAGTAGAAGCATAAGAAGTTGTAGGTTGTAAGTTGCGGGTTGTAAGTTTTAGGGTGATAAAAGAAGCATAGCGCTGAAGTCAGCCAGAACTGGGAACCCGCAACCGACAACACAAAACTGAAAGAAAATGGGACAAACATTATTTGATAAAATCTGGGATGCGCATATAGTCAACCGTTCAGAAGGTTTTCCGGATGTTTTATATATTGATACGCATTTTATCCACGAAGTAACCAGTCCGCAGGCTTTTGATGGTTTGCGTGTACGTGGAATTCCGGTTTTTCGTCCGAAACAAACCGTTGCAACGGCAGATCATAACGTTCCAACCATTCATCAGGACCAACCGATACGCGAAGAACTTTCGCGCAAGCAAGTAGATATGCTGACCAAAAACTGTGCAGAATTTGGTGTAGAACTATACGGCCTCGGCCATCCATATCAGGGAATTGTACACGTAATCGGGCCAGAATTAGGCATAACCATTCCGGGAAAAACCATTGTTTGCGGTGATAGCCACACTTCAACACATGGCGCATTCGGAACGATTGCTTTTGGCATCGGCACTTCGCAGGTAGAACAGGTTTTAGCAACACAATGCCTCCTTCAATCTAAACCAAAACGAATGAAGATTGAAGTGAACGGAAAGTTACCGTTTGGCGTAGGCGCAAAAGATATTATCCTCTACATTATTTCTAAAATTTCTGCTGCCGGCGGCACGGGTTATTTTGTGGAATATGCAGGCGACACGATCAGAGGTTTGAGTATGGAAGGCCGGATGACGATCTGTAATATGAGCATCGAAATGGGTGCACGCGGCGGCATGATCGCTCCCGACCAAACTACTTTTGATTATGTAAAAGATAAAGAATTTGCACCAAAAGGCGAAGCTTGGGATAAAGCATTGGCATGGTGGAAAACGTTGTACTCTGACAAGGATGCTGTTTTTGACGAGGTTTTATATTTCAATGCAGCAGATATCGAACCAATGATCACCTACGGTACCAATCCGGGAATGGGCATTGGCATCACCCAAAATATACCTGCAAAAGAAGCATTGGAACAGCATGAGCAAAATTCTTATCAGAAAGCGCTCGATTACATGGCTTTGCAGGACAATACCGAAATCCTGGGCAAACCAATTGATTACGTTTTCATCGGCAGTTGTACCAATTCCCGTATTGAAGACTTACGCCAGGTTGCCGAGTTTGTAAAAGGAAGACATAAAGCGCCGCATGTTACCGCGTGGATTGTTCCAGGATCAAAACAAGTGCAATTACAGGCCATTGCAGAAGGATTGGACAAAGTATTTGAATCTGCAGGATTTTTTCTTCGCGAACCCGGTTGCAGCGCTTGTTTAGGAATGAATGAAGATAAAATTCCGGCAGGAAAATATTGTGTATCAACCTCAAACAGAAACTTTGAAGGAAGACAAGGGCCTAATGCACGTACGTTTTTGGCCAGTCCGCTTACGGCGGCAGCGGCGGCGGTTACGGGTAGGGTTACGGATGTTCGGGAAATGCTGTCTGAACCGGAATTTGTGGAATTTTAGAATTAGCAAAATTTCGAGAAAATGAATAACTTAAAAAGAACTTCCGAAGAGTTTAATGATTGCACAGGAAAGATTATAGGTTGTTCAATGCGTGTTCATTCAACATTAGGAAACGGCTTTCAGGAAGTAATTTATCAAAGAGCTTTAGCAATAGAAATGAGTTTGGATAAGCTAAATTTTCAAAGAGAAATGGAAATGGCTATTTATTACAGATTGGAACACATAGGAACAAGACGTGTAGATTTCTTTGTAGAAAATTCAATTATGGTGGAGTTGAAAGCAATCATTAATTTGGAAGACGTTCATCTTGCACAAGCACTAAACTATCTGGAAGCTTATAATATGCAAACTGGTTTGCTCATTAACTTTGGAAGCAAAAGTTTACAATTCAAAAGGTTATTAAACAAAAAGTTCAATAGCAATTTATTAGAAAACTAAACTTTCCATAATTCTAAAATTTATTAATTCTAAAAATTCAGGTTCAGACAATGTCCACTAAAATTTTCAAACATATCCAATCAAGTGTAGTACCGCTGCAAGTTGAAAATATTGATACTGATCAAATTATTCCAGCGCGTTTTTTAAAAGCCACAACGCGGGAAGGTTTTGGCCAGAATTTATTTTGCGACTGGCGTTTTGATATCAACGGACAACCAAAGCAGGAATTTATTTTAAATAATCCTCTTTACTCCGGCAAAATTTTAGTGGCTGGCAAAAATTTCGGTTGTGGCAGTAGTCGTGAGCATGCTGCATGGGCCATTGCTGATTATGGTTTCGACGTAGTGGTCAGTAGTTTTTTTGCAGATATTTTTAAAGGAAATGCGCTGAACAATGGCCTGCTGCCGGTTCAGGTAAGCGATTACTTTTTAGACCGCATTTTTACGGAAGTAGCCAAAGACCGCCATACCGAAGTGGAAGTTGACTTGGAACAGCAGTTTATCAAAATTTGCAGTACCGGAGAACAGGAAAATTTCGAGATCAATCCCTATAAAAAAGCTTGCTTATTAAACGGTTACGATGATATTGATTACGTGCTGAACAACAAGGACTGGATTGAAACTTACGAAAGAAGCAAGGTGATATAATTTGTTATTTCGGTTTTTTCATTTCGACCTTAAGGAGAAAGCTTCATCGAAATAACAGGCCTTCAATGCTTCTTTTAGCAGATAAAAATATCATTTTGAATAAGATTTCTCCTTAAGGTCGATATGACAGTGCGGATAAATACAAGACGAACAAAATACAATGGCAAAAAAACATATATTAATCATCCCTGGTGATGGCATTGGCCCGGAAGTTACTACCTGGGGAAAAGCTGTTTTAGAACAAATTGCTTTTCAGTACGGGCACGAATTCACTTTTGATACTGCTATGATGGGGCATGCAGCAATTGAAGCTACGGGAAACCCATTACCGGATGAAACGCTGGAAAAAGCTAAAGCAAGCGATGCTATTTTGTTTGGAGCGGTGGGTCATGCTAAATACGATAATGATCCGTCACTAAAAATACGCCCGGAGCAAGGTTTATTAAAAATACGCAAAGAACTTGGCTTGTACGCTAATTTACGCCCTATTCTTTTATTTGATGAACTTTTAGATGCTTCCAGCTTAAAACCGGAAATATTAAAAGGAACTGATATTTTGTTTTTTCGTGAATTAACAGGAGACGTTTATTTTGGTGAGAAAAAAAGATCGGAAGACCGGAATACAGCTTCTGATTTAATGATTTATCATCGATATGAAGTAGAACGCATTGCGCGCAAAGCTTACGAAGCTGCCCGTTTACGTCGCCATAAATTATGTTCGGTTGATAAAGCAAATGTGTTGGAATCTTCGAGATTATGGCGTGAAACAGTTCAGGAAATTGCCAAAGAATATCCCGACGTAGAAACGGAACACATGTTTATAGACAATGCAGCCATGCAATTGGTAAAAAATCCTAAGAAATTCGACGTGGTTTTAACAGCCAATTTATTCGGAGATATTTTAACGGATGAAGCTTCGCAGATCGCCGGTTCAATGGGAATGCTGGCCTCGGCTTCTATCGGAGACGGAACTGGTTTTTTTGAACCAATCCATGGTTCAGCACATGACATCGCCGGAAAAAATATTGCAAATCCGCTTGCTTCTATCCTATCCGTTGCTTTGATGTTAGAAATTGGCTTCGGCTTAAAAGAAGAAGCAAAAGCCGTAACTCAGGCTGTAGAACAAACATTAAAAAAAGGCTATCGCACAAGCGATATTGCTAACACCAAAGATGACGTAACCAAAGTTTTGGGAACAGAACAAATGGGACAAAAACTATTAGACCACCTACAACAAGCCGTATCAATATGAAATGGAATGCTGAACTGTACGATCAAAAACACGATTTCGTATTTAAATACGGAGAGAACTTTTTACAGTTGCTGGAACCAAAACCTGGAGAACATATCCTGGATTTAGGTTGCGGCTCCGGTTATCTTACCAATGTCATCCGCGAAGAAGGTGCAATAGTTTTGGGCGTCGATAGTTCGGCAGAAATGATTGAAAAAGCAAAGCAAAGTTATCCGCAAACAGAATTTAAAGTTGCAGATGCAACTGATTTAGGTTACGATGCTTCTTTTAACGCTGTTTTTTCTAATGCTGTTTTGCATTGGATCAAAGCTAAAAATCAACCTAAAATGATGAATGCTGTTTTTAAGGCATTAAAACCGGGCGGAAGATTTGTAGCCGAAATGGGCGGCAAAGGCAATGTTGAAAAAATGATCTCGGCATTAAAAAATATTTTAGATCGATACGGATACAAGCAGCAGTCGCAAATGGAATACCTGTTTTTTCCTTCCGTTGGAGAATATACTTCTATGCTGGAAAAAGCCGGTTTTAAAGTTACTTACGCTGCCCTTTTTGACCGCGAAACCTTATTGCAGGACCAGGCCGAAGGCGTAAAAAAATGGGCCACGATGTTTGCTTCCGACTTTTTTACTGGCATAAAAGAAGCACACCAACAGGAAATTTTGCAGGAACTCGCACAACAATTAGGACCGTATTATCAGCGCGATGGCGAATGGTATGCCGATTATAAAAGATTAAGATTTATAGCGATAAAAGAGGTTTGAGGCACGAGGTAGTAGGGCTTTGCAACCTCGTACCTCAAACCTCGTACCTCAAACCCAAAAAACCAAAAATATGTTACACGACCCAAACCATATCTACATTTTTGACACCACACTTCGCGATGGCGAACAGGTTCCGGGATGCCAGTTAAGTACCAGCGAAAAAATTGAAATTGCAAAAGAACTGGAAGCTCTGGGCGTGGACGTAATTGAAGCCGGTTTCCCGGTTTCCAGTCCCGGTGATTTCCAAAGTGTTGTAGAAATATCCAAAGCCGTTAAAAACCCTATTGTTTGTGCTTTAACCCGTGCACATAAAGGCGATATTGATTCGGCTGTTGCTTCGTTGCAGTATGCCAAACATCCGCGTATCCATACCGGCATTGGCGCTTCGGATATGCATATCAGGCATAAGTTTAACAGCACTCGCGAAGAAATACTGGAACGTGCGGTTACTGCTGTAAAATATGCCAAAGGTTTTGTAGAAGATATTGAGTTTTATGCAGAAGATGCCGGGCGTGCAGATATTGAGTATTTAGCTAAAATGATAGAAGCCGTTATTGCGGCGGGCGCCACGGTGGTAAATATACCGGACACAAACGGGTATTGCCTGCCGGACCAGTACGGCAGCAAGATCAGATTTTTAAAAGAAAACGTAAAAAATATCGATCAGGCTATTATTTCTGTTCATTGCCATAATGATCTCGGTTTAGCCACTGCTAATTCTGTTTCGGGCCTACAAAATGGCGCACGACAAATTGAAGGAACGATCAACGGCATTGGCGAACGTGCAGGAAATACATCGATAGAAGAAGTAGTGATGATCCTGAAAACCCATCAAAGCCTCAACCTTAATATCGATCACATCAACACCAAAGCCTTTTATGAATTAAGCCGGATGGTAAGCACGCAAATGCGGATGCCCGTACAGCCAAATAAAGCGATCGTTGGCAGCAATGCTTTTGCGCATAGTTCTGGTATCCATCAGGATGGGTTCCTGAAAAACCGCGAAAATTACGAGATCATCAAACCGGAAGACGTTGGCTTTCCAAGCGCCAGTATTGTATTGACCGCACGCAGCGGGCGTCATGCCCTGAGATTTCATTTAGAACGTTTAGGACATCAGCTTAGCAAAACCGAATTAGACGAAACCTACAAACGCTTTTTAACTTTAGCCGACAGCAAATTAGACCTTAACGATGACGACTTACTTGGCTTAATTACAGTAGCAAGCGCCAGGTAGTTGCCGCAGCATTTCAGCCCATGGAAACAGAAACACAACAACTTGATTTTTTGGCCGCCTATAACAGGCTAAAAAACGTAGTTAACCGCACACCTTTACAGTACAACCACCATTTATCGGTTAAATACAACTGCGAAGTTTACCTGAAAAGGGAAGATTTACAAATAGTACGCTCTTATAAACTCCGCGGCGCTTATAACATGATCAGCCAGCTAAGCGAAGAGCAATTGCAGCGCGGCGTAGTTTGCGCAAGCGCCGGCAACCATGCGCAGGGCGTTGCCTTTTCCTGTAATAAATTAGGCACCAAAGGAGTTATTTTTATGCCTGAAATTACACCCAAGCAAAAGGTTAATCAAACACGCATGTTTGGCAATGGCATGGTTGAGACGATCCTTGTTGGAGATACTTTTGATGATTGCCTGGCAGAAGCATTGGCATACACACAATTGCACGGTTTAACTTTTATTCCGCCTTTTGATAATTTACAAATTATAGAAGGACAGGGAACTGTTGGTGTAGAAATCCTAGAAGATTTACCTGAGGTGGATACGATCATTATGCCTGTTGGCGGTGGCGGATTAGCAGCGGGTTTAGGCCAGTTTATCCGTCAACACAAACCGGATGTTAGCTTAATCGGAACAGAACCGGAAGGCGCACCTTCTATGTACCAGGCTTTTGCACACTTAGAACCGGTTACTTTGGATACGATTAATCGTTTTGTGGATGGCGCTTCTGTAAAAAGGGTTGGCTATATCACTTACCAGTTGTGCCATGAAGTATTAGACGAAATGCTGCTGATCCCCGAAGGAAAAGTTTGTACCACTATCCTGAAATTATACAACGAGGATGCCATTGTTGCCGAACCTGCTGGCGCTTTATCTGTTTCTGCCTTGGATTTCTGCAAAGATAAAATAGCAGGCAAAAAAGTAGTTTGCGTTATCAGCGGCGGCAATAACGACATTGACCGTTTGCAGGAAATTAAAGAACGATCTTTGTTATACGAAGGATTAAAGCATTACTTTATCGTACGTTTCCCGCAACGCCCGGGCGCTTTGCGTTTGTTTGCCAACAAGGTTTTAGGGCCAACCGATGATATTACCCGTTTTGAGTTTGTGAAAAAAACAGAACGGGAAAGCGGGCCGGCATTGGTTTGTATCGAGTTGAAAGATAAAGAAGATTACGCCTCGTTAATCAGCCGCATGAAAGAAAACCGTTTTGATTACAAAGAGATCAACAACGATAATAATTTGTTTGAATATTTTATCTAAGCAAGCCCTTCTTCAAAAGTTAAAAACTGTTTTATTGTAACACTAACCCGATCTCCTGTTTGGTATGCCCCTACGTTTAAATTAATTGTTTTAAATTTTACTGTGCCATTGTTCAAAACCAGTTCTTCGTAAAACCCTTTAAATAAAACCGCTTCAATTGTACACAGGTTTTCAATGCTGTTTTTATCGATATAAAATCCTTCTGCATAAACCATTATTGTTTTTTTTTTGGTAGCAATTCCTAAGGATGCTGCTTTTATGCCATTAAAAACAGTACCGTTTGCCAGCAAAGTAGCTGTATATAAATTTTCAGGCTGCTGATACAATTGCTGTGGGTTTCCTGCTTCAACTACTTCGCCATCTTTTAAAACAACTAATTCATCTGCCAGCGATAAAACTTCTTGCGGATCATGCGAAACCATGATCACGGTTAATCCTGTTTGCCGGACTATTTCCCGTATATCCTGCTGCAAATTGTCCCTAAAAGAAGCATCAACCTGGTTAAAAGGCTCGTCCAGCAACAAAACTTTTGGGTTAGCAACCAACGCACGTGCAATAGAAACACGCTGGCGTTCGCCGCCGCTCAAATCTGCAACACGCCTTTCTTTTAAATCCAGCAAACGTAATTGCTGTAATACTTCGGTTGTTTTTGCTGATTTATAAGTTAGATTGGTGTTAGGCAGCAACGAAGCTACATTATCCCAAACTTTTGCATAATGGTTCAAATGATCGGATTGCTGGGTAACCATTTTCATTTGATCGTGACCGGGAATCAGTTTTTCTGCAGGCCCCCAAACACGTTCTCCTAAAAATGTAATCCTGCCTGCATCAGGATCAATCAATCCATAAATTAAATTTAATAAAGTTGATTTTCCGCTTCCGCTCCGTCCAATAATCGCTGTAATTTTACCTTCAGCAATACTTAAACTTATATTTTTAACACCTGATATTTTTTCGCCTGCAAATAATTTGGTTACATTTTTTACCTCTAAAAAAGGCATAGATTCTGTCATTTGGTAAAGATACGTAAAACAGAATTTCCGGTTTATTTAGTATTTTTGATTATGCGTTCTCCGCTTACAAAAGATATTATTTTAGAAAAACTGTCTGCTAATAAAGCACAGCTTTCTGCTTTTGGCGTTCGGGAGATTGGCCTTTGGGTTCTTATGTTAAAAATAAAGCAACCATAAAAAAGTGATATAGATTTATTAGTTGACATCAGGCAAGAGAAAAAGACCTTTCAAAATTACCTTAGCATTGTTTATTTTTTGGAAGATCTGTTCGAAAATAAAGTTGACCTTATTACTGAACAATCGCTAAGCAAGCATATTGGCCCGAATATTTTAGAAACCGTAGAATATATATCTTATGATACTGTTAAAACAAATATCCCTGAATTAAGAAGCTGTTTAAAATTTATTCAGTGAATTTTTTGTATGTTTCTTTTTTGGGCTAAAGCCGCTTCCTGTGTTTTTACCGCCCACGGCCTGAAGGCCGTGGCAATTAAAAAAAGCAAGTGGATCACAGATTTTAAGGCGATAAAAGAAGCATGGAAAATAATTTAAACAGCTTCTAAGAGAATGGATTGAAATATTTAAACATCAGGGAAGTTAAGTTTTTCCTGATGTATAAAACTGAAACGGTAGATGCTTAAAGCCCAAAAGTCAATCCAAAGTTCATATTTTTCAATCCGTTTTGATCTGGACTATTTTCAAACATTCCATTTTGGTAATACTTCACGAATAAGCCCAAGCTTTTATAGCCGACGCGGGCGTAAGCGCCATAACGAAACTGGTTAAAATGATAATTATCGTAAAACTTCTTCTTGCCGAACTCGTCACTAATTTGTTTCACTTTTCCATTTAGCAAAAAACCAATTTCAGGGCCGGCAGTAAAATGAAATTTGTTGCCGCGTTTATCATCTTTCGTCCTGAAATCAAAAGCTAAAGGAATACGCAGATAACTGGCCGAAAAACGGTTTTTGCTATAATTAACATTATCTGTAGTATAAGTTAAGGTGGAAGTATTTTCCTGAATGGTGATATTCTGGCGCAAACGGATCAATGTCCAATCAAAACCACCGGCTAAATAAACTTTAAAATACGGGTTAAAACGATAGCCCATCTGCAAAACATCAAAACCTACATAAGCAGTTTTGCCGCCTTTATAATCCAGGAACTGGTTTTTAGAAGATAAGGTAAAACTACCATTATCAAGCAAGCGGGCAAAACCAAGATCAAAACGGGAAAAGGTAAGGCCGAAATTAAAGCCTGATGATTTTTTTACAATTTTAGTTTTAACTGTATCAGTTTTAGTTTTAATACCAATTAACAGTTTGTAGCCATGTTTTTTAGCCCGGGAGGTATCTGTTTGAGTGATAGCAGAATCTGTTTTGATTTGTGCGAAAACCGGAACCAGTAAACTACAAAAAGTTATGGTAAAAAGTAAGCGTTTCATATAGATTTAAAATTTAGGTTATTTTTCTTTTTTAAGGCTGATAATACCAAGGTTAATGCCGGTTATGTTTGATTCTTCACCATCATCACTATCTGTAAACTCGATCAGCTTGTCCTGGCGCTTATCAACTTTGGCCATTACTAAATTCACAAGATCGCCAACAGTACGGATGCCTTTATGTTTGGCAACGGTTACCGGCATGCTTCTTTTAACAGCTAAAACTGGTGGTTTAACGGGTGTTGTTACCGGCGTTTCATTTTCGGGTTGTACATTCAAACTTGTTGCAATATCGGGCACAACAGCAATTCTGCTTTGGGTAATATTACTTTTTTGTAAATCCTGTTCTTGCTTATTTTGTGCCAGTGTTTGGGTTGAAGCATCATCTTGTTCTGGTCCGATTTCAGGCTTTAAAGCAATTGCATGATGTTTTCTTTTAGATGTCCATGCTTCTTTTATCACCTTATTTTTAGCAGATAAAAGAAGCACCTTTTTCTTAACCAAGCTTTCACTTTCCTGAATTGCGGTTGGCGGCCGTTTCAATTCAAGCTTAACTACTTTTTGCGGAAGCGGTTTTTTTACAAGCTGATCATTTTGCCGGAGCAACAGCCATCCGGCTGAAAACACAATTACCATACTTGCAGCAATTTGCAAGATTGACATGATGATGCTTTTCTTTTTTGGTTTTATGTTGAGTTGTGCCGAAATATTGTTCCAAACCCTTGCATCAGGTTCTGTCTCCAGGTTGTTTAGTTTGGATTGAAACAGATCATCCAGTTCTTTATCCGAAATCTTCATACCTTACTCCTTCCATTTTGTTAACCATTTCTTTTAAAATTGTGCGTGCCCTGGACAGTTGCGATTTTGATGCGCCTTCACTAATTTGTAACATCGCCCCGATCTCTTTGTGCGAAAAACCTTCCATCGCGTATAAATTAAAAACCATCCGGTAACCGGCAGGCAAAGTCTGTATCATTGCCAGCAAATCTTTTGCTTCCAAACTGCTTGCTGCAACAGCATTTACCGATTGTTCTGCGCCTGGTGCATCCATTTCTACCAGTTGCATCATTTTATGGTGCTTGCGGTAATATTCGATAGAACTATGAACCATGATCCGCCTTACCCAGCCTTCAAAAGAACCCTCTCCTTTAAAGTCTTTTAGCTTTCCAAATACTTTAATAAATCCGTTTTGCAGCATATCTTCTGCTTCCATTTTATCGGTAGCGTAACGCAGGCAAACACCTAACATTTTAGCAGCAAAAAGTTTGTAAAGCGTTTCCTGCGCTTTCCGGTTGCCCAAACGGCAGCCTTCAATCAACTCTGTTAGCCTGTGTTCCAAAAGCATCATTTATATAAACAAGATGACGTATGTTTTAAATTGGTTGCATACCTGCAGAAATAAAATTACAGATACTGTTTTTACCAGGTAAAAATTAGTGTATAAATGGCAGCCACCCGAATAATTATTGTTCAAAAGAGCATACTTTTACTTATATTCATCATTCTAAATATATTGTAAAACATTTTGGTTTTTCCGCTTTTTGCACAAACAAAGTAAACCTGTAAACCTTAGCTAATAAATTTTTGAACAATGCCGCGCTGGTTAAAAACTCTATTTAAAATATTTGCCATTCTTGTAGGATTACTTTTGATTGCTTTGGTAGCAGCAACTTCCTATATTAACTTTCATAAACAATATTTCCTGAATGCAATTATCAAAGAACTTAACAAAAACCTGCATGGCGGCACTTTAACCATAGCCAGCATGAACCCTTCTTTTTTAAGTGGTTTCCCCGGCATTTCAGTTACCTTGAAAGATGTTGTTTTGCGCGATAGTTTGTGGAAAGTCCATCACCATACTTTGCTGGAAGCTAAAAACTTTAATATTTCTGTTAATGCTTTTGCATTAATGCACGGCGCCATTAAAATTAATAAAATGGGGCTTGACCAGGCTACCATTTATTTATATACCGATAGTACAGGTTACAGCAATACCTTTGTTTTAAGGAAGCAGGAAAAACCAAAAAGTAGCGCAGCTAAAAATGATAATTCTACAGCAGAAGTAAGGCAGTTTTATCTAAACCAGGTTAATTTCATCCTTGATAATCAAAAAGGACATAAACTTTTTCATTTTGCTGTTGATAATTTAAAAGGCAAAATTGATTACAAGAACGATGACTGGAACGCTAACCTCAACCTAAAAGTACTTGCTAAAAGCATGGCTTTTAACACCTTACGCGGAAGTTTTATCAAAGATAAACTATTACAGGGAACAATAGTTGCTGCTTTTAATGCAACAAATGGCATCATTACGGTAGCTCCAAATACATTAAATATTGGCGATGACCCTTTTATTATCTCAGGTAAATTCAGTACCATAAAGAACCCCGGAGATTTTACCATTGATATTACCGAGCACGAAATTTTGTGGAAACGTGCATCTGCCCTGCTTGCCCCTAATATTACCTCGCATTTAAATATGTTTGATTTAAAACATCCCTTTGATGTAAATGCCGTTATTGCAGGTAGTTTTAACAAAGGCGGCGATCCGGCAATTGATGTAAAATGTACGGTTAAAAACAATACACTCAGCACACCCGAAGGCACGGTGGACAGTTGTAGTTTCCAGGCTGCTTTTACCAATAATTATATCAAGGGAAAAGGTTTGACGGATGAAAATTCGGCCATTAAAATTTATCAGCTTACAGGCAACTATGAGCAGGTTCCTTTTAGGGTTGATACCGGCATTATCAGTAACCTCAATAAACCAATTGCTGCCGGAAAATTAAAATCGAAATTTGCAGTAGCAAGGCTAAACCATTTGTTTTCTGAAACACTAAACCTAACCAAAGGCACGGCTGATCTTGATTTGAGTTATACCGCAAATATTGTTGATTTTAAGTTAGTTAAACCAATTGTTCATGGCTTGGTTAACATTAAAAATGCAGATGTTAATTACCTGCCGCGCAAGCTTAATTTTAAAAATACTTCCATCTCGCTCAATTTTACCGGCGATGACCTTTACTTAAAAAACATTCATTTACAAAGCGGAAGAAGTATTGTTTATATGGAAGGAAGCGTAAAAAATTTCCTGAACTTGTATTATACCGCACCCGAGAAGATTCTGGTGAACTGGCAAATACGCAGCCCGCAATTATATTTAGGCGAATTTTTAGGTTTTTTATCTGGTAAACGAAGCACAACGGTTAAGAAAAGAAACAGCACTAACTTTGCCGATCAACTTAATACAGTGTTAGAAAAAGGCAGCGCAGATATGCATTTGCATGTGGACAAAGCTTACTATTTTAAGTTTATGGCTACGGATGTAAATGCAGATTTACTGCTATCGGAAACGGGTATAGAAATGAAAAATGTGCAGGTAAAAAATTCAGGCGGTTCTGTTAATCTGAACGGCAGGATTACACAAAATGGCGTTTTAAATCATTTTGCAATCAATACCAGCGTTAACAATGTAAATATCAGCAACTTCTTTTACTCGTTTGATAATTTTGGCCTGAAAGATTTTACTTACAAAAACCTGCGCGGCTTCTTGTTTTTAAAATCAAACATTTCTGGTAACCTTACCGATCAGGGTAAAATTGTTCCAAGATCTATAAACGGAACAGTGAATTTAAACCTGAAAAAAGGCGCATTATTAGATTTTGAACCGATTACAAATGTTGGCAAATTTGCATTTCCGTTACGTAACCTTAACAATATTACTTTTAACAACCTGGACGGAAAGTTTGATTTGCATGGCGATAAAATTACCATCAACCCAATGATGATTAATTCGAGTGTTTTAAATATGAATGTTGCCGGCATTTATTCGCTTTCAAAAGGAACAAATATTGCCTTGGATATTCCTTTACGCAACCCTAAAAAAGATGAAGGGATTACAAATCAGCAGGAAAAACAGGAAAGAAGGATGAAGGGAATTGTTTTACACATTCTGGCAAGCGATGGCGAAAACGGCAAAATTAAGTTTGGCTGGAACAAAAACCATCATTAAACTAAACCTCAATTTATCCTGGTTAGCCACTTATTTTAAGTGCATAAAAGAAGCATCTGCTAACCTTGTTCCATAGCTGGTATTGCAGGCAATTCTGCTGATGCTTCTTTTACCCTATTAAAATTAAGCTATGCATTTGTTTAAACTTTTCCGATCGATATTTTTAATGCTTCTATTACCGGGGTAAATCTAACATATATTTACGGCAGTGGAAGGTAATCCGGCGGAAGGTATTAAAGCAGTGAAACAAGCAAAGATGGTTTGGAAGGATGGGAAGTTGGTGAGGTAGGTTTTGTATCTTTATAAATAATCTAACTGTGTTAGAAGGATTTTGTAGCTGAAGTGATGGCAAAAGTATAAAAACGAGCCATACCAAAACAACCTATCCTACACAATTTACCTGATAATGGAAACTAAAAAAGACCTCAAACTGGCCGTATTGATTGATGCAGACAATGTACCTTATGCCAATGTGAAAGAAATGTTTGAGGAAATTGCAAAATATGGAACACCTACTTTTAAAAGGATCTATGCAGATTGGACAAAACCAACTGTTTCCGGCTGGAAAAATGTTCTGTTAGAAAATGCCATTACGCCTATCCAGCAATACAGCTACTCTACCGGAAAGAATGCAAGTGATAGTGCGCTGATTATAGATGCGATGGATATTTTATACACCGGAAAAGTAGATGGCTTTTGTATCGTTTCCAGTGACAGCGATTTTACCCGGCTTGCTACCCGCCTTCGGGAAGCTGGCATGAAAGTGATTGGAATTGGCGAAAAGAAAACTTTAACGCCGTTCATAACCGCCTGCGATAAGTTTATTTACATTGAAATTCTAAAAAAAGAAATTGTAAGTCCACCAGAAACTGGCAAGAAGAAAACCTTAAAAAATGCAAAGAAAACGGTAGCTGAACCATTAAGTAAAATTGATCCTGAAGTAATCAAACTGTTAACAGATAGTATAACCGATTTAGCAGACGAAAACGGCTGGGCGTTTTTAGGTGAATTAGGAAATTTAATGCTCAAAAAGAAACCTGATTTCGACTCCCGGAATTACGGTTTTGCTAAAATGCTGCCCTTAATAAAAAGTATTAACAGATTTGAAATTGATGAGCGGGATACGGGCAAACATAATATTAAACATATTTATATCAGGAAAAAGTAAAGCAGTAAGCTGACAGTATTTTTCCAAAGCTCTACTTTTTCAATTGAAAATACTTATAAATTTTCATTGTTGGCTTAATATTGCAACCTATAGAAACCTTGTTATAACATAATGCCTATTTACGTAATCAATAAGTGTAATAGACATTTAATTTCCGTTGCTTTTATATACGTTGTGTATCTCCATTAAAATTTTACGCACATGAGAACCAATATAGATATGACGACCAGCTAATGGAAAAGGCATTAAAGGCAGGTAACTCCAAAACCAAGAAACAGGTAGTTGAAAAAGCACTGGAAATGTATATCAGAATGAAAAACCAAGAAAAGTTGTTAAACTTATGGGGGAAAATTGAAATAGATGAAGAAGCCTACAAATACAGTGATTTGAAATTAATTTAACTACTCCTAAAACCTTCTTCTGTTTGGTTTTTATCGTTTTATTCTACTTCTTCAACCGATAATACTTATAAATCTTCACGGCCGACATAATAATCATCGCAAACACTAACAAACCGATCAAACCATAAATCCAGTCAACAGCATTTTTAAGTACAGCCAGAAAAACTATGGCAAAAAGCAATATAGTAGCAACTTCATTCCAGATACGTAATTGTGTAGAAGTATATTTAAAAATGCCGTTTCGCAACTGCTTCATCATTTTTTGGCAGATGAAAGTGTAAACCACCATCGCTAATACAAAACCTAATTTTACTTGCAACCAGCTTTGTTGCAGCCAGAAAGGTTGCAAATACGCCATTGCAATGCCTGCCATCAACGTTAAAATCATGGCTGGGACAGTAATAATTCCGTATAGCTTTCGCTCCATTACTTCAAACTGTGCAAACAGTATTTTCTGTTCTGTTTCAGATCGTTGTTTTGCTTCTGTGTGATAAATAAATAAACGCACCAGATAAAAAAGCCCGGCCATCCAGCTTACTACAAAAATGATATGAATGGCTTTCAGATAGAGGTACATGCTTCTTTTATGCCTGAATTTTTATACTTCTGTCATTTCGGCCAAAGGGAGAAATCTTCTTCGAACTATTATTTGTTCTGCTTTGATGAAGATTCCTCCTATCATTGGAATGACAAAACGACGAATGTTAATCGATGAATAGGAGAATATAATATTTATTAATATCGAAACTCTTTTACCACTTCAACTGCATACTTTACATTATCAAAAGGAATATCTGGCATAATACCATGGCCAAGATTAAATATAAAACCATTCTCACCACGCATCCTTTCAAACAAACGGTAAATACGTTCTTTGATCACCTTTTTATCAGCATACAAAATATGCGGATCCAGGTTTCCCTGTACAGCTACTTCTTTTGGCAACCTATTTTTAATATCAAGCAAATCAACGTTCCAATCTATCGAAATTACATCTGGTTTTGCTTCGGCCATTAGCGGCGCAAAAACCGAACTTCCTTTACAAAAAGAGATCACAGGAATATCCTTACGGTTTAATTTACTGATGATCCCGGTAATGTAACGATGAGAAAATTCGGTATAATCATCCCAGCTTAAAGCTTGTGCCCAGCTATCAAATATTTGTACGGCATTTACACCTGCGGCAATTTGTAAATTCAAATAATCAGCAGTTACAGTTGCAATTTTTGCCAATAAACGATGTGCCAGCCCTGGTTCGTTATGCAGCATTAGTTTGGTTAGTTTAAAATCTTTTGACGAACCGCCTTCCACTAAATAACTCATTACGGTAAAAGGGGCACCGGCAAAACCAATCAGTGGAATTTTACCGTTTAAACGCTGCTGTATTACTTTTATCGCATCTGCAACATATTGCAGTTTATCCCCTACTTCGGTTTCCAGCTTTTCTATATCAGCAAGGGTACGGACCGGATTTGCAAACTTCGGGCCAATGCCTTGTGTAAAACTCAAATCGCCACCCATTGCTTCGGCAGTAACCAGAATATCAGAAAACAAAATAGCAGCATCTACATCCAGCAAATCAACCGGCAGCATAGTAACATCGGCAGCAATTTCCGGTGTTTTGCACATCTCCAAAAAAGAATATTTGTTCTTGATTTCCCAGTATTGCGGCATAAACCGGCCTGCCTGGCGCATCATCCAAACTGGAGGACGTTCGGTAGGTTTAGAAAAGGCTGCATCAAGCAGTAAAGTATTGATCATAATTTTTATGTGATAAAAGAAGCATCAAAAAGTTGTAAGTTATAAGTTGCGGGTTGTACGTTTTAGGAGGATAAAAGAAGCATATAGCTAAATTTTACGTTGTTTAATTTCTCTTTCGAGTTTTGTAATAACCTCGCGCATACGGGCAGTAATTTGATTGTCTTGCTTTTTAGCGAGGCTGAGATAGGCTTCTGCCTTATCAAAACGATGCTGCCTTAAACTGATGTTGGCTACATGGACCAGAGCAGCAACATGATCATTTACAGAACGAAGCGGAAATTGAACAGCAATTTCGTAGTGTTGTTCTGCGGCCTCAAAATCTTGTTTTTGGAGAGAGATGCCGCCCATCATATATTCGTAATAGCCCCGCCGCTTTTTGGCTAACCAGTGTGGCCGGGCAACCTGGTTTAGCAAAGCTTCTGTTTTTTCGTAGTTTTTATCGTGAAAATCTTTTGCGGCCAGTATTACTGTCCCTTCTTTAAAATATCCCCAAAGCAAAATGCCAATGGCCAGCAGGGCAGCCCCTGTTATTTCATATACCTGTTCGTAAATACCAAACAGCAGGACCAAGATAAAAACTGCAATAACCAGCTGCCGTGCCCGGTTAGTAAACATTAATATTAGTGATTATCAGTAAATTTATAGCCTACGCCACGGATAGAATGAAAGAAAACCGGGTTTTTAGGATCAGGTTCAAAATATTTACGGAAGGTCAGGATAAAATTATCAATTGTCCGGGTAGATGGATAAACATCGTAATTCCACACTGTTTCCAAAATTTGCTCACGCGATACCGCTTCGTTCCGGCGTTCAATCAGCAGTTTAAGCAGCATGGTTTCTTTTTTAGTAAGTGGTGTGATGGTCCCGTCATCATTAATCAGCTCAAAAGAATTGAAATGGATCGTTTTATCACCAATTTTATAACTGTTAAACTCTTTCAGTTCATCACCTTTTAAACCTCTTTTAACTAAGTTATTCACCCTTAAAATCAGTTCTTCCAGATTAAAAGGCTTGGTCAGGTAATCATCTGCACCTTTTTTCAAACCGTTTACACGGTCTTCATTGGTGTTTTTAGCTGTTAAAAACATGATTGGCACTTCAGAATTTTCCAATCGGATCGTTTCAGCTACCTGAAAACCATCAATTTCCGGCAGCATCACATCCAGAATAATCAAATTAAAACGCTCTTCTTTATAAATCTGTAATGCTTTTTTACCGTTAACGGCGCTCGAAACCTTGTAACCTTCCAGCTCCAGGTTTAATTTAATGGCTTCGAGCAGGTGCTCTTCATCTTCTACCAGTAAAATTCTTTTCTTACTCATTATTGTGGGTTTAAGAAATTGGTGTTTACGCAAAAACAACTTCAAATATACTGCCTGATGGTTTATTATCACGTACTTTTATGGTGGCATCATGCTTATCCAACACGTGTTTCACAATAAATAAACCAAGGCCTGTACCTTTTGTGTTTCTGGTATCTTCGTTGCCAACACGGTAAAACTTATCAAAAATGCGGGGTTTTTCTACATCAGCAATACCGATACCATGATCTGCAACCATTAAATGTACCGATTGTTCTTTACGTTTCAACTTTACTTCTACCACTTCGCACGGGCCAGAATATTTAATGGCATTTTCTACCAGGTTATTGATCATGGAAGAAAGGGCAAACTTATCGCCAACAATTTCAACATCCGGATCAACATCAGCAGAAATGATCTGCTGGTTACAATCGCATTTATTGATTTGCAAACGGCTGACTATCGTTTGGACCAGTTCTGACAGATTAAATTTTTCTTTCGGAAAAGTATAAGAACTGTTGTCGATCCGTGAAGCAATCAGCATGTTCTCTACCATATCATTCAACCGTTCAATATCAACCAGACTTTTACTGATGAAATTAAGTTGCTGTTCGCGGTTTAAATCGCGTTTTTGAATGGTTTGAAGATATAATTTAATGGAAGCCAACGGCGATTTAAGTTCGTGCGTAACGGAAAGCAGGAAGTTTTTTTGTTGCTGATGTAACCTTCTTTCGTTATTAATAGATTTATGCAGAAAGTAAGCGCCAACAGAAAATATAGCGATAAAAACAGCAAGTTCGCCTAAAATCATTCCAATTCTTCCAGGCTGAGAACGAACCAGTAATACGCTCCACCAAATCAATTCGGCAAGCGTATAAAAAATTAGGAAGTAGAAAATTATAAATGGTTTGCGCATCGTAATCTTAATTAAATACACTATAATTTATGCCATAAAAGAAGCATGTATCTTAGTTTTTAAACACAAAATCCAAACTTTCAAATATCGCCAGTTTTGCTTTTTCCAGATCATCTTTTGTATGAACTGATGAAACAAAACCAACCTCGTAACCGGAAGGGCCGATATAAATGCCCCGGTTTAACAATTCGCGATGGAACAACTTGAACTTTTCCATGCTTGAAGCATCAATTTCATCTGCCCTTCGGATGCTTTCCTGATCTGTAAAAGCAAACCAAAAGATAGAACCAACATGAAAAACTTTTAGTTTGAAGCCTTTTTCTGTTGCATATTGCTGAATGGCATTTGCAAACGCTGCTGCTTTGGCATTCAGTTCTTCGTAAAAACCTGGTTTGGCCAATTCGCTTAATTGTGCAATTCCGGCAGACATGGCAACCGGGTTTCCTGATAATGTCCCTGCCTGATAAACAGAACCTTCGGGAGAAATGTTCGACATGATTTCTGCGGAAGAACCATAAGCGCCAACCGGTAAACCACCGCCAATAATTTTGCCGTAAGTAATGATATCAGGCTTGATTTGATAAAAACCGGAAGCGCCTTCAAAACCTAAACGGAAACCAGAAATTACCTCATCAAAAATGAGCAATGCTTTGTTTACCGTACAAATTTCTCGTAAATATTTCAGAAACTCCTTTTCCTGCAACAACAAACCGTTATTGGCCGGAACAGGTTCGATAATAACTGCTGCAATCTGATCTTTAAATTCTTCAAAAGCTAATTTCAAAGCTTCGCGGTCATTCAACGGAACCACAATGGTTTCATCAGCAAAAGATTTTGGAACACCTGCGGAGGAAGTTTCGCCGAAAGTAACCAAACCGGAACCTGCTTTTACCAGCAAAGAATCTACATGGCCATGATAGCAGCCTTCAAATTTTAAAATCTTATCGCGTTTGGTATAACCGCGCGCTAACCGAATGGCGGACATCACCGCTTCTGTTCCGGAACTTACAAAACGCAGTTTCTGAATATATTTATTGTGCTTTAAAATCAGTTCTGCCAGTTCATTTTCTAAAGCGGTTGGTGCACCGAAAGACATGCCATTTTGCATCGTTTCGGTTACTTTTTCGCGAACGTGAGGATGATTATGACCTAAAATTAACGGCCCCCAGGAACAACAGAAATCAATAAACCCGTTTCCATCCGCATCCCAAATACGGCAGCCATCACCTTTCTGGATAAACAAAGGCGTACCATAAACAGATTTAAAAGCCCGGACCGGCGAGTTTACGCCGCCAGGAAAATATGCTTTAGCTTTCTCGTATAATTCAGCAGATTTTTCGCGGCTAATATCCGGTTTGCTTGTTGGATGTGCTGCCAATTCTTCTGCGGCTGTTTCTGTATCTTTTATTAAATTCATTTTCTTTTCTGTTGCCTGTTATCCGTTGCCAGTTTCTGTCTCCGGAAAGCCTTTTTTCCTTTATCCTTTCACCTTTTTCCTCTTCTACAACCACCCTTTTTCCAGCACTTCTTTAGCGTGGTACGTTAAAATGGCAGTTGCACCGGCGCGGCGAATACCTAATAAAACCTCCATAATAGACCGTCGCTCGTCCAGCCAGCCTTTTTGTACTGCTGCTTTGATCATGGCATATTCTCCGCTTACGTTATAAGCCGCAATGGGCAATTCAAAATTATCGTGCAATAATTTGATCACGTCCAAATAAGGCAATGCAGGTTTTACCATTAAAAAATCTGCACCTTCTTCCTCATCCAAACGCGCTTCAATTAATGCTTCTTTTTGATTGGCCGGGTTCATCTGGTAGCTCTTTTTATCGCCATGTTTTGGGGCAGATTTTAAAGCATCGCGAAACGGCCCGTAAAAGGCGCTTGCGTACTTAGCTGCATAAGACATGATGGAAACATTGGTAAATTTATTTTCATCCAACACTTTGCGAATGTAAGCTACGCGCCCGTCCATCATATCCGATGGTGCAATAATATCTGCTCCGGCCTGCGCATGTGCCAAAGCCATTTTACCTAAAACTTCGAGTGTTTCATCGTTTAAAATCTCTCCGTTTTCTACAATACCGTCGTGCCCGTCAGAACTGTAAGGGTCCATCGCAACATCTGTAACCACACATACTTCAGGGAAATGTTGCTTTACTTCTTTTATCGCCCTTAAATACAAGCTGTTTTCGCGGTAACTTTCTGTGGCATATTTATCTTTTAAAGATTCTTCAATATTGGGAAAAAGGTCGAAAGCTTTTAAACCTAATTTAGCGCAACTTTCTACTTCGCGCAGCAAATTATCAATAGAATGACGGAAAATGCCCGGCATCGAATTAACTTCTGTTTTCTGCGCATTTCCATCTACAATAAATAATGGAAAAATCAGGTTAGCCGGTTGTAAAACCGTTTCCTGAACCATTTGCCGGATCACTTCTGATTTCCGGTTTCTTCTTGGCCTCTGTAACATATCTTTATTGGTAATTATTAGCTAAAAACAGTTGGTATTATAAACGAATGCTTGGAACCAACAACATTTGATTATTAGAGTTCTCGTATATTTATGACGAATCATTTACAAAACCATAGTTTTTAAAAGTAGTCTGCTATTGACTGAAAGCTGATTGTTATTAGCTAACTACTCATATTATTGCGTATATTTAAGAAGTCCTGTTACTTATCTAAAATATTTTTCAATGCTTTGTCAATTGTTGCATATTTAAAATTATAACCAGCATCTAAAAGTCTTTCAGGAAGTACCCAACGGCTTTTTAATATTAGTTCTGTTTCTGTCTTAATAAATACTGCACCGATTTCAAGGAATAATTTTGGAGAGGGCAAACCAATTTTTATATTCATTGTCTGTCTGAATATTTTCATTAGGGTTTTGTTGTCAACAGGATTAGGTGATGAACAATTATAAACTCCAGCCAATTCTTTATGGGTTTGTAAATAAGTTATGATGTTGAACAAGTCAGCGATGTGTATCCAACTAAACATTTGCTTTCCATTTCCTTGTTGTCCGCCTAAACCAAAACGAACAAGATTAATAAATGGTGTCATTACTCCACCGTTTTTCCCTAACACAATTGCCATTCGTAAAGCAACCTGCCTTGTCTTTGGTAATTTAAAATCAAAAAATGCCTTTTCCCAACCTGTCGCAACATTAACAGAAAATCCGCTTCCAATTTCCCCTTCGCTTTCTGTCATTGGCCGGTCTTCAGCGTGTCGATAGATGGTTGCTGTGCTTGAATTTATCCAAAGTTCAGGAGGATTGCTGCATTGTAAAATTGCTTCTCCAAGTGCTTTGGTAGTTTCGGTTCTCGATATTAAAATTTCTTCTTTGTTCTTATCATTGTAGCGACAGTCGACAGATTTTCCCGCAAGGTTTATAACTAACTCTGAATTGTCAATAGCTTCTATAATAGCTTTGGTGTCTTGCCATTTGATATTATCTTTTTGTCGTGAAATTATAATTACTTTATAACCTAAATCTGTAAACTTTTCTGTTAAATACTTGCCAACAAAGCCTGTACCACCTCCTAAAATTATTTTTCTGTTTGTCATTACTTGCCTAAATAACCTAAAAGATTTGAAACAAAAAGCCAAATGAATATTAATGAAAACGAAACGAATAATGTATTCATTAAAATTTCCCCAATTTTGAAAATTACTTTCTTTGGAATCTCATACATCGGGTAATATGAAAATTGTGTAATTACTTTTCCTGTCCAGTAAGCTGCAATAAGTCCGGTTAAAGCAACCGCTAAACCAGTATGATTTTTTAAATCCTCTGTAAATAAAATTGAAATTAGTCCAAAGGAAAAATTTAGTCCTTGAATATAGCGACCGTAAGTTTTTGCAATTTCTTGATTCAATGGTTTTAATTTCTTTATATCGTTATACCAGTCAAACACTACGTGCCTTATGTAAGGATAAATTATTGCTGTAAACATTTGTCCAATTGCCCCAAGTATTATGAGCCAATTTGGAATTTCTATTTTCATCATTTTTATTGTTTAAGGTTATACCGCCTGTTAATGGTCGTCCTGAAATACCTCAAACTTCCAAACCAAAAACAGCTTCTGCCAAACCAATTTCATCCGGAGAAAAAGGCAACGTGTACTTTACGCCAATTTCATCCAGTTTTTTTCCGGTTGATTTACCGATGGCAATTACCTGTTGTCCAATGTCTAATAGATTATCGGCAAAATAAGCTTCAACGTTAGAAGGACTGGTAAAAATCAGTACTTCTGCTGCTGATGCTTCTGCATTTTCTTCCAGTACGGTTTCGTAAACAGGCAAATCAATTTTTTTTGTTCCTGCAGATAAAGCCTGATGAATGCTTCGCATTGGTTCTTCGGTTGCCGGAAACAAGATGGTACAACCGTTAGCCAGTTTTGCAAATTCAGCCCCAACATCTGCGCTGTCCACACTTTCGCCAACATAATCTGCCCGGTAGCCAAACGAACGCAAAGCATTTTCAGAACCACTTCCCATCACACCGAATTTTACTTTTTTAGGCAATTGCGGTTGCAGGTTAAAAAAGTATTCGACACCGTTTTTACTGGTGAAAAATACCCAGTCAACATTTCTTAAAATATAAGGATCAAGCTTGGTAATTACCGGAACGGTACGGATTAAAGAACGTGCTTCTATCTGTACACCATTTTTTTCTATCGCCCTGCGGAAATAACTTTGTGCCGATAAATCCCTGGATATAAAAACAGTAGCCGGAAGCTTTCGCTCCTTATTAAATTTAGCTACCACTTTTTCTGGCAAGCCTTCAATTGTTGGTGCTTGTGTAAAATAGCGGTCAGGTATTTTTTCGCCTTCGGTAGCTTTAGAGGTAAAAACCTGGAACTGATCATCTTCCTTTCGGCAGTAACAACCTAAAGGCAAATGGCAGCCGCCGCCAAATAAACGCAAAACTTTACGTTCAACGGCTAAAGCTTCGGCAACTTCCGGATGGTGCAGGTTTTGCAATACATCAAAAAGTTCTTTATCGTTTTCGCGGATTTGAATGGCCAAAACACCTTGTGCCGGTGCCGGGATAAATTCTGTCGGTCCTAAATCTTCTACATAAAACTCGCTCATATCCAAACCAAGCCTTACAATACCAGCTTTTGCCAGCATAATCGCATCGTATTCTT
The DNA here is from genome assembly GCF_009754915.1 of Mucilaginibacter arboris. Lineage (GTDB taxonomy): Bacteria > Bacteroidota > Bacteroidia > Sphingobacteriales > Sphingobacteriaceae > Mucilaginibacter_A > Mucilaginibacter_A arboris. The sequence goes on along the minus strand of NZ_WPIK01000003.1, from coordinate 39,431 downwards.
CATGTCGGAGTTTGTTGATGCGGGTTGGCACATTGCCTCGTAATTCTGCAATTTCCAAATCAGGACGAACAGCCAACAACTGGGCTTTACGACGATTGGAAGAAGTGCCAACCAAAGCACCAAATTTTACCGAAAGCTTTTGCTTAACATCCACGCAATCCTTCAGGATCAGCAACAGCTCTGATGGGTCTTCCCGTTTAGAAACGGCAGCAATAATTAATCCGGACGGGTTTTCGGTAGGCAAGTCTTTATGCGAATGTACAGCCAGATCGATTGTTCCGGCCAGCAGTTCTTCTTCCAGCTCTTTGGTAAAAAAACCTTTTCCTTCCAGCTTATCAAAGCTGAGGTTTAAAATACGGTCGCCTTGTGTTTTGATGATTTTAAGCTCTGCCAGAACGTTTATTTCGGCTAACCGGTCTTTAACAAAGTTAGCCTGCCATAAAGCTAAATCGCTACCGCGTGTTCCTATAGTAATTTTTCTGTTCAAGGTTTTGCTTTTTGAATATAGCGCAAAGTTAGTTTTTTAAGAAAAACTACGGGGACTTATCTGTAGAAATGGAAATTTTCTGACGATAAAAGAAGCATCAGCAAAAAGCCGGGCGAAATCAGTTGTCGCTTAACATGATTTCTTTGGCCATCCGCATGGGTACGCTGATGTATTTTTTCTCCATGTAATTGATAATCTTTTCCAGCACCTCGCGGGATTGATCGTCCATAGATCGAATTTCATCTGCAAAAACAGAATCAACCGCTCTTTTGCGTATTTCCTTAATTTTTTCCGGCACCGCGCGCATCGCCAGTTCTATACGGCGTTGTTTTAAAACCGGAATAAATTCGATGATGTTTTGTTCGATAATTTTTTCTGCATGGATCAATTCCTGGCAGCGTTCCTGCAAATTGCTTTTAGAAAGCTCGTTCAGCGTATGCACTTCAATATAATTGACCGGAAACTGCTCAATTACTTCGGCAGTAGTATCATTCGGAATGGCCAAGTCAACAATTGTTTTACGGTTTGTTTCGCCGTTTAACAATGTTTTATAGATTTCTTTGGTGATGATCGGCTCGACTGAAGAAGTACAGGTAATGATCACATCGAAACCTTCCTGATAGTTGGCCAGATCTGCCAAATCATAAGCTTTTCCCTTCAGTTCGGCGGCCAGGGCTTCTGCCTTAGATTTTGTACGGTTAAAAACAGCAAAGTTGGAATACTTGTGCTTTTGCAGATACTTGGAAATATTTTTGTTGGTTTCGCCTGCGCCAATAATTAGTATTCGTGCGTTCGATGTTAAAGCAAGTTCCCGTAATTTTCGGTAAGCCAAAGAAACCACAGAGATTGGGTTGCGGGAAATATTGGTATCGGTATAAACTTCTTTAGCCGCTTTTACAACATGGTTCATCACCAATCGCAAATAATCTCCGGTTAAGTGCGCCGAACGGCAGCATTCATAAGCTTTACGCATTTGGGCCAAAATCTCCTTTTCGCCAACTACCAAACTTTCCATCGAGCAGGAAGTGCGCAATAAATGGTTTAAAGCTTCCTTTTCTTCGTAAATAGAAGCGCCGGAAATAAAGGTTTCGAGAAAATGCGGACAAAGGCCAATGTTAAGAAAACCAATAAATTCGCGTGCAAAGTTTTTATCAACTACCTGCGATGTAGCCATCACAAATTCAACACGGTTGCAGGTGGCTAAATAAAAAATTTCCGGTATTTGGAAATGCCCTTTAGCTTCTTGTAACTTGGCAGTCAGATTTTCCTGACAAATAACCAGTTTCCCGAGTTCTTTCAGTTCAATCTGTTTGTGTGTAAAGGCAATAACTTTTAAATACTTCAAGGCCGCTGTTCTAAAGACTGACAAAAGTAAGCAACAGCAGGTGGCTGATGTGTCAGCACTTTGTCAAACACATGTATTTAGAATGGGTTTAAATTGTAGTAAAAATAAAGGTTTTTACAATTAACTGATTTCCCTATTGCACAAAATCTATAAGCTTGCCTATGTTAAGCTTTAAAAAAATCAGTTTAATCCTTTTAATTGCCTTGTATCTCGTGGCCGGAAGCAATCATTTCGTTCATCCCGCAGCTTATTTAAAACTGATACCGCCATATCTTCCTCTTCCAAAAGTTTTAAATTTATTGGCCGGCTTTTTTGAGATCCTTTTTGGGTTGATGCTGATTTTTAAACCAACCAGAAAATACGCCGTTTATGGTATTATTTTAATGCTCCTTGCTTTTATTCCGGCACATATTTACATGGTCCAACTTGCTCCTTTTATGCTTGGAAATTTAGCGGTTACCAAAACAGGTGCTTGGGTCCGGTTGCCTTTACAAGCTATTTTAATTGCCTGGGCTTACTGGCACCGGAAAGATTAACATCAAACAACAATTTTAGGTTGATAAAAGAAGCATTGTTTTTTCTGTAATACTAAACTCGTTTCGGTATCCCTCGTGAAAAGCATTTTGTATGGTCCAGCATGAGGGATCCTGAAACAAGTTTAGGATGACAATAACATAAAAACAAATTTTTACCCGATAAAAGAAGCATTCAACATGACAGATTACATCAAACAAGAAACTTTTTTAATTCCCGGCGCTTCCGGCAGAAATATGCTTGCCGATCTAACTTTTGATATACGCAACCGGGAAGCACCATTGGTAATTTTTGCACATGGTTTTAAAGGGTTTAAAGACTGGGGAACGCATAATTTAGTGGCCCGGTACTTTGCAGAATATGGTTTCCGTTTCTTGAAATTCAACTTCTCACACAACGGAACAACACCAGAACATCCTTTAGATTTTGTTGACCTGGAAGCCTTTAGCAACAATACTTTTTCTAAACAACTGGAAGATTTAAAATTGGTAATTGATTTTGCAACGAACGGTTCCAATTTTTTGCCGGTAAAAACAGTATTCCTGATTGGGCACAGCAAGGGCGGCGGCATCAGCATTATTAAAACTGCTGAAGATGAACGCGTTAAAAAATTAATTACCTGGGCTTCTGTTGCAGATTTTCATAACTTATGGCCAAAAGAGGCAGAAGCACAATGGCGGTTAACCGGAAAACAATACTTCATCAATTCGCGCACTAACCAGCAATTGCCTGTAAAAGCAACCTTGCTGGATGATCTTGGCCAAAATCAAAAACGCTTAAATATTTTTTTAGCTGCTGCCGAAATTAAACAACCCTGGCTTATTGTTCATGGAGATACTGACCCTACAGTAAACATCAGCCATGCCTTGGAATTGAAAGACAAGCAGCCAAATGCAGAACTGGTTATTGTGCCGGAAGCTAACCATACTTTTAATTCTGCGCATCCTTATTTTGAGGATGTGCTTCCTGCTGCTTTGAAGGAAGTTTGTGAAAAGTGTGTGGAGTTTTTGAGAGATTAGTTATCCTATCAAAACAGTACTGCACTATTAGGCGTGTTACTGAAATTGCTTCACCCAAACAAAAATAGACACTGATTTTTAGGTGGTAAAAGAAGCATCAGCTACCAAAACTTTACTAATTTTAATGTTATTTTTGATTGAACAAATTACCTGCCATGCAATTAAGCGACCTGGATTTTGATAAAACGTATACCTACGCGGATTATTTGCAATGGACATTTGAAGACCGCCTGGAAATTTTAAAAGGTAAATTATTTAAGATGACACCGGCGCCGGGCAGATTTCATCAAAGATTATCAGGAATACTTTTTAAAAAGTTCTCTATATTTTTAGAACGGAAACCTTGCCATGTTTATTCAGCGCCTTTTGATGTGCGGTTTTCCAGAAAAAACGCTTCTGATGAAACCATTACAACTGTTCTACAACCGGATATTTCTGTGATTTGTGATTTAAGCAAGTTGGATGACCGCGGCTGTATCGGCACACCGGATATTGTTGTAGAAATCCTTTCACCCGGAAATAACAAAAAAGAACTCCGGAACAAATACGAAATTTACGAGGAAGCAGGCGTTCAGGAATATTGGATTGTTTGGCCTGTTTCGCAATCGTTTTTAAAATACACTTTGAATGAAGCAGGAAAATATATTCCTTCTAAAGTTTTAACTTCAGGTGATGAAGTGACTACGCCCGTTCTACCGGGTTTTGTTCTGAATTTAGAGGAGGTTTTTGAGGAAGCGAGTTTATAAAATATAGAAGCTATGGAAAATCAGCCAATCGCCCGTTTAACCTTCACCTGTAACCGTAGCTGGGAAGAAATGATAGTTGTAAAAGACGGACGTTTTTGCAACAACTGCCAGAAAACAGTTATTGATTTTACCAATAAAACTCCTGATGAAATTGCCGCTTATTTAATGAGCAGTACAACTAAAGTTTGCGGAAGGTTTCAACAATCTCAATTAGCTCCTTCCCCGCCAAAAACTTTTTGGAAACGCTGGCTTTCTGCTGCGGCCATATTTGCTGTTTTTATGGGGATAAAAGAAGCATCGGCACAAAAAGTTGTTCAGTCAGATTCAGCCTCAAATCAACATAATGATATTGTAAGCTTTGGAGTTGTTGAAAAATTGCCTATGTTTCCGGGAGGAGAAGAAGCCTTCGGTGCTTATCTGCATAAAAATCTTGATTGTCCTAAAGGTATAAAAGGAAGATTGATAACTTCTTTTGTGGTAGAAAAAGATGGCTCCTTAACAGAAATCAGAGTTTTAAAAGGATTAAGCAAAGAAGCTGATGAGGAAGCCATAAGAGTTCTGAAAGCAAGTCCGAAATGGCAACCGGGTAGTCAAAGTGGTATTTTAACAAGGACAGCTTATACGATACCAATCAATTTTAACCAGTAACCTTACATTAATCTGATCTTTAAAAACTGAACAAATCTAAATTGTTTCCTGTTAACCTATTAAAATAATAGAGAAACAATGAGCACATCATTCAAAACAACTTATACCATTGGTGGCGATTTAACTGTAAACCGTTTAGGTTACGGCGCTATGCGGATCACCGGAAAAGGTATTTGGGGACCGCCGAAAGATAAAGCAGAAGCTATCCGGGTTTTACAAAAAGCGGTCGAATTAGGCGTAAATTTTATTGATACAGCCGATAGCTATGGCCCGCATGTATCAGAAGAACTGATTGCAGAAGCACTTCATCCTTATGCTGATGGATTGGTAATTGCAACCAAAGGCGGTTTAACACGAACAGGGCCAGACCAATGGCCAATTAATTCAAGCCCGGAGCATTTAAAAGAGGCTCTGGAAGGAAGTTTGAAACGCCTGAAATTAGAGCAAATTGATTTGTACCAATTGCACCGCATAGATCCGAATGTGCCTTTTGAAGATTCGCTGGAGTTTTTGAAAAATGCACAGCAGGAAGGTAAAATCAAACATATCGGCTTATCTGAAGTAAGTGTTGAAGACATTAAAAAAGCGCAGCAATATGTAAAGATCGTTTCGGTACAGAACATGTACAGTGTGGATAACCGCAAATGGGAAGCCGAATTAAAATATTGTGCAGATAACCAGATTGCTTTTATTCCCTGGTTTCCGTTAAACGGCGGGAACGAAGAAGGAATGAAAAAAATTACGGCTTTGGCACAAAAAAAGAATGCAACTGTACAACAGATTGCATTAAGTTGGTTATTGCACCATTCCCCCAATATTTTGCTGATCCCTGGCACTTCAAGTGTGAACCATTTGGAGGAAAATATGAAAACTTTATCGGTGGAACTAAATCAGGAAGATTTAAGCGAACTGGAAACTTTATCAGCATAAAAAACAGCCAGGCGGGGATTTTAAATGACAGGTAAGAAAATCCTGGATTTGTTAAACGATTTGCTTTTTAATAAAGGGGACGGAACTTCCGTCCCCTTCTGGAATCGTTTAAAAAATTAACACTGTCTGGTTTTTATAGGAAATTATTGGTTTTACAATTGAATAGTTATAGCTGTCGGGCAATTCTCCCGGATTACATTTTTACATAAGTAAGCTTTGCGGTATTTACGGCAGCAGCAGTTTCAGGATCTGTTGGTGCATAGTAAGAGCTGAAGGTAAGGATGTCGGTCTGTTTCAGCATCTGGTTCAATACCATTGTTGCATCTGCTAATGAATTGTATTGTTTTTGGTAGATGAAAGAACGGGTGATGCGTTTTTTTACAAATATTTTGTTGTTGATCAGCGTGTCTTTGCTGCTGTGGATTACAATGTTGTTCAGGTTATCATCGACCCAATTGGTGGCGTTCACACCATATTTTGTCATGGAGTGGTAATCGAAGTTGGAAAGCTGTGTGCCAGAAAAATCTTCTTTTAAGTGTACCGCCCAGCTTTGTCCCAGTTTGTCCGAATCCAAAAGCAGCGTCACGTCTTCGTTATAAATAAGGTTTAGCATATTAGCCGTAACAGACATTTTAACAACCTGGCCGGTAGTTTTGATGTTCAGGGCAGCGTAAGTTCCGGTAACCGGAAGGGAAGTTGGAGGGGTAGTGCCTTTGTCTTTTTTGCAGGAAACGAATGCCAGGGCAGAAAGGGCGAAGAGTAATACTTTTTTCATGACGGTGCTTTTTTAATTTTTTAAACTTTTTGTTGATTGATCCCGCAGAGGGATAGCCAATAAAAATGCCAGGGGAAGGCACAGCAAAACCGCATGCTTCTTTTACCAGGCAAAAATCAGCAGAGAGTTAATAGCGGCAACAGCAAAAGGTTTCGTGCCAGGAAAAACCCGACAGCACCAAGCAATAAGAAAAGAAATAAAATAAATGCTAAGGCAGGTTTATTAAAACAGAAGAAAAGTTAACCGTAAACCATCAACCCAAAAAGAAGGAAAATAAATATTGAAAGGTGTAGATTTTTAAGGCAAAGAAATTTGAAAAGTAACCAATTGGGGAATTTTGGGAAAACTTTCCTATTACAAACGTTCCATCTGTTCCACACCCTATAGAAATAGAAAACGGTTTCCCTGTTCTTTAAGTTTAACTAAAAACTACCGGTAAAAGAAGCATTAATCCAGGTTATACTCAGAGCGCGGGTCTTCAGGTAAGATTTCCATTTCGGGATAACCAATATATTTTGCATACCATTGGATGGCAGCTGCAACATCCAGGGCATCTTCCGATTTAATGTTGATGGTTTCAAAAGCAAGCGGGTTTCCATGGTCATCTGCATATAACTGTATTTCATCCGGATGCGGCTTGAAATCAACCTGGTTTAAACAATAAACCATAATTTTCAGATCAGTGTCTCTGGAACGGATAATATCGCGGCAGGCATCCTTAGGATCTTTCACTAAAAAAAATACGTTCCTATTCATATTGGGTTAACATTAAACAGTAAAGAATAGTTTCTGCAAAAAGCTTCCGTTTTTACTTAACCTTGCTTATTTAACAATTAACCTTATTTTATAGATGTATTTTTTCACAACTATTATTACCTTTTAATACAGGCAACGCTATGCTTCTTTTATCCCACAAAAAAATAACCGAAAATAATTTTCGTACTTGTTTAAATGCTGAAGTTGTTTAAACTTTTAGGCTTCGTTTAAATAGGTACAAGGCCCTTCGATATGTTCAGGACCGTGCCCATGCTTCTTTTACCGGATAAAAACTGGTGTTTGCCTGCATTTAAATAATCAAAAAAACAATGGTTAACATTTTTAGGTGATAAAAGAAGCATCAGCCTAAAAAAATCAAAAATCCAAGGGCCAGCATTTTTAGGCGATAAAAGAAGCATCGACCCAAAAATCAAAACCTGAGCATTAAGGCCTGTTTAAAATTTATTCCGCAATTTTTTGTATGCTTCTTTTTTTGGCTAAAGCCGCTGCCTGTGTTTCTACCACCCACGGCCTGAAGGCCGTGGCAATTTTAAAGCGTAGTTTTTACGACAACCTTTGTTTACCAATGCTGGATTGCCCTGTGCGGACAGGACGCCCGGGCCATGTTCTAATTGCGGTTGCCACGGCCTTCAGGCCGTGGACAAAGGATAAGCGGCAACAGGCTTTAGCCAAAACCACAAAACATTTAAAAAATCATGGCATAAAAGGGCATCAAACAAAAAGACAAAATTTAAACAGGCCCTAACATTTTTGAGGTGATAAAAGAAACATCAACTACAGAAATTAAAAACCAGCTGTTAATATTTTTAAGCGATAAAAGAAGCATCAACCCAAAAAAAAGCGGGCCAGAAAAAAATTTAAACAACTTCGCTGTTTAATTTTTAGCCCTCAGATTGTTAATACTTCTTTTATCGCTTAAAATACCTCACCTAAATTAACAAAAAAACCTTGCGAGCTGTTGCCAATGCCGTAATCGATACACAAGTTGGTGTTAGAGTGCTTGTTAAACTTAATTCTTAACCCTGGCCCATAGCCGGGTAATATTCTTTGAAATTTACTATCCTGATAACTTGAAAAGCTTTCTAAGTTTGTAAATACCACGCCACCTAACAAGCCATTCCTGGTAATGTTAAAACGATATTCGCCCTCCAGGTACAACATACCGTTGCCTCTAAACCTTCCCTGCGGATACCCTCTTCCGGTATTTCCGTTTGTGTCCCAGCCCGTGCTTGGCAAATCAAGATAAGGTGGATGTCCGTTCAAGATAAGCCAGTCAAGCATCCAAAAAGCAAGTATATTATTAGATTTTTCTCCAACTTTAAAATACTTTCTAAAATCGAATGTTAAAGATTGCCAGTTGGAATCACTTCCTAAAAACTGAAAGTTAGAGCGGTAAATAGCATTGGCGTAAACCCCGTTTAAAGGGTTAACAGGATTTTTTCTGTTGTCAAACAACAAATTATAAGTTAAGCCTGATGACCTTGACTTGGAATTTAAACCATAGATTTTAAAATCAGAAATAGTTTTATCGGCATTTCCGGTTTGGGTTATGTGATAATGATAATCAAAATTATATCCAAACCCGGTATAAAGACTGGAATAAATTTTTCTAAGAACAGTTTGATAAAACCGAAAGTAGGAATAATTGATCAGGTTGGTTTCGCCCTCTGTAGTTAAACTTCCTAACCCAAATGTGCTTTCAGGATATTTAAGGAAACGCCAGTCGCCAATGTAATTATAATTAAGATTTTTAGACCAGATATTAGTGTTGGTATGAAATAAAAATTGCTTATGCTGATCGTAAGTGACGTTAGAAAATGCGGTAGAAAGTTTTTCGGTACTGTTTTTATCCGTATAAAAAACAACGTTTCCAGACAAGTCTGCAGCAAAACCTGTTGACAAGGTATAGCCGGCAGAAGGGACAAGCGAAAAATTAAACTGTTTGGAAACAGAATCTGTTCTGGCCGGAGGTTTTTTACGAAAAGAACGGATGATATCGATAATATCTTTTTGGGCTACTACCGTGTCTTTTAAAGGGGAAGTACTTCTATTCTCCAAACAGTAGGTTTTTTCCTTTGCAAGTAAAGTTATTGGATACAGCATCAGGAAGTGGCATAGCCACCAAATTTTTACAGGTTTCAAAAGGGCATGTAATTATTGAACGTGTTTAGAATCGGACATAGAACTTAATTTTGCAGCAATTTAAACTTATTGTTAGGGCTAAAGTAAAGTTGAATTCTGTAAAAATCCTGTGATTTGGTTTAAACAGGATTTTACTTATTAGTTGTACAAAAAGCTAAGCCTTAACTTTTTGTATTTGCTGGCTTATTAATCAAGGATGCTTCTTTTATCACCTAAAACTTATGTTTAATGAATCCTAAAAATGATTTAACAGGCAAAGGATCAGGTAAGTATTTTTAAGCTTACAACTGCTAAAAGTTTTTTAAACCAATTTGATGGCCGGCATAATCAGTCAAAATTTCATTGTTAATAAAAAAATCTATGCTAAAAATAGTACGGTAATCGGCGGTATTGTTTGGGTTTTGTATCGCGGTAAGGTTTGATGTGGTTGTGGTAGTATATTGATAAGTAAAGCCTTTATTGGTAGTAACCGTTACAACAGAATTTGCAGGTAAGCTGCCTACACCGCTGGTAGCTTTTTGATCTTCAATAATTGTGACAGATGGTGTACCGGTATCAAACAAAACCTGGGCAGCGGTGCTTGTGCCGTTATAAGTTATGGTAGCAGGAATATTGGGCGAATACCCGCCAGTTGAACTATAAGTAAGCGGATGCATGATAAACCCGTTGGAAGATAAATCCGCCGAAGTAAGCCCGATAGAAAGCAACCCTGCTACAAAAGTTCCGTTACTGGTAAAGCTTGAAGTATTAAGCGTAGCGAGTTTAAAACCCTTTGTTAAATTAGTACCCGGCGAATAATAACTTAAAGGGCTTGCAATAGCACTGTTGGCATAACTAATACCCGGCCCTACGCCAAATACATCACTGGAATGAGCTGCTAACTTCGTGCCGCTGCCGTCAACAATTTTGTAATATAAAAAAATCGGGACGCGCTTTAATGTGAGATTGCCGTTTTGGTCGCCAATAGTAACATCAGCATAAGCCAAATTGCCGTATTCTTTGGTTGTACTTGTTTTATCGCCATAACTAACAACAGCTTGTTGGGAAGTAACGGTAATACCGTTTACAACCGAATCACCGGTTACCTGAATACCGGAACTGGTAATCATAGAAGCTGGCAAAATACCTGTTGCGTCTATCGTCATCCCGGAAGAACCTGTATCAAAAATACCATAATAAGTTACACTTTGTGTGCCGATCCCTGTAATCGGAATAAATACTCTTTTGTTGCTCCCGCTTCCGGCTTCATACATGCCTAACGTAACCGGAGTGGCAGAAACAGGCTTTGATGCTGTGCTATCTTTTTTACAGGATGATGCAACAAGTATTACAAACAACAAATAAAAAAATTGCGGGGCAATAGCGTATTTATTTTTCATCTTTTTAAGGGATAACTAATCAATGTACGGAATTAAGCAGCAATAAGTTAATTAAGTTTTAAGATTATTAAGAATGAGGTTTTACGCTTCTAAAATCTAATTTTTGCCCTATAAAAAAAGCAATGTGCCGTTAAACAACAGAAATGTATCGATTAGCAGGTTTTAGCGTAACAGCAATTATTAAAAACATTTTTATCTAAAGTAAAGCCTGGCCCAACATTTCGATTTTATTTTAATGATCAGGCCACAATAACAATGCTTCTTTTACCGGATAAAAATCTGCTTGTTTAACTACAAAATAACCTTATTTTGATTGTTGCTAATTTTTTGCCGGTAAAAACAGCCTTTCATTAATAACCGGTTTGTTAAATTATAATGTTCCTGTTGTCTGGCCTCATAATTCATATCCTTTACACTTTATAGAAAAAGGAAGAAAACCTTTCTGTCCTCTTCCTTTAAACAACAACTATTTCACTTATTTTATTGTAAAAGCACGAAACCTAATCTTATAAATTACTGCTTTTGCCAGCAAAAAATATACTGAGGTTTAAAATTCAAATTCATTATCCGGCATACCAATAGGTGCTCCTGGCGGCATTTCAAGCGATGGACCTGGTTGGTATTTATCTGGATTTTTGTGGAAATCTTCAATCTGAGCTAAAGCAAAATACAAGGCAGCTTTTTGTTTTGGTGCTGCCGTGGCTAAACTACTGTTCATCCATTGCTGCAGTTCATTAATTTTTAGCAACGCTTCTCCCCTCACATTTTCTCCGGCACGGTTATCGGCAGCCATTCCCAATAAATATTTTAGGGTGATGTTATCTACCAAAATCTGTAATTCGCCTTTGTACCCTGATACTGCCGGCGCTTTCCAGGTTTGGGTTAGTAATTTATCCAACACTGCTAATAAACCAGGTTGTTTGCTGTCGCGCGCGTTGTATTCAATCAAACGTGCGGCACGTTCCGAGTTCATCAGATAAGATAAAGTAGCATTGGTAGCAGTTTCAGCAGCGCCAATCGGATCAAAAGTAACGCCGGTATGGCCGCCAAAAGTTTCGACGGTGGAAGGATAACCTACCGGACGAGGCGGAATTTTTGCAATCAAAGCTTCGGGAAGTGCCAAAGCATCGGGCGTAATGGTACTCATTAAAGCATCAAAAGCGCGCCATTGTTCTGCCGGTTCTACCATTTTGGTAACAATTTCGCCATCATTTTTTAAAGCATGGGTAAAATACAAACCACCAAGCGAGTTAGAAACCGCTTCGATCTGGTAACGGTGCAACAAATACATCGGCACTAAAACTTCTTCTAAAGTTGCCATCGGTGCATCTTGCCTGATAGCTTTTTCAGAAAAATTATCCAGAACATGACGACGAACAAGCATCAGTTTGTTTAACTGATCTACAGCATTTGCGCCTTCGTCCCACTGATGTGCCAAAGGATGGACTCCGCCGCCAATATCCGGAATAAAGATATGTCCTTGCGCTAAGGTTTCTTTCATGATCTTATCCAGCTCAACATTCTCATTTGTTCCTTTCGGGAATTCTGAATATCCCCACATAATGGCACGTTTATCCCAAGAACCAATCCCGGTAGCGTAAGCATCAGAAACATCGATCGAACCATCAGCTTTCATGGTAAAACGCGGGAAAGGATAATCCATCACCGAAGCCCTACCATGCGTACTGGAAGTAAAATTGTGATACAAACCCAAAGTATGGCCGATCTCGTGAGCAGAAAGCTGACGGATACGTGCCAAAGCCATTTGCTCCAGTTTTGGCGATACTTTTTTACCATCTTCATAAGGTTGAAGCAAGCCTTCGGCGATTAAATAATCCTGACGGTGGCGATCGGAACCTAAAGTAACCACACCTTTTATGATTTCGCCGGTCCGCGGGTCGATATAAGAAGAACCATAAGAAAATGCGCGTTCCGGACTTCCTGAACGGTTTACCCAGTTTACTACGTTGTAACGAATGTCCATTGGGTCGGCGCCTTCCGGCAGCTCTTTTACCTGGAAAGCATTTTTATAGCCTGCTGCTTCAAAAGCCTGGTCCCACCAACTGCCGCCTTCTATCAAAGCTTTTTTAATCAGCGGCGGCGCGCCTCTGTCTATATAATACACAATCGGTTCTACCGGTTCACTCACAGCAGCATTAGGATTTTTCTTTTCTAAGCGATGACGGGCAGTAAACCGTTTAACAAGTGGCTCAGTCATTGGAGCAGAAAAATCGTAATAAGAAAACTGGTTAAATCCAGAACGCGGATCAAATTTCCGTGGTTTAAAGTTGTTATCAGGCAATTCTACAAAAGCCTGGTGCATCCGTACGGTAACTGCAGAAGGATCAGCAGCAATACCGCCGCCGCGGCCAAAACCTCCGCCTCTGCCAGCATTTCCGGTAAAGGTAAGCAACGCTTCAAACTCAGAGTTTTTAGGGAAGTTTTTGGTATTATCCATAAAAACAGCAGAACGCGTTTCATCCAAACGGTAACCGCCGCCAGCAGCGCCGCCAGTAATGCCGCGGTTAGCACTGCGGGAAATAGCAGCACCGGGATTTCCACCGGAAGTGCCTAACACATCACCAATTTTCTGACTGTCACGAATAATAAAAGGCGTTAAATCGATCAGTACTTTATTTCCTTCAACAGCAACTGGCGAAAAACCAAAAACAACAGATTTGGCAAAAGCATTTTCCACGGCTTTCTTTTCATCAGCATTACCATTAACCGAACGGTAATTGGTAACAGGCTGCACTAAAAAAACTTTCGGCCCAACTTTAATAAAACGGGTAATTACAGACGAAGCTTGTCCGCGTTCCGGTCCGCCATTTCCTACGCCATCAATCAGGGAGCTGAAATACAAAAAGTCTTTATCAAAGCTGTTGATCTCCAAATAAACCTTTCCAGCACGTTCATCATAATAAAAGGTATAAAAACCGTCAAACTTTTTGAGGTTTTGTGTGATAGATGTTAGCGTTGCGGCTGGCCGGGCTTCTGTTCCGCGGCCTTCTGCTGAAACTGGCCTGTTTTGGGCCGAAGTGATAGCACTAACCGTAAGCATTGCGGCTGTAGTTAAGGGTAAATAATATTTCATCATTTAATATTTAAACTTTTTTATACTTAATTCTCCAAAAAATAATTTTATCTATTTCCATTCAGAATATTTTGTTATAAAAATCAATAAAATACATTTCTAATCGTTTTTTAAATTTATAAAAACATGTAGTTTTTCGAAAAATACAATAAATTATAAAAAATAATGATAATTTTATTACTTCTTACTTAAAATGTTACAATTTTTAAGAATCAATACTTCTTTTATCAATGGTTTTTAATAATTGGCGAAATTCAATCATCAGAAAAGACTTCTACATCAAACAAAAAGTGCGGCAACGAAAAATATCTGATAAAAGGAGCATCAGCATAAATTAATTTAAACAGTTGTTGTAATGGCAGATCAAATGAATGCTTCTTTTACCGGCTAAAAAATCGTGGAAACAATCCTGCCTGCTGCTTAGACAATCTTCCTAAACAAAACACTATTTTTGCCTGCCGGATTTTAGGTCTGGCTTGTTAAATATGCTTAGTACCGATACTTTATTTCAGCAGGCTACACAATTATTACAGCAGCTGATCGCAACGCCTTCTTTTAGCCGGGAAGAAAATATTACTGCAGAAATTATCAACAGTTTTCTGGTTGCTTACGGCGTTAAAACGCACCGGAAACTGAATAATATTTGGGCCTGGAACAAGCATTTTGATCCGGCCAAACCTACTATTTTATTAAATTCCCATCATGATACTGTTAAGCCAAATTCCGGTTATACACGCGATCCTTATGATGCTAAAATAGAAGAGGGAAAGCTGTTTGGTTTAGGCAGTAATGATGCGGGAGGATGTTTAGTTTCTTTGATCGCCACGTTCTTGTACTATTATAATCAATCTGATTTAAAATATAATTTCTGCCTGGCAACTACTGCGGAAGAAGAAATTTCAGGAAATAACGGACTGGAACTGATTGTGCCAGAACTTGGGAAATTAGATTTTGGGATTGTAGGCGAACCAACTTTAATGCAGTTAGCCATTGCCGAACGAGGTTTGATGGTTTTAGATTGTACAAGTTTCGGCCGTGCCGGACATGCTGCACGGGAAGAAGGCGACAATGCGATTTATAAAGCGATGAAAGATATACAATGGTTCCGCACGTATCGTTTCCCGAAAGAATCGGAAGTTTTCGGGCCGATCAAAATGTCGGTAACCATTATTAATGCTGGTTCGCAGCACAATGTCGTTCCGGCAACTTGTACGTTTACGGTTGATGTGCGCGTTACCGATGCTTACCGGAACGAAGAAGTTTTGGACATGATTAGAGAACAGGTGGATTGCGAAGTAAAACCGCGTTCTATTCGCTTAAAACCTTCTTCTATTCCAAAAGATCATCCAATTGTACAAGCCGGAATTGCTTTGGGAAGAACAACTTACGGCTCGCCTACCACTTCAGATCAATCGCTTTTAGATATTCCTTCCATTAAATTAGGCCCCGGCGATTCCGGGCGCTCGCACATGGCAGATGAATTTGTTTATGTAGATGAAATTAGAGAAGGAATTGAACTGTATATTAAAATGCTGGACCAGTTAGTGAGATGAAAAGATTATGGTTTATAGTTCATGGATCATAGATGATAAAAAATACATGATAAAAACAGTATCTGCAATTTAACATTCGCTCAAAAGAAAACAATGAAAATCTGGCAAAAAAATATTTCTGTAAACCAACTGGTAGAAAACTTTACTGTTGGGCGCGACCGGGAATTCGACCTGCAGTTAGCAGCTTTTGATGTGCTTGGCTCTTTGGCGCACACGCAAATGCTGGAAAGTATTGGTTTGATGAGTGCAGCAGATTTAGCTTCAGTTCAAAAAGAATTGAAAGCTATTTATAAAGAAATTGAAGCCGGAAACTTTACCATTCAACCAGAAGTTGAAGATGTACATTCGCAAGTAGAATGGATGCTAACGCAACGTATCGGCGAAGCAGGAAAGAAAATCCACAGCGGACGATCAAGAAATGACCAGGTTCTGGTTGATCTGAAATTATTCTTCCGCCACGAATTACAGGAAATTGTGGAGCAGGTCCAAACGCTTTTTAACTTACTTATCAAACTAAGCGATCAATATAAAGACATTTTACTTCCGGGTTATACACATTTGCAAATTGCCATGCCATCGTCTTTCGGTTTATGGTTTGGCGCTTATGCCGAAAGTTTGGTGGATGACCTGGAAATGGTTTTGGCAGCTTATAAAATCAGCAATAAAAATCCTTTGGGAGCGGCAGCAGGTTATGGTTCTTCTTTCCCTTTAAACCGAACACTTACCACAAAATTATTAGGTTTTGAAAGCCTGAACTACAATGTAGTTTATGCTTTGATGGGTCGCGGAAAAACAGAACGGATTATCGCTCAGGCTTTGTCTGCCATTGCGGCAACCTTAGCTAAAATGGCAATGGACCAATGCTTGTATTTGAGCCAGAACTTTTCTTTTGTAAGCTATCCCGATCAGTTAACAACTGGTTCAAGCATTATGCCGCATAAAAAAAATCCGGATGTTTGGGAAATTATGCGCGGCAAATGTAACCGCATCCAGGCTTTGCCAAATGATATCGCTTTGATGACGACAAATCTTCCTTCCGGTTATCATCGTGATCTGCAACTGTTAAAAGAAACCTTATTTCCTGCTTTTACAGATTTAAAAGAATGTTTGCACATGGCAACTTTTATGCTGGAAAATATCACGGTAAAAGAAGCAATTCTGGAAGATGAGCGTTATAAATATTTATTCAGCGTAGAAGAAACAAACCGTTTGGTTTTAAGCGGCGTCCCTTTCCGCGAAGCTTATAAACAAATTGGCGCCGCAATTGAGAATGCTTCTTTTAACCCGCAAAAAACGGTAAACCATACACACGAAGGAAGCATTGGTAATTTATGCAATGAGGAAATAACAGAATGTATGCAGGATGTGCTGCAGCAGTTTCCGTTTAAAAAGGTAAATGCGGCGGTGCAGCAATTATTAAGTTAATGGGCGAACAAGGCAACGAGTATATTTTTGTACAGCACTTGTAGGCCAAGGCGGTTCGTGACGTTTAAAATATATCTATCTTTATAAAAACAAGCGGCGATGGAAGCACTAGAATTTATAACAAAATTAAAAGATAATCAAATCCTTGTTCCCCCAAACATACAATCAGCCTTAGAAAGCAACAAAGACAAGGAGATAAGGGTTATTGTTTTAATAGAAGATAATGGCACGCATACTTTCCATCATCATGATCCAATTGTACAACAAACGGTACAAGAGCAATTCTTAAAAGGATACGCTGATTCCGATTCAATTTACGATAACTCTATTTAATAATTGGATAAATTGAATTTCGGCGATATTCTGTTATTAAAATTTCCTTTTACCGATGGGCATACGTACAAAAGAAGGCCTGCTCTCCTTATCAATAATTGCGATGACGGAGATATTATTGTTTGCAGGATAACCAGTAAGATTTATGATACTCCTCAAGATGTTTTAATAAATGAGTGGGAGAAATGCGGCCTAAAACTGCCCTCTATTTGTTCGTGTACATAAAATTGCAACATTAGAAAAAGGATTAGTTGAGTTGATTATTGGCAAAATTGATGAAGCCTTAAAAATAAAGATCAAATCAATACTTGTTAATTTAACTGAATAAAGTTTTAGTTTTTCCGTTATCCAACCGGATTTATCTTATATCAAACTTCAATTCATTCTTTTAGATTGGCAACCCGAATAATTTTACAACAATAAAAGTAAATTTAATGAACGGACAAAACAGAAGTAACATTTATGCAGGACTGGAGGTTGACATTATCCTGAAAAAAGATCAGCGAAGCGGAAAACGCACACGCGGGATTGTAAAGGATTTATTGACAAGTTCTACCTTTCATTCCCGCGGCATAAAAGTACGCTTGGAAGACGGGCAGGTTGGACGCGTGGTTGAGGTTGTGGAGGAAGATTGAAAGGTTACAAAATAAATTATACATTTAGAAACTATTTTCTCAACAATCATTTCCAATGAGAAAACTAAACTTAATTTTTAAAAATCCTGCGGCTTTAACAATTGCGAAAATAGCAGTTGTTTTGTTTTTGATAGACTTGATAAAGAAGGTTTTCGGTATAAGTTTCAGTTTATCTGGTGTTCATTCTGTGGCGTACAATTTAGGGTTAACAATGGGTACAATTACAAGCATCGCTATCAAAATATTTGGGGCAATTGTAATTTTAAGAATTCTTTTTACTACAAAGGGTTTTACTTTGAAAAATTATAGTAGAAGTTAACAATAGACCGCTTGTCAAAAGGTTAGAAATTTATTCTACTATAAAGTGGATTGATATCCCCATGAAACCAATAACAAATTAGAAGTATGAACGATTGGAAAGTAATCAAAAGCGAAATAGCGTATAAGAAAGCCCTTGAACGTACAATCAGCATTTTTCATGCTGAACCAGGAACTCCTGAATTTGAAGAATTGGAGCAACTGTTAATACTGGTTAAGGACTACGAAGACAAATATATTTTGTTGTAAAAGTAGTTTTAGTTGAGAATTCGTAATACAAATTATCCAACTCAATTTTTAGGGCGATTTATATTTTTACATCCTTTTGCTCAAAATCAATCTCAAGATAACTCCTTTTAAAATTTCTGGTAAAAGTCCGTCAATAAATGTTTTGCCAAAGGCCATAAGTCTAAAATCGAGCCAGTTATTTTGATTATAACAATCATTAATAAAACATGAATAATAGCTTTTAATCTTGGTTTATTTTTATACTTAATTAGTGACGTGTTAAAATTCATTTATTCATCTAATTTTATTTAAGACTAAATTAAAACGTTTTATCGATTTAAGAAAACAATTTAATTTTTATCCCACAAAAAAAGCCGCTTCTTTAACAGAAGCAGCTTTTCTCAACGATTAATGATTATTATATCTTGGATTAGATAACTTGTACATTTACCGCGTTCAGGCCTTTTTTGCCACGTTCAACATCGTATTTTACTTTGTCGTTTTCGCGGATCTGATCAATCAGGCCGGAAGAGTGAACGAATACATCTTCTTCACCTGCGTTTTCCGGAATAATAAATCCGAAGCCTTTTGTTTCGTTAAAAAATTTAACTGTACCTTCTTTTTGCATTGTAATTTGTATTTATAATTCTGCTAAGGTATAGATTAAATATCGTAACTACTATTTATTTTACAGTAAAGTTTACTAAGTAATCACCCCAAGATAGAGATACTTTACCACTTTTGTCAATGGTGTAAGTAACTTTCTCTGCAAATGACGGTGCTTTTTTCTCCTTCACTTTTACTTGCAAAGCGTCCTCACCTTTGTTTTTTTCATAGTCAAAAGCACCCCAGGTTTTCCAGGTTTTGTTGAAGATCAAAGTCCACTCGTTACCATTTTTAATAGTAAAAAAAGCATATTTACCAGCAGGCAAGGCTTTTCCTTCAACCTTCACATCTTTACTTACAATAAAAGAAGTGGCTTCGTTGGCACCGGCACGCCAAACTTTTCCTTCCATCGGCTCTAAATCTTTGCCAATCGTACGGCCTTTAACAGAAGGGCGACTGTAATCAATTTCAATGTTTACACCATTTGCGGTAGTTGTTTTAACGGTATCAGGCAAACTTGGGCGAGGTTTGTTTTTATCCTGCGCGTTTGCAGAATAAGTTGTAAACAAGGCGCCTGTTAGCAGGCACAGTAATAATTTTTTCATGGTTGGTTCTTCTATTTTGTTAAACGAAGATGCAGAAAATTTATGGAAGGAAATAAATTTTGCTAAAGGAAATGGTGCATAAAAGCATTTAATCAGTTTAATTTGCTTTGTAAATTTTTACCTTGTAAAAGAAGCATTACATAAGTTATTGGTTGCTTTTACATCAAACTTAATCTTGTTTTAAACTGTTCAGCAATAAATATCCAAGCATCTTTTTTTTATGAAAAAAACAACTATAAAAACGTCTGTAGTGTTAGCCGCTTTAGCCGGTTCTGCACTATTTTTTGCAGCAAAACCAGCACCGCCGAAAAATGCAAAAAGCGTAAAAGCAGCGGATGAATCCGGCTTAAAACTACCTTCCGGTTTTTCTGCTTTAATTGTTGCCGATAATTTAGGCCAGGCCAGGCATATCGCCGTTACCAGTTCCGGAGATATTTATGTTAAGATTAACCGCGCAAGGAATGGAAAAGGCATTTTAATGCTGCATGATAAAAATGGTGATGGCAAAGCCGATGATATTACCGGTTTCGGCACTTATGGTGGTACGGGAATGGCTATCAAAAATGGCTATTTATATGCTTCTTCGGATGAAAATGTGTATCGATATAAATTAGATAACCAGCAGCATGTAATTGATGGCACAAAGCCGGAAGAAATTGTTCATGGTTTGCTTTCCCGCCATGAACACGAAAGTAAGTCTATTACTTTAGATAATGCCGGTAATATTTATGTAAACGTTGGCGCTTATTCTAATTCCTGCCAAAAAGAAGATCGTCAAAAAGGTTCTATGGGCAGAAACCCTTGTCCGATCTTAGATTCGGCTGGTGGGATATGGCAATTCAAAGCGGATAAATTAAACCAGACTTACGGCGACGGAACGCATTACGCGATGGGTTTACGAAACGTAGTTGGTTTAGACTGGAACCAGCAGGACAACCAGCTTTTTGTAATGCAGCATGGCCGCGACCAGTTGCACGATATTTTTCCGGATATGTACACCGTACAACAATCAGCAATTTTACCTGCAGAATGTATGTATGCTATAAAAAAAGGTGATGACGCTGGCTGGCCATATTTATATTACGACCAGATCCAGAAGAAAAAAATATTGGCCCCAGAATATGGCGGTGATGGCAAAAAAGAAGGATCAGCCAAAGCGATCAGTCCCGTTATTGCATTTCCTGGCCACCTTGCGCCAAACGGCTTGCTGTTTTATACCGGCAACCAGTTTCCTGCCAGGTACAAGAACGGCGCTTTCATCGCTTTTCATGGCTCCTGGAACCGTGCACCAGAACCTCAGGCAGGTTATTTTGTAGTTTTTGTTCCGTTTGAAAATGGCAGACCAAATACAGAAGGCAAATGGGAAGTTTTTGCAGATAATTTTGCCGGAAGCCCGGATAAAGTAAAATCAGGACGGGCAGACCACCGCCCGTGCGGGTTGGCACAAGGGCCAGATGGTTCACTTTATGTTTCGGATGATTCTAAAGGCACGATTTACAAGATTAGTTACAATAACAAATAAAAATCCATGAAGAAACTAATCATTGTTTTGCTGCTTTCGCCATTTTGCTTTTTGCTGATGGCACAAACAAAACAAAAGCCAAAAGCAAAAGCTGCTTCAACTAAAGCAAAGCCTGTTCCATCTGCAGCAGCTAAAGCATCCGCAGCAAACGGTTTAAAAGTTTTTACGCAAACCTGCATTTCCTGCCATCAGGCAGATGGCGGCGGCGTACCAAGAATGAACCCGCCACTAATTAAAACGCCATGGGTTTTGGGCGATCAAGCCAGGTTGATTAAAATTGTTTTAAACGGTTTTAAAGAAGATGTAGAGATCAACGGCGATTATTATTCTAACGTAATGCCATCTTTTGCTTATTTAAAAGATCAGGATATTGCCGATGTACTTACTTATGTACGCAGTAATTTTGGCAATAAGGCCAGTGCCATAACGGTAAAACAAGTTACCGTTGCCCGCACTGCAAACGGCAAATAATTTACCTGGTAAAAGAAGCATGGCAAGTATTTAATTTGTCATGCTTTTTTTATGCCCTATAAATTGTAGGTTATGTTTTAAAAAACATAGGCCATGAACAAAAATACAGAAATATTATACTTAGGAAGTTGTTTAAACTTTTAGGCTTCGTTTAAATAGTTACAAGGCCCTTCGATAGGTTCAGGACCGTGCCCATGCTTCTTTTACCGGATAAAAATTGGTGTTTGCCTGCATTTAAATAATCAAAAAAACAATGGTCAACATTTTTAGGTGATAAAAGAAGCATCAGCCAAAAAATCAAAAATCCAAGGGCCAGCATTTTTAGGCGATAAAAGAAGCATCGACCCAAAAATCAAAACCTGAGCATTAAGGCCTGTTTAAAATTTATTCCGTAATTTTTTGTATGCCCTTTTTTTGGCTAAAGCCGCCGCCTGTGTTTCTACCACCACGGCCTGAAGGCCGTGGCAATTTTAAAGCGTAGCTTTTACGACAACCTTTGTTTACCAATGCTGGATTGCCTTGTGCAGACAGGACGCCCGGGCCATGTTCTAATTGGCCGTTTCCACGGCCTTCAGGCCGTGGACAAAGGATAACCGGCAACAGGCTTTAGCCAAAACCACCAAACATTTAAAAAAATCATGGCATAAAAGGGGCATCAAACAAAAGGACAAAATTTAAACAGGCCCTAACATTTTTGAGGTGATAAAAGAAACATCCACTACAGAAATTAAAAACCAGCGGTTAATATTTTTAAGCGATAAAAGAAGTATCAACCCAAAAAAAAGAAGGCCAGAAAAAAAAGTTTAAACAAGTTTGCTGTTTAATTTTAAATAAGCCAGTAATTTACTATCCATTGAAAGTACAAACTTAATCATCCTCATGATTCAAAACCTTAAACTTTTCCTTGATGAAAAAGTAATTCAATACAACCGGCCTGAATTTATTGAGAACGATCCTATCATTATTCCGCATCAGTTCCGCAAAAAGCAGGATATGGAGATTATGGCTTTTTTTGCAGCCATATTAGCTTGGGGACAAAGGAAAACAATCATTAATAAGTGTAATGAATTGATAGAACGAATGGATGGTTCCCCTTTTGACTATATTTTAAACCATCAGGAAACGGATTTAAAAGCATTATTGGGGTTTAAACACCGCACATTTAACGATACTGACCTGCTGTATTTTGTTGCTTTTTTTAAACAGCATTATCAGCAGTATGAAACGTTGGAAGATGCTTTTTTACCTTTTGTAACCAGCATCAAAAAAACAGCAGTTTTCAGGGAAGGTTTTATGGATGAAACGGCGGATGCTTCTTTTACCATAGAAAATTCTTCTCCGGTTTGTTATACACAGCATTTGGCCCGGCCTGACATCAATGCTGAAACGATGCTGGACCATTTTCGTGCTTACTTTTTTTCACTGCCCGATTTCCCTCGCCGCACCATCAAACATGTTTCTTCTCCCCAACAAAAATCTACCTGCAAACGCTTGAACATGTTTTTGCGTTGGATGGTCCGGAAAGATAATCAAGGTGTTGATTTCGGTATCTGGAACAAAATAAGTCCGGCCAATTTAATTTGTCCCTGTGATCTGCATGTCGACCGCGTAGCCCGGAAACTGAAACTCATCAACAGAAAACAAACCGACTGGCAAACAGCTTTGGAGCTGACGGAAAAGTTGCGGGAGTTTGATCCGCAAGATCCGGTGAAATATGATTTTGCGTTGTTTGGATTAGGAATTGAAGAACGTTGGGGCAATGGTTTTGATTTGGCCAAGATGGATTTTGATTGCTGATAATTTTCCAACTATCTTTATCAAACCAATTTATACCTGATGAAAAAAGCTTTTTTTACTTGCATTTTCTTACTGTTTGCTTTGTTGCCTTTCTTAAAAAATACAGCCACTGCGCAAATTAGCCCTACGGTCGATCACATCACTGTTTATGTTGTTGACCTACAAAAGAGTACCGATTTTTATAAAAATGTAATGTTATTAAAGGAAATACCGGAACCTTTTCATGATGGCCGCCACGTTTGGCTGCGCATAGGCCCGCATACCCAATTGCATATTGTAAAAGGTGCAAAAGAAATTATAAAACGCGATATAAATATTCACCTGGCTTTTAATGTTCCGGTTTTAGAGGAGTTTACGGCGCACCTGGATCAACTGAAGGTTAAATATGGCAACTGGGCCGGTAACAGTAAATCGCCGGAATTGAGGCCCGATGGCGTAAAACAAATTTACTTTCAAGACCCGGACAATAACTGGATTGAAGTAAATACTGATAAATTTTAGCTACCCGGAAGCTTCCTTAAAAATTACCTGATAAAAGAAGCATTCACCAAAAGAAAAGCATTTTTAAAAAAGATATGGTTGAATTAGCAGCAACCCTACTGCAATTTGCAGAAAAAGGCGAGAAAACCGGCTGGACTTATCTTCATATTCCTTCGGCTATTGCTTGCGAAATTAAAGCAGATAACAAGTTAAGCTTTCGGGTAAAAGGTTTTTTAGACAGCGTAGCGATTAATGGAATGGCTTTGATACCGATGGGTGAAGGCGATTTTATTTTGCCGGTAAAAGCAGCATTGCGCAAAGCTTTAGGCAAACGAAAAGGCGCCATGGTAAAGCTGCAATTAGAAGAAGACAAAGACTTTAAAATGGAAATGCCGGACGATTTGGCCGAATGTTTTGCTGATGAACCAGCAGCTTTGCAAAACTTTAACCGCTTGCCCAAATCGCACCAGCATTATTATTTTAAGTGGATAAACGAAGCAAAAACGGAAGCAACACGCACCAAACGGTTAACTGCAACTTTAAATGCCAGCGTTAACGGTTTAAGTTATGGAGAAATGATGCGAGAGATGAAAAGAAATCATTAAAATGAATAAAAAAACAAATTACTTTATCATATAAACCTTAAACTCTTGTCTGTTTAGTCTGATAAAAGAAATAATGTACAAGATAAACATGGATATGAAAATTGCGACAATAACAGCATGATTAGTTACCAGTAAATTAAGCTTATTCGTATTTCTATTTAAAAAAAAACTCCAAACAAAAATAATTCCCGGATGAATTAGCATTCCTGGTATTGACGCTATTCTTGCTATGATTTTATCCTTTATAGAATTTTTAGTATCAAGTGTAAAATACCCGATATAAAAATACCTTGCAAGTGTAAGAATAGAAACCACCACTATGGTTGTAAGTAAAAAAGCTATGATAAAAGGAGCAAATGGAATGTTGGAAACAACAAAATAAAATGTTAAAAGCAGTATCAAAGTATAAAACAAGTTTGGAAATTTGAAGTTGGATTTAAGGTAATTCCATTGTTGGCCAAGCATTTCATCTACAACAGATTCATAACATTTCTTTTCCATCTCTACCAAACCTTTTCCTCCGCCGAAGTCATTATTTATAATTGTATTAACAGCATCTTGAAAAGAAATTTCAGAAGGCTTTTGTTCCAGTGCAGTCAAAATATGATCGTAAACTTCTTAGTATGTTTCCCGATAAAGCAATTCTTTTCGCAAGTATGTTCTTAAATTTTCTTCCTGTTGCAAGCTTGGTTTCATAATAAATCAGGTTTTAAATTTAAGATCGATTGCAATTGCTCAATAAAATCCTGCGCTTCTTTCATTTTGTTAACTACATCTTTTTCACCTTCTTCTGTCAGGTGGTAATATTTACGTACACGGTTATCTACCACTTCAGTATAAGTTTTCAGTAAACCATCCGCTTCCAATTTGTGTAAAGCCGGATACAAAGCTCCCTGAGTAAGCACAATTTCGCCTTTAGTAACTTCTTTTACTTTCTGGCTGATTTCATAACCATACATCCGGTCATTATCTTCCAATAACTTCAAAATGATAGTTTGCAGCGTGCCTTTTAATAACGGACTTGCATTCATAAAAACAAATATAAAAGAAAAAGGAATAGGTAAGCAAATTACATATACCTTTTATAAAAAAGCATCAGGAGCATTAAAGGGACCTAAACATTTTCATCCTTAAAAAACACCCAATAAATATATTCATTTTACTATAATTTGATTATTTTTTCGATTACTTCGCTCAACTTTACAATATGAGTAAAAAGCCTATCATCACCGTAAAAAACCTGGTAAAAAAATATGATAATTTTACTGCGGTGGACCAGATTAGTTTTGAAGTTTTTGAAGGAGAAATATTTGGTTTGCTTGGCCCAAACGGGGCAGGTAAAACAACTACTTTAGAAATTTTAGAAACCCTGCGCAATAAAACTTCGGGAGAAGTTTTTGTAGATGGTTTTTCGGTAGATAAAGACTCGGGAAGCATCAAAAAAAGAATCGGTGTACAGTTACAGGCAGCAGGGTATTATCCAAATTTAAACTTAACCGAACTGATTGAATTGTTTTCTGGCTTGTACGGAATAGCTGTTGATCCGATAGAAATGCTGTCAAAAGTGGCTTTAACTGATAAGGCAAAAGCACGTTACAAAGAACTTTCGGGCGGACAAAAACAGCGTTTTTCTATCGCAACAACACTTATTAATAATCCCAGAATTGTTTTTTTGGATGAACCAACCACAGGTTTAGATCCGCAGGCCCGTCGTAATTTATGGGATTTGATCCGCAGTATTCGCGATACCGGGACTACCGTTGTCATCACCACACATTATATGGATGAAGCGGAAGTTTTGTGCGACCGTGTAGCTTTTGTTGATACCGGAAAAATTATTGGTATAAATTCACCCGATCATTTTATTGATGAATTGGTAGCATCAGGTTTTGAACGTGAAAAACAAGTAAAAAGCGCTAACCTGGAAGATGTGTTTATCCAGTTGACAGGGAAAGATTGGCGGGAAGTGTAGGATGCAGGTAAGAGCTAACAGGTATGGGCCATCAGCCTGTAGCAAAAACAGCATTCTCAAATAAAATATGTAACATAAAAGAAGCTCACACCTGATACCTCAAACTTAAATTCTATGAACCAACCTCTACCTTACAGTAATTTTAAAGCTACGCTGGCAATGGCAAAAGCCAGCTTTCGTTCCATCCTTCGCAGTCCGTCTTCCGTTGTATTTACTTTAGCTTTTCCGCTGATTTTTATTCTGGTTTTTGGTTTTATCGGAGGCGGAGGGATTACGGTTGATGTTGGCGTAGCAAAAGATAACAATCAGCAAAACCCAATTTATCAGGCTTTAACAAAAATTAAAGCAATCCATTTAGTTGAAACAGAAACTGCTGCCGAAATGAGATCTGAATTGGAAAAAGGCCGTTTAGATGGAATTATTGATATACATACCAATCCTGGCAAACTTCCTGCTTATGTTGTTGATGTAGAATATACCAAAGCATCGCTGGAAAAAGGAAATATTTTAAAATCGCTTCTAAACAACGTTTTTTACCAGATTAATTTACATGCCCCAGGTTCACCTCCTCCGGTTGCAGAATTAAAGGAAGTAACGGTTGAAGGCCGGGAATACAAAACCATCGATTTTATTTTACCCGGACAATTAGGTTTTTCTTTGCTTAGTTCTGGCGTTTTTGGTACAGCTTTCGTGTTTTTAAGTTTGCGGCTTACTTTGGTTATCAAACGTTTTTTTGCTACGCCTGTGCAACGTTATAGTATTGTTTTAGGTGAAGCTTTGGCGCGAATTACTTTTGCTTTGATCGGTGCTTTAATTATCATCCTCATCGGTCATTTCGCTTTTGGTTTTACGCTGATACATGGTTTTACAACTGTAATTAACATGCTGGTTATGGCAGCAATCGGCGTTATTGTTTTTATGGGGTTTGGGTTTATTATTTCCGGAGTTGCCAAGAACGAAAGCTCCGTCCCTCCTATTGCTAATATTGTTACGTTGCCGCAATTCCTGCTTTCCGGCACTTTTTTTTCCATCAGTGCATTTCCTTCCTGGCTGCAACCTATCAGTAAAGCACTTCCTTTAACTTATTTAAATGATGCCATGCGTAAAATTGCTTTTGAAGGCGCAGGTTTAACAGATGTTGGCCACCAGCTTTTAATTCTTGCCATCTGGGGAATTATTGTTTATGCCATTGCTGTAAAAACTTTTAAATGGGAATGAGGTGAAGAGGAATGAGCGATGAGGTAAGGGCGATGAGCGGGAACAATGGCTATTAACTATTACCCATTAACAATACGCTTTTAAACCTACTTCTTTTACCATATAAATATTTGCAATTAGTATATTTGGCTTGTTAAAAGCATTGGTGTATTATTTACACTAAGTTTGATTGATCAACCAGAAATTTTTTCATTATGAGTTTAATAATTGATGTACATGCCCGCCAGATCCTGGATTCACGGGGAAATCCTACTATTGAAGTAGATGTTTTAACTGAAAACGGTGCAATGGGGCGTGCTGCTGTTCCTTCCGGCGCTTCTACCGGTGCCCACGAAGCAGTTGAATTGCGTGATAACGACAAATCGAAATACATGGGTAAAGGTGTTTTAAAAGCCGTTGCCAATGTAAATGATAAACTGGCGCCTGAACTAAAAGGCATGGACGTTTTCGAGCAAAACGCAATTGATAAGTTTATGATGGAGATGGATGGCACCGAAAACAAAGGCAATTTGGGCGCTAATGCTATTCTGGGCGTTTCTCTTGCTGTGGCCAAAGCTGCTGCACAGGAAAGCCGCCAGCCTTTATACCGGTATGTTGGCGGTGTAAATGCCAATACCCTTCCAATTCCGATGATGAACATCATTAACGGCGGTTCCCACTCTGATGCACCTATTGCGTTCCAGGAATTTATGATTATGCCTGCCGGTGCTCCTTCTTTTTCGGAAGCATTAAGATGGGGATCTGAAATTTTCCATAACCTGAAAAAAATTCTGCATGACAGAGGACTTTCAACTGCTGTAGGTGACGAAGGTGGTTTTGCACCAACTTTTGAAGGTACTGAAGATGCGGCAGAAACCATTTTAAAAGCAATTGAAAAAGCAGGCTACAAACCTGGTGAAGAAGTATTTTTAGCTTTAGATTGTGCAGCATCTGAGTTTTATGTAGATGGAAAATACGATTACACCAAATTTGAAGGCGAAAAGGGCGCGGTACGTAACAGCGCAGAACAAGTAGAATATTTAGCGCAGTTAGCAGAAAAATATCCTATTATTTCTATTGAAGATGGTATGTCTGAAGATGACTGGGATGGCTGGAAATTATTAACAGACAAATTAGGCGCTAAAGTGCAATTAGTAGGAGATGATTTGTTTGTAACCAACGTAACCCGTTTACAACAAGGTATCGACAAACACATCGGTAACTCTATTTTGGTTAAAGTAAACCAGATTGGTTCTTTAACCGAAACTATCAATGCGGTTACTTTAGCCCAAACTAACGGCTATACTTCTGTAATGAGCCATCGTTCCGGCGAAACTGAAGATGCTACCATTGCTGATTTGGCAGTTGCTTTAAATTGCGGTCAGATTAAAACCGGTTCTATTTCCCGTTCAGACCGGATTGCAAAATACAATCAATTGTTAAGAATCGAAGAAGAATTAGGCAGCAATGCAAAATTCATTGGCAAAGATTTTAAGTTTTTGAAGAAGTAAATTTTTTAGTGCTAAAAGAAGTATTAAGCCGGCCGAAAGCCGGCTTTTTGTTTGTAAATTTATCATTAATATATGTTTGTTTTACCATTATAGTTATTTTACGCCCTAAGCTTCTTCTTGAAAGAAGATGACTGTTTTCGGTAACGATCATGTTTTTTAATCAGACTAAAAATAACTTTGTAATTATGAGATTAAAAGCAACGATAATTTTATTTGTATTTATATTTTCTAAAGTTAATGCACAGAATAACCAGCAGGTTTATATTACTGGACATCTTATAAATTTTAACACCAGAACAACTATAGTAGATTTTTCAGAATTAGCAGACTTAAGATTGCCAGATAACGAAAGAGAACTAGTACCCGATAAAAATGGATATTTTTCTATAAGGTTTGCTTTAAAACAACCAAACTATTTTCTGCTTGGCCGAAATGTCATGTATCTTTCTCCCGGTGATAAACTTAGTGTCACGATAGATTACAAAGAACCTCTAAAATCAGAATTTCACGGTTCTGCAAGAGTTGCCAATAATTATCTTCGGTCAACTCCTTTACCAAAGGCCGGGTCTTATTTAGATGGAGGTTTCAATTTAAAAAAAACAATAAAAGAAAATATTGATAATATACTATTATTAGCTCAGGAAAGGAGGGATACACTCAGTTCAACGAAGCTACTGTCTAAAGATTTTATTGTTTTTGAAAAAGCACGGATTGATGCTGATATAATTAACAGTTTTAAATTCTTACCCGGTATTTTTATTTATAAAAATAAGATTCCCCAAGAGAATCAATTAAAAATCTTTGGTGAGGTTGATAGCTTAACTGGGCAGTATCTAAATAAATATTGTAGGAGCCTTATAAATGCAAGTTTTTTAAAAATAGAATCTTTTCGTAAAAACTCTTATAGAATTTTAGATTCAGTTAAAGATAATAATAGTGATGTTTCCAAAATTAAGGACTGGCAATATGCGCATGAATTATTTCGACAGATTAATTCTATAGAAGACAAACAAAAGCTATTGAAGTTAAAAGGGAAAATAGACACCATAAAAGATAGCAATTATCGTAATGCTATTAAAGAAACGTTTAACCTAAAATCTCAATTCTGGAATGGTGACGCTGCTAAAGATTTTATCGCATATGACATCAATAGCAATGAAGTAAAATTAAGTAGCTTAAAAGGGAAAATAATTTTTATTGACTTATGGGCAACATGGTGTGGCCCTTGTTTGGAAGAAATGCCATTTTTTGAAAACATAAAGAAAAAATATGCTGACAATCCTAACATATCTTTTGTTGCTTTGTGTGTAAATGACAATAGGATTGAATGGAAAGAAAACCTTAAAAAAAGAAATTCCCAAGGGTTACAACTTTTTGCTGAACAATCCCAGATGCTGCCTTATAAAATTCTGTCTTTACCAAGGACAATTATCATTGATAAAGATTTTAAAATTATAAAGATGTCAGGGCCTTTACCATCTTATCCTGCAACAGAAAAATACATTGAAAGTCTTTTAACAGGTATAAAATAATAGCTAAATTTAATCTGAAACGCATCAAAGAAATACAAAGCATGGGCAAATGAAAGAAATTGAAAGCGGGGACGGTTATGAGTGTATTTGGAAGGCGACAATTTGCCTTAATACCTACAACTTTGATTGGTTGTAAGCTAAGGGAAAGACTTGACTTCAAATTATAGAAAATCAAAATAAAATGGCTACGATATTAGAAAATAGAACATT
Organism: Mucilaginibacter arboris; assembly: GCF_009754915.1. GTDB lineage: Bacteria > Bacteroidota > Bacteroidia > Sphingobacteriales > Sphingobacteriaceae > Mucilaginibacter_A > Mucilaginibacter_A arboris. Next base: position 8,555 of record NZ_WPIK01000003.1, on the reverse strand, counting down.
CATTTTCTAAACAGAAATTAAACGTATCTTTGCACTATTATTACCCGCTCTATTACCGGCTTTGATCTTAAGCACATCACCTGACCGCTAATACAGTTGTGTTAGCACATTTTAGTACAGCATTTCATGTTATTTGACGAATTAAATTTAATTGAGCCTATCCTCAAGGCTTTAAAACACGAGGGTTATACACAGCCAACTCCTATTCAGGAACAATCTATCCCGCTAATTTTAAAAGGAAAAGATTTATTAGGCTGCGCCCAAACCGGAACCGGAAAAACTGCCGCTTTTGCTATTCCTATTTTGCAGCTTTTATATCAGCAAAAACAGCAGCACAAAGAACAAAAAACGATTAAATCGTTAATTTTAACGCCAACACGCGAACTGGCCATCCAGATCGAAGAAAGCTTTAAAGCTTACGGAAAAAATACGGGATTAAAACATCTGGTAATCTTTGGCGGTGTATCACAAAATCCACAAACAGAAGCATTAAGGAGGGGCGTGGATATTTTGGTTGCTACTCCTGGCCGTTTACTGGATTTAATGAACCAGCGTTTTGTAAACCTGCAACACGTTCAGATTTTAGTTTTAGACGAAGCAGACCGTATGCTGGACATGGGTTTTGTAAACGATGTAAAAAAAGTAATTGCAAAACTGCCTCAAAATCGCCAAACGCTTTTCTTCTCGGCAACCATGCCAAAAGAAATCCAAAGCCTGGCAGATACCATTTTACATCAGCCGGAAAAAGTTGAAGTTACGCCGGTTTCATCCACGGCAGAAACCATTCAGCAAGCTGTTTTTATGGTAGAAAAAAGCAATAAAAAGGATTTGCTGCTGCATGTGCTGAAAGATAAATCAATTGAGACAGCGTTGGTTTTTACCAGAACCAAACATGGTGCAGATAAAGTGGTAAAAGATTTGCAAAAAGCGAATATTACAGCAGAAGCGATCCACGGAAATAAATCGCAAAATGCAAGGCAACGTGCTTTAACCAACTTTAAGGCAAGAACAACGCGCATTTTAGTGGCTACCGATATTGCCGCACGTGGAATTGATGTAGATGAATTAACGCACGTAATTAATTACGAATTGCCTAACATTCCCGAAACTTATGTACACCGTATTGGCCGTACCGGCCGCGCCGGTGCAAGCGGCATTGCATTTTCTTTTTGTGATATCGAAGAACACGAATTTTTGCAGGACATTCATAAACTGATTAACAAAACCATCCCGGTTGCAGATCATCCTTATCCGCCAAAACAAGGAACAATGGCACAAAAACTTCAGCCCAAAACTAACAGTAGCCAGAACCGTGGAAAAGGAAACCGTTCTGGCGAAAATTTAAGAGGCCGTAAACACAGCAGCAGTTCAAGCCGATCCCGGGCTTCCAACTAAAGCTTTTTGCTTAAATGCTTCTTTTATGGCATAAAAATCGGGTTTTATTGTTTCCAACTTGCAAGCAACAAAGCCCGATTTTTATCGTATTAAAATGCTTGCAATTAACCAAACTACTTGCTTATCTTTAAAATGAAAATTCAATTGTTTGTTCTGATGCAACGCCTGCTCGATCTGTTTAAAAATAAATATTTCCTGATCAGTACTATTTTTATAGTGTGGCTGGTTTTTTTTGATCGTAACGATTTGCTTTCGCAGTACGAATATCGTCAGCAATTAAACAAATTAAAAGAAGAACACGAGTTTTACACCAAAGAAACGGCAAAAGTACAGCAGGAATTAAGCGAGCTGACTTCAAACAAAGAAAAATTAGAAAAATTTGCCCGCGAAAAGTATTTGATGAAGAAACCGAACGAAGATGTTTTTGTGATTGTGACGGAGAAAAAGCAGGAGAAGAAATCAATTTTTAGCCGATAAAAGAAGCATTGGTTAATTTTAAATTTCACCATTTCTTCTTCTAAAAAACCATTCCATACTTAACAGCAAAAGCAGCAATATAAAAATCCACTTTTCATCAATTAGTTCACGATAAGTGTTGTCTTCATAAGCAACCGTTTTAATGTTTTCATTTTTTCGGATTAACCCCGGTAATTGGTTTAACTGTTCCGGAAAAACCATTTCGCCTCCGTTTTGCTTTGCCAGCATATACAACAACTGATGGTCAGCAGCACTTTGGGCAGCTTCGGCTACTAAAGCTTTAATGGTGAAGTTACCGGCTGCTTTAAAATTTTCGTTTCCTAATTTAGTTTGTGCGTTATAAGCATATTCTCCGGCAGGCAAACTTCCAGCATCTAATTGATACGATTGATTGTTTCTGGAGAATTGGTAACTATAAGTTTTCCCTTCTTTATTTTTGATGGTGATAGCAACCTCAGGCTGGTTAACCAATTCAAATGCTTTGTTATAAAGTTCTGCCCGGAGCATTACGTTTTCATCTTCATCAAAAACTGATTTTGAAGTAGAAACATTAAACCGCTTCTGATTATTTTTGATGGATAAATATTGAACAGATTGCGACAGCAGCTCATCTACCGCACGATGGTTTCCAAACTGCTGAAATTCATTTAAACGCCATCGCCATAAACCTTCTCCGGTTAAAACTGCTGTCCGCCGGCCATTTTCTTCTGCAAAAGCAAGCAAAGGGTAAGAGGTAGAAACGCTGCCGATTTTTTGTTTAAACAACACAGAAGTTGCTGCACCGAAACTATAATTACCAAAAGGCGCAAGCAGCGGCGGAAAATTACTGATTTTTGTACGGGCAGAATCCGACAAAATAAAGCTGGTAAAAGAAGCATCGGGCGCAGCAAAAACTTCCTGCATATTTTGATTGCTGCTACTGATGCTGATTACTTTTTGGAAAGAAGCTAACTGTACAAGGTTGCTTTGCGCGCCTAATAAAAACCAAACCGAAAGTTTTAACCGTTCGGCCTGTTGCATTAAAGGTTGTAAATTGATGTGGTTGTTAGGCAACTGTTCTAAAATCAGCAGGCTAATATCATTGAGTTTACTAACGTCAAAATCGCTCCATAAACTTGTTTTAACCTCGTAATTCTGATTGCTTTCTAAAGACTGCCTAATTGCGGCAACATCCGGATGAGGCGCTTCATACAGGATCAGGATTTTCTTTCGGTTATCCACCACTTCTACATAAATCGTTTCCGAATTATTGGCGGTAGAAATTTCATCAGCAACAGGAACTAAGCTTATTTGATATTTGCGGATACCTTTTTTAGAAGCATTTAATTTTAACGGAATGGCTTTTTTAAAATCGTTTCCCGGAACATTTATTTGTTTGGAAAGAATTTGCTTTCCATCTTCTGCAACTTTTAATTGCAGGTTTTTGCCTTTCGTTTGTCGCGCTTCAACAAAAACATCAGCTATAAAATCATTCCCTAAAAAAACTGTTTTATTGTAATCAACATGATCGATTAAAATATCTTTACGCGGAATGGTATCACCCAAAGCAACCGTATAAATATTGGTTTTTAAGGTAGAAGCGATGTTAAGCGGAGAACTTCCATGATTATACAAACCATCGGAAGCCAGGATAACGGCACCAATATTTTGATTGCCAAAACGATTATTTAAAGCTTGAAATGCAGCAGAAATATCAGTTTGTTTGCCGTTTAAAGAATCAGAAAGACCATTATTTAAGTTTTTGCTGAAGTTGAATTCCTGCACATCATAATCATCGCCTAAATTATTTTTAAGCTGATGTAATTGCTGGATAAAAGAAGTTACCTTAAAATTTTTGGAGGGAAATTGTTTGATCGAAGAAGAATTATCCTGCAAAACCAGGATCAATGGTTTTTGCAGATGTTTGCTGACTGATTTAACCAACGGCGCCAGCAACAAAAAAGACAGGATAAAAACAGCACATGTTCGGATTGCAAACAAAGCATTCCGCCAATTTTTGCTGATATTTGCTGGATTTTGGTACAACAAAAAAGCGTACAACAAGGCTAAAACGAGACAGCCAAAACTCCACCAACCAGAAACAGCTCCCCAAGAAACCGAAAATAAATACAGCATATTTGGTTGTAAAACTATTTACGGTTTAAATTTATTATCTTAATTATTTTCAGTTGATGTATTGATTTGGATGCGGATTGGACCTTTTAAATTTGCCAGACCAACTTTTTTTCCTTTTTGCAATATAATTACCTGTTTTTTTGCCGATAAATCAAACGCTGCATCACGGACAGTTTGCATTTCTGAACGCCAATTTTCACCAAACATTGCCCTGGCTACTTCTGATGGGCAGATCGTTTTATCAGCGCCACGTACAGTTGCCATCGCTAAAATTACTTTTTCAATTGCTTCGTGATTCAAGATTTTTTGTCGATAAAAGAAGCATCAATTTAAAGCATACCGCCATCAACCGGAAAAACCTGACCGGTAATATAACTGCTCATATCGGAAGCTAAAAAAACACAAGTATTGGCAACATCTTCTGTTTCGCCTGCACGTTTTAATGGAATAGCATCTGCCCAGCCTTGTACCACTTTCGGATCTAAAACTTCTGTCATTTCCGTGCGGATAAATCCTGGAGCAACAACATTTGTACGGATATTTCTCGATCCTAATTCTTTTGCTACCGATTTTGAAAAACCAATAATTCCGGCTTTTGATGCCGCATAATTAGACTGACCAGCATTTCCCTGTACACCAACAACGGAACTCATGTTGATAAAAACGCCGCTCCGGTTTTTCATCATAATTTTTGATGCTGCTTTTGTAACATTAAAAATAGATTTCAAGTTAACGTTCAAAACCTCGTCCCACTGTTGTTCCGTCATCCGCATTAGCAAACCATCTTTGGTAATTCCCGCGTTATTTACTACAATATTAATCGTTCCAAAATCAGCAACAATATCATTGATTAATTTTTCTGCTTCATCAAATTTGGAAGCATCAGACTGATAACCTTTTATTTGTGTTCCAAATTGTTGTAGTTCCTGCTCTAAAGCCTGTCCTTTTTCTACTGAAGACAAGTAAGTAAAAGCAACGTTAGCGCCATGTTCCGCAAATTTTTCCGCTATTTTACGTCCAATCCCTTTGGAAGCGCCGGTAACAAGTGCTACTTTTCCTTCTAATAATTTCATGTAATTTAAAAATGATTTGGGGTGAAGTTAGAAATTTTGAGATAAAGCCGAAAAGACTTTTCGTTTTGATTCTACTTCAGTTCAATCAGTTTTATCCTCCAGTTATCGATGCTTCTTTTACCACCTAAAAATTAGTGTTTCATAACTATTTAATTTTCCTGATGTTACTAACAAATTTAGTTTTACTTATCTTTGTTTGGCTGTTGGTTTTAATAGGACAGTTTATAAATTTTAGTATATGTATGCAATTGTTGATATTGAAACAACGGGCGGACATGCCAGCGCGAATGGGATTACAGATATTGCAATTGTTTTGCACGATGGTGTAAAGGTTTATCATCGGTTTCAATCTTTAATTAATCCTCAACAACCAATTCCTGTTTATATCCAGGCTTTAACCGGCATTAATAATGATATGGTAAAAGAAGCGCCAACTTTTGCAGAAGTTGCCGGCCAAATTTATGATTTATTACAGGATAAAATTTTTATAGCCCACAACGTTAACTTCGATTATTCGTTTGTGCGCTATCATTTAGAAGCCGCAGGATTTAATTTGCAATGTAAAAAGCTTTGTACAGTTAGGTTAAGCCGAAAAATATTGCCTGGCTACCCTTCTTACAGTTTAGGAAAACTTTGCCATCAGTTAGGGATCGAGAATGAAAGCAGGCACCGGGCAATGGGCGATGCTTTTGCAACTTCCGCTTTGTTTTCAATGCTTTTAAAAAACGATCAGAACGGCCACATTCAGGCATCATTATTACAAAAATCGAAGGAACAGCTTCTTCCTCCAAACCTGCTTAAAAATGTGATGGATATGCTGCCAAAAAATCCAGGCGTTTATTATTTCCACGATCAGAAAGGTAAAGTAATTTATGTTGGGAAAGCTAAAAACATTAAAAAACGAGTAAACAGTCATTTTACCGGCAATAACCCAAACAAGCAAAGGCAGAATTTTTTAAAGGGTATTTATAACATTACCTGGCAAGTTTGCGGAACAGAATTAATGGCTTTAATTTTAGAAGCCGCAGAAATTAAAAGATTATGGCCTGCACATAACCGTGCTTTAAAACGTTTTGATCATGCTTTTGCTTTATACCAGTTTGAAGATCAGAACGGATATTTACGTTTAGCAATCGGGAAGAAAAAAAAGTACAATAAACCAATTTATACTTTTGGTTTGATGCCCGAAGGGTATGGTTTACTCCGAAAGTTAATGATTGATTTTAACCTTTGCCCGAAGCTATGTTTTTTGCAGCAGAACGGCCAGGAATGTTTAGGCATTGAACACTATAATTGTTTAGGAGCTTGTGAAGGAAAAGAACCAGCAACAGATTATAATCTAAGAGTTGTTAAGGCTGTTGAACATTTGCATGCAAATATGCCTACTTTTATTATTTATGATGAGGGAAGAGAAGCAGAAGAACAAAGCCTGATTTTAATGGAAGAAGGCCAGTTTTATGGTATGGGTTATACGAAAGAAAATTTAAACCAGGTAGATTTAAAAGCATTAAAAGATAGCTTATCCCCTATTTCAGGAAATGATTATATAAAGAATCTGGTTTATCAGTTTGCCAAAAACAATCCAGAGAAAACAGTTACTATAAATGTTTGAAGTTGATATACTCTTGCAATTTTTATCTGATAAAAGGAGTATTCTTTTTTTAAGGTAATTTAAAAACAAAAACCCCTTAGAAATGAATCTAAAGGGCTTTAATTATTGTGGGAGATACTGGGTTCGAACCAGTGACCCTCTGCTTGTAAGGCAGATGCTCTGAACCAGCTGAGCTAATCTCCCCTTGCGTTTGGGACTGCAAATATAGAAGTGCAATTTATCTTTGCAAAAAAAAAGTGAAAATAAAAGTTATTACATTGGCTGATAGTACCTTATTGTACAATAACCTTACAGCAGCCACTTCAAAAAAGCTTTTACAATCGTTCAGCCTGTCTTATTTTTAATTGTTTCGTTTGGTTTGGATGCTTCTTTTAGCAACAAAAAAACAGTGTCATTTCTGCCTATAAGCTGTTAAAACAAAAGCAAAAAAATATAGGCATAAAAGAAGCATTATCAATAATGCTGATATAAATTTTTAAGCCAGGTAAACCTACCTATCAGGTATTACAAGAATATGCTGCTTTTTCCAACAACTATTATCAATATACTTGTGCCAATAATTAGTATTGAAGGAAGAAAATGAAAAAAATACTTACTGCCTTGACTTTATTGGTTTTACTGTGTGGATGCAAACGTAAAAGTACAGATGAAGGATCAATTATTTATCAGGTAGAATACCAGTTGCCGGATAGCTTGAAACAATTTGCAATGTATCTGCCAAAAGAAGCAACCGTATATTTTAAAGGAGATTCTACCGTAAGCATCCAAAAATCAAATGAAGAATCTACAACAATTATTACAGATAAAAAAACAGGCTTTATGCGTGCATTGCTTAAATCTCCGGCTAAACAATATGTGGTAGATTACAGCAAAGCAGAGCAGTCCCTGGAAACCGGACATTTGCAGCCGCATACCATCGCTCAGCAAAAAGACACCAAAACAATTGCAGGTTTTAAAGCCGTTAAATATTTGGTAAAGGATAAACTTTCCGGCGAAACAACAGAAATGTGGTTTACGAAAGATATTTCCATCATTCCAAATTCTTTAACCCTGATGCTGGATCCTGCTTTAGGCGTTCCGTTAGAATTTACCATCAATCAAAACGGCGTAAAAACAAAAACGACCGTTAAAGAAGTCAGGTTTGAGCCTGTTCCTGCTTCCATATTTGCAACACCTACAGGATTTGTTCCATTAACACCGCAGCAACTGCGGGAAATGCCGGTTGGAAATTAAACCTGTTTTCAAAAGAAAACGCTTCAATTACCCTTTTTGAAGTTGAAGTTGTTTAAACTTTTTTTCTGGCCCGCTTTTTTTGGGGTCATGCTTCTTTTATCACCTAAAAAATGTTAACCATTGTTTTTTTGATAGATTAAATGTAAACACCAATTTTTAGCTGATAAAAGAAGCATCGGCCAGAAAAAAAGTTTAAACAACTTCAATAAAAACAAAATTTACAGGCATAAAAGAAGCATTATAAATTCTGCGGATATAAATTTAAACAGGCTATTAATTCAGAGGTTTTTTTAATTGAAAACTAATCAAGGTTATCAGCGGTATTTGTTTCAATTAATAATAAAGATGTGCTGATGGAATCTAACTTTTCCGAAATCTGGGCAATTATATCTTCTAACTGGCTATTTAATCCGTAATTAACCATTAAAGCCGTATAAACAATTCCTTTATTAGGGTCGTAACACGAACTCATTGATACTGCTTTGTAACCATCCAGGGCTTTCTCATCTAATAACAGTTCCAATTCACCCGCAGAATTACTGTCTAAAATAATGTAATCAATCTCCATACAAGTAAAAATGTTTTTATAACATGCTGTACGGTAATTTGCTTAATTAGGTTAGTTTATTTGTTATTCTTTTTCTAATTAA
>NZ_WPIK01000029.1 GCF_009754915.1 Mucilaginibacter arboris | reverse complement strand
CCACTACTACTTTCGCATCGGTCGTTTTGCTAAGTTTACCGGCTGCATCAATAGCTAACTGAAAGCTGTTGGAATAAAGCTGGTCTTTTTTACTGTTTTTCTCCAAAGCTGTTAGCGCACCCTGAAAAGCTTCAGGATAGTTTCCCTGCTTTTCAGCGGTTAATGCCAGTGCATAATGCGTATTGGGGTAATCGTTGTTAATAGCAATAGCCCTTTTAAAATAAGAATTAGCTTCTTTGATCCTGCCGTACTGCATCAGGTTTGCGCCGATATTGTTTAGGGCAAAATGATCGTTTGGTTTTACTTTTAAGACTTCTTCGTAATATTTCAAAGCGGTTTCCAGATCGTCCTTATGCCGGGCAAAAATATTGCCCATCATCAGCAGGGCAAATTCGTTTTTAGGGTTCCACCTTAAAGCATCAATCAGCGCATCAACCGCACCTTCCTGGTCGCCTTCTTCTGACAGGATCTGCCCGTAAATCCGGTGATATTCTGAAACTTGTGGTGCTTCGTTAATTAAGATCTGAACATCTTTTTTAGCTTGGGCAAACTGTCCGCGCTCGCAAAGTGACAGCACTTTATCATACCGGCTTTTCTGCTGGCTGGTCATTGCCGTATTAACTTCCACAATCAGCATATTATCTGTAATGTTTACCTGAGGCTCAAAAGGGCCGAACGAATAAAACCTTTTGGCGGCTTCAATCAGCTTCCCTACGTCCCCTTTAGCCTCCGGAAAAAGATTGTAAAGCAGGCTGTCCAGCGGATGTATAATGGTCATATTAAATTAGTACAAATTTGTTTTGTTGGTGTTGCTCCTGCCCTAATCATGGAAAAAGTTTAAGGCGTTGGTATTTTATATTTTCAATTAATAACCCCGTTGCTTAGTTAATGAACAACAACTTCTCTTAAAACTATGAATTTAATTAACTATTTAGCTTTGAAATTCCATCTCTACAACTACATATAAACATAAATACAAATAAACATATTTACATATATACATAACTAAATAAATAGTTTTTTATTTTATGAAAGGAACTTTTCTAAAGCAAGTATTGCAATATCCTTTTGAGATTTTTCTTGTTCAACACCGTAGGTTTTCATTTTTTTTAGCAGTTTTTTTGGTATCCAAACATTAAGCTGTCCCTCCGGTTCCTTGTCAGCTATTTTGCTTTTTACCGGGTTTACTTCCTGGATTGGTGTTTTCGGTTCTTCCTTTTTTAGACGGTCTGCCAAGCCACCTAATTTATCTTTATAGTCCGCCATAATTATACATTTATGCAAATACAATAATACATAATTATGTACTTATAGAATAATAGAATTTACGATTTCTTCGGCTAATCCGGTTATTTCTTCTTTTGCTTTACTATCATCCCCACTAAGCACCCCGCCGGTTATCGGGGACCTGGTAAAACTTACCCTATCATGAATAACGGTATTTAACAACGGCATGTCAAAACCTTTTAATAACTCCTGCACTTCACCGGTCACACCGGAACGCGGTTTAATCATATTTAAAACAATACCTGCATTTAGCTGGCTATGCTTTTTTTGGGCCTGTTTAACTAAAGCAATTGTAGATCGGATGGCCATTACATCAAAAAATCCGGCCTTGGTTGGAATAAGCACATAATCAGAAATAAGGAAAAGATCTGGCAGACGGTTTGACAAGTAGGGCGGCGTATCTATAATAATAAGTTGATGTTTTAACTGTCTTATATTTTCAAAAATATCCTCTTGTATGATGGATAGTTCCGGTAAATCATCTTTAAGGTCGGCAATGCTTCCTTGCAAATCGGTATCAACTAAGGCAACGCTTAATTGATCCTGAAAACAAACAGCCAGGTTAAGAGCAAGTGTACTCTTACCAACACCGCCTTTTTGATGTGCTATCGTAATTATTTTACTCATTTTCAAATATGTACATAATTCTATATTTAATCAATTACAAAAATCAACAATTGTAAATTTATGTACTTACATAATTATGTATTCAAAATTATACTGGTTCAATTCGTTAAATTTGTCCCTGATTAATACCACCGACAATCGAAATTTTCAATCCCCAATTATAGTAAAGCACCGCTTTTTTTCAGTTTTTGCTGCTCTTTAAAAGCTGTTATCCGCTTACGCAAGTCGTTAATTTTGTCCCTATTGTATTTCAAGGGCTTTCTATGGTGTACAAAATTAACGACTTTGCGCGCCCGGCCTTTCCAAATCTTTTGATTGATTCCTTTTTTTCATCCTTTTTCAATTTTTTGTGCCAAAATGGCACAAAAAATTGAAGGAAACGAAGTGGAAAAACATCAATTCCTTAAAAACTTAATTATTGAGTAAATATTTGTTATCAAATAGATTAAATTGAAGCCTTCGCAACTTGTTAATAATTAGTAAAATACAAAGGAACATAGGGACAGATTTAACGATTTTGTGGGACAGATTTAACGACTTACCGGAACAGATTTAACGAATTATTAGGGACAGATTTAACGAATCTTTTTTGAATGGGGGACAGATTTAACGAATTCTACTGCTGTTAAACACTTTCTTAATCGCTAAACTGGTTTTTAAGCGACTGTATCACGTACTCAGGAACTTTTTTAATAGCGTTTTTAGGCGTTTGTCCTGCTTCCTGGATAAAAGTATGTATTTCAATAATTTTGTTCCTCAGAATGCCAATGATGTCGTTCCTGGAAAGAATATCAGCAATTGACTGTATATGTTCTGAACGGAACCCTAAATGTGCTTTTAATAAATGAATGTTGTCTTCCCTTAAACGGATCTGATTTAACTCATCCTCATGCAAAGTCTTTTTATGCTTAATCGCAAAATTGAATTTTGTTATTTTTCTGCCTGTGCTGGAGGTATTAAAAATAAAAAACACATCGGCAATTTCTTTTAACTCCAATTCCGCGGGTTTAATAACCCTGCGTACTAAATCTTTAATTTGAGGATATTTATCCCCTAAAGAGAGCCGTTCTCGGAATTCGTCTGGACTGATAGAAAATACTTCTTTGTCTTTCCAGTGTGATATCATCTCATACAACTTTTGAGTATAGCTGTTATCGGTTAGGTACATGATCTCCTCGGCAAACTGAGTTAAGCCGTTAGTGGCCTTAACTAACTCCTGGGCGGTTGCCTTGTGTATGACTATGGTTACATGCCTGGAATGCTTGGTTAGAACAGCACGTTCGATTAGTCCGGTTAATATCGTTTCTTCTTCCGGGTGCCTGCTCGTTTTGCTTTTGGTTGCAGGTAAGACAATCTGTACATCAAAGCTTCTTAACTCCTGTAATGCTTTTTTAACATGCGTATAATTATTAGAGTTCTTTACGATGTCGTTAAGTGAAAAAGTTAGCTTAATGCTATCGTCCAGGTTAGAAAAAATCTCTAACTGTCCTACAGGCATTCCTTTGGCTACTAAAGAAATTTCTTTTTGCAGCAGCGAAATAATCTTGGTTAAAATTCTTTTCTGGGTAACTGTAAAATCCCACTTGGCCATCGTAATACGATAAGGCTGCCGTATAATTTTATAGTTTAATACTTCTTCACTAATAGCCATAAACAATCCGAAGATAAAAATAAGTTTCTGTAAAAATATACATTTTTATGTATTTTTGCAATTACATAAATACATAATAATTTAGAATTAACAACATTACACAATTGGCTTTTTCCTACGTATGCGCCAAAGAACAGCAAAAAGAAAAAATCATTGAACCCGATGGCCTATATGGTTAAATCCCTGTTTGTTCCTGAAAAAAGCCAAAACCCTAATCGGCTGGCTTCTTCCACCGGGCGCAGCCGGTAGGCCACAAATGCGCGGAGGGCTTTTTACCTGCGCATTCCCCGGCCCTGGACACGTTCCTGCCCTGCTTCTTCTTTTTGTTGTTTAAGAGGGGATTTTTCGGTCTCCTGACGGGCTTCTTTCTCTTGCGCCACCCTTAGCTCCACTTGTTCGAGAAGATCGCTCAGATCGCCTGATTTTACGCTTTTGCAATAAGCAAAACTTTCGCTTATATCCCTCGCGTAACCGGTGGACTTATCAAACCTGTTTTCAATGCCCGAAACGAAAGCTTCCCGGTTGAACCCGCCTTTGACAGCACCTTTCTCCGTTCCGCGGTGGTTCGTCATTGGCGACAGCTTTTTTTTATTGGCTTTGTCCTTCCGGCTTACGATCAAATGAACGTGCAATTGGTTCTCCTGGCCCTTGCTGCCGCGCTCATAATGGATCTTGCCGAAATACAGCATATCGTCCGCGCTAAGCCCTTTTCCAAAGCCTTCGGCGTATTCGTTCATAGCTTCCCTCCGGATGTAGGCTTTGAGCCTGTCCGACTGTCCTGCGGCGCCGGATTGTGACAAATGCAGAAGCTCTTTTACCGAAGGGGAAAAAATAACAGAATAATATTTTGCATCTGTCTTGCCCAACTGTCCGCGGTTGGCGTCAATCCGTTTGATCACTTCCTGCCCGCGGATGTTGTCCCTCGTCTGGTCAAAAAACAGCTCCTGTCCCTGTCCGGCTTTCAGCCGCTCCAGGTCCTCATGCTGCAAATAATTTACCAGTCCGGTGCAACTGCCCTGGTTGGCGTGAACGCCTTTGCTGCCCCCTGCTATTTTTACATTCATAATGATTGTTGTTTGTTCAAAAGCAGTTTCGTGTAAGTCTTGCCCAAATCGTTCAAAAAACCGCTCTGGTTTTTTGCATCGATCAAAGTGGCCATGAGCGTCATGGCAGCCCTGTTCTGCTCGGCGTGACGGTTCACCACCTCGACCATCTTTTTCGTTTGTTCTTCGTGCGCATCATTCAGGTTTGCCACAAGCTTTACAAGCTTGGCGTTAAGCCCGTCCACCTGCTCGGTTTTGCTGATCGAAGACAGCTCGCGCTGGATCCGGTTTTCGCTCAAACTGACCGATTCGACCATCGGCCGCAAAAGGTCGCTTTCCTGCTTTCGGATAAAGGCAACGACTGAATCGATGCGCTTGATGAGCTTGAGCATTTCGGCTGCCGGGCTTTCATGCTCGGCCGGGTTAATGCCGCTTTTCTCGAAATATTTTAGCGATGTTTCGACAAATTCGCCAAGGTTCAACCCGGTTTTATCACAATATTTTTTGAGCTTTGTATGCAGCTCGTCCGGGATACCAATTGTCTTCATTTTTATAATTTTTATCACTGGTTTACAGCCGGTTAAATTGTAGATTATAACCGGCTTATAAAAATCATTTTTATGATTTTTTTTAAAAAACTGATAATCAGTTTTTTAGCTCCGCAGGACAAGTTAAACAGGACGTAGTCCTGTTTCATCTTACTATTTTTCTTCGGGCTTACTGCGCCCTCGAAAAAGACGGCATAGCGGTCTTGCATCGGGGGATCTGGCGCAGTTTGCACGGAGAAAAATTTGACATCATGGGCTTTTCTTTGGACGGGCTGCACGCGCACAAATTAGATGGCGTAGAGCCACCTTTTTTGGGCCTCGTGTCTGCCTGGGCACCAGAAAAGCTTGCCACCCTGATTTTTCTTTGGCTGGCCTGCACGTGCGCAAATGAGGTGGCGAAGTCACACCTCATTTGCGCACGTGCCTGGCCGGACATTGGAAAATTCTGCGCCCTGATTTTCCTTTGGGCTTGGCTGCATGTGCTCAAATTAGGTGGCGCAGAGACACCTTTTTTGAGCCTCATGCCTGCCTTGCTCATTGGGAAAATTGATTCTTTCGACCTGGTATAAGATCAATTTGATCTTATAAAGTTCACTTTAAGTTTGGTTTTTGTCTTGAAAATGGCCGCTTTTTTAGCCTGTATATACAGCTATACGTATAGCTGTATATATGAAAAACGCTCTTTTTAGAGCTAACTAATAAGCCTTTTTTAGCTTATTGAAACCTGCTTTTTTCTGTATTTTATTTTTACATCTTATGTAAATTAGAAATAATACTCATGTATTTTGTAAGCCAATGACATGTATTTTGAGAATAAATGTTATGTATATTGAGAACTTGATTAAATTTGCTTACAATTTTTAGCAAATGAACACATTTATAAACAGGCAAATTGCACCAATTATCCAAGCGCAAAAATCAAAATTTCCTGTTTTGGCCATTACCGGGCCAAGACAATCCGGCAAGACAACTTTGTTAAAAGAGCTGTTTAGTGATTATCGTTATGTTTCTTTGGAAAACCCAAACATTCGCGCTTTTGCCTTGGAAGATCCGGTAGGGTTTCTAAACCAGTATAACCAGAAAGTTATTTTTGATGAAGTGCAGCGCGTGCCTGCACTGTTCTCTTATATCCAAAGTAGGGTAGATGAATCTGGGCAAATGGGGCAATTTATCCTATCGGGTTCTCAAAACTTTCACTTGTTAAATAGTATTACCCAAACCCTGGCTGGCAGGGTTGCCCTGTTTAAACTGCTTCCTTTTGATTTTACGGAACTAAAAGCCAATGGTTTGTTGGAAAACTCCTACGCTGGCACAAGTATCAAAGGCTTTTATCCTGCCATTTTTGACAGGGATATAGACCCGGCCATATTTTATGCAAACTATGTGCAAACTTATCTGGAAAAAGACGTAACAGAACTACTAAATATCCGGGATATTAAACTGTTCCGCACTTTTTTAAGTTTATGTGCCGGCAGGGCAGGGCAACTGGTTAATTTTAGTTCCTTGGCTAATGAATGTGATATTACGCATAATACGGCCAAATCCTGGCTTTCCATATTGGAAAGCAGTTATATTATTTTTCTTTTACAGCCTTACCACCAGAATTTTAACAAGCGTTTGGTCAAAAGTCCTAAGCTTTATTTTTATGATACTGGGCTGCTTACCTATTTGTTAGGGATAAGGACACCTGATGACCTGGTAGAAAACAGGCTGAAAGGCCATGTATTTGAAAACATGATCTTATCTGAGTACCAGAAAAAAAACCAACATTTATATCTTCACGAAGATTATTATTTCTGGCAGGATAGCAATGGCCACGAAGTTGACCTGCTCATGAAAAAAAACAAAGGCTTTGCTGTTTTTGAAGTGAAGGCCACTCAAACCATTAGTGAAGGGCTTTTTAAAGAAATGGATCGTTTTGAGCAAATTTCTGCTCCTTCTGAGCTTACTAAAACGTTAATTTATGGGGGTGATGAAAATGAAAAAAGGACTAAGTATAACGTGCTAAGCTGGAAAAACATTTCGGATTGAAATGATGGATATTTAATTTTTCGGGATAAATTCGAGCTGTCCCTTATTATTTTTTATAGATTCCCTGATATTCATCGTGCGAACCCAACAAATTATAGTTCTTCCGCTTCAATTTTAATAACCTATTTTTTCTAAGCAATTTCCCAAACTTATTATTCGTTCCAAATTATTAAAGGTTCTATAAAAAAACAGAACTTCTTATAAAATATTTAGAATACCTAAATTTTCTTTAGATTCGTAAAACAAAATTATAGCCATATTTAGGAGTATCCACAAAGAATATGACCGGATTGATTACTCATCAATTTTTAAAAACGGGCACCATAAACACCTATGGAAAAAGGTAGATTTTATTAATCTTTTAACAAAGAGACAGATGAAAAAGATAACCAATGATTCGGGCTATAAGGAAGTCATGGACAGAATTGACAGCCTGATGGCTATAGGTAGCGACGGGGCCAGTAAAGAAGAACTGGCAGAAATTCGCTTACTTGCACAAACGGCTCAAACATATGAACAGGCCAGATATGTAATTGATGCACCGACTACATTAACCGGCATGATCGAAATGAAAATGTTTGAAATGAAACTCAGCCAGAAAGTCCTTGCTCAAAAATTAAAAGTTAGCGAAGCCAAGCTTTCTTTAATCATGAACGGCAAGCAGCAGGCAAGCATTGCCTTTTTAAAAGCCGTTCATACGGAACTTCACATTGACGCTAAATTTATCCTGGAGCACGCTTAGAATCATTACCTCCTTTTAGAATCCGGGTTTCCACCAGCTCATTATCCTGCACCAGCGAAATAATGGTAATTCGTTTAATTTTATTAATTCTAAACTGGCCATTAGATCTTAATCATTTAAAGCTCAATACATTTACTGGGATCAAAAAACAGGTTTTCTTTATTTTGCACGTAACCGAGCTGATTGGTTAACATTTGGGTCTGGCCAATCTTAAATTCAGGAATATTCCGGTGGTGATGCCCATAAATCCAGTAATCGGGCCTGGTATCCAGGATCAGATCATCCAGGGCTGTTGCAAAAGCTTCGCTCAGATAGTCTCCTTTATATTCAGGCGGATAATTCTCGAAAGTAGGAACATGATGGGTGACAACAACTTTTTTACCATTTGCCTCTGCGCCTATTGCACCTCTCAAAAACGTAAGGCAGTTTTCGTGAAGGTTATTGTAATCTTGGGCTTGAAGCAGTCGTTTATCATGGCTAATTTGATAAAAATCATTCAATCCACGCCGCACGCGCCAGCTGTTAAGTTCACTGAGAGAAGACCACAGGGTAGAAAAGACCAGCTGATGAATGCCAAAAGTTTTAACGACGTTGTTTACAAGAAATACGTTATCTCTGATCTTTTCTTCAAACGAGCCTGATCTTTCTATAATATTACTTCCATAGTATTCATGGTTTCCAGGTATCCAGTACGTTTCTTTAAAATGATCACTAACAAAATCGAAAAAGTCTTTTTGCCTGCCAATCAGTTTGAACAGGATAACGTCACCTGCCAAGATTAGAATATCGCCGATGGGTACGAGGGGATTAGCTTTCAGATAAGCTGCATTTTCGGGAAACTCTAAATGAAGATCGGAGCAATACTGTAAGGTCATAACATCTCAAACTTAGAAAAAATCAGCAAAAAGAAAAGCAGAGTTGGTAGATTGACATAGACGGTAGTTGAGTTTAAAGAACTAAGAATAATTAGAGATATAGAAAGTAAGTAAGAAGCTGCCCTAAACTTTTTACTAGCAATAATTACAATGAAAAGAGTTCGTATAATCAGGATTGGCAATTGCATTCGGGCATGAAGAAATCATTACACAATTCATTATATCGGTAAAATAACGTTAAAGAAAAGCGGTAACTTAGTGATAAAGTTCTCAAATAATTCAGGCCATTTTTCCTGTTATTAATTAAAAATCAGGTTTATGCTTTTTGTCGTTTTTTATACGACAGTTGTCGTATATTTGTTTTATGATAAGGACGGCGGAACTTTTAGAGCAGGATTTATCCTTCAAATCAGTTGATGACAAGGGTAGCCTTTTTTTAATAAAAGCAATACGGGAAGGTATTAACTATTCTTTCTTCGAGGAGATGTTAAAATATGTCCCTTTTTCTTTCCTCGAATGGTCGCGCTACCTAAATCTATCAGAAAGAACCCTGCAACGTTACAAAAAGGAAAACAAACCTTTTCAAGCAAGCTTTGCAGAACGCATTTTAGAAATCAGGCTTCTTTACAAATATGGCATAGAGGTATTTGAAGACAACGGGAACTTTGATAGCTGGCTGAATACTAAAAGTATTGCCCTTGGCGGGGTGAAACCTAAAGAATTGTTAGATACCACCTTTGGAATTAATTTAGTCAGGGACGAGCTTACCCGTATAGAACACGGGGTGCTGGCATGAAGCTTTTTCGTCTAGCCAAATCTAAATATAGCAGGGATTTAAGTGGTAGAGGCGCCGAAAAAGCCGGAGGCCGTTGGAATAGTAAAGGCACTCCAATACTTTACACGGCACAGTCTATCGCTTTGGCAACTACAGAAATAGCTGTACATGTTCCTCTGGGAATTCTTCCAAAAGGATATGTAGCCATTACTTATGAACTGCCTGAACAGGTAACTATTTTGGAACTAAAGCCTGATGAATGGCCTGCTGACTTTAAGTCTATTCCACATTCCCATTCTACCCAGGTGATCGGCGATGAATTCATCGCTCATAAAAAAGCATTAATTTTAAAAGTACCCTCTGTAGTCGTACAGGGAGATTTCAATTACCTGATTAATCCAAATCATCCGGATCTGGAAAAGGTTGTGATAATAGCTGCCGAGCCTTACGAATTTGATGAACGGCTGTTTTTCAGGTAATCCCAAAGATTTTCATCGAATCGGATAAACTAAATTATAAAACAGCATTCTCCTGTCCATTTTTTGAACATATAATTGCATCATGTCCATAATTCTTTAAAATATGGACATAAGATTGTTCCTTGGACAAAATGAATACTTTTAAGAAATAGGCTTTAGTATGATGACCAGCCAAAGGCGGTTAACTCCAGGTGTATCAAACCACAGAATATACAGCTATAAATTGAATGTCTTTGTGCATTTAAAGGCCATGCATATATGAACAATAGCAAAAAAGAATACCCAATAAATGGGCTTGAACTGGATTGCATTTCTAAAGTCGGAAGAAAATATTTTTGCTTTGTGAATAACATCAAGGGAATAAAAAAATTCGCAAAAAATCAGTTGAATAGACGTTTCCGAAGATCTAATAAACAGTATGTTGTATAAGTATCTGGCATTAAAAAACAACGGTGTACATCTGTTACAGCGTATCAAAAAAAGTGTTTAGTTCTTCTTTTGTTCCTACAACAATGCCTTTGCCGTCTTTAATCTGCTGCTGTGATTCTTTTATCCGGGCAATCATTTCGGGGGTAAAATACAGATCATCCGCAGATACAGGAATAAGTACATACGCTTGTTTACTTCCTCTTTTGATAACGATATCGTGTCCCTTGTCAGCCATATCAAAGAAATCTTTTTGATGCGCCCTGAACTGCCTGCTCGTTGTTTCAACTATCGTTTTCATTGTGTACACATATTGGTACGCCAATATACAAAGTATTAAAATAAGTACTACTTGCATACTGAAAAAAGGCATCTTATGCCTACAACCAAGTTAGGTGGAAATAATGGTTTTAATTTCTACTTGCCC
>NZ_WPIK01000028.1 GCF_009754915.1 Mucilaginibacter arboris | reverse complement strand
AGCTGACGGAATAAAATTTAGCTTCTAAAAACAGTATTAAACTTTTTGTTATAAATTTAACTTCAGTTTTGGCGGAAGGAATTCTATTTCCAGTTCTTCGCCAAGCCTTTTCCGTTAGCAGTAATAGTATGACAGACGACCAAGCTATAGAACTTATAGAAAGAGAATTTAAGGAAAAGACCCTTGGTGCGACTGAACAATATCTTGAAATTCATAATCCCATTTATGCTGACAATAAACTAAAAATTGCCCGTATTGACCGTGAAGCTAAAGCGGATTATATTATCGCCTATTTACCAGTAATTGGTGAACAATTCTATTTTGCAGTTTATATTAACACTTCAACAAATGAAATCACAAATATTGGGACTGAAGCATTTCATCAAGTTTATTTTATAGCCACATCTGAAATTTTAACCGCCAAAGAGTTAACCGCAATTACAAAGTTAAAACCAACTGAAAGTTGGAATAAAGGCGATTTACGAAAAAATGGTAAATCAAATCACAAGTATAATTCCTTCAAAATTTTGCCTAATCCTGAACCTGACGAATTTGAAGACAAATTGAAAAAATTACTTGACTTTTTAGAACAAGACAATGATGGTATTAAAAGACTTGTTGAAATTGCAGATGGATATATACAGATTGCAATGGATATACATAATGGAAATGGAATGATTGGCGGACCTACGATCGACAGCGACGATATTCGAAGAATGAACGAGTTAAAACTATCAATAAACTTTGATTTATATGTCAGCGGAAACAGTTTCAAAGAATAGAACTACTACTGCTAACATTGGTTTGGCAAAAAACTGGCTGACGGAATAAACATCAGCTTTTATTTTGCTATTTTGCTTCAGTTTCGGCAGAAGGATTAAAATTCAGCTGGTAAAAATAGTATTGAGCTTTTGAATATTAATTTAACTTTGGTTTTCGGCTGACGGGTTTCTAATTCCAGTTCTTCGCCAAGCCTTTTCCGTTATGCGACATTCCTAAACGACAACTAATCCACTATGAAATACTATTACTTTTATCTCACTTTAACACTTCTCTTATTTTCAGCAGTCACATTTGGCCAATCCATAAGTTATACGGATTGGAAAGTAGCTGCAAGTTCAGATAGCAGGCTTTTGCCAAAGTACGGAAATGTTCCTAAGACTGACGAGCAAAAGGAAGCCGATGAGAAATTTATCAAGACTGCCCTCGAAGCAGACGGAACTCCCCGTAAAGCTTCCGATCATTTGGTGAGATTAGGATTCGATTATTTATATAGACAGGATTTAAAAACTGCAATGTCCAGGTTTAATCAGGCTTGGCTACTTGATCCAAAAAACGAAGATGCGTTTTGGGGCTTTGGCGCTATTTATTTTACTTTCCATGATTCTCAAAGTGGATTAATGCAATATGAAGAAGGGTTAAAGTTAAATCCGAATAGTACAAATATATTAACCGACGAAGCGACGGTATATATGACGCGATATATGACAAGTCGAAACGAGAATGATTTTAACGAGGCAGTAAAACTGTTTAAGCAATCTTATTCTATTAACCCTAAAAACCAAAACACGCTCTTTAAGCTTTCGGCATGTTATTTTGTTAAACACGATTGCAGTAATGCCTGGAAGTATTATGATGAATGTGAAAAGCTCGGCGGGAAGCCAATAACGAAGGAATATACAGAAGCTCTAACTCAAGGATGTAAAAGATAAACGCCGCATAACATTGGTTTGGCAAAAAACTGGCTGACGAATGTTTCATCAACTTTTGTTTTACTATTTTGCTTCAGTTCCGGCTGACGGAATAAAATTTAGCTGATAAAAGAAGCATTGACATTTGAATATAAATTTAACTTTGGTTTCGGCGGACGAGTTTCAAATTCCAATTCTTCGCCAAGCCTTTTCCGTTATGCGTAATTTGCCGAAATGACGTTTATAGAAATTTACGATAGAATAATTCCTCTTTGGGGCGACTTAATTGATTTTTCTGACGGCTCAACAATTGACATACCAGAAACAACGCCGACTAACAATGATCATTTTCGTTCAAACACATTTAGCCGACTTTGGGACAATGTAGAAGAAACTGTCGGACATGAAGATACTTTTGACGACTTAATGGTTTGGACTATGTATCAAGTATTTCATACATATGCAAAAAGGTTATTTCGTCAAGGAGTTTTTGTATTAAACCCAAAGGCAGTTAATAAAAAGGAAATGGAAGAGCAATATTTTACGAACTTGAACGAAGAAAGTTGGAAAGCTGAATTATCAGTATATGAAAGAACAGTGGAATGAAAACTACGCATAACATTGGTTTGGCAAAAAACTGGCTGACAGAATAAACATCAATTTTGGTTTTGCTATTTTACTTCAGTTTCAGCGGAAGGAATAAAATTTAGCTGGTAAAAGAAGCATCAACATTGGAACATTAATTTAACTTTGGTTTCGGCGGAAGGGTTTTAAATTCCAGTTCTTCGCCAAGCCTTTTCCGTTGTGCGTCACTTTGGTCAGACTAATTTAGCTTGACAAATATTAAAGAATACTTTAAAACTTCGGATAACAGTAAAAATAGACAATGACCAAACAATATGAAAAACTATACAAGGTAATTGACGAAATACTTTGGAAAGATTGGGATCCGATTGGTGTAAATGACATCGAAGACGTTCGAGATGAGTATCAAAGTTATACGCCTCAAATTTTTAGTTTGACAATTCAAGGTGCAGACAAAGTGAAAATTGCAGAACAACTTTATAAAATTGAGACAGTAAACATGGGATTTACCGGAAACAAAAATCATTGTGAAGAAATCGCACAGAAGATTATAGCGGCAAAAGGTTAACAAAAAAGCGAACGCACAACATTGGTTTGGCAAAAAACTGGCTGACGGAAATTATTGAACTTTTGTTTTGCTATTTTGCTTCTGTTTCGGCGGACGGAACAATAATTTAGCTGGTAAAAGAAGTATCAACATTTTGTTATAAATTTAGCATTGGTTTTGGGCTGACGAGTTTCAAATTCCAGTTCTTCGCCAAGCCCTTTCCGTTGCCTGTAATTTTAGCGGACACTCACCGACAAATGACTTCGCTTTTAGTGACTTTGAATAAGTATGAAAAATCCTACTACTATTGGTAACAAAGTTTTTAAGCACAAAAAAGACGCTTTAAATCATTACAAAAATATTCTTAGTTCATACAGGTTTCAAGAATCATTAAGTGACGAGCACTACAATGATGTTTTGGATTTAATTTACTACAAATATTCTTTCTATGACGATGTGGAAAGTGAAAATAAAGAAGAAAATATTGATGATACCGGTACTGAAGAAGATGTAGAAATTGTTGATATTATTATTGGAAAAGTGCAATTCAATACGAAGTGTTTTGAAATTGTGTATAGCGACTCATCAAGCTCTTACATTTCATATATACAATCAATAAATAGAACAAAATACAACCCTGAAAACATTTTTAATATTGCTTGTAGAAATGCTATACAAAACGATATGAGGGCGATAAAGCAGAAATACTTTGACAATAATTCTTACAAAGGACAAGTTAAGTGTCAAGAAACAGGTGAATTATGCAAATGGGAGAGTTTAGTAGTTGACCATAGACAACCAAATACTTTTTCAATAATAGTCGACAGGTTTAAAGAAATAAGACAAATCGACACAAGCAAAATCGAATATTTTGTTAATGACAACAATTTACTTTTGTTTAGTGATACACATTTATTAACAGACTTTATATTATATCACAAGACAAAAGCCAATCTTAGAATTGTGAAAAAAGAAAACAATTTAAGCCGAACAGGAATGGCAAGAGTTAAACAATCAAATAATGACCTCAAAATTGAATAAAAAAACTACAGGCAACATTGGTTTGGCAAAAAACTGGCTGACGGAAGTAATTGAACTATTATTTTGCTATTTTGCTTCAGTTCCGGCGGAAGGAATAAAATTTAGCTGATAAAAGAAGCATCAGTATTTGAACAATTATTTAACTTTGGTTTCGACGGAAGGAACTTTAAATGCCAGTTCTTCGCCAAGCCTTTTCCGTTAGCAGCAATTGCCTATCCTGCGGCCTTTGAAGATGTCAAATACTAAACAGCGTATATTCATAATTGGAAAACTAGAGGTAAGGCGGTTTACAGTGGCTGATATTATCATACTTTCGACTTTTGCATCGGCTGTATTAATACAACATTACCTTTTAAATAATAAGCCCTTAAAAACGGGATATGGTTTGTTTGCAATCTCATTTGTGGTAGGTGTTCAGACTGCTTCAAGTCCACTTGGATTACGATTTCGAAGTATTTATTTCTCGCTTGTTTGGTTAGCCTGTTGTCTCTTCTTTTCACTCAATCCTTATTCTCTAGCTAAACTTCCATTGTTGACTTTTTTGGCTTATCATGTGATTCGATTAGTTTTTTGGAAATCACACGATAGAGAATTTATTCCCTTCGAGGCTGGAAGAGGTAGATTGTTCCGACATTTCAGTAAAACAGAAGGGCGAGTTGGCGGTACAAAAGATAAATATTTTATGAAAGTGCTTATGATTACTTGCTTTATTATTCTTATATATTGTATGTCTGGTATGGTTGGCGTTCATATTCCAGTTGACAAGTAACTGCTGCTAACATTGGTTTGGCAAAAAACTGGCGGACGGAAGTATTTGAGCTTTTATTTTACTATTTTGCTTCAGTTTCGGCAGAAGGAACAATATTTAGTTGATAAAAGAAGCATCAACTTTTGATTATTAATTTAACTTTGATTTCGGCTGACGATTTTCTACTTCCAGTTCTTCGCCAAGCCTTTTCCGTTAGGCGCAATTTGTGTTTTCGCCCGAGAAAGTTTGCTAAAGATTTTTTTGTCCCAAAAAAGCAAAAACACAAAAGCGGCTAACATGGGTTTGGCAAAAAACTGGCGGACAGTTTACAATCCAGCTTTTATTTTGCTATTTTGCTTAAGTTCCGGCTGAAGGATAGAAATTTAGCTGGTAAAAGAAGCATCAACTTTTGAATATTAATTTAACTTTGGTTCGGGCGGAAGGATTTTAAATATCAGTTCTTCGCCAAGCCTTTTCCGTTGGCTGTAATTATTGACAGACTTTCTATGACTTCAAAATTTACTCTAAAATCTATTTTTCCAGTTGTCTGTATTCTTCCTCTCATATTTGGACTTTCAGCGTATATTTACTTTACGTTTTACAAAACCCAAAATCCTCCGCCGTTACATGGAATGCCATTAATTTTATTATTGACTTTTACTTTAATCTGGTTGTTCTTTGGTGAATTCAGGACTAAAATGATAAAAGTTGAACTTGAGGATACATTCCTGACAATTAGAAAATTTGGCGGACTTTCATCAACAAAAAAATACTTGTATAAAGACCTTAATGGTTTTAAAACATCAATTCTTCGTTCATCGGCTGGTAACAATGAATATTTGTATTTTATGCAAGACGGTAAAAAAATTGGAAAAATATCAGACCTCTACCACAAAAACTATTTAACGATGAAAAAAGAAATAGAATTGAAATTAAAAGACTTAGGCTTTGAGACATTTAGTTATGCTGATGAGTTGAAGGAAATATTTATTTAGTAACAAATGGAAACAATATAACTACAGCCAACATTGGTTTGGCAAAAAACTGGCTGACAAATTAAACATCAACTTTTGTTTTGCTATTTTGCTTCATTTCCGGCTGACGGAACAAAATTTAGCTGATAAAAGAAGCATCAACATTTGAATATTAATTTAACTTTGGTTCTGGCTGACGGGTTTCAATTTCCAGTTCTTCGCCAAGCCCTTTCCGTTAATCGCAATTTGCGTTTTCGCCCGACAAAGTTTACTAAAGATTTTTTTGTCCCAAAAAAGCAAAAACACAAAAAGCGTTTAACATGGGTTTGGCAAAAGTTGGGCGAAAATGCTTTTACGAAAATTTGTACTTTTATGAACTTACTGCTTTTACTAAACTTTTTTGCTGAAAATTCCCAACCTTCGCCAAGCCTTCAACGTTAGGCGCAATTTGTGTTTTCGCCCGGTAAAGTTTGCTAAAGATTTTTTTGTCCCAAAAAAGCAAAAACACCAAAAGCGGCTAACATGGGTTTGGCAAAAAACTGGCTGACAGTTTACAATTTCAGCTTTTATTTTGCTATTTTGCTTTAGTTTCGGCCGACGAATAAAAATTTAGCTGATAAAAGAAGCATCAACATTTGGATATTAATTTAACTTTGGTTTGGAGCGGAAGGGTTTTAAATTCCAGTTCTTCGCCAAGCCTTTTCCGTTAGGCGCAATTTGTGTTTTCGCCCGGCAAAGTTTGCTAAAGATTTTTTTGTCCCAAAAAAGCAAAAACACAAAAAGCGGCTAACATGGGTTTGGCAAAAAACTGGCTGGCAGGTTACAATTTCAGCTTTTGTTTTGCTATTTAGCTTCAGTTTCAGCTGAAGGAACAGAAATTTAGCTGGTAAAAGAAGCATCAACATTTGATTATTAATTTAACTTTGGTTTTGGGCGGAAGGAATTTAAATTTCAGTTCTTCGCCAAGCCTTTTCCGTTGGCTGTAACCTTGAATGACAAAACCTAAACGATTAATATCACAGTGACAGAAAAATTGATAGCTGCTTGGAAAAAAATACTTTCATATACCAAATCAAGCTGGGATATTGATGATTATCCTTTGCGATATAAAAAACAAATTGACACCAAAGAAGAATACAAGGTTGGCGAACTAAAACTCTGGGTTGTACAAATCATAAATTGGTGGACAATTACTGGACTTGGTGACACAAAAGAGGAAGCATTTAAAATGCTTAAAACTAATTTCAAAAACTACTTAGAATACAATACAGCACCGAGACCAGGTACAAATGTACCAATTTGTTTTGCAGAGACAACACAAATGGACAAACACGAACAAGTAGCTGTAGATTTTTTTGATAAGATTTTAGACTACAACTATTATGAGTGTTACATAACAGACGAAAGTAGTTTAAACGACTTTAATAGGAATGACTTGGAAACAATGAAATTGATTAATTTGACCTACAATTTAAGCTTTAAAGATTTGGGCGATGGAAATCTGGCTAACATATTTACACTTATAGAGGAAAAACAAAAAATTTGAAAATGAGAACGATGAGAAAAGGCTACAGCCAACATTGGTTTGGCAAAAAACTGGCGGACGGAAATCATTGAACTTTTGTTTTACTATTTTGCTTCAGTTTCAATAGACGGAATAAAATTTAGCTGGTAAAAGAAGCATCAGCTTTGGAACATTAATTTAACTTTGGTTCGGGCGGACGAGTTTCAAATACCAGTTCTTCGCCAAGCCTTTTCCGTTAGCGGTCAGCTTAAAAAGACACGTTTGCAAAACAAAACAATGGAAGACTTTCTCAACATTTTAATTGAAGAAAAACTTAGTTCAGTTACGTTTGTCATGGACTACCTTCAAGTGGACTTTGATGGAAATGGATTTACATTTTATATATGGCCAGTTGTGACCGTTGAAAATATTGAATATAAATTTGGCGACTCTTATTATCGAGACAAATTGTGTTCATTAATTGCACAAATTGTTAAATCTGTCTCTTATGTTGACAACAAAGAAATAGTAATTCATTTTGACAATGAAAACAAACTGTTTCTATCATTGGATCCAAACAATCCAGACATTATTGTCGAAATCGCGACATTTAAAGACGCCAATAAAAATTGGTATGTATTTCAATAATAACTTTTGTACAACAGAAAGCCGAACCGCTAACATTGGTTTGGCAAAAAACTGGCTGACGGAAGTTATTGAACTTTTATTTTTGCTATTTTGCTTCAGTTTCGGCTGACGGAACAAAAATTTAGCTGGTAAAAGAAGCATCAGCATTTGATTATAAATTTAACTTTGGCTTTTGGCTGAAGGAAATCTATTTCCAGTTCTTCGCCAAGCCTTTTCCGTTAATCGCAATTTGCGTTTTCGCCCGACAAAGTTCGCTAAAGATTTTTTTTGTCCCAAAAAAGCAAAAACACAAAATGCGTTTAACATGGGTTTGGCAAAAAACCGGCGAACGGAAGTTGTTGAAACTTTGTTTTGCTATTTTGCTTCAGTTTCGGCCGACGTAATAAAATTTAGCCGATAAAAGAAGCATCAGCATTTGATTATAAATTTAACTTTGGTTTTGGCTGATGAGTTTCGAATTCCAGTTCTTCGCCAAGCCTTTTTCGTTAGGCGTAATTCTGAAACAAAGCGCAGCTGACAATTAAATGGAGACTTTAACTACAATAACATCGTTATTTCTACTTGTCGGACTTGCTTTAAGTCCCATTTTTATTTTAAGGAGGCTGGATAAACTAAAAGTCAAATATAAGTTTATTGCTTACCTGACAACAGGAATAGTTACAACTGTATTTATAACTTTGGTTTTTGCATGGTTGACAGATGTCTCAGATAAAATGCTTTTGACTCATTATGGATATAATATAGATGGAATGAATGAAATTGAATTTTATCGACAAGTTTTTCCTGAAAATATGGAACGAGTAAAAAGTCTTGAAAAAAGTGTAATGGGAATTGGATGGCCAATAAAAGCTACTATGACTTATGTTATTTATTTCCCCTACTTTTTGACTGTATATTTAATTTCTTATATAATCCAGAAAAACAAAAAGAAGAACTACGCCTAACATTGGTTTGGCAAAAAACTGGCGGACGAATTAAACATCAACTTTTGTTCTTCCATTTTGCTTCAGTTTCAGCGGAAGGAACATTTTTCAATTGTAAAAACAGTATTGAACTTTGCTACTTTAATTGAACTTGGGTTTCGGCGGAAGGAATTTAAATTCCAGTTCTTCGCCAAGCCTTGAACGTTAAGTGCAACTTAAAACCTGTATTTCGCCGACCGACTTGCACGCTGGATTTTGAACAATTGTAAGTTTGACTTTGAATTTCGCTGACTTTTGTTTTGCTGTTTTTAGCAGACTTTTTTCGGTGAACTATTTCCGGCAGACTAATTTTTGCTCGGTAAAAACAGTATGACTGGCTGACTTCTTTTTCAACCAAAACAGTAAAGTTTATAAAATCACCGACGACTTTTGTGTGGACAAAAACGTTTGACTGAAATTTCTATTCAATATTGCTCGGCGAAGGTTTGTTTATGAACTTATTTGTAAAAAGGCAAAGTCCGATTTTGACAGCTAAAGAATTAAGCTGCACCTAACATGGGTTTGGCAAAAAACTGGCGGACCAAAGCCACTTGAACTTTTGCTTTTGCTGCTTTGCTTCAGTTTGGGCTGACGAATCAGTTTTTTAGCTGGTAAAAGAAGCATTGAACTTTTGAACTTTTATTTAACTTCGATTTCGGCGGAAGGATTCCAAATTCCAGTTCTTCGCCAAGCCTTTTCCGTTACAGGCAATTACAAAAGACAACCGTACAATTGACAATGACCGACAAAATATTTAACGATTGGTTAGACAAAATTCTAATAACTGAAAAGCCAAGTGCAGACATTGTAGCCTATTATTTCGGAATAATAGAAACATCAAATGGTTATGAAATGTATTTGGTCGGATCAAACGAGTTTGACGCAGACGACGATGACTGGGCATGTAATGCTGACTTTGAACCCAAAGACAAATATCTAAAGCTCGGACAAGCTGGTGCCGACTGGGAAGAAATTCTTTCGGAAATCAAGCAAAATATAGAAAACTATATTCAAAAACCGGACTATAAGAATAGCTTTCTCGAAAAAGCAAAAGCAATAGCAACTGGTTTTGATGAAGGCGATTTATATAGAATAAAGTAACTGCCTGTAACATTGGTTTGGCAAAAAATTGGCTGACGGATTAAAACATCAACTTTTATTTTTGCTATTTTGCTTCAGTTTCAGCTGAAGGAACATAAATTTAAGCTGATAAAAGAAGCATCAGCACTTGTTTATAAGTTTAACTTTGGTTTCGGCTGACGGGTTTTAAATTCCAGTTCTTCGCCAAGCCCTCGCCGTTGTGTGTAATTTTATGAGACCATTCAATCGTATAAATAATCCTGAAAAAATTGACATAAGCTTTATTGAAAGCGAACTCAAATTAGGCAAAAAGGTAATTCTTCAATTTGCTGATAAAAGCTATACAGACAAAATCCTCTCAGAAATAAATGAGTTATGTTTTAAACACGATGAAAGTCTTTGCATAAGATTTTATGGACATCATTCAAAACAGTTTGACTGCAGAATTTTGCAAAGAATTCCAAACGTAAAATGCTTATATATTGACTGCTTGCAAAGAGCAGACAACTTACAAATAATTAAAGAACTTTCAGAACTTAAAAGTCTTAGTATCGGTATATTTGAGTTGCAAGACACAGAAATATTAAATTCTGATAATTTAAAAAACTTGACAGAGCTAATTGTCGCGGACACGAAAACTAAAGCCTTTAATCTTGACTACTTGCGACAATTCAAAAAATTGAAGTCTTTGACAATTTGTGGACACATAAAAAATATTGACGCCATCGGCGAACTTTCAGAGTTAGAGTTTTTATCATTAAACTCCGTGAAAAAAGTTCCAGTTAATTTTATCAATAAAATAAAAAATTTAAAAACTTTGAATTTCATTTTGGGTAGTAGAGAAAACTTAAATGAAATTAAAGAAAATACAATTGAAAATCTTGATATTACTTGGGTTCGTGGTTTTAATAACTTATACTGTATTTCTAAGTTTCCTAAATTGAAGACACTGAAAATTGAAGATGAAATACAACTACCCAAGATTCAATTTGACAATGTTTTTCCAGATTTAACAGACTTAAAAATAATTAACTGTAAGACACTTGAAGAAATTGTAGAATTAAAAAATTTACCTCAATTAAATTCTTTAGTTATTTACCAAACTAAAGTTGACTTTGATAAATTTATGCAACAAGAATTACCTAAAAAATTAAAACATTTAGGCTTTTATACAACCAAATTAAAAATTGACAAAGACATTAAAGCAATGGTCGAAAGCAAAGGGTATTCCTGCAACTAAGAAGAAAAACTACACACAACATTGGTTTGGCAAAAAACTGGCGGACGGATTAAACATCAACTTTTGTTTTGCTATTTTGCTTCAGCTTCGGCAGAAGGAACAGAATTTAGCTGGTAAAAACAGTATTGAACTTTTTGTTATAAATTTAACTTTGGTTTTGGGCTAACGGGTTTCAAATCC
>NZ_WPIK01000027.1 GCF_009754915.1 Mucilaginibacter arboris | reverse complement strand
ATCGCTACTGGTGTTACGTGCTTGTAACGCTTTTCTAACTTGATACCACCCTACATCAGACCGATTAAGTTTTAATTCATCTCTTACCGTTCTTACATCAGTATGTAGAAAATATGCTTGCCAAAGTAACTTTCCTGTTTCTAGTACTAGTTTAGCTTCCGTAGATAGCGTTTTATCTGCTAAATATTGAACCATAAAATCGGATTCAAATCGATCAGTTGCATTTACTTCAACTTCAGTGAAAGGTATAAAGTGATTTACTATTGACCATTTTTTATTGCACCATTCAAGATCGTTAGCACTTGCAGTCAAATTACTTCCATTAAATAACATCCAGATCAAACAGTCATTTTTAAATTCGTCTGTTAATGGTTTAGACGGCTGTAAAAATTGATCTCTATCATTAAGCCAAGTTGATTTAATTAATCTTCTAACTGAAAATAAAATTGAAATTTTCCAGAGATTTTCATGATTAATAAAGTACCCTCTAGCACTGCCATATCCAGAGGAGAAGATTACGGTTTGTATGCAAGCATGTTGTAAATCATTTCCACCACTTAACATATAACCAATAGCATCATTAGACCATTTTGTTCCTCGTAAGTCTTTTGTTGCTGTAGCTGGTGTAATAGCATTTTTTAGTGGAACTACAGAATGCTTATTTGTTTTTGGTCTAGAAATCCAGTTGGTTAGTAGCTCTTGATTTACTACGTTATAGAAAGATTTTTCGCCTATGGCATTTGCTTTTTTATCTAAAACCTCAAGTGATATTTCAATAAATTTTTGATGTAAAGTATTTTTCTGATTAGTTTTCCAGATTAAAAATCCAATAGGAAAATCTCCTTTTAATCCTTCAAAAGCTTTACTATGTACTACAAATCCTCCTAGAAAAAGAGCAGGCCACACTTGACGAAATGCTTCAAATGTTGGTGCATTTACATACTTCAATGTACTAAACATTGCTAATGTTGCATTTGGAATTTCCATAGCAATTCTTGCAACAAATTGTGTATATAACTCATTGCTTGCTTTACCAAATTTGTTCATCGCTTTAACTGCAAATTTAGTTTTTGTAACACCCGTTTTGTTGTCTGAGTTATTTCCTCCAGCACTATTATCAGCACTAGTTACTTCAGCGTAAGGAGGATTAATCAATACTAAAATTTTTTTGCCTTCAGCAATCGCTTTTATTAGACCTTGAGGGACTTTATTCGTAAGGCTATAATCGATTGTACCATTATCTGTAATGTCGTCATTCAAATAATCATATTGAAATCTTTGAGCAGCCACACACGTTTTAGTTGCCCTCATTACATTGATATCAGCAGTATCTAAAGTGGACATATAGATATTACGTGGGTTACTATGCTTAACTTCCAAATTACCTACGCCACAACACATATCCCACACAACATATTCTTTTTGCCAATTTTTACCTAATGTTTCAGTAAGTTTATCATAAGCCTTGTCCACTACTGCTAGTGGTGTATAAAAAGCACCTTTAAAACTACGTTCATTTATAGGAATTAAACTGTCTCGTCTTTCTAGTAAGTAATTGCGATATTCTACTTTTGGTGGCTTGTGGTAAATTGCCCAAAATTGACGGTAACCTTCTTTATTACTTAGTTCATAAATGTGTCCATTCAAACTAAATACAGGGGCCCCATTTTTGTGCATGAGTTCTGCCGGTAAATTTTCATGAGTTGAAATTGTGCCGTCATGCATAATATCTGCAAAAAATAACAGTGCATAATTTTCTTCAGCTATTCCTTTAATTTCCTTTCCAATCATTAAAACCCATTTATCAAAGACCTGCTTTAAATTGTCCGGTGTAATTTGTATTCGAACAATATCTCCATTTTTTATAGCGTTTTTGATCGTACTTATAAATTCCTCTTCATGAGATTGAATTTTAAAAGAAACGAAATGAGTACCTATATGTGCAGAAATAGCGTCTAAGGCTTCAGGTGTGTAACCACTAGCAGATTTTCCCCATTTAATAGTTTTTTTCTCAAGAAATGGTAATACATCTTCACTTTTCATAATAGCAGCTTTTTGCGTATCAATTACTGCTAGAAATGGTGGAATACTTTCTCCTTTATTTAATGCTTGTTGAACATAATGCATTAGTTGGGTAAACATCTTATAAGTTGAGTGTTTACCTGTATCTTTTGCCTCAAACCAAATTTCTTTAGTCTGAATATCAATCAAATTTTTTTGATATTCTTTTAAACCAAGAGCTTTTATATAAGCATCCTTAACATCTTCTTCGCTGGAAGCTTTTTGTAGTCTTTCGTAAAGGCTCATTGTTTTTATTTTGCCGAATAATACTAAATATTTTTGGTTTTCAGAACTTCTAAACACGATCAGGAAGCCTTGGCATAGACCAAATATTTAAGAATTAATCCCGGGAAATATAGAATTTATGCAAATAGGATCAATAATGAGTTTCTGCAATATAATCTTTATATTTTAGGTGAAAATTAAATAATTACTATAATTTTTAGTAATTAAACTATTACCTTTAACCCACGATATATGCCGAATTTTCGTTTTAGATTGCCAATTGATAGACAGTTAACAGATGCACAGAGATTAGCTTTAAACAATGATAGTTCGATTTTAATATGTGGTGGACCGGGAAGTGGGAAAACTGTTGTTACAATTAATAGGTTTTTAAAGCCGATAAGGAACAATAAAGATGTGATGCTCTTTACTTATAATAGAACACTTTTGGCTTCCATAAAAGGTTTGTTGACTGAAAAATCTGAAGAGTTGTTTGGTAACTTAAATGCAGCAGCGATTAAAGATGTTATCGACAATAAGGTTGCTTCATTTTATAAATGGTATGGCTGGTTTAGGCCGGAATTTGATGAAGAGCGGGTTGAGAACGATTTTAAGAGGAAAATTCTCAACCGCGGTGGACGTAAGTATAGTGAAATTTTCTTTGATGAAGCACAGGACTTGACTTCAAGCGTTTTTACTAATTCATTTATTTTAGCAGATAAGGTGTCTTGTGGAGCTGATAATGCACAAAATTTACAAGGAAATTTCCCACCTGATGAAGCTGTGGATGTAATATTTGGAAGCTTAAGAAGGCAATCATACACAGAACTGCAACAACTAGAAGCGAATTTTAGAAACACTAAAGAAATATTTGAATTTGCAAGGGGATTTGTTCCAGAAGATTTAGGTGTTCAGGAAATAGATATTTCCGAATTAGATAGTGGTGAAAACCCGGAAATTATTATTGGGCTAAACGAAGTGCAGCAAATGGAATATATGCAGCGGATCATTGAAAACAATACCAATAGCAACATTGGGATATTGGTAAATTACTCTAACCAAGTAATAAAAATAAAAGAGCATTTGGAGAAGAATGGGTATTCATGCAAAGCAGATGCTAGTGAAGATAAGTCATTTTCCTACTATTATTCAAATAATATGCCTTATGAAGACGAAAGGGTTATGTTTGATCAAATGAAAACACCTTTCATTGTAACTTACGACTCTTGTAAGGGTTTAGAGTTTGATATAGTTATTATGCCTTTTTTTAATGATGCACAGGCTGCTTTAAATAAGCCTAGAAGGCATAAAGAAGGTGATAAGTATATAATAGAAAAAAATGCTGATGGCACAAATAAAATGTGGGCAACTGTAAACCATTATTACGTAGGTGCTACAAGAGCTAAAACGTTGCTCTATGTTTTATGCTATTTGAAGCCAAGCATTTTGAATTTTTATAAGCCAGTTTTAGCCAGTGACAGCGATAATGATTTACCTTTTTAGATTGAAAAATGACAAAAAAGCCCAATACTAAAGAAAAAGGAACAAAAAAGGGTTCAATAGTACCCGGTTTTGTACCAAAAGAAACTGGAGATTTATTTATTAATCAAGATAGTCAGGAAATAAGTAAGGGTACAGAATTGCAGGAAACCAAATCTAAAACAAAGGATATTTTAAATAAAGAAATCCCTTTAGAAATAACTAACGAACAAGGTTCGGATTATTCGAATGAGATAAAGGAAGAATTGCTAACACCTCAATCAAATATATCAAGTTTTGCCTATACGAAAACCAACCAGTATTATAGTCAACGGAAGTATGATGAACAGACTAAAAAGGAAGGTAAGATATCTTATGATCAGCAAAACGTCAAGCAATCTCAAATAGCCTTTTTTGAAGTAAATATCGGGAACGTACTACAATATTTTAGTGCAGGAATAGTATATCCTAGTAAGTATAGTGTGCAAAATGCATTTTCGGATGTACAATCAATTAACAACGAGTTTTTAGCCCTGTCAACTGGTTTAAGTAGTAATTTTAATGGAGAGAGCGTCCTCATAAAGATAGATACTACAAATATCAATGCAAAAGATATACAAGATTTTGAAGGATATAAATTAGTTAAATCAGCTCTACCTATTAGTAGGATTATCAAAGTGTTTGTTACAAGTGATGCAGCCAAGCAGCAGTTATTAGAGGAATCTCAATTGCGTGACGGCGGTATAATTCCGAATGATCTTATTTCCGTTGGAATTCCGAATGACCTGCCGAGTATTACAGTAAATCGATCAACAATAACAGGTAATGATCTTTCTTTTAGCCTTAGCCGATTTGATAAAATATTAGGTTTAGTTGCTGGCATAAAGAATTATAATATTCTTACTTTAGGTAAAACAGATATTTATAAAACTCTTTCTGACCACTTTTTTTATGCAATTCAAGCGATAGACCCTGCATTTGGTAAAAATATTGTAAGTAGCACGCAACATTCTGAATTTTATAAATGGTTGATAGCAAAAGAAGCGCCAACAGATCGATTGCTTTTAAGTTGGATAATAAATAGGATCTATCTCGATTCTAATTTTACTGACAAGGATACTAAGGCATTCAAACAACTATGTTTGTCATCTAAGGGATTCAATAACGAAGAAAATCAATTAGACCAAATTTTTATAAATCTCCAAAAAACCTTAGAAAGAAAGTCGGTTTTCAAAAATATTTTGGAATTAGAGTCTTCACAAAAATTCCCATTATTTCTTTTTTCTTATTTAAGAATTTATGGGACAAAAACTAATCCAGAACTACCACGATTAGATCTATCAAAAAGTCCGCCTGTTAAATACGGCGAATATTCGTTTGCTATATTAAATATGTTTTTTGGATATAAACTTTTAAGAAATACAGAAGACAGATTAAATAATATTCCGGAGGAGTATTTTAAACTGAATAGCCGGATCAACAAACCAGCAATAAAATTTGAGCTTAGTACCCGATTTGATTATTTGGTTATTGACAAAGTTTTTAATTATGTATTCAGTGAAAATATCGGTGAATTAAATTTGGCGCAAATCGACCATCTTAAGGAAGAGCGAAATGAAGTAGTAAAATTTGATGATAATTTTAGTTATGTGAATAATATTATTTATGGAAAGGCATATCATCAGCTCAGTAAGTTGAACCCTCTAGATGCTTTAATCCCGCTATTGATGCGACTACCAACAAATATTCCATTATTTTCAGAGATTGGATATTGTTGCTACAGATTAAGATTAAAAACAAGTCCAAGCCATTTCTCAGAAATCTTAAATAATGAAACGCCATTTATAGACTCAATTAAGTATCCAAGAAGCCTGTTTATTGAGGCTATAAAGGAGGGAAAAATGGAATTGGAGGAAATTAAATTTCGGCTAAATATGGCAGTTAAGTATAAAGAACTAATATGACCATTGAGGAATTACATGAATTTATTATTAATTCTGATGCTTCTGAAATTAGCCAATGTATCGGTATCGATAGCTATAAAGTAAAATTATTGTTAAGTAATGTAGAAGTTTCAGTGGAGGCTACATCTGTATTAATTCAAATATTAACTCATATCAATAAATTAGATGGGGAGATATTAAAAACTCCCCCTTTTCAAATCCTTTATATCAACTTAGCTTTCTATTTCAAACAAGCTAATAAGCCCGCCTACGTTACCACATGTTACAATAGAATTGGAGATTCAATTTTAAAGCAGAGGTTGCTTGCATGGCACCAATACAAAAATTACACAAATAAGGAGTCGCATTTAAAAAGGTTTCCAGCTTACCTTGAAAAAGTGTCTGCTGCGGTGTCCGATGGACAAGAGGAATACTATGATGAAATATTAGTTGATCTATTCTCCTACTATAGGAGTTTTGGTCATATCCCAGGATTTCAGGATTTATTTTCTAATGCAGAATTACAGGAAAGATTTGCCATTTTAAAAGAATTTAATAGCAAAAAAGCTGCTTTAGAGTATCAACCAGAAATCGAAATTGAGACTGATAAAGTATATACTCCAACAATTTTTTCTAATAATCTGTTTAACAGGAAGTTTTTAAACTATATAAGAAATCATGAGGATACAATCTGGTATGAAATATTACTAGGTTACGACACGTTTACAATACGTTCCAAAATTATCAACTTTGGGCAGGGGCATTTTGATAATAATTACGAAGACATAACATCTGATCAAATTGTAAAATTGTATTGTTATTTTAATATGAGGAAGCATTATTACTCTTCCTTATATCTATTTGAGCGCTGTTCTTGGCTTAAAAGATTTCCAAAACAAAGCGGTGCTATAAAGTTTATTGACATTGGTTGCGGTCCGGCAACATCTGCTATAGCATTTATTGATTTTTTGGTTTCATTAGGTATGGAAGTTGCTAAGTTCGACTATATAGCTGTGGACTATTATAATTCAATGTTAAAGGGAGCAGCAGACATGATGACCAATGAGTTACATGAACCAGCAAACTCAAATATCTATATCAATGATTTGAAGTTATTGGATTTAGATTTTTTAGAAGATGCATCCTGTGTTCTTATAAATACAAGCTATTTATTCGCAAGTGATTCCTTGCAAGAAGATGAGTTAGCGGAACGAATAATTGATATTTTAAAGATTCCCAACAAATGCCCTAAATTTTTATTTTTTCAGAATGTAATCGATCCTGACAAAAACGAAAAATACGAGAAGTTTAAAAATGTTTTACATGAACACGAGTTGTTAATAAATGAGAACAGAATAATTAAATACAACAATCAACGAAATAGTATATTTAAGCCTACAGAAGAAAAAGTTAGATTTGAGGTTTTAAAGTTTTAAAATGTATAATCTATTCAACCAACCACCTGAAAAAATGCCAAACAATCAGCCTACGACGCTGAATTTAAAGCATGAACTTATGAAAGTGAGAGGGTTAAAATATGTACCTGAATTTTTGACTGAAGTGGAACATAGTTATTTATGGAAGGAGATTAATAAAGAACCATGGCTAGGTGATTTGAAAAGGCGAGTTCAACATTATGGGTGGAAATATGATTATAGATCCCGTGCGATTAATTATTCCATGTACCTAGGTGAACTACCTGCGTGGGCGCAATCCTTAGCAAGACGGCTTTATAAAGACGGATACATTTCAGAATTACCAGACCAACTGATTGTTAACGAATATCAACCTGGCCAAGGTATTGCTAACCATATCGATTGTGAACCGTGCTTTGGTGATACTGTAATTTCAATCAGTTTAGGTTCTCCATGTGTCATGGATTTCATTAATACTAAAACTAAGGAAAAGGTTGATGCTCTTTTAGAACCCCGAAGTCTGGTGGTTATAGCGGGTGAATCACGCAAAATCTGGACACATGGAATTGCGGGCAGGAAATTGGATATTTTTGGAGGTTTAAAAATTGATCGTCGGCTTAGAATATCCTTAACCTTCCGAAAAGTAATTATAAAAACTTGCTCTGTTTAGGAAGCTATTTCCATACAAATAGTTAAGTATTTTTGATAATGAATATCTGATTATTGAATCATTAGTTTTATAAAAAGGTCATTTATTATTAGGTTCAGAAAGTCATGACTAATTGGCCCTACGCTCCACTCCTACTTTCAGAAGCAAAACGAGGGAAAGCATAGTCCAAGAAGTAGGACCAGAAACGAATTGATCCTTTCTTTTTTGACACCAACTATTTGAGCCTGGCTGAGGGGTAGCACAGGCAGGCTCCTACAAGAATGTATTTTGTCTTTTTGCTGAACCTTTAATGCAGACTGTTACCCTAGCAAGATCACACGCCTACTAACTGATTTTGATCCAGGTCGGCACATGGCCACTCGTCTTTTCCCATCCCCGTACATCGTGGTCAGTGCCGGCAGTAGTTAAGAATGGAGAAATAAAACTTATAAATTAAAAAACAGTTGTTGATATGAGTAAGCTGATTTAAAACAAAATAATGTTACAAAAAGGAACGAAAGCACCAGAATTTGAATTGTCATCCGGAGACGGAGAAAACATTTCTTTACAGGATTTTAAAGGAAAAAATTTAATCATGGCTTTCTATCCTGCTGATTGGAGTCCGGTTTGCAGCGATGAAATGGCTCTTTTCAACGAGATGCTTAAATATTTTTCCAAATACGAAGCTGTATTGGTCGGAGTTTCTGTGGATAGTAAGTGGTGCCATCAAGCCTTTTCTAAATCAAGAAACCTGCATTTTCCGCTCCT
Organism: Mucilaginibacter arboris; assembly: GCF_009754915.1. Lineage (GTDB taxonomy): Bacteria > Bacteroidota > Bacteroidia > Sphingobacteriales > Sphingobacteriaceae > Mucilaginibacter_A > Mucilaginibacter_A arboris. Next base: position 5,997 of record NZ_WPIK01000027.1, on the reverse strand, counting down.
GGCCGACTTCGAACCAAAAGGGGAAATCTCAAAAAAATATGGAGTTTATGATGAAAAGGAAGGCACATCCGATAGGGCATTATTTGTGATCGATAAAGAAGGTGTAATAGCATGGAGTTATTTATCACCAGTGGGCACTAATCCCGGAGCAGATGGCATTTTGGAGGCTTTGGAAAATTTAACATCTAAAAATAATTATGTCTAGTCAATTAAAACCGCCTGTTAGTCAGGCAGATCACGAGCAAGGAACAGCGGCTGCATCCATAGAAATAGTGGAATATGGAGATTTTCAATGTTCTTATTGCGGAGCGGCTTACTTAGTGATCAAAAAAATACAACAGGTATTTGGAAACCAGATTCGTTTTGTGTTCCGAAACTTCCCGTTAACAGAAGTGCATCCGCAGGCAACTATCGCTGCTACTGCGGCCGAAGCAGCTGCACAGCAGCATAAATACTGGGAAATGCACGATCTAATCTATGAAAATCAGGCTGAACTTAACGAAGGCTTTTTGTATCAGTTGGCAGAGCAGCTCGGTTTGGAGACTACAAAGTTTGAAAAAGACATGCAGGACCAGTCTATACAGGCAAAAATAGAATCTGATTTTGAAAGCGGAATGCGCAGCGGCGTAAGCGGAACGCCGACGTTTTTTGTAAACGGAGAAAAGTTTGACGGCGGCGCAGAAGATTTATTTGATATGTTAAAAGAAAATGCTGCATAATTTCAAATTTTCAAGCTTATAAAAGCTGTTTAAATTTTATTCAACATAGTCTACATGCTTCTTTTATCGATATAAAAACAGTGACATTTTTATAGATGCTTCTTTTATCGATATAAAAATTCATCATAAAATTATAGGGATAAAAGAAGCATTGTACATTTTTTAAGATTAGCTGATAACTTTTATCAATTTAATTTTTAATCAATGTTACCTAATAGCTTAACCTCTGCCTTTTTTCCTTTTCATTAACAGGTTTAAAATCAATCTAATAATATGTTTACTGATTTTAGTAAAGCGGAGCAGGATGTGCGTTATCCTAAAGACAGACGGATGTTTTTAGGTTTAAAACCTTATGCCATAATTATTCTGATTGTTTTATTGCTTGCTACTGTTGGAGCTGCCTGGTTTCAGTACCTGGTTTTTGGTTTACCTGCTGATCCTTCATTATTAATTCCGCCGGTAACGGCAGCAGATCCGAAAGGGTTTCCGTTATGGCTGGCTTTGAGCCACTGGGTTAATTTCTTTTTTCTGATACTGATTATCCGAAGCGGACTTTCTATACTGGCTGATCATCCTCGTTTGTATTGGAATAATGGTTGTAGTCCAAACACAGAATGGATACGGTTTACGCCCATAAAAGTACCCGATAACAAAACATGGACAGCCAAAGAAGACGCCCGATATCTCAGTCCTGTAATTGGCCTGCCTGGTTACCGCCACTCTGTAGGATTGGCCCGGTCATGGCATTTTATTACGGTTCCTTTTTTTCTGCTTAATGGCATGGTGTATATTGTACTGCTGTTTTTTACGAACCAGTGGAAACGGCTGGTTCCCGTATCTTGGAAAGTATTACCGGATTCCTGGAAAGTATTTGTTCATTATGCAACCTTTAATATGCCAGTCGAACCCAATGGCTTTTATCATTATAATGCCTTGCAGCAAATCTCTTATTTCGCGGTCATTTTTATACTGGCTCCTATTGCTATGCTCACCGGTATGGCCATGTCGCCCGCTATTGAAAACCGTTTCCACTGGTTTCCCAGACTGTTTGGCAGCCGGCAAGGTGCCCGTTCCATACATTTTTTAGTGATGCTGGCTTATGTTGGCTTCATTATTATCCACGTAGCAATGGTAGCAGCTACAGGCTTTTCCCGTAACCTGAACCATATGACTATTAACTCGGACAGCACTACAAGTTACACTGGTTTATATATTACTATAGGTATAATTCTGTTTACTGTAGCATTTGCTTTTCTGGCTCACTGGCTGTCATGGCAGCGGCCACGTATTTTACAGCATACGGAAGCCGCTATCAACGGACAGCTTTGGCAGCTTTCGATCAATAAGTTCAAACCTAAAGTGTATTACAGTCAAAAGGATATTTCCCCTTACTTCTGGACCAATGGTAAAACGCCAGTCTCTGATGAATGGAAAAACCTGCTGGCCAATGATTCTAAAGATTACAAACTTAAAATAGACGGACTGGTTGAAAACCCGGTTGAGTTATCTCTGGAAGATATGATGAAGCTGGGCAAGGAACAAAATATTACCATGCACCATTGCGTACAAGGTTGGACAGGCATTGCCGAATGGGGCGGGTTGCCTTTAAAAACGCTGATCGAAATGGTAAAGCCTAAAGCCTCGGTAACTACGCTGGTATTTTATTCTTTTGGCGAAGGCTTGTATGGCGGAACTTATTACGACACGCACAGTTTGGATAACTGCCTGAAACCAGAATCTATCCTGGCCTGGGAAATGAATTATAAGCCGCTATCCCCGGAGCACGGCGCGCCGCTCAGATTGCGGGTCGAAAATCAGCTGGGCTACAAAATGGTCAAATGGATCAGCAGGATTGAATTTTTAGAAACTTACAAAACTACCGGCAAGGGTTTCGGTGGTAAAAATGAAGATGACGAGTATTATGATTTACTGGCTGATACTTAATAGCTAATTCGTCCTTTCCTTTTCTTGCTCATTATCTTGTTATTGATGGTTTGTAACACGCCATCACCAATTGTAAATAAACTTTGTTTTAAAAGCATAAAGCTTTAGACAAGATCTTACATTAAAGAATATCTTAGTTAGAATGAATTGCAATTTGCTTTTAAAGAAAGAATTGGAATATTACATTTAAACGAAGGAATTTCTGTCACCTTAGTTCAGCGGTAATTTGCTGGTTTTCTTCTCTTTTAGCTGTTACATAAAACTATTACAGGAAATAGATTACTCAGAATCAGTATCATTTTTAGGCGCAGTTAACGAGTTTTCTGTATAAGCAGTACTGGTTAAAGTAGTGCGTGTAAACCAGTAATGGCATTTAAAAAGAATGCGGTCGGCTCATCAGTAAGTTCTTCTTTAGCATATAGTGGGTTTCCAAATTAGTTTGATTCGGTCAATTCTTTACAGTTTAACTTCGTTTCATGTCCGGTCCTGTAAGTAAGTTCGTGAAACAAAGTGCTGTAAAATGCAGCACTGTTATCAAACTTTTGCATATTGAGGACAACAATTGTATCATTTGACCTTTTGCAATAAGTACAGTTACTTTTATGGTAAATTTGGGGACTAACAGGCATACATTCTATAATTTCTTCACGTCCGCAGATTGCAAGCGGAACTTTAGCTCCTCGTAATGAAGACTGGGTAATTATTATGCTATTTGTACTGTGAAATAATCAAATCTAAAGCCGCCTTATCTGGTATCGTTTCGGCTTCCGGCTGATCGCTTAACATCATTACTTGTATAGTTTGCGGATTGTATGCCGGCCATGCAGGTAAGCCCTTGCCATTTGGATCACCTGATATTGCAAAGTTCACCCAGTAGGACGATATTGTGTTAGCTAACTGATGATCTAACTGCTGCCACGGGCGATTGATATATTTTAGGTTGCTAAACGTGTAGGCTATTTCCCCACTATGAAATGCGCCAATGTTTTCATAAATGCCTGTACCGGGAACCTTATGCGTAAAACGATAGACATAAACTTTCTGGCCATTATTGCTTTCAACGTTGGCCAGCGTATAATTTTGTATACCGAACATTCCGTCTTTCGAGAGTTTATATTGCGAGGTTTTGGCTTCTTCCTCATTACCTGCAGGGTAGTAGCTAAAAAACTCATCCGCTTTTGCGCCAAATGCATCTGTCATTTGCTTTTTAAAATCGGACGCGTTTTTTAACGGGCCTTGCAACATCCCTTCGTTTTCATTCCAACCAGTTAGCAGCGCCACTTTATTTTGCTTGCCCTCTGCAAAAATGGCCGGGATAGACTGCGGGAGTAGATAGCCATCAATTATCGGGCCTCCGGCAGCACGTAATTTGGTTTGCACATCTTCAGAAGATAGTTTACGCAGACCGGCAATAGAGTTTACGTTTAGTGCCTTCATCGCCCTGGCTCCCTGGGCCTCGGCCGTTTGAAGGTTATTCATACCACGGGCACCGCTCACCATATAGGCACCACTTTCTGCAATGGCCTTTTCAAATAAACCTTTTGCCAAAGGTGAAGCAATCAGACAGTTTACACTCATAGAACCTGCCGACTGCCCGTTTATGGTAACATTTTTTGGGTCACCGCCGAAGGCCGTGATATTTTCCTGTACCCATTTTAGTGCTGCTATCTGGTCCAGCAAACCGTAATTACCCGAGGCGTTATAACCCGATTCCTCACTTAATTCATGATGCGCAAACCCGCCGAAAATGCCAACGCGATAATTGGCACCTACGAAGATGACACCGCGTTTTGCGGTAGCCTCGCCGTCATACAATTTAAGGTCCGTTCCGCCACTGTTAAAGCCGCCACCATATATCCAAACCAATACCGGCAGTTTTTTCGACGATGCTTTTACCGGCCTCCATACGTTTAGATACAAGCAATCTTCGCTGCGCACGGACCCCTTTGGAATAAAATATTCTTCCGACCACATACTAACGGCGCGAGGTGCAGGCTGGTAAGGGTCTGGCCCAAAACTTTCGCATTTACGAACACCCGTCCAGGGTTTTGCCGGCTGAGGTACACGCCAGCGCAACTCACCAACCGGTGGCTGTGCAAAAGGGATACCTTTATAGCTTATAACTTTGCCATCGGCACTTTTAAGGCCGCTTATTAATCCGGTTTCAGTTTTTATCGGATTATTATCATTATTTTTAAAAAGAGTGAACGATAAAAAAACGAAGGCAAAAAAGCCCGAAGCTGCGAAACGGATGGTTTTCATGATTGAAGTGATTGGGTGAATTAAATATAGCGGATTTATAATACACTATCTTTGTAAATTAATAGGCACTCGTATGTTATTGCTGTTCATTTCCAAATAAACGGCAGTTTCCAGGATTATATAAGGTACAACACGTTCTCCAAATGGGCTACTCCGTTCACCGGATTACCCTACTCATACGGCAAAAAGAAAAAGATAGGGGAAGATTATAGAGAAGTTTGACTTTGTATTTATAAGGTGTGTATGCTTATACGTCTGCAAGAACGTAGGCCGGTATGCTATCAAGGTTTTTCCTGACCGGTTTTGCTAACTTTATTTTTGTCCGTTCCTTTTTCGCTGGCAGCACTATGTTTATAATTGATGTATTTGTAAACCGTTGCACTGCTGGCAATGTCGAGCGTCTTCCTAATTTCCGAAATGCTAATTCCGGAACCATAAAGCTTTTTAACGGCTTTCATCTTTCGCTCACTTTCTTCGGTTAACCCTTTTGGTCTGCCGCCGACCCGGCCCCGTGCCCTGGCTGCCACAAGTCCTGCACCTGATCTTTCCATTTGGACAGTCCTTTCGTTTTCGGCCATGATCGCATTCATGCTGAACCATAATTTTCCCATTGCCGTTGAGGTATCGATCCCTTCCGTAACGGATACAAAACGGATCTTCCGTTCGCTCAGTTCCGCCATCAGTTTGATCAGTTCCCAGGCCGTCCTTCCCAGCCGGTCGATCCGCCAGACAATTACGGTGTCCCCGTCCCTAAGCTGTTCGTAAAGCGTGTTCCATTCCTCCCGGTACTTTACCCCACTTTCCTTTTCAAAAAACAGTTTGTCGCAATGCTGCTTTTTCATTGCATCTTCCTGCAGGTCGTAATTCTGTATAGTCTTTGATACCCGTATGTAGCCGAAAGTCATCCTGTCTTGATTTCCTGGTTTGTTTCTTTTTGCTGTCCCAGTCCCCAAATATAGCCAACCGTTACAATTAAACCTCCAAAAAATTTGATTAGGTGTAATAAGATAGGTGTAATAGTTTAATGTAATGGTTTAGGAACCAAAAAAAAGGTTTTTATTGTGCAAAGCCT
>NZ_WPIK01000026.1 GCF_009754915.1 Mucilaginibacter arboris | reverse complement strand
TCGCGAAATCGTAGAAAAATAACCTAATAGAAAAATTGTAAGCAAATATTTCATTAACTATTAAAATCTATAGTATAATTTTTACAAGAGGTATAAATGTTAAATATTAGAGCCTACTAAGTTTATATCAGAAAAAATATAGCTTCTTTTTGCTTAAGAAAATAGAGTGGTAAAATTATATTTATTAAAAACACAAAAAAGAAAAATATTTTTATAGGGTAAAAGAAGCATAAAAATTATTACTGAATAAAATTTAAATAAGCCCAAGCCTTGATACTTCTTTTATACCTATAATATTTTACTCAAGTTACTTAAAGCATATTAATTCTAACACAAAATGTGATAGAATTCAAAATACTTTTTTATTTCCATTTTGATAACTTGATAGGATGAATATACAATTTCTCTTTGGGAAACAAGGAAATTAAATTATCAAGTTTATAATTATATTTTTCCATTTCTTCTTGATATAACCGCTTTCTCTTTTTTGAATATGGCCAAAAAACCTGGCCTCTTTTCCCAATTTTAGGTTCAGTTGCAACATCCCCGCTTGCCAATAATAAAGCTGTTGGAATAGCCAATTCAACAAATAATTTTGTAGCAGTGAAAACCCCACAGTAATGTATAAATTTTTTAATGGATTGATGAGAAACAATTACAATATCAGAATAAGAACCAGCAAGAGGATATTTAAGCTTGTATTTTAGTCTTAGAAGTTCTTCCCCGATTATATAATTTATATTTTTTATTATAAATTTAAAACTATTAGGAACTTTAGGGCCTCCAAAAACATCTACATAACTTAATTGATTAATGTTAATTCCATGCCTTTTAAGAAGCGATAATGCTTCTTCATATCCGGGTAATTCTTTCGTACTTTCTACCCCGTTTTGTTGTGGATTATAATGATATGCTTCCCAAACCCTGCACCAGTTCCACTTCTTTACATTTTTGTTTCTAAGTTTTGCTATCCCATCTTTAATTGTTGCAGGAGAACAATATAACATATTATCATTTATGTTATCAAGGCTGTAAACTTCAGGAATAAAACTTGCTGAACCTGAAAGACTAAAATGCTGCTGATAATTATTTTCATTGATATCCGGATTAAGAACAATATCATCAGCTACAAAAAAATAATGTAAAAACCTATCGTGAAAATACTGCTTAAAACCCTGTACAAAATATCCCTGAAAATAGTATGAATTCTCATAAACCGATATTACATTGGGCTTGTTTCCATCGTAAAAAGGAACTAAGTAATAAATGTAACTAAACCGTTCTTTATATATTTTTTCCAGAACTTCAATGTTTTTATCATATCTATGATTAAAAACAATTATTAGCGCAACATCATTCTTATGTTCCATTAAATATAAATTATACTAAAATCTTAGAGCCTGTTTAAATTTTTTATTAAGGAAAATGATAATGCTTTTTTATTGCTTGTAAATTTTGTTTTTGTAATGGCTAAAGACGCAAAAAGCGCGAAATATTGTTACTTTTTAGGTGATAAAAGAAGCATATAAAATAAGCTGAACAAATTTAAACAGGTTCTTAAATAAACTTTTTCATATAGTTTCCGTTTTCCATTTTGATAATTTAATTGGATGAATATACAATTTGTCTTCCGGAAATTTTTGCATTAAATCTTTCAAACTTAGATTATAAGGCCTCATATCTTCATTATATTTTTCCAATTCTGGCTGGGTATAAAGCCAATAAATACTTCCTCTTTTACCTATTTCTTTTTCAGTAACTACTTTTTCAGAAGCCAAAAGTAAAGCTGTTGGTATGGCAAACTCAACAAAAAGTTTATTGGTTGCAAAAACGCCACAGTAATGACAAAACTTTTTGATAGAAGACTTGGAAACAATTACAATATCAGAATAAGAACCAACTACAGGATAAGCCAGGGGAAACTTTTTAAAATACGATTTTAAATTGGCAGCATACTTTAGAGTTGCCGAAGTTAATGGAAAAACATCTCCATGCAAATCACGGTAAGTTAATGCTTGGATTTCATAACCATGATTCTTCAAAATTGCTTCCGCTTCTTTGTACGAAGGCATTTCGTTGGCATTTTCTACAGCATAAGCTTTGTGTTTATAATTTTCGACTAACTCTTTGATCTTGCACCAATGCCATCTTTTTTTTCCGGTGATACTTTTAACAGGTAAAAAACGCAAGGTATCATTATTGGTTAAATGATGAAGTGTATGGATTTCGGGTATATAACTTGCATTTTCTGAAAGATGAAAATACTGCTTGTAATTGTTTTCGTTAATAGCAGGATTAAGCACCAAATCATCTCCAATAAAAAAATAATGTTCGTATTCTTCCTTAAAGTATTTTTTATAGCCTTGTGCTAAATAGCCTTGAAAATGTTGTGAACTTTCATAAACAGGTATAACATTTTGCTTATCTCCTTCGTAGAAAGGCACTAAATGATATATGTTAGAAAAACGGTTTTTATACAGGTTTTCTAATACATCAATGTTCTTATCATATTTATGATTAAAAACAAAAATAAGGGCTACCTTACTATTCATTTATCAAATATTTAATAGGATGAAATTATAAAGTTTAGTATGAAAAATTATAAAGTTTCGGCCAGGAGCAACTTTTCCTCATTCATAACATCGTTATAAATTGCTAAAAGCTGTTGTGCATTTTTATCGGGCGTATAATAATTTTCGTATGTTTTTCGGGCATTTAAACGGTATTCCTGCTTTTGTACTTCAGACAAATTATGCCAATCATCTAACTTTTTTCTGAAACCCTCTTTGCTTTGAACTTCGAAATGTAACCCGTTATAATCAGGAGTAATCATCGTTTCCATAGCACCAATCCTGGACGAAATAACCGGTATTCCGCAAGCAAAAGCTTCAATAATAGTTAAAGGCATACCTTCAAACCAAATAGACGGAAATACAAGTGCAGAACAACTTTCTAATATAGTAAAAACTTCTGTTTTGTTTAAAATACCTAAAAATTCAATGTTTGGAAATCTTGAACTGTATTTTACTACTTCGTCTTTAAGCGGGCCGTCTCCTGCAATTTTAACTTTGTAAGGACAAGAAGAAAACACCGATAAAAGAAGCATTATACCTTTTTCTTCCGAAAGCCTGCCCACATATAAAAAGTAATCCTGAGCTTGCTGGTTTTTCAAAATTGGGTCAGAACAGAAGTTTGGTTTTACAACAAACTGACTTGCTGATAACCCTAAATTTGAACTTAAAAACAACTTTTTTGCATGTTCGCTCAAAACAATGTATCGGTTACATATTTTCCAGGTACCCAATTTATTATGTAAATAAATAGATAAACTTAGCCAAAAAGTAATAAGCTTAGAGTTTTTATAAACACCCGAACCCACTGCTTTCCATGGAAATTTGTTGCTTAAAGAATCCAGGAAAAGTTTACCATTATGAAAAAGAATCCCTGATGGACACAACAATCTATAATTATGAAGCGTGATAACAAAAGGTATCTTGCTTCTTTTAATGGCATAAATTACCGATGGAGATCCTCCAAAATGGAGGTTATGGATATGAACAATATCTGGCTTAAATAAAGCTAATGCCTCTTTAGTTTTAAAGTAAGATTGAAGGTTAAATGGCAGTTGCAACAGCTTTAAAAAAGCATTTTTGTGATTGTTAAATTCTAACAACTCTACCATAATCCCCTGCAATTGTAATAGCTTAATTTCTTCTGCTACAACCGTATCTTCCCCACCTTTGTATTGGTAACTTGTATGAATTACTAAAACCTTCACATTAATAATATTACTGTTTACGTCAGTTTGACGTTCAACTCCATAGCCGATTCTATTGCTTTATCCATATTGTAATATTCCCATTCTGCAAACCTGCCTAATAAATATACGTTGTATTTTGCTAATTGCGATTTTAAATTTGAAATTTTACTTCTTGTTCCTTTATGCTGGATGATGTAAGAATTTGGTTCATAGTTAAAAGCAAGAGGTTTTAAATTTCCCGGTAAGCTCTTCAGTTCCTGTAACATCGTTTCTTTATCCTGCTTACCAGAAAATTCTACAACGCAAGTCTTTCTATTGGTGCCTTCATTATTGGTATCGCTAAAATTACCAGTATAAATAATCCTATGCGCTTTAAATTTTTCTTCGGGAAGATAGAGCCAGGAAATATTATTTTCATCTGTTTCGCACAAAACATTAGACGTTCCGTTGGAAGGAAGATCAGCAACGCTTTCCAGTGCGTCTTTTAACTCCCGGTCATCAATGCGCATAATTTTACTTAATTGGCGCACATCTCCGCAATAAATTAGCAAATCAGCCAGGTTGCTTCCATTATTTATTGATAATCGGCCTTCAGCATCTACAGAAATATCAGTTACCTGAAATGAAAGATTAATATTCTGGCCTTCCGATAAACGGTTTACTATAAATTGCGAACCATCTCTTTTCGGGTAATAAAAAGAAGCATGCACCATTGTGCTTTCTTCTTTTTTGATGATATTGCTCATAATTACCTCTTTAATTTGCGGCATTGGCAATTTTCCATCAAGCCACTCTAACGGAACTTTACTAATATCGGTGTTCCAGATCTTTGAGTTGTACGGGCCAAAATATAATCGATATAAGTTCTCTCCGAAATTACCAATTAAAAAATCCCTGAAATTATCATAATTAACATCTTTATCTTTTTCATTAACCAGCATTTGGACAAGTTCTTCCACAATTGCCCTTGTTTCATTTTCCGGAAGCTGGTACAAATAATTTTCTAATGGATAACCAATCAGCTTTTCGTTAAGCAAAATTTTTGCATTTCGGGTTGCTTTCAAAAATTCCTGGTCTCTGTCGAAATGCTGCCAAAACCAATTTAATACAGTTTGATCTTTACTATTAAAAACATGGCCGCCAACTTTATGAAAAAGATTGCCATCAATCCGGTCGCATTTAATCAGGCCGCCAGCCTTATCAGATTTTTCTAAAATTTGCACTTCATATCTGTCGGAAAGCATTCTTGAAATACTTAGTCCTGAAATTCCTGACCCAATTACTACGGCTTTTTTCATGAATATTAATTCTTGTGGTATTTTGTTTTGTGATGCTTCTTTTAGCCTATCAATTTTAATTCGGCTTCCCCGCTCTTTGTAATACTAATTTTTGTATGATAAAAGAAGCATCCATATCAATTGCTTTTCCTAAACCTGGAACCAAACTTAATAATGTTGTTAATTATTTTCCGTGTAGCTAAGGCTGGTAAACCATAAGGCTTTTTTAACTGCTTTTGTAAATTTGGTTCTATTACATCAACACCGCAAAATTTAAATTCTCTTTTTATTCCCGGATCTTGTGGCGTTTGTAAATAATCAATCCCAAAAGTATTGGTAGATTCCTGATCAAAACCAATATTAGTCCCTTTGGAAATAATTGGATAAACTACTTTTAACCGATGTTCTGAAACATGCACCTGCATTTGGATATCCCAAGTTGATATAATTCCGGCTATTTCTTTTTTAACCATCCGGTACAAATCCATTCCTTCTTTATTTAAACGGCTTTTGAAGTTGGGTGAAGTTTTAATCAGGTTACTTAATCCTTCTTTATCCCAAATCACATTTTTCACCCTGTCAGACCAGCTTGCCCAACCGTAAGAACAAAAACGGTTTGCAATAATGCTATCATAAGGATAATTTTTAATTTTTAGGGGGAAACAAAAACCAGTTACACAAAACACTGATTTTTCATTCTTATAAAAATCTAAACCATCCAACAGATATTTAACATAATTAGGTGTAACAACCAAATCGTCTTCAACAATAACAAACCGATCGTAATTGTTGGATAGATAAGTTAAGCCGGTATGAAAATTGGGGCCGGTGCTAAAATTTCTGTCCCTATAATGCTTGTAAACATTTTTAAACCCAGTAAGCGAATCGATATAAGCCCTGGTTTCCAGCACACCTTGTTTGTCTTTATCGCCCTTGTAGCCATCTGCAAAAAAAATAATATCCAAGGAAGCACATTCCGGGTTTTTAAGCAAAGCTTCCATTGATGCTTTTAGTTTAGCAGCCCTTTTATAGCAAAAAACTCCGATAATCGTTTTTTCCATTAATCATTTATTTTTGAAAGTATCCCAAATGAAAGGGAACAAGGTTTTTAGCCATAACTTAAAAAAAGCAACAGGATAGTATCGCGGAAAATGTTCTTTTATAAAACCTAAAAACTCATGATAAGCCAATCCTTTCGGACTCTTTAAATAAGCAATCCTTTCTTTTAAAGTTGTATTTGCCGATTTCCAGTTATTGCCATGATCATCAATACAAGTACCTAAAAAACCAGGTGCTACAACTAAACCGAACCCTGCTTTTTTAGCTTTTAGCGTATAATCATAATCTGCTAAACCATGCGTAAATTTTTCCGATAAAATCCCTAAATGCTTTACAATTTCTGCCGGGACCAATAAAATATTAGCATTGGCAACATCACAATTTACATATTCTGTTTCGCTATATACGAAATACCCGCCATCCCAGCTTTTTGCAGAATTAAGTTTTCTGCCACCATACGAAATTTTTCCGGTCTCGTCATCAGCAGTGCTTCCAATACAAATGGCAGGTTTTGAGCCTTTACTTTTTACATAATTGCTGCATTTCAATAGATTGTAAATAGCTGTTTCTTTTAAAAGCGTATCATCATTTAACAGCAGGTAGTAATTTACATCAGCTGATAATGCCTGTTGCCAGGTATTCCGCATTCCACCAGCCCAAAATAAAGAGCCGTTACCATGATAAATATGTACATCAGGAAACACACTTTTAACTGCATCTGCAGTACCATCAGCAGAAGCATCATCCGTTAAAAATATTTTTAAACTTACATCCTCTGGTAATTTCTGATTTTTCAGGCTTTGCAAACACGCCAACGTTTTCTGCTTTCTGTTGAATGTAGTAAGGAGTACGGCAATCGTCATATTAAAAAATGATTATGCTGTTTTTAGCAGTAGTTTTCTAACAACAGGAAGTTTGTTAAACCTTTTTTTAAGTGCTTTATAATAACTCACCAAATAATATTTCAGCTTCATTTTTAAAGATAAACGAGGCACACTTACTGCTTTTTGAACGATTGCAATGAAATCCTGATTGTTTATATTTAAGCCATAATTACTGGATTTATTAAAAAACAGATTGTATAAAGTATCAATACCAAATATTTTTTCGGAAGGTAAATGCCAGATAATTAGTTCTGTATCTGATGGCCTTACTTCCCGATAAAAAACAGGGTTTGTCCAGATTCTCCTCATAAAAGAAGCATCTGTACTTGCACGGAAACCATTTTTAAAATAAAGATAACTTAAAGTATGTGCTTCTTCGTTAAACTTCATTAAACCTTTTTCATTCCGTTCCAATAAAACCGGCCATAATCCCTTGAAGTCCTGGTAAATTTTCTGAATATTTTTTACGCTGCACAGTAAAAATTCACCTAAATGATAATCAGGTATTTCAGAAATTTCTGTTTGCATTAACTCCTGATAAACTGTTTTTAAATCGTTTCTGCTTAACCCGTTAATAACATAATCTGGTTTAACGGGGTCTTTAAAAGATATAAAACCTTGTTGTGATGCCGCATCAAACAATGGCTTAACAGGCTTAATAAAAATACAGTCGGAATCTAAAATCAGATAATTATCATCTATATTCTGATGGTTCTGACTGATGTATTCTAATATGGAAAATTCGTAAAACTGATTTTGGAAAGAGCCAAAATAATTTGAAGGTGTTTTGTATTTGAAATCAGTATAAATAACTGTTACATCCAAATCTTTTAAAACATTACTAACAGATTTACCATCTACAAGAGGTAAGTTTTTAACGTTAGTAAACAACAAATGCTTTTCTTTTGTATTAAAGCGCTTACTGGTAATGTAAAATAAGAGGACACAACGCCAGTAAATATTCTGATGTTTTGCAGAGGATGATAATTCGCCGGTTTGTGGGAAAATACTTTCTTTTCCTTTTTCATCTGCACAAAGCCAGGTACATATATAATTCATTAGTAGTAATATACTTTAATTAGCATTGTTTAATTGAGGAACTGTTTTTCTGCCTTTAAAAATTTGCTTAGGTAATTTAGGTTCATCTTCTATGTAAAATTCATCGTCCTCAATTAAATCATCGTCTTCCTCGCTTTTCAGGTCATCTTTTTCCAAATAATACAAACATAAACCTACATGGCCCCAAAAAACAGTTTGAGGAACATAACTTAAAGAAAACAATATGCCTGAAAGGCAAAATGCTATTAAGACAACTGTTGATTCGCTTAGTTTTTTGCTAAACGCCCTTACCGCCAGATAAAATATAAACCCATATTTAAATAACAGGCCAACAATACCATGATAAAAAAGCACTTCCATAAATCCTTCATGAAAATGCTGCCCGGTTTTTTCCGGCCACCAATCCACTAATGGATTAGGCATCTCAAATCCTTCAAAAGTCCATCCAAAAACAGGGCGTTCCCAAAAGAGCCTTCCATAAACTTCACGTTGCTCTACCCGAAAACGACCTGTGCTTTCCTGTTTGTTAAGGTCAAGAATATCACTGAACCTTTGGCCCAAAAAAGTAGTTAACTCAGGGAACAAGGTAGAAACAAAAAAATAGGCAAGAACTAACAATACTATACCGCCCACTATCAAGCCCCATATTCTGGGAACCCTCTCCTTATTTACATGCATACTAATGCCTAAATAAATTACAATTGCAGCAATACAACTACCCCAAACAGAACGGTGTTGATGAATAAGAATAACAATGAAGCAAAACGCCAATGGAATAAAATCTATTCCTTTTTTTGTTTTGATAAACTTGTTTAAATACCACAAAAATGGAAGGATCATCATGAATATAGAAGTGGCATGAATGATACGGCCGTCACCTGAAAACACGCCCAGATCCTCCAGGTCCAAACCTTCTAAACTAAACGAAAAACCTCTACCATATATGGCCATAAAAACAATATAAGTATAGAGGTAAAACTTGGCCATAAATTCCAACAGATCAAAATCGTAGGTACGGCACAGGTTTTTTATAAATATGGAATATATAGCCGGAAACAGTACATAATACATAGTTAACTGCTGAAAAAAAGTATTGTAAACGTATAAAGATTCTAATACCAATCTTAACAGCAAAAGTGTAAATATGCCTATGAATATCCTTTCATTAAATTTCAGTTCGTTAATGTTATACAGCATATAACCATAAATTACAAAGCCGAATATTTTTTGATAAGGTTGGATTATTTCGGACGTAGGGGCAAATAACCAGGAGAAAATTTGCTCCATAAACAAATAACCAAAAAACAGAATCAGAAATTCTTTTACAGTAAACCTATAATTGAATATTTTGATAATTGTATTCATTTTGCTTTAACTGTTTTTTGCAAATGAGTTTTTTTCAATACCTTTTTTATGATGCTTACTGCTTTATTTATACCACGTGGCAATAAAGTAGTAAACCTGAGATAAGTTAAAAGCCAATTTAATTTTCTAACTTTTAAGCTGCTTCTTTTATCGATCCATTTTATTTTTCGCTCATTACGCAGATACATTTCCTGAAAGGTCCCTTCCTTTTCCGGTATGATTGCCCTGTAAATCTCAGCTTTTTTGTCAACGATGTCTTTGTTGATATAACCAAGGTGCTTTAACCTGAAATCTGTATTTATCCGTAGCCCTTTTATACCTTTTACGTTAGGCGAATCAATAATAAAATCTTCAAAATAACCTTTTGCCGATTCGCGCCACATCAATCTATCATGCCCAGAAGAATAATGTAACCTGGATTTTGAACCAGCAAAATACTCGCGGTCTATGAAATGAAACCTCCGGAAACCATATTTATTCACTACTTTACGCTCCATCAACCTATCAAAATCGGCACGGGTAAGTTCTGGCTCAAAAATCTCATCTATATCAATCCATAAACACCAGTCTGGATTTCTTTTGCGGGCCATTGCGTAAACCAGATTTTTATCCCTTCCCTCATTAAAACCTTCTGTACGAACAATATCAACAACTTTTGGATGTGCTTTTAAAACTTCATAAGTCCCATCTGTTGAACCATTATCTACTACTACAATTTCGTCAACTAATTTTTCTACATTTTCCAGCCATTCATCAACGAAAAATATTCCGTCTTTTACGCGAAGCATTACAATTAATTTTGGCATAGTATCAGAATCGTAAATATGGCTATAAATTACAAAATCAAATATAACTTTTCATTACGCTCTTTTAATTTTCAGTTTATAAAAAGGACTAACTAAAAATTTATCTTTTAAATCTTTAATTGTATTACGTATTTCTATATCAAAAAGCAATACCAGCAATATAAAGAAAATTGTAAAAATTGATGCGCTTACTAATAATTTTAATAAATAGATGTTTTCAGCAAATAAATGTCCAACCAGTAACTTGCATCCCAATCCTACAAGTAAGCTAAGCGGTACTATTATTATCCAAACACTAAACAGGTTTTTTATCAAAGCATATTGAAGATAGCCCAATTTAAAAAGCCGATAGGTAAAGTAAGAAAAATCAGTAAAAAATGCTACCGACAAGGTAACGCATAGCGTTCCTACAATCCCGAATTTTTTGGCAACAAAAAACATTAAAGTCCCTAATACTACCCCTTTTACCATATTAATTAAGCTGTTCATTTTAATGTCGCCTAATGCATAGCCCATATTTGACATAAAATAACCAATTAACCCAATAAAAAAATTAGCCACCAATAAATGCATAATGGTATCCCCGGCATATTTTGAACTACCGGTCCAAAGTGAAATCAGGTTGCGGTAAGTTAACCAGAACATAAAGGAAGTAAACAAGGCTGCATAAGAATAAACCCTAAACTGTGTATTAATAAAATTAATGATACTTTCTTTGTCGCCTTTACCTTTTCCATGAGAGATCAAAGGCATTAAAGCAACAGAATGACGGCCAATTAAACCGGAAGTCATGTTAATAGGCCGTTTGTTAATTTCATAAACAGTTATCATGCTTGGAGGGATAAAGCGGGCAAGTATAATCATATCTACACTTCCTGATAATCCGGTAATTATTCTTGATATAGAAGTAAAAGAAAAAATTTTAATAAACTTTTTAAAATAAGGTATATTAAAATTTATGAGGAGGTTTTCTTTATTCAATACTCTTTTTAAGGAAACAATATTGTAAACATTGATAAAAACAGACCTTGTTAAATTGGAAAAAGCAATTGATATGACGCCAAAGCCTTGATATAAAAACAATATATTAACCATTAAAAAAAGCACATTTGCAAAAACGGTTGCTTTTGCAACATCAGCAGAATTTTGCAAACCCTGGTTAATGCCCGACATGCTAAAGGAAACTAAAGACATACCAATAGCAATAATAGAAAGCATTAAAGCGGTTTGTAAATGCGGATAAACAGATACATCCTTGTTAATAATTGTACCAAGTAGAAAATAAAATACAAACCCAATTAATATAGAAAAAACAAGAATTATACTTGATGCAATAAAGCCGGAACCAATTGTTAAGCTAACTTCTTCATTCAAGTTTTTGCCTCTAAGTTCAGCTATTTTTTGCTGCAAAACATCACCAACACCTGGGTCTGTTAGTGTTATCCAAGCCAAAATATTACCTGTTGCTAACCATATTCCTAATGTTGCAGAATCAATATGCTTTATATAAAGCGGAAGTAAAATAATAGAATTAAATATATTAGTTAAAACATAGCCGTATTGAAAAACGAAATTCCACTTTAAAACATTTTTATTCATGAACAGAAAATAATACTTTTTTAGATGAATTATATCGACTGATAAATATACTAAAGATTTGTTTATGCAGATATTTGCTGGTTAAGGCATGTTTGATCAATTAAATCTAAAATATTAGAATCATAGTTTAAATCAAATTTTCTTGCAAAAAACGCAGGTGAATTTACTATGTCGTTTAAATCGGATCTATCTATAGTTTCAGGATGAGACTTTGAAGCTGATTTCCATTTAATAAACCTTTTGTTATCATTTTCTATACTGCTTAACAACTTTTCATCTTTACTATTCAAAAGGATCATTTGAAAAAATAATTCATCAGAAGCAAAAGTATGCTTATGAAAAGATGTATATATGGGATATTTTTTAACAAAATTTAAAATATAATCTAACGCATACATATCTATAATCCACCATTGAGAACCAGCAAAAGGTTTCATTTTGCCTGGAATTTTTCTTTTTAAAGCCGGAAAAAAATTTGAAATAAAGTTTAATAACTTAGAAAAAAACATTTGATAAAAATTGAACCCAAAAAAGTATTTATTTACCCTATACATGCCGCCTTTATTTTTAGGCCATTTGTTATAATTGGGCAATGGCCAGTATTCAAAAAATATTGAATACGGCGTTTTTTGAAAATAGTTATTTATATAATCATTACTTTTAATTGGATAATCTTGTCCGCTTAGTAAAATAATTCTATTGAATGCCATTGCTGATTCTTTAATAGCAATCATTGCATTTAAGGTACATTGAACAAGGCCAAAGGCGCCCCAGTCTGAGTAAACCCTTTTAACTAAATTCACTTTGCTGCCTAAAGATTTTAATGCTGTAAAATGATTTATAGAAACCCTTTTGTCGATATGAACAAAAAAAACAGAACATCCGTCATCTAATATTTTTATTAAACGAAGCAGTTGCTCCGGGTTTTTATGAGCTATAATAATATAAGCCTTTAGCATTGTATATTCAAATAAATAATTACATACGCAAAAAGGCCCGTTTTAATTTGTTTAATGTACTTTAAAGATTCTTTTTGCTGTAAAAAATTTATTACTCTGTTACATTTCTTTCACAAGTAATAAGCATTTAAGATTAAAAAATCATTCAAAATTATTAATTTATACAGAAAAGGTTCAATAATTTGCTTTTTAGCTCTATAAATTCCTTTCTACCTGCATTTGTACTTAATAAATACCATAAAAAGAATTAAACGTTTTTACTAATTTATTAAAAAAGTTTAAAAGCTTATTAAAAATTAATTAAACTAAAAAACCTTTATGTTTTTCAACATAAAGGTTTTTCATAGCTAAAAGAAGCATCACAAAAATGCTAAATCAGCAATATTTCTATTATTATTTTCTAAGTGCCGGAAAAAGTTTATTACTTTTCCTATCATCGTAAGTATAGCCGTAACCATATCCATATCCGTAACCGTATTTATGTGCAATACCTCTGTTAGATACACCATTAAATACAATTGCAGCGTTAGTTAATTTATTTAATCGATTGTTTTCATCTATTCTTTCAATAAACACTTTTGGTGTAAAACCATGCCTAACAATATAAAGTGTTGCATCACAAAAAGGTGATAAGATATAAGCATCAGAAACAGGCCCAACAGGAGCAACATCAATTACAATGTAATCAAATATTCCGTCTAAATAGTTTAACAAATCTCCTGCTTTTTCATTCATAATTAATTCTGAAGGGTTTTTGGGAAGCTTTCCGGTAGAAATAAAAAACAAGTTTTCATCAATTTCCGTTGGCCTGATTATTTTATCCGGACCTGTTGTTCCCTGTAAATATTCTGTAACACCTACATGGTCAGAATCAATATTTAGTTTTGCAGCTAATGATGGATTATTTAAATCAAAATCAAGTAAAACAACTTTTTTACCAGTTAAAGAAAGGCTAATAGCAAGGTTTGCAGCAACAAAACTCTTACCTTCCCCGGAAATGGCAGAAGTTATTAATATACGTTTATGATTACCGCCTATCCCTAAATAATTTAAGGTAGTTCTTAATTTTCTAAATTGCTCTGCAATAAGTGTTTTTTGGTTATTGCCAATAACGATCGCATTTTTTGATTTTTCGGCAGTTATTTCACCTATAACCGGCAGCTGGGTTAAATTTTCAATTTCTTTTTGGAACATCACCTTGCTTCTCAAAGTCTCTTTTCCTACAACTATTCCAAATCCTGTTACAAGCGCTAAAAGGGTAGCTATCAGATAAACAAATTTCTTTTTAGGGCTTACCGGATATTCTGATGATTCTGCCTGATCAATAACTTTACTGCCAAATAAACTGGAAACATAAGATAGTTCTGTCTCTTCTTTCTTTTGCTCAAGAAAGGCATAAAGACTACTTTTTTGAGCCTGATCACGACTAATATCTACCAGCTGCCTTTGTGTTTCGGGCATAGATTGTAAAACAGATGAATAAGAATTATTTGTAGTAGAAATATTACTCTTACTTGCCAGTAAGCTTTGCTTTTGATTTTCTACATTCTGTAAAATCTGAGGCCTTATTTTTTCTATCCTATCTATATAGGAAACATAGAGAGGGTTATTTTCACCTGTGGTTTTCTTTAAACTTTCTGCTTCAATTTGCAAATCGAAAATGTTTTTTACCATCTGTGTTAAACTTGGGTCATCTACCCCAGCCATTGATGGTACAATACCACTTGACAGATCTTTAGACCTTACAGAATTTTCAACCTGGTTTAATACAGATAATTTAGTATTAATTTCACTAACCTTTTGATCGTTGGAACTAACATTTTCTAAAAACAATTTCCCTTGCGTATCAACATCAACTGCGCCTTTATCAGCTTTATAAGCCTGCATTTTATGTTCAATGGTTACAAGATCTTCTCCAACACGTGCCAGGCGTTCATCTATAAATTGTGAAGTGTTTCTTGCAAGTGTATTTTTTTCGTCGATAATAGATCTATTATAAACTTTTATCAATTCATTTACAACATCCTCACCACGCTCAGGGATTTCATCTTTGAAACTAATATTAACAATACTTGATAATTTATTAGCAGCGGTAACAGTTAACCTTGAGGCTAAAGAAGAAACTACTTTTTTAGGATTAATTAATGAAAAGAACAGTTTTTTGTTGGTTTCATCAGTTGTATAGTATTTATTCTTTTTAAATTCCAACCTGCCATAAGGAGTATCAACCCATTCATTTAAGGGATATGTTTTATTATTAAATTTAACACTGTTACTATTGGCGGTGAAATATACTTTGTTAACTTGTTTCATAGTATTACTATCAGGAACAATTATAACAGGAGAATTTGCATAGGCCGATATAGTATTAAATCTTGTTTCCGCAGAAACAGGGGCATATAAATTAAGATTTTTAACTACACTGTTAAGAAGACTTTTTGATTGCAGTACTTCTATTTCATTATCTATGATTTTTTTAGGAGAAATCAAGTCCAATGATTCTAAAGTTTTAGAATCTTCTGATCCCTTCTTTTCATCTTTAATCAATATACGGGCATCAGTTTCATAAACAGGAGTGGCAAGTTTTAAATAAAACCACGCACCACCAAAACTTATTAATATTAAAATTAAAAAAAGCGGCCAATATGGTAAATATCTAAATATAAAGCTACTGCTAAAATTTGAGTCCTTATCTTCAGAAATTTTTCTATTCATAATAAAATTATTTTCTAAGTATGCTACTAACTATAATTGCAATGAAAGATAAACCGCTTAAAACAATTGGCAGGATTACTACTGTTTGCCCTGAACTGGATACCTTTGTTTTATTGGCTTCAACAATAACAATATCATTAGATTTGAGGTAATAATATTGAGAGTAAAAAAGCTCGTTTGAATTCAAATTTAATCTTTTTATTACTTTTTTTCCGTTTTCTTCCCTAATTACTGTAACATTATCTTTTCTGCCAAAAATAGTTATGTCTCCTGCAAGCCCAAGTGCTTCCAATAACGAAATTTTTTCACTTGGTACGTTAATTACTGTTGGATGTGCAACTTCCCCTAACACACTAACTTTAAAATTTAACTGCCTTACTACAACAACCGGGTCAACTAAAAGCTTCCTGCTAAGAAGAGTTTGGGTTAGTTCGTTTTTTAGTTGTGTAGTGGTTAAGCCTGCAACTTTTATATTTCCAATAACCGGAAACTGAATAAACCCATCTGTGTTTACCAAATAGCCAGGAGATTGCAAATTTAAGCCTGATGCAGATGAAGAACTTACGTAAGAATTGTTAGGTGTATTAAATATAGCAGTTGCTTCAGGGTTCAAACTGCTAACGGCAATACTTAATAAATCATTAGGTTGAATATAGGTTAAAGGGGCTACATTTTTTGAGTTAATAGTAGTATCTTTTTGATTGGAAAAATATATCGACTTTCTAACATCCGCACAAGAAGATAGTAGCACCTGATAGATTAAAAATAAAAAAACTATTTTAAAATTTGACTTCATATATTCGATTTAAACAATAATTACAAGCAATAAATATATAGATATAATATAGCAATAAAAACATCTGTAATACATTTCAATCAGATAACCTTTAATTAAAATTGTCTATTAAAAATTATCAGCTTGAAACATATTAAGGGTTTAATTAGTACTATATGCTTCTTTTACCCTATAAAAAAACTTTAATCTTTCTATTAAATTACTTTACAATAAAAACATAGGATAAAAGAAGCATGTGTTAACTTTCTGAAATCAAATTAAAACAGCAATTTGAAATTAACCTTTAATTACACATTAGAATAAACTTTTAAAGTGAATAAATAAAATACACTTTATTTATTTATTTCTTTTAATCTAATTTCAACCCTTCTGTTTTTTTGACGCCCTTCGGGAGTTTTATTTGTAGCAATAGGTATGGTACTGCCATAAGGTATTGCTACAACCCGGTCTTTTTTTACCCCTTTAGAAACTAAATAATTCTTAACCGCTAATGCCCTTTTTTCTGAAAGTACCCAATTTGGTTTATACTTTCCAATTGAATCTGCATGTCCACGCAGCGATACTACATAATCATCTTCTATTACAAGTTTAACCAATTTGTTTAAATTATCATAATAAGCATTCCGTATACTTGCTTTTGCAAAGTCATACTCTAAATTTCGTGTAACCTCTGCTATAAGTGCACTTTTATCAATTGCACGAACTTTTCGAACTGTCTTTTTTGATGAACTAACATCAATTGCTTTAACTTCTGATAAAAACAACAGCAAAGCTAAAGGTGCGATAAAAAATACTTTGGTTTTCATAATATATTGGTTTTTAGGTGTTAATATAAAATATACACAGCTTAAAATTATTTTTGTTTTACAATAACCATAATAATATTTTATACAAGATACGGAATTCTATTGCAGAAGGATTTGTTGTAAAATGCTTTAAGCATTTTATAAAAACATAAAATTTACCCTTGAGATTTAATAAAGTGCCAATACATACGCCTATAACTATTTTTATGAATAATACCAATACTTCTTTTATGCCTGCTTTTTGTTTAAATACTTTTCTATTTTATAAAATATGGAAAATATTTTTAGCAGGTAAAAGAAGCATTACAAGTATTCTTTTTATATAAAGTCCATTAGAAATTTACAATTAACTTTTGGAATCTTAAGTATTTTTAACTGTAACCTATTTAGGGGAAACTATTTTAATTGAAAAAATATATTAGACTTTATATAATATGCATTATTCTGTTTAGTGGAGAAGTTAAAGGATAATTATACTCCAGCTTTATTTATTAGCAATTTGAAGCAATTTTATTTTATTACATGCTCCAGTTTATATTCTATTTATTTCACAACTATAAGTTTCTTTGTCAGGTTACTTTTTCCGCTTGTTAAATGGATAATGTAAACACCATTTTGGAGCGCACCTGCACTTAGTATAAAATTTGTTTTAATGTTCGCTTCTGTTGTTCCCGAAAACAATTTACCCATTAATTGTCCCTTTGTATTGTATAAAGCAATATCCGTTTGCCCTGCTTCGGCTAAAGTAAACTCCACATTGGTTTGCTGGGAAGCCGGGTTCGGGTACACAAATAAACCTTGCTTTACTGTTGCAGCTAACGGATTGGCCGTTGCAATTGACTGCGTGTTAATGATGCTTGCGTTTAAAGAAGATGTTGTTAGCTGCTGAGAAAAATAAGGTGAAAGATATTTTCCCGGCAACGGACTTTCAACTGTTCCGTTTGGCAATTGCCATTGTACAGATAAGTTGTCGCCGCCGCCGCCTTGTTTTTGCAAAGCTTCTACATAATATTTCTTTCCTGCTTGTAAAGTTATAGATGCAGATTTTTGTGAATCAAACTTATTCCACTCACGGTAACCTGTCCAGCTAAGCAAGTTTGCAATCCTTACTTTATTATCAGGATTATCATCTGTTGAAAGCCAAAGTTCGGCAGCATCATCACCTGCAATCCAAAAGGTGTAATTACCTGTTTGAGGAATACAAATGTAACCGCGGATACGGGAAGCGTAATTGTCGTGAGTATTTACCGGCCCTTCAAAAGATGTTAACTGATTGGTTGAAGTTGGTGCAGCTTGAAATGAAAAATCTGAAATATTATTTCCGGGAACATTGTCCCATTCTTCACGCAAAATTGTGCCAGTGGCAGAACAAGTTGTGGAAGCAGGCAATACAACAAAACTTTGTGATACTGTTTTTGCAGCATTAAAATTTGCATTGCCAGTTTGTGAAGCTTCTACCGTAACAGTGCCATCACCAGTTAGTGTAAGGGTACTGCCAGAAATAGTAGCCGGGCCAGAAACAACACGGAAACCTACGGAAAGGCCTGACGAAGCAGTAGCCGTTAGGCCAAAAGGGGCATCTCCATTGGTTTTAGAAGCAAGGGCTGCAAAAGCAATAGTTTGATCTGCCGTAGTAGCTGTATAAGGCGCCAAATGGCTCCCTGCTATCGGCGTTTCCATCGTTCCATCCGGTAGTTGCCATTGTACGGAAAGGTTATCGCCGCCGCCGCCTTCTTTTTGTAAGGCCTCTACATAATATTTCTTTCCTGCCTGTAACGTAATTGAAATTGATTTTTGGGAAGGATATTTACCCCATTCCCGGTAATTTGTCCAGCCGTCAACATTGGCAATCCTGGTTTTATTAACAGGCTGGTCATCGGTAGAAAGCCAAAGTTCGCCAGCATCATCGGTTGCAAGCCAGAACGTATAACTTCCGGTTTGGGGGGCATAGATATACCCTCGGATACGTGAAGCATAATTATCGGCCACATCTTTTGGGCCTTCAAAAGAAGTAACCTGCGTAGTTGAAGTTGGTGCATTTTGAAGCGGGATATCAGAAATACCTGTTCCGCCTACATTGTCCCACTCGTCCCTTGTAATAGAACCTGTACCTGCAATTGTAGCTTTTGCAGTTGTATCTACGTAAGGCGAAAGATGGCCTCCAGCAATGGGTGTTTCCATGCTTGCATCCGGTAATTGCCATTGTACAGAAAGGTTATCGCCGCCGCCGCCTTCTTTCTGCAAGGCTTCTATATAATATTTCTTTCCGGCCTGCAGGGTAATGGAAGCAGATTTTTGGGAAGCAAACTTGTCCCATTGCCGGTAATCCGTATATCCATCCACATTGGCAATCCTGACTTTGTTGGCCACGGTGCTATCTGTGGAAAGCCAGAGTTCACCGGCATCATCGGTTGCAAGCCAGAAAGTATAACTTCCGGTTTGGGGCGGACAAATATACCCACGGATACGTGAACCATAATTATCTGCCACATTTAAAGGGCCTTCAAAAGAAGTTAACTGGCTGGTAGAAGAAGGTGCTTTTTGAAGCGGGATGTCTGAGATGCTTGTACCGCCTATATTATCCCACTCTTCCCGTAATATAGTACCGGTAGCCGAGCAGGTAGCAGCAGTAGTGGAAGTTGTGGTTGATGGCACATCGGTAACTAATATTGCAGACATGAACGGATCAAGTTTAATACTGTTTTGATAGCTGTTGCCTGCGGCGTCGTAGCTTGTCCCGTTTGTGGCGAAGGCTTTGCCG
>NZ_WPIK01000025.1 GCF_009754915.1 Mucilaginibacter arboris | reverse complement strand
ATTGCTGTTATTAGGTTAACGGAAGTTTAAATAATGCTGTTGACAAAAAAACTGCAAATGCCGATACTTCTTTTACCGGCAAAAAATCTGCAAGTCGATAATTTTCAGTGTTGTTGCTTGTAAAAGTTATTGTACCGGTTTTCAAAAAACTCCATGCTGCCAAACATTTCAGCTAAAGAAGCTGTAGTCGCCTGGCCGTTTTTAAGTTCGACCGCCAGATGTTTTATTAGGTTGAGGTTTGTTTTTACCAGGAAATAAATAACGCTGTATGCAATGGTGTATTGATCGGTAATTGTTTTTTTATCATCGCCCCAGTTCCGGGTATTATTTTTGAGAAAGTCTGACAGGTGCAAAAGTCCCTGCTCATTCAACTCCCGGATCCGCTCAATACGTCCAGTAACAGGCGTATAAAATATTTTATCGTCCTGAACAATCAAAGAACCAAAGTAAGTGGCCAGGCCTTCATCAAACCATTTAGGCGGACGCTTAATGTTGTGGTGCAAAAACGCATGGCTGATTTCGTGCAGTAAGGTGCTGTTTGCATGGTCTGTTTTTAATACAAAAACATCACCCGTTTTTTCCAGGTAATAACCATCGCTTGATACATGCATGGCATTTTCTCCGTCAGGTGTTTTTTTAAAATCATCCTTCCGCCCAAATACATTGATGTTTATTGTCAGGCTGTCGTTTACAGAAGTTTCAAAAACAGCATCGTAAAAAGCGGCTTCGTAACGGGCAATTTTAGTAAAAGTTTCTGTATCATCCTTACTTAAACGGCAATTGAACTTTTGTATGTTCAGGATTTGGGCCGAAGCGGCTGTACTACTAAATATACTCAGCCAAAAAACAAAAAAAGCGGCAGTAAAAACAGCATAACATGCAGGTTTCAGGCTTCTGGAAAAACGGCGCGTTGCAGGCATACTGTTTTTATCGGGTAAAAATAGGTAACTGTAAAAGTATCATCCGGTAAACTACCGAACAAGGCTTTTTATAAAGTAGTAGAAATTTTACCGAAACTACAAGGATGCCACTAAAGCATATTTTTTAATTTGTGCCAGTAAGTTTTGCGCCTGAAAAGGTTTTAAAATACAATCTGCAAAACCGATAGCTTTTAGTTTTTCCAGCATTTCCAGGTCCATCAGGGTAGCGGTAAAAGCCAGTACCGGAATATCGGGCCAGCGTTGTTTAATTTCTTTAATTGCTGCATAACCATCCATAACAGGCATTTCCAAGTCCATTAAAATAATGCCGAAATCTGCATTTTCTTCCAGCAGATCCAATGCTTCCTGGCCGTTGTAGGCTTTTGCACAATCGCCCTTAAAATCCATCAGGATTTTTTTGGCAATAATCATGTTGATCTGGTTATCTTCTACCAGTAAAATTTTCATTCCGGCTAAATCAGCTTTTTCTTTCGGTAACGTTTGCTGTTCAGGCAATTGCTGGTCAATATAATTAAAGTCGATATCAAAGCTAAAAATACTGCCAACACCTTTTTCGCTTTTTAATTCCAGGTGGCTGTTCATCAGCTTTAATATTTCCAGGCAAATGTTAAGCCCAAGGCCAGAGCCGGTATGTTTCCGGGTAGTTTCATCATAAACCTGACCGAAACTATCAAAGATAATTTCCTGGTCTTCTTTAGCTATTCCTGTCCCGGTATCTTCCACCCAAAAACCCGCGCGTAAAATGCCATTGCTTTTGCTGATGGTTTTAACGGTTAATTTAACATAACCTTTACTGGTAAATTTACCGGCATTAGAAATCAGGTTGTTTAAAATTTGTATCAGCCTAACGTCATCTGCCAGAACAATTAAATCCAGTTCCGGGTCAATCTCCACCTTAAGCTCCAGGTTTTTCTCTTCAAACATGTTTGCAAAAGGAATGGTAGAATTAATCAGCAGTTGTTTTAAATTTACTTCTATCGGATGGATTTCCAATTTACCGGCTTCAATTTTATTAAAATCTAAAATATCGTTTACCTGGTGCAGCATGTGGTCCGAGCAATATTTTAAAATCTCAAAATACTCCTGTTGTTCGGGTAAATTGTTTCCGTTTTTTAAAATGTTGATGGCACCTATAATACCGTTCAATGGCGTGCGCAGTTCGTGGCCCATTGTAGAAAGAAACTGTGTGCGGGAAGTAATGGTGCGGTTTTTTTGCTCAATCAGCTCTTCCAGATATTTCCGTTCGAGGGAAATATTAATGTATGCAAAAGCAATTGTAGAAATAATGGCAGCAACAACATTGGTATAAAAAATTTTATACTGATCGTTAAGTGGCAAAGGTTCCCAGGGCTGATGATGGATACCAACTACAATACAGATAAGGCAGCAAACGGCAGTGATGCTGAAGTAAAAAATAATTTTTTTGAGGTACGTTTTCTGGTTGTCAACAATTACCGGTATGGCAATCATCAACGGGAAATAAAACAGGTATTGCCCCGTACCTGCACCTTCTTTAGCTGCAAAAACAATAAGCGACAAGCTTACAAAAGCGATAATAGGCAGTTTGGTGTTTCTTATAAAATGTTTGGATTTAAGAAACAGGATCAAACCAATACCACAGCAAAAAGAAGCTACCATTATAGCAGTATGGTACAAGCCCATTAAGCAATAATAAGTAAATATTAAAAAACCGAGGCCAATAGTTGCAAGCGAAAGCTGGTAAGTTCTTTTGGCAATTTCGCTGATACTGTATAAAGGGTAGTCGGGGTTATTACCGTTCATCCTGTTATTATACGTAACTAATGCGTTTTTGTTTCTTTTTGGGAAAGCCACCAGAATTATAATTGATTAGCTTATGGTATTTTATATGCAGTTTTTGTAACTACCGGCACTCCTTTATCGGTTAAGCCTTGTGCAACAATACTAATTTTAGTTTTAACATCCGCATTATAAAAAATTATTGTTGCTTCGCCGTTTGCATTGGTTATAACGTTCGGTTCCCAATAAATAGTTGTTCGTAAATCAGATCCTGTTTTTTGTTTCTGCTGATCGTATTTTGGTGCATAAAAAACGCGGGACTGGTAGTAGCCATCTAACTCGGTATTAATTGTACTTGCTTTTTGGGTTAGAAGTGCATCTGGTTTTAGGGTGAGGTAAATAATAAAGATCGGATGAGCTTCTTCTATTTTTGAACCCGGAGAAACAAGTGTTCCCATTCCGTTATAAAAGCTATTTGTAGGATTTGATAAAACCATTCCTGCTGGTTTTATCATTCGTTTGATAACAACTTTTTCTACTTTATCTATTGGTATATTATAGTATTGATTGTAATAAGCATTAAATACCTCGTCCGGATCATCATCTGTAAAAGGTAATTCCCTGTTGTTCACTATCAATCTTGGATACCATTTTTTCCCTTCTGCAAAAAAAACGATTGCATCAGCGCGAGCACTTAGAGGATCATTATCTATGTGAGCCTGCTTGGATATATGCAAAATGTAATTCCTCAGGTCTTCGTAATAATAATCTTTAGCAGTAACATTTAAAGTTTCATCAGGATAACCAAAGCTTGTCACGGTCGCATCTCTTAAAGTTACAAACTTGTTGCTCTTTACCGTTATTCCTTTCAATTTTATAGTATCTGATAAGCTTTGCCTTTTGCTAAAGCTTTGTTCTATCAACAATTGTTTTTTTAAGGTTGAAGAATCAGTTTCAAAATCAGGAATTGCTTTTACCGGAAGCGGATTTGTTTTAGCGGAATCCAGTTCTATCAAACCCGCATTTTTATCTTTATCATTAGTAGCTGCCAGCGAAACGCTTTGTTTACCGTACAATTCTATGTTATCCAGATGAAACTTTCCGGCAGCATCTGTTAAAGCATTATAACGTGTGCTCATGGCAGAACCATTAACGGTTAAAGCGATATTCTTTCCGGGAAGAGGTTTATCAGCAAACTTTTGTCTTAATCGACCCGAAATATCAAATCCTTGTTCTGGCAAATAACTGATTTTAATAGAAGTATCGGCCAGCCTTCTCCATAAATAATCACGCCAGCCCTGCGTTAACAAAAGCAGGTCAAGTTGTTTAAAACGATTCGTGTTCGTTGTATCAAAATAGATTCCGGGGTCCTGGATATTCCCGCGAAGTTCTGATTGCAATAAGAAATAAGAAGTAATATTGATACTGTTTTTACTGGTAAAATTTTCATCAACAGCAGCAACAGAAAAATTGGCTTTTACAGGCTGATAATTAGCATCCGTAACTTTCAGTTTTAAGGTTACTTTTTCTTTAGGTTGATAAGCAGATTTATCAGTTGTAAAAGAAGCATGAACAGAGTTTTTTTCTTCCACATAAACCAAACGCTCACACTGTGGTTTGGCCAGATTATCATAAACTGTTAAAGTAGAAATGCCGGCGGGAAATTGTGCTTTTGGAACCCGAATATTTAAGTGAAGCAAATTAAAAGTTACCGGGCCGTTTAAAAAACGTTGTCCGTCCTGCCTGCCAGTCAAAATAATTTCATGGTTTGGATAATCCTGCAAAGTTGCCTGGTTAGTGCTGATGGTAACCCGAAAACTGGCCGAATCAGCATCAGCAACATGCATCACAAAACCTTTTTTTAAAGCCGAAGGTAAGGTACTTGTAAATGGGACTTTGTTATTGAATACTCCTTTTACCAGGTATTTTTTGTTAACATCGGGCACTAAAAAAAAGCTGCCCATTCCTACAGCTGTACTTTCAAAATGGATAACCGTATCGCCTTTTTCGGTGTAAACGCTTCCTTTTACAGCGATTCCGTTTCCGGCAGCATCTTCGGCTTTAAACGCAACTAAACCTGCTACATTTTCTACCAGCGACCCACTTTCCGGAAAGAATTGAATGGTTGGCAATGCTTCTTTTACCGATGTTTTTTTTGTATTGATTTGTGAAGAAGATGAACCTGAAAGAATTTTATTCCTGTTATCCAGATGTTTAGAAGATTCAAGATTTGTGGTGCTAAAAACAGTAATCGTTTTTTCAAAAATAAAGTTATCACCAAAATTGCGCATCCAATTGGTATAAGCACGAATGCGATAATTGCCGGAAGGAATGGAATCTTGTAGTTTAAAATCGCCGTTTCCTGTTCCGTTATTTAGCCTGATGACTTCCCGGTCAATTATTTTTGCTTCCGGCGAAATGAGTTCTACATATAAATTTTTACTGCTGCTAATTGGCACATTCGTTTGTGCATTAACTAAATAAGCTTTAAACCAGCTATTTTCTCCTGAAACATAATTTTCTCTATCGGTATGCAGATAAACCTTTTCAAAAAAAAGTTTAAAACCAGCATCCGGTTTTGCAGTACGCGGAATACTGTCAACCAATGTTTGCGCTTTTAAAGTTACTGCTAACATTAAAAACGCCGTTGTAAGCAGCAGAAAACGCGAGAGTTTTGCTTCCAAATTTTTATTTTATTGCACCGGATATTCGGCTTTTCCGGCTACGGCAATACCTTTATCTGTAATACCTTCGGCAACAATCCTGATAGTTGTTTTTTGTGCAGAATTGGTAAAATGCACGCTTGCCTCGCCATTAGCATCAGTAACAATATTAGGTTTCCAGAAAAGGGTAGTGCGCAGATCTGGCTGGCCAATACTGTTTTTAGGGGTATAAAATTCGCGTGCTTCATAATAGCCGTTTACATCAGCGTTGATCAGGTAAAATTCCTTTTTCTGAAAGGCTTCCGGTTTCAATGTTAGATAGATCAGAAAAACATCTGTTCCGCCCATTCCAACTAAATGCCGCACAGAAACCCTTGTAATTACATCCATCGTTAAAGAATAATAATCCAACCGTTCAAAAACGTCTTCCTGCCGCTGCACAATAAAACGCGGCAATATTTTTTTTCCCTGAGAATAAAAAACAATTCCCTCAGAAGTATCCGGATTACTTTGTGCGCCGGGAACTTTATGCACCAAAAAATCCTCCAGATCTTTATAAGTGTAATCAGCTTTAGTAATGTCGAAATTGTAATCGGGATAGCCAAAAGTTTGTACGGTTTGGTCTCTTAAAGTAACGGTTTGTGCCGCTTCTGTTACGGTAATACCTTTTAGTTGCAAAGTATCATTCATACTTAAATGCGCAGGTTCCCGTTTTTCTATTGCCTGATTAAAAGCCATTAACTGTTGCGGACTTGTTGGTGTCGGTTCCCGAACAGGCTGAACTGCCATTGCTCTACCGGAAATGGTATCTAATAAAATCATCCCGGTTTTTTTACCTTTTTCATCGCGGGCAGATAAACGAATAGTTTGCGGGCCATAAAATTGAATACCATCCAGAAAATACTTGCCATCGGAAGCAGTTCTGGTTGTAAAAAGTTTACCATCTTTTGCGCCGGCAGCAAACAAAGTAATGTTCATGTTGGCTTGAGGTTTGTCTGCCAAACGGTCGCGCAAGCGGCCGGTAATGGTAAAACCAGGTTCAGGCAAATAGCTAATCTTTAAAGCAGTATCTGCCAAACGTTTCCAAATAAAATTGCGCCAGCCCTGCGTTAACAGCAAGGCATCTAACTGTTTGTAACGGTTCGGGTTGTTTTTGTCAAAATACTGTGCAGCGTTTTCAATTTTTCCTCTCACTTCAGATTCTAAAAGGAAATAAGACTGAATGTTGCGCTGCTCTTCCGGCAAAATACCGGCATCAACAGCAGCCAAAGATAAACTAGCTGAAACCGGTTGCTGGTTTTGATTAGTTGTTTTGAGATGAAGCGTTACGCCATCTTTAGGTTGATAGCTTCTTTTATCAGATAAAATTGAAAGCGTAATGTTATCGTTTCCTTCAACATAAATTAATCGCTCGGCGGTTGGGTGCAACTGTTCATCATATAAAGTAATGGCAGCAACACCGGCAGGAAAACTGTTTTTGGCCACTTTAACAGTTGTTTCCAAACCGCTGATCTTAATTTTTGTGCCAAAGCAAACTTGTGTTCCATGTTTTCCGGCCAGGATGAGTTCTTTTCCCTGCATATCTGCTAAAGTAGCGGCATTGGTACTGATGGTAGCGGTAACAGTTGCCGTATCTGCAACATTTAAATGCAGCGAAAAACCCTTTGGCAAAGCAGCAGGCAAAGATTCAGTGAAAGAATGTCCGTTACTAAAAACGCCTTTTACCTGATATTGCAAACCCGCAGCCGGCAAAAAAGCAAAACTGCCCATACCCGAAGCTGCACTTTGAAAACGGCTAACCGTATCGCCTTTGGAAGAAATGATGCTCCCGCTCACTTTCAACCCGTTGCTGTTGTCGTCTTCCGCCTTAAAACCAATAATACTTTGAACATCCTGGACCAACAAACCGCCTTCCGGAAAAAAACGGATGGTGCCGTTTCCTGCATTTGCCAATACTGTTTTTACCGGTGTTTTTTTGTGAGTTGCCACACTTTTACCGGTTGCAGAACCGGGAATATGATGAATGGCAATTGCTTTCTCAAAAACAAAATTATCGCCAAAATTACGCATCCAGTTGGTGTAGGCGCGGAGGCGGTAATTGCCATCGGGAATGGTGTCGCTCAATTTAAAATCGCCGTTGCCTAAACCGTTATCCATCCTGATGATTTCGCGGCTGATAATTGTTGCTTCAGGAGAAATTAATTCTACATCTAAATTGTTACTTGTGTTAGTTAACGAAGTGCTGAGGCCGTTGACCAGATAAGCTTTAAACCAGAGGTTATCGCCGGAAGCATACAAGTTACGGTCGGTCTGCAGGTAAACTTTCTCAAAAAACAGTTTAAACCCTGCAGGTTTAGCGGCCCCTGGCATCACCGGTTTTTGTTGTGCAAAAGAAGCATCGAGCAAAAAACAAAAAGCACAGCATAAAATAAAACGGAAATTGAAGTTTTGAGGCATATCAGTTGGCACGTAAATTTAACGGTTTAGGTCTAATTATTTCTTTAAGAAAAAGGCTTTTCTGGCTGGTAACCGGGCTATAAATCTCGTTAAAAAACAAACAGAACCATCCTGTACAAGCCTGTTTTACAGCAGAAAAACCAGTAATTAATTGTAAAAATTGAAATACAATTCATTTTAATAATTTTGCTGCCTATTAAACCTGTATAATTTGGACCAACTGATAAATGGTTAACGTAAACCGTGCCCGCACAGAACGCTTGCTTTGGACTGCCATTGTTGCCACGCTTGTAATAGCTTCTGTTTCTTGCCTTTCCGCTTCGGTTTCTACTTTTCCCGATTCTGGCTGGGGTTTTTTAACCTGGAAAAACATGCAGCACGGCGGCGCTTTTAACCTGCTGCCAGAGCCCGACCCGGATAATATTGCCGAAAATACTTATACCTTTTTAACCTGGTGGTCGCCAGGGCAATATCTTGTCCCTGGCGGCATTGCTGTTTTTACCGGCTTAAAAATTGGCTGGGCAATGGCAATTTCTGCTATCATTTTTACCATTTCAGGCGTTATCGGTTGTTATTTTTTGTTCGA
This sequence comes from Mucilaginibacter arboris, assembly GCF_009754915.1. Lineage (GTDB taxonomy): Bacteria > Bacteroidota > Bacteroidia > Sphingobacteriales > Sphingobacteriaceae > Mucilaginibacter_A > Mucilaginibacter_A arboris. Next base: position 23,756 of record NZ_WPIK01000025.1, on the reverse strand, counting down.
TAAACTCCGGTTCAACCGGCTCACAACTTTAATAAGCCTTTTGGTTTTATGTTGCCAGGTACAAACGCTGCTGCCGTTTTCGGTTTACAATGGGGGCGAAGTGCTCATTTTTGGCGTGGCGCCCTGGTTTTGGTTTTGCTGTATTGATTTTAAGCTGAAACCTTTTCGGTTACTGCTGCTTGTGTTGCTGTCGTGGATTGGTTTTATCGCTAAATCCTCATTTCTGCTGGTAACCTTGTGCGGGTTTTTATTTATTTTTTTAGGATGGGTAAGCAAGCGCATCAGCCTGAAAGAACTTGCCGTTAAAACAAGTGTACTGATTGCAGCCGGACTGGCGGTTATTGTCCCGATATTTTTCCTTTTCCTGCAAAAAGGAAATAATCCGTCGGCCGCTGCCAGCGGTTTTAGTTTTAGTTGGCTAAACTTATTGTATCCAGCCGCGGTACCGCTTTTAACTGCTTTTTCTGCCGATGAAGTTTTTAACAACTTTACGCATCCGGGTTTTATCGAAACTTTGCCGGCTACCGATGTTTGGTTTTACGGCCCGGCTTTTCTGCTCGTGGTTTTTGTGCTTTTTGCTGTCTATTTTAATCGTATCGGTTCTGTTGCTTACCGCAGGCTGCTGTTTTCGGCCTACCTTTTTTTTACGTTCTTTTTTTTGATGCAGTATTGCCGGCATGCTGCAATTTCTATGGAAGGAAGGCATTTCCGCATTCTTGGATTGCTGTTTTTGCCGGGTGTGGTGCAACTTATGCGGCAGGTAAAAATTAGTGCGGTAAAAACAGCATTGCAAGTGTTGCTGCTGGCTTTGTGCTTATTTTCGTGGAATGATTATTTTAAGCGATGGAATATCAACCGGAAACAAACGCCCACTAACGCACATGTTGTACAGCTTTTGCTTGATAAAGAAGCGTTAGTAAAAATCCATCAACTGGATACGCAATATCCGCAGCAGGCTTTATTTGTGTTGATGAGCCCGGATATTGCCCTGGAAATTGAGCATAACCGTGCATTGGTAATGTCTTTTAATACCTTGTTAACAGACCCGGAAAGAGAAACTTACGCTGGCCGTGTAAAAAAACTATTCCTGCTTGTTCCGGTACAATATACAACCGGAAAAACAGAACAATTAATTAAAGCTTCTTTTACCGGATATAAATCTTTCAGCGAAGAAAAAATCAGCAAGCACTATGTTTTATATACAGGATTGTAAGAAAAAGCAGATTTTTATATGGTAAAAGAAGCATGGCCCACTCAAAAATAATTTAAACCGATGGAGAAAATAAAATGGGGCATTATTGGCTGCGGCGATGTGACCGAGAAAAAAAGCGGACCGGCATTTAACAAGGTTGCTGGTTCTGAACTGGTAGCCGTAATGCGCCGCGATGCGGCAAAAGCAGCGGATTATGCAAAAAGGCATCAGGTGCCGAAATGGTACAGCAAGGCTGATGAACTGATTAACGACCCTGAGATAAACGCCATTTATATTGCCACGCCGCCATTGCAACATGAAGAATATGCGGTTAAAGCAATGGCAGCCGGGAAACCGGTTTATGTAGAAAAACCCATTTCGCTTTCGGCTGCTTCTGCCAGAAGAATTTTGGAGGCTTCAAAAAAATATCAGCAAAAGGTTTCTGTTGCACATTACCGCAGGCAGCAGCCTGTGTTTTTAAAGGTGAAGGAACTGTTGGAAAGTAAAGCAATAGGCGAGGTCCGTTTTGTTGATCTGCAAATGCTGCAACCGCCAAAATCAAACCTGATTGCCAGTTCGGAAAAAAACTGGCGTGTTGATCCGGTTATTTCCGGTGGCGGCCTTTTTCATGACCTTGCACCGCACCAGTTAGATTTAATGGTTTATTTTTTTGGTGAGGTAAAAGAAGCATCAGGCTTTGGGTTAAACCAGGGAGGTTTTTACGAAGCAGATGATTTAGTAACCGGAAATATCCTGTTCAAAAATAAAGTAGTTTTTACAGGAACCTGGTGTTTTACAGTTGCAGAAGGCGGGCAGCAGGATATTTGTACAATTATTGGTTCTGAAGGAAAAATAAGTTTCCCGGTATTTAGTTCGGAAATCACTTTAACTCAAAACGGACAGGTAGAAAAACTGAATTTTGAACCTTTAGCACATGTGCAGCAACCGATGATAGCAAAAGTAGTTCAATATTTTTTGGGGCGAAGCCCAAATCCTTGTTCTGTTCAGGATGCAATTTATTCTATGGAGTTGATGGATACTTTTACTCAAAAAAAGGAATAACAGGGTTAAGTTCTCATCATAAAAAATGTCCCTTTCAGTTTTTCTGAAAGGGACATTTTATGGATGGTGTTTTTATCAGCTTAAAATCTATTTCAAATACAAATTAGCATTAACCCGGTAACCGGTTGTTAAGTTGCTGTACCAATCAACAAAACTGGTACCTCCGGAACCTGCCCAGTCTGTAAAATGCGGATAAGCGGCAGTAATGTTTATGGTTTCTAACGGATAGTTAAAAGAAGTATCATTAAAGCTAAGCGCCCAAGGCCAGTTTTCTCTCGAAGTATAAGATTTTCTGCCTGCTACAAACGAAGCATCATCTGTAGTGCCAAACAAGGCTGCGTTAGCTTTATCTGTTGCTGCATAACCAGGTAAATGGATTTCGTAACCTCTTCTTAAATTGCTGATCAGGAACGGATTAAAGGATGCTATACTTAAACCAGAACTTGAAACCGGCGAATTAAAGGTTACCAATACAGAAGAGGTAACGCTTTGTACTTTATCTTTTGCATTAAGTGTATTGATAAAGAAAGAGTAATCAGGGTTATGAATGATAGCTTCATGGTTATCAAAAGGAATAATTACAGCCTTGGTTTGTCCGGCTTCTACACCGTTACTTGCAAACTGGATGTAATTACTGATGGTCTTTTGTCCGGTTACGGATTTTACGGTAGAAGCATCAAAAGGCAACTGTAAACCAAACCCATTTTTAAAGGAAGCGCCGGAAGCAGCCACCGTAAAATCTGTTTGCATGGTAACAATTTGAGTTTGCGCATTGGCAATAAAAGTGTAGCGGTAGTTTACAACCAGATCATTCATGTCATAATCACCTTTTGATGGCCAGTTGTCTTCAAAAGCAAGCTGTGCAAAAGTTGTCGGTGATGGGAAGCTGTAAATATAAGCGCGTGTAGGATCAGTCGGAAAGGCATCATAAACATCTAATACGCCATCACCATCGCTGTCGCCTGCCTTGTCAATAACCGGTATGCCGGTATTGGATATGCCAGTTATAGGGTTTGCAGTGGCATAAAAAACAATATCGTTAAAATCATTGTCTGAAGCACCGCCGCCTGGGTTTGTTGATGCTGTTTGCCGGTTCATATCTTCAAAACCAAACAGATAAAGTTTGTGTACGTCATCATACAAAACCACAGAGTGTTTTTTTAATGCACTTGTGCTTTCCGGATTTAGCTGGCTATCCGAATAAAACTTCTGCGTGCTTAAGTTAACGCCGCTGCCGGTCCATGAATTTTGAAGCAGCACAAAAGCGATAGTTGTTCCGGCACTAAAAGTACCCAGTTTAACTTTATCGCCCGATTTTAAACCGCCGCCAGAACCAACGCCAGAAGCATTTGGTAACACCATGGTAACTTTATCAATACCTTTTGCATTTGTACCTCCGGAAGTAGCAGTTGGCGGGTTATTGGTATTATAAGTATAATAAGCCAGGGTGTTTTGATTGCTTGCACCTTCTGAAACATAAGTAATCCAAACATCGGAAGTTGCAGTAACATTGATGTTGGAAACTGCCGAACTGGAAAGATACTCCGGATGGATATTACTTACCGATTGTGATTCTGGCAGCGAAGCATTTACATAAGACAGTAAAGAAGCATCGATCACATCAGAAGTGGTTTCGAGATACACCGGCCTTCCTAAAGCCAACGGATAAGCAGTTGTGTTTAATACGGCGCCGGCAGTAGTAGTGTAAGGCGAAGGATAAACATAATCTGTAGAAGTTAAACCAAGCGTTCCTAAAACACCGGTTGAACCGCCAGGCCCCTGATTATTATTAATTGCATCCGGTACAATATCACCGCTGTAGCCACTTTTGCCGCCAATGGTTGCTGTAATGGTGTTATTGTTGATATTTGCCCTCACATTGTGCATTAACCCAACATAAGACGGATCAATAATTAACTGGGTAAAAGAAGCAGCAACGTTCACAGTTGCTTTTAAATTTCCGTTTTGGTCCGTTATACCTTTAAAAACAGCACTGCCTGCATCTGTGCTTGCCGTAGTATAAACACTAACCACCGCACCGGCAATTGGCTGGTCTCCATTGGTTAGGAGTTGCAGGTTCAGGCTTACGTCTTTAGACGTTTGATAATTGAAGCCATTTGGCGCAATCTTGTTGATGTTGCTTTCATCAATTCCCGAATGCTCTTTCTTACAGGAAGTTATAGCAGAAATGCTTACAATTCCTAAAAGGTAAAAGATTTTTTTCATGATAAATAAATATTATTCAGCATGTTTCTACGTTTTAAAAAGAATATAAGTTAGGATAAAATACTTTCGGGGTTTTGAAAGGATAATTTTAGGCGGCAGGAGCGAATCCAATGCTTCTTTTACCATCATTTTTTTAGGCTGATAAAAGAAGCGCTCAGTAAAAAATGCAATTATGTTGTTCGTATTTTGGTTCCGCAATAGAATGACCGCTCTTCAACTTAAAAAAGAAAATGCTTCTTTTAACCCTTCAAAATGATGTTGGCAACCAGTAAATGGATTATTCAACACAGCAGCATTTTTAATGAGGCAACAGAAGGACAGGCATTTGCATAAAAAACTTAATGCAGGCCTTTTCTTTTAAGCAAACCTCCTGTGGTATCGTCAATACTTTGCTGAACGATAAAGGCAGTAGGGTCGATCTTCAGGATCTGTTGTTTTAGCAGGGGTATTTCAAGCCGGGTAGCCACCGTAAAAATAATGTCACGCGGGTCATTGATCTGCCCGTCTTTCCCGTAACCGCTTTTGCCCTGGTAAATAGTTACGCCACGGCCCATATTCTGGGTAATCACCCTTCGGATGATCTCACTTTTGGCCGATATAACTGTGATACCGGTATATTGCTCTATGCCGTTCAAAATAAAATCGATCATTTTGGAAGCTGCCATATAGGTGAGGATGGAGTACAAAGCCGATTCAATGCCTAAAAAAAACGCTGCAGCGGAAAAAACCAGCACATTTAAAACCAATATCACGTCGCTTACTTTCAGCAATTGGTTTTTTTTACTTACCAGTAAGGCTGCAATTTCGGTACCGTCCAGCACCGCACCACTGCGGATGGCCAAGCCTATCCCCACGCCGATAAACATCCCCCCAAAAACGGCCGTCAGCAATTTATCAGGCGTAACATCGGGAAAATCGATAAAGGCCAGACAAAGCGAAAGTCCGGCAATGGCCAAAGTGCTCTTTAATGCAAATACATTGCCCAGCCTCCGGTAACCTAAGATCAGGAAAGGGATATTGATCACAAAGATCAGGATGGAAATGGGGATACCCGTAATGTCTGCCAGCAGCATGGATATGCCGGTTACGCCCCCGTCTATAAAATGGCTGGACAGTAAAAAGCCTTTTAAACCTATCGCAGCTAAAAATATCCCCAACAGGATCAATACAGCATTTTTCAATGTGGTTTTAAGTTTGCTTTTTGTCTTCATGCCCCAATATTTATTATTAATGCTGATGGATGCCCCATCAGCAGGAAACCGCTTGAACCGTTGTAAAGCAACTACTTTTTCAACAATGTATTTATTTTATAGGGGTAAAAGAAGCATTGGCATCAACCAGGAATGTTTTTTCTTTGGGTTGATGACCTTACAATTAGTTTTGGTTTGATGCTGACTGTTTTATAAACCGTACTGTTTGGTGCTTCTTTTATCTCCTCAAAATATAAATCGGCAATGGCTTTGCCCATTTTTTTGCTGTATTGATCAACAGTTGTAATCGAAGGCGTAGTAATTTCACTAAAAGCCTCATTAGAATAACCGCAAACACCCAAAACATCCGGAACTTTAAAACCCATACTGTTGGCCACTTCTAAAACACCTAAAGCAGAAAAATCAGAAGTAGAAGCAAAAACCGCATCAGGAGGCTTTGGTAAACTCAGCAGTTTACGCGTTGCTTTTGCGCCAAGCTCTTTTGTCCATGCATTTTTAATGATCAGTTCTTCTACAACCGGGACCCGATGTTGTTCCAGCGCACGCAAATAGCCCGCTTTCCGCTGCCTGAAAATAGCCAGGTTTTGCGGCCCTTCCAGCAAAGCAATCCTGCGGTAACCCTGGTTGATCATGTGGGAAACTGCTTCAGTTGCAGCCTGCTCATTATCGTTAATCACTTTAAAAGTTTCCAGGTCCTGTGCAACACGGTCAAACTGTATTAACTGTATCCCTTGTGCCAATACGTTTTTTAAATGATCGTCATTGGTATGCTCCACAGAAATAGAAATTACAATACAACTTACATGCTGGTGAATCAACGTTTCTACGCATTGCACTTCGCGCTCGTGCGATTCGTTCGACTGGCAAATAACCAGATTGTAGCCGTTTTTGTAAGTTACTTCTTCCAGCCCGGCAATAATGTTAGAAAAAAAGTTCTGATTAATGCGCGGAACCACCACACCAATAGTTTGGTTCTGGCCTTTACGCAGGTTTTGGGCGAGAAAATTTTGCTTATAATTAAGCTCTTTCGCTGTTTTTAAGATCAGTTCTTTGGTAGAAGCACTAACTTTACTGCTGTTGTTTAAAGCCCGTGAAACGGATGATGCAGCAATATTTAGTTTCCTGGCTATATCATGAATGGTTGTTCGTTTCTGGTTCTTCATAAAAGTTGTCAAAATAATAAATAAAAATTTAGGCAATCGATTGCAATATTTTTATTATTTTCGTTGCAACACAAATAGACCTGATTTCCCGGCTGTAAATTATATAGATAAACATGTTATTATTAGGTATTGATATTGGTACGTCATCCGTAAAAGTTTCTGTTCTGGATGCTGTTTCGCAAAGCACAATTGCTTCAGCACAATTCCCGAAAGAAGAGGCTGACATTATTTCCTTACAACCAGGCTGGGCAGAGCAATCGCCCGAACTTTGGTGGGAATATACGCAGCAGGCCATTGCAGCTTGTAATCAATCCGGCAAATACAACCCGGAAGATATTGCTGCTATCGGAATTGCTTACCAGATGCACGGTTTAGTTTTGGTTGATAAAGATCAGAAAGTATTGCGCGATAGTATTATTTGGTGCGATAGCCGCGCAGTAGAAATCGGAAATGCAGCTTTTGAAGCCATCGGAGAGGAGAAAAGCTTATCGCATTTATTAAATTCCCCCGGAAACTTTACGGCTTCTAAATTAGCCTGGGTGAAAGAAAACGAACCCGAAAAATATGCTGCTATTGATAAAATTATGCTGCCCGGCGATTTTATCGCCATGAAACTAACAGGAGAAATTACAACTTCCATCTCCGCACTTTCCGAAGGTATTTTTTACGACTTTATTGATCATAACATTTCATCTGATGTAATCAATTATTTTGGTTTCAGTAAAGATTTATTTCCGCCTGTTCAGCCTGTATTTTCTGTTCACGGGACCGTACGGCCGGGATTAGCACAAAAATTAGGTCTTAAAAACAGCATTCCCGTTGCTTATAAAGCTGGCGATCAACCCAATAATGCCTTATCGTTAAATGTTTTAAAACCTGGCGAAGTTGCTGCAACAGCAGGAACTTCCGGAGTAATTTATGGTGTAAGCGATCAACCTGTTTACGACCCGCAATCTCGTGTCAATACTTTTGCACATGTAAATTATGCAACAAACCAAACCCGGACAGGCGTTTTATTATGCATTAACGGAACAGGTAGTTTAAACCGCTGGGCAAAAAGTCTTTTCGGTTCAGATATTTCTTATCAGCAAATGAACGAAGAAGCGCGCCAGATCAACCCGGGAAGTGAAGGTTTGCTGGTTTTGCCTTTTGGAAATGGTGCCGAACGAATGTTAAATAACCGCCAGGTTGGAGCCCAGATAATTGGAATTGATGTGAACAGACATAACCGGGCACATATTTTTCGTGCAGTACAGGAAGGAATTGCCTGCGCTTTTCGTTATGGGTTGGATATTATGCGGGAAAACGGAATGGACCCAACCGTAATCCGCGCCGGAAAAGCAAACATGTTTATGAGCGATATTTTTACCGAAACCTTTGTAAATGTAACAGGCGTACCGGTAGAATTATATAAAAATGATGGCAGCGCAGGCGCAGCTTTAGGTGCCGGAATTGGCGCTGGCATTTTTACCTCGCCGGAAGAAGCATTTAACAACATGCTTCCGGTACAAAAAATCGAGCCGACAGGTAATCAGTTTGAACAAATTTATCAGCAATGGAAAACGTTGCTTGAAAAACAATTAACCACTAATTAAACTTCAATAAATAGCTAAAAAGCATATTAATCAATTAAATTATGGGAAATATAATAACAGGAGAAAAAGAGTTTTTTAAAGGCTTAGGCCAGGTTAAGTTTGAAGGCCTGGAATCTGATAATCCTTTAGCTTTTCGCTGGTACGACGAAAACCGCGTTGTTGCCGGCAAAACCATGAAAGAGCATTTTAAATTTGCCGGTGCGTACTGGCATTCTTTCGTTGGTAATGGTTCAGATCCTTTTGGTGGCGCTACGCACATTTTTCCGTGGGATGCAAAAGCAGATCCGATAGAACGTGCGAAAGATAAAATGGATGCAGCGTTCGAATTCTTCACCAAAATGAACTTGCCTTACTACTGTTTCCACGATGTGGACGTAGTTGATTACGGCGATAATGTAGCCGAAAACGAGCACCGTTTACAAACTTTGGTAGAATATGCGAAAGAAAAACAAGCAAAAAGCGGTGTAAAATTGCTTTGGGGAACTGCCAACTTGTTTTCGCACAAGCGTTACATGAACGGTGCTTCCACCAATCCGGATTTTCACGTTTTAACCCACGGTGCCGCACAAGTAAAATGTGCTTTGGATGCAACCATTGCTTTAGGCGGAGAAAATTATACTTTTTGGGGCGGCCGCGAAGGTTACATGACCTTGCTGAACACTAACATGAAACGCGAGCAGGAGCATTTTGCAAAATTCTTACATGCAGCAAAAGATTATGCCCGTAAAAACGGTTTTAAAGGAAGCTTCTTTATCGAGCCAAAACCTGCAGAACCAACTAAACACCAATATGATTTTGATGCGGCAACAGTGTTCGGTTTCTTGCAAAAATATGATTTGCTGAATGATTTTTCTTTAAACCTGGAAGTAAACCACGCTACTTTAGCCGGACATACTTTCCAGCATGAGCTGCAGGTTGCTGTTGATAACGGTTTATTAGGTTCTATCGATGCCAACCGTGGTGATATGCAAAATGGCTGGGATACAGACCAGTTTCCGAATGATATTAATGAGCTGACAGAATCGATGTTAATTATTTTGGAAGGCGGCGGCATTAAATACGGCGGTGTAAACTTTGATGCCAAGATCAGAAGAAATTCTACTGATCCGGCTGATTTGTTTTATGCACATGTTGGCGGCATGGACATTTTTGCCCGTGCTTTGATTACTGCAGATAACATCCTACAAAAATCTGATTACAAAAAAGTACGCGAAGAGCGTTATGCTTCTTTTGATAGTGGAAAAGGCAAGGAGTTTGAAGAAGGTAAATTATCTTTGGAAGACCTGCGCAACTACGCTGCAGAAAACGGAGAACCTGCAACCATCAGCGGCAAACAGGAATACTTGGAAAATTTAATTAACCGTTATATCTAAGGTTAACGATTTTTAGGTGATAAAAGAAGCATCCGGTGAAAATCGGGTGCTTCTTTTTTTATAATCTAATTTTTTAAATATCGTTTACTTCAGTTCTGATTTAAATTATATTTAGTGTAAAAGAAAAACTTATGCGAAAATGTATAATCTGTAGAAAAGAAAAAATTAAATTTAATGATGAGCATGTAATTCCTGATTCTATAAAAGGTTACTACCATATATTTACAGTTTGTGAAGATTGTAATTCTAAAATGGGAGCTGAGATAGACAGTAAACTTACAAGTCATAAGTTTATTGAATTTAAACGATATGAACTGAATATTAAAGGGAAATCTGGAAGAATTCCCAATCCTTTTGCAGGAGTACAAACATTAAAAAATGAACCTGGCCGAAAGGCTACATTTGATTTAAATAAAGATGGAAAGTTTATTTTAAGATTATTACCGTTTGTACCAGAATTAAAGTCAGATTATCCACAAAGTAATTTTTCATTTAGTATTGACAAAAAAGACCTGCACTTAAAAGATGGAATTATAGACAAAATATTAAAAATGAGAAATTTAGATAGATCAAAGATTAGTTTTGAAAATCAAATCGAAGAAACTATAGAAGAACCATGGCTTGAATCTAAAATTACTATAGATATAGTAGATTTCAAAATTGCACTATTAAAAATTGCTTATGAATTTGCTGTAGATCAAATCCCCCAATATTTTCATGATGAATTAGCAGTAAAAATATCCGAGATACTATTCAATGCTGATATACAAAAAATGAAATCAGATATAATTTTTATAGGTAATGGATTTGATAAAAAAATACTGAAACCTTTGTCGCATTTAATAGACTTTGAAAATAACAATCATTATGTAATATTAATGGACGCTAAGTCACTTGGATTAATATGTCAAGTAAATATTTTTAATACCTTTTCTATTGGAATACAATTGAGTAAAAAAAGTTATTTAAAAAATGATTTGATAATACTTAAAAATGATACTACGTCTTATAAATGCGAGATAATAAACAGTAATGAGCTGATCAGAAGAACGTATACTCAAGTAGAATATAACTTCCAATACTTGTTTCCTGATAATTCTGCACTTGAGGCTTTTAATAAATTACAAAATCATCCAGAATTTGATTTTTATAAAATTAACGAAAAAGTTCCTATTTATAATAGTCTTGAATTGATTCAATATTCTAATATCGAATTAAAATTAGAGCAGCCTCAACTCGAAAAAATACCGAAAGGAGACACAACTAATACTATAATAACAGATTTTATCTTAGATGAAATGCTTTTTATAAAGTTATTACCAACCAATAAGCTTTATCAGATTACAGCAATTCAAACTATAATTCGTAGAGTAAATAAAATTTAAAGTGCATTAAAACTTTGGGATAATTAGTAGGTTATTATCCTGAATTTTAAGTTGTAAAAGAAGTATCAGAATTTGAAACTTCACCTAAATACCCTTTTATCGAAAGGGAAATCAACAGTTTCTATAATTTTAATATTTAAAAAATCAGGGTGATTTGGATTTATCAAAAAATTATAATCTCCAAAAGTTACAGCTGATGGAATTTGAAGAATACAATATTTATTGTCTGCTACAAACTTATCTCCGATTGATTGGGTTAATGCTGGATGAGGAAACATATTCCAATCTATCGGCAAATCAGAAATATTAAGTCTAACCAAAGATATATCATCCGGTATAAATACAGCCATCATTACATAATCACTCGGTAATGTTGCTAACGTAAAGTGTACTGCAACTTCTGCCATCGCCAGTGATCTGTTTCCCGCAGTATAAATCAGTTCTACACCAACAGAATTCCATCTGGCACCTTTTAAGGCTGAACCTTTTCCGGATAAATCAGTTGCAAATTTTTTTCTGGATAACCTAAAAACTTCCATCAAACTAAAATACCATAGTTTATCCGGGTAAGTTCTCCAATTACCATTTCTTTACCATAAGAATCGTTAAGTAATTCAATCGGCCTCATATTTCCTAATGCAAAATTAGGTGTATCTAACCAGAGTTTAAATTTCTCCATTTCTCCAAAAACATCTAATCCAACATTGGTAACTTCCGCCATCTCCATAATTTTTTCTGACTGTGTTGGTTTAAATTTTTTTGATGTTTGTTTATAGCGTTGTAAAGACTTAGTTGATATATCCAAAAACTTCGCCCAATCATTTTCGCTAAAAGGTGTATAATGTTGGATTAAACTAAAAAAAGAATAAGGAACCCCTTCTCGAATTACCTGGATAATAAGCATTTTATTTAAAAATAAGTCTGAATAGGTTAGATGCTTTATCGATGATGTTAATTGCTTATCAAAACCAGAACGCTTAATTATTGAGGCAACTTCTTTATCAAGTTTATTGGTAATATCTTTTTCTAAATAAGTCATAAAAAATATAAATTAGACAACTGTCTGTAAATTTAGGACAAATTTCTAAAACCTGAAAATTCTTTTTAACAAAACGTATTATGTGCTTTGATTACTGCGGATAACATCCTGCAAAAATCAGATTACAAAAAAGTACGAGAAGAGCGTTATGCTTCTTTTGACAGTGGAAAAGGCAAGGAGTTTGAAGAAGGTAAATTATCTTTAGAAGACCTGCGCAACTACGCTGCAGAAAACGGAGAACCAGCAACCATCAGCGGCAAACAGGAATACTTGGAAAATTTAATTAACGATTATATATAATATCAATTTTTAGGTGATAAAAGAAGCATCCGTGAAAATTGGGTGCTTCTTTTGTTATAATTGAAGTTGTTTAAACTTATTTTCTTTCTTGTCTGCTTTAGTCAGATGCTTCTTTTATGGGGATAAAATGGAGCCAGGAACAACAAATAAAATTTTATTATTTCCAAGTCGTTTAAACAACCTTATAATTGCTTTTTAAACTCCTCGCCAAATAACTAACCGGCAAAGCTTAAACTGATATTATAAAAGATGATTTCAAAAGTCGAACTGATAGAACTCTATTTTAACAAACAGAATATAGAAAATTTCGACAGTTATCCTTTCAATCTTCCTTTTTTCAAAACTACCGATCATCTTGAGTTTCATCAGGAAGTAACTTTCTTTGTAGGAGAGAACGGGACAGGCAAATCCACTTTAATTGAAGCCATTGCAGTGCTTTCGGGATTTAACCCGGAAGGTGGTAGTTCCAATTTTAATTTCAATACAAGGGCCTCTCACTCCGAATTGCATCATCACATGCGTACTTCAAGAGGTGTGAACAAGCATACTGATGGCTTTTTTTTAAGAAGTGAGAGTTTTTATAACGTTGCAACAGAGATTGAAAAAATAGGGGACGGTATTATTGATTCCTACGGAGGCACTTCTTTACACGAACAATCTCATGGAGAATCCTTTTGGGCACTTTTTATGAACAGATTTTTTGGTAATGGATTGTACATTCTGGATGAGCCGGAAGCAGCATTATCGCCAACAAGGCAAATGGCCATGTTGCTGCGCATCGATGAATTGGTAAAGCAAAATTCCCAGTTTGTTATTGCCACGCATTCGCCAATTTTAATTGCCTATCCAAATGCTATTATTTATGAGTTTAGTGAAGAAGGTATTCAGATAAAAAAGTATCATGAAACGGAATTGTTTAATGTTTACAAAGATTTTTTTAGGAATACGGATGATTTGATTGAATTTTTGTTGAATGGGAAGGAATAGGGATAGCTTTAAATAGATAAAATTCAATTCAAATTATAACTAATACCTTGCTATTGAAATTTATAAAACATTAGTTAGATTTGATTATGATATTTTGATGCACGTAAATTACATTTAATTGAAGAAGTGCTCAAAATTGATAATGAGCATACACTTTCTGCTTTAGAAGCTGTACTTAAAAAAAACTGCATTACAGGAAGATGATTCGACAAATCTGTTCTCAGCAATGTCTGGTATTTGGTCGAAAGAAGAAGCTGATGAAATAGAAAAGGTTATTGCAGAAAATTTCGAGGAAACCATAAGTAATGTCTTTGGGGTCAATATCAAAAACTAATTTTTCTGCTGCAATCCAGGTTGATACTTTGATTTGTTCTTCGGAAATAAATGTAATATCTTTATAAATTTGAAATTCTGCCTCCTGAACTTGTTCTAATGTCAATCCAGAAATTTTAATAATTTTTAAATGATGTTTTTTAATTTCTATTCTCAAAAAATCTGGTGCAATAAAAGTAAAGTACTTATTAGAATTAATCAGCAAATCTCCAATTTTACCGTTAGTATTTAATATTGCGCTAAAAACAATGTTAGCATCAACTATTAATTTCATTGTAAAAAACGGTTCTTGTTATTTTCCCACCAAGAAGCATTAATCTTCTCCGCTAATGCATCTGCATCGGCTTGTTTTGCTTTACTGTGTGCTGTTGCCTCTAAGTATTTTGCATAATCAATCAACCGTTGAATTCCAAAACTATCAACATAAGGTGATACTGTAATCACAATTTCATTATTGGTTGTTCTTTCTACTAGCATTTTACACTTTTATTAGCTTGCCTAAAGTTACTAAAATACATTTAATTTTTTAAATTGACAAATTTTACTTGCTGCACTTAACTTCGGATTCCATCCTCCAATAAAAATTCCAAACATAAAAGAAGCATCATCGGTATTTATAATAATCCAAGCGGCAACGCAAGCACAAGCGGCAAACTAATAAATACAAGTATAAATGGATAACCTAATCATTTTTGGAAAAGAAATTGTAGGTCAGAAATGGTTTAGCCTAATTAAAAGATGCATCAGTGAGGATGATTGGGCTGTTTAACTATCCAACAAAGATAAAAATGTTAACTTTTGAAGTAATTCCCGATCCTGAAAATCCTGCCCGCGATTTAATTGTTTGCCGGGAAAAAGAATTCCGGATGCGCGTTTATCCGCAGGCAGAAGAAAACGTAAAATTACCTGCAGATGCCATTAAGTTTTATTCGGACGATCATGGCGAACCTTTGCTTTTTCATGTTTTACAACCTAAATTGTTTGCAAAAGGTTACGGCTGGAATAAGCATTTGTACCGCTCGGCAATCAGTTGGTATTTTAGAAGCTACAGGAGTAGAGATGCTGATTTTTAGTCGGTAAAAGAAGCATCAGTTACTTCAAACCGGATAAATGCTTAAGCCAGGCCATCTCTTAAAATATACACTTTTTATTTCCGGGTTCCTGCAAAAAACGCTTTTCTAACCACTATTCTCTTAATTTTGGCCGATGAAGTTAAGCAATTCGGGTAAAAGGCAAAACGGCGCGCCAAAAATAAAACCATTAACGCTAAAAGAACGGCTTGCGGCATTGCGCAACCTGCCGCAGTTCTTTCAACTGGTTTGGCAAACCAGTCCGGGTATGACTGTTGCAAACGCTTTTCTCCGTTTATTGCGTTCAGCATTGCCATTGGCTATTTTATATATCGGCAAACTCATCATTGATCAGGTAGTTTTGCTCAATCGCAGTCAGGGCGATCATCATCATTTATGGGTTCTGGTTGCAATAGAATTTGGTCTGGCCATTGCTGCCGATAGTTTAAGCCGCGCCATTATCTTGCTGGATAGTTTGTTAGGCGATCTTTTTTCTAACCATACCTCGGTTAAAATTATGGAACATGCTGCAATTTTAGACCTGGACCAGTTTGAAGATGCCGTGTTTTACGATAAGCTGGAACGCGCGCGGCAGCAAACCATTGGCCGTACCATTTTGCTTTCGCAGGTTTTGAGCCAGGTACAGGATTTAATTACGATGGGTTTTCTGGCAGCTGGCTTGATGGCGTTCAATCCCTGGCTCATTTTGCTTCTTTTAGTGGCTATAATTCCGGCTTTCCTGGGCGAATCTTATTTTAACGATCAAACTTATGCTTTAACGCGCGGACAAACGCCTGAGCGGCGCGAGCTGGATTATGTTCGATATTTGGGTGCCAGCGATGAAACCGCCAAAGAAGTGAAAATCTTTGATCTTTCCGGTTTTATCATTGATCGTTTTAAACAGCTTTCCAATCAGTTTTATGCTGATAACAAACGGATTGTTATTAAACGTGCTTCCTGGGGTTCTTTTTTTGCGCTTTTAGGCAGCAGCGGCTATTATGCCGCTTATGTTTATATCATTATACAGACCGTTAACGGCAGCATTTCTTTAGGCCAGCTAACATTTCTGGCAGGTTCTTTCCGGCAGTTAAGGGCATTGCTGGAAGGGATTTTAACACGTTTTACAACGGTTTCGCAAGGAGCAGTTTACCTGCGCGATTTCTTCGAGTTCTTCGAAATTCAGCCTAAAATAAAAGTAACAGGCAAACCTAAACCGTTTCCAAAAGTAGTTTTGCAAGGGTTTAAGTTTGAAGATGTCGGATTTAAATATCTCCATTCAGAAAGATGGGCCAACCGGCATTTAAACTTTACGCTTCATCCCGGAGAAAAACTGGCTTTAGTAGGCGAAAACGGCACGGGCAAAACAACTTTGGTGAAATTGCTGGCAAGATTATATGACCCAACCGAAGGACGGATTTTATTAGATGGAACCGATTTAAAAGAATACGATCTGAACGATCTGCGGATGAACATTGGCATCATCTTCCAGGATTATTTGCGTTATCAGATGACTTTTGCCCAAAACATTGCGGTAGGAAACATCCAACAAAAAGAAAACCGCGAACTGATCGAAATAGCAGCAAAACAAAGCCTGGCGGATGGCCTGGCTAAGAAACTACCCGGCCAGTACGACCAGATGCTGGGCAAACGCTTTTACGAAGGCGTGGAATTATCCGGCGGAGAATGGCAAAAAGTAGCCATTGCACGCGCGTACATGCGCGATGCACAACTGCTGATCTTAGACGAGCCAACATCTGCTTTGGATGCGCGGGCAGAATACGAAGTTTTTCAACGGTTTGCAGAACTAACGAAAGGAAAATCGGCAGTATTGATATCGCACCGTTTTTCTACAGTTCGCATGGCAGATAGGATTTTGGTTTTAGAAAAAGGAGAACTGGTAGAAATCGGAAGTCACGAAGAATTATTGCTTAAAGGTGGCCGCTACGCCGAATTGTTTAATTTGCAGGCGATGGGTTACCGGTAATGCTCATGATGCTGTTTAAACTTTTTCTCTCTTTTGGGGCAGATGCTTCTTTTATCAGCGTAAAAATCATCGTCGTTGTCATCCCGAACGAAGAGAGGGATCTTCTTCAAAGCATCAGAGAGATCAGGCTTATCCGAAGAAGATTTCTCCCTGCGGTCGAAATGACAAAATCGGTTAAATGGCGATGCTTCTTTTATCAGCCTAAAATTGAATCCTGCTTTCTTTGATTTTTGGGTTGATGAAATGGCTATGCTTCTTTTATCAGGGTGCTTATGGTGGTGGGGTATCAGCAGCAGGTTTTGATGAAATGGCGATGCTTCTTTTATCAGCTTAAAAAATGTTGTATTTTTTCTGATTGATTTAACCGGATGCAAATACCTATTTTTACCCGGTAAAAGAAGCATACGTACCAATCTTGAACCTATCAAATCCTGAGCATGTAAGGATTGTATAAATTTAAGCAGAGCTCTAAAAGATTAAACAACTTCAATTGTAAAAAATGCAGTTCAAATTTCAATATAAAGATTTTAGGTTGATAAAAACAGCATCCCTATTTTTACTTCTCCGGTAGAAAAATCAGCATGAACAGGATAGATCGGATTTCGGCGATATTGATCCAGTTGCAATCACGAAAAGTAGTGAAGGCGCAGGATATTGCCGCTCGGTTCAATATCAGCTTGCGCACCGTTTACCGGGATGTTAAAACGCTGGAAGAAGCAGGAATTCCGCTGATTGGAGAAGCAGGTGTTGGCTATTCTTTGATGGATGGTTACCGTTTGCCTCCGGTAATGTTTACTTTGGAAGAAGCAACCGCTTTTATTACAGCAGAAAAATTGGTGGAAAAACTGACGGATTCGGCAAACAGCGACCATTATCAATCCGCAATGTACAAGGTGAAAGCTGTGCTTCGTTCAGCAGAAAAAGATTTCATCACCAATATTGATGACCGTATTGCGGTTCTTAAAGCAAAAAGGCCTCCGCATTTAAAAGAAGAAGTTAGGCCATTACAAACAATATTAAAAGCCATTGCTGATAAGAAAATATTAAGCCTCAACTATTTTGCTTACTACAAACAGGAATATACCGAGCGTTATATAGAACCGGTAGGCATTTTTTACTTAGATAATTACTGGCATTTAATTGCCTGGTGTAAAATGCGTGAAGATTACCGCGATTTTCGGTTTGACCGGATAACTGATCTCTGTATAACCGAACAGCAATATGAAGATAAACATCCTTCCTTAAAAAGCTACCTGGAAAAAATGTCGCCGGATAAAGACCTTACCGAAATTACGGTTCGCGTGAGTTTATATGCAGCCAGGCATTTGGGCGAACAAAAATATTATCATGGCTTTACAGGAGAAAAAGAGACAGCCGACGGAATGGAAATGACTTTCCTTACTTATTCGCCCGAAGGTTTTGCCCGCTGGTATCTGATGTTTGCCGATTATGCGCAAATTATTTCACCTCAGCATTTAAAGGAGCGCGTTCGTGCCATAGTTAGCAATATCTCTTTATAAATATTTTCGCAGTCAGTTTTCCTGCTGACATACAGTTGTCATAAGCCTGTGGTTGATTTGTAGCATTAACCAACACTAAAAATTATGTCAATTATTCAAATGTTATTAAAAGAAATGGACATGGAAGCGGTAACCACCCGTAAAATGCTGGAACGTGTACCGAATGACAGGTACGACTGGAAACCGCATGAAAAAAGCATGTCCATTCGTATGCTTACTACCCACATTGCAGAACTGCCAACTTGGGTAACCATGGCACTTGTTACTGATGGGCTTAATTTTGCCGACAGTCCTTATCAGCCCCCTGTAATAAACAGCACCAATGAATTGCTGGAACTGTTTGAAAAATCATTGAAAAATGGAAGGGAACACCTGGCAGCAGCAACAGACGAACAATTATTACCAACCTGGACTTTGCGTAATGGTGAAGAAGTTGTTTATGTTGCTACTAAAGGTGAAACAATCCGGATGACGTTTAGCCAAATTGTTCATCACCGGGCACAATTGGGTGTTTATTTGCGTTTGCTGAATATTCCAATTCCCGGAAGTTATGGCCCAAGTGCGGATGAGCATTAAATAAAAGTTTAAGTAAAAAAGGTTTCGTAGTTTTAAAGTGCGGGGCCTTTTTTTAAACCAGGCCATACAACTTTAGGCTGCCTCAGTAACACGGTTATATTTATTTTTATAATCGATAGGAGATAAGCCGGTTATCTTTTTAAACATCATCCTGAAAGCTTTGGTATCGGTATAACCCACATCAAACATTACTTCGTTAATGTTTTTCCGGTTGGTTTCGAAACTCTTTTTAGCAGCTTCAATTTTAACGCGCTGCATATATTCCATCGTGGTGTTGGATGTTGCTTTTTTAAACCTGCGTTCGAGATTTCTCCTGCTTAAACAAAGCATGGAAGCAAGCTGGTCGATGGTGATCTTCTGCTGAAAATTGTGTTCGATAAAGTTCTGTGCTTTCTTGACCGCTTCGTCGTCATGCTCTTTTTGCCCGTTAAAAATCATGAAAGGCGACTGGCTGTTTCGATCAATATCAATCTCAAATATTTTAGAGGAGAGCAGCGCGATGCTTCTTCCTGCAAATTTTTCAACCAGGTACAGGATCAGGTTTAAGGACGAATAAGCGCCGCCGCTGGTATAAATGCCGTCCTCATCGGTAATGATTTTATAAGGCATTAAGTTTACTTCGGGGTACATCTGCCGGAATTCTTCTGCCATTAACCAATGAGTGGTGCAACTTTTTCCATTTAATAAACCTGTGGCAGCTAAAATGAATGCACCAATACATAGTGAAACAACTTCGGCGCCAGCTTGATGTTGCCTGATGATCCATGGAATAAGATCACGGTTAGCAGTTAAAATTTTAACAATATCGCCGTGTACAGCGGGAATAATAACCAAATCCGTTTTGAAATCATCACGAATATCCAGTTCTGGTTTTATGGTAAATAAACCATTGGACAAAGTTGTTTCCCGGCTTATCCCAATCAGCTGAACTTTAAACAAAGGCAGTTTCCCTGCGCGCTCCAATGCTTCATTTACCTTGGTAAACATTTTGTAAGTTGCTTCAATGTTGCTCAGGCTGGTTTCGCCTTCCGGGATAAGGACCGAGATGTGTTTCATATACCAAATATAACGGAAGTAAGTGTCGTAATCAACCCTTTACTTTGCCGTATTTGCACCTGCCGATACTCTTTTTATTTGCATAAATTCGTAACACATTTATAAACTTAAAAACCTGAAGTTATGTCAAAAGTTAGCACCTACCTTAATTTTCCGCGCAATACGGAAGAAGCATTTAATTTTTACAGATCTGTTTTCGGGGGAGAATTTGGCGGAGGCGGGATTGGACGTTTTGGAGACATCCCGGCAACTGAAAAAATGCCTATACCAGAGGCCGACAAAAACCTGGTTATGCACATTGAACTGGATTTACCGGGCGGACATACCTTAATGGGAACAGACGCACCGGAAACGATGGGCTTTAAAGTGAATTTTGGAAATAATGTTCATATCTGCCTCGATCCGGATTCTAAAGAAGAAACAAAAAGGTTATTTGATACATTGTCGGAAGGCGGAAAAGTTACCCAGCAATTGCAAGATACCTTTTGGGGCGCTTATTATGGAAGTTGCATCGATAAATTTGGCATACAATGGATGTTCAATTTCAGCAAAAAATAAAATCTAAAATTGGATCATTATAATACAAAACTTAAAATTTATGCTTAAAAACAGTAAGGCCTTTAGTGGCTTTTCGGTAGATGATATTCCGAAAGCCAAAGATTTTTACAGCTCTAAACTTGGATTGGAAGTTTCGGAAGAAATGTATGGTTTGTTAAAATTAAATTTAGCTGGCGGCAATCAGGTTGTCATCTATCCAAAACCAAACCATGTTCCGGCAACTTTCACTGTTTTGAATTTTCAGGTAGATAATATTGAGCAAACTGTAGATGGATTAAGCAGTAAAGGTGTACAATTTGAGCATTACAACGAACCTTATTTAAAAACGGATGAGAAAGGAATTTGCCGCGGTACGCCTTTAATTGCATGGTTTAAAGATCCTGCCGGAAATATTTTATCAGTAATAGAACAGAAAAACTAACCTTAAATATTTAACCAAACGGATAAACTAACTACAGGCGGAAAGGTTCTGGATGATTTTAAACCGCAATTCTGGGGCGGCTTAACGAGTTTGGTAACAGATCAGTTTGTAATAAAGTGGATGATTAGTTCATCTGTAAATTGCTGAGTTGATACCTCTTTTAAATTGATGTCAATTTATATACGATAAAAGAAGTATATCAAGTTTTTAATAAGTTAGATATTCAATTATGAAAAAAGTAATTGAATTATATAAACTTGGATAAGTTAGTTAAATTCTCATTTTGAAATAATAATGGTTAATATGAAGCCAAAAACAATTAAAACTGTGTATTGGATAATTACAATCATTTTTTCCTTGTTTATGCTAATGGATGGAATTGGCGCCATAACACGGGCAGCAGCCGGACAAGAAGTATTAAAACATTTAGGTTATCCGATGTATGCACTTACCATTTTTGGTGTGGCTAAAATCCTGGGAGTGATAGCAATTTTACAAACCAAATTTTACACTATAAAAGAATGGGCGTAAGCGGGTTTTGCCTTTAATTTTATTGGTGCTGCTGCTTCCAGGGCTTTTTGCCGGTGATGGTTTTGGGTTAATTATCGCTCCGCTGATTGCACTTGCGTTTATGTTCTTTGTTTATTTTTTGTGGAAGGAGTATGAGCAAAATGTAAAACTTGCTTGAAGCTCTCTCTCACGGCTGACAACAAAACAGTAAATTCGGTTTTACGATATATAATAATGACGGAAAAGCAAAAAATGATCAATGGCGATTTATATAATGCATCTGATGCAGAACTGATTATTGAAAGAAAAAGGGCAAGGCTGCTTTTAAAGCAGCTTAACAATTTAAACGATGACGAACTAAAGCAGCAGGTATTAAAGGAATTAATTCCGGACCAGGGATTAGATTTTTGGGTAGAACCGCCTTTTTTCTGTGATTACGGCACTAATATAATTGTTGGCGATAAAGTTTTTTTCAATTTTAACTGTACTATCCTTGATGTAATGAAAGTTACTATTGGAAACAATGTTTTATTTGGCCCGGCTATCCAAGTATATACGGCTACGCACCCAATGGATTATAAAGAAAGGTCATCCGGCCTTGAGTTTGCAAAACCTGTTACCATTGGCTCGGATGTTTGGATTGGCGGAGGCGTAATTATATGTCCCGGCGTTACAATTGGTGACCGCTGCGTAATTGGAGCGGGAAGTGTAGTAACAAAAAATATTGCCGCTGATACCTTTGCAGCAGGTAATCCTTGCCGGCCAATAAAATCATTGTAAAAGAAATTAAATTGGGTTTCGCCTGAACAAAAAATAGTCTTAAAAGAAGCACAGACGAGGTCAGATGTTTGATCGGGCTTTTTTTGAAATGGATTAATTTTCAGTATCTACAACTATTTTTAATTATATTCGAGTATGGAAAGTATTATTATTAACCCAAAAGATAAAGCAGAATTTGAATTGCTAACACAGCTTTTATCAAGAATGAATGTTGTTTCTAAAGTAATTTCTGAAGAGGATCAGGAAGATTTAGGCTTAGCCATTTTAATGAAAGAAGCCGATCGTACAGAAAAAGTTTCTAAGGAAACAATTATGGAAACACTGAAAGGAGTATGAAGGTTGAATTCCTGGACAAGTTTAACAAGGACCTAACCAAAATTAAGAATAAAGCTGTATCAGAAGATGTTTTGGCAACAATAGAAAATGTAGAACAATCTTTTAATATTGCATCAATAAAAAATATTAAAAAATTAAAGGGTTTTAAAAATGCTTATCGAATACGAATAGGAAATTATCGTATCGGGATATTTGTCACTGATGATGCAGTTGAATTTGTTCGGATTGTTCATCGTAAAGATATTTACAATTTGTTTCCATAGTTTCTGCAAATCATGTAGTTTTTTTGTTTCTGATTTCCCTTTCAAGTTCATTGTAATAATTTATATTGATGAAAGACTAATAAACCAGCTTTCAAAGTTTTAGATCTCTTAGTTCAGTATCCATCCCACCATTTTGGAAGTTTTGTATTCCCGTAATAATATTTGAACCTTTCAACCTTTAATAAATAAAAATATTCATTATGCTCACCTTCAATAGAAAAATCAACTTTTAATTTTTGTCCATCAATTAGCCACATTGCTTTTCTAACAGCACTTGGAAAATATTTTTTTCCTTTTTGATATACATTTGTTTTAACAAAAGTTTCCTTAAGGGGTTTTCCAAATTTAACTGTGAAAATTTTTATTGTAGAATCTGCAAAGTATGAAAGTTTGCGGTACCATTCTGCAGTTATAGGAAGTTCAAGTGAGGAAAAGCCATACTGATTTAAACTATCTCTTCGTACAACAAAGCTCCAATTGCCAAAAATATTTGAATCGTTATCATAAGAAGAAACTCCATAAAATGAGCTACCAAAAGTATAATATTTAAACTCTTTTTGCATGTTTACATATTTGTTAAGCAAGTCGCAAAAGGTAATTTTTTCTGAATAAAGCTTTGTATCAAAAAGCGCAAGTGATTGTCCTGATACATTAATATTCATCCATACATAATAAAACCAATAAAATATAAAAATTTTTAAGCATATTAAAAAACTAAGTTTACAATTCCTAAACTTAAGCAATAGATGAATACAAAAAAATATACTTGTAATAAACCCTCAACAAAAAAGCCCTGCTCAGAAACTTCTGGCAGGA
>NZ_WPIK01000024.1 GCF_009754915.1 Mucilaginibacter arboris | reverse complement strand
AACGGAAAAGGCTTGGCGAAGAACTGGTATTTGGAATTCGTCGGCCGGAACCAAAGCTAAATTTATAACAAAAAGTTTAATACTGTTTTTACAAGCTGAAAAATGTTCCTTCCGCCGAAACAAAAGCAAAATGGCGAAACAAAAGTTTGATAACTTCCGTCCGCCAGTTTTTTGCCAAACCAATGTTGTACGACGTTTTTGTTTAAAAGCGAAGTTTCAAAGTCGGCAAATAAAAAGTACAACGTTTATTTTGTCTGTGAACTTTTGCCTTATAAAAATAGTATTTTAAAATTTAGCAAATCAAAAAGTGCGGCAAATATTTTGTCTGCGGAAAAAGTCAAAAAGTTTAATTTGTCGTTTTAGAAAATACAAACCATTTTCCAAAGCTGAAAAAGTCTGCCAGAAATGCTGTTTTTACCAGCAAAAAATTCGTCCGTCTATTTTATATTGATAAAAACAGCATTGGAAAAAGTCAGCGAAAATGGTCAGCAATTGTTAAAAGTCGGCGATTGTGTCGGCAAATGGCGTGCAACTCATAAATATACGCACCTTTCGGCACCTCAGTTACAAATCTAAAATATTTATTTTCATAGAAAAATTGTATTTTATATATAAAAGCAATTGCTTTAATATCAGCTTTTTATAATTTAAAAAATGGCTTAGGCCATATTAGTTTTGCCGCCAAACAATACAAAATGCGTACTTCGTTTTTTTGTATTGTCGAAAGTTGAACAATACAAAATGCGTACTTCGCTTTTTTGTATTGCCGAAAGTTGAACAATACAGAATGCGCACCTTTTATTTGAGGTAGATATGGTTTATCCAACGGGCTTTTGTCAGGTCCATAATTCTTATCGCCAACTCCCTTTTCTATAAAAGTTGTAATTGTTAGTTATTACGAACATGCCAAAAAAACACCAGTAAAAGAAGCATTGCATTAAAATCAAAATGTTTCTTTTACAACACTTTTTATAAAAGGTAAAATTCAAAGTGTTTATTGTACTTCATCTATTTCCAAAATAACACTTGCACGTCCTGCATTTACCATCGGGTTAACGCCAATCTTCATCAAATAATCACCGGTAAAAACAGCATCTTCTTTAAAGGCGGACCTGGTTCCCGGATACAGGTTTACTTCTTTTACCGCATATTTTTTATTCGCATCCAATCCTTTTAACGGAATTGGCAAATGGCTGCCTGCACCATAACGGTTGCTGGTAAGGTAGTTAAATACAACGGCTTTGCTCCTGCTTTCATTTGCATATTGGATCGAGGCCAGGTCATTTTCCCATGGACTTAACAGCCGGTATTGGTCGCCGTGCCAAACCACATCGCTAAAACCTTTATACGTTTGGATGGCCTGCTGGCAAAACTGCAGGTCTTTCTCGTTCAGTTTGCCCACCATAATATCAAAACCTAATTTGCCCATCATGGCAACATCAGTCCTAAATTTGATCGGCTGTTTTCCCCAGTCCGTAACATGGTTATCGGAAGTGATGGCCGGATAAAAAAAGGAGTATTCGTACTGGATGAAAACCCTTTCCAGCGGATCGGTATTGTCGCTTGGCCAAAATTCGGTGAAGTATTTTAAAGCGCCATAATCAACACGGCCGCCGCCGCCGGAACAAAGCATCATCGGTACTTTTGGATATTTGGCACGCACACGTGCAAGAACGCTGTACAATCCGCGCACGTAATCGATGTATAAATGCGACTGCTTTTTCTCATAAGCAGAATAAGCATTGTAAATCACCGCGTTGCAATCCCATTTAATAAAACCAAGCTGTGGGTTTTTGGTGAAGAGGTTATCTAAAACACCAAAAACATGGTCCTGCACTTTTGGGTTGCTCAGGTCGAGCACATTTTGGTTCCGGTAGAGGTAATCCTCGCGGTTTGGTTGTTTAATCACCCAATCCGGATGTTTCTCAAACAGTTCACTTTTTGGGTTCACCATTTCCGGCTCCACCCAAATACCAAACTTTACCTCGTTGTTTTGTGCTTCTTTAACCAGATAACCAATTCCACTTGGTAATTTGGCTTTGTTTTCCTGCCAGTCGCCTAAACCTGCGTGGTCGTTATTTCTTGGATATTTGTTGCCGAACCAGCCATCATCTAATAAAAACACATCTGTTCCCAGCTTTTTGGTATCCTTTAATAAAGCTGCCAGTTTGGTTTCATCAAAATCAAAAAAAGTAGATTCCCAATTGTTTAAAATGGTTAACCTTGCCCCTTTTCCATCCACAATCTGATAATCCCTTGCCCAGCGTTGCAGGTTACGGCTGGCATTTCCTTTTCCGGAATCGGAATAAGTATAGAGAAAAGCTGGCGTTTTAAATTCTTCGCCTGGTTTTAACGAATATTCGGAAGCAAAAGGATTAATTCCGGCAATTAATCTTAAGTTTTTAAGCGGATCAACCTCCAGGTCTATTTTAAAATTGCCCGACCATTCCAATGAGCCTAACAAAACTTTACCTTCTTCTTCTGTTGCAGGTTTGCCAAAAGAAACCATAAAAGATGGCGGCTGAAACAAATCTGCACGTGTGCCTAATTTAGAATCGAGCACTTTTATACCGGCGGTCAGTTCTGATTCCTGCGGCTGCATTTCCCTTGCCCAATCGCCATGATACTGTTTTAGCCAATACGAATTGGCCGTTAAATACAAATTGGCCGAGGCAAACTTTTGCAGCATTACGTTTCCTTTTTCTGTTTGTTTAATGACCGACCATTGCTCTACCACATCATTTTTTGCATAAACTTTATAGTAAAGGGTAACCATAAAAGCATAAACCGGGTCTTTTAAAACAATGCTGGTCAGCGTTACATCAGGTCCAACCTGTTTGGTTTGGTCGCTTACATATTGCAGGTCAAGCGAAGTATTTCCATCAGCATGGGTAACTTCAATAGCCGGTTCAATCAAATTCCTGGAACCAGCCGGTGTATAAGCCGAATTGAACATGCCGGAAGGGTCTGTTCCCTCTCTGTTCATAGACGGAATATGTTGATACTCATTTGCGTTTGCCAGTTTCTCGCCCAAGTAAATCATCCCCACGCGTTTATCTGTACCAACCTGAAAAGCCATAGCATTATGCTGGGTTTCTATCGTGATTACTTTGCTTTGTTGTGCCGAAACCTGTATGGCCGAAGCTAACAGGAAGGATAAAAACAACAACTTTGTGTATTGGATTAAACAGCTTTTGCAGATAAAATGATTGTTCAGGTTCATTAAACGGTTTTTGGTTAAGCCTTAGAATTACAGGTAAAACTACATTAATTTTAGATTGCCGGAGGACTTTTTGTTTAGAAGTTGTTTCAACTTTTAACAATTAGAAATAGTATCATTTGCCCACAACAATAATTATGAAGTAAACAAAGCATTAAACCAAAAACCCAATTTGCATTGGTTCTGATTTTGATGGGTTTACAAAAGATGCAGAAGTAAAATTGCCACCAGAATTTGATGTAAAGATATTTTCCAATAAACTATTTTTTGAAAACGGAAGGGTTTTTGTCTGGTGCAGATTATATATTCTCAATTTCCAATTTTACATTGCAATTGATGCTAAAATTCCGAAAGGTATTTTACAACCTTTCGGAATACATTTTTATCACCGTTTACTTTTTCTTCGCCGGCATTGAGATCCCTAACTGATAAAAAAATGTTCCTTCTGATTGTACCCCTTTGTGGGAAGTAATTTTTCCGGCATCGTTAAAAGTAAAAATATCAGCATCAGGCGCTTTGAAAGATTTGCCCGTTGGCTTTATGTTCATAAACGCATTTTTAAAAGTACCGCTCCAGTTTGCCGTTACAATTACGGTGTCGCCTTCTGCAACAGCTTTAAAATTTTCACCTTTATAATCCGGAAAAGCAGCAAAAAAACTTTTCATCATTGTTCTAATTGAATCCTGGTTCTTCATTGGTTTACCTTCTCCAGTACCATAATCTACAAAATCAGACGAACAATCCTTCAATATGCCAGCAATATCCTTTTTAGAATAAGCTTCTACAGAGTTTAAAGCTGTCTGCTTGTTTTTTTCCAGGGAAGCCGTGCTGCTGTCTTTTCCTTTTAATGTAGTATTTGAATTGGTGTTGCAAGCCGAAAGAAAGCAGGTAGCCAAAGCTGTGCCGATAATAATTTTTTTCATGACTTTTAGGTTTGATTTATGAATAAAAATAATAAACAAAAATCTCTAAATCAAGAATTTATAGACAGATTATTTATTTTGGATTTATTTTACTGCATCTATTGTTGGAATTGTTTTGATAGTTATAGGAACTATTTTGATTGTTTTAACTTAGGATATAGTTCTTGATTTTGAAATTTTTACGATAGATTTCTTATGCAAATTATTGAAGTAGGTGCAACCTCAAAGTTTAGATCAGAACTATTTTTCTATTGCAATGTTGAACAAGCATGAATAAAAAGTCTATATTCTTTACAACGCTGATACTTCTTTTAGCCGCTATTTTTATTTATGCAATTGTTTATTTTTCTTCCAAGCCTGCTAAACTTGCTGGCGCTACGCCGCTAAACATTTTTTATCAGCATAAAACCATTCCGGCTGTGGTGGAAAAGGAAGTGATAGCTGCCCTCGCCTATTACCCGGAACTGAAAGAAACGCCGATTGATTTTGTGTTCGACCCCAATACCAGTAAATCGATCATGCTTTCGCAACCGGTAATTGCTTCCTTTTTTCGCGGACAAAAACACCGCACTTATGTAGTTAAAATTAACCCTCGCTTTGTAATGACACATAGTTCTATGCCGATACAAAACGCACCAACAGGTGTTTTAATAGGTTGGTTCGGGCATGAACTTGGTCATATTATGGATTATACGCAACGCAGTAACTGGAACATGCTGGTTTTTGGAATTAACTACATCTGTTCGGAAAAATATTTAATGCAGGCCGAAAGAAACGCCGATACTTATGCCGTGCAGCATGGTTTAGGCGATTACATCATCAAAACCAAAAACTTCATTTTAAATAATGCTGATTTGCCGCCCGAATATAAAGCGCGGATCAAGAGGCTTTACCTTTCGCCGCAGCAAATTGTGGACCTGATTAAGAAAATTAAAAAGCCGATTTAAGATTTAATTTTAACATGCAGGGTTTATTTTGGCATCTCTCTCATCATTGATTTTATGCCGATAAAAGAAGCACCAATCCTGCGGGATGCTGAAATAAACTCTGCATGACAAAAAATCAGAGATGTTTCTTTACAAAATCTTCAAACTCTAAAAACTGTTCTTCTTTCATTACGCGCGGTATTTTCACCTGTCCACCGCGCTTTTTATTTTCCTCGCTCCATTTGTAAAAAGTTTCCGCAGGGATCAATTCTGCTTCTACATCTTTTAAAGCACGTGTTCTGGCAACATTGTAGTTCTTGTTGTTATCGCGTAAAGTTTTATCCAATGCTTTTGCTACCTGGGTTTTATCAAGTTCTTTATCAGCGCTTAAATACCATTTCTGTATAAATTCTTCGCCGCGGTGAACAGTAGCGGCAATAAACTCCTGGATACAAACATTAAACTGCTTTTCCATTTCCTGTATGGCAGCGTTCATTTGTATTACCGAGAGCTGCTCGCCAACAACATTGGAGTAATGTTTTGTCCGTCCGCTGATCCTGATCTCGTGCCTGCTTTTATCCGTAAACATCACCGTATCGCCGATCATATAGCGCCAGGCACCAGAAACGGTGGAGATCAGCAGCACATAATCTTTATTTTCTTCTACATCGGCAAGCTTGATCACTTCTGCGTCTTCGGCAACGGTCCCTTCTTCTGTCATGTTCTTTTCTTCAAAAGGAACAAACTCAAAATAAATCCCGTTATCGACCACCAGAGCCATAGATGAAGTTTCCGGGCGCTTTTGCATCGCCAGAAAACCTTCGGAAGCGAGGTAAGTATCAATATAAATTAAAGGATGTGCCAGCAGTTTTTCAAAGCTTTTTTTGTAAGGATCGAAGGCAACGCCGCCGGAAGTATAAACGCCCAGGTTTGGCCAGATGTCGTGAATGTTGTTGAGTTTGTTATGGCTGATCACTTCTTTCAGCATCAGTTCCATCCATGCCGGAATGCCGGATAAACTGCCGATATCCCAATTTGGAGCTTGTATGGCTATTTCTTTGATCCGTGCATCAAAATCAGTCAGGTTGGCAATATCTTTTCCTGGTTTGTAATAACCACGGAACCAGAACGGGATCCTGCTGGCACTGATCCCGCTGATCTCTCCTGCCAAATGTCCGTTAATTTCTTTCAAATCCGTACTGCTGCCCAGCATCAGGATTTGTTTTTCAAAGAAAGATGGCGGCAGATCGAAATTAGCCAGTGCGGCAACTTGTTGCATCCCTGCTTTTTGGATAGCCGAAAGCATATCGTCCGTTACCGGGATTTGTTTGCTGTGGCTGGTGGTGCCGCTGCTTAAAGCCAGATAATCCGTATTTCCGGGCCAGGTAATATCTTCCTTTCCTTCTACCACCAAATGCCACCACTCTTTGTTCAAACGGTCGTAATCAAACACCGGGACTGTTTCTGCAAAAGCTTTGGCTATATCCGGGCTGTTTAAAATGCTTTCGAAATCGTAATGCTTGCCAAATTCTGTGTTTCTGGCTGTAGTCAGCAGGTTTTCGAGTACCTTGTGTTGTGCCTCTACCGCGTCCGGCTCTTTTACTAATTTATCGGTTAATTCTATTGCTGATTTGATCAGTTCACCTATTATAGCCATGCTTCTTTTATCTGTCTAAAATATATAAAGGAACAACAGCCGAAAGCCCTAAAAGGTTAGGAAATTAAGTAAATAGTTGGTTTTTCAGGTTTAACAGGCACCAATTTTAGGGGGTAAAAACAGTATGGCATTTTAAATAAACAACATTAAACTGACAGAATGTATTTGCGCACCCAGCCAATTTAGATTAGTTTTGATACTTAACCTGTTGCAGCTATTGCGCTTAATGAATTACGAACCAACGAACAGCACTTACCAGACCCATATTCCTGAACCCACTTATCAGGCTGCACGCAAAGTTGCTGCTGTGGTAGAGTATCATTTTAAACAGCATTTTGCTGCTGCCCGTTTAAAGGGCGTTCAGGAGCTTGCGCCCGAACCTGTGGCTGCTGTAATTGAAGGCATAATCGATGTGGCCTTTTGGTCGAGTTTAGGCCGCGAGGAAGGCCGCTCGCCTAAAATATCCTTAGCATTTTTACCTCCGGAGATGGCAGGTTTACCAATGGTTTTTAAATATCCATTAGCCCTGCAAACAGCAGTATTAACCAAACTTGCACCTGCGGTAGAACGGCCGGGTATCCATTTAGGTGTTTGGATGGAAGAAGGCGAATTGTACATCTGGGGGACTACCCGTGATATTCCGGGTTTGTGTTTTGTACTGGAAGTGGTAGAACCGGGCCTGCTGGTTGTTAAACACCGGCGTATTGACGGCATTGGCAAATTTGTGAACGTTGCTACCCTTAAAGGCGACCAGATAAAAGTTGTGGACGAAAAAAACCATAATGCGCCCGACCGGCCGCCCATTATCAGTTCTTTATTAGGTTTTACATCCCCATACAATGGAAACGACTCGGCCAATATTCTGGTACAGCTTGCTGCTTCTATGCGCGCACATGGACGCGGCGGTGCTTTATTGGTGGTCCCTGCTGATACGCAGGATTGGCGAGACTCTATCATTCATCCCATCACCTACCCTGTTTTGTCGGCATTTACGGGTTTGGCAGATATTACCCAGATCAGCGATCAGGAAACAAACAAAGTGCTGTGGCAAAGCCTGCTCCGCCAGGCTGTAGATAGTGTTGGCGGATTAACTGCCGTGGATGGTGCAACCATTATTAACGACCGGCACGAACTGCTCGCTTTTGGTGCCAAAATTGGCCGATCCTGGAAAAGCAAGCGGGTAGATCAGATCGTGATTACAGAACCCATTATTGGCAGCACCGCAAGTGTAACGCACCCGGCAAAGTTAGGCGGAACAAGGCATCTTTCGGCAGCGCAATTTGTATTCGACCAGCGCGATGCTGTTGCTTTGGTTGCTTCGCAGGATGGCCGGTTTACTATTTTTGCCTGGTCTCCGCAGGAAGAAATGGTACATGCCCACCAAATCGATATTTTGCTGCTGTAACGTTATTTTTATATGCTCTTTGTAATTTAATTACAAGATCAATTTAGGTCTATTATAACTATCCTAATTTTTGTTTGATAAAAGAAGTATTACAATTGGGCCGTATGCTTATACAAATCCGGCTTGGCGTGAAAAACACTTTTTATAGCATAACTTTTTTTCTTCCTCAAAACCTTAATAACACTGGCGGCAGCCAATCCACCTAAAGTGTACCACAATACGGTTAACAATTTTGTTTCTGTGGTACGCGCGCTGGGTGCATCAGCTAAACTCATTTTTGATGGCATAAAAACAGCACCAAGCCCGGCAGCTAAACCAAAAGCCAAACCGCGCTTTAATAAATTTTTTCTTTTTCCTGCGCCAATTAAACTATAGTACAAGGCATTGCTGATCACATCGCCGGTAAGCGTCCACAAATACAGTTGCTTTTGGGTATGAGGTTTGGGCAGTTTGGCTTCTTTTAGCACTTTTACTAAAGCTTCTTCCCCGATTATATGGATATGCGGTGCGTCTTTATCTATCTGCCGGTAAGCTTCGTGAATAAGGTTGAGTGTTACTGCACCTGCCAGTCCTCCAATTAATGCTGTTCCTGTTTTCATAACCGATAAAGTTATTTTGGCTTAAAATTGTTTTATCCCCGGCAGGGCCAAAAATGCCTTTTAAACTAAATTTCTACATTTGTTTGTATGACACATCCACAAGCTAACAATCCACTTCATGGTAAAACTTTAGAAACTATTGTGAAAGAACTGGTTGATTATTTTGGTTGGGAAGAACTTGGACAGCGCATCCGCATCAATTGTTTTACAGATAACCCAAGCATTAAATCAAGCCTTACCTTTTTGCGGAAAACGCCCTGGGCCAGAAAAAAAGTGGAAGATTTATATGTGCAATACTTTGCAGAAAAAAGTTAAGAATTAATTCAATGCTTCTTTTATGCCGATAAAAGAAGCATTGGTTTTTACAAAATTATTCCTGGATTTTTCTCCGGATGTTCAGGATCAATAAATTAATTTTAAACTTAATGTTTCCGTTTATTGTTCATTTTAGCCTTTTCGCCCGAACTGAAATTGTAAGTTTTAGCGTTGCTTGCTTTCTTTTCGTGAAAAGCAGTACCAGGCTCCGGATCTGGATTTTTAACTTTAACCGCTTTTTTCTCTTCCGTTTCCGGTTTTTGTTCTTTCTCGATGTGTAAATCGTCCGGCAAAGCAGCTACCGGAATTTTTTGTCCGATGGCTTGTTCAATTTTTTTAACAGCATTCAGTTCCAAATCCGTTGCAAAAGTAATGGCTAAGGTTTCGTTTTTTTCCTGCGGAGAAGGATTGGTAACGCGTTTAATAAATATTTCCTGCTCTAAAGGAAGCTCGAAATGCAGGATGAACGGAATGTCCAGCACATCTGTGAGCCCGCTGTTTTCATTTGCCACAATCAGTATCCTTGCAGAAGTTGACGCTTTAAACTCAAATAAATCCTTAAAACCCGTTACATCAAAAAATTCAGGGTTAAACAAAGCAACTTCGTGCTTTAACCTTTGCTGTAAACTTTTATACAATTTTTCTGCCGTAAAAACAGTATTGGCAAATACGATGGCTTTGGTAAACAATTCTGCATCTGCCAAAAACAAATACAGTAAATTGAGTTTGGTACGAAAGTTTGGAACCTGGTAGAGCAATTGCTCATACGTAACTAAATCTGTTTCACTTAACTCCTCCACTTCTACTGTAGCAGGCAGTTTCATAAACGGGTCGATCATTTTCCACAATTTATCATGGACCACTTCCGTAAAAACCAGGTGCTGCGCTTTAGCTATACTGTTTGCCAGTTCGGCTACGGGCAGTTGCATGCCTTGTTTAATAATCAGGTCGGCATCATCTACAATCAGTAATTCAACTTTATTCAGGTTTAAACCTAATTTTAAGTAGATGGCGCGTGCACGGTCTGGCGTGGCTACAACAACATCAGATCCATCTGCCAAAGCATCCATTTGCGCTTCTATTCCAGGAGCGGGATATAAACCAACAATTTGTAACGATTTATTTTTATTAAACAGCTTGAACTGCCCTGATACAGCTTCTACTTTTTCTTTGTTCTCTACCAGAATCAAAACGCGCGGCGCATCGCCAAAACCTTGTTTAATGCGGTTTAGAACTGCCAGTACATAAGTTGTGGTTTTGCCGCAACCTTCCGGGCCCGCAACAAGCAGGTCTTGTCCGCCTGCAATTCTCGCTAATGTTTTAAGCTGAACTTCTTTGGGATTGTTGAAACCTGCTTCGGTTACCGTTCGGACCAGTTGTTTACTGAGCTTTAATTTATCTGCCCACATGAATAATTTGGAATTAGAATAATAATTGCGAAGATACGGTTTAAGGTTGAGGAAGATAGAATAGGCATTTTGCCATCACGACTGTAAGGAGAGATCTTCATCGAAGAAGTAAGATGATTGCGTTGAAGAAGATTTCTCCTTACAGTCGAAATGATAGCAAAACGCCATAAAAGCAAAAAAGGACTACCGAAGCAGTCCTTTTATTTTATAATGAAGTTTCTGTTTCCAAAATTTCCGTTTGTTGCTGCGGCCTGCCGTTTTTAAAGGCTTTTCTTGGCGTTAAACCAAGCAATTCAAACATAGCCATATCGGTATCAAAAGACGGGTTTGGCGTAGTCAGCAGTTTTTCTCCTGCAAACAAAGAATTGGCGCCAGCCATAAAACACAAAGCTTGTTCTACAGTGCTCATTTCAGTTCTTCCGGCAGAAAGTCGGACTACTGTTTTTGGCATAATAATCCTGGTAGTGGCAATCATCCGCACCATATCCCAAACCGAAACCCTAGGCTGATCTGCCAACGGCGTTCCTTTTACCGGCACCAAGGCATTGATCGGAACAGATTCCGGATGTTGAGGCATATTGGATAAAGTTTTAAGCATCGAAATCCGGTCTTCAACCGTTTCACCTAAACCAATTATCCCGCCGCTGCAAACCGAAATTTTAGCTTTGCGAACATTTGATAACGTTTGTAAACGGTCATCATAAGTACGTGTAGTAATGATACGCTTGTAATCATCTTCCGAAGTATCTAAATTATGATTGTAAGCATACAAACCGGCATCTGCCAAACGTTGTGCCTGTGCTTCGTTTAGCATACCTAATGTGCAGCAAACTTCCATATCTAAGGCGTTTACTGCTTTTACCATATCAATTACCTTTTCAAAGTCGCGGTTATCGCGCACTTCGCGCCATGCTGCACCCATACACAAACGGGAAGCACCGCCAGCTTTTGCCTTTTCGGCAGCGGCAATTACTTCTTCTTTTGGCATGATGGCATGAACATCGACGCCAGTATTATAACGGGCAGCTTGCGGACAATAAGCACAATCTTCCGGGCATCCACCAGTTTTAATGGAGATCAGCGAACTGATCTGGACTTCAGCATAATCCTTATTTTCGCGGTGTATGGTTGCTGCGCGATAAATTAAATCGAGCAGCGGCGTATGGTATATTTCTGCAATTTCTTCTTTCGTCCAGTTATTTCTGATCTCAGTCATGTAATCTAATTTTTAGGTGATAAAAACAGTATGTGGCAAATTTAGATAAATGCTTGCTGTAATTTATAGATTTTTTTTTAGACAGATGCTTCTTTTATCGGCTAAAAATATGTTTTTGCCTGATAATTAAAGCAATAATTTTGAAGCCAGCCCTAGGATCAGCAAAAAGCCAAAACAATCTGTAAAAGTGGTGATGATGATGGAGGAAGCCACCGCCGGATCAATCCCAACCCTTTTTAAAATCAAAGGAATAGAAGAACCAGCCAGTCCGGCAATCAGCAAATTACCAGTCATCGATAAAAACAAAACTAAGCCTAATTTGGGATTATGATCATAAAAAACAGCAATTGCCAAAACAATCAAACCGTTAGCTGCGCCATTGACAAATCCTACCAAAAACTCTTTAAAAACAGTAACATAAGCCTGACGGTCGCTTAAATTTATCAACGAAATCCGCCTCACGGTTACCGCAAGTGCTTGTGTAGCAGCATTTCCGCCCATTCCGGCAATAATCGTCATGTAAGAAGAAAGGATAACGAGCTTGGAAACCGTAGCATCAAAACTGCGGATTACGGCAGCAGCCAGAAAAGCGGTTCCCAGATTAATAATTAGCCAGGGCAAACGGCTTTTAATCGCGTCCTGCCAGGTTCCGCCAAGTTCTTCATCCTGCGAAACACCGGCAATTTTTAAAATATCTTCGGTACTTTCTTCCTGCAATACATCGATGATATCATCTACCGTAATCCTTCCCAATAATTTCATTTCATCATCCACAACAGGAATGCTGGTGAGGTTATATTGCGAGAAAACACGTGCCACTTCTTCCTGGTCCATTTCGGCTTTTACATATACAAAATCCCGGCTTACCATATCCACCACATGCACATCCATTCGCGATTTCAATACTTCTTTTACCGATAAAAAACCTTGCAATATATCTGCATCATCAACCACGTAAATGTAAAAATCCTCCATTTCTTCGGACTGGCGGATAATCTCGTCTAAAGCTTCTTTCTTGGTCAGGTTGATGTTCACCTTAATAATTTCGGTATTCATCAAACCACCGGCCGTATCTTCCTCGTAACTCAGCAGGTTCCGGATATTAGAAGCATCTTCTTCATCCAGGTGCTCCAGTATTTCCTGCTGGTCTTCCTCGTCCATTTGCGAGATCAGGTCGGTTGCATCATCGTAATCCAGCTCTTCCACAATTTCCGAACGTTTTTCGGGATGAAGATTGAAAAGGATTTCTTCGGGGTGGTGCTCCTCGTCCATTTCGGCCAGCACTTCCGAAGCCACATCGCTTGGCAATACGTTTACAATCCGTTCGCGGGCTTCGGGAGAAACTTTTCCGCAAAGATCGGCAATTTCAGAAGCATGATAATCTTTTAAAGCAGCTACTAAGGCAGCATCATCTTCCTCCAGCGCCTGCCGAATCAGCAGTAAATCGTTTTTATCTATTTCGTAAGATGGCATCGGACTAAGTTACGGATTTGGCGCAAAGGTAGTTCTATGTTCCGGTTTATACGGATAAACTGCTGCCAATGCTGTTTTTATGGCAAAAAAAAGAGCAGGCCGTTGCTGGACTGCTCTTGAAATATTTGTTATATGTTGACTACTGCTACAACTAACTTCTTGGATTGAGGGCAACGGTAATCCGGTCGCTTAAATCCTGTAAATGGTAGTTGCTTAAACTATCCGAAGTACCTGGCAAAGCTGTTTTGATCATGGTATCAATGCTACGTAATTGTGCTTTGGCCACAGACATTACATCGGTATCTTCTTTTTCCGGATCAGGCACATTACCTTCTCTTCTGCCACTGCCCGCCTGTGCAAATGGACTTGCTGTTGGCGCAGGTGTTGGTTTAACCAGTTCAATCAGTTTAGCTACATACATTTTTTGCAGGTTACGACGATAAACATCAATTGGCTGGTTAGCTTTTACTTCTTTAAAAATCATGTTCTGCATATCAGCAAAAAAATCAGTGATTTTGTAAGCACTGTTTCCGTTTGCTGCTTCGCCGGAAATAAGTTTATACAAGTTGTGATTGGTAACAACACGGTCTAAAACAGTGTTCTGTAATTTGTAAACCACCTGTACCGGGCTCTGGCCAATATCGCTCAAAATCTTTTCGCCCAGCATCCACATTGGTGTGGTAAATAATTGCTGGTCTAAAAACAGCATGGCTTCTTTTTGGGTAGCAGCAGGAACATAAGTATAAACAGCACCGGTTTGTTCAACAGTTTTCGGGTCTTCATAAATTCCACCGATGTTTTTGCTTACGTGGCCCATGTAACGCCCAAACTGTGCAGTTAACTGGTTGTACATGTTTTCCAGGTTATCGTAACCTTCGTTTTTCTCGCTGGTCCATTCCGGTAAATTTACAATGATGCGTTGCAGGTTTTTAATTCCGTAAGTGCTTGCTTTCATAGCATTATCGCTTAAATCCTCACTTTGAGAATGCGGATCATCGGAATTTGATTCTGTTCCGAAAAACAACCTTCTATCTTTTAAACGTTCAACAGTTACTTTATTTAGTGCGGAAACCTCTGCTGCCGGGCTTTTAAATTCAGGCCGTAACCTATAACCCCATTCAATTGCCCATTTATCATAATCGCCGATCCTTGGGTAGATGCCGGACGGTTTAATATTATCTTCAGGTTGTGCAACGTAATTAAAACGTGCATAATCCATAATAGAAGGCGTATGTCCGTTTGCCTCCACAAAAGCCTTGTTACGTAACATTTCTGTCGGAACAGTAGAACTTGAACCGAAATTATGGCGCAAACCTAAAGTGTGCCCTACTTCATGCGAAGAAACAAAACGGATCAAATCGCCCATCAGTTCATCACTAAAAACCATTTTACGTGCTCTTGGATCGATTGCTGCCGCCTGGATCATGTACCAGTCGTGCACTAATTTCTGCACGTTATGAAACCAGTTGATATGCGTTTCTAAAATCTCGCCACTTCTTCGATCAGAAATATGCGGGCCGCTTGCATTCTCGGTTTCAGAAGGTTTGTAAACAATTACGGAGTGGTTGGCATCATCCAAACTCCAGGTAGAATCCTGTTTAGAAGTAGGTGCTATTTTAGCAACAATGGCATTTTTAAAACCTGCTTTTTCAAACGCTTTTTGCCAGTCGTTAACACCGGCTATTAAATAAGGCTGCCATTTTTTTGGCGTAGCCGGATCAATATAATAAACAATCTGCTTTTTCGGTTCCACCAGTTCGCCGCGTTTGTACCTGGCCATGTCCTGTGGTTTTGGCTCCAATCTCCAGCGGGCAATCAACTGTATTTCTTTAATTCCCTGAGGATTTATATCAAAATCGGTGTAACCGGTTGTAAAGTAACCTACACGCGGATCGAAATAACGTGCTTGCATTGGCACTTTTGGCAAAACCAGCAAAGAAGTGTTCAATTCAACCGTTTCAGAACCTGAACCAGCATTTGCCGCGCCACCCAAAACTGGTGTAGGCGTAGTAGCCCTCCCAAAAGGAGAAGGTGCTGCCGCTAAACTATAAGTTTTAACGGTGCTAATTTCGATGTTATTTGAAAAACTTCTGATGTTTTCAATATAACTTCTGTCTGCCAGCAGGCCTCCTAAACGGAAACGTTGCTTGGCCATAGGAGAGCTAAAGAAAAAAACATCGTTATCGCTGTTGATGTAATCTGTTACATCAATAACACTTCCTTTAGCATCTGGCGAATAGGCCGCAACGTTAAATGCTGCTGCAATTGCTTGTATGTTAGACCTTTGAACAGCCTGGTACATCGCTTTTGTACTATCCGGACTATATGTTCTGTAAGAAATCTTCCGCATAAAAATACGGTTGCTTGGCCCTTTTTCAAAGCGGATCACACTGCTGCCAATCTGATCGCCGGCATAACCTCCTGCTTCACGAACTTCTGCTCCCGCTCTTGAAATCCGGCTTACTACCAGAATTTCGCGGTTTAATAAACTGTCGCCAATTTCAAAGTAATATTTGTCATCTACTTTGTGTGTTTTAAATAATCCTCTGCGCGTAATTGCTTTATCAGTAATCACCGTTTTGTAAGGTTTAGGCTGGGTACGGGTTACGTTACCGGCAAAGCCTGTAGGAAAGGCTGTCCGCCGGACAGAATCTGCCGGACGGGTTTGTGCAGAGAGCATTGCTGCACATCCTACTACCAATAATGCACTGGTAAATATTTTTTTCATAGATACTGTTTTTATGCTGCTAAAATTATAAAGTTTAGGTTAAAGTATCTTCTTTAAAGGAGTGTTTGACGTATAACTTTATGGTTACAAACATTTCAGCAGAAAAAAGAAGAGATAATGCGCACAAAAACTTACTTTTTTTTCAAAATTCTTTGTGATACTTCTTTTATCGGCATAAAAACTGCATCAAAATTTAAAAACCGTAAATTATAAATTGCTTTAGAAGAAGGCTTAAAACTGCTTGTACCCTCTCAAACAAATAATTAAAACGGAATAAACTTTTACCTTTTGTTATAGTCTGATTACTATAAACAGATTAAAAAAACTCTAATTTTTTATAAAGTGAAAAAGATAAATCCTGCACTTAAATTTGCAAAGCAACTGCTGGTAGCAAGTTTAGTTATTTTAGCTTCCTTTTCTACTGCCGAAGCACAACGAGGTGGCAGAGGTTTTGGTGGTGGTGGCAGAAGTGGCGGTGGCAGGATCAGCGCTGCGCCTCATGGTGGTTTTGGCGGCGGTGCCAGGATTAGTGCTGCGCCTCGTGGTGGTTTTGGCGGAGGCAACCGTGTTGCTGTTGGCCCGCACTTTGCACCCGGAAGAGCTTACGTTGGAATCCATGGTGGTGTAAGTATAAGAGGAAGTTATGGCTACCGTGGCGGATATTATGGCCGCCCGTATTACGGTGTTGGTTACGGCGCTTATTACCGCAGCTATTATCCGCACATTGGTTTCTACTTAAACATTCTGCCGTTCGGTTATTATCCGTTTTATTTTGGTGGTTACCCTTATTATTACAACGAAGGCTTGTTTTATCAACCCTATAATGATGGCTACCAGGTTGTAGCCCCGCCAGTTGGTGCCGAAGTACCGCGTTTACCAAGAGGTGCACAGGAAATTGTGATTGACGGACAGCAATATTTTGAAAAAGACGGTATTTACTATCAGCCTGTTATAAACGAAGACGGCAAAAAAGTATATCGAGTGGCTGGAAAAGATGGTGTTTTAAATACCGATAGTGGCGTACAACAACCTGAAGACCAGCAGCAAGAGCAACAGCATGCTTACAACAACAATAATAATAATAACAACTATAATAACAATACCGATAACAATCAAAATCCGGTTAGTTTGCCGCGGGTTGGCGATGTGGTAAATTCTATCCCGCCAGATAGCCGTGCTGTAAGAATTAATGGCGAAAAGCTTTTTGTTTCTCCTGATGGTGTGTATTACCAGGAAGATAATTCTGGAAACAGCCGGATTTTTAAAGTGGTAGGCGTTCCCCCAACAGAAGATGGATCAGGTGCAGTTTCCAATCCATAATCTACAATTTCAATAAAACAAAACCCGGTTTGCAATTAGCAACCGGGTTTTTTATTTTTAGGTGATAAAAGAAGCATCATAGATAGTTTATTGTTGATAGTTTATTGTTGATAGCTTCCTTTCTAATCCTTCTTCCCTTTTTTTAGTTCACTTTCCGATTTTAGCACCTCGTTGCCGTTTTCCTGTTTGATTAAAACGGCTGGTTCTTCTTTACTGCCCTTGCGCTTAACCGTAGTGCCTTTAATCTTTTTTTCTACAGGTTTGGTGAAAACCTCTTTAACTTTACCTTCGCCTTCTCCCTTGCCATAATTCCAATGTACTGTTTCTCCTTTTTTCATGTTGATCGGATTTGATGTTTGGATTAAGGATTAAACCTGAAAAAAAGTTTGACTGATGCTTCTTTTATCGGATGTTTTTCTGCATCGTTCGTAACAAATGTTTTAAAAAGTAATCTTAACAGAAACCTTTTCATCATCAACCTAAAAAACAAATTTATGAAGTGGAAATCCGGAAAAAAGGAACAAGAAAACCAGCCTAAAAAAAGCAAAGCGCGCGAATGGCTCGATGCTGTTTTATTTGCTGTGGTTGCCTCAACCATTATCCGCGGCTTGTTATTTTCGGCTTATGCCATTCCTTCCGGTTCTATGGAACGTTCTTTATTAACCGGAGATTATTTGTTTGTCAGCAAGATCAGTTATGGCCCGCGGATGCCTTTTACACCAATTGCCATTCCTTTTTTAGAATATACTGTTACGCAGGATAGTATTAAGACTTATTGGGACGGCATTAAGCTGCCTTATTTTCGTTTGCCAGGTTTATCCGAAGTAAAAAAAGGCGATGTGGTGGTTTTTAATAAACCTGAAGAAGTAAATAAACCGGTTGATGTACGCACATTATTGATTAAACGCTGCCAGGCAACGCCTGGCGATGTTTTAACTATTGTAAACGGACAGGTTTTTATCAACGGAAAAGCAAACAGTAACGCAGCAGAAGCACAAACTTCGTACGAAGTAAAAACCGACGGACGGGAAATGAACCCGAAAGTATTTCAGGATTTGCATATCGAAATAAGGCAGCAATTAGCAGAAAATACCTTTGAAATGATTGTTCCGACAGAAAATCTTGCTGTTTTAAAAAGCTATTCTAACATCATTTCTATTAAACCTATTGTTGAACTGAAAGGTAAATACGATCCGCAAATATTTCCGCACAACGAACATTTTAAATGGAACGAAGATAATTTCGGCCCGCTTGTTTTGCCTAAAAAAGGAATGACAATTCCTTTGAACGATTCGACAATGGTTCTATACAAAAGGGCGATAGCGTTTTATGAAAACAACCAGGTTGAGGTAAAAGGCAATGCTGTTTTTATCAACCAAAAAAAGGCAGACCATTATACTTTTAAACTCAATTATTACTGGATGATGGGCGATAACCGGCACAATTCTTTGGATTCCCGTTTTTGGGGATACGTTCCGGAAGACCATATTATTGGTAAAGGAATGATCACCTGGTTTAGTGTGGACAGCGCAGCTTCTGGTTTGAATAAAATTAGATGGAACAGGATTTTGAAGGCGATTGAGTAGCATCCCTTGTCATTCCCTTTTTGTCATTTCATAGGAGAAATAATCTTCAACCAATCAATTCCATTTTATTGAAAGAATATTTCTCCCGTTGGCCGAAATGAAAATCACTTCAACTCATCCAAAACCCTAAACATTTTAGTTTTAATACCTAATGAACTTCCGTTGTAATTATTTACAATGATGGAAAAGCAAAGCTCTCTTCCGTTTTTAGTTTGATAACCGGCATAAGCCTGCACATTGCTGATGCTGCCGCTTTTCATCGTCATATCGTTAATAACTGGCAGGCTTTTTAAAAAATCCGAAAACCATGTTTCTTTTTTGGCAGATGAAAGAATAGTTGCCAAGGCAGAAGTAGTAACACGGTCGCCGGGAGAAAGCCCGCTGCCATCAAAAATGTTTAAAGCATTTGGGCCTATGCCTTTTGCTTTCCAGAAACCCTGCAAAACCTGGACGCCGTTATCTGTTGTAACAGATTTTCCGGCTTTCCAAGCAAACGTTTTCAGCAATTGCTCGGCATATAAGTTGATGCTTTTTTTATTCATCCAAAATATAATCCCGCTTAGTTTTGGCGAAGCAATATTCACCAAAATTTGTGTAGCTTGCGGCGTTTGCTCTTGTACCGATAATAATGTTTCGGTGGATGCTGTTGTTCCTTCCAGCACAATTCCTAAACGGTTTAAGGTATCGGTTAAACGGTAAGCGGCATCAAAAGCCGGATCGGGCAAAGCAGCAGAAATACTTCGTTTGCTGAGATCTTCGGCATAAGTCCCGCTTAAAAAGAACATGCTGTTTTTAACGGGTAAAAATGCGTAAGCCTGATCGCCGGAACCTGCTGCGCCAGTAAGCAATTCGTTGTTGAACTGTACATACGGCATCACCGGAATTGTTTTTATCAACTTTACTTTATTCCCTGTTCCACTTTGTTGTAATTTAATATCAAACTGGTTTTCGCGCCAGCACAAGCCCGAAGTCCCGGCACCATAATAATTGCCCAAAACCTGCCAGTTCCAACCATCAGGAATTTTTTGGTTGCCAAAAACAGTATCATCACCAATAATCCGGC
Organism: Mucilaginibacter arboris; assembly: GCF_009754915.1. Taxonomy (GTDB): domain Bacteria; phylum Bacteroidota; class Bacteroidia; order Sphingobacteriales; family Sphingobacteriaceae; genus Mucilaginibacter_A; species Mucilaginibacter_A arboris. The sequence goes on along the minus strand of NZ_WPIK01000024.1, from coordinate 13,569 downwards.
CTTCTATTTTTTTGATCCCTGCTTTGCGGATAGCTTCGACCCAAATCTTTAAAACGGTGTTTTCTTTGGACGATTCGTAACGCCAGCTTCCTAACGTTGGGTCGCCGCCGCCTTTTATGATTAGATTTCCTTTTAAAGTTCCATCTGCAGAAATTATTCCGTTATAACCTAAAGTAGTTTGGTATTGAAAATCCTTTCCCAACAAATTAAAAGCCGTAATAGCAGTGATTGTTTTTAAGGTTGAAGCCGTAGCTAAACCCATATTGGGATGAGCGGTAAAAACAGTTTCGCCGGTTTTTGCATCCAGAACGGTTAAGGAAACGGAAGCATATTTACATTGCGCATCCTGCTCTAAAAGGGTAAAAGCAGTTTGTAATTTTTGATCCAGGCTTTGTGAGCGGGCATTAACAGTAAGAAAAAACAGTGCTAAAAACAGTATGCTTCTTTTATCGGGCATTTTTTAGGTTGCGTTGAGAAATAAAATAAACAGGGATACCAAGCAGCACGATGAGCAATCCGTAGCCGGCAGTATCCGTTTTATAAATGAGCAAACCGATGCAAATTACAGCAGCCGCAACAATATATAAAGCAGGTAAAACCGGGTATAAAAAAGCTTTATAAGGGCGCTCTGCATCCGGCCGTTTTTTGCGGAGGATAAAAATACCGCCGATGGTAAGGATATAAAAAATTAGCACTACGAAAACAACATAATCCAGTAGCGCGCCATAAGTGCCTGATAAACAAAGCATACAAGTCCAGATACATTGTGCCCATAAGCCCCAGCCCGGTACTTCAAACTTGTTTAAATGTGCAGCTTGTTTAAAGAAAAGCCCATCCTGCGCCATGGTATAGTAAACTCTCGCGCCAGCTAATATCAATCCATTATTACAGCCAAAAGTAGAGATCATGATCATTACGGCTATAATAATCGTTCCGGAAGTTCCGAAAATGTATTGCGAAGCGGCAACAGCAACACGATCTGCGGGCGCATGTGCAATTTCTACCATCGGCAAAACTGCTGTGTACATCACGTTGGCCAGAATGTAAATTACGGTAACAATCAACGTTCCTAAAAATAAGCTTAAACCAATATTTCGTTTTGGGTTCCGTATTTCTCCAGCGATAAAGGTTACATTGTTCCAGGCATCACTGGAAAACAAAGAACCAACCATTGATGAAATAATGCCTGCAAATAAAGCACTTCCGCCAATGGCAATTGCGGTGTTGGAACCGGCTTTCCATTGCACCATCTTCCAGGGTTCGGCCCAGTTGGATTGCCATATTTCTGAGCGAAAAGCAGTTGTCAAACCAAAAATAATCAACCCAAAAAGGGAAAGTATTTTAGTGATGGTAAACAACGTTTGGATGATCTTACCATTTTTTACACCTCTGCTGTTTATCCAGGTTAGCAGGATAACCATCACTACAGAAAGCAGTTGTGCGGCATTAAACTGAAAACTTTCTAACGTAAATAAAATATGATCAGGCCCAACAGCAGGAAAGATATAAGCCGAAAACTTAGCAAAAGCAACGCCGACTGCTGCAATGGTACCGGTTTGTATCACGGTAAAAGTTGACCAGCCAAACAGGAAAGCCACAAATTTATTATAAGCTTCGCGGAGATAAACGTATTGGCCTCCGGCTTTTGGAAACATGGCCGAAAGTTCGCCATAACTTAAGGCAGCTGTTAAAGTAATTAAACCGCTGATTACCCAGATCAGGATAACCCAGCCTGCACTGCCCACACTTCGGGTAATATCGGCACTAACAATAAAAATCCCGGAACCAATCATCGAACCAACTACCAGCATAGTTGAGTCCAATAGTCCGAGTTCCCGTTTCATTTCCTGATCTTCTATTTTATTCTCCATCGGCTAAAACTAATTTTTCCTAAGCTATTTAAAAAAACTATATTTTGAAGATACAGGCTGTTGAAAATAATTTTTAATAGGCTATTGCCAATCCATTTTACAATCCTTAGCTTTCCCTACCAATCATTATAACCATTTACTAATCTATTTATGGAATTTCTAAACAAAAATTTAGTCTTCCTGATCCCGTTGTTTGGCGTGGTCGGGCTTTTATTTATGGCTGCAAAATCTGCCTGGGTTACCAAACAAACGGCCGGGGATGCAAAAATGACCGAACTGGCAGGTTACATTGCAGATGGGGCAATGGCTTTTTTACGTGCAGAATGGCGTATTCTCGCTTATTTTGTGGCACTCGCCATGATTTTGTTAGCTTATTCTGGCACTACGGTAGAAACTTCAAGCCCGGTTATTGCTATTTCGTTTTTAATAGGCGCTTTATTTTCTGCATTTGCAGGATACCTTGGGATGCGTGTTGCCACAAAAGCAAACGTCCGGACCACGCATGCTGCAAAAACAAGCCTTGCACAAGCATTAAAAGTTTCTTTTACAGGTGGAACGGTGATGGGATTAGGCGTTGCCGGTTTGGCCATTATCGGGCTGGGTTCATTGTTTATTGTTTTTTACCAGGTTTATGTAGTTAATACCGGCGGAAGTTTAAATGGTAAAGACATGAAAAAAGCATTGGAAGTTTTGGCCGGATTTTCTTTAGGCGCCGAATCGATCGCTTTGTTTGCCCGTGTTGGCGGTGGAATTTATACCAAAGCCGCTGATGTTGGCGCTGATTTAGTTGGTAAAGTTGAGGCAGGAATACCGGAAGATGATGTGCGAAACCCTGCTACTATTGCGGACAATGTTGGCGATAACGTTGGCGACGTAGCAGGAATGGGGGCAGATTTATTTGGTTCTTATGTGGCTACTATGCTGGCAACAATGGTTTTAGGACAGGAAATTAAATCGGACGACCAGTTTGGTGGTATTGCCCCTATCCTGTTACCTATGCTAATTGCCGGTTTAGGGTTGATATTTTCTATTGTCGGTGCTTCTTTTGTCGGCATAAAAAAGGATACTGATAGCGTGCAAAATGCTTTAAACTTAGGGAATTGGATGTCGATTGTTTTAACGGCGATTGCAACTTTTTTTGCCGTAAAGTGGCTGCTTCCTGCTACCATGACTATTCGTGGCATAACTTTTACCAAAACAGATGTATTTTTATCGATTGCCGTTGGCCTGGTAGTTGGCGCTTTAATGTCTATCATCACAGAATACTATACGGCAATGGGCAAACGGCCGGTGATGAGTATTATTAAACAATCCTCTACCGGCCATGCTACCAATATTATTGCCGGTTTAGCTATCGGCATGGAATCAACGGTATTGCCGATACTTGTTTTAGCAGCCGGGATTTATGGTTCTTTTCATTTTGCGGGATTATATGGCGTTGCTATTGCTGCTGCCGGAATGATGTCAACAACGGCCATGCAGTTAGCCATTGATGCATTTGGCCCCATTGCAGATAATGCCGGAGGAATTGCCGAAATGAGCCAGTTGCCGGAAGAAGTGCGCCACCGGACAGATATTTTAGATGCGGTTGGTAATACTACGGCTGCAACCGGAAAAGGATTTGCCATTGCTTCTGCCGCTTTAACTTCACTGGCTTTGTTTGCTGCCTTTGTTGGCGTTGCCGGGATAGATCATATTGATATTTATAAGGCAGATGTTTTGGCCGGATTATTTATTGGCGGCATGATCCCTTTTATTTTTTCTTCGCTTTGTATTTCTGCTGTCGGCCGCGCCGCTATGGCCATGGTACAGGAAGTTAGGCGTCAGTTTCGGGAAATCCCCGGAATTATGGAATATAAAGCCAAGCCGGAATACGAAAAATGCGTTGCTATTTCAACACAAGCTTCTTTACGCGAAATGGTAGCGCCTGGTTTAATTGCCTTAATTACACCGATTATCGTTGGTTTTACTTTGGGGCCAGAAGTTTTAGGCGGATTGCTTGCCGGCGTAACCGTTTCCGGAGTTTTAATGGGCATTTTTCAATCTAACGCGGGCGGTGCCTGGGACAATGCTAAAAAATCATTTGAAAAAGGTGTAGAAATTAACGGAGAGGTTTACTACAAAAAATCCGAACCGCACAAAGCTTCAGTTACCGGTGATACCGTTGGCGATCCTTTTAAAGATACTTCGGGCCCTTCAATGAATATATTAATCAAACTAATGTCCATTGTTTCTTTAATTATTGCCCCTCATATTCATGTAGAAAACAATGGCATCACTAAAATTAAGCATCAAATTAATAAAGAAATTAAAATTGAGGCAGTAAAAACAGCATTTGTTAAATAAAAAATACTGATAATCAATATAATTGTTACCAGAAAGGGATTTCTTACATGGAATCCCTTTCTTTTTTATCAATTAATTTAATTACGTTTGAAATTGCAGATAAATTGAAACAACTAATCAGAAAAACTACATGAGTTTATTTTTAAAAAAGCCCATAAGTACACTAATGGCAGAATCAGCAGAGTCTGAAAAAAGCTTAAAACGTACGCTTACTGCAGGTTCTTTAATCGCCTTAGGAATTGGTGCTATTATCGGTGCAGGTTTGTTTGTGCGTACTGCCGCAGCAGCCGCAGAATATGCCGGCCCATCTGTAACTTTTGGTTTTATTGTTGCCGCAATAGGCTGTGCGCTGGCCGGGCTTTGTTATGCGGAACTTTCTTCATCTATTCCTATTGCCGGTAGTGCTTATACTTACACTTATGCTACTATGGGCGAATTGATGGCCTGGATAATCGGATGGGATTTGATATTGGAATATGCAGTGGGCGCTGCAACTGTTGGTATAGCCTGGAGTGAATACCTGAACAATTTACTGATAAATGTATTTGGGTTGAAAGCAATACCTTATGAATGGTGCCACTCGCCTTTTCAAACTTCGGTTGACGGAACTGCACATGGTTTAATTAACCTTCCCGCATTAGCAATCGTGATTATTTTAACCATGCTGCTGATTAAAGGAACGCAGGAATCTGCCCTGGTAAATGGCATTATCGTAATTACCAAAGTTACCATCGTTGTTCTGATTATTATTTTAGGATGGCAATTTATTAAACCAGAAAATCATACCCCTTATATCCCGGCACCCACTACTTATGTTGACCACGAAGGGATTTCACATAATTTTGGAGGAATTATGGGCATACTCGGTGCCGCAGGTGTTGTGTTCTTTGCATTTATTGGTTTTGATGCAGTAAGTACAACAGCTCAGGAAGCAAAAAACCCCAAAAGGGATATGCCTATCGGTATTTTAGGTTCACTGGCAATTTGTACTATTCTTTATATTCTTTTTGCACATGTTTTAACCGGAATTGCTACTACCGAAGACTTTCGTACCACAGGTAAAGAAGCTTCTGTTGTTTTTGCTATCCACAAGTATATGATTGGCTATGGCTGGTTAGGCAAATTAGTAACAGTTGCTATTTTGGCTGGTTTTTCTTCGGTAATTCTGGTCATGCTTTTAGGCCAGTCGCGTGTATTTTATTCTATGAGCCGCGATGGCTTGTTGCCAAAAGTTTTTAGCGAAATACACCCTAAATACAAAACTCCTTACAAAGCAAGCTGGTTTATTTTGATACTGGTAGGTTTATTTGCAGCTTTTGTTCCGGGAGATATTGTTGGCGACATGACCAGCATCGGGACTTTATTTGCTTTTATATTAGTATGTGTTGCCGTAATTGTATTGCGTAAAACAGATCCTGAACTTAAACGCGAATTTAAAACGCCTTGGGTCCCTTTTGTGCCTATCTTAGGTATTGTAGTTTGCGGGGCAATGATATTTGGATTGGGCTGGACCAATTGGCTAAGGTTGTTTGTATGGCTGTTTATTGGGTTAATTATTTACTTTACTTACAGCAAAAAGAATTCTGTATTGCAAAATAAAAGTGTTATTTTGGATCCGGTTGATCCTATAAAGCCTAAATTTTAGAACAAGCTTTAAAAACATTCTCAAAAAAGGTTCTGCATGGCAGAACCTTTTTTTGTTTCAATACTTCCTTTACCAGGCAATTACAACTAATGAAGAAAAATAAAAACTTATGGGTACTGGTATTTATTTGCGTAATCAACTCCTTGGGTTTTGGAATTATCGTTCCGCTGATCTATCCTTACGGAAAGCAATTTGGTATTACCGAGCAAACTTTAGGTTTATTAACCGCTTCTTTTTCCATCGCACAGTTTTTCGCCACGCCGGTTTTAGGTTCTTTGTCTGATAAATACGGCCGCAAACCGTTGCTTATCATCAGCCTGATCGGCACCTGTATTTCCTTTATTTTGTTTGCAGAAGCACGCAGCCTGATCATGCTTTTTGCTGCCCGTATTTTAGATGGTATTACCGGCGGTAATATTTCTGTGGCACAAGCAATGGTTTCCGACTCTTCTTCAAATGAAGACCGTGCTAAAAACTTCGGTATTATCGGTTCGGCTTTTGGTTTTGGTTTTGTAATCGGTCCGGCTATTGGTGGTATTTTAAGTAAGATCAGTTTACAGGCACCTTTTTATTTTTCGGCAGGAATAGCCTTGATCGGTGTATGCTGCATCTACTTTTTCTTGCAGGAAACCAACCCTAAACACGAGCGTAAAAACGATAATAAGTTCAGCTTTAAATCTTTAATTACCGTGCTGAAAGCTCCCGTTATTGGCAGTGCTGTTTTTATCGGCTTTTTATTAACCATGGCACAGTTTACCATGATTATCGGTTTCCAGACTTTTACGGCAGATGTTTTAAAAATTACACCTTTTCAGATCGGTGTTTTTTTTGCCGGTTTTGGCATTTCGGGTATCCTGATGCAATTGGCCGTTCCATACATCACAAAACTTATTTCATCCAAATCGCTCATACTTCTTTTATCGCTTATTTTTTGTTTTTTGCCGATGCTGCTTTCCGGTTTCACTAACAAACTTATTTTATTTGCAGTTTGTATGTGTGTTTACGGCTTGTTTAACGGACTACGGAACCCAATGCTTAATGCCATTATTTCTGAACGCGTTGGCCAGAATGAACAAGGCCAAACTTTAGGGATCAACCAGTCATACGCTTCTATCGGACAAATTCTTGGCCCAATAAGCGCTGGTTTAATTTCGGGTATTTCAGTCCATTATGTTTTCTTTTTGTCGGCCGTTTATATTTTAGCAGGATTTTTATTTACCTTTCTTTTAAGATCAAAAGAAAAAATTAATACTTAGGCCATGTTAAGCTTTAATCCCAGAGAAATTTTATCGGTAACCATGATCCTGTTTGCCATTATTGATATCATCGGCACCATTCCGATCATTATTGATATGCGGCAAAAAGCAGGAAGGATCGAATCAGAAAAAGCATCATTAACTGTTTTTGTACTGATGATCATTTTCCTGTTTGTTGGCGATCAACTGCTTGCTATAATTAATATTGATGTCGCTTCCTTTGCCATTGCCGGTTCGCTGGTAATATTTATTATTGCAATGGAATTAATTTTAGGCGTCCGTTTTTTTAAAGAAGAAGAAATCTCCTCTACCGCTTCTATCGTTCCGCTGGCTTTTCCGCTTATTGCCGGCGCCGGAACAATGACTACTTTACTTTCTTTAAAATCAGAATATCAAACCCAAAATATCATTGTTGGCATTGCCTTAAATACCATATTTGTTTATTTAGTGTTGAAAAACGTGCAATGGCTGGAAAAGCTGTTGGGGAAAACCGGACTTGACATTTTGCGAAAAGCTTTCGGAATTATTTTACTGGCAATATCGATCAAGCTTTTTAGAAGCAATACGCATTTGTAAAGCATGTTGTCATTTAGATCAAAGGGAGAAATCTTCTTTAAAGTAAATCTGATGTTGATGATTTAAAGAAGATTTCTCCCTTTGGTCGAAATGCCAGAAAAAATATTATAGATTCTTAATAAGCCTGGCTACAAACATAGTATCCGATTTTCGCTCATAACCTTTTAACAATTCCGAAGATTCTAAAGTTAACCGTGCTTCTTTTACCAGGTAATTTACAACATCTTCGTTTTCTTCGCTGAAAGCCGAGCAGGTAATATAAATTAATGGCTTGCCAGGGTTTAAATATTTAACCACATTTAAAGCAATCGTTTTTTGCAATTGCTGAAAAAAAGAAATGCGGGAAGCGTTAAACTGATTAATCATTTCCGGCGTTCTTCCCCAGGTTCCGGAGCCGGTGCAAGGCGCATCTAAAATAATCCCGTCGAAAGCATAATCATGTAAAATTGGATCAGGATTTTGAGTGAGGTCGAGCAGCTTTTTCTGATATTTTTTAATTCCGGCCAATTGCAAACGCTCGTCCAGGTTATCCAAAACAGATTCGCGAATATCAGAAACAACCAGTTTCAAATCCGGTTCCTGTTCGTGCAATAACAAGGTTTTACCGCCCGAAGCTGCACAGGCATCCCACCAGTTCTCCCATTTTTTGGGTTGAAAATACTGTGCCGTTAACTGGGACGATTCGTCCTGCACTTCAAAATAACGCTGCATCGGAAAAAGCCGGTCTAATTTCGTACCGTTCGGCAACGCCAAACATTGCTCGCTTTTTTGCCTGAAAACAACATCAGCGGCAGCAAGCGTTTGTTTCACCTGAAACTCGTGCCCTTTCTGAATGCGGATAAACAGGTCTGGTTGTATAAAAAAGGACTGTAAAAACAGTATCTGATCAATTCCTGCTGATAGATAACCGGTAAACGGAAAAACATCTTCCAGCTTAAAATCCGGATACTCTTTTTGCAATACGAAAATCTTTTCTTCTGCCGGAATTGCAATCTGCGCTGCTAATTCAGGCTTAAAAAAACTTAAAAAAGAGTTTTCCTGATTGTTGCACAAAAACTCTGCAGCAAACAAACGTTCCTCGGGCGGATGGTTAACCAGTGCTTTTCCCAAACGGAAGTAATTGTAAACCAACCTCAAAGCAACCTTTCGATCTGTCGAGCCCATCTTTTTATGCAACCGGAAATAGCCGGGCAAAAACTTGTACAAAGGCGTTTCTGCCGGATACTCCTTCAGTAAAGCTAAAAATGTACGAAGTTGGTTTTCGGCTCTCATTTAACGGGTTTCAGCGTGTAATCTTCATACTGCAACAATTCTACATACGTGTTGATCCAGCCATAACCTTTTTTCTTTACAAACTCAAAATGGTTATGCAGCGCATCAAAAGGCATATTTTGCAGATGATTAAAATCTGCAGCAGGATCAGCTACTAACTTGCCAAAGTATAAACCGGTATCAAATCCTTTTATCGCATATTCCCCCGGTTCGGTATGGTAAGTTCTGCGAAAGCTTTTGATAAAATTGCTTGTTTCTGCCGATTTATAATTAACCTGGTAAGCCGAAGTAATGCAAGTATGCATCTTCTCCAAAACTTCCTGACGTAAAAAAGTAGCTTTGTTCCAGTTAGGATGGCCAAAAAGCTGTATCGGATAAGTATCTGCCAGTTTATCTAAAGCCTGGAACATAACCCTTAAAAAAGAACGGTCTGTTGCAGGCATAACAAAAACATTTTCCGAAGTTTTAGAAAGGCTGGGCAGTAAAGCGCTAAAATTTCCTTTGCTAATTGTTACATCTACAATCCTGATCCGCTTATGGCTTAAACTGTCGATGCTTCTTTTAAAGGGTAAAATATATTTGTTCTCTTCCGAAAAACCCGACCGTAAAATGTAAACCACTTTTGGCCGGATGTTTTCCTGAATATATTGTGCAACACGCCAGGCATGGAACTCCAGCGGAGGTGTTAAAGTGATTAAAGATTCGTTATGGTAACCAGCCGGAGAGGTTGCGGAAAGCGGCGAAACAACAGGCTTATGCAAGTTACTGATGCGTGCAGAAAATGCCTGTACGCCAGCCGGAAAAATGGGGCCAACAACTAAATCGCTGTTGCGGACAGCAGGATCAGCAGCCAGCCTTTGCGCCTGGCTTTCTTCATCGCGTGTATCTAAAACAGTTAATTTAAAACTTTGCCCACTGCTGGTCAACGAATCAAGCGCCAGCTTAAAACCTTCATAAAAATCAACAGCAATATTGGTTTTAACCTGATTTTTAGTAACCGTTTTTGGATCGGCAGGATCAAGCGCAAAAGGCAGCAATAAAGCAATGGAAGGAATGCGCTTGGGCTTAACAACCGGAACTTCGGCAGCAGCTTTTGCAGCAGCGGCTTTTTCGGCAGCTTCTTTTTCTTTGGTGACCTCTTCCTGCGTTTTAGTTGCAGGTTGCTGAACAACGACCGGGCGGATTTTTGGCGAACAGGCAGCTAAAAAAATTGCCGGTAAAAGAAGCATCAGCCACTTACTCCCACTCAATGGTTGCCGGGGGTTTAGAACTGATGTCGTACACAACACGGTTAATTCCTTTAACATTATTGATAATTTCGTTAGATATTTTTCCAAGCAGGTTGTAAGGCAAATGGCACCAGTCAGCCGTCATTCCATCTAAAGATTCAACGGCGCGAAGGCAAATCACATTTTCGTAAGTACGTTCATCTCCCATTACGCCAACAGATTGTACTGGTAAAAAGATAGCGCCTGCCTGCCAAACCTGATCGTAAACACCTGCCGACCTTAAATTGTTGATGTAGATGGCATCTGCTTCCTGTAAAATAGCTACTTTTTCGGGCGTTATTTCACCTAAAATCCGGATCGCTAAACCAGGGCCTGGAAAAGGATGACGGCCTAAAATATTCGGATCAATTTCCAGTGCTTTACCTACTTTTCGTACTTCATCTTTAAATAAAGTATTGAGCGGTTCTACTACTTTTAGCTTCATAAAATCTGGCAAGCCACCAACATTATGGTGTGATTTGATGGTTGCTGACGGACCTTTTACCGAAACAGATTCAATCACATCGGGATAAATCGTTCCTTGCCCAAGCCATTTTACATTTTCTATGCGATGCGCTTCATCATCAAAAACTTCTATAAAAACACGGCCAATTGCTTTTCGTTTTTTCTCCGGATCAGACAATCCGCCTAAAGCATCATAAAAACGTTGTTTGGCATCTACGCCTTTTACGTTCAAGCCCATGTGCTGGTACGAATCTAAAACGGATTGAAACTCGTCTTTCCTAAGCAAACCATTATCTACAAAAATACAGTGCAGGTTTTTGCCGATAGCATGATGCAGCAAAACGGCAGCAACTGAAGAATCTACGCCGCCGGAAAGTCCTAAAACAACCTGGTCATCTCCTAATTTTTCTTTCAATTCTGCAATGGTGGTTTCTACAAAAGAATCTGCGGTCCAATCCTGCTGGCAACCGCAAATATCAACCAGAAAGTTTTGCAGCAGCTGTTTGCCATCGATACTATGCGTTACTTCGGGATGAAACTGAATGCCGTAAGTTTGTGTGCCTTTAATTTGATAAGCAGCAACTTTAACAGAATCTGTACTTGCAATCACTTCAAAATCATCAGCAATTGAAGCAATGGTATCTCCATGAGACATCCAAACTTGCGAGTTTGCAGGAATCAGCTTTAATAAAGGATTGTCACTGTTAATATATTGTAAATGCGCCCTTCCATATTCCCTGGTACTGGAAGCTAAAACTTCTCCACCGGAATGATGCGCCAGAAATTGTGCGCCATAACAAACACCTAAAACCGGAAGTTTACCATGAAAAGGCGTAAAATCAAAATGAGGTGCATCAGTTTGGCGGACAGAATACGGACTACCGGACAGAATAATTCCTTTTACAGAAGCATCAAATTCGGGCAAATGATTAAAAGGATGAATTTCGCAGTAAATGCTCAATTCCCTGACACGGCGCGCAATAAGCTGGGTAAATTGCGAACCGAAATCAAGAATGATAATTTTTTCTTGCATCCGCGAAGATACAGATTATGCGGAAACGTTAAAGCAGGATTTTTAGCTGGTAAAAGAAGCATGCCCTTGTCATTCTGAACTTGTTTCAGAATCTCTCAGGACAAATATGCAAAATTACTTTTCACTCGGGGATGCCGAACAAGTCCGGTACGACAAACGGTTCATGATTTTTAGGTGGTAAAAGAAGCATTGAAAAAGGTCGGAAAGTTAGAAGAGGCCGGAAGTCGGAAAGATAAAAGCATGCCCTTGTTATTCCGGCGTTAGAAGGAATCGTCTTCAAAACATCCACGTCTTTGTTTTTTGAAGAAGATTTAGCCCAACAGTAAAATAACAACGGAAGTATGTCTGCATGGTGTAATTAATCTTTCCTTTATCCACAATAATAACTTGGGTTAAGAAAAATATCCTCTTTAAATGCGAAATTCGCGGCGTAATAAAAGCATTATTACATTTTTTTTAATAAGAATATTATTTTAATATGAGAAATTCAATAGTAGGAAATAAATTTCCAAACCTGACTGTAAATGCCATGGACGAAATGGGCGATGCATTTAAAATCAACGTATTACAAAAAGCGATCGACGAGAACAAAAAAGTATTGCTTTTCTGGTACCCTAAAGATTTTACTTTTGTTTGTCCGACAGAAATCCATGCTTTCCAAGCTGCCCAGGAAGATTTTAATGCTAAAAATACTATCGTAATTGGTGCTTCTTGCGATTCTGCCGAAGTACATTTTGCCTGGTTAAGCACTGCAAAAGATAACGGCGGCATCGAAGGTGTTACTTTTCCTTTATTAGCTGATACAACCCGCAAATTAGCTGCTGAATTAGGCATTTTGGATGAAGAAGATTTTGTGACTTACCGCGCTACTTATTTAATTGACGAAGAAGGAACCGTTTTCCACGAAAGCATTAACCACATGCCGCTTGGCCGTAACGTAAACGAGTATTTGCGTTTGGTAGATGCTTATACACACGTACAAACACATGGCGAAGTTTGTCCGGCCAACTGGGAACAAGGTAAAGAAGCAATGGCTGCAACTACCAAAGGCGTAGCAGAATATTTACAAGCAAACTAAACAATGACGGAACTAACAACAGATACTTTAGGCAGCGTTGTTGCCGGGAATAAAAAAGTTATTGTACAATATGCAGCTTCCTGGTGCGGCAACTGCAAGATTATGAAACCTAAATTTAAAAGGTTTTCATCAGAATTTGAAGATATTAAGTTTGTGGTAATTGATGCAGAGAAAAACCCGGAATCCAGGAAACTGGCCGATGTAAGCAATTTGCCTACGTTTGCTTCTTTTATCGATGGAAAATTGTTTAAGCAAACTCAAACCAATAAAACAGAAGTACTTAAAGAACTGATCGATGAAACTGCCGGTAATTAAACATGTTCTTGGTTTTGTGGAAACACACGATCAGGATTGGGTGATAGAAACGATTGATTTGCTAGAGTATATGACGGAACTTCCATCGATAAAAGATGAAGAACTGGATGTGATCGGCGAATTGTTATCTAACTTTTACGGAGCGCTGGAAGTACATAAATCAATACAAGAAGGTATTCCTGCTAAAGAAGCACTGAACCAATTTATGGGCAGGGTTTTGGGATCGATTGACAAATAATACTTCTTTTAGCAGCTAAAAATTAGAAACTCCTGGCTTTAATATGCCGGGAGTTTTTTTATTTAATTTTTTGTGCAGTAAAAGAAGCAAAAATGTGTTTGGTGTTTAGAATTAATGTAAAGCAGAACAAGAAGATTAATTAACTCAAGTTGTTAGTTAGGTATTATTTTGTCAAGGGTAAAAGCAAACACGAACAAGGTAATTTT
>NZ_WPIK01000023.1 GCF_009754915.1 Mucilaginibacter arboris | reverse complement strand
TGTAAGCTTCCCCAAAATTAGTACGATTTAAAAGGAGACAAAAGTGTTAACTTTAAATTGTATAGAAATGAAGAAGAGCAAATTTACACCGGAACAGACAGCCCGTATTTTAAAAGAGTTTGACCAGGGCAAGACCGTAGAACAGATTACCAGGGAATACGGCGTGAGCCGTGCCGCTTTTTATAAATGGCGCCAGCGTTACGGCGGACTGGAGGCCACAGAATTAAAAAGGCTTAAAGAGCTGGAAGAAGAGAACACCAGGTTAAAGCGGATGTATGCCAATCTTGCCCTGGATTTAGAGGCCGCCAGATACATCATCGAAAAAAAGCTTTAGCACCCTGCCATAAGCGAACTGTCATAAAAGAGTGTATTCAGGAGAAACCCTTTGGCATCAGCAGGGTATGCCAGTTGATAGGGATCAGCCGCAGTACATTTCATTACCATTCTATTAAAGACGATCAGCATGTATCAGAAAAGCTGAAAGAATTTGCATGCTTGCACCCATGCGAGGGTTTCTGGAAATGTTATTACCGGTTGCGCAATGCTGGTGAAAAGATCAACCATAAACGGCTGCACCGGGTCTACAAAGCGTTGCAATTGCCACTGCGCAGAAAGATAAAGAAGCGTTTGCCGGCAAGGGTAAAAGAAGCGCTCGTACGACCGGCAGAAATGAATGATACCTGGAGCATAGATTTTATGAGTGATGCACTTTGGGGTGGCAGGAAGTTTCGTTCTTTCCATGTGATCGACGACCATAACCGGGAAGTGTTATTTATTGAAACCGATTATTCCATCAAAAGCAGCAGGGTATTATGGGTACTGAACCATTTAATTAACAAAAGCGGCAAACCAAAGAAAATCAGGATGGATAACGGGCCTGAATTTGTAGCAAGGATAGCTCAGGACTGGAGCGAAATGCAGGGCATCGAGTTCAAATATATCCAGCCGGGCAAGCCTACACAAAATGCTTATATTGAACGTTTCAACCGTACTTACCGGCAGAATGTGTTGGACAGTTATCTGTTTGAAGATCTGGATGAGGTAAGGGAAATCAGCCAGGAATGGGTGCATGATTATAACCATGACCGGCCGCATGACGCTTTAGGTGGGCTGTCACCCATGATGTGGAAATGTGGACAGCAGCCCGGCACAAAACCCGGCGCTGCTCCTGACCACATTCCCACATCCGGTTTTAACAACAATAATAAAATTGAAAAACTAAGAGAAAAATCTACTTTTGATACGTACTAAAAATGGGGAGCTTACACAACACAGCAGAATATACAGAGTTCCAGAAAATGGGCATTTAAAAACCAAATTCACAATTAAAGGAAGTTCAATAAAATCATCTGACTCAACATATTTTTATGTTGATAAGAACGATAAGAGAACAAAATTGAAACAATACTGCGAATATTGTAAAGACAAAGACACAGTTAATATTCAAGTAATTTCCGGTTCTTTAGGAACAAACAATAATCATCACTTTCTAGACTTCGTTATTGACATTCCAAACTATAAGAACAGAAATAAAGATTATTCGATTCAAAAAACAATTGACAGACTTAACAACGAATAAAGAACAACGACCGCTAACATTGGTTTGGCAAAAAACTGGCGGATGGAAGTAATTCGAGCTTTTGTTTAACTATTTTACTTCAGTTTCGGCAGAAGGAATAAAATTTAACCGATAAAAGAAGCATCAACATTTGATTATAAATTTAACTTCGGTTTCAGCAGAAGGATTTCAAATATCAGTTCTTCGCCAAGCCCTTTCCGTTAGCGGTCATGCTGCCTGACATCCTAAAAGCAATAAAACTTCTTTCTAAAGCGACCGAGTTTTCGTAAATTCGTTTAGTGAAACAACGAAAAAAAATAGGACTTGATTTTGAGGTTGACAAGTTAACCAATTCTATTGAAAACATCATTACAGGTGACAGTTTCCCCACTGATATTACGCTTATCATAAATGCAGACTTAAAGGGCGTAACTAAGAAAAACGACTGGCAGTTTGATTGGAAACTGGAATTTAAGCAACCAGAAAGAGACGTTTATAAGCTGACTATAGTAAACAATCAGACTGTAATACAAGGCTTAATAAGTATAGAGATCAAATCTGACCACGTTTATATGCACCTTGTTGAAAGTGCACCTTTCAATAAAGGAAATCAAAGGTTTATGCAGGCGTTCCTGGTAATTTGGTAGCTTTTGCCTGTAAACTTTCTTTTCAACGTGGACATGAAGGCAACGTTTCCTTCTTTTCTAAAACACAACTTGTTCAACATTATATAGACACTTTAGGTGCAATGCATGCTGGTGGACGTATTATGATTATTGACACAATTGCAGCATTAAAACTCATCAATAAATATTTTCCAAATGAAAAATAGACAAAAAGAACTTGACGTAGACTTTATTGGCGGACAAGAACCAATGACTAAAGAAGAGGAACTTGCAATTAGTGAGTTCATTCGTACTGACAAAGAAAAACAAAGGCTGCAAGTATTACGAAAAGCCAAAACAAAAACTTCTTCAAAAAGCAAACAACCTGCTTGATAAAAGCACGAACCGCCAACATTGTATTGCCAAAATGCAGGCTGACGAACAGAGGCTGAATATTAGTTTTTCAATTAATCTTTTATAATATATTCGGCTACTGGAATTCTATTATCCCGCACTTCGGCAATACTTTTCCGTTAGGCGCAATTTGTGTTTTTGCCCGGCAAAGTTTGTTAAAGATTTTTTTGTCCCAAAAAAGCAAAAACACAAAAAGCGGCTAACATGGGTTTGGCAAAAAACTGGCTGACAGTTTACAATTCAGCTTTTATTTTTCTATTTTGCTTTAGTTTCGGTTGAAGGAACATAAATTTAGCTGGTAAAAGAAGCATCAACTTTTTATTATAAATTTAACTTTGGTTTCGGGCTGACGGATTATAAATTCCAGTTCTTCGGCAATACTTTTCCGTTAGGCACAATACTGCCGACCAACCTGCCAACCTATATACGACAGACTTAAAACGATTTTTTGTAAATTTGCCAGACAAGTTAAGGATAACAAAACGATGAAGGCAAAATACATTAACCCTTATACCGATTTTGGTTTTAAGAAAATATTTGGCGAAGAAGCCAGTAAGCCACAGCTTATTGACTTCCTCAATGCACTTTTGCCTGAACAAAATAAAATTGTTGACCTGACTTTCAAAAACACCGAACAACTCGGACTAACCGACCTTGACCGAAAAGCGGTTTACGACATTTATTGCGAAAACGACAAAGGCGAAAAATTCATCGTAGAACTGCAAAAAGCTAAACAGAATTATTTTAAAGAAAGAACTATTTACTATTCTACTTTCCCAATCCGTGAACAGGCGGAAAAGGGTGAATGGAACTATAATTTGAAAGCGGTTTACTGCATCGGTATTTTAGACTTTACCTTTGATGACTACGAAAGCGGACCGGAACGGGGCGGGTTTTTACATACGATAAAGCTTAAGAACCAAAACGGTAAGGTATTCTACGACAAGCTGACCTATGTGTATTTAGAAATGCCGAATTTCACAAAAACTGAAAACCAGTTGGAGGCCCGTTTGGACAAATGGCTGTACTTCATCAAACATCTGGAGGACTTCCAAAGCATCCCGGCAATTTTTAAGGAGGAAGTGTTTGTGCAGGCATTTAAGAAAGCAGAACTTGCCAATCTTGGACAAACAGAGTTGGACAAGTACGAAAACAGCTTGAAAGTTTACCGTGACCTGAAAGGCGTTATCGATACTGCCTTTGACGAAGGACAAATTGAAGGAAAAATTGAAATTGCTAAACAAGCAAAATCAATGGGCCTTTCTATGACTGACATTGCTAAACTAACAGGACTTTCGGAAGAAGAAATTAGCAAATTATAGAAAGTACTGTGCCTAACATAGTATTGCCAAAAGCGGGGCTGAAGCAATACTATTAAGCTGACGGAAGTAATTGAACATTTGTAATTTTAATGAACTTTAGTGCTTAAAATCCCTCCGCCTTCAGCAATAGTTGAACGTTGGCGGTAATTGTAAACCGACAGTCTTCAAAAATTGAACAGACAATAAAAATGACGACAGAGCAATATCCAAAAGTTTATTTATACAAACGAATTGTTCAAGCCAAACTTTTCATTGATACAAACTTTGCCGATAAAATTGATATTGACCATATATCAGACGAAGCATTTTTTTCTAAATTTCATTTCATCAGGCTATTCAAACAAATTTATGGCAAGACACCTCACCAATACTTGACCTCTGTTAGAATTGATAATGCGATACTATTATTTCAGAAAGACAAACCCGTTTCAGATGTTTGCTTTTCTGTTGGTTTTGAGAGCTTGAGTTCTTTTAGCGGACTTTTCAAAAAAAATGTTGGCGTTTCACCGTCTACTTTTTTGGCACAAGAACAATATAGAAGGCAACAAATTATACAGAACCCATTAAATTATATTTCAGGCTGCTTTGCCCACAAATTCGGGTGGACAAAATATAGCAATTTTGAAGAAGTTAAATAATAATCATCAGTCGACCTTTAACCCATTATTAACAATTTAAAAAAAGCAATGATTAGGAAATTAACTTTCGCAACCGTTTATGTTTTAAATCAGGCCAGTGCTTACGATTTTTATGTAAACAAACTGGGCTTCAAAGTGCATACTGATGCCCCAATCGGAAAAGACAACAGGTGGCTGACAGTTACCCCGCCAGATCAACCCGAAATTGAACTTTCACTGCTTCTTGTAACAGAAGGAGAAATGTTTACAAGAGAAGCTGTAAAGACAGTTACTGAACTTATTCAAAAAGGAACATTTGGACACGGAGGGTTTGAATGCAAGGACATTTACGCTACTTATGAAGAATTAAAAAGCAAGGGTGTTGAATTTGCAAAACCACCCAAAGAAGAATTTTATGGCGTAGCGGCTGTTTTTAAAGATGACTCTGGAAATTGGTTTTCTTTAACCCAAAAAAAGTAACGACAATAATGAAATCAATATTTGAGAAAACGACAAGAAATGAACTGATAAATAGAGTTAGTTCACTTAATGAAAATTGCACAGCTCAATGGGGCAAAATGAATGTTTCGCAAATGATGAAACATTGTACACAATGGGATGAAATGGCATTGGGCAAAAAGAAATATAAACAATCATTTCTCGGCAAGTTAATTGGTAAGTGGGCGATAAAAGATATGATGAAAGATGAACCAATGAAAAAAAATCTAGCTACTGTTTCTTCTTTTATAATAAAGAGCAACCCTAATTTTACCGAAGAAAAAAAGAAATGGATTAAGCTACTTAATGAGTATGAGAATTTTCCCAACGATAGCTTTATTCATCCTTTTTTTGGAGCAATGACGAAAGAACAGACAGGTTATATTGTATATAAACATATTGACCACCACCTTCGACAATTTGATGTGTAACACTAATTTTAAAAATCAAAAAATATGCCCAATAAAGTACCGGTTCAGAAGTATTTTGAGAATATCAAAATTAAGACAGGTAAAACCCCTGACGAATTTAAAAAATTAGCTATTGCCAAAGGATATTTTGAAAATGGCATTTTGAAATCAACAGTAAAACCTGCCCAAGTGATAGCATGGCTTAAAAAAGATTTTGATTTAGGACATGGACATTCATTGGCTATCTATCACACTTTTAAAGGCCCCGAATAAAACAACGAACCGCTAACATGGGTTTAGCGTTATTAGGACAGACGGAAGTATAATCAACATTTGTACTTCTGTTTTGCTTTTGTTCCAGCCTTACGTTTTTCAATTTAGCTTTTAGTTGTTATCTTCAACATCAGTATTTCAATTGGCTTTGGTTCCAAGCTGACGGAATTCTAATTCCCCAACAAACGCCAAGCCTTTTCCGTTAGCTGTGATTTTTCCACAAAAAAATTTTTACGACAGAATTAAACTACTATCGGCTGAAGGCCGATAGTAGTTTAATTTCACAAATTGCTGTTGACATTGACTCAGAACTGAAACGTAAAAGAAAACAAATTGGACTGGCTGACTTGTTTATTGCAGCAACAGCCATTTCTAAAGATTTGCACTTAACAACTTTAAACAAAAAATATTTCGAGAGAATTGACAAACTAAGTTTAATAGAATAAGACGAACGCATAACATTGGTTTGGTAAAAAACTGGCCGACGAATTAAACATCAACATTTGTTTAACTATCTTACTTTGGTTTCAGCGTAACATCATAATTTAGCTGCTAAAAGAAGCATCGATATTTTAAGATTAATTTAGTTTTGGGTTTTGGCCTGGCGTATTTCAAATTCCAGTTCTCCGCCATTGGTTTAACGTTGGCAGCAAGGCTAAACCAATGCCGGGACCGACAAGGCATACAACCAATTACAAGATGTAGTGAACAAATAAAAATAACATACTATGACAATGAATAATAGGAACCCTAAGGTTGATTTTTATTTCAGTAAAGCTAAAAACTGGCAGGAAGAATTGGAACAATTGAGAATGATCGTTCTTGATTGCGGACTGAATGAAGAATTAAAGTGGGGTTGTCCTTGTTACACGTTTCAGAAAAAGAACATTGTTGTAATACATGTATTTAAAGAATACTGTGCATTTTTGTTTTTTAAAGGTGCTTTTTTAAAGGATCCCAGTGGTATTCTGATCCAGCAAACGGAAAATGTGCAGTCGGCCCGCCAGGTCCGGTTTACCAATGTTAAGGAAATAGTGGATATGGGACCTATCCTGAAAGCCTACATTTATGAAGCCATCGAAGTGGAAAAAGCAGGTTTAAAAGTTGATTTTAAAAAGAACACAGAACTTATATTTCCGGAAGAATTTCAAAATAAATTAGTTGAAAACCATTCTTTGAAAACTGCTTTTGATGCATTGACACCGGGACGGCAAAGAGCTTACAGTCTTTATTTTTCTGCACCGAAACAATCCAAAACCCGGGAATCGAGGGTCGAAAAATGTATCCCGCAAATTCTTAACGGAAAGGGATTAGATGATTAGTAAATTCGATTAGAAAACCAATTACTTAAACTTACCTATCATGACAACCAACAGCGTAACACTACACCGAGTTCTTAAAGCAAAACCGGAAAAAGTATTTCGTGCTTTTGCCGAACCTAATGCCCTTGCAGCCTGGATCCCCCCGTACGGGTTTTTATGTACCGTTCATGAAATGGATTTTCTTATAGAGGGAAGTTATAAAATGTCTTTCACCAATTTTTCTACAGGCAACAGTCATTCCTTTGGTGGAAAGTTTTTGGAGATCAGGCAAAATAAATTTATTAAACACACAGATATCTTCGATGACCCCAATCTACCTGGAGAAATGATTACTTCAGTTTGGCTCACCAAAGTAATTTGCGGTACTGAACTTAAAGTTGTACAGGAAGGCATTCCTTCTGCTATTCCAACAGAAATGTGTTACCTAGGCTGGCAGGAATCATTAGACAAATTAATGAGATTGGTAGAGCCGGAAATTGCAGATGCACCCACAAGTTAAGCTGCGCGCCGTTTTATAGGTTAGCAAGAATAGAAAAATATGAACAAGGCCCATAGCAATAAAAAGGAGTTGTATCCAGAACAACATGAAGAACTGCTGGGCATATTAAAAACCCGTTTCGAGAAAAACCTGGACCGCCATAAAGGTATTGATTGGGCTACAGTGCAAGCAAAGTTGGAAGCTCATCCAGAAAAACTATGGTCGCTTAATGAAATGGAAAGAACTGGAGGTGAACCGGATATTATTGGTTATGATAAAAACACTGGCGAATACATTTTTTATGATTGTTCGGCAGAAAGCCCTAAAGGACGTAGAAATGTTTGTTACGACCGTGAAGCTTTGGATGCAAGGAAAGAATTTAAACCGGAAAATAATGCTGTGGACATGGTGGCCACTATGGGTATTGAGCTATTAACGGAAGAACAATACAGGGAGTTGCAGAAACTTGGAAAGTTCGATACCAAGACATCGAGCTGGGTGAAAACACCTGCTGATATTAGAAAACTTGGCGGCGCCCTCTTTTGTGACCGTCGGTATAATGCTGTCTTTCTCTATCACAACGGCGCACAATCTTACTATGCCTCTCGTGCGTTCCGTGGATTGCTAAGAGTTTAAATTGTTACGGGAAGCAAAGAAGAAGCCTCAAAATGAACCAGATAAAAGCTAAGCAATGCTTCTTTTACCGGCAAAAAATTAACATTGACCGGGTAGAAATCAAAAATTTAGCGATAAAAGGTACTGTATATAATGATTGTATTATTTACCGCATTTTCTATCAGGGCTTCGATAGCAACCCCGAACACTCTTTATTAGCTTAAAGATCAGTTGTTTTAATAAATTTATAGCTATTTTGCAGAGGGCAGTTAATTTTATGCCGGTAAAAGAAGCATTGCAAAAAGCTTTCTGGTAAAAGATTACCAGGTAACAAGCATTTGCCGCAAAGAGTTAGCGTGAAAAGTGCTTCAATCAAAATTAAGTATTATAGATTAGTAATTTAACAAGCTTTTAGTTAATATCGTTACATTTAATAAACGTGTTTAATTTTATAAAAGCTAAAATACTGCTCTGTAGTTGTGATCCAACCTTTGAAATTAAGAGTTCCAACAGTAATAAGGTTTTAACCTCAAAAGTAACTTTAAGAAAACTGACCCTGTATTCTTGCTTTTTACTTAAATTCTATGTTTTAGATTTGTATAAGATGAATTTAAAAATTAATAACTTAAGGGATGAAATTACAAACCCAAACCAGCATGTTTTTTACCCGATAAAAGAAGCATCAAAAATAATTAAAATTTAAACTTGCCCTTATTTGCAGTCATTTTAGGCAACCTTATTTTAGTCTATAACAATAGTAGGTTCGACTACATATTTTTCTGAATAGATACAGCGTTTTACAACATCAAACACAAGAGAAAATGAAAATTATAGTAACAGGTTCGTTAGGGCACATCAGCAAGCCACTCACTAAAGAGTTAGTAGGAAAGGGGCACGTAGTTACGGTAATCAGCAGCAATTCCGAAAAGCAAAAAGACATTGAAGCCTTAGGTGCTAAGGCTGCCATTGGCTCGTTGGAAGACCTTGATTTTCTTACAACTACTTTTACCGGCGCAAATGCCGTTTATTGCATGGTCCCGCCAAACAACTACTTTGACCCCAATATTGATTTGGTGGGGCACTATCACAAAATTGCCAATAATTATGCGCAAGCTATCCTTCAGACTGGTGTAAAGCGTGTAGTTTACTTAAGCAGCGTTGGCGCGCATTTAGAAAAAGGTTCAGGTATTATTATCGGCCATCATGACGGAGAAGGTATTATGAACAAGCTTTCTGATGTGGCCATTACTTTTATGCGCCCTGTTGGTTTCTATTACAATTTGTACAGCTTTTTACCGGTGATAAAAAACACCGGCATGATTGCAGCTAATTATGGGGCAGATGAAAAGCTGATATGGGTTTCTCCAATTGATATTGCTGCTGCAGTTGCGGAAGAACTGGAAACACCAATGACAGGTAAAAAAGTGCGGTATGTGGCAAGCGATGAACTGACAGGCCACGAAACAGCAAGCGTTTTAGGTGAAGCTATTGGTAAACCGGATTTAAAATGGGTACTCATTTCTAACGAACAGATGCAAAGCGGTTTGGAAGCGGCCGGGATGAACCCAGCCATTGCTGCTGGTTTAGTCGAAATGTTTGCAAGCCAGTATAGTGGCCTGTTAACAGAAGATTACTACCGCAACAGGCCGGCAGTAATGGGGAAAGTAAAGCTGGCAGATTTTGCAAAAGAATTTGCTATGGTTTATAACCAAAAGTAATTAAATTTTGAAATGGCAAGCAAGCGTTGAACCTATCAGAATTAAAACAATCTAATCAGCCAGGAAAAAATGAAAGTAGCATTAGCTTTTCTTTAATCTTTTGCTGCCAATGTTTCTCGGATCATTAGTTCAAGTGTTTTTTCATTTTCGGCATCAATTTTAAAACCTGAAAATACAATACGGCCTTTCTGATCTATTAAATAATTTGTTGGCGCTCCGGATGCTTCTAAATTTCCTTTTGCTTTGCCCTGGTCATCCTGTAATGGCGTAAAAGTATAACCAGTTTCTTTTAAAAATGGCAGCACAAATTCATTTTGCGAAGGAAAAAGGTTTAAACCCAGGTAAGCAACTTTATCTTTGTTGAAGTTTTTAAGAACGGATTCAAAGTGTGGAAATTCGGCCCGGCAAGGTTCGCAACCCGGGAACCAGTAAGTTAATAAGATTACTTTGCCGCGGAAATCTGATAATGTAGATTTTCCTCCTGACAAATAATTTTGAAGGGAGAAATCAGCTGCCTGTTTCGCCTTACTGTCCCTGATTTTCCAGATAGTTTTTGCAACACTATTGCTATCCATTCCTAACTTGCTGCCGTATTTATAAATTGCTGCATGTAAACCATCTGTTGGTTCTTTACTATACAACACAGCAAGTGTATCAAAAGCTACTCTGGTTTGTTTTGCAGCATCGGCAGCTTCTGCTTTAAAAAGTGCCAAAGATTCTTTTGCATCGATGATATAACTGCCGAGTGTTACATTTCCTAAATCTACTTGATTTAATAAGGCTAATGCCTGTTTTGGGTCGTTCTCTGCTAAAAATTTTCTTGCTTTTAAAAAGGTATCTGCTACTTTAACCCTGTCTTTCCATAAGTTACGGTTTCTTTTACCTTCTAATATCATAGTTAGTCCGAAATCAAAAGCTTGTTCAGGATTGATTTGTAGCAAAAGATCAAAATATTCGATTGTACCATTTAAATACCAGTCCGAAAGTTGATTGGATTTTCTATTATAAATTTGTTTATAGTAAGCAATTTTTTCTGCTGATAGGGCTGTATTAGAAGCTAACCAGTATAAGGCTTGTACACCTCTCTCGCTTTCTGGAAAACGCCTGGCTACTTCTAAAGATAAGGAGTCATAACGCCCCGGATCAGTATCTTTAAACGAGTTTGCATAATAAAAAGCATAATCTGCATTATTGGGGGCATATCGAACAGCTTTATTTAAATAATTTTGCCGCATTGCATTGTTGTTTGTAAAAAGTGCATCATTAGCAAGAAGGTCCCACACTTCTGCATTGTCAGGTTTTAAAATGCTTGCCTGAAGCAGATAAGGTGCAGCTTTAGGGATTTCTTTGTGTACATAATATTCTCCAATAGCAAAAGGAATTGCATACTCTTTTGGAAACTGCTTTATCCAAATTTTGTACTGCATTTCCATTTCAGGATTATCAAACTTAGCGTCCATTTTAAAGGAATTAATAAAAGCACGGTGAGTTTCCAGGTTTGAAGGATTAGCTTCTACTTTGGCTTTTAATTTATTACTTTGGATTGTTGGGGAAGGGGCGAGGGGAGGTTTATTTTGTGCTGGTGCCTTAAAAGTAAACATGCTGATAAAAAGCAATACCGAGATTACGCCTTTCATAACTAATTTTTTAGGTTTTACAATAATAACGATATTGTTTATCAAAACAAGTAATAATCAGAAAATTTTTTTATGGAGATATTTGTATTATCCTGATTAGGAGCTTTGATTCAACCTCAATTTTTATCAGATAAAAGAAGTATACCCTTTATGGTTAATAAAGGTGTTTTAATCAAAAACCGGGTGTAAAGCAGCAGGTTTAAAGGCTTATCTGTTTTTATTTGCTGATGCTTCTTTTAGCAGGTAAAAATGTACGGGCTTAGTTTTTTACCTGCTAAAAGAAGCATTTATTTTTAAATATATCCGCTTAAAATAGTTAAACAGTAATCATTTTTATTTGTGCCGCTGATTAACATCCGAAATTTTAAACGTTTCTCCTTTTGAGAATGTATCAACTTTAAGCCCGCGAATGGTTAGCAATTTCTTTGTTACCATGATTGCTGATGTTGGTGCCATAACTATCGAATGATGAATACACTTTACCTGATGTTTTTGCCTGAAGCTACTATATTATTTTATAAAAGCAGCAATAGTTTAAAAAGCAACAGGCCACAAATAAAAAACCTGGCGTTCACAACAATACGTTTTGAACGGCAGGAAATAAACAAAACTATTGTTATGTTAAGCTTTTTTTGCTTTACTTTTTTTAGGCCTAAAGAAAACAAGTGCGGTTAAAGCTACACCGGTAGCAACTTTAAGCGCAAGCCCTTTCGGGTTGTGTTTCCACTTGGCTTTCCATCCTTTTTCTGCAAATATGTTTGGGATGTGGCCGCGTTTCAGGTCATCTACAATACCTTCTACTACGTTAACCCTGTCGGCCAGCAATAATGGCAGCCAGTGCAGGTATTCGTTTTCGCTGTGTTTAAAAGCATAGCGGCGGATAGAACCGCTTAAACCAGATGGCGGTGTAGAAGTACCAAAAACTGCGGTTATATTAGGCCTTTCGTTAGAATGAAGGATTTCGACTGTGAGCGGCTGCTGTACAGATCTTTCATAGTTCAGGCGCTTGTGGTCGTCTCCTGTGTATTTTTTCATCGGGTGGGTAGGCTCGTTTGTAGGATCAGCATCAAAGCCCCAGCCAATAATATGCGAGTAATCGTTCGTTGTGTTTTCCATGATAAAATTTATTTTTTGGCAGATGGTGGAATAAGAACTGTTTTAATGCAATTATCCAGCTTTGATGAAAAAATATGATAGGCATCAGCTACTTCTTCTAAAGGTACTTTGTGTGTAATAATTCCTTTTGGGTTTAAACGGCCGGCCTGGATATGATCAATCAACCTTGGCAATAAACGTTTAACAGAAGCCTGATTTGCGCGAATGGTAAGGCCTTTGTTAAGCACATTACCTATCGGGACCAGGTTATCTGTAGGGCCATAAACGCCGACAACAGAAACAATTCCGCCTTTTTTTACCGAGTTAATAGCCCAATGAAGTGCCGTAGCAGAACCGGCCTGTAAAAGCAGTTTTTTACCAGTAATAGTTTGTAAAGCATCGCCCGAAGCATCAGCGCCAACGGCATCAATACAAACATCAGCCCCGTACCAGTCTGTTATTTTCTTCAAAAACAAAACCGGGTCTTCCATCTCCTTAAAATTATAAACCTCGCATTGCGCATATTTTTTAACAAACTCCAGTCGGTAATCTACATGATCGATTACAATAACACGGCCTGCACCAAAAAGCCAGGCGCATTTTGCAGCCAATATACCTATTGGTCCGGCGCCAAAAACAATAACGGTATCTCCTGTTTTAATACCGCCCATTTCTGCGGCCTGATAACCTGTAGGAACAACGTCTGTTAATAAAACAGCATCATCATGGTCCATCCATTCCGGGATAACTGTTGGGCCAACATCAGCGTAAGGAACGCGAACATATTCAGCCTGTCCGCCATCGTATCCGCCGGCAGTATGGGAATAACCAAAAATAGCACCGACTGCAGTTGCCTGCGGATTGGATTCGTGGCAATTGCCATATAGTTCCTGTTTGCAAAAAGCACATTTGCCACAGGCCACATTAAAAGGGACGATAACGTTATCGCCAACCTTTAATTTTTGTACCGATGAGCCTATATCTTCCACCACACCAATAAATTCGTGGCCGAAAGTCATCCCAACTCTTGTATCCGGCACTAATCCGTGGTATAAGTGCAAATCGGAACCGCAAATGCAGGAACGTGTAACGCGGACAATAGCATCTTCTGGATGCAGTATTTCGGGTAATGGTTTATGGTCTGCCCGGACTCTTCTGGGCCCGCGGTAATTCATTGCTAACATACAGTGTTTTTTAATTTCTTATTATCTCGGTTAATTAGTAGTACAACCCATTGCAAAGGCAGTTGTTTAAAAAACAAATTATATTAGAATTAAGAAGCTTGAATGCAGCATAGATGCTTCTTTTATAGCAGTAAAATCATTAAAGACCGGGCTTTTTAAATTATCAGGGGTTGAGGTAGTAAGCACCAAATTTACAGGGCTAAAAAAGGCATCAGGTTGTTAATATTACCTTTATTGAAATTGTATAGTTAGCAAATATTTTTATCATTAAAATATTGCTAACTCTTTGAAAAAAAGAAATTTATTAGTTAATTGAATGTTGAATGGCATTTGCACAAAGAATAGGTTTCTCCCGGTTAAATAATTTTTGGCAGCATTTCCCGCACTTTCCTTATTTTTTATATTTGGCATACTTGTTCTAATAAATCATAGCCATGCCTTTTACTGCTTAAAAACCATCTGCAGTAAAAGTTTAAACAGGTATTTGTAAATCAAACAGGTATTTTAAAGCGTTATCCATTTATTATTTACCTTACACTAACCGTATGAGAACTTACCTTATCCCTACAGATTTTTCGGCTTCTTCTGTTGCTGCCGCACATTATGCTGCTACTTTAAGTAAGCAAACAAGTGTAACCCGTTTAATTTTACTGCATGCTTATTATGTTTCGCCTTTTGAAAACGTGCTTCCTTCAACAGAATTTGTACAACTTACAGAGGAGGATATTGAGGAAACCAGCCGTTTAAAATTAAAAGAACTGAATGATATAAAAGCAGAGTTGCAGGCAATTGTAAATGAAGGCGTAGAGGTGAAAGTCCATTTAAGCCACCTGCCTTTGTTGCGTGCCGTTTTAGAGATGCAGGAAAAAACCGTTATTGACTTATTGGTTTTGTGCAGCAACAATAATAAAGGTGAATACACGCAGGTTGGCCATAATATTATTCAGATTTCGAAGATTAGCCCGGCACCGGTTTTGGTAGTCCCGGAAAAAGCAGTTTCTCAGCCTTTAAAAACGGTTGTGTTGGCCTGTGATTTTAAAAAGGTGACAGAAGCAATCCCTCAGCATAAATTAAAAAAAGTATGGGACCTGATAAATGCTGAATTATTGGTAGTAAATGTAGATACGAAGAGTTTGCACGTACGGCAGGACCCGAAAATGTTAGCAGAAGAATCTGCTTTGCATGAAATGCTGGAGCCGTACCATCCAAAATACTTTTTTATTAACCATGCCAATACCATTCAGGGAATTGTTGATTTTGCCAGCGAACACGGGGCACAAATGATTATAGCCTTGCCTAAAAAGCATAGCTTTTTTCAATCTATCCTGCATAGCAATACCACCGAAAAGTTAACTGTAAAATCGTCTGTACCGGTATTGTTATTAAAGTGAGGGCTGGGGTAAAATAGCGATGCTTCTTTTATCGGGTATAAATCTTTATCGGTTTTTTACTGATAAAAGAAGCATTTAATTCTTATGGATGAGTTCTAAAGTGTTTTCTATAAAAAGTAAATATTTGAATCCAAGGTTTTGTGTGAGGAAGAAACCGATACTGTTTTTACCGCATCAAAATCTTTAGTCAATCCTCCCGAACTTTACTTACCATCCAAACCATCATTGCGCCCAGGCAAGCCATCACTGCAAAAGACCAGCGCAGGTTAGCTGCCTGGGCAATAAAACCAACAACAGGCGGCACCATTAAAAAGCCGAGGTAACCAACCGTTGAAACGGAAGCAATAGCAGAACCGCTGCTTAGAATTTCTTCTGCCATCATTAATTGAATTGAATTGATGAAGGTTTTGTTCCGGTAAAAGAAGCATCATCAGTTTTCTTTTGATGCTGTAAATAAACATCCTGATAAAGAAAACAAACAAACCTGAACAAAAAATAAGCCCGGCAACAAAGCTCTTTTTTTTAGAAAGGGTTCTGCTGCCGGGACTGCTTCATTAATTGCTTTGCAGCTTATTTTTTGTGGTCAGGAGGCGTAGAAGTAATCTCGCCAAATTCATTAACATAAGCCATCATGCTTTCCAGGTTTCCTCCGGTTGCGTTTTGCTGACGTTCCTGCTTGCGTTGTTCTTTATCCTGTTTTTTAGCCTGTTTGTTTTTTTCGAGTTGCTTCTTCATAAAAGTAGCCTGAGATTTTGCCATGTTTTTATCAGTTTAAGCTAAACACTGGTTGTACCTGTTGTGGCCTTGGTCCTGAAACTTAATTGGTTAAGCTAATGTGAACGGAGGATGCCAGTAAAATTAATTTCCTGCAGAAACGGTAAATAAGCAGAAAGAAATTGAACCCTGATCGGTTAAAAACCGATCAGCAAGTATAAACAAGGGAATAGTGCGTGTGAATAATCCGTATGCAAATATACAAAATAAGCCCTTAAAAGGAGCAGGAAAGCAGGTAAAGCAAGTTCAAAATGGTTTGCGGATTGTAAAATAAGCAAACAGAAACCCAGCTTTTGCACTGATAGTTAAGGCCACACCGGTTTTATTCTGATGCTTCTTTTATCACCTAAAAATCTGTTAAAAATATTTTTCCATGGTTAGCCCGTAATTTAAAAGCACGTTCTCGCTATGCGTCCTGTTAACACGGTTGTAATTAAAGGAAGTGGTAAACGCCAGCCATTTGCGCAATTTAAAAGAAAGGTTTGTTGTTGAACGAATAATATAATCGCTTTTGGTTTCCACAGAATTTTGCAGGAAATTATTACCATCAATTACAAATAAATCCCGAACAGCAAAACGAAAATTTAGCCGGAAAGAATTGCGGTAAGTATCATAAACATCGTTTTCTGTACTGCTGATGTACAAATTACTTAAATCGTATAATGCGCCATCGCTCACGTTAACCATCGCATTCTTTTTATCCAGAATATTATAAGCCACACCCAAACCGGCCAAAAGCTGGTTATTAATTTTTAGAGAAAAACTGGTATTGTAATTCGCCAGTCCCCAGTAATAAAAATGCGACTTTTGTTTGTTGAGGTCAAAATCCAGGGACGAAGAAAAATCATTATTGGTGAGGTTGCCGTTAGAGCGGCCATAAACCCAACTATTGTTAAAATTTAAGGTAGTGCGTTTGTTCTTGATGTTAAATTTAAAAGCGTTATTAAGCAGGTAAGAACTGCCATCGTTGGTCCTGTTGATAGAACCCGTAGAAGCGTAGCTGGTATGATAATGAGTAGAATCATTAAACTGGGCCCGAACAGTTGTAAACCAAAAAATACTGCCTAAAAGAAGCATTAACCTATACATGCTGTAGCTATTTGAAGCCAGCAAAAATGAGCAATCGGCTGCTAAAGGCAAAGCCAAAGCAGGTTTAGTATTTTCTTATTCTGTTCCATCTGTTAAAACAATATCAGTTTTGAAGCTATTATAAGTGATATAAAACAAAATCAGAACGATGAGTACACCAGAAAACAATACGAGCGACAACGATCAGCAAACGAATGATGATGGCTTGGATTTAACCACGCCAAACGATAACCAGGAATTAGACAAAATTAACGATGCAACACAGGCAGCCGAACCATCTTTCACTTTAAATTATGATACCGAGCATTCCATCCAAAAGGAAGCCGGAGAGGAAGCTGATGAAGATAATATTAACATCAAGCAGTAAAAAAGCTCTTTGCATTTAAGAAAAACTCCTTATCAGCAAATTAATTTGCCTGATAAGGAGTTGAGCACAAATATCTTAATGGTTTTACCAGGCGTGTGGCCCAGCACCGTGCATTGAGTACCAAACAACTACAATTGCCAATACAATCAAAAAAATAATGCTTGGAACTAAGCCAATTACGTGGTGTTCTTCTTCGTGATGTTGCTGATCGTGCGTTTCCATATTACAAACCTACTATATTTTTTTAAAATTGATTATTGTTGTTTTATGCTGATTTAATTTTACTTGTTTTCTTTATATTTTACCTTGAAAATCAGCATGGTTACATTTAAGGCAACAGTAACTAAATTGGTAATGATGATGGCTATATCGTTCTTGGCAAACCCGTAAACTACCCATAAAACGTTACCGGTAAGCATTACAATAAACATAAAAATAGAAACATCGCTGGCTTTTTTAGTTTTAAAAGTGGTAATTACCTGCGGTAAAACTGCAAGGGATGTACAGGCCCCTGCAACAAGTCCAAGTATTTTTATCAGCGTTTCATCCATTCCAACTTCTTTTGTTAAAAGAACTGCTTTGATAAAACATTGTTTTTTTAATATGCTCTAACTAAAAAGAGATGCTGTTTTTACCGCCTGAAAATCATAATCCCGAATAATAATCATAACCTTGTTCTGCCCAGTAATCAGGCGGCCTGTTATTGCTGAAGGAAATACTGGCAATGTTCTTTAAATTTTTGATGCCGTATTTAACCGGAATAATCAGCCGGACCGGGGCGCCGTGTTCTGGCCTTAACGGCTGATCGTTCATCTCATAAGCCAATATCGTTTGCGGATGAAGGAAACTTGGCATATCAATCCCGACATAATATTCCTTGTCTGGTGTAACCAAACCTGCGTATTCCATTTTGGCCTGTTCTTCCAAATGATAATGCCGAATAAAA
This sequence comes from Mucilaginibacter arboris, assembly GCF_009754915.1. Classification (GTDB taxonomy): domain Bacteria; phylum Bacteroidota; class Bacteroidia; order Sphingobacteriales; family Sphingobacteriaceae; genus Mucilaginibacter_A; species Mucilaginibacter_A arboris. The sequence goes on along the minus strand of NZ_WPIK01000023.1, from coordinate 19,334 downwards.
TCCATCAGTTTTACACCTGCCCAATGCTGGATCTGGTCCCAACCTTCCACACATTTAAAATCAAAGATTATTTCTGTTTTGGGTAAAGCTTTTAGCTCTTCCAAACTTACTTGTAAAACTTCTCCGGGCGTTTTAACCACTTTTAACTTCCAGTTTGCTGTATCAACCGGTTTTCCTAAACCAATATCGCCATTAACCCTTACTTTTTTAGCTGCGCTTGATTTTGGATAAGTTTTAGCAAAATGGTTCGGACTAAAAATTTTGCGGAAAGCCAGTTCTGTTTTGTTTAACGCTCTGCGCAACGGTTTTTTTGCCCCGGCGGTAATTCCGGCAGCTTCTTCCGGCGCTTTTTTATACAGCCAGCGCCAGCCGGAATAAGCTGCCGAGTTTAAGGCAATAAAACTGAAAAATGAAATAAACGTACGCCTTCTGATTTTTTGCCCTTCAGTAAGATTTCCTTTTTCCTGTTCTTTGTTTTTTTCTGATTGCATCGCTTTTATTGCTTTTCCTCCAGTTCAAAACCTGTAATTACCGAGCTGAAATTATTCCATCCTGCCAAAACCACTTGCGTAACGTGAACCACAAAAAATAAAACGTAGCCAATGGTTAATACAAAATGTTCAATTCGTGCCGCATGGTATCCGCCTAATAAATTACACAAAACATTTAATTGTGCAGGTTTATAAATAGCAAGTCCGGTAAGTAAAGAACCCAAACCCATAACGATAATAGCCGAATAAGTAACGCGTTGCGCGGCATTGTATTTTCCCTGCGGAGGAGCGGTTTTACGCAGATGCAGATCGTGCAGCAACACTTGCCAGGCTTCTTTAAACGAATGTTTGTTGGGCACTAATTCCCGCCAGGAACCGGAAAACCAGGTGTAAAAGAAGTACAAAATGCCATTGATGGCAAAGAACCACATAAACAAAAAGTGGAAAGCCATTCCTTCTGCCAATCGTTGCGGAATATTGAAGAGTTTGTAAAACCAATCCGGGAAAAAGCGGAAAAAAGTGTGTCCAAATACGGTAAAACTGTATTCATCATCTGCCCAGTAAATTAACATGCCGCTCCAGATCATGATCGTTAACAGCGGGAAATTTACCCAGTGAAACCAGCGCATGGCCAGCGAATGTTTTTCTTTGATTTTTTTCATTCTGATTTGAAGTATCGGTTTATATCAATACGTAATTGTTGCAGCAATAATTTAAAAAAAAGCGTTATATATCGAAAGATATTTCGCCTTTAATCCAAAATAAATTTACTTTGTATATGTACAAATTTATGCTTTTGCTTTTATTGTCGGCGCCTGCCTTTGCTCAGGAAGTGCTTAAACCTACAAATAGTTTTCTCATCAGCGGGAAAGTAAATAAAGCAGTTACCATTACCATGGATTCGCTCAAACAATACCCGGTTAAAGAAATGGGCAGTTTTAAGATCACCAACCATTTGGGAGAATTTAAGCACCAGGACGAGCATTTAAAAGGCGTGCTGTTAAAAGATGTGCTAAGCCATACTATTTTTGCCGTTGGCAGCCCGAAATTGTTAAGCGAATTGTACTTTGTTTGTACTGCCGCAGATGGTTACAAAGTTGTGTATTCCTGGAACGAGTTGTACAATACTGCGGTTGGCGATCAGGTTTTTATCATTACCGAAAAAAACGGTACAAAAGCAGTACAGCTTCCGGAAAATATTCAGATGGCATCCATGACGGATTTCAAGACGGGCAGAAGATATATGCACAATTTGAGCAGAATAACGGTTTTACAGGCTCAGTAGTTTACGTTATTCTTCTTCGCCGATAAAAAGTTCTTTTCCGGGCAAAGCTTCCAGTTCTTTCGGATTGTGTGTAACGATAATCGTGCTGATGCTGTTTTTATCGAGTAAAAGTTTGAGTTCCTGGATCAGTGTTTTTTTAGTTTTGAAATCCAATGCCGAAAACGGTTCGTCCATTAATAAAACTTTTGGTTTGATGGCCAATGCACGTAAAATTGCCAGTCGTTGCTGTTGTCCGCCAGAAAGTTGGGAAGGTTTATGTTTGATGAAAGGTTCTAATCTTGCAAAAGCCAGCAATTCCTGAATCCAATTCTGATCGTTAGTTGCATATTCCAGCTGCTGCTGCACGGTCATGTTCGGGAAAAGTGCATAATCCTGGAACACAAAACCGGTTTTTCTTTTCTGCGGAGAAAGATTAATGTTTGCAGAAGTATCCGTCCAAACTAAATCATCAACCAAAATTTTTCCAGAATCAGGACTGGTTAAACCGGCAATCATTTTCAAAAAAGTAGTTTTTCCGGCACCGGAAGGACCGGAAATTTTAACCAAATTTCCGGTTTCCATCTCCACAAAAACTTTTAAAAGATGTTTGCCCTGATACGTGTTTAACTTTTTCTCCAGGTTGATGCTGATCATTGCGTCAGGTTTTTGCTGCATATTTATTATAGATAAAAACAGCCATCACCAGTAAAAAAGTCAATCCAAAGAGAAATAAGGAATAAATATTTGCAGTGCCATAATCCATGTTTTCTACAGAATTATAAATAGCGATGGAAGCAACGCGCGTAATGCCCGGAATATTGCCGCCAATCATCAGCACAACACCAAACTCGCCTAACGTATGCGCAAAAGTCATCACAGAAGCAGTTAACAAAGATGCACGGATATTCGGCAGCAATACGTAAAAAAATGTTTCCCGTTCCGATTTTCCCATGGTAAAAGAAGCATGTGCAAGCGATTGCGGCAATTGCTGCAAAGCGGATTTGACCGGATTGATCATAAATGGCAAACTGTAAATTACCGAAGCCAGGACCAATCCTTCAAAAGAAAAAACAAACTGCAAATCAAAATGCTGCAACAGCCATTTGCCCAAACCTTGCTGCGGGCTAAAAGCCAGCAACAAATAAAAGCCAAGCACAGATGGCGGCAAAACCAGCGGCATGGTTAAAACTGCTTCTATAATTACTTTCAGTAAAGAATGTCCTTTTGAGAGCCAATATGCAACCGGCAAACCAAAAACCAGCAAAATAGAAGTGGTAATAACCGCTAATTTTAAAGTGAGGAAAATGGGAGAGAAGTCTGTCAAAAGGAAAGATTTTAATTCGGTTTATTTGTTGCGGTAACCATACTTTTTCAGGATAGTTCTGGCAGAAGCACTTTGCATATATTTAAAAAATTGTTCTGCCTGAATATTTTTTGTAGCATGTTTTAAAATAACCATTCCTTGTTCAATTGGTTGATAATCTGCTGCATCAATCTTTTTCCAGTACAATTGCTGTTTGTTTGCAGCATCGCTAATTAAAGCTTCGGTAGTAAAACCAACGGTTGCAACGCCGGTAGTCAGGTAAATATTTACCTGCGCAATGCTTTCGCCATAAACTATTTTAGGTTGAATTTTTTGCAAAATGCCTTTTCGCTCTAAAACTTCCGTTGCTGCTTTGCCGTAAGGCGCTGTTGCCGGATTGGCAATCGCTATTTTTGTAATACTATTACTTTGCAAAAGCTGTTCCCAATGGTTAAAACCAAGGTTTTGATTGCTGCAAATGATTAAACTTCCTAAAGCATAAATTATTGGTTTGCCAGTGCTAAAACCTGCTTTATATAAATTTTCAGGAAAAGCCATATCTGCAGATAAAAACACGTCAAAAGGAGCGCCGTTTTTAATCTGATTGGTCAGGTTTCCGGAAGCACCAACAATCGGTTCAATTTGGGTTCCTGTTTTTTGGGTAAAATCTTCCTGCAGCACTTTTATCACACCCTGTAAATTTGCAGCTACGGCAACTTTTATAGTTTGTGCCAAAGTAAGAAACGGAAGCAGGAGGCAGGCTAAGCAAAGCCATACTGTTTTTACCAGGTATTTTTTATGTTGAAACAGATTTAATCCCATGTTTTTATTCTTGATTTGTTGAACAACTTCAACCTAAAATAAGTTCTGTAAAGCTAATGGCTTTTGGCAAATTTTAATTTGGATAAAAATTAAGATATTCTTTCTGAAAAAATATCTTTGCACGGCATGGCTTACAAGTTTGTGGATAATTACCGGGAAAAAGGGGCGAGGAAACAATTGGTGAAGTTTCTAAAGGAAGTAAGGAAAATTGGTGATCAGCGGGTTTTGGATGCGATAGCCAAAGTGCCGCGCCATTATTTTTTTGATGAAACCTTCTGGATACAGGCTTACCGGGATATTGCTTTCCCGATTGGTGACGGACAAACCATTTCTCAGCCTTATACCGTTGCTTATCAAACCGAATTGCTGCATATTCAAAAGAAAGATCGTGTTTTGGAAATTGGAACAGGTTCCGGTTATCAAACCTGTATTTTGTTAGAATTAGGTGCCGAGGTTTTTACCATTGAACGGCAGGTAAAACTTTATGAACGAACGATAAAAGTGCTGCCGCACATGGGCTATAATGCTCATTTTTTCTGCGGAGATGGTTCTAACGGCATTCCCGAACATGCGCCTTACGATAAAATTCTGGTGACGGCCGGTGCTCCTTTTATCCCCGAAATCTTATTAAAACAACTTAAAATTGGTGGATTATTGGTAATTCCGGTTGGAGATGAAAAAAGCCAGTTAATGACCACCATTCTTCGCGTAGCAGAAAATGATTATGAAAAAGTTAGTTTGGATACTTTTCGGTTTGTTCCGCTGGTGGGAGATCAGGCATGGTGAGAAAGTTGCCTGTTTTCAATTGCGGGTTATCAGTTCTGCTTTATTAGCCGGGCCTTTTTCCAAAACTGTCAACAGAAAACTCACAACTTGCAACCGATCTATCTTTTCATTACCCTGTCCATTTCAATTTTAGAATCCCGTTCTTTCATCGTTTCCCGCTTATCAAACGTCTTTTTACCTTGTGCAAGGCCAATTTCTACTTTAGCAAAACCGCGTTCACTAATAAAAATTGTGAGCGGAACGATGGTAAAACCTTTTTCTTCCGTTCTGGATTTCAGTTTCTTCAATTCCTTTTTTTGCAGCAACAGAACGCGGTCGCGTTTGGCTTCATGGTTGTAAAACGAGCCGTGCGAATATTCTGAAATATGCAAATTGCGGATGTACAAATTATCGTTTATAAAGGTGCAAAAGGAATCTGTTAAATTTGCTTTTCCCTGCCTGATCGATTTAATTTCTGTTCCTAACAGTTTAATGCCGGCTACAAATTTATCATCAATATGAAAATCAAAATAAGCCCTTTTATTTTTGATATGTACGTTTTGTTCTTTTTCTTCTTTCATGTTCTGTGTTGATCTGCCTTTTCTGATCTGTCCATGCTTCTTTTACTGCACAATTAATACCGGAACTTTAATCAGGTGCCTTACCGAATCAACTGTGGTGCCAAAGATAATATCTTTAAAAGCTTTATGGCCATGTGCGCCCATTACCAATAGTTCCAGGTTTTGCTTGTTCACTACTTGGGCAATAGCTTGTGCAACTTTGCCAAAACCAACCGAGTTATGCGAGTGATAACCCAATTCCTTCAATCTCAACTGGTATTTTTCCAGGTTTTCCTTGTCGCTTTGTGTTTCATAATCATTTACTGCTTCGCCCAAATACTGTGCACCGGCAGTTTCTACAACGTGGATCAGGTAATATTCTGCTGTTTTCCCGCCTTGCATCAATGCATGTCGAATGGTATCACGATCGTGTGCAGAAAAGTCAACAGCAATACCAATCCGGGTTAAATTGACAGGCGCAATCGCTTCAATTTCCAGTGCAGAGCCATGTGGGACTTTGCTATGCTTGTTCTCAGATTTGATAAAAAACGGTTTTAAAAATACGTATAAAAGTAGTAAGACGATAGCGATAGCAAGCGGAATAGTTGTAAAATAAATTAAGGTTTGCTGATTTGGACTTCCTTTTGCCCAATCTGCAATTTGTTCGACAACTAATTTTACATTGAGGCCAACAATCAGGACCGCTGTTAGCCAGGCTAAAACTTTAATCCGGGTTGTGTTAGCAAAAGATCCCATTTTTTCTTTATCAGAAGTAAAATGAATGAGCGGAATAACGGCAAAACCCAATTGTAAACTTAAAACAACCTGACTAAAAATAAGTAAGTTACCTAAAGCCTGGCCGCCAGCATAAAGGATGGTAAAAAAAGCAGGGATAATAGCCAGCAAACGCGTAATCATCCGGCGCAACCAGGGCTGTATCCGCAAATTGATGTGGCCTTCCATAATAATTTGTCCGGCTAAAGTTCCGGTTACGGTAGAACTTTGTCCGGCTGCTATTAACGCAATGGCAAACAGCGCAGGCGCAAGCGAACCAAAAATGTGCTGCAACAATTTATGCGCATCCTGGATTTCGGCAACCTGATGAAAACCATACCTGAAAAAAGCAGCGGCAGCAAGGATCAGAATAGCGGCATTTACAAAAAAAGCAAGGTTAAGCGCAATGGTTGTATCGAGCAAATTCATTTTGATAGATTCGCGGATACCAATTTCATTCCGTTCAATCTTCCGCGTTTGCACTAAAGACGAATGCAGGTAAAGGTTGTGCGGCATCACCGTTGCACCAATAATACCTATGGCAATATATAAAGCACTTCCGTTTAAATTGTGCGGAATTAACCCTAAACCAACTTGTTTTATATCTGGTTCAACAATAAACATCTCCACCAAAAAAGAAAGCCCGACAATAAAAACCATCGAAATGATAAACCCTTCCAGGTGGCGCATGCCTTTGTTCAGCAAAAACAAAAGCAAAATCGTGTCCGACATCGTGAGCGCAACGCCCCAAAGCAAGGGCAAATGGAACAGCAATTGCAAACCAATAGCCATTCCAATTACTTCTGCCAGATCGCAGGCAATAATGGCAATCTGCGCCAAAATAAACAGGCAGAAGTTAACAAAACGGTTATAATGCTGCCGCGAAGCCTGTGCCAAATCCAATCCCTGTACAATGCCCAATCGGGTTGCTAAAGATTGCAGCAACAGCGCGACCAGGTTAGATAACAGCAAAACCCAGATCAGTTTGTAGCCAAACTGGCTGCCGGCAGCCAGGTCGGTTGCCCAGTTGCCAGGATCCATATAGCCCACGCTTACCATATAAGCGGGCCCAAAAAACGATAAAATTCTTCGCCAGCCTACTTTGCCATTGGTAATTACCGAGCCATGAACTTCGCCTAATGATTCACTACTAGTACTCATATTGTTATTAAAATATTTTTAGCTGCTGCTTTGCTGATGTTGATTTTTTGATTGTTTTCTGTAGTAATTACTACTGTTTCATCGTAAGCAATTACTTCTTCCATGCTTATTTTTTTGCCGATTACCAGATTCATTTTCTCCAGATATTGTAAAAATAGCGGCGAGTGTTCCCTTACGCCAGCAATCGTTCCGGTTTCTCCGACATGCAATGCAGAAATCGGTTTTAAATCATAGCATTTGATTGTGCCGTTATCTTTTGGGATCGGATCGCCGTGCGGATCATATTCCGGGAAGCCAAGAAAACTATCCAGCCGGTTAATTAGCTCTACCGATTGGATATGCTCTAACTGTTCTGCCAGGTCGTGCACTTCGTCCCAGCCAAAGTTTAGTTTCTCCACCAAAAAAAACTCCCATAAACGATGCTTCCTGATTACTTTCAAAGCAATGTTTCTGCCTGGGTCCGTCAGGCTAACTCCCTGGTAACGCGTGTAATTCAACAGGTTTTTTTCGGATAGCTTTTTTAACATATCGGTAACCGATGCCGGTTTGGTATTTAAAACCATTGCAATGCGGTTGGTATTAACCTGTTGACGGCCTTCTTCGGATAAATGATAGATCGCTTTTAAATAATTTTCCTCGGTAAAAGAAGCTTGCATTTTGAACTAACTAATTAAAAATTTAGACACATCTAAAACAACAAATAAAATTCATTTTAGTTGATATAATTAAATTTAAATTTGTTGGTGAGAGAAAAGCTCTCATTGTAAGCTATGGCGATTGAATTAGACAAAACAGACCTGCAGATTTTAAAAATTTTGCAACAGAACGGACGGATCACCAATTTACAGTTATCAAACGAAATCGGACTTTCGCCCGCGCCAACTTTAGAACGGGTACGCAAGCTGGAAAACGCTGGCTATATTTTAAGTTATCATGCTTTGGTGGACGAAGAAAAGCTGGGCCTGGGCATTAAAACGTTTATCCAGGTTTCACTTGATTTTCATCAGATCGATACGATCCAAACTTTTTTAAACGAGATCCAGGAAATCAAAGAAATTACCGAATGCCACCATGTTACCGGTCAGTGCGATTTTTTGTTAAAGGTTTATGTGAAAGACATCAAATCGTACGAGCAGTTGATTATGCAAAAGATTAGCCGCATTACTGTGGTTAAAACTTTCCAGACGATGATTATCATGTCAACCAATAAAAAAGAGCCGATCGTTCCGCTGGAATATTAATTTCACACTTCATTTTAAACTCCTTTTTAATCCTCCTTGAAAACAAATAAAACCTGATGCTTCTTTTATCCCTATAAAAATAGCAACAATGGAATATAGAAGATTAGGAAAATCAGGTTTGCAATTAAGTGCTTTTTCTTTGGGGAGCTGGCTTACTTTCGGTAATCAGATCAGTGATGAAACAGCAGACGAACTAATGGGCATTGCCTACGACCAAGGCGTAAACTTTTTTGATAACGCCGAAGGTTATGCCGGCGGAAAATCGGAAACGGTAATGGGCAAAATCCTGAAAAGTAAGAATTGGGACCGCGATTCGTATATCGTTTCCAGCAAAGTATTTTTCGGGGCGGAGAAAAAAGGCCCAAACCGCGTTGGTTTATCACGAAAACATGTGATCGAAGCTTGCAACGCTGCGATAAAACGGTTACAAGTTGATTACCTGGATTTATATTTCTGCCATCGCCCGGATAAAAATACGCCGGTTGAAGAAACGGTCTGGGCGATGAATACTTTGCTGCAGCAAGGCAAAATTTTGTATTGGGGAACATCAGAATGGAGCGGCGTGGAAATTATGGAAGCGGTCCGCGTAGCCAAAGAAAACCATTTGATTGGTCCAACTATGGAACAGCCGCAATACAATTTGTTTGAACGCAAAAAGCTGGAAGATGAATATCAATTGCTTTTTCGGGATTATGGTTTGGGCACAACGATCTGGTCGCCATTGGCTTCAGGTTTGTTATCCGGCAAATACAACAATGCCGACCCGAAAGATACGCGTTTAAATATTGCAAGTTTAAGCTGGTTAAAAGATGCAACTTTAGCCGAAGACCGGATCAAAAAAGTACAGGAATTAAAAACTGTTGCCGACGAATTAAATACTTCTATGGCCAAACTTAGTTTGGCCTGGTGCCTTAAAAATCCAAATGTAAGTTCGGTAATTTTAGGTGCATCTAAAACGGAACAATTAAAAGAAAATTTAACCGCCTTGGAAGTTGTGCCTTTATTAACTCCGGAAGTTTTGGAAAAGATAGAAGGTATTGTTGGAACGAAACCTAAAGTTGGGGAATTTTAAATTTGGATTTTTAGGTGATAAAAGAAGCATTGGATGGTTTGTTTGATGCTTCTTTTATCAGCTAAAATACGTTTCATTTTTTTATGCTTTTATTTAATTGTAGTATTCTAATTTTATATAAAAGAATAGATTTTTAATACAGAAGCGTTTACGGCTTAATTCTAACTATTTTACCATCCTTCAATATTACAAGTTCGCTGTTCGCCTTCTTTTTAAATTCAATTAATTTTCGTAAACTTTGTCCTTTCCCTCAATAATTTTAGTTTGATTGGATGTTCTTTTAGGCTTTTTCATGATAATAGCTTTTTAGTTTGTTAAATGTCATTTCATTAAAAATACTGATTTCGGTTGTGGAATTCTAAGATCGATCAAATATAATTAAGAACTTGTTTAAACTTTTTTTTCTGGCCCGCTTTTTTTGAGGTTGATACTTCTTTTATCGCTTAAAAATATTAACCGCTGGTTTTTAATTTCTGTAGTTGATGTTTCTTTTATCACCTCAAAAATGTTAGGGCCTGTTTAAATTTTGTCCTTTTGTTTTGATGCCCCTTTTGTGCCATGATTTTTTTAAATGTTTTGGTTTTTTGGCTAAAGCCCGTTGCCGCTTATCCTTTGTCCACGGCCTGAAGGCCATGGCAACCGCCAATAATTAGAACATGGCCTGGGCGTCCTGTCCGCACAGGGAAATCCAGCATTGGTAAACAAAGGTTGTCGTAAAAACTACGCTTTAAAATTGCCACGGCCTTCAGACCATGGTTAGTAGAAACACAGGCAACGGCTTTAGCCAAAAAAAGAAGCATACAAAAAATTGCGGAATAAATTTTAAACAGGCCTTGGATTTTTGATTTTTAGGCTGATGCTTCTTTTATCAGCTAAAAATGTTGACCATTGTTTTTTTGATTATTTAAATGCAGGCAAACACCAGTTTTTATCCGGTAAAAGAAGCATGGGCACGGTCCTGAACCTATAGAAGGGCCTTGTACCTATTTAAACGAAGCATAAAAGTTTAAACAACTTCTAAATTAAAAATTGGATTTCTGATACGATGTCTTCCAAATCCCAAAACATTACCCAACCTTTGCGGCTTCTAAAAAATACCTGTAAAAGAAGCATTCAGCTTTCAAAATACAGCTCAAAATTAGCCCCATGACTAAAAAACGATACTTCTTCCTCATCCTAATCCTCGGAACTTTAACCGCTTTAGGCCCGTTTTCTATTGATATGTACCTGCCCGGTTTCCCGGCTATTGCAAAAGACCTGCACGAAACGGTTGCACGCGTGGCACTTTCTTTATCCAGTTTTTTTATCGGTATTTCTGCTGGCCAATTATTGTATGGGCCTTTGCTCGATCGTTTCGGCAGGAAAACGCCTTTGTATATTGGTTTGGTAGTTTACATTCTGGCTTCCTTTGGCTGTTTATCGGCCCATCGAATCGAAGCTTTAATTGTGTTGCGTTTTGTACAGGCGATAGGAAGTTGTGCCGCAAGTGTAGCTTCAGTTGCTATGGTACGTGATCTGTTTCCGGTAAAAGACAGCGCTAAGGTTTTTTCTTTGCTGATGCTGGTTGTAGGCGCTTCGCCCATGATTGCGCCCACGGTTGGCGGTTATGTTACGGCTGCTTTTGGCTGGCAATCTGTTTTCCTGGTCCTGGCCTTTATGGGAATTTTGATCCTGATTGCTTCCGTTTTCTTTTTGCCCGAAAGTTATCGGCCTGATGCTTCTATCTCTCTCAAACCAAAACCAATTTTAATGGGCTTTTGGTCGGTACTGCGCGAACCACAATTTTATACTTATGCTTTTGCCGGCGCCCTGGCTTTTGCCGGTTTGTTTGCTTATGTTTCCGGTTCGCCATTGGTTTTTATGGATATTTTTGAAGTTAACGGAAAAGTTTACGGTTGGATATTTGCCTTTCTTTCTGTCGGTTTTATTGGCTCCAGTCAGTTTAACGGTTTGTTGCTGAAGAAATACAAGAGCGAGCAACTTGTTTTCGCTGCTTTAATTGGACAATCCCTAATTGGACTAATCTTCCTTTTCGGAACAATGAACGGCTGGTTTGGATTGTATGGTACGATTGCCATGCTGTTCTTGTTTTTATGCTGTTTGGGTATCGCCAACCCTAATGCTTCGGCTTTGTCGCTTGCACCTTTTTCTAAAAATGCCGGAAGTGCATCAGCCTTAATGGGCGCATTGCAGTTAGGAATGGGCGCATTGGCCTCTGTTGGCGTAAGTTTGTTTAACACGCATTCTGCTTTGCCTATGGTTGCCATTATTGCCGGAACTACTTTACTGGCTTTGCTGGTTTTAGTGTTAGGCAGAAGCAAGATTGGCAATCAGATAGAAGCACCACAAGGGCAGGAGGCGGTTGTATTGCATTGAAGTTTCCAGTTTTACTTATCATAATGTTAATACTGACTGTTATAGTAATATATCTTGTTGTAAATAAAAGCACATCTTAAAAGTTGGTATTTTTATTTATAAAACTGTAATTAAAAATTAATCAGAAAATTTCAAATAGATTTAATTATTACATTTAGCTATTAATTAAGAATGTGAAAATATATTATTTAGTAAATGATCGAAAAGTTATTACAGGATTTGGCTAATTCCAGAATAAAAGAATCAAAAGTGCTTCTCAATAATAACTGTTTTAATGGTGCTTATTATCTTGCTGGTTATGCTATTGAGTGTGCTTTAAAGGCATGTATAGCAAAAAACATTAAAGCCTCTGAAATACCTGATAAAAAATTTATTAATGATATTTTTACACATGATGTAAAATCTCTTGTTAAGCTTGCAGGATTAGAAGTTTATAGAAGGATTAAAGAATCCACTGATCCTGATTTTTCAATAAACTGGGCAATTGTTAAAGACTGGAATGAAGGTGCACGTTATAAGGAGTGGCCAAAGCAAGAAGCAACACAAATATATGAGGCTATAATGGATAAAAAAGGAGGAATATTATTATGGATTCAACAATATTGGTAGACGAATTATACGACAAAGGAAAAGTATTACTGGAATCCTTAGATAGAGAGGGACATAAAATCCCCCTTGCTACTTTAATTGATTTAGAGGAGCAAGGGGGATGGTTTATTTTACTAGGCGTTGATAGGCTAAATGAGTCCGGTCATCGAACTTTTTATGAAACGATTTATAATGTTATCCAAAAGAACAAAATAGATATTTCATTAAATGAAATCAAACTGATTGACACTAATGCACCTATATCAATCACATTAAAAGGAGCAATATCTACAGGGCCAGGAATATCAAAATTTAACTTTTTTGGAAATTACATCAATGGGGCAAAATTTCCAGACTGTATTATTTATCGTATTAATTTTTGAACAGAGATTTTATCTGATAAAAGAAGCATTACAAAACACTCATCCTAATTTTTCAATAATCTAATCCGTAACACCAATTGCGCCAATTCTCTGAAAAATATATTTCAGGGTATTTTAATGTGCTTCGGCAAGTTTCGATTGCTTATTATGCCTGAACAGCAACTTCCGCCGGTTGCTTTACAACCAAAGTTGCTGCCTTTGCTTTTAATTTATTTCGATGTAAAAAACGGATGTGCATTACACCAATCAGCAGTGCAATCATACCTTCTGCCATCACCGTATTTTGTACATCAATTTGTTGTGATATCCAGCCAACTAATAAACCTCCAAGCGGTTGCATTCCGAAAAAAGCCATCGCATAAAAACTGATGACACGTCCGCGCATCGTTGGGTCAACTGTGGTTTGGATGATGGTATTGCTGATGGTAATTTGCGACATCATACCAAAAGCGCCAATAGCGGCAAATATTAAAGCAAGCGGATAATAAGTGGTATGCGAAAATAAAACCAAACCTGCGCCAAAAACAAAAGTGTTAATGGCGAGGATTTTACGGAGGTTAGTCCCGGGTTTTAAAGATGCCAGGAAGATAGCGCCGGAAAAAGCGCCCAGCCCGATCGCACTGTCGATCATCCCAAAAGTAGAAGCTGTTCCATGAAATATATCTTTGGCATAAACTGGTATCAAAGTGCTGAATGGCAAAACAAACAAACTGATGGTTGCCAGCATCATCAATACAAAACCGATGGAAGGGGTTTGCTTAATGTAAATCAAACCTTCCCGCAATTCCGTCAATACATTTTTGGCTTTTTTCTTGGCTTCTAACTTTGGAAGCTTCATCAGCAACAATGAAATAATTACGGCAACAAAACTTAAAGCATTCAATCCAAAACAAACATCCTCACCAAGTTTTTCTATGGCTAAGCCTGCAATTGCCGGCCCAATCAACCTGGATAAATTTACCATTGATGAATTTAAAGCAAGTGCGTTTGGCAAATCTTTTTTGTCATCCACCATTTCAAAAACCAAAGATTGCCGTGCCGGGACATCAAATGCGTTAATAATACCTAACAAAACACTTAAAGCAAGCACTTCCCAAACATTATAATGCCTGAAAAAGATCAAAACGGTTAACAGCACTGCCTGTATCATCGATACAATTTGTGTGATTAAAAGCAGTTTGTAACGGTTGTATCGGTCTGCAGCAATCCCACCTAAAAACGATAGCAAAAAGGAAGGGAACATGGTTGCAAACAAAGTTACGCCCAACATCAATTTGGAGTGCGTAAGGGAATAGACCACCCAGCTTACCGCTGTTTTTTGCATCCAGGTGCCGATTAAAGAAACGGATTGCCCGGCAAAGTATAACCTGTAATTGTGGCTTTTAAATGCCCTGAAAGTGCTGATGTTCATTATTCAAATACTGTTTTTACCACCTAAAAATTTGGATAATTTATTTAAAGTCAACAAGTTTGGTTAAAGGCACGATTGACTGGCGTAAAATTTCCTGCTCTTTCGGCGTACAGGTTTCCAGTAAAGCTTTATGCAGCCATTCGGCGCGCTCGTTTCTAACCTTATATAAAATATTTCTACCCGTATCTGATAGCGAAATAATTGCTTTACGTTTATCAGTTTCCGATGTCTTTCTGTTGATGTAACCTAATTCCAAAAGATGGTTTAATATCTGCGACATGGATTGCGTCGTGATCTTTTCCATCGCTGCCAGTTCATTCGGCAACAATTCTTGATGCTGATCGAGTAATGCAATGGTGGAACGCTCTGTTAACGATAGTTTTTCGCTGGTAGATGATTTACTGCGGAGTTTTTTAATCAGCCTCGTTATTACTGTCCGAAGGTCTGATGCTAACTGTAAATCAGCTTCGTCTTTAACTATTTTCATAAATTAAACTTGTAAGTTTACCTTACAAAAATATAAACATAAAGAGTAATACTTGTTTGAAATTTGTAATGATTTTGATAGAATGCCTTCTTTCTCCGTTACTGTTAACGCCGCTCCAAAATCTCAAACAAGCAATGCTTCTTTTATCACCTAAAAATCTATCAAAAAAAACAACTTCTTGATTTATAGTCAGGAAGCTGTTTTTATTAATGAAAATCGTAAGAAAATCAATCGTTAAACTTGCCCATTTTACCGCTTGCAAAATCTTCCATGGCTTCAATCAGTTCTTTGTTGCTGTTCATAACAAAAGGGCCGTAAGTTGCCAAAGGTTCTTCAATCGGTTCGCCGGCCAGAATTAAATAAGCAGCATCTTCGCTACACGAAACCGAAATATTTTCAGCATTCCAGCCGAAAACTACCAACTGCTTGTCTTTTGCCTGTCGCCCGTTAACCGTAATTGCTCCTTTTACCATATATAAACCAACGTTATAATCCGCAGGAAGCTTTAGTTCGGTGCTGCCTCCGGCTTCCTGTTTTACATCTAAAATAGTTATGGGCGAAAAGGTTTGTGCCGGCCCTTCCGTATTTTCATAACTTCCGGAAATTACACGGATGCTTCCTTTACCATCCTTTTTTTCAATAATTGGAATAACAGGTGCAGGCAATTCCTGGTAACGCGGTTTAGCCATTTTATCTTTTTGCGGCACGTTTACCCAAAGTTGCACCAGCTCCAGTATTCCGCCTTGTTTAGAAAATTCTTTTTCATGCCGTTCTTCATGCAGTAATCCCGATCCGGCCGTCATCCATTGTACATCTCCCGGTCCGATTTTTCCACTGTAACCTGCTGTGTCCCGGTGCGCTAAAAATCCTTGATAAACTATCGTTACGGTTTCAAACCCTCTATGAGGATGCGGATCAGCACCTAAAGGATTTTCAGTAGATTTTACGTCCATGGGCCCGGTATGGTCTATCAATAAAAACGGACTTAATTGCCTGATCCGTGATCCCGGCATCGGACTAACGACATCAAAACCATCGCCAACCATTTTCCTAACGCCGTCAATTACCTGAAATACTTTTCTTGGTTCCATTTTTTATCTTCTTTTAAAGAATCATTGTTAGAACGCCTAAAACCAAAAGCAGTTTAAACTTTTAATTTCAATAACCGATCAGCGTTGCCATGTGTTAATTTTTCCAGGTCTGCGGCCGGCAGATCCAGGCTGTCTAAAAAAGCTTTTCCTTTTTCGTTGGTGCTGAAAGGATAATCCACCGAAAACATGATCCTGTCAATGCCAAAAGTTTCGATAGCAGTCATTAACGGCGGTAAAGTAAAAAAGCCGCTGGTGGTGATGTGAACTTGTTGTTTTAAAATCTCACTTAAACTTCGGTCAGATTTCCTAATTTCTTTAGATAAAACGTTTTCGCTTCTTGCCATCATAAAAGGCAGCATTTCGCCCATATGGCCGATGATGATTTGCAGCTTAGGAAAACGGTCAAACGTTCCGGCAGCAATCATCCTCAAAATATGAATACCTGTTTCTGCATGCCACCCAAAACCGGCTGCAGCTAATGCGGAATTTAAATCATTCGGCAAACTGCTATAATATATATCTCGAACTGCTTTTGGCGGAAAGTTGGGATGAATATAAATGGGCACATCCAATTCCTGCGCCTTTAACAAAATGGGGGTAAAAGAAGCATCATCCAGGAAAAGATTATTTGTTGTTCCATTAATCATGGCGCCGCAAAAACCTAATTCTTTTACGGTTCGTTCCAGTTCGGCTGCTGCGGCTTCCGGGGTTTGCATCGGTAGATGTGCAAAAGCAGCAAAACGGTTTGGATAAGCAGCTATTTTTTGCGCCAACAAATTATTGTAATCCTGTGCTAAACGAATGCCTTCTTCGCCTGGCAATAAATCTGCCCCCGCACCAGAAACGGATAAAACCTGTACCGTAATGCCTGCTTCGTCCATCGAGCGTAAACGTTCTTCTCCAATTTCTGGCAACAAGGCTTGTGCTTTCTGCATCATCGGTGGCGGATTTTGGGTATCAGGCCAGCCACGTTCGGCTATAACTTCTTCAGGTATCCTTTTTATAAATTCTGGTAAGCTGAAGTGTTCTTCTAATGTTACAATACGCATGGTTTTGTGTTTTTAAGAAGAACACCGGGAGGGAAGGCGAAGTTTGTAATATTGTTGTTTTGGAGAGGGATTAAAAACCTTTAACTAAAGGCTGACTTTGCAAAGTTTAACCAGTATTAAACAACAAAAAAGTACCTGTAAAAACAGCATTTAATCTATTAGCTGAAGAAATTGTGGTCTGAAATAACGCTGGTAAATGTTTAGCAATCGTTATTTTAGTAAAAAAGATAACCATGAAAAGCAATATTTTTTTTTACTATTTGTGTTAGCGCTACTGCTCGCCTGTAACTATAAAAGTGAAAAATCGGATGCGGTTAACTTAAAAGGAACCTGGCAATTGTTATCTGCAACAACCATTACAAAAGGCGTTGAAAAGGTTACCAATTATACCCAAAACCAACAGATGATTAAGATTATAAATGATACGCATTTTGCTTTTTTAAACCATCATCTAAACACAGCAAAAGATTCGTCTAACCATTTTGATGCCGGAGGCGAAAAATATACTTTAAAAGGAAACCAGTACGTAGAGCATTTGGATTACTATGCAGATAAAAACTGGGAAGGGAAAATGTTTAATTTTACCGTAACGCTTAAAAATGATACCTTGATACAGAAAGGAATTGAAAAACTTGAAAAAGAAAATATTGACCGTGTAATTATTGAGAAATATGTGCGGTTGAAATAATCTAATGAAAAAGGTATTTCGCTTGAACAAAGCTCTGTAATGCTTCTTTTAGTATCCTTTTTATAAATTCTGGTAAATTGATTGTTCTTCTAAAGTTAGAATACGCACGGTTTTGTTTTTAAAGAAGAACAAGTGGAGGGAAGGTTGGGTTTGTAATATTGTTGTTTTAAGTAAAAGAGCGCTATTTTTAATTAAAACTAATTATTCGAAACTTATATGTTGTTATTCATCTAAATTTTTTAAGGAAAACGGTTTATTTATATTTACGTAGCAATATTACAGAGTCAACTGCAGCTTTTATACTATTGGTTTCACAAAAACGGCAATTATGAAAACGCTCGAGGATTTACAAAAGGAAAAGTTACAAGCAGAAATTGAAAAAATTAAAAAAGAAACTAATCAAATTAAACTTTCGGATTCGACAAAACAAACAGTGGATGCTAAGTTAGAACAAGACAAAATTAAAGCTGAAATAGAAAAGCTAAAAGAAGAAACTGCTTTAATAAAAAAACCTTGGTATAGCCAACCATCTTTTCTAAATCTTCTTGTCTCATTTTCAGTTCCAATTTTATCTCTACTTGCTGCATATTATTTGGCAGGTGGTAAAGAATACTTTGATGCAAAAACAATGAATCTCCAAAACCAACAACATGATATAGAACAAAAAGTTGACGAATTCAAACACAGGAGAGATTCGCTAAGCAAAGCAAATATTAACTTGGTTAATGAAAACAAAAGTATTTCTGTTAATCAGAATAAATTGCAAAATGACACCGCTAAATTAGGGAATATAATGAGGCAAAAACAACTTCAAATAGCTAAGTATATAAACGATAAAAAAACCCTTTCAAATCAGATAAATTCTTTGGATCAGCAAAAGAAAGACTTAGGTGCTAAGGTTGCTAAAATAAGCACAAAACTTCTGGAAGCACCATTTAATGAAAAACTTCGTGATTTAATTAACGAAAACGATTATGTTTATGGTAAGATGCCTACAGAATTTTCTATTTTAGTTACCCTGTATCAAAATAATAAACAATTTAGAAATGACTATCAAACAATTATTATAAAAAGTATTGACAGTGTAAAAAATATTGTTAGTCCAAAAAATTTCCATTTAAGGCTGATTTTACAAGGCTTAATATACACATGTACAAGGGAAATGAAATGGAAAAAAGAACTTTATACCACTGCCGATACTTACAGTAACATCATAGTAAAAGAGAAGGGACAACTTAATTATTTTGATTGGGAAATATTTGCGGATTTAGAATGGAAAAGTAAAAATGAAAGAATTGAAGTATTTAATTTCATGGTTACTTGTGTAAGGAAATTACAAGCATACGGGGTCGATAAAACATTAGATAATTGCATTTCTATTATGAGTGCTATTCACTCATTAAATTGAGATAATGATTTGAATCTTTATCAAACTAGCTCCGATAATTTTTGTTATTTGTTACAATTTTCTCAAAAGCATCTTTATGAAGACAACGCATTAAATTTTTGTATGTATAACGCACCAATTGCGTTTGTACTGTTGGCTTCAGAAGTACTTAGTGATCCAATCCAAGACAAGAAGATGTTTGGATGGATAAGAAGTTCTCTAGTATTACGGTCTCTTGATATAATGCAGGCAAATCCTGATGTCTTTCTTGGTCCTTACGTTTATCTCGATTCGTCAAAAAGCTGGAAAGAATGGCAGGGTAGACATAGTAGTCTAATTAAACTCCAAAACACTATATTGGAATCAAATTGCGATAAAGCACAATTAAAAAAGTTAGTTGGAAATATTATTTGGTATAAGA
>NZ_WPIK01000022.1 GCF_009754915.1 Mucilaginibacter arboris | reverse complement strand
ATTTTTTTCACAAATTTCCAATACTTCTTCTGCGCCCCTGTTTTCTCCGTAAGCTGATTTTATGGTAATACGTTGCCCGTGCCCGTACATGTTTTCTACCGTCGCAATATTGCCCATTTGCATGGCTGTTTCCAATTCTGCTGCATCAACATTGCTAACGCCAACATGTAAAATTTTGCCTTCCTGCTGCATGGCAAACATTGCTTCCATCGATTTTTCGAAAGATGTACTGCCTGGCATTACCCTAAAATGTACTAAAGTTATTTGATCGAGTTTTAGTGTCCGCAAGTTGTTATCAATACTGCTGCGCAAATTTTCCGGCGTGTTAAAACTAATCCAGCTTTTATCGGGTTTACGCGCACCGCCAACTTTGGTACAAATAACCAGATCATCAGGGTAAGGGTACAAAGCTTCCTGAATTAAACGGTTGGTAACATCTTCGCCGTAATAATCAGCCGTATCAATAAAATCAATACCGCTTTTTACCGCTTGTTTTAATATTGCTAATGCTTCGGGCCGGTTTGGTGGTTCGCCGTAAATGCCTTCGCCGGTTAAGCGCATGGTGCCGTAACCAAAACGTTTTACCTGTAAAGGATGATTGCTTTTGCCGGCAATGGTAATTATTTGAGGGTTGTTCATTAAAATATTATTTGAGATAATATTTACAAACTAACATTAGATTAGTTTAATGATTTTTCCTCTTCCTAAATTAAAAGATTTTATGCTGATAAAAGAAGCATTGCAGTAATTTATAAGCAATACGAAATCAGGAATTCGCTTCTAACATAAATAGTGCCGACAAAAGTTTCTACTACATCAATTTCTTCTTTAACAAACCTCTTTGCCGTTTGAATTTTTATTCAAACTTTCGCTACAAAATCAATATTTTCTCCTTCTGCAAAAACTATGTAGGCGCGTTTCCAGGGTTCGTTGCCCAACATTTGCCAGGTATGGCCACTTCCGGTCGTGTCCATTGCAATTAAAACTTCGCCTGTTTTTAACGTAAATTTTTCTCCGCTAAAAACAGTAAATTCTAAAGTGCCGGTTAAAGTGAGCACAAATTGTGTGGCTGGTGCAGGGTGCCAGTTGTAAAAAGTACCGGCAGGCGTTTCTTTAAAATGAATGGAAACGGCTTTGCTGATGCTATTTTCTGCTACATGCCCGATTAGAATATGAGAATGCCCGTCGACCCCAGTAATAAGTTGGTAAGCTTTGATCATGGATACAGGTTTTGGGTCGATAAAAGAAGCATGCAGATTTACATCCTGTTAAAAGTCATGGTTTTGCCGAGAAACTTAAAATGCCAGTAACCGGTAACTTTTAATATGTTTGTATTATTAGCGGCCAAAGAAGCAGCCGAACTCCATTTATGGCCGCTCTTGGCATCGTAAATGATGCCGTTTTCCCAGGAATTGGTAGCGGGGTTGTACGTTAAGTTCTCCAGCACTTCCATCCCGATCAGTTTCCTTTTCCGAAGGGTTGGATCCGGGTTTTTATAATCGGTACGGGCATTCATGGGCTGACTTTTATCATCCGAATCATTAAACCACATTAATTTTGCGCCAAATTCATTGCCAGATTTATATACATTTACAATACAATTTTTTTCTTCTGACATCCATTTGCCGCAAATTTTATCAGCCGGCGCAACTGCCTGTGCTTCTGCTTTTTTCAGCCCCCCTGTTATCAGCAATAAAACTAAAAAACTAAACAAAACGTGTTGGTCCTTAATCACTTTCCCTGCTTCTTTTATCATATAAAAATTTGTATTTGCAATATAACCTGATGCTTTTATTCCTACGTAAATCGTAATAATTAGTTGGCTGATAACCGTTGTATGCTACGTTTTTCGGGCGGTAAGGCCATAAACTTTTTGTAGGAATCATTAATGTAGAGGGTGAGCGATGAGTGCGGCGTTTTTTGAAGGAAAGATAGCGAAGGTCGGTACATCGTCATGAAATCTTCCAGCTCGCGGCCTTTTAAAGGTACAACACTGCTAACGTAAACGGGGTTAAAAATAGAATCTATTTTCCGTTCGTCGGCTTCGCGGTCAAAATAACGCTTTAAACGGCGGGCATCTTTGGCTTCTTTTCCAAAAATACGGGAAGGCGACAGGGCAAACTTGCTTTTTTCGTACACATCCGGATATTCTTCGCGCGGGTTAAAAGTACGGGTTGAAGTGATATTTACCTGGTTTAAAGAAATGCCCTGAAAAGAGAGTTCTACCCGTTTGGGTTTCAAATCAACCAGATATAAAGTATCTGAAATATAACCGGGCGAAGAAAATATAAGCGTATGGTTAATAGCCGTGCGGATACTGAAATTGCCAGAATTATCTGTTAGTGCAATTTCTTTTGAGTTGATGTCGCGGATAAAAACATTAGACAGTTTGTGCGAAGCCTTTCCTTCATAAACCGTTCCTTTTAAAACAGTTTGCGCATGAAGGGCTCCGTTAAATAAGCCAATAGCAGCAATAATCAGAATGCGGATGTTCATGTACACATAACTCTTATTTGATTTAAAAGTTGTGTAAATTTTTTGCCGGTAAAAGAAGTATCAATGTACACGGAACAGCAGGCCAAATCCTGCAAAATCTGCATCGGTATGGTTAACATACATTTTTGCTGAAAGAGCAACCCAGGTAGCTATATAATATTTAAAGCCTGCCGTCCAGTAATATTTGTTGGGTAAATAACTTTTATAATGCAGGTAGTATCCGTAGTTTGCCATTAGTGCTAACCTGCCTATCCACAAATCTCCACCTAAACTTAGCCCAACCCTTACTTTATCGTAGGATGTACCGTTGCCCTGATAAGTTTGTGCAAAATTATTTATATCAAATGTTTTGTAATAATAAACAGCATCTGTTGCGGCTTTAAGGCTAAAAACCGGATTAACGCGATAATTGTACCCGGCGTAAATTCCGGATTTATAATAACCATCCTTGCTTTTAAAAACTGCGCGACGGCCAATATCGGCACCAAACTCAAAAGAATGTTTATAAACCGAAAATGCAGAAGCCGGGTGGATAGGGCCAGGCTGATTGATGTTTTGAACAATACCTGCTGATATATTTAACGCATTAATACCATTATTGGGCAGCCTATAAGCACCATTAGAATAATGAAATACCCCAACCCCGGCTACTATACGTGTTAATTTTGATATTGATGTTACCACTTTTAGCCCTATTTCTGAAGCCAGATTAATATGACTGCCAACCAAAGGACTTTGATTGGTAAAGTAAGATTCAGTTGAATAAACAAAGCCAAAACCAGGGGTAAGCAATAACTGTGTGTTACCTGCATTTGCAAGCGCAATGCTCAATTTAGCTGTTAAACCATAAGCATCTCCTAAAAAACCTTTTGTACTTGGATTACTTGTTAACGCAACTTGCTGCATGTTATGGTAAGAAAACGCCATGCCTACATCCTGCACGTGTAACAACCTAACCCAGTCTGTTTTATTTTCATGCATGTCAATATGGTAAATCACATCGCCGCCCCAGGCACTTCCCTGTAAATTATTCTTTTCCGAAGAAAACATGGAAACATTGTAATAAGGCGAAACCTCTATACTGTTACTCCTATTTTGCGCGGGCAAGGCCTTAGCAGAAAATAGGGCTAAAAGAAGCACAGGCAAAAACTTGCCTTTTGCAGCAGCACAGGAAAGTAATTTCATTGATTAGGCAGATAATTAATACAATAATAATGATAAGTTCATTTGTGCTGATGCTGTTTAAAAACTAAAAAAGCCCTGGTTTTTCCAGAGCTCTTTTATAAATAAAATATAACGTGCTGCTTTATTTTTTCCAGACGTTGTTTTCTTCGTTATAATCAGGAAGTACATGGTCAGGATCAGAAGTTACCGATTCTATTTTTTCTGTGGATGGATAGCGGAACGTCCAGGTGTTGTTGCGCATCCAGATTTCTACCGGCAGTTTTACACGGCTGGTTTTGCCGCTTTCGGTTTTAATTTCCAGGATGACTGGCATGGGCATTTTTTCAAGGTTATCAATCGTGATCAATGCTCCTTTTGCCGGGTCATTATCTACATATTTCACCTCGCGGACACCTTGGTCTAAACGCCAGTTGTTCTGGAACCAGCTTCTCCAGAACCAATTTAAGCTTTCGCCTGAAACGTTTTCCATCGTCCTGAAAAAATCGTCAGGTGTAGGATGTTTAAAAGCCCAGCGGTTAATATATGTTTGAAAAGCACGGTCAAAACGTTCCGGGCCTAAAATCTGTTCACGCAGCAAAACCAAACCGGCACTTGGTTTAGAATACAATAAGGTTCCGTTGTTCCTTTCTTTTATACCGTCAACCGGACTTAAAATCGGCTCTAATGCAGGATCGGTAAAGCGGGCGCCAATCAGGTGCATATTTGGCGGATTAGCAGGTTTATATTCGCCATTATTAAAATTGGCGGTAGAAAGTGTATTGATGAACGTATTGAAACCTTCGTCCATCCAGCCGTACAACCTTTCGTTGGAACCAACGATCATCGGGAACCAGTTGTGGCCAAACTCATGATCGTTTACGCCCCAAAGCGAGCGGCCTTTGGCTGTATATCCGCAGAAAACGATCCCGGGATATTCCATGCCGCCAACAATACCGGCAACGGTTGTGGCATTTGGGTAAGTGAACTCGTACCATTTGGCAGAGTTAAACTCAATAGACTTTTTAGTGTATTCTGTAGACCGGCCCCAGGCATCATTACCGGCACTTTCTACCGGATAAGCAGAAATAGACATGGCTTTGCGGCCGCTCGGCAAATTCATTTTGGCAGCATCTACCATAAAAGCTGCAGAAGAAGCCCAGGAAGCATCGCGTGCATTTTTAAGTTTAAAGTGCCAGGTTAAGGTTGATCTGCCAGCCGGGCGCGAAGCTTTGCTGGTTACTTCATCGGCCGTACGGATCATTACCGTTTGATCGCTTTTTGCTGCTGCAGCCCAACGCTTTAACTGCTCTGCTGTATAAACTTCCTGCGGGTTTTGCAGTTCTCCTGAAGAAACCACAATATGGTTGGCAGGTGCTGTAATGTTAATATCGAAATCGCCGTATTCCAGGTAAAACTCGCCGGGGCCAGTATAAGGCAGGGCGTTCCATCCCATCACGTCATCATATACATACATGCGTGGGTACCATTGGGCAATAGTGTAAATTTTACCGTTTTTAGTATCCAGGTAGCCGGTTCTATCGGAGCCATAATTGGGTTCGATAAAGCTGTATTCTATTTTCAGTTTTACTTGTCCGCCGCCAGCATTCAGATTACCTGGTAGAAAAACCTGCATCCGGGTATCATTGATTATGAATTTTACCGCTGTTTCGCTGGCTTTTCCTTTTCCCCCGGATACTACTTTTACCGACTTAATTTTATATCCGGCATCAAAAACCTGGCCGTGGCCGCCATTACGGCTGCCTATTATCGGAACAATAGCCGAGCCGCGCGAATCCTGCCGGAACAAATTCTGGTCTAACTGCATCCACAGAAAACCTAATTTATCCGGACTGTTGTTGGTGTAAGTCAGGATTTCCGTGCCGGTGATCTCATTGGTTTGGTCGATCAGCGAAACAGATAATTGATAATCTGCCCGGTTTTGCCAGTATTTTGGTCCCGGCTGCCCCCCTGCCGAACGGTATTCGTTGCCATTTTTGGTATAAAAAAATGGTGCAAAAGCATCGTGGTAATTGTAATTGGTTTGGATTTGCGGTTCCTGGATCCGGTTAAAATCTGGCCTTCGCGGGGCAGCAGGCTGGGCGGCGGCAGGAGGCGGTGGCGGCGTTTGCTGGGCAGAAACAACAGCAGCAGCAAATAGCAAAGCAAGCGTACAGGCAGGTATAAATTTTAATTTCATTCTTTCTTTAATTATCATTTCTACAACAAACAAAACACATAATTAAGAAAAAACCAGCTCAATTTAGGGCTGGTAAACTTATTGTTACTTAATATCAGCAGAGATGCCTGTTTAATAAATTTTATTAATGAAGTTGTTTAAACTTTTATGGCCCGGTTTAAACCTGCACAGGAAGCATCGACACCAAGAACCAAAACCTAAAGATTAACATTTTTAGGTGATAAAAGAAGCATCGGCCCCAAAAAATCAAAACCGGAGCATTAAGGCCTGTTTAAAATTTATTCCGTAATTTTTTGTGTGCCCCTTTTTTGGCTAAAGCCGCCCCCTGCGTTTATACCACCACGGCCTGAAGGCCGTGGCAATTTTAAAGCGTATTTTTTACAACAGATCTTTGTTTATTAATGCTGAATTGGCGCTGTGCGCACAGAACGTATAGTCAGGTTTAAATTGCGGTTGCCACGGCCTTTAGGCCGTGGACAAAGGATAACCGGCTACCGGCTTTAGCCAAAAAACCAAAAACACAAAAAATGATGGCATCAAAGGAGCATCAAAAAAAGACAAAATTTAAACAGGCCCTAACATTTTCAGGTGATAAAAGAAGCATCAACCTAAAAAAGAGGGACAGAAAAAAAGTTTAAACAACTTCAATGCCGTAAAAACAGCCTTTGATACATTTCTTCCTGAAAGCCCAGGACCAAACCGTTCTCAAACTCTAAAACCGGCCTTTTGATCATGCTGTTTTTAGCAGATAAAAGTTGTAATGCTTCTTTTTCGCCGATGATTGTGGCTTTTGTTTCTGCATCCAATTGTTTCCAGGTTAATCCTTGTTTATTCAGCAATTTTTCATAACCAACTTTGCTGCTCCAGTCCTGCAGTTTCTCCAAAGAAACACCTTCCTTTTTAAAATCGTGAAACTCGAATCCTACGTTATTTTCTTTCAGCCAGTCCAATGCTTTTTTTACCGTGTTGCAATTTTTGATGCCGTAAATTTTCATCCGGCAAAATTAGTTACTTCCGGTACTTTTTCCGCCGCTTTTGGTATCATCATTATTAATGCCCCGCTGGTTCTTTTTGATATCGCTTTTTAGTTTGCCAAATTTATAATTCAGGCTGATACGATAGTTGCTATATCTGATCTGGTTGACGCTTTGCTGATAAAAATCCGGGTGCTGGTGTAGGAATTGAACTTAAAAAACTTACTGTACGGATTGCTTGCTGCAACTGCAACCGTCAGTTTTTTATTAAACAACTCTTTGGATGCGCTGTAGGAAGTGTAAATGTAGTGCGAAGATTTGCCTTGCAAAAGCACGCTGCCACTAAAATAACCGGCATCTAAACCAAAGCGGAAACCATTATCTAACTTATAACCTACGTTAGCAAATGCGTTACCGGTAATGCCTTTATTTTGATATAAAGCAGGCAGAATAAAAAAGTAAGTGTTCTATTATAATTATGAGATTGTTTAGCAAGATAAATATTTAAAAAATGCCTGCTTTCTATTTAACAAATTTTAACTATTTATTTACTAACCTCCTAAATCAGTTTTAAAACTTGTACATCTTTTTATTAAGATGTAATAACTACATTAAACATTACAACAATTCCGCTTTATTTTTTATCTGCCTGAATCAGCGTTTCCAATCTTTTACCTTCCGAATGTGCGCCAAATTCCGGCGCATACATGCTTTGAACTGAACTGATGCCGGTAGAAAAATTACCAGGCTGCGCCACCCGCAAACCATATTCAAAAACATAGTTTCCTTTTGGCAGGTAGCTGATAAAGAAATTGGTTGCCACATCTTTGGTTACCTGGTAATAATATAAGCCATCCTGGTATTTATATCCAGATAAAACATCAACCGGTTCTGTTCCGGATGGGCGCATATCTTTTAAATGCACATACTCAAAATCACGGTCGGCTTTTAAGTAAACCACAATCTTCAATAAATCGCCAACTTTAGGCTGATGGTTTTTGTCAACCGCGGTCAGCACTTCGCCGCTGTTATTTCTGCTTCTGATAAAATATTTTCTTTCCAAACTAATACTGTTTTTAGCAGCAGAAATTTTGTCCAGCTTCTCCAGATACTGCCAGTACAAAGCGCCCCAACTGATGGTTTTACCTTGATTCTTCACTTCCACTTTCGCCAGTTCTGGCTTAATTTGTTCTTCCTGCCAGCTGGTTTTTAAATAACCGGTCCCGGCATCTTGCTTTAAATCCGGTTTCAGGTCGTACAAGTTTTTACCCCCTAAAAGAAGCATGGTTTTTCCTTGCGTTTGCAGCCAATTCTCGCCGCGGAGCAACAACGCATAACAAGCTGCAGCGGTTGCTTTGGTGGTTTTCCAGTTGTTGGTTTGCTTGTTGCGTAGCAGCCAGATTTTCATTTCTTCTGTTTCCTTGGTTTTGCCTGCTTCTGCAAAAAGTTCGATCAGCAAACTTTGCGTTTCCACCGGATTCTGGTACCAGAAATAACCCAACTGGTTCTTCGGCCAGTACATGCCCATTTCTTCGGATTGCTGCGAAGTTTCTATCAGCGATTTAACGATTTGCTGTGCTTCTTTTACCTGCTTAAAATGTATAAAAGTTAAAGCAATCAAGCCTTTTTCGTAAACGCTGCGCTGCACCCATTCTGCATTTGCCTTTTGCTGATACTTTTTCCATTGAGCTGTTAAAGCTGCACTTATTGGTTTTTGAGTGAAGTAACTGCGCGTGTACCAACCGTGGATTTCTATGGAAGATAAACTGGCAGGCACCAATTTTTTGCCGGTAAAAACAGTATGTTCTGGTTTGATCAATTCCTCATCCAGATAATTTAAAGCTTTATCGGCAATGTTTTTTAAAGCTGAACTTTGAGCATCAACAGCTTTTGCAGCATACAACTGGCCAATTCCCGCCAGAATATATTGTGTAATGTAACGATCGGAACGCAAACCGGTAAACCATGGAAAACTGCCATCTGCCAATTGCATTTCCTTCAGTTTTTTCACATTCAACTGCAATTCATTACCCATTTTATTGAGATCGAAAAGTAAAGCAATGCGTTTTTTCTGTTCCGATTCGTTCTGCGCATCGCGCAGCCAGGGTGTTTCTTCAATCAAAACCGATTTGAGTTCCTGGTTTTTTTCGAGGTTAGAAAGTAGTTCTGTTGAATTAGAAGCTTTCCATCGGTCAAAAACCTGCTGAATAACCGGCAAACGTTTTACCAGCGAAGTAGCCAGACTATTGGCATAATAACGGTTAAAAGTTTGCTCCGAACATTCATACGGAAACTCCATTAAATATGGCAAAGCCTGCACCGCGTACCAGGCCGGATTTTCTGTATATTCCAATGTTAAAGTTTTATTTTGAAGCGTATTGCTGGTTTGATGAAGCAGTTTTTCTAAAGTAAAAGTTTTGGTTTGGTTTGGGCGTACCATCATCGGTACAGATTCGGTTACCAGCATAGCATTTGGTAAAACCGGAACCGTATTTTCTTCGCCGTCGCTATACTTGCCGGCATCGGCAGTCAAACGGTAAGTCAGCGCATCTAAACCCTGCGGAATGATCAGCTGAAAAGAAACTGCTTTATTGGTGTTTGCTTCAATTTCTATAGTTTGGTTTGCTTCCGCAGCATTTGCAAGCAGCTTAACCGACTGCATATTTACTGCGTTAAATAATTGCAATACTGTTTTTACCACTACTTTTTTGGTGTTGAGATTGGCCACAATTGCAGAAACCGTAATGGTATCGCCTTCCCGGAAAAAGCGCGGCATATTAGCAGAAATCATCAATTGCTTTTG
The DNA here is from genome assembly GCF_009754915.1 of Mucilaginibacter arboris. Lineage (GTDB taxonomy): Bacteria > Bacteroidota > Bacteroidia > Sphingobacteriales > Sphingobacteriaceae > Mucilaginibacter_A > Mucilaginibacter_A arboris. The sequence continues at coordinate 28,476 of NZ_WPIK01000022.1, read as the reverse complement.
GGTAATGACTTCGTTTTCCAGATAAGCAAATTTTAAATCCTGCGTTTGTGCCAAAGCCTTAAAACGCCATTTGGTTAATGCTTCCGGCATGGTAAAATCAATCAGGATTTCTCCTTTTTCGTTGGTTCTTAATTGCGGGTAGAAAAAGGCGGTTTCGTTAAAGTTTTTGCGGATTGTTATAGCTTTATTACTTGTTACATTAGCCTGATCTCCATAATTATCAATTGTTTGGATATTTCCAATTAGGTCGGCAGGCAAAGAACTTTTACCCCTAATCATCACACTTTGCTGAACTATTTTTCCGTTCCTAATGATAGTTCCGTTGGCAGATATCTTTTCTACAGCAGCAAAACTCACGACTTCGTTTAACTGAGCGTTTCCAACCGGTTCATCAATTCGAATACTCGCCGCCGAACCGGATAAATCTCTTTTATACTGCGTACCGTAACCAACTACAACAACTTCATTTAAGCTATTACTGCTGGGTTTGAGTTTTATCACCGGCGAAACACCTTTTACAACTATTATTTCCTGCGTGATATAACCGACGTAGCTAATTATTAAAGTTGCTTTTTCCGGTACATGTAACTTAAATCGACCGCTTATATCTGTGTAAACGTAAGTTTCTGTTCCTTTTATTTTTACAGTAACCGTTTGCAACTCACTTTTGTCTTTTGCATCTATTATTCTTCCAGTTATATCAAAACCATTTTTATAAGCAGCAACGCTTTTCAGATAATTATCCTTGTTTGTTTGTGCCAGCATTGCATTGGCGCGTAATGTATTTGCCAATTGCTGATAAGCATTATTAAAACCGCCATAGTAATCAAAACCTAATAAGTTTAACGTTTCATATTTTCGCATGAGCAAATCAAAATTGTCCATGGTATAAAAAAGCCTGGTACTTACTGTTTTATTAATGAAATTATAGCTATTCCAACCAAAATAGCTTCTTTGAAATTCAATGTCTATATTTTGTATTGGCTGAGTCCAGCTTTGTTTCATTACCAGATCGTCCAAAGAAGCATCATACATCTCGGCCAGCATTTCAACCGATTGTTTTTCGTTTCCGGAAACCTGTAATTTCCATTGTTCTTTTTCGCCGGGTTGTAATTTGTTGCGGAAAGTAACCAATCTGACTGCTAATGGATTAATATTCCGGATGATTTGTAACGACTGGGATAAATTATAAACGCGGTTATCTTTCACCATTAAAAACTGCACACGAAAATTATTGTCTGCATTTAAAGGAACAGCTATTTCTTTGCGGACTTCTTTTTTCCCGGTTTTTATCCATTCCGAAGAAAGTATCTTATCGCCATCATAAACTTCAGCCAAAACATTAATTTCCGGCATCAACCCAAAAACAGCTTTGCCACCGGGCACAACGCGTGTGAGCAACGGGATTATCCAATCCTGCATCGTTACCGGCGCTGCTTTTTGATTGATAAAATGGCTGAACCGAACAATAGAAACGGTATCGCCTTTGCTGTTTTTAGCTGCTGTTTCTATGCGGTAAAAACCGGAATCCTGCTGTTTTAAGGCAGCTAAATCTAAAACCGAAAAATGGTTGCTATCCGCTTTTAAATCGATTTCTGCTACCAATTGATCTTTCTGCCAGGAACTTGGTCCGTCTTCGTTTTTCCAGGCATAAGCTGGAAAAAGCTGTTTAAACTCGTCTTTTGTCCATAAAAACTGGTCTGGTTTTTCCCACAAACGGTTTTTGGTGATGTATTCATTTGGATTTTTTAAAGAGAAAATTTTAACTTGTAAACTTCCGTTTTGAAGCTGATCGTTTAAATTCATTAAGCTTGCCGGAAACTTTAAAGAATCTGCAGCAAGCATTTTTTGCGGAAGGTTTAACTGAACTTGCAAAGCTTGTTTGGCAACATTTACCGATGCAGAAGCTGTATGCGTTTCGCCGCTTGCGTTGGTTGCATCCGCAGAAATTTGGTAAAAATATCGGTCAACATTTGGCTGTTCCTGCTGTGCTTTAAACTTAATTATGAACTCGCCTTGTGAATTAGTTTTAATTGTATCACTTAAAAAATCTGCCAAATCATTGTTTTGATAGCGATTATAAACCGAATACGTTCTTGTTTTATAAAGTTTTATATTCACTTTCACACTTGCATCCGCCAAACCAAAACCAGAAAAAGCCAGCACTTTTCCTTTTAATCTAACTGAATCTCCGGGACGGTATGCTTCTTTTACCGCATCAAAATTGAGCTGAAAAGTTGGACGTTTGTATTCTTCAACCTGAACATACAATTGACCTTGGAAAGTTTTTAAAACCACATTTCCGTTTAGCATATTTTGCGGTAACACAAACGAACCGCTAAACGTACCAAAGTCATTAGTTTTAACTTTTACAGAGCTTAACTTTTTACCATTATTATCATTCAGTTCTACCTCGGTTTCTTTATCTTTTACAATTGTACTTTTACGGTTGGCAGTAGAAATCTGCAAGCCTTTAAAGTAAATGGTTTGCCCCGGCCGGTACAATTGCCGGTCGGTAAATAAAATGGTTTGCTCGCGCGAAATATCACTCGGCAGAAAATTATTGCCGTAAAAGCTGTCATTATTGGTATAAAAATCTCCGGAACCATATAAACGAATCTGGAAATTCATATTTTCAGTTAACTGGAAAAGTGTCTTACCATTCTTATCAGAAATTCCTTGTCCGGCAGTTTCTCCGAATGGATTTTTTATTAGAGCCACTTTTACAGCTTCAATTGGACTACCGGTTGTACGGTTTATAGTTCTGATTTCTAATCCTGTTGTGCTTTTCCGACTCACATAAGCCAAATTGCTTACCCGAAAGCCAGACAAACTCATCAAGGCACGATCATTCAAATTTTCCCTCGATAAAAGAAGCACGTAAAAACCTGGTTCGAGCGGATCAATTTTAAATTCTAAATAATGCTGCTTATAATCTTTTGGATCAGGAAGGCTGATTTGCTGCTGCTGAACGGGTTTTAATTGTTTAACAAAAGCCAGCACATCGGTGTTTAAATTAATATCCTGGTAACGGTAATTCTGATTTTCCCGCTTTCTCAATTCACTCAAATCTTCTTCGCTGAGGCGATAAAATTGAGCATTTGCTTTTTGCAAATTTTGATAATTCAGCTTCGCCAAAATGGGCTGGTCCGGCAAATTCACGTTTTCGATTTCTGCGGATAATGTTTGCTGATTTATTTGCTGTAAAAGAAGCATTGCATTTTTTCCGCCCAAACTTTCGGGATAAATTTTGATCGCTTTTTGCAGATATGCAACTGCGGTAACCAAATTGTCTTTTTGCTGGTAAAACTGCGCTAACAAAACCAAAGCATCGGCAGCAATTGGTTTGTCTTGAAAATCGCGGTTTGCTTTTTGAAGTGCATCAACATAAAGCGAATCTTTTTGAGGGAAAGCAGCTTTGCGGTACAAAAACTCCAACCGCTTTAAATCCAGGTCGGCCAAAGCTTCGGCATGCTTCTTTTGCAGGTGAAAAATAGTTGCCTGCTGCAATAGTTTAATTCCCTGATAAGTTACAGAAGCGGTATCAGTTGTTGCCAATTTTAGGTGGATAAAAACAGCATCATCTCCAAACAAACGCGGATCGTTTAAGGAAAAAGTTAATCTTGGTTTTGGCAGGTCGGGCTCTTCTCCCAGATAAAAATCCAATGCACGTTGCAACAGCAGATCGTACAAAGTTGGGCGTAAATAGCGTGTGCTTTTATCGCCTTGCAAAACGCCTTCTAAAACCGAAACTTGCGTATTTTGCTCCAGCTGAAAGTTTTGCAGGGATTGCTGGTATAAATTTCCAACTTCCCGGATAATCGTTTTTAAATCCCAGCGGGCAAAATCAGCATCCGGTTTTTCTAATGCCGTTCTTCGCACAAACTGATAACGGTTTTGCTGGTAATATTTCCAATAAATTTCTGCCAGAACAGATTGCAGAACAGCTTTTACCGGGAAAGCAGCTTGTTTAATATCCAGTTTTAAACGGTTGATAATGGCGGTTAAAGCATTTTCTTCCAGGTAAGTCTGTAAATTCATCCGGTAAACCGCTGCCCGGATTTGCTGCGTAGGGTTATGGTTTTTCCTCGATAATGCATCCAGTTTCTCCACTTCTTTTAAAGCTGATTTTGGTAAACCTGCTGCCGAAAGCGAATCGATCCGATTGATTAGTTGCTCATCAATTTTTTGCTGTGCAGAAACCTGCAGCGTTAAAAATAAAAGGCAACAAACGGTAATTGCTTTTTTTAGGCGATAAAAGAAGTATGAGGCAGGCATTGCAGAGAAATTAGGTTTAGCGGCGGTAAGATACGCCGAATTTAGATTTGGAACGATAGCCGGTCCCGCTTTTCAATTCAGAAAAACAACCTTGTAATTACAGCAAGCTGATATTCTTTTACCGTTAAATTTCTTTAATTTGCAATTCCTTAAAAACTCCTTTATGCAATATGATGTAATTGTTATCGGTTCAGGTCCTGGCGGTTATGTTGCGGCAATCCGTTGCGCGCAACTTGGTTTAAAAACGGCTTGTATCGAAAAATATTCAACCTTTGGCGGCACTTGTTTAAACGTTGGTTGTATTCCATCCAAAGCTTTACTTGATTCTACAGAACATTATTACAATGCTTCGCACACTTTTGAAGCGCATGGGATCCACATCGAAAACCTGAAACCGGATTTGGCGCAGATGGTCAAACGTAAAAACGAAGTGGTTGAGCAAACTACCGGCGGCATTGCTTTTCTATTCAAAAAAAATAAAATTACTTCTTATCAGGGCGTTGGTTCTTTTGTTGATAAAAATACCATCAGCGTAAAAAAGGAAGATGGTTCCGAAGAAAAGATCACTGGTAAAAACATCATTATTGCAACCGGTTCCAAACCTGCAACCTTGCCTTTTATTCAGTTGGATAAAAAACGCGTGGTAACTTCTACCGAAGCTTTAAACCTGCCTGAAATCCCGAAACATTTGATTTTAATTGGCGGTGGTGTTATTGGTTTGGAATTAGGTTCTGTTTATGCCCGTTTAGGCGCCAAGGTTTCTGTGGTTGAATTTACCGATGCCATTGTAAATACTTTGGACCGGTCTTTATCAAAAGAGCTGCAAAAAGTGCTGACTAAACAAGGCATGGAATTTTACCTTAACCATAAAGTAACGGGCGCAACCGTTAATGGCGATGAAGTTACCGTTACGGCTGATAGTCCGAAAGGCGATAAAATCGAGTTAAAAGGCGATTATTGTTTAGTTGCCGTTGGCCGTACCGCTTATACAGAAGGTTTAGGTTTAGAAAAATTAGGTATCGAATTAGAACCACGCGGTAAAAAAATCCCGGTAAATGATCATCTGGAAACTTCTGTCCCCGGTGTTTATGCCATTGGCGATGTAGTGAAAGGTGCCATGCTTGCACACAAAGCTGAAGATGAAGGTACTTATGTGGCCGAAGTGATTGCCGGACAAAAACCGCATATCAACTACAACTTAATTCCGGGCGTAGTTTATACCTGGCCGGAAGTTGCAACAGTTGGTTACAGTGAAGAGCAACTGAAAGAAAAAGGTGTGAAATATAAAACCGGTTCTTTCCCTTTTAAAGCCAGCGGACGTTCCCGTGCGAGCATGGATACCGATGGTTTTGTAAAAGTTTTGGCCGATGCTGCTACAGATGAAGTTTTAGGCGTACATATTATTGGCCCGCGTGCTGCAGATGTAATTGCCGAAGCCGTTGTGGCGATGGAATTCCGTGCTTCTGCTGAAGATATTGCACGTATATCACACGCGCACCCAACTTATACCGAAGCGGTGAGGGAAGCTGCTATGGCTGCTACAGAGAACCGGGCTATACATATCTAAATATTGTCTGAACCAGAATTTGGGAATTTGGGAATTTTGGAATTAACAGAATTTAATTTTTATGTGGTAAAAGAAGCATCGGCCAAAAACTGATGCTTCTTTTACCTGTTGTTTTTGATAATCATTTACAAATGGCTATCATTCTACCAATTATAATTATCATCCTTACCACCATTGCTATGGAAATCATTTCCTGGGCAATGCATAAATATCTTTTCCACGGACCGCTTTGGTTCATCCACAAAACACATCATCAGGAACGACATGGCTTTTTTGAGCTGAATGATGTTTTTAGTTTATTTTTTGGGTTGATTGCAGTTGGATTAATGTGGTTTGACAGGGAAACACGCAATTATCCTTTCTGGATTGGTGCCGGCATCAGCGTTTACGGCATCATTTATTTTATCTTCCACGATTGGTTTATCCATAACCGTTTTAAAGCTTTTAGACTGAATAACCGTTATTTTTCGGGGATAAAAAGAGCACATAAAATCCATCATAAATCAACTCAAAAAAATCCTTCGGAAGAGTTTGGGTTGTTGGTGGCGAGCAAGAAGTATTTTAAGAATACTAAGTGATTTCAAAAACGCCTAATTCAGTATCAAGCAAAAACGATATTATTTCTGTTTCTAAGCTTAATAATTTTGATGCTATTTCATTAGTTGAAAGGTTACCAGTGCGCAACCAAATTATTTTTGGTGGAGAACCCAATAGATTTTGTATTGCTGTAAAATCTTCATCAAAAGTCAATATATGATAATTATTAGCTTTTGCATATTTCCAGATCGCATGATCAGACACTCTTTGATTTGTTAAAATTGAAACAACTGGTAATATATCCCAATCTTTAAGCAGCTTTTTAATTCTCCACGAAACATTTTCATCAGCGATTAGTTTAATATCACGCAATTTTAACTTTCCTTTCTTTATCAGCAGCATAAGAAAGACATGCGTAAATTGCCTCTTCATTTAACTGCGGAAAGTCTTCCAATATTTGCTGATTAGTCAGCCCCGAAGCAAGCCATCCTAAAATATCGTAAACGCTTATCCGCGTACCTTTGATCACCGGCCTACCAAACCGCACCTGCGGATCAATCTCTATTAATTTTTTATAATCAACTATTTGAGCCATGTATCAAAGTTAACTATTGTAAAGGCTTTTAGCGCCTTCTAAATAATTTTTTAATTCCGAAATTTGCAATTGAATTTAGAAAACATTATGCTGCAGATCCGCGAAAACGTTTCCCTCAAAAACTTCAATACTTTTGGTGTTGAAGCCAATGCAAAATACTTAGTTGAAATCAATCATGAAAATGAATTAACAGAACTTTTTCTTGATCCAAAATGGCTAACATTTCCGCGTTTGGTTTTAGGCGGAGGAAGCAATGTTTTATTTACAAAAGATTTTGAGGGATTGGTTATCCGGATGAATATTCGTGGAATTGAACATCGGATCAATCACGAAGAGGTTTATGTAGAAGCAGGCGCCGGAGAAAGCTGGAACGAACTGGTAAATTATTGTGTAGCGTATGGTTTTGCAGGAATGGAAAACTTAAGTTTAATTCCCGGTTCTGTTGGCGCTTCCCCGGTACAAAATATTGGCGCTTATGGTGTAGAGCTAAAAGATGTATTTGAATCGTGCCAGGCTTTTGAAATTGCGACACAACAAATAAAAACCTTTGCAAAAGAAGTATGTGGCTTTGGTTACCGCGAAAGCATTTTTAAAGGTGCTTTAAAAAATCAGTTTATTATTACTTCGGTAAAGTTTAAGCTTTCCCTTCAACCAACAGTCAATACAAAATATGGTGCTATTGAAGAAGAATTACGGAAATGGGAAATAACAAACCCAACGATTCAGGATATATCTAAAGTAGTGTCGCATATCCGGGTTTCTAAACTGCCTGATCCTTCTACCATCGGTAATGCCGGCAGTTTTTTTAAAAACCCAATTATTGGCCCTGGTGAATTTGAAGAACTTAAAAACAAGTTTCCGGCTGTGGCAAATTATCCGGCAGGTAATAACCAAATTAAATTAGCTGCAGGCTGGCTAATTGAACAATGCGGCTGGAAAGGTAAAACGGTTGGCAAAACAGGTACCTGGCAAAACCAGGCTTTGGTATTGGTTAACCATGGTGGTGCTTCTGGTGAACAGATTTTTGCATTATCGTCGCAAATCATAGACAGCGTGTACAATAAATTTGGCGTTAAACTGGACCGGGAAGTCAATATTTTATGATTTTAGTTTATTAACACAAATTTAATTTGAACTAAAAATCTCCCAAACAGATTAGCTACGTATTTTATTAACAATAGTTACAATTATTTTCAATAAAACGTAACTTATTGATTTTAAAAGAAATATCAACAGAAATAAACATAGCAAAGTGCTTGCTTTCTTTATCAAAAGCCTAACTACATTTAATTTTAGTTCAAATATTTTTATCAGGTAAATCAGGTTCTTTTACCCGGAGCCAAAATCCGGTCTTGTAATTGTATAAGTGTTTACAGAAACCGTTATTAAAAATCTACAGTAAAACATTGAACAATGACAAAAATTGAATTTAACACCATGGTATTGCGTCAGGCTGGTTCTTTAAGATCTTATGCCCTTCATTTCACTCATGATGCTGATGACGCAAATGATTTAGTACAGGATACAATGCTTAAAGCAATTACTTATTACAACAAATTTAAAGAAGGCACTAATTTAAAAGGATGGTTATATACGATCATGAAAAACACCTTCATCAACAACTATCGACGCTTTGTTAAAATGAGCACTTTTGTTACCAAATCCGAAGAAATTTCTTCTGCAAACTTAGTGTTCAGTTCTACTAAAAACCAGGGTGAAGCTAAATTCATCATGGATGATATTAAAAGATCTTTAGATAAATTACCAGGTGAATATTATATTCCTTTCACTATGTATTTTGAAGGACATAAATACCACGAAATTGCAGATCATCTGGCTATTCCGATAGGTACTGTTAAAACCCGCATCCACGTTGCCCGCAAATTGCTGAAGAAAAATTTAAAATCATACGATAACGGTATTAAAAAACCGGTGTATGCAATGGAAGACTAATATAAGCCTAATTCAATTTTTTTACTCGATATATAATAAAAAAAGTCCGATACGTTCGGACTTTTTTTGTTTCCAAGCTTTTTCTTTACGATGCTTCTTTTACCAGTAGTTTTATAGCTTCCTGCGCTGCCACCTGACCGGAAATTAACGAAGGCGGTACACCGGGACCGGGAACGGTTAACTGGCCGGTAAACAACAAATTTTTTATTTTTTTAGATTTCATCCCCGGTTTAAAAAAGGCAGTCTGTCTTAAAGTATTAGCCAAACCATAAGCATTACCTTTAAAGGAATGATAATCTGCAACGAAATCACGATGCGCATAACTTCTCTTTACCACAATTGCATCCCTGATCGTCTGCGCAGTTATTCGCTCAAACCGGTCTAACATCAAATTAAAATAATGTTCACGTGTTGCTTCATCATCTTTTAAACCCGGTGCTACCGGCATTAAAAAGAATAAATTTTCGCAACCTTCCGGAGCAACAGAAGTATCTGTTTTTGAAGTGCAGGAAACATAAAACAAAGGTTTTTGCGGCCACTTTGGATTAGTGTAGATTTCTTCCGCATGCAATTCAAAATCTTCATCAAAAAATAAATTGTGATGTTGGATTCCTTCTACTTTTTTATTTAATCCAATGTAAAACAACAAGCTTGAAGGCGACATTGTGCGGCTTTCCCAATATTTCTGATCATAATTCCGGTCGGCTTTGTCTAATAAAGCCTGCTCAACATGCTCATAATCTGCTCCGGCAATTACAAAATCAGCATTAACAATTCCTTTGTTGGTAATCAGGTATTTTACTTTGCCATTTTCTGTTTCAATCTTTAAAACTTCGTGGTTTAGTTTGATTTCCACGCCTTGCCCCTGTGCTGTTTTTACCATTGCTTTTACAATTTCGTGCATTCCGCCCATCGGGTACCAGGTTCCTAAAGCCAGATCTGCATAGTTCATCATGCTGTACATGGCCGGTGTATTTTGCGGGGTAGCACCCAGAAATAAAACCGGAAATTCCAGTAATTTAATCAGCTTTGGATTTTTAAAATACTTACGCACATGCTTGCTCATGCTGGTGAGCATTTGGATACGGAAACTTTCTTTAATCAGCCTAAAATCGATAAATTCTGTAATAGAATGCGAGGGACGAAAAACGTATTCGCCCATGCCAACTTTGTATTTGTAAGCGGCCTGTTTTAAAAATTCTTTCAGGTTTTTACTGCTTCCCGGTTCTTCCCGTTCAAAAAGCTGTCCTAACTTTTCCAACGAAGCAGGAACCTCCATCAAATCGTCTTTCCCGAAATAGATCTGATAGCCCGGATCTAATCGTTTCAAATCATAAAAATCGGCAGTTTTCTTTCCGAACAAAGCAAAATAATTTTCAAAAACATCTGGCATCCAGTACCAGCTTGGGCCCATATCAAACTTAAACCCGTCTTGTTCCCAAACCCGTGCACGCCCGCCTGCCTGATCATTTTTTTCCAACAAAGTAACGCGGTAACCCGCTTTAGCTAAAACCGATGCAGCAGACAAACCGGCAAAACCGGAACCAATAACTACAATATGCTGTTTCTCCATCTCAAAACATAAGTTTGCTTGTAACAATTTGTTTCAATGCTGCTGCAAAGAAACAAAAGCAGGCAGTTTTTTGTACATTTGGTAATAGCCGTTAACGCAAATGAACCTCTACAGCGAAACTTGTTTCGAGTGCAGTAAAATAATCACCAACAAGTACAGTACTTCTTTTAGCAAAGGAATTAAAACTTTTGCTAAACGTTTCCGGTATCCCATTTATGCCATTTATGGTTTTGTACGATATGCGGATGAAATTGTAGATACATTTCACGGTTTTAATAAAGCTCAGTTAATTGCAGAATTCAGGCAGGTAACTTTTGAAGCAATTGAACGCAAAATAAGCCTGAACCCTGTACTGCAATCTTTCCAGGATGTGGTGAACAAGTACCAGATAGACAATCATTTAATTGATGCTTTTTTAACGTCTATGGAAATGGATTTAGAAAATACCTGCTATAATAACGATGGCTATAAAGATTATATTTATGGTTCTGCAGAAGTTGTCGGGCTGATGTGCTTAAAGATTTTTTGTGAAGACGACGAGCAATTGTATCAAAAATTAGTACCAAAAGCACGAAGCCTGGGCGCTGCTTTTCAGAAAATTAATTTTTTGCGGGATATTAAAGCTGATTTTGAAGAACGCGGACGAACTTATTTTCCGGCAATTGATTTTAACAAATTTAATGAGCAGGAAAAAAAACTGATTGAAGCCGACATTAAAAAAGATTTTGACGATGCATTGGAAGGCATTTTACAACTGCCAGACGGCGCACAATTAGGCGTTTATATTGCTTACGTTTATTACCTGGAACTTTTTAAAAAGATTAAAGAAACACCTGCAGAAGTTATTATGCAAAAACGGATCCGCGTATCTGATAGTCAGAAAATGCTTTTGTATTTCCAGGCTTATTTACAACAAAAGCTGAAAGTAATTTCATGAAACTATTCTTTCTGACTTTCCTTTTTCTGTTTTTAGCAGCGGTTAGTTCTTTTGCTATTTTCAACCAAAAAACAGATGTTACAGAGATTAGAAAACAGATGCTGCGGGCAATTAACAGTTCAAAAGTAACTGATTCTTTATACATCAACTTAAAACCGATCAGCAAAAAAACACCGCTTGTTACTGCTTATATCGGTGCCTTAGAAGCTTTAAAAGCGAAAAATAGCTGGAACCCTTACAATAAAATTAAATATCTTAACTTATCTGGCAAAACAGTACAACAAGCTGTAAATGCAAGTCCGAATGATATGGAAATACGCTTTGTCCGCTTTTCTATTCAATCCAACTTACCTCATTTTTTAGGTTTGAATAAAGATTTGGAAGCCGATAAAACCCAGATCATTCAGCAACTCAAACAAAAACATTATGGTACGGCAGATAAAGTTTTTGTGCAAAATATTATCAAGTTTATGATCAATTCTAAACAATGTACTGCTCAGGAAATTGGCATTTTAAATGAACAATCAGCTGTTTTAAAGTGAAATATGCCTATCTGCTGATCGATTTTTTAAGCGTTATTTTCCCGCTGCTGCTATCTTTTGATAAGCGGGTTGCCTATCATAAAAGCTGGAAATTTATCTGGCCAGGTTTATTCATTACCGGAATACTGTTTTTAGCATGGGATGTTTTTTTTACGGTAAAAGGAGTATGGTCTTTCAACCCAAACTATATTTTAGGGATTACTTTTTTCAGGCTTCCGCTGGAAGAAATTTTGTTCTTTTTAACCATCCCGTTCTCCTGCATTTTTATTTATGAATGCTTAAATTATTATGTAAAATGGAAAATCCCTGACTGGATCATTAAACTATTTACTGCTTTACTTCTAATTACTTCCGCAGCAATTCTTTTATTTTTTTATAAGCGGCTTTACACGCTAATTAACTTTGGAACACTGTTTTTACTTCTTATTTTATTGCAATTTATTTTTAAAGTAAAATGGCTCAATCGCTTTTTCCTGGCTTATCTGGTATCGCTGATACCCTTTTATATCGTAAACGGCATCCTCACTTCAATCCCAATTGTAAGTTATAACAATGCCGAAAATTTAGCGGTAAGAGTTGGAACGATTCCGGTAGAAGATCATTTCTACCTCATGTCTTTACTGCTGATGAATGTTGCTTTTTTTGAATACTACAGAAAGCGCGATGCTTCTTTTACCACCTAAAAATGAGTAAGCTTCCTGTTTATACTAAAAACCAGCTTGCACTGCGCAACGGGCAGGACAAGCCGGAAATCTGGGTGGCATATCAGGGTTTGATTTATGACGTTACCGAAAGCCGTTTATGGAAAAACGGAAAACATTATGAGCATTGGGCCGGGCAGGATTTAACCGAAGAATTGTTGGATGCCCCGCATACCAATGCTGTTTTTAGCAGGTTTAAACTGATAGGTACTTTAGCCTGATTTAGATCTGGAAATTACTTAGCTGCACAAACTCTTTTACCCTTGCTGTAATTTCCTGTTCAGTTAAATTTTTCAATTTTTCTGTGCCAAATTTTTCTACACAAAAAGAAGCCAATGCAGAACCGAAAATGATGGCATTTTTCATGTTCTCAAAATTTACTGTTCCTACTTTAGCCAGATAACCTATAAATCCACCGGCAAAAGTATCGCCGGCACCCGTCGGATCAAAAACATCAGCCAAAGGCAAAGCTGGTGCCGAAAAGATTTTATCTTCACCAAAAAGCAAAGCGCCGTGTTCGCCTTTTTTAATAATCAAATACTTAGGCCCCATCTGCAAAATTTTGTTTGCTGCTTTTACCAGAGAATATTCTCCGGAAAGTTGCCTCGCTTCTGCATCATTTATGGTTAAAACATCTACTGATTTTAAGGTTGATAATAAATCATCCAAAGCTATGTCCATCCAAAAGTTCATTGTATCTAAAACAATTAACTTGGGGCGTATAAATAACCTTCTGATAGCCGTTTGTTGGGTTGTTGGAGTAAGGTTAGCCAGCATTAAATATTCACAGTCCTGATATGAATCCGGTAAAATCGGATCAAAATCTTCCAAAACATTTAAACCGGTTTCTAATGTATCACGGTTGTTCATATCATTATGATATTTTCCAGACCAGTAAAAGTTTTTTCTGTCTTCCGCAATTTGCAAACCTTCCGTATCAATATGATGCTTATGCCAAACATCAATCTCTTGTTTTGGAAAATCACCGCCGATAATTCCAACTACTTTAACTTTATCATAAAAGTAAGAAGCAGCCAAACAAGCAAACGGAGCCGCACCACCAACCATTTTTTCCACTTTACCAAAAGGCGTTTCAATATCATCAAGTGCAATTGATCCAATAACAACTAAGCTCATCAAAAAAATATTTAAAATAATTTTGACAAATATTGTGATTTTAACTCGGAAATTATACTTTTGCACCACTCTAACAAACAATAGCATTCCCGAATAGCTCAGCTGGTTAGAGCATCTGACTGTTAATCAGAGGGTCGCTGGTTCGAGCCCAGCTTCGGGAGCCAGAAAGGGCAAGTGAAAATTTTTTTCACTTGCCCTTTTCTTTTTCCTTCATCATAATTTTTTTAAAGCAGGTATAAGAGTATAGATCACTTAGTCAGTTTATAAATCAATCCGCCCAATGCCTTTAAACTTTTATTAATGTCAGAATTATAAGGTAAGCCAAAGCTGATCCGTATAAAGTGAGTATAATTTCCGTTTATACTAAATATTTGTCCAGGTGCAATGCTTATTTGCTGCTTTATGGCTTGCTGAAATAACTCAAAAGCATCAACGGATTTCGGTAATTCGATCCATAAAACGTAACCGCCACAGGGCTGGCTAATTTTTATATCGGGAGGAAAGTATTCCACAATACTTTGTATGTAACGTAAGCATTGTGTATGCAACTCTTTTCTCAGCTTGCGCATATGCAAATCGTATCTTCCTGTTTCAAAAAAATGTCCAATTGCTGCTTGTGTGATTGTTACAGAAGACAAAGAGTTACTAAATTTAAGTTGTATGATTTGTTTAATGAATTTTCCCGGAATACACCAGCCAACCCGATAACCGGGCGCTAAGGATTTGGATATGGACGAACACAGCATCACAAGCCCTTTTTTATCATAACTTTTGCACGTCCTGGGCCTGGTTTTGCCAAAATACATTTCTCCATAAATATCATCTTCAATTAATGGGATATCATGATTAGCCAAAAGGTTTACCAGTTCCTGTTTTTTTTCATTAGAGAGGCAATAACCTAACGGATTACTAAACGTGGGCACAAATAAACAGGCTTTTATAGGCTGGGCCTGAATTACCTTTTTAAGATGGCCCAGGTCCAATCCTTCTAACGGGCCTCCTGGAATTTCAACAATATTTAAGTTAAGGCTTTGTATCAAACCAAAAATACCAAAATAGGTAGGGCTTTCTATAGCAATAAGGTCGCCCGGCTTGGTCACAGCCCTTAAACAAAACGCCAGTGCTTCCATACAACCATTTGTAGTAACAATATCATCAGGTGAAATGCTTCCCCCCCAGCTAAAAGCCTGGCTTGCTAAATGTTTCCGTAAATTGTGGTTTCCTTGTACGTCTTCATAATGGATGCAGCTACTGGAACTTTGACGGATCGCTTCCACCATAGATTTATTAAGCTTTGCCTGGGGCAAAAGCGATAAGCCAGGCGCTGCTATAGACAATTTCAAAACGCCTTCTTCTGCAATGTTATGATAAACCCTGGCTATCATATCTTCGGCAGTTACAACCTCTGTATTGGTGGTTTGCGTTTTCTTTGGATCCTGTGTAAAACTCTTTGCCGGGCTATATCTCACATAATAACCAGACTTGGGCCTGGCCTCAATTAACCCTTCCATTTCCAGTTGCGAATAAGCTTTAAATGCAGTGCTTAAACTGATGCCCTGCTCCTGGCTTAGCGCCCTGACAGAAGGCAATTTCTTACCTGTTTTCAAGGTCTGCTGCCGTATCTGCCTGCCTATTTTATCCGAAATCTGCAGGTAAAGAAAATCAATATTTTTGTTTATCATACAATTTGTTATGCTTAAATTATAAATTCTGAACCTGTTTTCTAATTTTCTTAATGCAATTTAATATTCAAAAAAACATAACGACACTTCCCAAATATAATCTGTTATGCTCAACTTAAACAGAACTGAATCTGTTTTTAATTTACTTACTATGATAGTTTTGTTATGCCAATCTGGATGATTAAAAATGAAAATTCAATACACATCTATTTTTGCTGATGATATAGGGCAACAATTGGGTTTCTTAACAGAAAAGTTAGGGTTTCAGATAACGAAAAAACTTCAACTTGATACAGATATGGAATGTTTCTTACTTCGGCAACCATTTGATGCTGGCCTTCAAATCAGCCTTATTAATTCTGAAGGCATTAAAGGCCATACAACAATTGTTATACTTAACACAACAGACTGTATTAAAGATTATCATGAATTAAAAGCAGCAGGCATTCATTTTATAGCTAAACCTTCCTATACTGAAAGTGGGATGTTTGCAAAGTTTGAAGACCCATCAGATAATGTTTACATTCTGTTAGAAGAGAGAATTTACAGTGAAAATATATGAAAAATTACCACAAAGTACTTTCTAATAATAATCAGGTTACTTGCCGTTTTTCAAGCATAAATGAAAGCACTGCGAAAGTAAATAATAATTTTTCTTTAAAATTTGTATTAGCAGGCTGCAAGGTTTATCAAATTAAAAAGCGTAAACTATCTATTTACCCAGATTACTTTTTGCCAATTAAAAAAGGAACACTTTATTCCAACATAACAAGTTTAGGAACACATGCCCAGGAACTTTCCATTGGCTTTGATAATTTGTTTATCAAAGATTTTGAAAAATCATGTTTGCAGAGTGATAAACAATTACTTGATAATAACATAAACAAAAGTATTAAAGCAGATGAATTTACGGAAAATATTTATCCGTTTAAAGGCAATTTGAAATACAACATTGGCAATTTAAAAGCACAAATTGATTTAAACATACAAGATGAACTGCTTTTAAATGAATATTTATATCATTGCTTAACAAATTATTATACACTTTACAAACAGGAAGTTTTTGCCAAAGTTGAAAAATTACATTTTCTCCATTTATCTACACGTAATGAAATTTATCGAAGGCTGAGCCTGGCTAAAGAATTTATATATACCAATTATGATCAAAACATAGTCCTGGAACAAATAGCTTCTTATTCATGCTTATCAGTAAACCATTTATTACGTACATTTAAACAAGCTTTTAATCAAACACCCCACCAATTCTTAACACAAATCCGTCTGCAACGGTCCTTATTCCTGTTAAAAAATTCGAAGTATCCAATTAATGAAATTGTAATGATGATGGGTTTTGATTCCTCAAGTTCTTTTATCCGCTTATTCAAACAAAAATATTATACAACACCTTTAGCTTACAGAAGCAGGTTTAAAAGTAAAAATCAGTTTTATATTTAGGGGATGTTTAATTTGTATCAAAAGTTTAGAATGCTTCTTTTATGCCTGTATTTTATGTTTCTATTTGATGCGGTTAAAAGCATTTATAAACTTTCTGTTTTTTATGTTGTAAAAGAAGCATAATTGTTTATTAACTTAGATCAATCTACAGAAGTATTTGTATTTCTTTAAAAATTGTATTTTAAATTAATGATCAACTGCTAATTTTATACTATTCTTATCTGTAATATCATTATACTCCTTGATTACCTGCGTTATTTTCCAACTTTCCTCTTGCTTTTCAATAACAAGATATTCGTACAAGTTAAATAAAGGATAAGCAAATTTTATTTTTGCAATACCAATTGCATCACAATAGCAAACTGTAGAATAAGTACAATTAAAATTTTGTTTAATTCCTTTGTATTGCCGCATGTCCAGAAGAAGTTCGTTCTTTGTTTCAGTAATAACTTTCCCCGACCTTGGGATTTTTACTATTGCATCATTACTAAATACAGATTTAATTTTTTCAAAATCCGTGTTTCTGATACCCTCCATATAATCTACTATAACTTTATTAAAAGTTAAGGAATCTTTTGGGCCCTGGCTTTTACCCTCTTTGCAAAATACCAAAATAAAGAAAAGTGACAAGAAGAAAGTTGATGTTTTCATAATGTTTTTTTCCAAATGTCCCTATTACTATCATAGGGGAATATGCAAGAAACACCCTTCTTAGTTATTATCTTTATTATCTTTTCTTTAATTATAAGTACATTTTTGAATAGTTAATTGGTTGGATAAAATCATAAAAAATTAATAAAAAAAGCCACCTACTTGTGTAGGCAGCCAATTTAACATTTAACTCATTTAACCAATTGCTAACTAAACAAATTGGCTGTAACAAATATAAATATCATAACACAAAGATAAATATGCTAATCTCACCTTTTTAATTTTTAACAAGAGCCAGTTTAACATTTATCCGACTAATTTTTAATGCTTCTTTTATCACCTAAAAATTACAAGCATTTGGTTTTTTGTTTATCAGATCGAAGAAGACACAATTTTTACAGGGTAAAAGAAGCATAAAAACAAGTTCAATAAATTGGAGCAGAACCTAATTTCAAATTGAATATTAAACATCTTAAATAGCTAATTAATTACATTTCATTAATCATTAAAGAAAACTTTTCTCAAAATCTGTTATGCTAAAATTTAAGGATTGTGCATCTGTTTTTATAATTAAAATAGTTTGAATTTAGTCAGCTAAATAATTCATGGTAAATGGAACTCCAATTAATTGATTACAAAGCAGAATATCAGCCTTATTTTGAAAAATTAAACACAGCATGGCTCAATAAATATTTTACTGTGGAACCGTTGGATAGATGGGTACTTGAACAACCCGAGGATGCTATAATAAAAACCGGCGGCCATGTTTATTTTGCAACAGCAGGATCAACAATAGTAGGAACTGTTGCCCTTCGTTTTATTGAAAATGGTGTTTTAGAATTAACCAAAATGGCCGTTGATGAAGTTTATCGCGGTAAAGGAGTAGGTCAGTTTTTATGTTTGTCCGGTATTGATAAGGCCAGGGAATCAGGTGCGCAAAAGCTTATCCTTTTCTCCAACAGGATACTAAAAAATGCCATTCACATCTATCAGAAATTAGGGTTTGTTGAAATACCGGTAATACCCGGAACTTATGGACGGGCTGATATCATGATGGAAATTGATTTTAATCAATACAAGATGCACGAAAGGAGTGCTTAGAAAATCAGGCGGTTTCCTGTCATTTTCTCTCGCTCCAATATATTCAATCCTTTGAGAAACAGGGCTATAAACACCAATAGCGAAGGAATAAGCATCCATCAACTGGTTTAAATGATGATAAACGGTATCTATAATCTGTACAATAGTAAATTCAGAAAGGCAGATGCCCTATTTGGTTAAGTACGCTAAGGCCCCATTAATGTATCCGCATCTTTCTTGCTATTAGCCATCGGATGATGTTTGATCTAAATAAAACAAGTTATCCGTAACCGGCATCGGTAATTACAATCACTTACAACTTCTGATGCTTCTTTTATCGGCAAAAAATCAGTGGTTGCCTCTGCTTTAATTTCTATATTGTTAGTGCAATTACAAGTTTTTAGGTGATAAAAGAAGCAATATCATTATTTGCTATATCAATTTAATTAAGCGCTTATTTTTATTAAAAGTAGTAAACTATCATTTTAATTTTTAAAATAAATGTCAGAAAAGCTTAAATAAAAGTTCATACAAAATGATGTTTTACCAAGATGCAAGAGCAGGAAATTTAGGATAAATACAATTATGTTAATAATGAGGCAAATGTATAAATGCTTCTTTTAGCACACAAAAATTTATGTACTAAAAGAAGCATTGTAACTTTCCAGGTAAAACCTATCAGACATATTTTTACCTGTTAAAAGAAGCATCTACTGCTTAAAAAAAGTTGAAATACACTTTATTTATTATCGCTGATTTGGCTGATCAGGAAGCGGAGGCTGCTCATTGTTATCGTCTTTTTCTTTCTCCTTTTTAAATTCAAGCTTGCCAAATTTATAGCTCAGGCTTATACCGAAAGACTGGAATTGCACTTGGCGCAAATTTGTCTGATAAAAATTAGTGCCCATAACTACAGACTTTTGGTTAACATATTGGTTAAAAGGATTGGCAGCAGTTAAACCAATACTTGCTTTTTTATTGAAAAGCTGTTTGCGCAAAGCAATGTTATAAAATGCAAATGCCGGCCTTGTACCTTGTATGGTGCGTTGCGATGCGTTGTAATTTCCAAAGATTTCGGCAGTAAGATCGTGGGCAAAATTATAAGAAGCATTTAAGTTGATGCGGTAAGTAAAACCGCTAACGGTTGGGTTGCCGGGATTGGTAGTGATCCGCTCGCCAAAAAACATATTAGAACGCAGGTTAAATTTATCTGAAACAGGGACCGAACCAAATAAATTGACACCGGTTGTAGTTTCTGTACCGATATTATAACGCTGGTTTAAAAAAACGTTTGAATACTTAGTGCCGCCGATATTTAAAGTATCATACTGCGTAGTATAAGCCTGAATATCGTTGGTATTATGGCGATAAAAAGCGCCTGCATAAAAGTTTGCCCCTTTTTCGTAAGATTTATTATAACCCAATTCATAATTATGTCCGATTTCCGGCTTTAAATTAGGATTGCCCGTACTGATGTTATGCGGATCGCTGATATTGTAAAACGGGTTCAAATCGCCGTAATCTGGCCTTTGGATCCTATAAGTATAGCTTAATTTAATGGTTTGGGTTTTATCAATTTTATGGGAAAGCACTGCCGAAGGAGCCAGAATATTATAGCTTGGAAGATGTGTTCCGGGAAAATCAGCAGTAGATGTAGTGTATTCATCCCGAAGGCCAGCCTTTCCTTCAATAAAATCATGAAATAATGAAAATTGGGCAGAAAGGTAATAAGCATAAATTTGGCGGCTATAGTTAAAGCCGTAAGTCTGGTTGGAATTAGGAACAAAATCAGACTTGGACAAAGTATCTGTTATTACATTGTTGTTAATGGTTTCAAAAACACCTTTAGCACCAGTTTCTAAAGTAAATTTTTCGCTGAAAGGATGTGTATAATCCACAGAAATATTGCTTTGCCTGTCTTTGCCCGGATTGTTGCTCATAGATCCGGTTGAAGGATATTTGCCTGTTAAATAATCCTGTTGCTGAAAGAAATCCGAAGTGTTTTTACTGTTGCTTGTATTGTATAATATATCCAGTTCCTGCCCTTCTTTCTTAAATGTTTTTTTGTAATCTAAACTGTAATCAACCGCATTCGCACTGAAACGGCTGTTTGAATTACGTAAGCTAAGTATATCAGAAAAAGAATTATTGGTTGCTACCGACTGCATGTTTTGCTCCTGATTGGTTAACCCACTGTTATGGTTTCCAAAATGGTTAAAACCAACAGCAGCGGTTAATTCATCTTTCGGCGTAATGCTCCAGTTTAAACTTAAACCCGAATTATAACCACTTCTTACAAAACCACTGTTTCCCTTTTGCAGCAAATGGGTAGAAGTATCTCTGGCATTATTGTAAGATAAACGATCTGTTGTATTGATAGTAGTCGAATTAATCTGGTCGTTTCCCGTTAAATAAGCATTCACCCCAAAATTACCTTTACGCAGGTTTAAATTGATAGAACCGTTTTCGCGCCTGGTTCCTGCCGCAAGATTAACGCTTCCGTTAAAGCCTTCTACTTTGCTCTCTTTCAAAATAATATTTACGATGCCGCCCGTACCATTGGCATCGTATTTTGCTCCCGGACTGGTAATTACTTCGATACTTTTAATCTGGCTGGCCGGGATAGATTGCAAAGCATCAGCTAAACTGGCACCAAATATACTGGAAGGCTTACCGTTAATCAGAAAACGGATATTAGGGTTTCCCTGCAACTCTACGTTGCCATCAATATCAACGCTAATCATCGGTACTTTTTTTAGCACATCAATTGCCACGCCGCCCTGCGCCGAAAGGTCGTTAGCCGGGTTGTAAACCATTTTGTCTATTTTGTTTTCTACAGTAGCAGCCGTTCCTGTAATTGTTACGCCTTTTAGCTGATTTTGAACAGGTGAAAGAACGATTGTACCGATGGGGAAATTAAGTTTATTAACAGTAATTAATATATGATTAATGCTTTTACGCTGATAACCTATAAAATCTGCTGTAACTTCGTATTCGCCTAAGGGCAGGTTTTTTAAATCAAAATTTCCTTTAGCATCGGTAATTGTTCCGTTAAGCGGAGTTGTGCTGCCTTGCTTAAAAATAGTTATGGTAGCATAATCAACAGGTGCTTTAGTTAACGCATCTGTAACTTTACCTGTAATGTGGCCATTGCCAGCCTTAGATTGCGCATTTACGATGATTGATAAGAAAAAAAAGGGAAAGAAAATAAACAGATGCTTCATAAAAAACAATATCACATTTTGATTAAACTACAAATATGAGGCGTAAGCTTGTATTAATTCTGAATTTAAGGAAAGAGTATAGGATTGTTACATATAAAGCAACAAAAGCCTTTCATGCAGAAAGTGTTAAAGCACAATAATAAGCAGGCTTGAAAACTGCAAAACAGGAATTTTTATAATAACTGATGCTTCTTTTATCGTAAAAAAAAAGACAAACACAAAACACTAATTTTCAGGTGATAAAAGAAGCATCTGAAATTTAAACAAGGGTTTTATAGAACCATTTTAAACCTTATTGTATTTCATACCCATACTTAGGGATCGGAAATAAGCTTTTTTGAAAGATCAAAATCAGCAATACAGCAAGCAAATACTTTCCCTAAAGAATTTATATAAAAATGAAGCTTACCGATAATACAACGTTTTATTCGGGAACAAGTGGCATTGTACTTCCTGTTCCTAATAAAACCTTGTTTCCAGAAGAATTTCAAGACAAAAGCCGTTTAACTTATTATGCTTCGCTGTTTAACAGTGTAGAAATTAACAGTTCTTTCTATAAAGTTCCGATGGCAGCAACTGTTCAGAAATGGGCGGAAAGCGTTCCAGCTAATTTTCAGTTTACTTTTAAACTATGGAAAGAAATTACCCATGCCAAAAAGCTTACTTTTAACCGGGAAGATGTCCATCATTTTATGGAAGTAATTGGTAATGCAGGTCATAAAAAAGGATGTTTATTAGTTCAGTTTCCGCCAAGTTTAAAAGTCGCAGACCGGTTTCAGTTGGAAAAACTGTTAATGGTTATACAAGAAACCAACCAAGGGCAACAATGGAAAATAGCGCTGGAATTTCGCGACCGTTCCTGGTACAAGGAAGAGATTTATGATTTGTTAAACGCTTATCAGATGGGCATTGTAATTCATGATAAGTCTTCATCTGCTTCTCCCCTGTTAGGGCCTGCAACCAATTTTGTGTATTTGCGGTTCCACGGCCCGGGCGGCAGTTACAAAGGCAGTTATACCGATGATTTTCTGTATGAATATGCCACTTATATTAAAGGCTGGCAGGATGATGGCAAAGTTGTTTACGTGTATTTTAACAATACAATGGGCGATGCTATTCAAAATCTGATGACTTTAAATAGTTATTACAAATTATAATACCAAGTCATATAATTGTTTTAAACAACTATTTAATTAATTCTTATTAATATTGCTGTCATTATTTTTAGTAATATATGCAGTTATCGGCACAAGATATATATGAGAAATTAGTTGTTCATAATAGAATTATTGGAGAAAAAGGCATAATAAGCTTTATCTTAAATGGGCATGACATTAAAATTCTTTCTAAAGATTCTGTTGGAAACCTATTGCAAGAATGGTTAAGAGATTGGCTCATAAGTGAAGGGGTTACTTTTGGTAAAAGCCCCGGAACTCAAGATTTCCCTGATTTTCAATTGGATTTAACAGACCCTAAAAAGGGGATGCTCGAAGTAAAATCTTTTGATTATGATAATTCTCCCAATTTTGATGTAGCTGCTTTTCTTGCATATAGAAGGTCTTTATTGTTGCATCCCTATCGATTAGATTCTGATTATTTAATAATTGGCTATAGTATGGTTGGACATTATATTGAAATAAAAGATGTTTGGCTAAAAAAAGTTTGGGAAATTACAGGTCCAAGTCAGGACTGGCCTCTGAAGTGCCAAGTAAAACAGGGCGAAATTTTTAATATTCGTCCAACAAAATGGTATTTAAGGACTGGAAAAAAAGACAGAGGCCCTAAACTGCCAGTATTTAATAGTGCGTTGCAATTTGTTCAGGCATTTGATGCAACACAACGACAATGGACAGCAACTGCACGTGATTCTATAACTAGCACATGGCTAAATAAGGTTTTGGCTGGATATAAAGCAGCTACTGGAAATGATTTAGTTTAATAAACATCATGCTTAACCATTTCTTGAACGTTTTGTATATATGAATTTACAAGTCGTTTAGTAATAGCTTTGATAACATTTACTGCAACCGTATTCCCAAGCAGGTCGAAACCTTCGTTTATAGATACTGGTATTACATAGCTTTCTGGATAACCAAATAAACGTAAACCTTCCCTTAATGTTATACGCCTAAGCCCTCCCTTATCTGGAACAACAAAACGTGCCATATCGGTTGCCACTAAAGTTGGTGCTACACCTTCTGGATCAAGTACCTTGTTTATTTCAAAGCTTAATTTCCCAGATACGATGTTATATCCTTTAGGTAGCGTTGTATCCTGAACCCTTAGCGTTTTAAAGCCTTGTTCAGAAACCTCTGTTAAAAGTTTCTTAGGGTGTTCAAATCTTAAATATCCTTTATTTACCAGATCTTCGAGCATTTCCTCTAAATCATCTGCTATGTGAAAGGTTGAAATTTGCTGTAAGGTTAAAGACATTCCATCCATCCATTTTATACCTATTTCAGAAGCCCAATTCTTTTTCCTTCTCTGCTTAAAAAGCTTTGTCAGTAAAATAGATTGTTCTTTTGTGATTGGACCTTTTAGCCCTATATCCCAACTATGGATATTACTATCACCACCGCGTTTATCCTTAATTGACTTGCCATGCAAATCTTTAAGATCAAAATGGTTTAAAAGCAATCGTGTAAGCTTTGTATCCATTGTAGGAAGGCCTTTTTCAAGAACTTCCTTTAATGTCTTTTTTCTCTTTTCAAAATCATCTAAACTTATCTTTTGATTTTTAGTGCCAATAATATATATACGTTTTCTTGCTTGTGGTAAATTAAAATCAGAAGCATCTAAAACACGGAAACTTACTTCGTAATCAAGTTTTGATAAATTATTTAATATAACTTTTAAAGTACGCCCTACTTTATCAGATTTGTTTTCTAAATCGTGCCTAACAAGGCCTTCAACATTTTCTAAAATAAACCCATACGGTTTTTTTTGGGCTAAAATTCTTTCAATTTCAAAGAAAAGTGTTCCTCTTGTATCCATAAAACCATACCTTTTTCCGCCTGCACTAAATGGCTGGCATGGGAAACCACCAAGTAGGAAATCAAAATCTGGTATTCCCTCGTTTGGTACATTAGATATATCTCCAACAAAATATTTATGAGAAAAATTATGAAGTAGTGTTTTTATTGCAGAGGGCTTTATTTCAGAAGTCATAACACATTCCGTTTTAAACCCTGCCTTATTAAAGGCTGATTCAAAACCAAGTCTTATACCGCCCATTCCAGCAAATAAATCTATAAATTTTACTGTTGTCATTACTTATATTTCAACAATCTTTTAAAGTCGTAAAACTGCTAATAAAACATTTAATGTATATCAAATCAGTTTAAAGATTTTTTAATTTATTTTTTTACTGTTCGCAGTTCAACCGGCAACCTTGCTTTTACAAAATATACTTGGCAACTTCTGATTGAGTATAAACATTCTTTATATAACAGTGTTAGATGTTATTTCAAACCATACATCCGTTACAAATATACTAATAAATTTAGTTTTCCACATATTTTATGGTTAATTATACGGAAGAAGAAGTAATAAAAGTACCAAGGTTTAAAGAGGAAAACGGCTTTTACACTACCAGGCAAAGAAGTTTGTTAATGTCTAAAATCAAAGCCAAGGATACTTCTCCCGAAATCTTACTTAGAAAAGCGCTTTGGAAAACAGGGCTTCGTTATCGCCTCTACAATAAATCCCTCCCGGGAAACCCGGACATTGTACTTAAAAAATACAGGCTTATTATTTTTATTGACGGTGAATTTTGGCATGGGTTTAACTGGGAAAAAAAGCGCGAAAAAATAAAAACCAACAGGGATTTTTGGATAGCAAAAATTGAACGCAATATGCAGCGCGATAAAACCAATACTATTAAACTGGAGTTATTGGGATTTAAAGTGCTGAGGTTTTGGGAAAGGCAAATTAAGAAAGAAATGCAAGCTTGTATAGATGAAATCCAAAAATATATTGATTTTAAAAAAACTATTTAAAGATTTATTAAGGCTAAAAAAAGATCCAAACCTTAAGCCTGCTATCCATCTGCCAAAAAACTTACCAGCTTTAAACATATTCCTGTAGAAATATATACTTTCCCTAATCCCCTTTCCATTTATTTATTGTCATCTTATTTCTATTTTTATAACAAAATAAATAATTTGTTGCATTATTAATATCAATTTAATCATTTACTTGTATCTTTGATAAAAAATAAAACTTACTCCTTTTGATTACGTATAAGGCTTAAAGTATTTTTTTAAAAAGGAATATTATGAAAGATGAACTAATTGACAGCTTAAATAAAAAGATTAAGCAAAACAGGCGTTCGATGACTGTTTCTGCTTTTTCGCTGATTGGAATAAATATACTGGTAACAATCCTGATTATGCACTTTAAACATCCGGAAGTGGTAAACATGACGGATGCAACTTTAATCAAAAGCTTTTTTTGGAACTTTAGCTAAGGGAATAAAATCCTTCAAAATAAAATAAAGATGCCGACGGGATAATGCTTCTTTTATGGCATTAAAATAAGCATCAGCATAAATCATTTTCTGATTTTATTAATTAAAAATAGCAAACCAACAGCAGCACCGGCAATACCAGCTACTTTGTTTACTCTTTTCTGAGTAATGGTTTTATTGGTAAATCCGCCGGAAACCTGATTAAACGTTCCGGTTGGATGTAAAATATTTCCCGCAGTAACAGGGGCATCGTCACCCACTTTTAAATACGCTTCGAGTCCTTTGGCTATGCCCCATTCGGCAAGGCCGGGAAGCAGCAAATTGCTTAACCGGGCCATATAAGCAAATGCACCAACGGTTACAGAATTGCGCGGATGTACGGCCAAACCAACAATAATACTGGCAATTTTTGTTGGTGTAGTTACAGGCGGAACAGGTTTTAAAACTTTACCAATGTAATTACCGGCGTGCTTAGTTCCGGGCGTATCTAAAAAATAAGGAAATACATCGCAAACATGAATATGCGGAAAACGATATAATTCTGCCCGTAAAGCTTCGCTATAACCTCTCGCGCCAAATTTGCTGACACTGTAAGCAACGCTGTAAGGCGCAGCCACAAAACCGCCAACAGAATTCATGTTGATGATGGTGCCAGATTGCTGCTGTTTAAAATAAGGCAGCACAGCATAAGCGCCATAAACATAACCTAATAAATTGGTATGGATTACCTTTTCATGTGCTTCCAGCGGAACAGCATTAAATTCGCCCATAACAACCACACCGGCTATGTTTACCCAAACATCTATTTTTCCGCCGAAAGCAATTGCTGCTTTTGTCAGGTTGTTTACCTGTTCCGCATGTGTTACATCGGTTGGTACGGCCAGCGCTTTTGCTCCAAGTTCTGTACAAATTCTGGCTACTTCTTCCAGTTCGTTTTGCTGCCTTGCCGCTAAAATAACGGTACAACGATAGCGTGCAAATTCCAACGCCGTAGCCCGGCCAACGCCGCTTGATGCACCGGTAATTACCACAACTTGCTGGTTTAAAGGCAAAGTGTTTGTTTTTTTGAAAAGGCTGCTCATGGGTTTGGTTTCAGGCTAAAGAACAATAAAATTTAGGTGATAAAAGAAGCATCAGGCTTTGTTTAAATCTTCTTCTGTCGGGTTTAAAATATACTCAGTATTGGCGTGGCCGTTGTGCATGATAAAGCGTAAACGTTCTTTCGGAATGGTAATATCCAGTGACATTGCAGCAACCGTTTGCGGAAAATTATCGCGCACAATCTTTAAATCTACATCTGCCGGGACCTGGATTTCTATATCATCGCCATTCGGTTTTATTTTCCAGTTAGGAATATGTGCGCCTTGAAACAGTTCAATCCATTTTTCCTGATAAGCATTCATCACTTAAAATTTATTTTGGGTTGATAACAAGCACTTTTAAACTTTGTTGCAAAATTGATTTTCTTTATCCTAAATTTAAAAACTAGTATTGCTTCTTTTAGCACTAAAAAACGGATGTCTGCCTAAATTATTAAAGAAATGAAAGCACATTTTTTAAAGATGTTTGATTATGATAAATACGCCAACTTGTTAATCCTGGAAAGCATTTTAGCGATGAGTGCACCAGAAAAACCGGTACAGTTAATGGCACATTTATTAGCATCGCAACAAATCTGGCTGAACCGTTGTAAAGGTTTACCTGCTGTTGGCGGCGCTTTATGGCCGGATTGGAAAGCAGAAACTTTTGAAGGAACTATGGAGGATAACCATTTGAACTGGGCTGATTTTATTAACCAACTGGAACCAGTGGACTTTAAAAATGTAATAGCTTATCAAAACTCAAAAGGAGAAAGTTTTGAAAATCAGTTAAGCGATGTGCTTGCGCATGTTATCAATCATGGAACGCACCACCGGGCGCAGGCCGGGCAACATTTAAAACTGGCCGGATTAAAACAATTGCCCGTTACAGATTATATTTTTTATTTGCGGAACAAAGGCTTATAAAACGCTTTTATAAGTAGTTGCCATACTTCTTTTATCGTACATTTTTTTGCCTGATAAAAGAAGCATCAATACTAAAAAAAGAAATTAAAG
>NZ_WPIK01000021.1 GCF_009754915.1 Mucilaginibacter arboris | reverse complement strand
AGAGGAAATGCTTCTTTTATCATGCAAAAATTTGTCCTCCTATAAGGTCGGTTGTACATATAGTATAAGCACAAATTTTATTGGCATAAAAGAAGCATCAGTAATTTAAACAGATGTAAAGCAGGCACACTAACTATATATAATATAAAGAAAAGCCTTCTATCCGTTAATAAATGTTAATTATTTGATTGGTGTTTCAATACCTTGTAACATTGCTTATAAATACATTGATTGATCTATAATATTAACTTATATTTGCAGAATGTTTAAAAAGCGTTGTACGGTTTCTATATTAACCTTACTATTTATATTAAGTATCGGTTTGTTTAGCTGTAAGAGCAAGTTTGAGAAGCTTAAAGCAAGCAATGATTACTCCAAAAAATACCAGGAAGGTATTAAATACTATAATAAGAAAGATTATTCGCGTGCTTTAGCCTTGTTTGATGACCTGGTACAACGTTACCGTGGCCGCTCTGAAGCTGAGGATTTGTTTTATTACTATGCCTTCGCAAATTATAAACTGAGGGATTACACTTCTGCAGGTTATCATTTTAAAAATTTTGCAGATACTTATCCTAACAGTGCACGGGCAGAAGAATGCCGCTATATGGCAGCATATTGTTCTTACCTCGAATCGCCTAATTCAACTTTAGATCAAACCAATACTTTGCAATCTATCGATAAGTTACAATTGTTTATCAACTTATATCCAAAAAGCAGCCGTGTAGCTGAGGCAAGCAAATTGATACAAAACCTGCGCGATCGTTTAGAAACAAAATCGTACGATAATGCTAAGTTATATTTAACTATTGGTGATTATAAATCAGCCGTGATTGCTTTTAAAAACTCGATGCGCGATTTCCCTGATACTAAATACTCCGAAGAAATGGAGTTTTTAACGATACAAGCCCAATATCTATATGCTAAAAACAGCTTGGAAACCAAACAGGAAGAACGTTACCAGGAAGCGATAAACGCATACAGCGAGTTTAAAGAAAAATATCCGTCAAGCCAGTATTTAAAACAAGCAGACGCCCTTAGCCACCAATGTGAAGCGGGCATTCAAAATGTTAAAAAATATTTAGCTAATATTGATAACGAGCAGAAAGCTTACAAAAAACAACTGGAACAGGAAAAAAGCCGACAACAAACAGATATTAAAACCCCATAAATACAATGAGTAACAACAAACCCGTTTTAGCAAGCAGCACGGTTACCCGTGATTTGCGCGATCTGGATAAGACAACAGATAATATATACGAATCGATTGTGGTAATGTCTAAAAGGGCAAACCAGATCTCTAACAACATTAAAGAAGAACTTAGCCAGAAGCTATCCGAGTTTACTTCTTCTAATGATAATTTAGAAGAAGTTTTTGAAAACCGGGAGCAGATTGAGATCAGCAAGCATTACGAAAAAATGCCAAAACCTTCTTTGATTGCTGTTCAGGAATTCCTGGAAGGTAAAATTTACTATCGGAACCCAACAAAAGAAGAATAATCAGTAATAAACTCCTGCTAAAGCCCTCCTTACTAAAAGGCGGGCTTTTTTTATAGGCAAAAAAGCTATTTTTGAACATGCTGAAGGGTAAAAAAATTTTGCTGGGTGTTTGCGGAAGTATTGCCAGCTATAAATCGGCTTCTTTAATCCGGTTATTGGTAGAAGCCG
This sequence comes from Mucilaginibacter arboris, assembly GCF_009754915.1. GTDB lineage: Bacteria > Bacteroidota > Bacteroidia > Sphingobacteriales > Sphingobacteriaceae > Mucilaginibacter_A > Mucilaginibacter_A arboris. The sequence goes on along the minus strand of NZ_WPIK01000021.1, from coordinate 37,804 downwards.
GTGCAACCGTACAAGTGGTAATGACGCAGGAAGCAACTCAATTTATCACACCTTTAACACTTTCTACCCTTTCTAAACGTCCGGCCTTATTTCAATATTACAAAACCGAAACGGGCGAATGGAACAACCACGTGCAATTAGGTTTATGGGCAGATTTGATGCTGATTGCACCTGTTTCTGCAAATACTTTAGCTAAAATGGCCGCTGGCTTATGCGATAATTTATTAACGGCTACTTACCTTTCTGCAAAATGTCCGGTTTATTTTGCTCCTGCGATGGATTTGGATATGTGGAAACATCCATCAACCCAGAACAACGTTCAAAAACTGCTGGAGTATAAAAACATATTGATAAAACCAGCTTACGGCGAACTGGCAAGCGGTTTAGTTGGCGAAGGCCGAATGGCAGAACCGAAAGATATTGTAGCTTTTTTAACGCAGTCGCTTAGTCAAATGCTTCTTTTAGCAGGTAAAAAAGTGCTGGTTACAGCAGGTCCAACTTACGAAGCGATTGATCCTGTTCGTTATATCGGCAATCATTCTTCCGGGAAAATGGGATTTAAGTTAGCAGACGAGCTGGCGAATTTAGGCGCAGAGGTTACTTTAATTTCCGGTCCTTCTCAGCAGGAAACGGAAAACAAAAGCATTACGCGCATTAATATTACTTCTGCCGAAGAAATGCTGGAACAATGTTTAACTTATTTTCCGGATGTACGTATTTGTGTGATGAATGCGGCCGTTGCTGATTTTACACCAAAAACTGTTTCAGATCAGAAAATAAAAAAACAAGATGTTAGTTTGACTATCGAACTGAAACCAACGGTAGATATTTTGCAAACTTTAGGTGCACAAAAGAAGCATAATCAAATTTTAGTTGGATTTGCGCTGGAAACAAACGATGGCGAACAATATGCTTTGGATAAACTACAGCGAAAAAACCTGGATCTGATCGTTTTAAACTCGCTGGCTGATGCTGGCGCCGGATTTAAAACGGATACAAACAAAGTAACGATGATAGATAAACAGCTACGAAAAACAGAAACCGGACTGAAAAGTAAAACAGAAGTTGCTGCCGATATCTGCCAAAAAATTATTGAACTTTTATAAAATGAAATTAAAGGCTTTACTCTTTTTACTGTTTTTTTCCTCGGCATTTGCCCAGGCTCAGGATTTGAATGCACGTGTACAGGTGCTTTCACCTAAAATCCAAACCACTAACAGAAGGATTTTTACGGCTTTGGAAACTGCTATTAAAGATTTTTTAAACGGCAGAAAATGGAGTGCAGACCAAATTGCGCCTGCCGAAAGAATTGATTGTAATTTTGTGATTAACATTACGCAATGGGATGGGGCAAGTGCATTAAGCGCCGAAGTGCAGGTTCAATCCAGCAGGCCGATTTTTGGCTCTAATTACAATTCTACGTTGTTAAATATCAACGATAAAGATTTTGATTTTAACTATACAGAAGGACAGGTGATGGATTTTAACGATCAGCTTTTTCAAAGTAACCTGAGTTCGTTTTTTGCTTTTTATGCTTACATTATTGTGGGTTTGGATTACGATTCGTTTTCTAAACGCGGCGGTTCCCCTTATTTTGAACATGCACAAAGCATTGTTAATGCGGCACAAACTTCTGCTTATAAAGGCTGGAAAGCTTTTGACAGCAACCACAACCGTTACTGGCTGGCAGAAAATTTAAGCAACAACGCTTACAATAACTTGCGCGATTTTAGTTACACTTATCACCGTTTAGGCTTGGATGTGATGGCTTCAAATGCAGATCAGGGCTTAAAAGCGATCACTGCTGCGCTTCCTTCTATTGCAGATATTGACCGGCAACGAACCGGCGCTTTTTTACCTCAGGTTTTTTTTACAGCAAAAAGTGATGAACTGCTCCAGGTTTTAAGTAAAGCTACACCGCAGGAAAGAGAGCAGGCTTACCAAACTTTAAGCACGGTAGATCCTGCAAACGGAACCAAATATCAGGCATTACAAAAAAACTAATTTTTTTAGCCTGAGTTAAGCTGAAACCGTAATTTTGTTTTCTTAATTTAGATTTATGCTGAGTAGGTTAACGATTAATAATTATGCACTTATTGATAATCTGGATATCGAATTTGATGCCGGTTTAAACATCATAACCGGCGAAACCGGCGCTGGTAAATCTATTATTTTAGGTGCGCTTTCGCTTATTTTAGGCCAGCGTACCGAAAGTAAGTACTTTTTTAATCAGCAAAAAAAGTGTGTGATCGAAGGTTTTTTCAGGATTGAAGGTTTTCATCTGAAAAAATATTTTGAGGAGAACGATCTGGATTATGAAGCAGAAACCGTTTTGCGCCGAGAAATTAGTGCCGATGGAAAATCCCGTGCTTTTGTAAACGATACGCCTGTTAACCTTATGTCTTTAAAACAGCTTGGCGAAAAACTCATCGACATTCATTCGCAGCATGCAACAGCAGAAATTAACGATCCTGGTTTTCAATTGCTGGTTGTTGATTCGATTACCAATCATCCCGAATTATTAGAAAAATACCGCAATGCTTTTTTTACCTATAAAAAATCATCAACTCAGTTACAGCAATTAATTGAGGAAAGTGAAAAGGCAAAAAGCGAGGAAGATTATTTACAGTTTCAGTTTGATGAACTTGAAAAAGCCAATTTGGTTGAAGATGAACAGGAACAATTAGAGCAGGAATTATATGCTTTAAACAATGCAGAAGAAATTAAGCGCAACTTATTAAGCGTTAATTATTTGTTGCAGGAAAGTGATCTGGCCGCCTTGAACCAGTTTAAAGAATCTTTACAATTATTAACGGCATTAGAAAAATACAATCCGAAAGCCGGAGAACTTAGTCAGCGTTTAAGCAGCATCAACATCGAACTAAAAGATATTGTTGCCGAAGTGGAAGATATGGAGCAGGCAACACAAGTTGATGAAGCACGAAGTGAAAAAATAAGTGATCGGTTAAACTTGATTTTTAGCCTGCAAAAGAAGCATCGGGTAACCAGTAATGCAGAATTACTGCGGATTCAGGAAGATTTATCCAGCCGGTTAAACCAAATCCAATCTGGCGATGATGCCATAGAAAACCTGCAAAATCAACTTGAAAAGCAGAAGGCTGAACTACAAAAAATGGCCGTTCAACTTTCAGCAAACCGGCAAAAAGCAATCCCGGAAATTGAAAAACAAATTTTAAAAACGCTGTCTGAGGTAGATATGAACCAGGCAGTTTTAAAAATTGAAAATAAAATAGTGGTAAAAGAAGCATTTGATAAAAACGGAATTGATCATATCCGCTTTTTGTTCTCTGCAAATAAAGGACATCAACCTGCTGAAATGAGTAAAGTAGCTTCAGGCGGAGAACTTTCGCGCGTAATGTTAAGTATTAAATCGCTTATTTCCCGTTACACCGCTTTGCCAACTATTATTTTTGATGAGATTGATACCGGCGTTTCCGGTGAAGTGGCCAATAAAGTTGGTTTGGTGATGGAGCAATTATCGCAGTTTTTACAAGTAGTAACCATAACACATCTTCCTCAAATTGCAAGCAAAGGCAATTCCCATTTCTTAGTTTATAAAAATGATACTGGAAAAGTTCCTTCCACCAAAATAAAAAAACTGACGGAAGAAGAACGTGTGCTGGAAATTGCAAAAATGTTAAGCGGCAGCAAACCTGGCGAAAGTGCTTTGCAAAATGCGAGAGAGTTGTTGAATAGTTAATATGGAAATTAAATCTACTTTAAACTTACCGATAAATAATTCTATTTTTAGGCGCTAAACAAAATCAAAATGGCTTATAATTTATTAAAAGGTAAAAAAGGCATTATTTTCGGTGCTTTAGATGAAAAATCAATCGCCTGGAAAACTGCATTACGTTGTGTGGAAGAAGGTGCACAAATTGTGCTAACCAATGCGCCGATTGCTTTGCGGATGGGCGAAATTAATAAACTGGCGGAAGCATGTGATGCGCCGGTAATTCCTGCTGATGTTACGGTTACTGCGGATATAGAAAACCTTTTTGAAGGCACTAAAGAACATTTTGGCGGAGGTGTTGATTTTATCCTGCATTCTATTGGAATGAGTTTGAATGTTCGTAAAAACATTCCTTATACAAATTCTAATTATGATTTCATGCATAAAACTTTGGATATCTCGGCCATGTCTTTACACCGTATTCTACAAGTTGCCATGAAACAGGATATGATTAACGAATGGGGTTCTGTTGTGGCTTTAACTTATATTGCTGCCCAGCGTATTTTTCCGGGTTATGATGAAATGGCCGATACTAAAGCAATGCTGGAAAGTATTGCCCGTAATTTTGGTTACCAATATGGTGTCAAAAAACATGTCCGTATCAATACCATCAGCCAGTCTCCTACCCGTACCACTGCTGGCGGCGGTATCAAAGGGTTTAATGGTTTTATTGATTTTGCTGAAAAAATGTCGCCGCTGGGTAATGCAGATGCAGACCAATGTGCAAATTATACAGTAACCTTATTTTCTGATTTAACCAAGATGGTGACTATGCAAAACTTATTTCACGACGGCGGATTTTCTAATGTGGGTGTTACACAACCAGTGATTGACCAAATGGAGAAACAGTAATGCTTCTTTTACCACCTAAAAATTGATGACATAAAAAAAGTCCCGGCAGCAAAACTACCGGGACTTTCTATTATTATATTATTTACGCTTATTCGCCTGTTTGTTCTTCTTCAGGTGTTTTGTTGCCCTCTGCAGCTTTTGCATTGATGGTAATTTGTTTTGTTTCAGTATCATAATCAACTTCCATCAAAGTACCTTCTGAGAGTTCACCTTTCAGAATTTCTTCTGCGATCGGATCTTCCAGGTATTTCTGAATAGCTCTTTTTAACGGCCTTGCACCAAATTGAGAATCATAACCTTTGTCGGCAATAAATTCTTTAGCTGCAAGTGTTAATTTCACATTATAACCTAAGCTATGAACACGGTCAAACAAAGCACTTAATTCAATATCGATAATTTTAAAGATTTCTTCTTTACCTAAAGAATTAAACACAATAACATCATCAATACGGTTTAAAAACTCTGGTGCAAAAGCGCGTTTTAAAGCGTTTTCTATCACACCTCTGGAATGTGCATCAGCCTGATCAACCTTAGCAGCAGTTGTAAAACCTACTCCCTGGCCAAAATCCTTTAACTGGCGGGCGCCAATGTTAGAAGTCATGATGACAATTGTATTCCGAAAATCTACTTTACGGCCTAAAGAATCGGTTAACTGTCCTTCATCCAATACTTGCAATAAGATATTAAAAACGTCCGGATGTGCTTTTTCAATCTCGTCCAGCAATACTACACAGTAAGGTTTACGGCGTACTTTTTCAGTTAATTGTCCGCCTTCTTCGTAACCCACATATCCCGGAGGCGCCCCAACTAAACGTGAAACCGCAAATTTCTCCATGTACTCACTCATGTCGATCTGGATCAAAGAATCTTCCGTATCAAACATAAAGCGTGCAAGTTCTTTTGCTAATTCTGTTTTACCAACACCTGTCGGGCCTAAGAAAATAAATGATCCTATTGGTTTTTTAGGATCTTTCAATCCCGCACGTGTACGTTGGATAGCTTTGGTTAATTTCTTGATTGCATCGTTCTGACCAATAATTTTATCACTGATCTTATCAGACATGTTCAGCAATTTCTGACTATCAGCCTGTCCAACACGTTGAACCGGAATGCCAGTCATCATAGAAACTACTTCGGCAACATTATCTTCCGTTACCGTGTAACGTTTAACTTTTGTTTCTGCTTCCCATGATGTTTTAGCCTGTTCCAGTTCTTCCAGCAAATGCTTTTCTGTATCACGCAGTTTTGCAGCTTCTTCGTATTTCTGACTGCGAACTACTTTGTTTTTCTCAAGCTTAATTTGCTCAATTTTTTGTTCGATGTCCAGAATATTCTGAGGAACGTGAATGTTAGTTAAGTGAACACGGGAACCGGATTCATCCAAAGCATCAATTGCTTTGTCTGGTAAAAAACGGTCTGTAATATAACGGGAAGTTAAAGAAACGCAAGCCAAAATTGCTTCATCTGTATAAGTCACACCATGATGCTCTTCGTATTTATCCTTAATCCGGTTTAAAATTTCTATCGTTTCATCAGGCGTAGCCGGTTCAACCATTACTTTCTGGAAACGACGGTCTAAAGCGCCATCTTTTTCAATGTACTGACGGTATTCATCTAAAGTTGTAGCACCAATACATTGGATTTCTCCACGGGCTAAAGCTGGTTTGAACATATTGGAAGCATCCAGAGAACCGGAAGCGCCGCCAGCACCAACAATGGTATGAATTTCATCAATAAATAAAATTACATCGGGAGATTTTTCCAGCTCGTTCATCACGGCTTTCATGCGCTCCTCAAACTGCCCGCGGTATTTTGTTCCGGCCACCAAGGAAGCCAGGTCTAAAGTAACGACGCGTTTGTTAAACAGTACGCGTGATACTTTCCGCTGTACAATCCGTAAGGCTAAACCTTCTGCAATGGCAGATTTACCAACGCCTGGTTCGCCAATTAATATTGGGTTGTTCTTTTTCCGACGGGATAAAATCTGTGATACACGCTCTATCTCTTTCTCCCGGCCTACAATTGGGTCCAACTTTCCATCTTCGGCTGCTTTGGTTAAATCACGGCCAAAATTATCTAAAACCGGTGTTTTTGATTTAATGTCTGACACTTTTTTTGGTTGACTAAATGATTCTTCATCCCTAAAATCATCATCGCCTCCTGTTGATGATCCTGGCAACTCATCGGTAACATCGTGTTTGCCTGTTTCAACTTCAGCTTTAAACACTTCATAATTTACATTAAACTGTGCTAAAATCTGAGAAGCAATGTTGTCCTCGTCCCTTAAAATTGATAATAAAAGATGCTCTGTTCCTATCAGGTCACTTTTAAATATCTTGGCTTCCAAATAAGTGATTTTTAACACTTTCTCTGCCTGTTTGGTTAGTGGAATGCTGCCAATGTTTACCGTTGTACCAGTAGTTCCTTTAACAGCATCTTCTACTGCACGCCTTAAACGCGCAGTATCCACTTGTAATCCTTTTAATAATTTTATCGCAACGCCATCACCATCACGAATTAATCCCAGTAACAAGTGTTCTGTTCCTATATAATCATGCCCGAGACGCAATGCCTCCTCTCTGCTATATGAAATAACATCTTTTACACGGGGCGAAAATTTTGCTTCCATAATATATCTTTCAAATAAAGGAAAGTACTAATCTATTAATAAGTTTATTATATACGAAGATTTTGCACTTTCTGGTATAAATTTATCAACAATTACGCCATTAAATAACATTCGTTATAACATTAATCGAATATAACCTTTTTTACTGCTTTGTGACTAATTTAGCATTGTAAAAAAATTAAAGCAGTAATAATGGCAGACGAAAAAATTATATTTTCTATGGCGGGCGTAAATAAAATTTATCCGCCTCAAAAACAGGTCCTTAAAAATATTTATCTAAGCTTCTTTTACGGGGCAAAAATTGGTGTAATTGGGTTAAATGGTTCCGGAAAGTCATCAGTACTGAAAATTATTGCCGGTTTAGATAAGGCATATCAAGGCGATGTGGTGTTTTCTCCGGGTTATACCGTTGGCTATTTAGCCCAGGAACCGGAATTAGACCCAACAAAAACAGTAAAAGAAGTTGTAGAAGAAGGAGTTGCAGCTACAACAGCCATTTTGAAAGAGTATGAGGAGATCAATGAAAAATTTGGTTTGCCCGAAGTTTACGAGGATGCTGATGCCATGGACAAACTACTGGCCCGGCAGGGAGAATTGCAGGATAAAATTGATGCCACAAATGCCTGGGAATTGGATACCAAATTAGAGCGCGCCATGGATGCTTTGCGTTGCCCGGAACCGGAAGCAAAGATTGCCACATTGTCAGGAGGAGAACGCCGAAGAGTAGCATTATGCCGTTTATTACTGCAGGAACCGGATGTTTTATTATTGGATGAACCAACAAACCATTTAGATGCCGAATCTATTGATTGGCTGGAGCAGCACTTAAAACAGTACAAAGGAACTGTAATTGCGGTAACGCACGACCGTTATTTCTTAGATAATGTTGCCGGATGGATCCTGGAACTGGATCGCGGGGAAGGAATTCCATGGAAAGGGAATTATTCTTCCTGGTTGGACCAGAAAGCAAAACGTTTGGCACAGGAAGAAAAAACCGAAAGCAAACGCCAGAAAACTTTGGAGCGCGAACTGGAATGGGTACGGATGGGACCAAAAGGCCGACATGCCAAAGGCAAAGCGCGGATTGCCAATTATGATAAACTGGCATCCGAAGAAACCAAAGAGCGAGAGGAAAAACTGGAACTGTTTATTCCGCCGGGCCCGCGTTTAGGAAATGTGGTGATTGAAGCAACCAACGTAACCAAAGCTTTTGGCAATAAAGTTTTGTTTGAAAACCTGAGCTTTTCGCTTCCTCCTGCAGGAATTGTTGGCATTATTGGCCCGAACGGCGCCGGTAAAACTACGTTGTTCCGTTTAATTACCGGTCAGGACGAAGCTGATGCCGGAACTTTTCGTGTTGGCGAAACGGTTGCTTTAGGTTATGTTGACCAGATGCATGATGATCTCGACCCAAATAAATCTGTTTGGGAAAACGTTACAGACGGACAGGAAACTGTTCTTTTAGGCAATCGCCCGGTTAATTCCCGTGCTTATGTTTCCAAGTTTAATTTTAACGGCGGCGATCAGCAGAAAAAAGTAGGCGTACTTTCTGGTGGCGAGCGCAACCGTGTTCACTTAGCTATCACATTAAAAAAGGGAAGCAATGTTTTGCTGCTGGATGAACCAACTAATGATATTGACGTAAATACTTTACGTGCATTGGAAGAAGCGCTGGAAAACTTTGCTGGCTGTGCCGTGATCATTTCCCACGACCGTTGGTTTTTAGACCGCGTTTGTACGCATATTCTCGCTTTTGAAGGTAATTCACAAGTTTACTTTTTTGAAGGAAATTATTCTGATTATGAAGAAAACCGTAAAAAACGTTTGGGTGATGTAGCACCAAAAAGGATTCGGTATAAGAAGTTGGTAGGATAGGTTGATGCTTCTTTTATCGGGTAAAAATACGAACTTCATTTCATCCTAATTAAAAAGATAATGCTTACAATAAATCCACAATATTTAAAAGATGAAAATGGCGAAAGGTCATTAGTTGTGCTTTCTGCAAAAGAATTTGATGCGATTATGGAAGAGCTTGAAGATTTAGAGGATATACGCCTTTACGATGAAGCTAAAAAAAATGATACCGGCGAAAGGATACCGATGGAAGAAGCTTTTAAATTGATCGAAGCCGAACGTAAAGCTAATGGTTGATGGCTTATACATTAAATTTTAGCAGGCAAGCTTTTAAAGAACTTTCAAGAATTCAGGAGCCATTTTATTCTAATATTAAACAAGCCATTTCCAACTTAACAGAAAATCCTCGTCCGCAAGGGTATAAAAAGTTAAAAGGCAGAACTGGTTATAGGATTAGAGTAGGAAACTATCGAATTATTTACGATATTTTTGATGCAGAACTTGTTATTGATATTATCACTATCGGGCATAGAAAAGATGTTTATGAATAATTACTGATTAAGCTAATGCTTCTTTTATCGGTAAAAAGCTCAGGAGGTTCTCTCCTGAGCTTTTTTGTTAACAACATCTCTTTTGTTAACAATTTAATTACTTTAAAATCATTGCTTTATGAATTAATAAAACCTAAATTCGTTAAACCTCATTCAGGGTTGCATATCTAAAAACTAAAACGATTATGACCTGGAGAAAATTTAGTGGAGAAATCCTCGAACTGCCCATCTTAGAAGAAGTAGAAAAAACCATTGAACGCGAAACTGAATTAGGTAATAAACTAAAAGTTTGTATCGGCACAGATTCTCAGGTTAAAGGTAATGTTACCGATTTTGCTACCGTGATTGTTTTTTTGCGCGAGCAGCGCGGCGGCTTTATGTACATTCACCAGGAACGTACTTCGCAAAAAATGGGCATTAAAGAAAGGATGCTAAACGAAGTACAAAAATCTATCGATATAGCTTACCAACTTTGTGATCTGCTGGATTTGTATGATGTGGACCTGGAAGTTCATGCTGATATTAACACTAACCCGATGTTTAAATCTAACCAGGCTTTGCATGAAGCCATGGGTTATATTTTGAGTATGGGTTTTGTTTTTAAAGCCAAACCTGAAGCTTTTGCCAGTTCGTATTGCGCCAATAAAATGGTGCAGTAAAAACAGCATAAACACTTTGCACAGTTTACGGTTGATTTGTTTGTGAAAACATATCATTTAGAATTTGAGCAAAATTTGCCCATTCCTTTAGCTGAAGCATGGGATTTTTTTTCATCTCCGCTTAATTTGGCTACGATTACGCCAAAAGAAATGAAATTTAAGGTAACATCTAATTATACCAAGGATACAAAAATGTATGCTGGCATGATCATTACGTATCATGTTTCGCCGGTTTTTGGTATCAAAATGAACTGGATGACGGAAATTACACATGTAAAAGAGCATGATTATTTTGTAGATAACCAGGTTTTCGGTCCCTATGCTTTATGGCATCACCAGCATCATTTTATAGAAATTCCTGGAGGCGTAAAAATGCACGATATTTTAGATTATGCTATTCCTTATTCTGTTTTGGGAAGAATAGCCAACAAAGTTTTAGTTGGCAAAGAGGTTAAAAAGATTTTTTCTTATCGCACCAAAGCTATTGATGAGCTTTTTGGAAAATATAAAGGTTAGGAGGTTGATGGCTAATTGTTGATGGTTCATGGAGAATATGAAGTTTACGACAACTTGCTTCAACATTTATACCCATAAAAGAAGCATTGTAAAAAGTTTAGGAAAGCTAAAGGCTGATTGCTGAAAACTCGTATTCGCTTCCCTGAACAATTTCTCGTTGCTGGATCGTTTTATCAATATAAAATTGTATTTCTGATTTTTTCAGGTTCCAGTTTGGTGCGATTAATAAATCCCAATCCGATAATCCAAATAAACGTTGGATTACAATGTCCGGGCGAACGAGCGGCAAAAGTTCGCAAAGAAAATCAGTATAATCCTCCAAACTAAATAAAGGAAAAGGTTCGCGTTTGTATTTTACGCCCATAATTGAACCTTCTACAATGTGCAAATGATGGAATTTAACGAAGGTAATTTGTGGAAAACGGTTAATCTCATCAGCATATTTCAGCATCATTTCTTTAGTTTCCCATGGGAAACCAAAAATGGTATGCACACAAATATCTAACTTGGAATTTTTAACCAATTCAAGGGCTTTAATTAATTCTTCATGAGAACAACCTCTATTAATTTTGGCAAGCGTATCGTTATAAATAGATTCCATGCCCATTTCCAAATCCACATCAAAACGGTCTGTGTAACTTTCTAATAAAGCTACTTTTTCTGCATCGATACAATCCGGTCGTGTTCCTACTGATAAACCAACAATATTTTCAGGATCAATACTTAAAGCCTCGTCATACATCATTTTCAGATAATGTGTAGGCGCATAAGTGTTGGTATTAGGCTGAAAATAAATGATGAATTTATCAGCACGGTTTCCGGTACGGGCACGTTCCATTCCTTTAATTACCTGTTCGCGAACAGAAGGCGTAGAACGGGAAACGGAAGGCGTAAAAGAATCTACATTGCAATACGTACAACCACCAAAACCTTTTGTGCCATCGCGGTTTGGGCAGGTAAAACCGCCATCAACAATTACTTTAAAAACCCGCTGGCCATTGTATTTTTTTCGGAGCCAGGCACCGTAATTGTTATATGTTCTTAAACCCGAATTAAAAGCAAGTTCTGCCGTACTACTCATGATTTGGCAAAGATACCAATTTAAAAAGCGGATTTGATGTCATAATAAAAGCCTCTTAAAAGAAGCTTTTATTTGTTTATCCGTTTATCCAGCTAAACTTGTATTCCAGTCCCGGGTTTTTCATCCGTTCTGCAATGCGTAACAAACGGTCTGGTAATTTCAGCAGATAATCGCGTGCTTTTTCGCCGGCTTCGTTTAAATCCTTCTGGCTTTCTATTTGCCAATCAACAATTAATTGCTTTAAAATATCAACATAATCAACCGCTGTATAAATACCTAAACGCTGTGCAGCGTCGGTAAAATGGCCGTAAGTCTGACCCATCATTAATCCCATTTCCCGTAAAAAATGTGCTGGCATCACAATTTTTTTACGCATCATATCTTCAAAAGCAATCATGGCTTCGCTTGCATCTACTTCAAATATCTTTCCGATAAAATGAATATAAGCTTTTGCATGGCGTGCCTCATCAGAAGCAATTACACCGCACATTTTAGAAAGCAAAGTATCACCGTCTTTTTTAGCCTGACTTGCTACGCGGCGATGGGAAATATTGGTAGCTAATTCCTGAAAAGAAGTGTAAATAAAGTTACGGTAAGGATCGTGGCCGGTACCAATATCAAAACCATCCGCAATTAAATATTGCGTAGATATTTCCATCATCCGCATATTTACACGGCCGGAAAGATAAAGGTATTTATTCAGTAAATCGCCGTGGCGGTTCTCTTCTGCCGTCCATTGGCGGGTCCATTTCATCCAACCGCTTTCTTCGCTGTGCGAAACACCCTGGACCATTGCTAACCATGATTCGTAAGTTGGCAGCGCTTCTTCAGTAATGGTATCACCAATTAATACAGCAACTAAATCGTATGATAAGCCTTCTGCACTTTGCTGCAGTTCTTTTATCTCATTAAAAAAGGTATCTCTTGAAGAATCAGGGAGCAGGTCACTCGGTTGCCAGATCTGATCTATCGGCTTTAAATACTCGTCCATTTTCTCCAGCATATATTTTTCGATATGCCGCATTACCTCTCTTCGTTTTTCTTCAAAAAATCTCATTTCGCTACTGCTGCTTTAAGGTTCAAAATTAGGCAATTATTGGGAAGTTTATGTTAGTTTGATCACAAAAAAAAGTGAGCAAAGACATTTTAAAAATACATTTAAATAACGCCGTTGTTTTACCCGACACGTTATTTATAAGCAACCGTAGCTAAATTTCCCTGATATTCCTGCTGCAATATGCTCAAACAACCGGCACAAAGACAAGCTTCGTACTGGTCGCCAATATATTCCAATTCATTTAAAGTTAGCTGCACTTCGCTGCATTGGCACTTGGTAAATGAATTGGCTTTACATTCAATTCTTGCACCACAGCGATCACAACCAATAATTTCGTGTTTAACCATTCCTAATTCTAAAACAGGTTAAAATAGGGATTATTATTTTATGCCGATAAAAGAAGCATCAATATGACTTGCCATAAACAACAAACGTTTCCCGGTTACGAGAAACGTTTGTGTTGGCCATTATTTTTAGTTGATAAAAGAAGCATGCTTCTTTTATCAACTAAAAATGTTTGTTTATGCAGAACAAGTTACACAACCTTCTTCCATTGAGCAGGAAGCACCCGCCGGAATTTCTTCTGCCGGATGATTAATCTGTTCCGGAATTACGGCTTCCATATTTTTTCCGCCCTGGTTTTCTACCGTAAACTTAACCGCTTGTGATGCGGCTTGCGTACGCAGATAATACATACCGGTTTTTAAACCTTTTTTCCAGGCATAAAAATGCATGGAAGTTAATTTGGAAGCATTCGGCTGATTAACAAACAGGTTTAAAGATTGCGACTGGCAGATATATGCGCCACGATCTGCAGCCATATCAATAATGGTACGCATCTTGATTTCCCAAACAGTTTTGTACAAATCTTTTATATCAGCAGGAATTTCAGGAATATCCTGGATAGAACCATTTGCAGTGATGATCTTATTTTTCATCGTGCTGTTCCACAATCCAAGAGCAACCAGATCGTGCAGCAGGAACTTATTTACCACAACAAATTCTCCGCTTAAAACACGGCGTGTATAAATGTTGGACGTATATGGTTCAAAGCATTCATTATTTCCCAAAATCTGAGACGTTGAAGCAGTTGGCATCGGTGCAACCAACAACGAATTACGAACGCCATGTTTTACAACTTCTGCACGTAATTCTTCCCAATTCCAACGGCCGCTATCCGGTTTTACATTCCATAAATCAAACTGAAATTTTCCTTTTGATAAGGGCGATCCCTGGAAAGTTTCGTAAGCACCTTCTGTAATAGCCAGATCTTTTGAAGCCATCATGGCTGCATAATAAATCGTTTCAAAGATTTCTTTATTCAGTTTCTGTGCTTCTGCACTTTCGAACGGTAAACGAAGCTTAATAAAGGCATCCGCCAAACCCTGAACACCTAAACCAACCGGACGATGGCGCAGGTTTGAGTTTTGTGCTTCTTTTACCGGGTAATAATTTTGGTCGATGATTCTATTTAAGTTGATTGTAACCTGATACGTTACTTCATACAATTTCTCGTGATCAAACTGACCGTTAATTACATAACGAGGCAAAGCCAACGAGGCCAGGTTACAAACCGCAACTTCATCAGCAGCAGTATATTCTATAATTTCTGTACAAAGGTTAGAACTTTTAATCGTTCCTAAATTTTGCTGGTTTGATTTTGTGTTTGCTGCATCCTTATATAACAAGTAAGGCGTTCCGGTTTCTACCTGTGCATCTAAAATAGCAAACCATAATTCCTGTGCTTTAATGGTTTTGCGGGCACGGCCTTCGCTTTCGTAACGTTCGTACAAAGCTTCAAATTCTGCTCCGTGGCATTCGTGCAAACCTGGTGCTTCGTGCGGGCAAAATAAGCTCCAATTTCCGTCGGCTTCTACCCTTTTCATAAATAAATCGCAAACCCAAAGCGCGTAAAACAAATCACGGGCGCGCATTTCTTCTTTACCATGGTTTTTGCGGAGATCCAGGAAATCAAAAATATCGGCATGCCAAGGTTCTAAATAGATAGCGAAAGCACCTTTACGCTTGCCGCCGCCCTGATCTACATAACGTGCGGTATCATTAAAAACTTTCAGCATTGGAATAATTCCGTTGCTTGTTCCGTTTGTTCCGCTAATGTACGAACCTGTTGCACGAACATTATGAATGCTCAACCCAATTCCGCCCGCGCTTTGAGAAATTTTAGCGGTTTGTTTTAACGTATCGTAAATACCTTCAATGCTGTCATCCTGCATGGTTAACAAAAAGCATGAAGACATTTGCGCTTTTGGTGTTCCGGCATTAAACAAAGTTGGCGTGGCATGCGTAAACCAGCGCTCGCTCATTAAATGATAGGTTTTGATAGCGCTTTCTACATCCTGTTTATGGATGCCAACAGCAACGCGCATAAATAAATGCTGCGGCCGTTCTGCAATCTGACCATCGATTTTTAATAAATATGATTTTTCAAGCGTTTTAAAACCAAAATAGTCAAAGCCGAAATCACGGTCGTAAATAATGGTGCTGTCTAATAATTCTGCATTTTGTTCGATCACTTCCCAAACATCATCAGCAATTAAAGAAGCGTTTTTACCAGTTTTCCGATCGATGTATTGATGCAGTTTCTGCATCGTATCCGAAAAAGATTTACGGGTATTTTTATGCAGATTGGAAACCGCGATACGCGATGCCAGCAAAGCATAATCCGGATGTTTGGTGGTTAAAGATGCTGCTGTTTCTGCCGCTAAATTATCTAATTCTGAGGTAGTTACACCATCGTATAAACCTTCAATTACCTTTTTCGCAACATCCACCGGATCAACCAAAGCAGGATTTAAGCCGTAACAAAGCTTTTCTATCCGTGCTGTTATTTTATCGAATTTTACAGATTCTGTTTTGCCGTCTCTTTTTATTACAAACATTGTTTTTTAGTATTGAGTAGTACGTATCAGGTATCAAGACCCAACCATACTGTTTTTATCGCCTATTTTTTATGTTGAAGCAAGTGATCTTGATACTAAATACTTGCTACTTGTTACTTTCATCTAAAAATCTTCATCCATGGAGAATGCCTGACTTTTAGCTTCCACGTTCAGCACGCCACTTTTTTGGTAATCGCCAACACGTTTTTCAAAAAAGTTTGTTTTTCCCTGCAGCGAAATCATCTCCATAAAATCAAAAGGATTGGTGGCGAAATATAATTTATCATAACCTAATTCTACCAGCCAGCGGTCGGCCACAAATTCGATGTATTGCCCCATCAAATCAGCATTCATTCCGATTAATCTTACCGGAAGCGCATCGGTTACAAATTCTTTTTCAATGGTAACCGCATCAGCAATAATTTCCGTTACTTCTTCTTTGGAAAGTTTGTTGTTCAACATGCTGTACAACAAACAGGCAAACTCGCAATGCAAACCTTCATCACGCGAAATCAATTCGTTGCTAAATGTTAAACCAGGCATTAAACCACGTTTTTTTAACCAGAAAATAGAGCAGAAACTACCGGAAAAGAAAATACCTTCTACCGCTGCAAAAGCAACCAAACGCTGTGCAAAATTACCGTTGTTGATCCATTTTAAGGCCCATTCTGCTTTTTTCTTTACACATGGAACCGTATCAATGGCATGGAACAAACGGTCTTTTTCAGTCGGGTTTTTAATGTACGAATCGATCAGCAGCGCATAAGTTTCAGAATGAATATTTTCCATCATAATTTGGAAGCCATAAAAACAGCGTGCTTCCGGAACCTGAACTTCGCTCATAAAGTTAACAGCAAGGTTTTCGTTTACAATACCATCGCTGGCCGCAAAAAAAGCAAGCACGTGGGAAATGAAATGGCGCTCACCATCACTCAAACCTTCCCAATACTTCTGATCGTCGGACAGGTCTATTTCCTCGGCCGTCCAGAAGCTGGCTTCGTGCTTTTTGTACATCTCCCAGATGGCGGGATAATTGATCGGCAGAATAACAAAACGGTCCTTGTTCTCCCGCAGCAATACTTCATCTTCCTGATTTGCAATCATTTTTTAATTTTTTTGGTGATCGAATATTTATTAGCCGCGAAAAAAAGCCCTTCCTACTGGAATGGCTTTTTTTCAGATTTTAATTTTTGATAGATTTTATTAACAGGCAGTTGTTCAACATGCCTCTTTCTACGATAATTAGTATCGCTTTGATACAAATATAGCCTTCAAAGAATGTCTTTTTGAGACTAAGTTTTGAACACTTTAAAAGTTATTAACATTCTAAGCGACTCGATTTAACGAGTCAGAAAAAAAAATTTTATTACGCTGATGTCGAAGCAGGAATAAACTTCATAGAAATAGAATTTACACAATGACGGGTGTTTTTAGGCGTAAACCTTTCGCCGGTAAAAACATGGCCTAAATGCGCACCACAAGTATTGCAAACTATTTCTACCCTTCTGCCATCACGATCTGGCACGCGTTTTACTGCTCCGGGAATTTCATCATCAAAACTTGGCCAGCCGCAGTGCGATTCAAATTTGGTATCTGAAGTATAAAGCGGCGTATTGCATTGACGACAAACATAAGTTCCGGCATCTTTTAAATTAGTATATTCTCCTGTAAATGGCCTTTCGGTTCCTTTATGCAGGATAACGTATTCTTCTTCTGGTGTTAATTTATTGTATTCCATTTTGGTTTTGGGTTTGTTAATAAGTTAACGCTAATTTTTGATTTTGAGTTTGAAGCATAAGTGGTGTTGACTTTATGCTGATAAAAGAAGCATCAGGCTTTAACAAATTATATAACTTCCAATCCCACAATTCTCACAAAAAGTTTCTTATTTAAAGTAGCGATAGGCAAATTATTTACAAGACAAGTAGCCGCAATAAAAATATCACGAAACTCAATCTGTTGATTGCTTTGTTTAAGCTGATGGTAAATTTGTGCTGCTTTAATTGCTACGGAACCTGTAAAAGAAAGAATAGAAAGACCTTCAATTATCCTTTCAATATCTTTTACTTTATCTGGAGTTGTTGCACCCATATAAAGTTCATACAAAGAAACAGAAGAAATGAAAAGATTATTGCTATTGATAAGTTGGTAAAGTGTTGTAGCTGATTTGTCTTTCGCACGCAAATGTTGCACAAAAATGCTTGTATCAACTACCACTGCTGCGGTTTCAAACTTTCAAGAGCATTTTTACTCTCCTCGAAAAACTTTACATCTTCCTCATTCCACACAGAAACATCAAGGAGTTTTTGTTTGTAAGAAGCGCCATCGAAAACATTTTCCTCCTGAATAGTTACACCTAACTCTTTTAGTAGTTGTTTTACCAAAATACTTTTCTCTTCCGGAACATTAATAATTAGCTTTTCCATAAGACTAATTTACAACATTTCAATTTAAGTTGAGATGAAACAAAAAATCCCGGCCAAAGCCAGGATGTATTATATCATAAAAATCAATTTTACGCTTTCAATTTACGCCAGCTTCGCCAGTTCCTCAGCCATAGCAGCACCAATTTCCGCTGGGGATTCTACCACACGAATACCGCATTCAGTCATAATTTTCATTTTTGCTGCAGCAGTATCATCCGCTCCGCCAACAATTGCCCCGGCGTGGCCCATACGGCGTCCGGCTGGCGCAGTTTGTCCGGCTATGAAACCAACAACCGGTTTTGTTCCGTTATCCCTGATCCAACGGGCAGCTTCTGCTTCCATTCCGCCACCAATTTCACCAATCATGATGATACCATGAGTTTCCGGATCGTTCATTAATAATTCAACCGCTTCTTTAGTCGGTGTACCGATAATCGGATCGCCGCCAATACCAATGGCAGTAGTGATACCTAAACCAGCTTTTACAACCTGATCTACCGCTTCGTAAGTTAAAGTTCCGGATTTAGAAACCACACCAACATTACCTTTTTTAAAGATAAAGCCCGGCATAATACCAATCTTCGCTTCATCAGCAGTGATAATTCCCGGACAATTCGGACCGATTAAACGGCAATCACGATCAGAAATATATTCTTTCACCTGGATCATATCCTTCGTCGGGATACCTTCCGTAATACACACAATCACTTTAATCCTGGCCTCGGCAGCTTCCATAATCGCATCCGCAGCAAAAGCTGGCGGCACAAAAATGATCGAAACATCGGCACCGGTTTGGTCAACTGCATCTTTTACGGTATTAAAAACGGGACGGTCTAAATGAGATTGCCCGCCTTTGCCCGGCGTAACGCCACCCACAACCTGGGTTCCGTATTCAATCATTTGAGATGCATGGTAAGTACCTTCATTGCCGGTAAAACCCTGGACAATAACTTTGGAATCTTTATTTACGAGAACGCTCATGGTTATTTTCTTTATTAAAGGCAAAGCTAATTTTTTTTGGCAAAAGCTGATAATCGTATTCATCTTTTATCATGCTTCTTTTATCGGGTTAAATTCTCCGTTTCCCAATCCGGTCTTCCCGACTTTCTAATCGGTCTTCCTGACTTCCCTGCTCCCCGCTCCTTTTTAAATGCTCAGGGCGTGTCCCTTCGGGCCGGGCTTTGCAGGGCTGCGCTGCGCTCCGGTGCTGCGCACTAAACCCTTCCAATCCCTCACGCGGCAAAGCGCCTACCTGCAACCGTCCATCAGCCTAAAAAAACAGGGGTAAAAGAAGCATTGCACAATCGCTTTTAAATACTTCGCTTCATCGTAAAAACAGTATGTATAACTGCTTTTGCAATGCTATTATCTTTTGCTGATTTTATTGGCAGTAATTTGCCTTTGCCGGTCGCATTTAAAACGACCGATGGTTTCATTCCGCAGCAACAAATGTTTGGTGCTCCGGCCTTGCACCCGTTTTCGCCAGCGTTTAAAACTTTGTGGTTTTAATTCGCGGCGCATCAATTCAATAACTTCTGGTTCTTTAAGTTTAAACTGAAAATCGATAGCTTCAAAAGGCGTACGGTCTTCCCAGGCCATTTCAATAATGCGGTCGGTCTCTGGGTTAAATGTTTTGTTTAGTTGCATAGAGGACAAACATTAGCTCTGCACAAAAAGTTCCGCTATTTATTGTTACCACAAAAATTGATTATCTTCGGATATATAATTTAATCATGGTAGTTGAAAGAACAGAAAATGAAATTATTGTGCGGCTATCACCTGCTGTTAAAGAAGAAGATTTACAAGACTTTTTGAACTACGCCCGGTATAAAGAGTTGACAGCAAATGTACAAGTTGAGCAAGATGAGATTGATAAATTAGCATCTGAAATAAACAAAAATTGGTGGGCGGAAAACCGGAATAAACTCATCAAGTGAAAATAATTGTTGATACCAACATTGTTTTTAGTGCTTTATTAAACTCTGGTAGCAGGATAGGTAAACTGCTTTTATCAAGTGAGAAAGACTTACAGCTTTTTAGCTGTAGTTTTTTAAAAATAGAATTAGAAAAGCATCGCGATAAATTAGTAAAACTAAGTAAACTTTCCTCTTTACAACTATCAGAACTGGAAGAAATCCTAACAAATAAAATCACCTTTATTGATGAGCGTTTACTTCCCTCCCAATTATTACTGCAAACCGAAGAACTTTTAACATCTATTGATCCAAAAGATACGCCATTTGTTGCTTTAGCAATTTATTTAAAAGCAAAAATTTGGACAGGCGATTTAAAATTGTATCGTGGATTAAAGGCAAAAAACTTTGATGACGTTTTAACTTCTGTAGAAGTGTCGCAAATTATTGATAATTTAGAAAGGCATTAATGCTTCTTTTATCAGCTAATTTTCAATGTTATAAAGATACCTTTTTCTCAACCAACCTTTGCAATCCCCGTAGAGTTAAACTGCAACTCATACAACCGCTTATAATATCCATTCAGCTTCAGCAATTCCTGGTGATTGCCCATTTCCTTGATCTCGCCATGATCCAAAACAATAATTTTATCCGCATTTTGAATGGTGGATAAACGGTGTGCAATTACGATAGAAGTACGGCCTTTCATCAGTTTAAATATCGCCTGTTGAATTAACTCTTCGGTTTCTGTATCGATGGAAGCCGTGGCTTCATCCAAAACCAAAATCTTCGGATCATAAACCAAAGCGCGGATAAAAGAAATTAACTGGGCCTGGCCGGCAGAAAGTGTAGAACCGCGTTCCATCACTTCGTAATCGTAACCTCCGGGCAAACGCATAATAAAATCATGCGCGCCTACTTCTTTTGCGGCATTAATTATTTTTTCGCGGCTAATTTCCGGATTATTTAAGCTGATATTATTGGCGATGGTATCCGAAAACAAAAACACATCCTGGATAACCGTTGCAATTTGAGAACGCAGAAAGCCCAGTTCATAATCCTGGATATTTACGCCATCAACCTTAACCGTTCCTTTGCTGATCTCGTAAAAACGGTTTAAAATATTAATGGTAGATGATTTTCCTGCTCCGGTTGCACCAACTAAAGCCAGTGTTTCTCCAGGTTTAATGTGGAATGATACATCTTTTAGCACATAATTTCCCTCGTTATAAGCAAACCAGATGTGGTCAAAATCAATTGCGCCGCGGATGTTGGCCGGAGCAAGCGTGCCATTGTTAATGGTTTTTTCATCCGTATCCAAAACCTTAAAAATACGGTCTGCTCCAACCATACCCATTTGTAAAGTATTAAACTTATCTGCCAGCTCACGGATCGGCCGGAAAACCATATTAATATACAGGATAAAAGCAGTAATGGTTCCGGGAGAAACATGCAAAGGGTCCTTCAAAATCCGGGTAGAACCGTACCAAACGAGCAAACCGATAGACATGGCCGAGATAATTTCTACAACCGGAAAAAAAATGGAATAATACCAGTTAGAGCGGATGTTGGCATCGCGGTATTTCTGGTTTACGGCTACAAATTTCCGCATTTCCTGATCTTCCCGGGCGAAGTAATGGATCACGCTCATGCCTGAAATATGCTCCTGCAAAAAAGTATTTAAGTGAGAAACCTGCGTGCGCACTTCCTGAAAAGATGTTTTTATCGCTTCCTTAAACCAATATGTTGCCAACATCAGCAAAGGCATCGGGATCAAAGTGATCAAGGTTAGCCGCCAATCGGTGTAAAGCATAATGCCAATTAAGGCGATCAGTTGCAGCATATCGCCGATAATCGAAATCAATCCCTCCGAAAAAATATCGGCAATGGTTTCCAGGTCAGAAACAGAACGGGTAATCAATACACCAATTGGCGTATGGTCAAAGTATTTTAAACGTAATTGGGTGATGTGGTTAAAAACGTTTGTCCGCAGATCGAGGATTACCGACTGGCCAAGCGCATTGGTTAAATAAGTTTGAAAATATTGCACAAACGACTGGATAATTAATAATCCAAGCGTAAGCAGGGTCATCTTTAGCAAACCATCAAAATCTGCGTTCAGGATATATTTATCCAAAGTGATCTGGATGAAATAGGGCCGGATGGGTGATAAACCTGCCATTAAAACGGTAAGCAATGCCGCCCAGATAAACTGCCTGCGATATGGCTTTACATATTCCAGCACCCTGCTTAGTAGTTTGATGTCAAGTGCTTTCCCGGTTACTGCCGCCATGTTGTGAGTTGTAAGTTGTAAGTTAAAATTGTCCTTTTCTGCGATTGTTTTAAGTTGAAGTAATATACGGATAAACTACTTTAGTTAAATATAAACCACAGGCTGGGACAGAAACGCCGGCATTGCTTCTGTTCTTGCTTTCGATGATCTTTCTTACCGCTTCGGGTTCCATTTCTTTTCGGCCTACAGCAATTAAAGTTCCAACAATGGCGCGCACCATATTGCGCAAAAAACGATCGGCAGAAATATGAAAAATCAGGCCGTCCTCTTTTGGCTGCCAGCATGCTTCTTTTATCACACAAAAATTTGTTTTTACCTGCGTGTTGCTTTTGCTGAAACAACTGAAATCGCGGTATTTTTTGATGATATTTGCTGCCTGGTTCATCAGTTCCAGATCAGGAAAATCCCGCAGTTGCCAGCTATAATTCTGCTTAAAAGGATCTTTGCCGAAATGAATATGATATTCGTAAGCACGCAGCGTAGCATCAAAACGCGCATGTGCATCCGCAGCAACAGGAATAATGTTTTTAACGGCAATATCTTTTGGCAGAAGAGCGTTGAGGGAGGTTTTTAGACGATGGCTGATAGTTGAGGGTTCAGGGTTTACCGCTCCACGTTCTCCGCTCCCCGTTCCCCGCTCATCTCCCGCACCTCGCGCCTCAAACCCCGCACCTTCTCCCCCTATATCAAAATGCGCAAACAACTGCCTGGCATGCACACCAGTATCGGTTCTGCCGCAGCCAACCGTTTCAATTGGTTGCCGGAGCAAAACCCCTAAAGCTTTGTTAAAAACTTCCTGCACACTTACTGCATTCTGCTGGATCTGCCAGCCGTGATATTTTGTGCCATCAAAAGCAAGTTCTGCAAAGTACCTTTGTTTTTCGTCCACCACAGCAAAGGTAAGAAAAGCTGAAAAGCATTATCTGCAGAAAATTATTTTGCAAACTATCTTATCTTTGATGCTTCTTTTAGCACAATAAAAATGATACAAAGAATACAAAGTGTTTATTTACTGCTGGCAAGCCTGGTACTTTTCGCCCTGTTTTTGTTCCCGGTGGTTAATAATTTAATTTTGAATGGACACGCCGACAGCATCATGGTAACTGGTGTGTACGAAATAATTAATGGTGCACGCACTAAAACTTCTTCTTTTATCTGGCTAAGTATTGCTACTGTTATTGCAGCCTTGCTTCCTTTAGCAGGTGTTTTTTTGTATAAAAACCGCAAACAGCAAAGCAGTTATTGTTATATTGTTATTGTGCTGATTATTGGTTACAGTTTTTATTTAACAGAAACGGTTAAAGATTTTGTTGGTAATATTACACTTAATACACACAATTACGGAATTGGTATGATTTTACCTTCTTTAGCAATTGTACTTGTTTTTTTAGCTATTCGTGGGATTAATAGGGATGAGAAACTGGTACGGTCTGCAGATAGACTGAGGTAGCTACTATATAGGTACCCATACCTAATACCTATATTCCTGCTAACGCTAATCAACCTTTAAATTTTCCAGTATAATAATTTAAGAAATGTTTCTTAATAGAAAAGGCAATGAAGATTATAATAATCTTCATTGCCTTTTCTAATTATCCTCAATAAAGGAAAGGAATTTATCAAAACATTTACCTATAAAAAACTATAAACTTACACCTTGAAGCATAATAAGAATCAGAAGCGTAATTAGTAATTCTAACTCCTAATACTTTCGTTGTGTAACAATTAAATTGGACAACTGCGAGATCGTCATTGTCATCGTCTTTCCGATAAGATGTACCATCAGTATATTGCACTTCTATGTCTATGTCAGTTACATCATCGTCTTCTGAAAATGCAACAATCTTATACTCATGGTTAGAGAAAAAAGACTTGTACCACCAGGAGCAACTCTCTCCTTCCTTTAGATCTACAAAACGATTTGACGACACTGTCCATCCTTGATATTTCATTTCAGCAATTAAATCTGCTTCTTTAATGATAGCAAATACTTTACTTTGAGGTAGGGTTACCATTAACAATACCATACTGATAATGGAAATTATGATACTTTTTTTCATTTTGATAAGTTTTAATTTGCTTTAATAAAAAATCTACTTCAATTACAAACCTTTCCAATTATCGCATCCCCGGCTGCAATAATTGTACTTATGATTACTTTCAATGCCGGGTTTTTAATTAAACCTTGTAAAATTTCCAGGGCTTGTTTTGCAGTTGGCCAGATTTTACAAAGTTCGCTTTGGTTGCCTTCTGTTGCTGCAGGTTCCAGGCTGATACTGTTCGCATTGTTTAAAATTTCTTTTGTGTCCATGATTTTGAGATTTAAATTGTGGATTGATGAACCCAAATCTCGTTACGCTTGGAATAAGATCTCACCGCAGGATCACCTTAAATTACAAGGTGTTTTTACGGTATTAAAAAAAAACAAAACCAGAAAATAAAAGGAAGGAAATAAAAAGGCACTCCAATTTTAGGTGCATAAAAGAAGCATCAGTTGGATACTGTCTTTAAATTTAGGCTTTAAGAAGTTGTTTAGATTATGTTTCAATTTTGATATGCTTCTTTTATCACCTAAAAATCTGCATAGCCATTTACTTTTCGTATCTGCCAGCAAGGCAATCAATTTTATACTGCTAAAAGAAGCATCGGGATTTTTTTTCTGATATAAGTTTAAACAAGTTCCAAGAAATTAGAGAAAATCAATTCAAAATAAACCAACCTTGCAGCTTATATTTAACCAGTAAAAACACAAACACCGGCCCGTAATACAAATATCTTTTCCATAAGCGCTTGGGTTCGTTCAACAATCTGCCCAGCCATTCCAATCCAAGTTTGATCCAAACTTTGCCTGGCCGTTTTACCGTTCCGGCATAAAAATCAAACACGGCGCCGATGGCACATATCAGTGGGACATTGATCTCATTTTTATTTTCTGCTATCCAAATCTCCTGCTTTGGCGCAGTCATGCCAACAAACAAAACATCAGGCCGGAAATCGTTTATTGCAGTAAGCATTATTTCATTATCTTCCCTGGAAAAAGCTGCTTTAAACGGAGGCGAATAAAACCCTGCCTGCACGTATGGATAATCCAAAGCCAGCCGTTGCTGTAGTTTTTGCAGGGTTTCTGTACAAGAACCGAGATAAAAACAGCTTCCACCGATCTGATTGAGATCGTTTAATAAATGGGCATGTAAGGCAGAGCCGGAAATTTTGCGGATACAGGCATTCGTTTGCCAGCTTACTGCTGCTACCATACCAATCCCATCCGGCAGCAAAATATCAGCTTGTTTTAAGGCTTGTTTAAACTTTAAATCTTTTTCTGCCAAACAAAAAGAGTATTGGTTTATGGTATTGATAACTGTTTTACTTTTAAAGTTCAATCCGTCTAACTTGCCTGTAAACAGTTGATAATCTAAATAACCAACTTTGGCATCAACTGTATCTATATCAAAAGTTTCCATAATTCAATATTTAGAGAAAACATACTTGCGTATTTGGTAAAGCACAAGGAATTTTTTACAGGTCAAAAAGCAATCCCCAGGTTAAAACCTAAAGCCCGGAGGCCAATAAAAGGGCCGTTGGTGTTGGTTTTTACACCATTGTTATCTACCGTGGCGGTTACATAGTTTTTATTTTGGATGGTAAACTTGGATTCCAGGTCGGATTTTAAATTGTTCTTATCAGCGGATGACATGGTGCTGAGGTTGACTGCCGCTTGGCCATCCCCCGAAATCTTACCGTAATGCCCGCCGATGATATACCAATCCAAAGTAACCCGTTTAGCAATCAGGAACTTGGATCCAAACATCAGCCCGCCGCCAAAACCTTTTAAACTGCTTTGCAAGGGCACTACATACTTTTGGGCAGTTGTGGCATAGTTATAATTGTAATTAACCTGCATGTTGGTATAGCGGCCATACAAAGAAGCGTAAAAGCCGCGTGCGCCCGGATGCTTGCCGCCGTAAAAGCGGAATTCTCCGGTAAAGGTTTTGTTGCCGGTGCTGATGTTTGACAAGTCGTTCTTTAGCCCGTCCTGGTCGTTTAAATATTTGTTCACTACTGTTTTTACCAGGGAAATATCTCCAACGGTACTTAAAGGCATATAGCGGTAGCCGGCCATAAAAGTTATTTTGCGGCTTAAAGAGTGCTCGTAGCTGAAATTATAGTTCTGCAAAGCCAGCGACGATAAGTTTATCTGCATATTGTTTTTTGGGTAATGCTTATTTTCTAAAGCCAGCTTTTTGTAATAGGCTGTAGAATCTGCTTGTGCATAACCATTTTGATGTGCTAAAAATAGCATCACCAATAAAACAATTACAATAGCCGATATAAACTTTTGATACCGCCTGATCTTGAACAGCAGCATGGCAGGCAGCGTTTTCAATGCTTCTTTTACCAGCAGTTTGTTTAAATAACGGTTAGCGCGGTTGTTGGCCTGCTGCCAGATGGGGTTGAGGCGGTTGGCATAATTGAGGTTGCGTACGAGGTTCATGATCTTGAGATTTTAAGGTGAATGATGGTCTCAAAATTGTGGCCTTGCAGCAGGAAAGCTTAGCGTGGATTGTCCTTTTTAAATAGGGTGTTTTTACGGTAGTAAAAAGGCTAAAACGCGTTGTGATTGAGAAAGTTATTGTGGAATTTTACAATATAAATCTTAACTTCCAAAATTAACCTTCATCTTAATTTATCAAATCATGTCTAAAAAACCTTCATCCGAAAAAACGAGTATTACCTGGAAAACCTGGGGTATGAAATACGATAGAACTAAACCAGACGAACCTATTGAAAACGGTGAGATAGATATTTTTGAAGAATGCAGAAGTGTAAATATGGATTCAAAACAAAAACCATATGGACGTCCTATTGATGCTGATACAGCCGTACATTTAATTAGTAATTATATTAAATTTGTCGAAGAAGCATTTCCTCATTTAAATCTTAAATCAGAAAATCTTTCTGCAGAACACCTTGACTTTGTTGATACTACCCTAATTGATATTTTTAAGGTTAGTTATGGTATAACATATGATAAAAACATTCTACTAAAATTACTAAGTCAGCCAAAATGCGAAGGGATAAGAAGTTATCTTTGCCTAAGAGAACCTAAAAAGAACCCTCACATAAGCTTAGTTTTAGTTGGTGTAGATTGTGATGGAAACGATTTGCATTACCGCAAAAAGGATACAATAAAAAAAAACAGCAGTAATGGTATTGATGAAATCACAACACAGTCATTAACTGGAGAGTTTGCCCACCCTCCTGAATCATCATTGGAAAAAAAATTAACAGATCCAAGATACGCATTATTAAAAATGGCAAATGACTCTAAATAAATGGATGTTTATTATGTTTATTACTATTGCTTAATTTCAACTTGCTTAATCATCGCTTTTTCTTTAAAGAAGAATACTCAAAAAAAAATATCATATATTTCAATCTTATTGTTTGCTACGTTAATAGAAGAATTAATATGTGAGATTTCAACAAAATTGAACAAAAGCTTTTCTTGGGTTTTACATATGTTCTGTATTATAGAATATCCATTACTTTGCATGTACTATTTAAATTCAAGTACTTTTAATAGAATAAGAAACACAATTCTTTACTCTATACCTGTTTTTATAACTCTTAGTTTAATCATTTCGTTTTTCTATTATAATTTTCAATCTTTTCCATCTTTGAATATTGATATTGAAGGTTTTTTACTTTTTATCCTCTACTCGCACTTACTATTTACTTTAGATACAAGTATAGATTTACCTATATATAAATATCCAAATTTTTGGATTTCAATAGGAGTTCTAACCTTTTATGGAGGAATATTTGTTTATGCAGGATTATATCAAACACTTATTAATTCGACAACAAACATAACTTTGAGTTTATTTGATATAATAATAAAGCCATTAAATATTGTGCTTTACTCTTGTATCAGCATTGGATTATTATGCTTACATCAAAAGAAGTTTTCAACTTAGTACTAATAATTAGCATATTTTTTATCTTGTTAATAAGCATAATAATATATACCGCATTTGTTTATCATAATAGAAAAAGAAAACATCAAAATGATTTAATCCAATTTCAACAAGAGCTCCTAAAAACCCAATTAGAAGTACAAGAACAAACCATGCAAACCATCGGTGCAGACTTGCACGATAATATTGGACAATTGTTAAGCCTAACTTCCCTCACGTTAAATTCTATTGAGATGGAGGACCCAGACAAAGCACAGCAAAAAATAAATTCGGCATTAGATCTAAACAGCCGCTGCATTAAAGAGCTTCGTTTATTAGGTAAATTATTACAGGGCGAGCAATTGATAAGCAGCGGTTTACCCGAAGCCGTAAATTATGAAATTGAATGGCTGCAAAAGGCAGGGCAGTACCAGGTGGATTATCAAATAGAAACCAACTTTACAGCCAGCAACCCGGATAAAGACCTGCTCATTTTTCGCATTCTGCAGGAAATTTTAAATAATACGATAAAACATGCTTTTGCTACGCAAATAAAGATTAAATTAGGCTGCCGGGACAATAACCTCCATCTGACAGTTGAAGACAACGGGGTTGGATTTTTAATGGATGAAGCGCCGGGAAAGCACGGTGGAATGGGCTTGCACAACATCCGTAAAAGAACTGAATTAATGGGAGGGGAAGTGCATATTCAATCCCAGCCCGGCACTGGTACTGTTATAAAGTTAAGTATTCCTTATCCCTGAATGAATATGAAACCTGACCGTATTCCCATCGCTATTGTTGATGACCATACCCTTTTCCGCGAAGGTGTTTCTGGCCTGATGAGTGAGTTTGAAGAACTGGAAGTGGTTTTTAAAGCAGAAAACGGCCGGCAAATGCAACAGGCTTTATTAAAACAGGCCCTGCCAAAAGTTATTCTGATGGATATTAATATGCCGGTGATGGATGGTTACGCTTCTACCTGCTGGCTAAAAGCAAATTATCCGAAAATACATGTACTTGCTTTAAGCATGTTTGAAGATGATGAAGCGGTTATAAAAATGATCCGTTCCGGGGCATGTGGTTACATCCTGAAAGAATCAAAACCACGGGATTTATTGGAAGCCATCAAAATTATTATGCTAAAAGGAGTATATATCAATGAAATGGTTTCGGGGAAATTAATACGATCTGTAGCTGCACACGAAACTGCACCTAATTTAAGCAGCAAAGAACTGGACTTCTTAAAGCATTGCTGCTCGGAACTGACTTATAAAGAAATTGCCGATCTGATGTTTGTTAGTCCGCGCACGGTTGATAATTACCGCGAATCGCTTTTTCAAAAGTTAAATATCAAATCAAGGACAGGTTTGGTTTTGTATGCGATCAGAAATAACCTTTTTCAGGTTACTGCCTGATACTGTTTTTAAGGCATAAAAATCATCATTGTGTAACTCCTGCTAAAGCCGGTTATTATCACTCCAATCTCACAATAGCAGAAGTATTTGAAATGCCGGAAAAAAAGCTTACTTTTGCAGCAGATTTAGCAATGTAGCTAAGTTCGTTATTTACATCATGAACCCATTTATTGAACTGGGAATCCGTCATGATATTGTTAATGCCATCACTGATTTAGGATTTGAAAATCCTACGCCAATCCAGGAACAATCTATTCCGGTTTTGTTAACAGGCAGCAACGATTTTGTCGGATTAGCCCAAACAGGGACCGGAAAAACCGCCGCCTTCGGACTGCCGTTATTAGAACTGATTGACTTTGATCAGAACAAGCCTCAAGCTTTAATTCTTTGCCCAACCCGCGAGTTGTGTTTGCAAATTACAAGCGACATTAAAAGTTATTCCAAAAACATGTCCAACGTTAAAGTTGTGGCTGTTTACGGTGGTTCAAGCATCATGGATCAGCTCCGCGAAATTAAACGCGGCGTGCAGATTGTTGTTGCTACACCAGGACGTATGCTGGATATCATCGGCCGTAAAGCCATTGATTTTTCAGCTATTCAATACGTTGTTTTGGATGAAGCAGATGAAATGCTGAACATGGGCTTCCAGGAAGACATTAACGAAATCCTGTCAACCACACCCGAAGAGAAAAAAACCTGGCTGTTCTCGGCCACGATGCCGACAGAAGTGCGCCGTATCGCTAAAAATTACATGACCGATCCTTTTGAGCTTACCATGGGCACAAAAAATACCGGAAATGTTAACATCGAGCACGAATACTACATCGTTAAAGCACGCGATAAATATGCTGCTTTTAAACGTATTGTAGATTTTAACCCTGAAATTTTCGGTATCGTTTTTTGCCGTACTAAAATTGAAACACAGGAAATTGCAGAATCTTTAATTAAAGATGGTTACAATGCAGATTCTTTGCACGGCGATTTATCGCAGCAACAACGCGATAAAGTAATGAAACGTTATCGCGACCGCAGTTTACAATTACTGATTGCAACCGATGTTGCAGCCCGTGGTATTGATGTAAGCGACGTTACGCACGTAATCAATTATTCTTTGCCTGATGAGATTGAGAACTACACGCACCGTAGCGGCCGTACCGGCCGTGCCGGAAAAACCGGTGTTTCTATCGCTATCATCAACGCAAAAGAAATTGGTAAAATCCGTCAGATTGAACGCGTAATCGGTAAAAAATTCGTAAAAGCAGAAATTCCGACCGGTTTTGATGTTTGCGAAAAACAATTATTCGGTTTAGTTCATAAAGTACATAATGTGGAAGTAATCGATTCTCAGATCGATCAGTACATTCCGCGCATTATGGCCGAATTTGAAGAACTAAGCAAAGAAGATATCATCAAACGTTTTGCTTCTTTAGAGTTTAACCGTTTCCTGGAATATTACAAAAATGCGCCAGATTTAAATGCTTCTGCTGATGAATCCCGTGTACGTGAAGGTAGCGAACGCGCTCCTCGTGGTGCAAATGCAGGTTACACCCGTTTGTTCATCAACCTTGGTTCGGTAGATAATTTTACCCGCGGAGATTTGTTGGGTTACATTTGTAACACCAGCAAAATAAGCGGCCGTACAGTTGGAAAAATAGACGTAAAAGGCGTATATTCTTTCTTCGAAGTTCCGAATGAAGAAGCACAACAAGTAATTACTGCTTTTAAGGATGCAAACTTCCAGGGGCGCGATGTACGCATTGAATTATCCGGTGATTCCGGAGGCGGCGAAAGCCGTCCGCCAAGATCTTCTGGTGGCGGTGCTTACCAAAGAAGAGAAGGCGGAAGCCGGGAAAGACGCGACGGCGGACGCGAACGCAGCTATAGCGGCGGCGGCAGTGGAAGCGGTTTCCGTGATTTCTCTGGCAAAAGCCGGGAAGACCGTGGCGAACGCCGCAAAAGATTTTAACAGTAATACTGTTTTTACAGCATAGTTTTTAGTTTTAGTTTAGTTGATAAAAAGCTTCCGGGAAATATCCGGAGGCTTTTTGCTTTTTATAACACCTTTTGCCAATGCTTCTTTTAACACCCTTTTTTATCGGAAAAAGTAAACGCTTTTAAAACAACACGAGATCTTTTAAACGTATCTTCACACAAAAATCAGATTATTGTACTGCAACTATTAATATTAATTTATTTTTGATTGTTCAATTCAACTATAAAACAGCTCTTCTTACATTGAAAAAGCAATCTTTATAATACTATTGAATTTATAATGTTCGTAACCGATATGAGTAAATACCAGGTAGATTTGACCAATTGCGACAGAGAACCCATACATATTCCAGGTAAAATACAAGCACACGGATTTTTAGTTGCTATTAACAGCAAAACTTTTGTAATAAGTTACATCAGCCAAAATATTAAAGAATTTATAGAGAAAGATGCCAGACATTTTCTTGGTAAACCTATTAACGAGCTGGAAAGCTATCTTAAAATATCAGGCGCAAAAGATCAGTTGACCAACTTATTAAACCTTGCAAACAACAGTAAAAACTTTGACTCGGTTAACCCTTATCAGATTACTATTGATCAAAATAGCTATAATATCATTCTCACTTCATCCAATACTGAACTGATATTAGAATTTGAACCTGGAACTTCTGATTTAAATTTTGATGTTCAAAAAACGATTGGCCGATCTGTTTCAGAAATATTATCCGGCAAAAACTTAAATACACTACTTAAAAATGCTGCTTTTGAAATCAAAAAAATTATCAGCTATGATCGGGTAATGCTTTATAAATTTCATGAAGACGGGCATGGCGAAGTTGTGGCAGAAGTTAAAAACGATGATTTAGAACCTTTTTTAGGCTTGCATTATCCGGCATCAGATATTCCTAAACAAGCCCGGGAACTATATAAAACCAATTTAACCCGAATTATTGCCGATGTAAACAGCACAAGTTCAGCTATTCTTACTTTTCAGGACGAAAATACACCTTTAGACCTTGGTAATTCTGCTTTAAGGGCTGTTTCTCCGGTTCATATCCAGTATTTAAAAAACATGGGCGTTCAGTCCAGTTTCAGCATTTCTTTGCTGGCACATGGAGAACTTTGGGGGTTAATTGCCTGCCATAATTATACGCCGCGCTTTATCAGTTATAAAGCCCGCGATGCTTCAAAACTGATCGGACAAATTCTGTCATCAGCGTTAGAATACCGGCAGGAAGAAGAAAATACCGAAAACCTGTCTGCTTTAGACAATGCTGCCACCGAGTTGTCCAAGTACATCAAGTTAGATAACGAAATTTCCGGTGCGCTTACCAGTCATTCTGCTACCATAAAAGATATTACAAATGCCGCCGGGGCTGTCCTGGTTTTTAACAATACCATCAGCAGGATTGGCATTACGCCCAATGAGGAACAAATTGAAGACATATTGCTATGGCTAAAAAGCAATATGCAGAACAACATTTATTATACAAACAATTTTCCGGAGCTGTTTTTACCGGCACAAAATTACAGTAACGTAGCAAGCGGTATTTTGGCGTGTTCACTTTCGAGGGAATTAAATGAGTTGATCATTTGGTTTAAACCAGAACAACTTGAAGCTATTACCTGGGCCGGAAACCCGGAAAAACCTGTTGAACAAGCAGAAAACGGTTCGATGCAATTGTTGCCGCGAAAATCTTTTGAAGCCTGGACACAGCTTGTAAAAAACACATCGGTACGCTGGAGCAACAAAGAAATTTTACTGGTGGTTAAGATGAGGGAAGAAATTTTAGATGCCATTAACCGCAAAGCCAACGAAATAAGGCTGTTGAACGACAGGCTACAACTGGCTTATGAGGAGTTGGATACTTTCAGTTATACCATTTCTCATGATTTACGTACACCTTTATCTACCATTAAAACCTATTCTGAACTTTTACTTGCAAGAAATAAAAGCCTGGACGATAGCGCCAAAACCATTTTGACAAGGATAGTAGCTGGCACTGATAAAATGAACTTGCTTATTAAAGAAATACTACGTTATACGCAGCTTGGCAAAGCTGATATTGAGGCGGCAAAAATTAACATGCAATTGCTTTTAACCGAGATTAAAGATGAAGTTGTTGCGGGAATAAAACCTGAAAACCTGGAATTTACAATTGGCAAAACACCGGATATTGCCGGCGATAAAACAATGATCGGGCAGGTTTTTACCAATCTGATCAATAACGCGGTAAAATATTCTTCAAGGTCTGTTCCGGCAAAAGTAAAAGTAGAAGGTATAGCTAACCATGACGAAACTATTTATTCTGTTACTGATAACGGTTTGGGTATTGATGTAACTTATTACAGCCGTGTATTTGAACTTTTTAAACGCATGGATAATGTAAAAGATTATGAAGGAACAGGCGTTGGCTTAGCCATTGTTAAACGTATTGTAGAAAAACATAATGCCAGGATTTGGTTTGAAAGCGGGTTAGGTATAGGAACAACTTTTTACATTGCTTTTAAAAATTAAAGGCCCATGATTTGTCTGATTTTTATTCCATTTATTTTACATGCTTCTTTTATCACCTAAAAATAAGTTTCTATAATTGTTATCGGCAGGAGAAACCTAAACATCAATTTTATAGTGCTAAAAGAAGCATTGTTTTTTTTCTGATAAAAATTAAAAATACAAATTCTCTAATTTTAGGGTCAATTAAAAAATCAATATAACCTCATTTAAGTAAATGCTTCAGGAAGTTTTAAAACAAGCAACCAGTAAACAACACCATGACCTGGAACAATTGATGCTGGTAGATAAAATAATGAATGGCACTTTATCTGCAGAAGAATACCAAAAGATACTGCAAACCAATTACATCATCCATGCTTGTTTTGAACAGCAATTATTTGAAAGTTTAGACCAGAATTTACAAAACGAACTAAACATCAACAACCGTATTAAATTACCTGCGTTGCTAAAAGATCTGCAAGAACTGGATATAGATGCGCCAGAAACGGAATTTAATTCTAAAAACCTCATTTTAATTGGAAGTAATGCCGCTGTTTTAGGCGCTATGTATGTTTTAGAAGGTGCAACTTTAGGCGGAAATGTAATTGTTAAAAAGTTAAAAGTTAACGCTAATTTGCAAAAGTTTAACTTAGGCTTTCATTATTACCAGGTTTATGCCGCAAGCTTAATTACAAACTGGAAAAATTTCTTGCAGGTTTTAAATACAAGGGTTGATGCTTCAGCATATAATCAAAGTATCCGCAGTGCTTTAACTTTGTTTGAATATTTTATGCTTGTGCAAAATAAGCAACAACTATCCGGGCAAAGTATTTCGTGATATTTAAGATACAAGTTAACGGACAAAAGTAACAGTTGTAGAATCCGGATAAACAAGTGTCATACTCTTATCTGTTAAATCTTTGACTGCAAATTTAGTATAAGGTTGCGCGCCTTCGTACGAAGTAAAGATGGTATCGCCTTTTACAAAATAACTTTCTGCAATCGGGTCTTCGCCCTCATCCAGCGTAAACTCTTTTGCCGTAATTTTTAATCCTGTTTTTTTATCTTCCGAGCGCCAGTTGCCCATAATTTTGTTTTTTTCTGCCGGGTTTTTGCAACTGGTAAATACAATTACAAAAAACGATATAACAATATATTGCAAGTAATTTTTCATCATGTTTTGGAGGGATTAATAACCCAATGCTTCTTTTATCACCTAAAAATTAGTAAACAAAAAAATGCCCGGATAGTGTTGCCCGGGCATTCTTCTTTTTACAAAAAAACTGATGCTAATTATTTTGTTGGTGCATCTTTTAATTTTGCTTTGGAAACATATACTTTCGCACCTTTTTTATTTACATAGTAATATTTAGAATTTTTATTGATGTAAATAACTTGTCCGCCCGGGCCAACTTTTCCATCATATTTTTTATCAGCAACAGCTGATGCGCCTTTTACAGCAAGTTCTGCTGTTTTGTTCCCGGCTTTGTTAATGGCCGTTCCAACTTTACCTTTTCCGGTATTTTGTGCAAATGACTGAACGGCAAAAAGCACGGCAGCTGATAGCAATAGGGCTTTGATCTTTTTCATGGCTTTAATTTTAGTAATTGCTGTTATTAACTCAATTGTTCTGCCAATTGTTTCATTTCGGTAACCGGACTTCTTTTTTGATATAAAATAGCATAAACAGCTTTGCTGATCGGCATATCAACCTGGTACTTTTTGTTTACTTCATGCAGGCAGTTGGAAGCATAATAACCTTCTGCAACCATATTCATTTCCAACTGCGCCGAGTTTACCGTATAACCTTTCCCGATCATGTTGCCAAAAGTACGGTTACGGCTAAATTGCGAATAGCCCGTAACCAGCAAATCGCCCAAATAAGCAGATTCATTAATATCACGAGTGATTGGATGGACAGCATCGACAAAACGCTTAATTTCGCGAATGGCATTAGAAATCAATACTGCCTGAAAATTATCGCCATAACCAACAGCATGGCAAATGCCGCTGGCAATGGCATAAATATTTTTTAAAACGGCTGCGTACTCTGTTCCGTAAATATCATCAGAAATATTGGTTTTGATGTAACGCGTATTAAAATAGCAAGCCAGTTCGGCAGCCAGTTTTTTATCCTGCGAGGCAAGTGTTAAGTACGAAAGCTTTTCGAGCGCTACTTCTTCTGCATGGCAAGGCCCGCTCAAAACCAGGAATTGATCCAACGGAAACTGGTAATGCTGATGAATAAAATCGCCTACAATCTGGTTTTCATCAGGCACAATTCCTTTAATAGCAGAAATTATCTTTTTGCCTTTAAAATCTGCAGCGGTAATTCCTTCAAGTGCGTTTTTCAAAAAAGCAGCCGGAACGTTTAACAGAATAACTTCTGCTTTTTCAACCACTTCTTTTATTTGGGTAGATAAATTTTCAGGTTTTACACAAATTGCTATCGAACTTAAATATTTTGGATTATGCCGAAATTTACGGATGTGCTGCAACGTTTCTTCATTGCGCATCCACCAAAAAACCTCTTTCGGCGCAGTATTATCGGTCAGCATTTTAATAATAGCAGTTGCCCAGCTTCCGCCGCCAATAACTGCAATTTTCAATTTATTCTGCTCCATTAAATGCCGGTGTAGTTTTTATTTATAGTATTGCAAATAAAAGAAAATATCTGATGCTTCTTTTATCGACCTTTTTTCTTCCTGAATTTAATATGGCAATATGAAAATGCCTTATTTGGTAAAAACACCTGTTTTGTTAAAATGGTTTTATCCGGGATTGATATGGAACAAAAGCCGTAAAGAACATACCATTTATTTAACTTTTGATGACGGGCCGGTTCCGGAGGTAACGCTATTTGTATTAGAAACTTTGGAAAAATACCAGGCAAAAGCTACTTTTTTTTGCATTGGCGATAACGTACAAAAACATCCGGACATTTTTGAAGCTGTTAAAGCAGGCGGACATACCATTGGCAACCATACTTTTAACCATTTACGCGGCTGGGACACGGAAGATGAAGAATATCTGGAAAACACGCAAAAATGTAATGAGTTAATTGCAGCAAAGTTTTTCCGTCCGCCGTACGGAAGGGCAAAACGGTCACAACTTGCTATCCTTAAAAAAAGCTATGAAATTGTAATGTGGGATGTTTTAAGCGGAGATTTTGATACTAAACTTTCTCCCCAAAAATGTTATCAAAATGTAGTGGATAAAAGCAGCAATGGTTCTATTATAGTCTTTCACGACAGTTTGAAAGCATGGCCGCGACTGGGATATGCTTTGCCGAAAGCATTGGAATACTGGCAGCAGTTGGGATATATTTTTAAAAGTTTGTGATGGATGATTATTATTTTCCCGCAAACAGGAAAAACATAGGTACTCCTTTTGTATTTTGCATGATAATTTATTGCCGGTAAAAAAGCATTGCTATTTATATTTATAAATATGGA
>NZ_WPIK01000020.1 GCF_009754915.1 Mucilaginibacter arboris | reverse complement strand
GAAAAGGCTTGGCGAAGAACTGATATTTGAAACTCCTCAGCCAAAACCAAAGTTAAATTAATAATCAAAAGTTGATGCTTATTTTACCGGCTAAATTTCTGTTCCTTCTGCTGAAACTGAAGCAAAATAGCAAAACAAAAAGTTGATGTTTAATTCGTCAGCCAGTTTTTTGCCAAACCAATGTTGTGTGCCGTTTTCTTTGCCATTACAACATGGATAAATGAATTAAAGTGTCGAGTTTATAATGTGGTTTAGGTTTTGACCTTCTGTTATCGTAATTTAAACTGTCTTCTACAAAGTCACAATAATTAATTTTTCCTGTAAATTCGTTTGAGTAATAAAATTTGTCTGTACCTAAAAGTTTAAATCTCAATTTTGTTTGGTAATTTCCCGTGTTTGGCAAGGTCGTGATAAAAGAATTTGCTGTCTTTGGTAGGAAATGTTTGTCATAGTAACTGTTTCCACAATTGCTAAATCTCCAATATTGGATTGGTAACCATTGTCCACTTTTGGTAAGTCCTTGTAAAATGCAGATGTAGCTCCAATCTTGCATTTGTATAGAAACTGTGTCAGTAGTGTTGTTAATTACCCAAACTTGATTTTGTCCTAAATTATTTTTTATATGTGCTGAGTCAGCTTGTTTTTTGTAATAAAGTTTTTGCTCAAATACTTTATCAAGTTTTTGTTTGCTGGTCATTTTTTCCCATTCATTATCATGCAATGTATAGTCAGTTGTGTCAAGTGCTTTTGATCTTTTTCTTGAAAAATCCTCATCAAATGAAATGAAATTAGTCGCCTTAAAGTTTGTGTCAACCAAAATTATGAAGCCGTAGTCAACGTTTTTGATTGGTGGAATACGTTCGTCAATACCATGTTCATACCAGGCGCTTTTCATCAATCCTTTCAAGCAATTAAAGCGTTCATTAATTGATTTGTCGTCAGTTTTATTTTTTGTCTGACAACTGCCAAATAAAAAAACTACACAGGAAATAAATAATATTGAATACTTCATTTAGTGTTTTACAAGGAAATGCATTCTTGAAGGGTTTCCACAAAATGGCACACAACGGA
Organism: Mucilaginibacter arboris; assembly: GCF_009754915.1. Lineage (GTDB taxonomy): Bacteria > Bacteroidota > Bacteroidia > Sphingobacteriales > Sphingobacteriaceae > Mucilaginibacter_A > Mucilaginibacter_A arboris. Next base: position 56,373 of record NZ_WPIK01000020.1, on the reverse strand, counting down.
AAAGGCTTGGCGAAGAACTGGAAATAGAAACTCTTCCGCCCAAAACCAAAGTTAAATTAATGTTCAAATATTGATGCTTCTTTTACCAGCTAAATATTGATCCTTCTGCCGAAACTGAAGCAGAATAGTAAAACAAAAGTGATGTTTAATTCGTCAGCCAGTTTTTTGCCAAACCAATGTTGTGTGTAGTGCTATTTCTTCGCTAAAGTTGTCCAATCTTCAATAACAATATTATCAAGTCTGTTTAAATGTGCAACATTGTTAGTTACCATAATCATTTCATTTACAATTGCCGTAGAGCCAATTAAAATATCGAAGTCATCGATAAGCAATCCTTGCTTTCTCAATTTTACTTTTTCTTTTGCATATATATCCAGTGAATTGTAAACGGGAAGAATAGCAAATTTGGGGATAAATGCTTCCACAATAATTCGCATAGCTTCAACAGTCTTGCTATTTTCAATTCCGTATTTTAACTCTGCAACCGTAATTTCAGAAATGAAACAATTTTGTTCACCTACTTCTGCAATTTTCTTATTTAGCTCATACTGTCCTTTAATGAAAAATATACAGATGTTGGTATCGAGCAAATATTTTTTCAAAGTGTTTCAATATTACGGTTAAAAACTCTCGATGCTCTAAGTTCTGCAATGATTTCTTCTGCAGATTCATCAGATTTGTATGCGCCAAAAAGAGATTCTAAAGGCGTTTCGGGAGTTGTTTCCGTTTCCTTTAAAGACTGTGAAAGTTTTGAAATTAGGTCAAGTTTGCTATCTGAGTTAAGATTTTTTAAAAACCCGTAGTAATAGTCAGCAAGGCTAATATGTTGAGTTGAGGAATTCATATGAAATATTTTTCCTAAAGTTACAGTGTTTCGTGTTATTTTCAAGTACAGCGGTTGACAGCATTACACACAACGGAGAAGGCTTGGCGAAGAACTGGAATTTGAAACCTGTCAGCCAAAACCAAAGTTAAATTAATAATCAAATGCCGATGCTTCTTTTACCAGCTAAATTTTAATCCTTCAGCCGAAACTGAAGCAAAATAGCAAAACAAAAGTTGATGTTTCATTCGTCAGCCAGTTTTTTGCCAAACCAATGTTGTATGACGTTCTTTCAATCAAACTTCAAGGTATTCCTTTACTTTTAAAGGTAGCAAGTTTAACAGAATTGGTTTTTCTTCTATTTCTTTCAAAACATCGTTTTCACAATTAATTTTGCCAAGTTCAACTTTGAGGACATTCCTAACAATGTCAGTAAGCTGAATAGTTCTTGTTTCAGAGTCAATATCATTTTCAAAGTCTAATAAACTTTGTATCAATTCATTTTCTTTCTTGTCTGGAGAACCTAATCTATGAAAAACGTGTATTGATACTCCATCATATTCAAGATTTACAAAATTAAAACCATAATTGATGTAATATAATTTACTATATGAAGACCTCTGTAAATAAATAATTTTTATTATTTCTTTTCCAAGCAGTTTCCAGTAATTACCAACTCTTTTAAAGCCTAACGGTTTAAATTCCTTGTCAATAATGCTTACTAAATCTTTTTTATCCACTTGTTAGTCGTCGTTTACGTTTGCTATTGAATGGCATACAACGGAAAAGGCTTGGCGAAGGTTGGGAATTTTCAGCAAAAAAGTTTAGTAAAAGCAGTAAGTTCATAAAAGTACAAATTTTAGTAAAAGTATTTTCGCCCAACTTTTGCCAAACCCATGTTAGCCGCTTTTTGTGTTTTTGCTTTTTTGGGACAAAAAAATCTTTAGCAAACTTTCTCGGGCGAAAACACAAATTGCGCCTAACTCATAAATATACGCACCTTTCGGCACCTCAGTTACAAATCTAAAATATTTATTTTCACAGAAAAATTGTATTTCATATATAAATTCAATTGCTTTAATATCAGCTTTTTATAATTTAAAAAATGGCTTAAGCTATATTAGTTTTGCCGCCAAACAATACAAAATACGTACTTCGCTTTTTTGTATTGCCGAAAGTTGAACAATACAAAATGCGTACTTCGTTTTTTTGTATTGTCGAAAGTTAAACAATACATAATGCGCACCTTTTATTTGCAGCAGCTAAAGTTTATCCAACGGGCTTTTAACGTTTTTTAAACTCTGCTGGCTTACATGGATATAACGCAGCGTAGTTTTAATATCGTTATGCCCTAATAATTCCTGGATGAATTTAATATCAGTTCCGTTTTCTAATAAATGGGTTGCAAAACTGTGCCGCAGGCCGTGTACGCTAATATCTTTATTAATGTTTGCCTTTTTTAAAGCATTTTTAAAAACTTTTTGTACACTTCTTATGCTGTACTGCTCGCCGTATTGGCCTTCAAACAGATGCTTTTTAGGTTTATAGGCTTTATAATATTCCCGTAACTGTTTTAGCACACTCTCGGGCAAATTGGCATAACGGTCTTTTTTCCCTTTGGCCCTTTCTATAAAAACCTGCATCGTTTTACTGTCAATATCAACAATTTTGATGTTTACTATTTCACTCACCCGTAAACCCATTCCATAGCAAAGTTTTAGCATGAGGTTGTGTTTCAGGTTTTCTGTTACGGTAAAAAGCTTACTAATGTCTTTCGTAGAAATTATTTTGGGAAGCAGGGCAGGTTTTTTAGGACGGGGAATTTCAAAAAACAATTTTTCCCGGTGCAGCACTTGCTCAAAATAAAACTTAACGGCGTTTATGCGGCTGTGCAGCGTGTTTTCAGAAAGTTTTAAAGTGTTGGTACAATACAAAAAGTAACTGCGCAGCCTGGTTGTGCCGAGTGTGTTTACGGGTACGCTTTTCAGCAGGTAAAGCAGTTGTGCAAATTCGTTCCGGTATGTTTTGACCGTGCTTTCACTATAAGTTTTTAGTTGAAGTGTTTCGATAAAAAACAGAAGGGCAGGCTGGTTAACGGGATGGATAAGTGATAATACTTCTTTGCCAACCGGATTAAGCGGAAGGTTAAATTTATGGCGGTTAGTTTGGTTATGGGTTACATACCAGGCTTTTTTAGACTGGCTCCACTTAACACCGGCAAGTTTTTTAACTTCTTGATTTAACTTACTGTTATGTTCAAAATAAATAAATATCACATCTTTATCAGCATGCTCCGCTGTTTCAAACCTGCATAAAGGCTCCTGTATTTCCAATCGGTTTTCTATACCAGTAGTTTGTGCTTCAGTCATTTTTTTTGTCCAGCATAATCAATTGTTCCGCCACAATTTCTGTGGTGTACCGTATTTTACCTTCTTTGTCTTCAAACTGCCGGGTTTTTAGTCTGCCTTCTATGTACACCAGGCTTCCTTTATGCAAATACTTTGCAGCCAGTTCTGCCAGGCTTCTCCATAATACAATGGTATGCCATTCGGTTTTAGCAGCTGTTTGTCCGTCCTTATCTTTAAATATTTGGGTAGTGGCCAAAGAAAATTTTGTTACAGCTATATTGCCGGACAATTGCCGGTTTTCCGGGTCTTTACCTAAATTGCCTATTAAAGTTACCTTATTAAGTCCTCTCATGCTAATGCTTTGGTTGCTGCAAACATGTTGGCAGCAAGCGTGGCAGTAAAATTAGGTTGTGTAGCAGCTACCAACAAAACAAATATTATAATAATTAAACTAATAATTAAATTATAAATATAGTTAAACATTTGCTAAACCTTTAATACTGTTTAACCCAGCCAGAATTTAATACACTAAAACATTTGTAAGTACGTTTATAAATTTGTTAAAATCATTTATATCCCATTGTTTCCTACCGTTTCAAAATCTACTAAAAAAACTATTTTTAGCACTTTTTCTGCAAAGTTTTGCCTGGTATATGCTGTTTTTATCACCCTTTTTTTTACCTCAGGTGTTCAGGCCCAAATAGGGCCGATTGTGCTTACACCGCAAAAGCTAATTACAATACCTAAAGAGTTTTATATTGCTCAAATAACAGACGAACGGCCGGAACAAAAAGCAGTAGCATGGATTTACCCGGCGGCTATCAACCTAAAACAAAAAACAGGTTTACAGGCGGTTGATTTAAAAGGAGGAGGATTAGCTGCTATTCAGGATTTTATCTGGCAAAGTTTGCCCAGTGATAAAAAACTGCGTCCGGTTTTAATGCATATAAAAGAATGCAGGGTAACAGAATCGCTGTCAGCGCAAAATAGGGTAGAAGGTAAGGTTGCCCTGTCTTTATCGTTTGATTTATTGGCCGGAGAGGGCAGTATTTTTCTCACTAATTATCGCATTGACAGTAAGTACACCAGGCCAGACAATCAAATTAATGTACCTGCATCCATGTTAAGCAGTTCGTTAAACGCTGCGCTAAAATATTTTAATACCTGGATGGACAGCCAGGCCAATAACAACCCGAAGTTGGCCAGAGAAGTTAAAGTTACTTTTAAAGAGTACCAGCAAAAGCAGGAGGGCGATACTATTTATTATGCTGTAAACCGTCCGTTACGATGGGACGATTTTCAGGATAAACCCCGCGGCAGTAAATATGCAGCCTCCGTTTTCCCGAGTTTTGGTTTTGAAGAAAAAACGGAAATTGCAAACGGTGTAATCAGTATAAAACTCGAGATGAAAACTTTTGTGCCCAAAAGCGGCTGTTGGGTAAAAGATTTTAGCCGGGATGATTACACGCTCAATCATGAACAACGGCATTTTGATATTGTAAAAATAATTGAACAACGGTTTGAGCAAAAAATACGTGCTACGCCATTATCCGTTTTAAATTATGAGGGCATTATTAATTACCAGTTTTACAATTATTTTGGCGAGATGAACCATTTGCAGGACCAGTATGATGATGAAACGCGGCACGGCCTAAATACCGGCGAGCAGGAACGTTGGAACCAGCGGATTGACCAGGAATTAACGGCATTGGGTATTAAAGCAAAAAATGCTTCCTGATTTTTTGCCGGTAAAAACAGTATGGCCAGGAATTTATCTCAGGTAAACCGCGTCTTCTTCGCCGTTTTCATCCAGCACCACGTCAACATGTTCTTTTAAAACGGTAGAAAGTGCCAACCCGGTAAAATCAGTAGCAATCGGAAAGCTTTTGTGGTTACGGTCAACCAAAACAACGGTACGTATTTTTTTTAGCGGAATATTCAGGAAAATACCAAAAGCATAAGCCAAGGCCTTTCCCGAATTCAATACATCGTCCACTAAAATCAGCACTTTGTTGCTGCAATCTTCCAGCGGGACACTTAAAGAACCGTTTAGGCTTGAACTAAGTTTGTCCAGGTCAATACTAATCAGCGTAATTTTAAAAGGAGCAATTTCTTCCAGGATGCTTTTTAACCGTGTTGCCAGCCGGTAACCGCGGGCTACTACACCGGCTAAAATGATCTCGGTTTCTTCAAAATTATCTTCCAATAGCTGATAGGCAATCCGGTTGATTTTTTGCTGGACCTGGCGACTGTTTAAAACAAGGATTTTTTTATCAGACATAAGTTTTAGGTGGATAAAAGAAGCATCAGATTGAAATAACGGTAAGATAGTTTAAAAATCAATCTTTAGCATACGGAAAGAAAACGAAATTAGCGCCATCGGGTACAATTACAAACACGCACATAAATTTATTGGGGTTTTTATAAGTATCCATAAAGCGTTGTTTCAGTTCTTTTTTGATGACACCGCGTTCCATAAATTCTTCTAAGGTAGAAGCTTGAATAGTCCAATCTGTATTCATTTCAAAACGGTCAAAAATAACTTCGCCTAAAGCAACTTCATGTTGATGTGCGATGAAAATCGGATATTTGGATAAGCCTTCCACCATAATTTCCACCGCAATTTCTTTGATGGAATCGCTCAGGAATTTTAAATCAACTTCCAGACTTTCCAGCGGGCTTCTTTTCTTTTTTTCCTCTTCGCTGCCACCTTCCTGCAATAAATCTTCGGGGTTCATTTTTGTTATTTTTTTAACTGTAAAAGAAGCACATTTTCTACATGCTGCGTATGCGGAAACATATCAACAGGCTGTATTTTTACCACTTCGTATTTTTCTTTCAGTACCAGCAAATCTCGCGCTTGTGTTGCCACATTGCAACTTACATATACAATTTTTTCGGCTTCCATTTCCATCAACCGGTTTACTACATCCGGATGCATTCCTGCGCGCGGCGGATCGGTAATAATGACATCAGGCCTGCCATTTTTAGCGGTAAAAGAAGCATCCAATACATCCTTCATATCGCCGGCAAAAAAAGTAGTATTGGTAATGTTGTTAATGGCCGAATTTACTTTTGCATCTTCAATCGCACTTTCAACATATTCTATTCCAATTACCTGTTTCACTTTTCCGGCAATAAAATTGGCAATGGTCCCGGCGCCGGTGTATAAATCGTAAACCAGTTCATCACCTTTAAAACCGGCAAAATCTCGTGCAACTTCATACAATCTGGTTGCCTGGTGCGAGTTGGTTTGATAAAAAGATTTCGGGCCGATGCGGAAACGTACTTTGTTTATGCCGGTAAAATCAGTGCGCATCTCTTCATAAATAAAATCGCGGCCAGAGTAAGTCAAAACTTCCTGATCAAAAATCGTATCGTTTTTCTTTTGGTTGATGATATACAACAGCGAAGTAATTTGCGGAAAACTGCTTTTGATAAATTCCATCATTCCATTGATTTGTTCCTGTTCGATGTAAGCAAAAACCACAATCACCATTAATTCCCCGGTAGAAGAAGTACGGACAATCAGGTTGCGTAAAGCGCCTTCATGGTTGCGCAAATTGTAAAAGCTGATGCCGTTTTGCATGGCAAAATCACGAACGCTGTTTCGGATATCGTTGGAAGGATCAGCTTGCAGATGGCATTTCTGAATATCCAAAATCCGGTCAAAATAAAGCGGAACATGGAAACCGAGCGCATCAGTTGTAAAATTTTCGCCGCTGCTGATTTCTTTATTCGTCAGCCATCTTCGGTCAGAAAAAGTAAACTCCAATTTATTGCGATAAAAACGGGTTTCCGGCGAAGGCAAAATTGGGATCAAGCTGCTTACATCAATCTTTGCAATCCGTTCCAAAGCATCCGTAACGGCTTTTTGCTTGTAATGCAACTGCGCTTCGTACGTCATGTGTTGCCATTTGCAGCCGCCGCAATCGCCAAAATGCTGACAAAAAGGTTCTGTCCGTAAATCAGATGCTGTTTTTAAGGCAACAATTTTAGCTTCACCAAAATTCTTTTTTCTGCGGAAGATCTCCACATCTGCTACATCGCCCGGAACGGCTTTTTCTACAAAAACCACCATTTCTCCGGCCCGGCCAACGCCTTTTCCTTCTTCGGCAATATCAAAAATGGTTACGTTTTCTGCTACGGTTTTTTCGCGGGGCGATGATCTTCTCATGGACCGCAAATTTAGGGCTATTTTTAGTTTTAGGAAATGGAGTTGGAGAGAAGATTTTTAGGTGGTAAAAGAAGTATTGGCTTTTACTTCTCGCAATCCATTACGGAATTATATAAATTGTGACAAAATTTAAGCGAATTCATGCTTTCGTTTTTAACCTTTGTTTAAGATTATAAACCAAAGCAATAAAACTTACAACAAAACAAAAGACACGAATTATATTAAACAGGATTTTCCAGTGAAAATATAGGCTTACAAAACCTAATAATAGAGTAATTATTAAAAAGGCAAGCCCTGTTAAAATAATTATTTCTTTCCTGCCAAGTTTCTTTTTATCGATGGCTTTAGAGTCCATTTAAGTATTATTAAAAATACTAACAATTAATTGTAAAATGCGAACCTATTCTTGCTGTTGTACTAAATTAAGCAGAATGCACGATATTGCAATGTATATTTAAAAAATAAAATAAGTCTTTTTCTAAACGGATAATAGCTGGTAGGTTTTAAAAAAGAAGCATTGGGATGCCCTACTTCAAAGCCGCCTTAACCAAATAAGGCAAAATCTCTTTCTGAAAACTTACAAAATTCTTCCGCACATCCGCATCACTAACCGAAGTAAAAGCAAAACTAAAAACAATGCTTTTGCTTGATTTAATGAGAAAACGAAGCCTTGCCGGAAAAGTATCATTAATATGCAGTTCGCTTACACCAGTGAAAGAGTGATAAAGCAGTTCTTCCAGTTCGTTGGAAAGCTTCTTTAAAAAATCCTGTGCATTGGCAGATTCGCGGATAAAATCCCAGCCAATAAACTCATTACAAACTGTGTAAGAAAGGCGGCTGGTTTTCATGATGAGGTTGGTCAGGTGTTTTTCCTCATCCATATCTATCGCACTGTTCTGGATCAAATCGTCCACACTTAAACGAATGTAATCCATCAGCAGAACCTGTAAAATAGCTTCTTTGCTGTCGAAATATTTATAAATAGTTGCCTTGGCAACCTTGGCCTTCCTGGCAATTTCGTTTACACTGGTTTTATGGTAACCAAACTTCCGGTAAAGCTCTCTCGCAGCCTGCTTGATGCTTTCTGTTGTTTTGTCGGTTTCCATCAATTGCTCACAAAGATCTGATTGATGCTCACATTTACAGAATATGAACGCAGATAGCGTGTTGCCGGTGCTTTTACCGGCGAACCATCATCCAAAGAAAACTTAGAACCGCTGCAAGGGTCGGTCGCGGTTAAGGTCGGACTGTCTAACGTAACAGCGCATCTGTTTTCCGGCATATAACTGCTGCAGCGATCATAGGCAACGTAACCTGTAGTTGGACTGTGGTAAATAATCAATCCGCAAAGTCCATAACCATCGATGGTTACAGCGCCGCCAACAACAGAAAGCCGGCTTAAACGCGGATCAGACAAAGGCGCACTAAAATTCACCTGTACGTAAGGAATAGTACCTTGGTTAGTTTTTCCGCAGGATAGAAAAACCAGGCATAAAAGAAGTATGGGTGCAATTTTTTTGATCAACTTATTTCGGTTTGAAATTGTTTAAGGAAACGGATATCGTTTTCAGAAAATAAACGCAAATCCCGTATCTGATATTTTAAATTGGTAATTCTTTCTATGCCCATACCAAAAGCAAAACCGGTATATTTTTCAGGATCGATCCCGCAGTTTTCCAACACATTCGGATCGACCATACCACAACCTAAAATTTCTACCCAGCCGCTGTATTTACACATCTGGCAGCCTGCACCTTTACAAATGCTGCACGATACGTCCATCTCCGCAGAAGGTTCTGTAAAAGGAAAATAGGAGGGACGGAAACGTACTTTGGTCCCTTCTCCATATAATTCAAGTACAAAATGATAAAGGGTTTGCTTTAAATCGGCAAAAGAAACATTTTCATCCACATATAATCCTTCCACCTGATGAAAAAAGCAATGCGCACGGGCAGAAATAGCTTCGTTACGGTAAACGCGGCCCGGCATAATGGCGCGGAAAGGTGGTTTTCCGGCTTCCATCATCCGAACCTGGACAGATGAAGTATGTGTACGTAAAGCAATATCGCCGGCAGCCTCACCAGAATCCGCCGGACTTTTTTTGCTGATAAAAAAAGTATCCTGCATATCTCTTGCCGGATGTTCTTCCGGAAAGTTTAAGGCGGAGAAGTTGTGCCAGTCGTCTTCAATTTCCGGCCCTTCGGCAATAATAAAACCAAGGCGTTTAAAAATATCAATGATCTCGTTTCTGACCAGAGAAAGCGGATGGCGCGAACCTAATTGGAAACCTTCTCCGGGCAGTGTTAAATCGTCTTTTAAAGCAGTTTTTTCCGGCTGCGTTTCCAACTGTTCTTTCAGGCTTTGGTATTTGGTTTCGGCTAATTGCTTAAACTCGTTCAGCGTTTTACCAAGCGTTCGTTTTTCTTCCGGGCTTACGGTTTTAAACTGATCAAAAAGATCTTTGATCAATCCTTTAGTGCCTAAAAAACGGATCCGGAAAGCTTCCAGTTCAGCAGCACTGTCAGGATGGAAAGTATTAATTTCTGTTGTGTATTGTGTAATTTGCTCTTGCATGATAAATACCCGAAAGCACTGCGCTATTTTAATTAAAGTACAAAAATAAGGGTTATAAACTTATTTGTTGTTTTTTAAACAAAATGAACGTTTTTTATTTTGAAGGATGCTTTGAACAGGCCAATCATTATACTTCTTTTATCGCATAAAAAACACAATAAATAGCTGTAATTAGCTTTTTAAATAAAGGTGTAATTACCTATACCTTTGTTACTATAACAAATGTGTTTGTTAGGGAAGTTGTTTAAACTTTTAGGCTTCGTTTAAATAGGTACAAGGTCCTTCGATATGTTCAGGACCGTGCCCATGCTTCTTTTACCGGATAAAAACTGGTGTTTGCCTGCATTTAAATAATCAAAAAAACAATGGTCAACATTTTTAGGTGATAAAAGAAGCATCAGCCTAAAAATCAAAAAAACAAGGCCTGCTTAAAATTTATTCCCTAATTTTTTGTATGCTTCTTTTTTTGGCTAAAGCCGCTGCCTGTGTTTCTACCACCCACGGCCTGAAGGCCGTGGCAATTTTAAAGCGTAGTTTTTACGACAACCTTCCAACGCTGGATTGCTCTGTGCGGACAGGACGTCCGGGCCAGGTTCTAATTGGCCGTTTCCACGGCCTTCAGGCCGTGGACAAAGGATAACCGGCAACAGGCCTTAGCCAAAAAACCAAAACCACCAAACATTTAAAAATCATGGCATAAAAGGGGCATCAAACAAAAAGACAAAATTTAAACATGCCCTAACATTTTTGAGGTGATAAAAGAAACATCAACTACAGAAATTAAAAACCAGCGGTTAATATTTTTTAATCGATAAAAGAAGCATCAACCCAAAAAAAGAGGGCCAAAAAAAAGTTTAAACAAGTTCAGGTTTAATTATTTTTAGATCAAACTTTTTTTCGCCAATTATATCTTATTGTTTTGTGTTTCATGCTAAAACGTTTACTTTTTGTTTGTTTACTGCTGTTTCCTGTTCTTGCTTTTGCCCAACAGGCAGAGGTAACCGGCACTATTACAGACAGTACCGGTAAACGCCTGCCATTTAGTGCAGTTTTTGCAGAACATACTACTTTAGGTACCCTGGCTAATGAGCGTGGCTTTTATCGCCTGAGGCTGGCACCTGGTACTTACACACTTATTTATCGTTTAATCGGGCAGAAGCAAAGTTCGGTTAAATTAAATTTAAAACAAGATACGGTAATAGATATTAAACTTGCCCCGGAAATTTACCACCTAAAAGAAGCATTGGTTACAGATGAAGACCCGGCTTATGCCATCATCAGAAAAGCAATTGCCAAACGGCAGTTTTACCGGAAACAGGTGGATGGCTATTCGTGCAATGTTTATTTAAAAGGGGTTCAGAAACTGGTGAGCGGGCCAAAACGTTATTTGAAAGACAACGTAATTAAAGCGCTTAGTTTAAATAAAAACGGCAGCAGCATTGTTTATGAGTCCGAAGCCAGTTCACAATTCAACTTTTCCAGGCCAAACAAAGTAAAAGAAGTGTTGCTGGCTTCACGCACTGCCGGAGACCACGCTTCGCTTAGTTTTAACCGTGCCCTGGATATAAAAACTGATTTTTACGATAACCTGGTGCATTGGGACGCCCTGAGCAACCGTTCGTTTGTTTCGCCTATCGCCTCTAATGCCCTGGCTTTTTACCGGTATAAGTTAGTAGGAAGTTTTACAGAAAACGGCCGGCTGGTCCGTAAAATAGAAGTAATTGCCAAACGTAAAAGCGACCCTACTTTTAACGGTTATATTTATATTGTTGATGGTATTTGGCGCATTCACAGCCTCGATTTAAAATTATATAAATTAGCCAATATTAATTTTGTAGATTCCCTTCGGCTTACGCAACAGTATTTTCCGGTTATTGGTGATGTATGGCAACCTTCTTCCGTCCGCTTTTATTACCGTGGTAAGGTATTGGGTTTTGTTTTCAGCGGTTATTATGAAGGGGTATATACTGATTACAGGATCAATCCAAACTTCGCGCCTGATTTTTTTAATAAACAGGTAATGGAAATCCCGAAAGAGGCTTCTAAAAGAGATTCTGTTTACTGGAACAATAACCGGCCGGTGCCCTTAACCCAACAGGAAGAAATATATTATTACAACAAAGATAGTTTAGGCCGAAAACGGCAATCTATACAGTACCTGGATTCGGCAAAAAAGGTTAACAATACATTTTTGTTTGTACCCTGGGTTTTAAACGGATACACTATCAAAAACCGCAACGCTACTCAAACATATAATATCCAATCGCCAAAAGATATTGTTTTTTATAACTCGGTAGAAGGTTGGGGCGTTAATGTAGCGCCGCGTTATAAAAGGTTTGCTACAAATGGTAAAACTTTAGACATTAGGCCAATAGTCCGTTATGCCTTTGGGTTAAAACTTTTAAACGCAAACGTTTATGCTTCGTATCGTTATAATCCAATGAAGCAGGCCAGTATTTATGGTAAAGTCGGAACAGATTTTCTCGATTTAAATAATTCGGGAACAGTCAGCCTTTTTCTAAATACCTTGAGCAATTTGTTTACCGAGCATAATTTATTAAAGCTGTATCAGTCTAAATTTATACAGGGCGGAACGCAGGGCGAAGTAGAAAACGGTATTTTACTGAACGGTTTGCTGGAATATGCTGATAGGCGCAGCCTGAATAATCTTAGTACAAAGTCTGGTAAAGACAGTACACAGGTTACACCGCGTTATGGTTTCCCGCCACAATCAAACAACCCTTTAGATCCTGGAAGTGATGTGCCGCTTTTTCCTCGTTATCGTGCACTTTCTTTCAGTGGTTCGGCTACTTTTACTTTTAACCAGCAATATACTATGCGGCCGGATGGCAAATATATTGAACCAAGCCTGTATCCGAGGGTGCGTGTAAATTACCGGAAAGGTTTTCCAATTTTGGGTTCGGATGTAAATTATGACTTTCTTTCGGTCGATGTTTTTCAGGACAGGTTCCGCATGGGTATTTTGGGTTATTCGTCCTACTATTTTTCGGCAGGCTCATTTTTAAATTATAAAAGTTTGTACTACCCGGATTACAAACAGTTTCGCGGCGGCCTGCCTTTTGTTTTTGATTCTTCACTGGGCAGCTTCCACTACCTCAACTATTATTTATACAGCACCAACCGCAATTACCTGGAAGGCCATTTCGAGCACGATTTTGGCGGCTATTTATTAAACCGTTTGCCATTTATACGTAAGTTACGGTTGGAAGAAATTGTTGGCGGTTCTTTTTTGACCCAACGCATTTTGCCCAATTACCATGAGTTTTACTTCGGGATAAAAAAACTGCTCGTCAGGTTCGATTATGGCTTTGCTTTTAATGGAAACCAGAAAATTTACCAGGGTTTCCGCTATGTTTACAGCTTTTAAATCCCTTCTATATTTTATATCGGTAAAAGAAGTATTTATTGTATAAAATAAATTGCTTCCTGTTCAAAACAATTTTGTTTTAAAGTGCATCTTTGTTAGCAGTACGCCATCAGCATGAAAAAAACTTTATTACCGTTCATTATTGCCCTGTTATTTATTTCTAATGCCTTTTCACAGCAGTATCTTGTTTCCGGCAAAATAACAGATGTTCAGGGAAACCCAATTCCGTTTACTTCCATCTACCTAAAAAATACAACAAAAGGGACTTCTGCTAATGACCGGGGTTTGTACCAGTTACATATCAGTCCGGGAACTTACGATATTATTTACCGCTACGTTGGTTACAAGGAGAAGGTGGAACACCTGACTATAGAAAACAGCGATCTGAACCACGATGTAGTGTTGGATAAAGAAATTTACCAGCTAAAAGAAGTATCTGTTAATGGCAACGGAGAAGATCCGGCTTATGCCATTATCCGAAAAGCCATCCGAAAAAGAAAACAGTATTTAACAGAACTGAAAGCCTATTCCTGCGACGTGTATATTAAAGGGATGCAGAAACTGTTAAGCGCACCAAAAAAGATTTTAGGCCGTGATGTACAGAAGGTTTTGCAATTGGATTCTAACCGGAAAGGGATTATTTATTTATCAGAATCCGAATCGCACTTTAATTACGAAGCGCCAGACAAGGTTAAAGAAATTATGGTTTCTTCTAAAATTGCCGGCCGCAACAACGCTTTTAGTTTTAACCGCGCTTCAGACTTACAGTTAACGTTCTATAAGAACCTGATCGAATTTAATGGCCTTACAAACCGTGGTTTTATTTCGCCCATTGCCGATAATGCCTTGTTTTATTATCGCTATAAATTATTAGGGACGGATGTAATTAACGGCCACACGATCGATAAGATACAAGTGATACCGCGCCGCGAATACGATCCTGTTTTCAGGGGGAATATTTATATTGTTGATGGTCAGTGGCGCATTTACAGTGTTGACCTTCATCTTACCAAAAGCTCCCAGATCAATTTTGTGGATACTTTGAATTTAAGTCAGCAATATATTCCGGTTAAAAACAACATCTGGCAGCCTGCGTTTGTGCAGTTTGGCTTTAAGGGAAAAGTTTTAGGTTTTAAGTTTGATGGCTATTTCCTGGGGATTTACAGCAATTACAATGTTGACCCGAAGTTCCCTAAAAACTTCTTTAATGGCGAAGTGATGAAGGTCACGAAAGAAGTGAACAAAAAAGACTCTGTTTACTGGAATAAAAACCGGCCCGTGCCGCTAACAGCAGAAGAAAGGTATAATTATAAATTCCGCGACGATACGGCCGGCAGAAAGCAAACCAAACATTATCTTGATTCTTTGGAACGTGCCAACAATCAATTTAAAATATTGCCATTTTTGATTACAGGCTATACCAAAAATGACCGTTATGACCATACCTCTATTTCTTTTCCGGCTGCTTATAAATTAATTCATTACAATACGGTTGAAGGTTTTGCTGTAAATTTAAAAGCTACTTATACCAAAAGTGATGAATACCGGCGCGCTTTTTCTGTTACGCCAAATATCCGCTATGGGTTTTCAAACCATATTTTAAGTTTGAATGCGGAGGGTACTTATCGTTATGACCCGATAAACCAGGGATTTATTTTCGGTAAAATTGGTTCTGATGTGCTTGACCTGAATAATCTGGGCACACAGAGCTTATTTATCAACTCGCTTGGAACCATATTGTATAAAGAGAATTATTTAAAACTTTATCGCTCCGAAGCTGCCATGATTGGTACGCAGCGTGAAGTTACCAATGGTATTTTGCTTACCGGGCAATTAGAATATGCCAACCACAAGCAGTTGTATAACACGACAATGCTGGATAAAATTTATAAAGATAATGACCTGACTTCCAATAATCCCTTAAACCCATCCGCAGAAACGCAGTTGTTTCCCGAATATCAATCTTTAACTTTCTCGGCCTCTGCTTTGTTTACTTTCAATCAGCAATATACTACCCGCCCCGACGGCCGTTTTTACCAACCTTCCAAATACCCGCAGGTTAGGTTAAATTATCGCAAAGCTTTTTCGGTTTTGGGTTCTGATGAAGATTATAATTTTGGCTCCATTAACGTTTTTCAAAACAGGATCAGGCTGGGTTTATATGGTTATTCGTCCTTTCTGTTTTCAGCCGGCAAATTCTTTACCCGGAAAGAACTTTTTTATCCGGACTACAATCACTTCCTGGGTAATGAAAGCTTAACGTTTAATCCAACCATCGGCGCGTTTCACTTTCTTGATTTTTATCCTTACAGTACCCGTACACAGTATCTGGAAGGCCATTACGAGCACAACTTTTCAGGGTTCCTGCTTAACAAAGTGCCTTTTATACGGAAATTTAAGTTAGAAGAAATTATTGGCGCTGCCTATTTGTCCCAGCAACCTGCTATTGGCAGCTTAACAAAAGCTTATAACAGTTACTCAGAGTTTTATATCGGCCTTCAGCGTTTTATTTTCCGTGTGGATTACGGCATCGCTTACAATGCTGAAAAGAAAGTACACCAGGGTTTGCGTATTTATTATGGATTTTAGGAAAGGGGGAAAGGATAAAGGAGGAAAGGCGAAAGGATAAAGGGGGAAAGAGCCTTTCAACCTTTTACCTTTCGCCTTTCAACCTTTCCCCTAAAAACCTTATCTTTGCGCTTCATTTTACGCTGTTTACACCAGTATCAATGTTGTTATGAAATACCAGACCCTTCTTTATTACTGCTACGTAACGATAGAAAACGGCGGGCAGTTTGCAACCGATCATTTACAATTTTGTAAAAGCTTAGATTTATTAGGCCGCATAATTGTGGCTGATGAAGGTTTAAACGGAACAGTTTCAGGCACTAAAGAAGCTTGCGAAACTTATATGAAAACCTTGCATGCAGATCCGCGGTTTGCTAAAATTGATTTTAAGGTTGATGATGTTGCCGAACCTTCTTTTATCAAGATGCACGTCCGATACAAGTCAGAAATTGTACATTCCGGTCTGCTCGACCCTAAAATGATCGATCCAACTAAACAAACCGGCATCCATTTGGAACCGTTGGAGTTTATGGAGATGAAAGACCGTGATGATGTAGTTGTGCTGGATGTTCGTTCTAATTACGAGCACAACCTGGGCAAGTTTAAAAACGCAGTAACTTTTGATATAGAGAATTTCCGCGATTTTCCAGAAATGATTAATCAGCTTGCTTCTTTTAAAGACAAAAAAATACTGACTTATTGTACCGGTGGCATCAAATGCGAAAAAGCTTCAGCATTGTTACTGCAGGAAGGTTTTGAAAATGTTTACCAGTTGCACGGCGGTATCATCAAATACGGGAAAGAAGCAGGCGGAAAAGATTTTGAAGGCAAATGTTATGTTTTTGATAACCGCCTGTCGGTCGATGTAAATTCGGTAAACCCGGTCGTTATTTCCCGTTGCTTTAACTGCGGAAAAGAAACACCGAAAATGATCAATTGTGCTAATCCCGAATGTAATGAGCATTTTACCCAATGCGAAGAATGCGGCTGGGAAATGGATGGCTGTTGCTCTATACCATGTAAAGAACATCCGCGTAAACGGGTTTATGACGGGACCGGTTATTATGTAAAAGTGCCCCAACCGGTAAATTTAGCTGCAAAAAAACACAAGGCCGCTGTACAAGTGCAAGGCGGCTAACTTGTATAATTTTTATAAGGAGGAATTATTGCGATGCTTCTTTTATGCACTTGTTTTTTGTGCATAAAAGAAGCATCGGTTTTATGCCCTTAAAGATATTTGTTAAAATTGCATTACTTTTTGCAAATAAAGGAGCATATTATATTCCTGAATGAGAAAAATTACTGGTTTATTATTAGTTCGCATCATCCTACTGCTTCTGTTTTTTCAATTTTCAAAAGCGGGCAATATCCAACGTATCGGTACTCCTTTTGTAGATAACTATACCAAAGGAATGTACCAGGCCGGCAATCAAAACTGGTCGGTAACCAAAGATGTGCGTGGCATTATGTATTTTGGTAATTCCGAAGGTTTATTATCTTTTGATGGCAAATACTGGCAACTAAACCGGATGCCGAACCGGCTGATTGTAAGAGCGGTGGCTGCCGACCGGAAAGACAGGATTTACGCAGGTGGCTTTGGCGAATTTGGTTATTGGAAGTATAGCAACACAGGCTTATTAACTTATCATTCGCTTATTGGCCTCGTTCCCACGCAGTATCAGCCAAAAGATGAAATATGGAAAATTTATGTAGATGGCAGTAAGGTGATTTTCCAGTCGTTTGCATCTATTTTTATTTATGAAAATGGTAAAATCAGTGTTGTAAAAGAGGATAATTCTTTCCTTTTTCTCTTTAAAGCAGGAACGCGTTATTTTGCAGAAGTTATTTCCAAAGGGTTGTTTGAACTGAAAGGGCAAAAACTCTTTCCGGTGCCTAACAGCAGTTTGTTAAGCAATATGGCCGTATTGTCTGTTCTTCCTTTTAAAAAAAATAGTTTTTTAATTGGTACAGCAAAAAGTGGTTTATTTATTTATGATAGTTTGGGCATTAAGCCCTGGAACAACCAGGCCAACAGTTTTTTAAAAACTTTTCAGCTTAACAATGGCGCTTTGGTTTTAAATCATTATTATGCTTTCGGAACTATTCTGAACGGCATCATTATTATTGATGAAAACGGAAACATTGTACAGCAGGTTAACAAAACAAGCGGCCTTCAAAATAATACTGTTTTAAGTGTTTTTACAGACCAGGAACAAAACTTGTGGACAGGTTTGGATAACGGGATCGACAGGATAGAGATCAATTCGCCGCTTTATTTTTACTTAGATAAAACCGGAAAGTTTGGTACGGTTTATTCGAGCATCATTTATAAAAATAAAATTTATATAGGCACTAATCAGGGATTATTTTACAGCGATTGGAACGAAAGTAACCCGCGTTATTTTCAGCATTTCGATTTTTTGCTTGTTCCGAATTCGCAAGGACAGGTTTGGGACTTGGCTTTGATAGACGGACAACTATTTTGTGGACATAATGAAGGCACTTATCTTGTAAACGGCACGCATCTTAATAAAATATCCGGCATTAATGGCGGCTGGATGATTAGCAAGTTAAATAATACACAGCAAAATGTGCTTGTACAGGGAACTTACACCGGCCTGGTTATTTACAGGAAAGATCAAAGCGGAAATTGGCATTTTTCTAATAAAGTAGATCATTTTGGAGAACCTTCCAGATACGTAGAACCAGATAATAAAGGCAATTTTTGGGTAAGCCATGCTTATAAAGGGCTTTACAAATTAAAACTGAGTGATGATTTAAAAGAGGCCAAAAGTGTTCGAATGTATGATCAGAAAAATGGTTTGCCTGACAATTTCCACATCGGTATTTTTAATTTAGAAGGCCAGCCTGTTTTTGCAACCAATTTGGGTTTTTACCGGTATGATGAAATAAGCGATCAATTTATTAAATACCAGCAACTTAATTCTGTGTTAGGTTCGTTTGCTTTTTCTAACAAAGTAATTAAAGCCGGTGATAAAAAATATTGGTTTATCAATCATGGAAAAATTGCTTTAGCTGATTTAACAAAACCCGGACAATTAAAAATCGATTCTATCAGTTTTAGCGAATTAAACGGAAGGATGCTGGAAACTTATGAAAACATTAGCAGGATCAATAATTCTTTTCATTTAATTAGTTTAGATGATGGGTTTGTAATTTATCATGCCCGGGATACCGGAACAGTTTCTAAAATTGTTTTACCAAATGTATTGATCCGGAAGGTAGAAAATACCAGTAACACAACGGATAAGATTGCTGTTACAGAAAATGACCCGATAAAAGCAGTATTTCCATATAGTAAAAATAACCTGCGTATTTCTTATTCGTTGCCGTATTACCACGAGGTAAAAATCAGGTACCAATATCAGTTGTCAGGTTTAAATGATAAATGGTCCGATTGGGGCAATCAAACACAAAAAGAATTTATCAATCTTCCTCCCGGTAAATATCAGTTTAAAGTTCGCGCAAAAGTAAATGACCAAAACGAGTCGGGCGAGGCAGTGTACAGTTTCGTAATTCTGTCGCCCTGGTACAATACCATCTGGGCATACTTCTTTTATGCACTGTTTTTTGTGTTGCTGGTTTGGCAGTTGCGAAAGTATTATTACCATAACCTGGAAATGCATCAAAACGCTATTCAGAAAAAGCTGCAAAAAGAAAAGGAAGAATATTTAAAACAGGAAGCTTTAGCCAATCAGCAGCGAATGGTTGAACTGCGTAATGAACAATTGCAAACGGAACTGGCCAGTAAAAGCCGTGAGCTAACCAACTCGGCTATGAACATCGTTTATAAAAATGAGCTGCTTCAAAAAATAAGAGAAGAATTAACGGCATTGCATGACGACCAGGGCAAAAGAATTTCTGCCGACAATATGAAGAAAATACAGAAAGTAATTGATGAAGGGAAAGTGGATGAACGCGATTGGAATTTGTTTGAAACCAGTTTTAATGAAACACATGAGAGCTTTTTCAAAAAACTTAAAGTCGGTCATCCAGACCTTGTACCAAATGATTTAAAGCTTTGTGCCTTTTTACGGATGAACATGAACAGTAAAGAAATAGCTTCTTTGCTAAATATAACCTTGCGAGGCGTAGAGATCAGGCGGTACAGACTACGCAAAAAATTAAATTTAGAACACGATCAGAACCTCGTTGAGTTTCTCATGGGATTATAATTACTACATCATTACCTCTCTCATACTGTTTTTATGCCTATAAAATTTGAATTAAAATAATTGTATTAATTCAAATTAATACTAACTTTTACAGGCTAAAGTATTGATGTCCACTTATATTACAAAGAATTATTTACTTTGGTTGCACATGATGTAGTAATGTTGAGTACATTTTTTTGGGATTAAATAATTGTAGTTAGACCTTTACGGCAGTTAAAACCAATTAACAACAATAATTAATTACTTATGAGAAAAATTTTTACCAGCCTTTGCGGTGCGGTATTGGTTTGTATTCTTTTTGTAAATGCTTCTTTTGCCCAGCAAAATATTAGAGGTACCGTAACTGATGCAACATCAGGCGAAACTTTAATAGGTGTAAGCGTTTTAGTTAAAGGAACTACAACCGGTACCCAAACAGATGTTAACGGTATGTTCAGCATCAATGCGCCTGCTAACTCAACCCTTAGTTTTACTTATGTTGGCTACACTACCCAAGAGGTTGCTGTTAGCAATCAAACCACTATTAACATCAGGCTTGCTTCCGCAGCAACGCAATTGGCACAAGTAGTGGTAATAGGTTATGGCACCCAACGCCGGAGGGATGTTACCGGTTCTGTAGCAACCGTAAACGGTGATGAACTGGCCCGGCAGCCTGTACAAACGCCAACCCAGGCCTTGCAGGGTAAAGTAGCAGGCGTACAGGTTATTTCATCCGGACAACCAAATTCCCAGCCACAAGTACGTATTCGTGGAACTGGTTCTGTTTTGGCAGGTGCGGAACCCTTGTATGTAGTGGATGGTGTACTAACAGACGACATCAGGAACATTAATAATGCTGATATTATCAGTGTTGATGTTTTAAAAGATGCTTCCGCTGCCATTTATGGTGTACGTGGTGCAAATGGTGTGGTCATCATTACGACACGTAAAGGCAAGATCGGGCCGCCTGTTGTTCGTTATGATGCTAATTCAGGTTTTAGTCAATTGGCCAATAAAGTAAAAATGGCCAACCGCGACCAGTATGTGGCCTACTTAAATGATGCTGATCCGGGTAAGATTAAATCCAGTGATGCAGCGCCTTTAACTATTCCCGGCACTACCGATTGGTATGGCGCTGTTTTAAGAAACGCTTTTTACATGAACCACAATGTTTCTGTTTCTGGTGGTTCTGATAAAAGCGATTACTTTGTTAGTGCTAATTATTTAACTAACAATGGTATTATTCAAACAAATAATTTTCAGCGGTTTACATTGCGTGAAAATTCAGACATTAATATTTCTGATAAATTAAAGCTAAGTTCTCAGCTTTCTTTAACCCGTGGCGCCGATCGCGCTGTTCCGCTTGGCGATACTTACAATAGCATTTACAGGGCAGCGCCTATTATTCCGGCAGAAACTGCTAATGGCTTATATGGCAATACTTCTGCATGGGGAAATGTGGGTAACCCTTTGCTGCAGATCAACAAAACCAATACCTTAAATATTGGCAACCGAGTTCAGGGTAACCTGGCATTGGATTATAATCCTTTAAAGTTTCTAAAATTACATACCGCCTTTAATGATGATGTGGTTTTTAATAATAATCGTTCTTACTTGTATCAATATAATAATGATGCCAGTACATTTACGATTGCTGGAGGTAATCAGCGCCAAACCAATAGTTCGTTAACTGCAGAACAAAATAATTCTTACCATTATGTTTGGGACAATACAGCTACTTACGATCAAACTTTTGGTGAAAGCCATTTAGTTGTTTTAGGTGGCTATTCGATGGAGAAATTCAGGTCAAGTTTTATTAATGGTACACGCGTTAATGTGCCTGCAAGTCCTGATGAATGGTTTTTAAGTTTAGGTGATCCGAGCTTGAATGCATTAGATGCAAACGGCGGAGATTTATATACGCGCCAATCATTCTTCACCCGGGCCAATTATAGTTTTGGAGGGAAGTATTTGTTAAGCGGTACTTTTCGCCGTGATGGAAGTTCCAGGTTTAGCACACGATATGGCAACTTTTACACAGTAGGTGCGGGCTGGGTAATTAGTGAGGAAAGTTTTATGAAAAATCAAAAGATCTTCAGTAACCTTAAATTAAGGGGAAGTTATGGCGAATTAGGAAATGATAACATTGGTACCGGGCTTTATGTAGTTACAGCAGCAATTAACCAGCCGTACTATTTCAACAACGGTACTCTTACTTATGGTAGTGTTATACAGGATATAAAAGACACTAACTTAAAATGGGAAACCACTAACCAATTAGATTTAGGTATCGAGTACGGCTTTTTAAACAATCGTTTAACAGGTGAGGCAGATTATTACAATAAAAAAGTTAAGAATGCCCTAACTTATGTATCCATTCCTGGTATTTTAGGTGATCCTGATAACCAGTATGTTACTAATGCTGCTTCTTATAAAAATGAAGGTGCTGAGGTTTCTTTAAACTGGAGCGATAAAGTTGGCCCTAAATTTAAATACAGCATTGGTGCTAATTTAGCGTACAATAAAAACACGGTAATTGGTTTAAACGGTGGGCAAGCTTTACAAGGCGGTGGAGTAGGCGGACAAGGAAATGTAACCCGTACAGATAATGGCCATCCGATAGCCAGTTTCTATGTGTTGCAGGCAACAGGTATTTTTCAAAACCAGGCGCAGGTTAATGCCGCCCCTACTAATACTTATGAAGCCAATAAAGTTGGCGGTTTAATGTATGCTGATATCAACCACGATGGTAAAATTGATGCAAACGACCGTATTTATGCAGGTTCTTATCAGCCTAAATTCTTTGGCGGGTTCAATGTGAGCATGAGTTATGGTGATTTTGATTTAAATGCAGATTTTTATGGCAACTGGGGAAACAAGATTTATAATGGTAAAAAAGCTTACCGTTACAGCCCGGAAGACAATATCGAATCCAATTACGCTAATAACCGGTGGACAACTTCTAACCCATCCACAACAGATCCGAACGTAATTACGCAGTCAACTCCGGCATCAACTTACTTTATAGAATCGGGCGCATTTCTTCGCCTTAATAATCTTTCCCTGGGATATACTGTTCCTTCGGAATTATTAAAAAGAGCAAAAATCTCCCGCTTGCGCATCTTTGCAACTTCACAAAATTTGTTTACTGCAAAGCGTTACAGTGGCTTTAGTCCGGAGTTACAAGGTTTAGATCCTAATAATACTACTAATATTTTAAGTTCTGGTATTGAATTAGGCACTTATCCAACTATCCGTACCTTTTCATTTGGCTTAAATCTTCAGTTTTAATCATCAGCAACATGAAAAAAATAGTTAATAAAAAAATAATAATGATTACCTCCTGCATTGCTTTGTTATCCATGAGCTTTGAGGGCTGTAAAAATTACCTCGATGTAAACCCACAGGGGCAAATTACACAGGCACAAATAGCAACAGACCCGGTTGCTGCCCAGAATTTGGTTACAGGTATTTATAATGTATTTTATATTGGTGGTTTCGCTCCTGATATTGATAGTTTCCAATTTGTGATCATGACCGATATTGCATCGGATGATGGTGATAAAGGGAGTACGCCAACAGATTATGGCGATGCTTTGCAAATCGATAACTTGCAGACACCTGCTACCAATGGCGTTGTTAATAATGTCTGGAACGGATATTACCAGGGAATTGCACGGACTAACCAGGCATTAGGCCAGTTGCAAACAGCAACTTTTGATGCTACCACAAAAAACAAGTTGATTGGGGAAACCAGGTTTTTACGGGCTTATTTCTATTTCAATCTTGTACGGCTTTTTGGTGGCGTTCCTAAGTTAGATCATGTTCCAAGCGTAAGCGAGGCAAATAGTCCGCAACTGCAAACCCGTGCTTCTGCAGCAGATATTTATGCTTTTATTGTAAGCGATCTTGATTTTGCGGTAACTAATTTACCCGACAAAGGCGCTACTGATGTGGGTAGGGCAACAAAAAGCGCAGCCCAGGCATTAGAAGCCAAAGTTTATCTGTACATGAAAAACTACCAGAAAGCTTATGACCTTTCTCAAGTCGTAATTACAGGTGGCAAGTATTCATTGGTAAAAGATTATTCTTTAATCTGGCGCGAAAAGCCATCTGCAGCAGGCGACGGCGGAAACAATAATAGCGAATCAATTTTTGAGATTCAGGCAGGTATTAACAAGGATTGTTCTGCCGGTATCAACTTGTACACCGTATCGCAAGGGCCGCGCGCCGGTAATAAATATGGTTGGTCTGATCTGGGTTTTGGCTTTAATAATCCATCAGCTAGTTTACAAAAAGAATACGAAGTCGGAGACGTCCGTAAAAACGGAACGATCATTTTTATCAACCCTACAACTCCCACTAATTCTAAAGGTACGGTATTGTTTGATGGTTTCAGGATACCGAGTCAGGATTCTGTGCAAAACTCAACCTACAGCTATAAAGCCTATCACAGCCGCACGGCAGAAAGTAATTGCGGCGGTAATACAGACCGGTTACCGAAACAGGTGCGTATTTTAAGGTATGCTGATGTGTTATTAATTAATGCGGAAGCAGCAGT
The DNA here is from genome assembly GCF_009754915.1 of Mucilaginibacter arboris. Lineage (GTDB taxonomy): Bacteria > Bacteroidota > Bacteroidia > Sphingobacteriales > Sphingobacteriaceae > Mucilaginibacter_A > Mucilaginibacter_A arboris. Next base: position 31,759 of record NZ_WPIK01000020.1, on the reverse strand, counting down.
ACAATTAGGAAATACAGGAGCTGCAACCACTGATCTTCATTTAGTACGCGCAAGGGCAGGCTTACCAGACGTAGCACCAACACTTACTGCAATTTGGCACGAACGCCGTGTAGAATTGGCGTTAGAACATGATCGTTTCTTCGATTTAGTTCGGCAGGATGCTGTTCAGCCAGGCCGGGCAGCAGCAGCTTTTGCAGCAGATGGGGGTAAAACATGGTCGGCAACACGTGCTTTGTTTCCGATACCACAAGCACAAATTGATTTAAGCGGTGGAAAACTAACCCAAAACCCTGGTTATTAAAATCATTTTTTCAGCCGGAGTAAAAGCTACTCCGGCATTGTCTTTGTAAAATAATAGAATAATGCTGTTAAAAAGAGTATCTGTTAATAAAATAGCAGTTGGTTTAATGCTGTTTAATACTGTTTTTACCACTATATTTTCATCAACAGTTCAAGCCCAGTCTAAAAAAAAACTCACAGACAACCAATTACTGGATACGGTCCAGTACCGTACTTTTAAATACTTCTGGAATGGTGCGGAACCAGTTTCAGGCATGGCACATGAACGTATTCATATGGATGGCATTTATCCGGATAACGATCAAACTACCATTGCAACCGGTGCATCAGGTTTTGGCGTGATGGCTCTTTTAGTTGGCATAGAACATCATTTTATCACCCGTAAACAAGGCACAGAACGCTTTGAAAAAATTGTAAGCTTCCTGGAAAAAGCTGACCGTTTTCACGGAGCTTATGCCCATTGGATGCTGCCAGACGGAAAAGCAAAAGCATTCGGAAAAACAGATAACGGAGGTGATTTAGTAGAAACTTCTTTCCTGATGCAAGGCTTGCTTTGCGTTCGTCAATATTATGCAAAGGGATCACCAGAAGAAAAAAAACTTGCTGCACGAATAGATAAAATCTGGAAAGGAGTTGATTACAACTGGTACCGGCAAAATAATCATAACGTATTATACTGGCACTGGTCGCCGCAATATGCGTGGATCGAAAACTTTCCGGTAGAAGGTTATAATGAATGTTTGATTATGTACGTGCTTGCTGCGTCTTCGCCAACACATACTATTCCTGCCGCAGTTTATCAGGAAGGCTGGGCGCGCAGCGGCGGTATCGAAACCAATATTAAGCCTTTTGGATACCTCATCACCTTAAAACACAATGTAGAACAAGGTAAGTACGTTGGGCCGCTTTTCTGGGCGCACTATTCTTACCTCGGCCTTAACCCGAAAGGTTTGAAGGATAAATCCGCCGATTATTGGCTGCACAATACCGATCATACTTTAATTAACCGCGCTTATTGTGTAGAAAACCCCAAGCATTATAAAGGCTACGGCGCAAATTCATGGGGCTTAACCGCAAGTTATTCTGTAAAAGGTTACGCTGCACATAATTCTAACGAAAAAGACGATCTGGGTGTGATTGCCCCAACAGCTGCAATCTCCTCTTATCCTTACACGCCCAAAGAATCTATGCAGGTAATACGCCATTTATATGAAGATCTGGGCGATAAACTTTGGGGCAAGTACGGTTTTTACGATGCTTATAGTGAAACCGCGGATTGGTACCCGAAAAAATATTTAGGTATTGACCAGGGGCCGCAAGTGGTCATGATCGAAAACGGGCGTACCGGTTTGCTTTGGAAATTATTTATGAGCTGCCCCGAAGTAAAGCAAGGCTTAAAAAAACTCGGTTTTACCAGTCCGCAAATATAAGTGAAGTATAATGCAGAAACTCGTTTTAACGGCAATGCTTCTTTTAGGCATGTTTTTTCATGGCTTAGCTCAACCGGCACAAAAAACTTACTGTAACCCGATGAACCTGGATTACGGTTATACACCTATTCCAAATTTCTCGGAAGCAGGCAGGCACCGGGCAACAGCAGATCCGGTTATTGTTCGATATAAAGATGATTACTACCTGTTCTCTACCAACCAGTGGGGTTACTGGTGGAGCCACGATTTAAGCAACTGGCATTTTGTTTCCCGTTCCTTTCTTCGTCCTGATTTAAAAGTTTATGATGATTTATGTGCACCAGCAGTTTGGATTCAGCGCGATACAATGCTGGTTTTCGGCTCTACTTATTCGCGTAATTTCCCTATTTGGATGAGTACAAATCCCAAAGGAAATGAATGGAAAGAAGCAATACATAAATTTGATATTGGAGGCTGGGACCCTGATTTTTTTGTGGATGATGACAGCCGATTATACATGTATAATGGCAGCAGCAATAAATTCCCGTTGTACGGAGTAGAAATCAACCGAAAAAACTTTGAGCCGATAGGAACACGAACAGAAATGTATCTCTTAGAACCAAACCGCTACGGCTGGCAGCGTTTCGGCGAATATTTAGATAATACTTTTCTCGATCCTTTTATGGAAGGTGCCTGGATGACCAAGCATAACGGGAAATATTACTTGCAATACGGCGCGCCAGCAACCGAATTTAGCGGTTATGCTGATGGCGTTATTGTGGGCGATCATCCGCTTGGCCCTTTCGTACCGCAATCTATGCCTTTTAGTTATAAACCTGGCGGTTTCGCAAGAGGCGCTGGCCATGGCAGCACTTTTACCGATCATTGGGAAAATTACTGGCATATTTCCACACAAGTTATCAACGTAAAAAATAATTTTGAACGGAGATTAGGATTATGGCCAGCCGGTTTTGATCAGGACGGTGTAATGTACATGGATGCTGCTTTTGGCGATTATCCAACCTATCTTCCTTCAGCTAAAGCCGATCACCTAAAAAGTAGTTTTACGGGCTGGATGCTGTTAAATTATAACAAACCGGTGCGGGTTTCTTCTACTTTGGGCGGCTATCACGCCAATGATGCAGTTGATGAAAATATCAAAACCTACTGGAGCGCCGCAAGCGGAAATAAGGGCGAATGGATAGAAACCGATTTAGGAAATTTATCTACCGTCCGAGCCATCCAGATCAATTATGCTGATCAGGATGTGGATACTTCTTTTCTTGGCAAAAAAAACGGCATCTATCATCAATACCGTTTATGGCAATCTGCAGACGGTAAGAAATGGAAGATTTTAGTGGATAAAAGCAATAACAAAACGGATGTCCCGCATGATTATGTCGAGCTGCCCCAGCCGGTAAAAACACGATTTATCAAACTGGAAAACATCCACATGCCAACGGGGAAGTTTGCCATTAGTGGTTTACGGGTTTTTGGCAATGGCAACGGCGCAAAACCTCAGCCTGTAAAAAACTTTGTTGTTTTAAGGGGAGAAGCGGATAAGCGGAGCGCCTGGATCAGGTGGCAGCTTTCCAGCGATGCTTATGCTTACAATATTTATGTAGGCACAGCTCCGGATAAATTGTACAACTGCATCATGGTTTATAATGCCAACGATTATTGGTTTAAAGCGATGGACAAAAACGTTCCGTACTATTTTTCCATCGAAGCCATTAACGAAAACGGAACTTCAACCCGTACTAAAATTTTAAAATCAGAATAAAAATATCTTACCATGAACAAAGCTACTTGCTTAACTATACTCGCTTTAGCTTTTGCACCTGCCGCTTTCGCACAAAAAGCTGCTGTTGCAAATGCTTCTTTTACCGCCCAAAAAGCTGTAAAGGCTGATCCGAAAATGGACCAGTTTATTTCATCCCTGATGAAGAAAATGACGCTGGATGAAAAGATCGGCCAGTTAAACCTTCCAAGTTCCGGTGATTTTACAACCGGAACGGCCAGTAATACCGGCATCGCACAAAAGATACAAGCCGGACAGGTAGGAGGATTGTTCAATATTAAATCAGTAGCCAAGATCCGCGAAGTGCAAAAGCTGGCTGTAGAAAAAAGCCGTTTAAAAATACCTTTGATCTTCGGCATGGATGTGATCCACGGGTACGAAACCGTTTTCCCGATCCCTCTTGGATTATCCTGTAGCTGGGATATGCAGGCAATCGAAAAAAGCGCACGCATAGCAGCAACAGAAGCCAGCGCCGACGGAATTTGCTGGACGTTTTCGCCAATGGTTGATATTTCCCGTGACCCGCGCTGGGGGCGTATGTCTGAAGGTTCGGGAGAAGATCCGTATTTAGGTTCGCAAATTGCACGGGCAATGGTACAAGGTTACCAGGGAGATAATTATTCTAAACCAAATCGCATTATGGCATGTGTAAAGCACTTTGCTTTATACGGAGCTATTGAAGCCGGCCGTGAATATAACACCGCCGATATGAGCCATGTGCAAATGTATAACGATTATTTCCCACCTTATAAAGCTGCTGTTGATGCAGGAGCAGGTAGTGTGATGGCTTCTTTTAATACGGTGGACGGCATCCCGGCAACCGGAAATAAATGGCTGTTAACAGATGTATTGCGCAAACAGTGGGGCTTTAATGGCTTTGTAGTAACCGATTACACGGGTATTAATGAAATGACTGCACATGGCATGGGCGATCTGCAGCAGGTTTCTGCTTTAGCATTAAAAGCAGGCGTGGATATGGATATGGTTGGCGAAGGTTTTCTAACCACGCTAAAAAAATCATTAGCTGAAGGAAAAATAAGGCAGCAGGAAATCGACAATGCTTGCCGTAACGTGCTTCAGGCAAAATATATGTTAGGACTTTTTGCTGATCCTTACCGTTTTTGCAATGTAAAAAGGGCACAAACAGAAATCTATTCGGAAGCTAACCGCAAAGCAGCCCGGGAAATTGCCGCAAAAAGCTTTGTTCTCCTAAAAAACGATAACAACATTTTGCCGCTAAAAAAAAGCGGGACCATTGCGCTGATCGGCCCGCTGGCTGATGCAAAAAATAATATGTCGGGTACGTGGAGCGTTGCTGCGGATGCATCAAAATACAAATCTTTTTTAACTGCCTTAAAAGATGCAGTCGGCAACAAAGCAAAAATTGTTTATGCCAAAGGTTCTAACCTGGATGCTGATCCTGCCTTTGAAACCCGCGCAACCATGTTCGGCAAAACCTTGAACCGTGATCAACGCCCCGCAAATGAAATTTTACAGGAAGCCTTAAAAACTGCTGAAAAAGCAGATGTAATTGTAGCAGCCGTTGGCGAATCGGCAGAAATGAGCGGCGAAAGCAGCAGCCGCAGCAATATTCAAATTCCAAAAATCCAACAGGAATTATTGCAGGCTTTGTTAAAAACCGGAAAACCGGTTGTGTTGGTATTGTTTACCGGCCGGCCGCTTGATCTAACCTGGGAAAGCAAAAATGTACCGGCAATCCTGAACGTTTGGTTCGGCGGATCGGAAGCTGGTGATGCTATTTCTGATGTTTTATTTGGAGACGTAAATCCTTCTGGAAAACTTACGGCTACTTTTCCTCAAAATGTTGGTCAGGTGCCGTTATATTACAATCACAAAAACACAGGCCGTCCGTTGGGCGAAGGTGAGTGGTTCCAGAAATTCCGTTCCAATTATCTTGATGTTTCCAACGATCCGCTTTATCCGTTCGGTTTTGGGTTGAGCTATACTTCTTTTAGCTATGAAAAACCGGTATTAGATAAAAATAAGATCAGCAAAAATGAAGAACTGCATGTAACTGTAAAAGTTACCAATACCGGAAATTACGATGGGGAAGAAGTAGTACAGCTTTACATCCGTGATCTGGTTGGATCAATCACCCAGCCGGTTAAAGAGCTAAAAGGTTTCCAGAAAGTGTTTTTGAAGAAAGGTGAAAGCAAGAATATACTATTCACCATCACCAATAACGACTTGAAATTCTATAATTTAGAACTGAAATTTGATTCTGAACCAGGAGATTTTGAAGTTTTCACCGGAACAAATTCTCATGATGTACAATCAGCTAATTTTACCTTATTGCCCTAAAGAAGCTATCGATGCTTCTTTTACCGGTGTTTTTTCTGTGCTTTGATTTCCATAGTTAAGCATAGGATTTAGGTTGATAAAAAACTTACTCAGCCAGTGGCGGTGGATTTTCACCTGCCGGTTTAGGCATATTTTTCATCTGGAAGCGGGGCTTGTAAACAGGCTTCGCTTCTTTGTTTTCTGCGGGTGCAGTTGCCGGTTCTGGGTTTTCGGTTGCCGGTTCTGGCGCTGAGCTTTCTGCCGGTTCATCCGTTTTTGCGGCTTCCGGATCTTGTTCCGCAGGCTTTACATTTTTCATCTGAAAGCGCGGTTTATAAACTAGTTTTGCAGGTACTTCCTCAGATCTGCTTTCTGGTTCGGCTGTTTTTGTCGGTAGCATGTTTTCTGTTTCTACTTCCGATGCTGTTTTTACCGTATCTTTTTTAATATTTTGCATATTAAACCGTGGTTTAAATGCAGGTTTTGCAGCAGGTATTTCTTCTGCCTTATTTTCAAGTTCTTCAGCCGGACCTGTTTGTGCGTTTTCTGTTTCTTCCGATGCTGTTTTTACCGCATCTTTTTTAATGTTCTGCATATTAAACCTTGGTTTAAATGCAGGTTTTGCTTCTGGTTCAGTTGTTGGTTCTGTGTTCTCCGTTTCCGGTTCTGGTGCAGCTTCCGGTTTCTTGATATTTTTAGGGTTAAAACGAGGTTTAAAAGCAGGTTTGGGTGCTGCTTCTGAAGGCGTTTCTGATGAGCCTTCCTTTATCTCTTTTTCTATTTCAGCTAACGAAACATCCTGTTCCGGTACGTTTTCTTCCACTAATTCCGTCAGGTTATCTTCTTTAAACTTCGGCCTTTCGATGGCTGCGTTTAAATTTTGTGCGGCTGCAGCGGCTACACCTTGCATTGCTGTTTGCGAAATGGCTTCCGCTTGTACTGGGTGCGGTTTCGCTTCCTGCGCTAAAGGATAGGTACGGCGTAAATTGTTAAACCAGTATTTTTTGGTGTGATCGAAGCTTTTTTCGCCCATTAAAGGATAATGCCTGCTAAACTCGGCAAATAAAGCAGGTTCGGCCTGTTGCAATTGCTGCAGGTCTATCTTTTTCTTCTTGAAAAAATCTTCAAACGTTAACATCAGGACTATTTAAAAACCGCATCTTCTAAACGTTTAACACGGGTTTCCATGTCTAAAACCTTATTTAAGGTAGTTTCAATACTGTCTAAACGTTTAGCGTTTCGTTCACCTAAAGCTAAAAACCGCTCATTGAAATTTTGCTGCTGTTCAAAATGCTTAACAGAAACATCCATAAAAGTGTTCAGGGTATCGCCAATTCTAATTATAGCTTCCCCTTGTTTTTCCAAAAGCTTGGTGTGTAAATCTAAAATTCCGTCATGCTGGTCCATTTTCCGCAGGATATCAGCAATAATTGCAAGCAAATCTTTATCAGCCATAATATTTTAGTTTAAACAAACAAGCTACTTCTTTTATCGCATAAAAATAGTAAAACAATTATTCAGCCATATTGTGATAAACGGCCTGCACATCGTCGTCTTCTTCCAGTTTATCAATCAGTTTCATTACATCAGCAACCTGTTCTTCCGTTACTTCATGATGAGATTGTGCAATACGTTCCAACTTGGCGCTTTTGGTTTCAATGCCTTTTTCTTCCAAAGCTTTCTGCATCTTGCCAAAATCTTCATAAGCAGCGTGAATAACGGCTACATCATTTCCTTCTTCGTCCTGTTCAACAAATAAATCCTCCAGTCCGGCATCAATCAGTTCCAATTCCAGCTCGTCCAAATCCTGATCTTTAGGATCAAAAGTAAAAACAGATTTCCGGCTGAAAATAAAATCCAAAGAACCGGTTTTGCCTAAAGAACCGTTGGTTTTGGTAAAATAACTGCGCACGTTGGCCACAGTTCTGTTGGTATTATCCGTAGCGGTTTCTACCAAAACAGCCACGCCATGCGGCGCATAACCTTCGTAAACAATTTCGTCGTAGTTGCTTTCATCTTTGCTGGTTGCACGTTTGATGGCTGCTTCCACACGGTCTTTCGGCATGTTTACGGCTTTGGCATTTTGCATGGCTGTACGTAACCTGGAGTTGGTTTCCGGACTGCCGCCGCCAGCTTTCACCGCCATCACAATCTCTTTTCCTAAGCGTGTAAACTGCACGGCCATTTTGGCCCATCTTTTAAATTTTCTTTCTTTACGGAATTCAAATGCTCTTCCCATTTATGTTTTTGTAGTTGATGGTTAATAGTTCATGGCCGATAGCCAAAAGCTGTCGGTAATCAGCCTCAAAGTTAAAAATTTGTGTTAAAGGTTTAGGATTTGGTTTTGAGTTGATGCTTCTTTTATGCACTAAAAATTGGTGTTAAATGATGTGTTCTTTATTCCTCAGTAAAAAATTTATAAATTCGTTTTAATATTATAAGGAACAACATTTTATGGAAAAGCAAAGCCCTAAAACTTCAGATGAAACCAAGTTATCATTTGCTGACTTTAAATCTTATTCCGTTGAGGAGATTATGGCAGCCGGCGGTACAACTGCTTTTGCCAATAAATCAGGCAAACATCCGCAACAGCTTGTAGAAGCGTTGAAAAATTTGCCTGCTGATGCTTTTCTTACTGAGGAGGAATTAGAACTTGCTTTGAAAATGTTAAAGGACAATAAATGAATTTGTTGTTTGATACTAATATTTTACTTCAGTTTGCAAAAAGTTTAAGCCCTGAACTTTTAATGCAGGTTATCACCCAAAAAATCAAGAAGTATTTATATCAATTGTTTCTGTTGCAGAGTTAAAATCGATAGCACTACAAAATAACTGGGGAATTAAAAGATTACAGGTTATAGATGTATTTTTGAATAAAGTAAATTTTGTTGAGATAAATGAAAGCTTAACTAATATTTATGTTGAAATCGACGCTTATTCTCAATGCCGGAACCCTTCTTACTCAAATTATCCTTTTCTAACATCCCGAAACATGGGTAAAAATGACTTATGGATCGCTTCAACTGCTGCATTATTAGGTTTAAAATTAGTAACAACCGATGCTGACTTTAACCACTTACATCGCGTGTTTCTCGAAGTTCAATATATTAATCCCAAAGTTTTGAAATGATTCGGGCATTTCTATTGTTTATTCCTTCTTCAAAAAGCCAAAAATTTTCGCATATTTGGATAATTAACAAAATCATATTTATAGTTTAAAACAAAAATGAAAGTAGCAGTAGTAGGCGCCACCGGCCTGGTGGGAACGAAAATGTTGCAGGTTCTGGCAGAACGCAACTTTCCTGTAACAGCATTAATTCCGGTAGCATCAGAAAAGAGCATTGGCAAGGAAGTTGAATTTAAGGGAAAGCAGTACAAGGTGGTTTCAGCAGAAACCGCGATTAGCATGAAGCCGGATATCGCATTATTTTCTGCCGGCGGCAACACTTCATTACAACAAGCCCCGCTTTTTGCATCAGCTGGTATTACTGTAGTTGATAATTCATCAGCCTGGCGCATGGACCCAACCAAAAAACTGGTCGTTCCGGAAGTAAATGCTGATGTTTTAACTGCGGAAGATAAAATTATCGCCAATCCGAATTGCTCTACTATTCAGATGGTTGTGGCTTTAAAACCGCTTCACGACGCTTATAAAATTAAACGTGTTGTTGTTTCTACTTATCAATCTGTAACCGGAACAGGCGTAAAAGCAGTTGACCAGTTGATGAACGAGCGTAAAGGCATTGATGGGCCGATGGCTTATCCGTACAAAATCGATTTAAACGTGCTCCCTCATATTGATGTATTTACCGATAATGGTTACACCAAAGAGGAAATGAAAATGATCCTGGAAACCAAAAAAATTATGGGCGATGACAGCATTAAGGTTACCGCAACTACCGTTCGTATCCCGGTGATGGGCGGCCACTCAGAATCCGTAAATATTGAGTTTGAGAAAGATTTTGATTTAGGTGAAGTAAAAGAACTATTAGAAAAAGCACCAGGCGTTGTTGTAGTTGATGATGTTGCAAACCTGAAATATCCAACTCCGTTAGAAGCACACGAAAAAGACGAGGTTTTTGTAGGAAGGATCCGCAGAGATGAAACGCAGCCAAATACTTTAAACTGCTGGATCGTTTCTGATAACTTACGCAAAGGCGCAGCAACAAATGCTATTCAAATTGCAGAATATTTAATGGCAAACCATTTAATTGGCGAGCCGGTAGAAGTAGAAGTTTAATTTAAAATACCATTTTTTAAAGGGCGATAGGAATTTCTTATTGCCCTTTTTTAGTCGATAAAAACAGCATGATCTCTATCACGCATCGTGTTTTTCTGGAAGTAGCTGCACATTTAAGCTTTTCTAAAGCTTCCAAAGCTTTATTTATCAGTCAGCCTGCGGTAAGTAAACAGATCAAAATTTTAGAAGATCAGTACAAACTGCCGCTTTTTGAACGGAAAGGCAATTCCATTTTAATTACCGAAGCCGGGCAAAAGCTTTACTACTATTTATTAGAAGCACGTGAGATTGAGAAAAAAATTGAATTCGACCTGTTAACATTAAGCAAAGGAGAAGGTGCAGCAGGTTTTTTAAAATTAGGTGCCAGTACAACCATCGCATTATACATTCTGCCTTCCATTTTATCCGGCTTCCAGCAAAAATTTCCAAATGTGGATATACAGTTGGTTAACCGAAATTCGGAAAATGTGATGAACGCCTTGCTAAACCATGAAATTGATGTAGGTATTATTGAAGTGGAAAACAAACTCACCACCGTTTCTTATCAGCATTTTATGAATGATGAAGTAATTGCCATCTGCTCTAAAAAAAGTGCTTTAGCCGGAAAAAGTTTAACGATAGAAGAATTAAAAACAGTTCCGTTAGCTTTGCGGGAACGTGGCTCAGGAACTTTAAATGCACTTTTGCATACTTTGGCTGGTCATCCTATCAAACCTTCAGATCTAAAAGTTAAAATCAGGCTTGGCGGGACCGAAGCGCTAAAAAACTTTTTATTGGCAGATGAAATTCTTGGTTTTTTACCTCGCCCTTCTATCTTGCGCGAATTAAATTCGGGCGATCTGGTAGAAGTTCCGGTTAAAGGTTTAAGCGTTAAAAGAGAATTCTTTTTTATCCGCAGAAAAGGAAGTGAAGAATACGGCTTAACGAAACAATTTATCCGCTATTGTTTACAATCATTATAAATTTAAGTTATAGCTTATGAAATAATTGTATAAGCTTGGTTATCATGCACCATCTACTTTTGTTGTATGCAAACCACTATTGAAAGCGTTTCTTTAGCTACAGATTTAATCTGCTCTCGTTGTAAACAACCGTACGATATTCATCAACTCCATACTTTTTCGCCTTGTTGTAACAAACCTTTTTTGGTTAACTATGATCTTGCTGATGCTCCCGAAAAAGAGGAATTAAAAAACCGCCGTCAGGATATGTGGCGTTATCAGGAGTTTCTGCCTGTTTTTGATGCTGAAAATATTGTGACTTTAGGCGAAGGTTTTACGCCCGTTAGGCTTTTTGAAAATTTTAAAAACGTTGATATTTATCTGAAAGATGAAAGCTATAATCCGTCCGGCTCTTTTAAAGCACGAGGGATCGGTATGGCTGTTTCTAAAGCCAAAGAATTAGGCGTAACGCATTGCATCGTTCCAACAGCCGGAAATGCTGGCAGCGCATTAGCTGTTTTTTGTGCAAAAGCAGGCATCAAAGCAACAGTGGTAATGCCAAGCCATACGCCTGCAATTTTTATTCAAGAATGTAAACTACACGGCGCAGAAGTAATTTTAATTGATGGTTTAATCAGCGATTGCGGTAAAAAAGTAGCAGAAATGAAGCTGGAAACCGGCGCTTTTGATGTTTCTACCTTAAAAGAACCTTATCGTATTGAAGGCAAAAAAACAATGGGCTACGAAATTGCCGAGCAGTTTAACTGGCAACTGCCTGATGTAATTGTTTATCCAACCGGCGGCGGAACTGGTTTAATCGGCATCTGGAAAGCTTTCCGGGAAATGCAGCAAATGGGCTGGATTGAAGGAAAACTGCCTCGAATGGTTGCTGTGCAATCTTCAGCTTGTCAGCCTGTGGTTAAAACTTATGCTTCTTTTACCGGACAAAAAAATGATTACGAACTTCCGTCGGCTTCTGTAGCTAACGGTTTGGCCGTTCCTTTTCCTTTCGGGATGGATTTAATGATGGAAGTTTTAACCGGATCAAACGGAACAGCAATTGCATTAAGCGAGGAAGAAATTATCAGCGCAACTATTGAAGCCGCACAGCAAAAAGGCACATTAATGGCTCCTGAAGGTGCTGCCGTTTGGAAAGCTACACGAAAACTGATTGATGCAGGCTGGATCAAAGAAAATGAAAAAGCACTAATATTAAATACCGGAACAGGTTATAAATATCTGGATAATATTATTCTAAGACAGTAATCGTCAAATTTTGTTAATTGTAAAACCAACTTTAACATTAGCTGTAGTTAGTTCAATATTAAACTACACAAAAATAAAAATGATTATGGCTGATTTAAGTAATAAAACAGTAGCAATATTAACCGAAGAAGGTTTTGAACAAGTAGAATTAACCAGTCCGCTGGAAGCTTTAAAAGAAGCAGGCGCAACAGTACATGTAATTTCTCCGGAAGGCGGCGAAATTAAAGCCTGGGACCAAACCAATTGGGGAATTACTATTAATGCAGATAAAAAACTGGAAGATGCCAATCCGGATGATTACGATGCTTTGGTACTTCCGGGCGGCGTTTTAAACCCTGATAAATTACGTCAGCATAAAGATGCAGTAGCTTTTGTATCAGCATTTTTAGATGAAGGTAAACCGGTTGCAGCCATTTGCCACGGTCCGCAAACGTTGATTGAAACCGGCATGATCAGCGGAAGGACCATGACTTCCTATCCATCTTTAAAAACAGATTTGAAAAATGCCGGTGTAAATTGGGTTGATGAAGAAGTGGTAGCCGATAAAGGCTTGGTAACCAGCCGTACACCAAAAGATTTACCGGCTTTCAATAAAAAAATGATCGAAGAAATCCTGGAAGGAAAACACCAGGTGCCGGAAGTACATCATTCTCCGGGTGAAGAAATTTTATAAAAAACACCGGTAAAAACAGTATCAGAAAAAGCAGGATAATTTGTTGTCCTGCTTTTTTGTTGTTTTAAGTTTGTCACAGCACACAACCTGATACCTCGAACCTCTATGCCTAAAAAAGCGATCATCATTGGTGCCGGAATTGCCGGAATTGCAACTGCAATCCGTTTGGCTGTAAAAGGTTTTGAGGTTGAAGTTTTTGAAGCGAACAGTTGTCCCGGAGGAAAACTTTCGGAAATTAAACAAAATGGTTTTCGTTTTGATGCCGGCCCAAGTTTGTTTACCATGCCGCAATACGTTGACGAGCTGTTTGCATTGGCCGGAGAAAAACCCAATGCTTCTTTTACCTACCAAAAGTTGTCAATGGTTTGCCGTTATTTTTATCCGGATGGAACGAAGGTTGACGCTTTTAACGAAACAAATGCTTTTGCAGCAGAAATCAGCAAAAAAACAAGCGATCAGCCGGGGGCAATTAAAAAATATTTAGAGAATAGTAAGCGGATTTATCAAATCACCAATCATGTTTTTTTGAAAAAGTCCCTGCATCGTTTATCAACTTATCTCAGCTTTAAAACTTTAAAATCAGTTTTAAGGCTGACTCAAATTGATGCTTTCCGTTCAATGCACAAAGCGAACCATGCTTTTTTTACCGATAAAAAAATGGTGCAATATGCAGATCGTTTTGCTACTTACAACGGTTCAAATCCATTTAAAGCGCCCGCAACACTTAATGTTATTCCGCATTTGGAGCAGCATTTTGGTGCTTATTTCCCTGATGGCGGCATGTATCAAATTACGCTTTCGCTGGTTGAACTGGCAGAAAGGTTAGGCGTGAAATTTCATTATAATTCTCCCATAGAAAAAATTGTGCTTGAAAAGAACAGCGTGAAAGGAGTGAAGATCGTGGAACGAGGATTTGTTTCTGCGGATATAGTTATTTCTAATTCAGATGTTTATTTTACCTACAAAAAATTGCTTAGTGAATATCCAAAGTTATTACCAAAACGAATTTTAAGGCAGGAGCGGAGCAGTTCGGCGTTAATATTTTATTGGGGGATCAAAAAGCAGTTTCGGCAATTGGATTTACATAATATTTTTTTCAGCGAAGATTATCAGAAAGAGTTTGAACACATCTGGCAGCAAAAAAGCATTAGTGATGATCCTACAATTTATTTAAATATCAGCTCTAAATACGAAAAGAAAGATGCACCGGAAGGTTGCGAAAATTGGTTTACCATGATCAATGTTCCTTCAAATCAAGGCCAAAACTGGGATAAATTGATTGCAGAAGCGCGAAAAGATATCATCCAAAAACTATCAAAAGCTTTAGGCGAAGATATTGGTGAACTGATTGTTTGCGAAAGTATTTTGGACCCGCGAAGCATCGAAAGTAAAACTTTTTCTTACCAGGGTTCTTTATATGGAACAAGTTCTAACAGCCAGTTTGCGGCCTTTTTGCGCCATTCTAATAAATCCTCTAAAATAAAAAATCTGTTTTTTTGTGGCGGAAGCGTGCATCCGGGCGGAGGAATTCCGCTGGCTTTGTTATCTGCAAAAATTGTGAGTGATTGGATTGGTAAATAATAAAGGAATGCTTTTAAAAAAACATTTTTTGCTGCCATTTGTACTAACAACAATCAAATTTAAACTATTTAACAATGGCAACAGCAAAATCTAAAAGTGCCCCTAAAACAAAACGCACCCCGGCAGAAGAAAGTGCATTAAAAGAATTATTTGTAGATGAGTTAAAAGATATTCTTTGGGCTGAAAACCAATTAGTTAAAAGCCTTAAAAAACTATCGGCAGCAACTACTTCTGATAAATTAAAAGATGCTTTTGATACGCACCTTACAGAAACAGAAGGGCAGATTTCTCGTCTGGAAAAAGTTTTTGAAATAGTTGGTGAAGAAGCAAATCCTAAAAAATGTGAAGCAATGGCAGGTTTGGCTAAAGAAGCTGAAGAACTGATTGAAGATACAGAAGAAGGCACAGAAGTGCGTGACGTAGCATTAATTTCTGCTGCACAAAAATGTGAGCATTATGAAATTGCAACATACGGAACTTTAAAAACCTTAGCAGGCGTACTTGGTTACGATGAAGCAGTAACATTATTAGAGGAAACTTTGGCAGAAGAAAAATACGCTGATAAACTGTTAACAGAAATTGCAGAAGGCGGCGTAAACGCAGCTGCTGAAAATGAAAAAAAATAATTTTCTTTTTTTAAAATTAAAGGGTTATTGGTAAAACGATAGCCCTTTTTTAGTTTAAGCCGTACTTCTTTTAAAGGCTTTTAATAAAAATATTTATACTTGCTTGCATGGGTTTTCTGGAGATTAAGGGTTTAGGCAAAGTGCATTACCATGAATATGGCAGCGGACAAAAGCTGCTTTTTGCTTTTCACGGATATGGCATGACGGGGAAACAGTTTTCTATACTTGAAAATTCATTGCTAAAACAACACCGTGTTATTGGTTTCGATCATTTTTTTCACGGTACTTCTGTTTTAGATAACGGAACCGAAGCTTACGTTTTAGCAGGAATGCAGCCGGATTTGCTGAAAGCATATCTTACAACCTGGTTTAAACAATTTGGGGAACAACGGTTTTCACTGATCGGATATTCTATAGGGGCAAATATGGCGCTATTTTTATTGGAAAATTTTGCAGAATGGGTAGATGAGATTTTTTTAATGGCACCTGATGGATTGGCAGAACACCAGGGCTTACACTTTTTACGTGCTTCTTTTATCGGTAAAAAAATTTTCAGAAAATTAACTTATAGCAGTTGGATGATGGTTTTGGCACTAAAGCTACTTAACAAAATAAATGTAATCGACCATAGTTTATATATTATTGCGTATCATGAAATAGATACGCCAACAAAGCGGTTGAATGCTTATTACACTGTTAATTTTAACAAAACCATTCGTCCTGATATTGAAAAAATTGCCCGGTTAATTAACCTAAATAATATTCGCTGTCAATTATATTTCGGGCAGTTTGATAATTTATTTCCGGAAAGCAATAGTAAAAAGTTTTTAAGTTTATTAAACCAGCCAGAATTGCATGTGCTCCCATTGGGCCACTGGCTTATAACGGCAAAACTTGATCAGTATATTGCAAAACAAACCAATGATTACCAGCAACAGGAACAGATTATTTTATAAACTTTTTTTGCCTTTTATGCGCTGGCGGATGCTTAAAAGCTTTCGTGCGTTAACTTTATATAATCAAATCGAAATTAAGCCCGGGCATTCGGTGCTTCTTTTATGCAATCATTTTAGTTGGTGGGATGGCTTTCTGGCAGCTTATCTCGGCCACTTCATCTTTCATAAAAAAATATTTACCATGATGCAGGAAGACCATCTGCAGCAGCGGATGTGGCTGCGCAGGTTAGGTTCGTTTTCGATCAGCAGAACTTCGCGCGATATGTTAAAATCAATGCAATATGCTGCTTTACAATTAGATAGGCCAGAAAATATAGTAACTGTATTTCCGCAAGGCGCTTTAGAATCAAACCACAGTACCGAGATCAGGATTGAAAAAGGCATCAGTTATCTGGTTAGAAACATCAAAGGCAATTGCCAGATTGTTTACGCTTCTGTTTTTGTTGATTACTTTGAAAGTTTTAAACCAACTGCTTATTTTCACTTATTAGATTGCGGCACTAACCATGATTTTTCTTTGGAAAAGCTGACTAAACAAATTAACGGTTTCCATCAGCAGGCTTTAAAAAATCAGATCAACGTAAGTCATTAAAAAACACCGGTAAAAGAAGCATGGTCAAAAATAAAAACAACTGGTTTATTTACAGTTTTTTTTCCTGGTACATTTCCCGGTTGGTCCATAAACATTTTCATCAACTTGTTTACAATTCAGTTCCAATTGATACCAATAAATCAATATTACTCATTGCAAACCACTACAGTTGGTGGGACGGATTTTTGTTTTTTCATCTGAATAAACTGCTTTTTAAAAAGAAATTCCATGTAATGATTTTGGAAAAAACCATCCGTAAAAACAGTTTTATGAAATACACAGGTGCATTTTCTGTTTCTAAAGGTTCAAAAAGTATAATGCAAACTTTAAAATACGCGGGCGATTTGTTAAATAACCCTCAAAATTTAGTGTTAATTTTTCCGCAGGGGAAATTACATTCAAATTTTACAAAAGCGATAAATTTTGAAAAAGGTTTAGAGCGGATAATTGGTTTTAGCAAGCAAAAATTCCAATATATTTTTGCTGCTTCTTTTACCGAACATTTTTCTGAGGCAAAACCTACCGCTTTTATTTATTTAAAAAGTTTTGAAGCATCAAACTTTGCCGGCCTGGAAAATGTTCAATCCGCGTATCAGGAACACTACCAGCAATCGGGGATAGTGCAAACTGCAATTGTTAAATAATGGCTATTCTGTTTTGTTACCTCGTTTATTTTTTCCTGATACTGCGCTTTTGCGTTACACTTTTCAACTTTATTTCCAATCCCAAATTAACCAAAGTTTCCCGCCAGTACCACGATCTGGTTTCTATCCTGGTCCCCGCCAGAGATGAAGAAAAAAACATTTTAACCTTACTGCAATCTATTGAAAAACAAGACTATAAAAATATAGAAGTAATTGTGTTAGACGACCAATCTACCGATCATACTTATAACTTGTGTACAGAATTTGCCCGAAAAAACCCAACAGTTAAAGTAATTATTGGTAAACCTCTGCCAGAGGGTTGGCTGGGTAAAAATTATGCTTGTTACCAGTTGGCGCAGCAGGCAAAAGGTAAATATTTGTTATTTTTGGACGCCGATGAAGAAATTTACAACGGCTTAATCAACAGCGCTGTTTATCGTACTAAAGTACACCGTTTGGCTTTGTTAAGCCTTTTTACCAATCAGGTAATGGTAACTTTAGGCGAAACATTGGTTGTTCCGCTGATGCACTACATGCTTTTAAATTTGTTGCCGTTGCGGTTAATTTATCTTTCTAAAAATCCTGCTTTTGCTGCTGCCAGCGGCCAATTTATGTTTTTTGATGCGGAGAAATACCGCGGGCACCAATGGCATCAAAAAGTGAAAGACCAGGTGGTAGAAGATGTAGAAATTATGAAATGTGTAAAGCAAAACCGGTTAAAAGGAGAGGGTTTGCTGGCAAACGGATTAATACGATGCAGAATGTACAACAATTATCAGGAAGCGGTCCATGGATTTAGTAAGAATTTTTTAGCGCCTTTTAATTACAGCATTATTACTTTTTTACTTTACCTGTTTTTTTTAATTGGCGGACCAATTATAGTTGGCCTGACTTTAAACCTGCAACTGTTTTTAATGATGGTTTCCCTCATCGTGCTTACGCGCATTATGATTTCCCTGGAATCCGGCCAAAACCCGTTTTACAATATGCTATTGCACCCTTTACAAATGGTAAGTTTGGTTATTATAGCGCATCTATCCATTAAAAAACATCTTACCAAAACAGTAACCTGGAAAGGAAGAAAAGTTTGAAGCTAAACAAAAAAAACGTTTCAATTGTCCTGATTGTCCTGTTCCATTTTGTTGGGCTGATAGGTTTCTTTGTACCTTTTTTACAGCCGCTTTTTTTACAGCTCGTTCCATTCCATTTATTGCTGATGCTGTTTTTAGTGCTGATAAATCATCATGGAAGATTCTTTAAACTGCTCCTGTTTGCTTTAATTATCATAACCGCAGGTTTTGCTGCCGAATGGACCGGAGTGCATAAACACTGGCTTTTCGGCAATTATGTTTATGGTAAAACTTTAGGTTTTAAGGTGGATGAAATTCCGCTGATAATTGGAATAAACTGGTTTTTACTTATTTATTCAACAAGTGTCCTTCTGCAAAAACTATCGGTAAAAACAGTAGCATTAAAAGTTATTTCCGGTTCGGTTATACTGGTTTTGCTTGATCTCATCCTTGAACCGGTTGCAATCCGTTTCGATTACTGGAATTGGCTTACAGACGCCGTTCCTGTTAAAAATTATATTTGTTGGTGCATCGTTAGTTTATCTTTACTAACTGTTTTTCAATATTTTAATTTTAGGTTTCAAAATTGGGTTGCACCTGTTTTACTGCTTGTGCAATTTGTCTTCTTTGCAGTTTTGAATTTTGCCTGATAATTAAAGAACTTAAATTCCGCATTTTACGTTAAATTTGTACATTATGGAAAATTACCAGTTACATGTAACAATCGATCAGGATTCCGGCTTTTGTTTTGGCGTTGTTTATGCCATTGACATGGCCGAAGAAATTTTGGAGCAGGATGGTTATTTGTATTGTTTGGGCGATATTGTGCACAATGATGAAGAGGTAGAAAGATTGAAAATGAAGGGTTTGCGTATTATTTCGCACGAGGATCTGCCAAACTTACAGCACGAAAAAGTATTGATCCGCGCGCATGGCGAAGCGCCAGAAACGTATCGTATTGCCCTTCAAAACAATATTAGCCTGATTGATGCATCCTGTCCGGTAGTTTTAAAACTGCAGAACCGGATTAAAAGTTCTTATGATCAGGATGAGAAAATATTGATTTTTGGAAAGCACGGTCATGCAGAAGTTATTGGTTTACAAGGGCAAACCAATGATGAAGCATTGGTTTTTCAAGATATAAAAGAACTCGATCAAGTAGAGCTTCCGCAAAAATTTACTTTGTATAGTCAGACGACCAAAAGCATGGAGAAGTTTTATCATATTAAAGATGAACTGACCAGGCGTGGCCATGAAGTTATTGCAAATGATACGATTTGCAGGCAGGTATCAAACCGGGATAAAGATTTACCAGATTTTGTACAAAAATTTGATAAGATCCTTTTTGTATCCGGCAGAAAATCCTCTAATGGAAAGGTTTTATATGAAGTTTGCCGGAAATATAATCCAAACACTTACTTTATTTCCTCTCCTCATGAACTGGAAGTTTCCATGTTCTCGCCTAATGATAAAATTGGCATCTGTGGTGCAACTTCAACACCAATGTGGTTAATGAAAGAAGTAAAACAAGTACTCGAACAATATTAAAAATTTGTTATGACCGATCTGAATATTAGAAAATATGCAGCTTCCGGCTTAGGTTTGTTTTTTGCAACCCTTGTAATTTCTTGTTGGGCTTTATCAACCGTATTATTAATGTGCTGGCATTTTAGCTGGAGCAACCCAACGGTTTATTTCCTGGTCCTGTTGCAAATACACTTATACACAGGGCTTTTTATTACCGCTCATGATGCAATGCACGGTACGGTTTCTCCAAAACCAATTATCAATAAAGTAGTCGGACAAATTTGTACTTTGTTTTACGCTGCTTTCTGGTATCCTAAATTGTACACCAAGCATCATTTGCACCACAGTCATGTTCATACAGAACAAGATCCGGATTATCATTATGGCAATTTTGTTAGCTGGTATTTTCGTTTTATCAGGAATTACTTGTCAGTTTGGCAAGTAGTTTTTATGGCGATCTTGTTTAATGTTCTAAAAATCTGGGTCCCGCAGCAAAACCTGATCCTGTTTTGGGTTTTGCCATCATTGCTGAGCACTTTACAGCTTTTTTACTTCGGTACATATTTGCCGCACAAAGGCGAGCATGATAACCGGCATCAGTCGAGCACACAGCGCAAAAATCATCTGTTTGCTTTTTTTACCTGCTATTTTTTTGGTTATCATTATGAACACCATGATTCTCCGGGAACGCCTTGGTGGTTGTTGTGGAAGATGAAGAAAGCGTAACTTTTAAAGTTTATCTTATCTCGTAAAAGGCTTTCTGCTTGAATGTCTGATCCTTAAAATTCTTATTTCTTTAGGTAGCTTCCGGTAAGAAATTCTGTAATGGTCTATTTCAAAAGCGTAAAAGCTCCCATCATTATTTTTCTTAAATCTATCAGCTTGGTAAAGTGCTGCGTTTTTAGGTAATGCTTTTATTTGTGCTAAAATTTCCTTTTCTATCTTTTTTAATAGCCAATTTATTCCATTTTATATTCATCAAAGCGCTTTTCTTCTTTGTTGAAAAAGTTGTTCCACATCTTCATGCTTAACAAAATTTTCAATTTCAGAATCAGCCTGATCTATTTCATCATTGTAGTGGTTAATAAATAAATAATTGATTTGATTAACCTCTTCCTTAATATCGGATTGATAGTCGTAACGTAAACTGTCCAAAAAAGCTAATAAAACTTTTTCCTCCTGTTCGTTTTTTGTGTTTACTAATACGCTCATAGATCAAATTTAAATAAATAATCATAGACTTTTAAAAGAGCAGCTAAGAAATTCAGGAACAAAAAAAATTGTTGCCAAACCGTCAAATTGATTTTCTCTAATCCTTTTCATAACAACTCCAATCCAATAAAATATACTTTTGCACAGTAAAAGAAGCATTGCCTAAAATATTTATGGGGAAAAAAGGAGTTTTATTAGTAAATCTGGGTACGCCAGACAGTCCGAAAACAAAAGATGTACGGAAATATCTGAATGAATTTTTGATGGATGACCGGGTAATAGACATCAATCCAATAACGCGTGCTTTACTGGTAAAAGGCGCAATTGTACCTTTTCGTTCGCCAAAATCTGCTAAATTATACCAGGAAATCTGGTCGCCGGAAAATGGTTCGCCCTTATTATACTACAGCATTAAGCAAGCCGAGCTATTGCAGGAAAGTTTGGGCGACGATTATCAGGTGGAGCTGGCCATGCGTTATCAAAGCCCTTCCATAGAATCTGCTCTGGAAAAACTAAAAGCGGCAAATTTGGATAGTTTAAAAGTAATTGCACTTTTTCCGCAGTATGCCTCTGCAAGCAGTGGTTCGGTTTATCAGAAGGTAATGGAACTGGTTAGCAAATGGCTGACTATTCCTGATCTGTCTTTTGTTAATTCTTTCCATGATAATGAGTTAATGATTGAAAACTTTGCTGAAAATGGAAGAAAGTATCAACCTGAAACATTTGACCACGTTTTGTTCAGCTTTCATGGTTTGCCGCAAAGGCAGTTGATCAAATCAGATCCAACCCAAAATCATTGCTTAAAAACAGCTGATTGCTGCGCTACGCTTACTGATGCCAATAAATTTTGCTACTCTGCACAATCTCATCATACAGCCCGTTTAATTGCAGCAAAACTCAATCTCACTCCAGATCAATATACCATTTGTTTCCAGTCACGTTTAGGAAACGATCCCTGGGTAAAACCTTATACGGTTGAAGTTGTGGCAGAATTAGCCAAAGCAGGAAAAAAACGAATGCTGGTATTTTGTCCGGCTTTTGTGGCAGATTGTCTGGAAACCGTTTACGAAGTTTCGATAGAATATAACGAAGAGTTTAAAGCTTTAGGCGGAGAAAAAATACAACTGGTTGAAAGCTTAAATGATTCGCCGCTGTTTGTTGAAGCATTAAGGCAAATGGCGATTGCCTAAGTTATTGGAATTGCTGCGTTGAGAAAGTTGGGGTTGTGATGAAAACACCAATGCTTCTTTTAGCACTACAAAATTGGTGCATCAATAAAAATGATTAAAGTTTTTTAGGTGATAAAAGAAGCATCGACAGATAGCCAAATATCAAAATGTTTGATGGGAGCGAATATAATTTATAATTTTATTGGTAGCCCCTGTATTTTGCTGTGTGTAATTTTTAGCATTTGCAGAAGCCCGAAAATAAAAATTATCATCATTGATTAATTGATAAACAATGTTTTCTAATGATGCTTCGTTTACAATAGAAAAACCTGCATTCAAGGTAATCAAGTCCTGCGCTTCCTTAAATTTCTGATAAATAGGGCCGAAAATAACTGGCAAACCAAAAGCGGCAGCTTCTAAAGTATTGTGGATGCCGGCACCAAAACCGCCGCCAATATACGCAATGGTGCCATATTGGTAAAGCCGTGAAAGTAGTCCGATATTATCAATTACCAAAACCTGCTTTTGATGTAATAAATTTGAATCTGTAGGAATTTCAGAATATCTCACTGTTTTTTCTGCCGGAAGTTTCTCCAATAAATTACTGATTTTTTCTTTACTGATTTCGTGTGGCGCGATAATGAATTTCCATTTTGGATAAATCAAAATTAAATTTGTAATCAAATCTTCGTCCGTCGGCCAGGTACTTCCTGCTATAAAAACTTTGCTTTCACCTTTAAAAGCTGCTATCGTTTCCAGCGGTTTTACGGTTTGTGCATTTTCCCAAACGCGGTCAAAACGCGTATCTCCGCTTACGGTTGCTTCATCAATGTTAATATCAGCCAGCAGTTTTTTTGAAACCTCGTCCTGAACAAAAAAATGTTGTGTTAAAAGAAGCATGTTCCTATAAAATCCTCCATAACTTCTGAAAAAAATTTGCTGCGGACGGTAGATCGCTGAAATGAGATACAATGGTATTTCACGCTGATATAGCTCATCCATATAAAAATACCAGTATTCATACTTGGTAAAAATGGCAATTTTAGGTTTGATGGTACTAATGAATAATTTAGCATTTCTTCGTGTATCCAATGGCAAATAGTAAACATAATCTGCTAAAGGCGTATTTTTCCTGATCTCGTATCCCGAAGGGGAAAAAAAAGTAACTACTGTTTTTACGGCAGGATTTTCTGCTTTTAGTTTTTCCAGGACCGGCCGTCCCTGCTCAAACTCGCCTAATGAAGCAAAGTGGAACCAAATACTTTCATTTAACGTAACAAGCTTTTGTTTCCGGCGCCCTTCAATCCATAAACGTGCTTTTGGATTAAAAAAGGAAGCCAGCCAAATGCCAAAATAGTAAGCTTTAATACTAATACGATAAAGAATAAGCATATTTTAACAGAATTTTATATATTCGTCGAAGGTAAAACATAAATTTTAATAAGAATTTCAAATATGAAAATAGCCGTTGTAGGAACAGGTTACGTTGGATTAGTAACCGGAACATGTTTGGCAGAAACCGGAAATGAGGTGATCTGCGTGGACATTAATGAAGAAAAAGTTAAAGCCATGCAAAACGGCGTTCTGCCAATTTATGAACCTGGTTTAGAACAGCTTTTTCACCGGAATATTAAACAGGAACGCCTGCACTTTACAAAAGATCTGGCCGAAGCTATCAAAGAGGCACAGGTTATTTTCCTGGCTTTGCCAACGCCGCCGGGTGGAGATGGTTCTGCCGATTTAAGCTTTGTGTTGGGTGCTGCAAAAGATATTGCTAAATTAATAACAGACTATAAAGTAATCGTAACTAAATCTACTGTTCCGGTTGGTACGGCAGATAAAGTAACTGCTGTTTTTAAAGAAAATACTTCGGTTGAGTTTGCCGTGGTTTCTAATCCTGAGTTTTTACGTGAAGGGGTTGCGGTAGAGGATTTTATGAAACCGGACCGTGTGGTTATTGGTACAACCGATGTGCGTGCCCGTGACATTTTAGGTGAATTGTATGGGCCTTATGTGCGCCAGGGAAACCCGATTTTATTTATGGACGAGCGATCATCAGAATTAACAAAATATGCAGCCAATTCTTTCCTCGCTACTAAAATTACTTTTATGAACGAAGTAGCCAACATGTGCGAACTGGTTGGTGCAAATGTAGATATGGTTCGTGCAGGAATTGGTGCAGATGCCCGTATTGGTAAACGCTTTTTGTTCCCGGGTGTTGGTTATGGTGGTAGTTGCTTCCCGAAAGATGTACAGGCAATGGCTAAATCTGCCAAAGAATATGGGTACGATTTCAAAATTCTGGACTCTGTAATGGATGTGAACGAAACACAGAAAAAGAAGCTGGTAAAAAAAGTATTGGAATATTTTAAAGATGGAATAGAAGGGAAAAAGTTTGCCATTTGGGGATTGGCATTTAAGCCTGAAACCGATGATATCCGCGAAGCACCGGCGTTATATATTATTGATGAATTGATAAAACATGGCGCTTCGGTAGTTGCTTATGACCCGGAAGGAATGCCAAATGTGCAAAGGCTTTTAGGTGATAAGATTACGTATGCTCCAGATCGTTATGCTGCTTTAGATGGCGCAGATGCATTATTAATCGTTACAGAATGGTCTGTTTTCAGAACGCCTGACTTCAACTACGTAAAAGAGAAGCTCAAGAATAATGTTATTTTTGATGGCCGTAATTTATACGACCTGGATAAAATGACTAAAGCCGGATTTTATTACAGTAGCATCGGAAGGAAAACAATCGCATAATGGAAAATAGAAAACGAATTTTAATTACAGGTGCAGCAGGCTTTTTAGGCTCTCATTTGTGCGATCGTTACATTAAAGAAGATTTTCATGTAATTGCGATGGATAACCTTATTACAGGTGACCTCAGAAACATCGAACATCTTTTTAAACTGGAAAACTTCGAGTTTTATAACCACGATGTTTCTAAATATGTACATATTTCTGGTAAATTAGATTACATTCTTCATTTTGCTTCGCCGGCCAGCCCGATCGATTATTTAAAAATCCCTATTCAAACTTTAAAAGTAGGTTCATTAGGTACACATAATCTGCTTGGTTTGGCTAAAGATAAAAAAGCACGTATCCTGGTTGCTTCAACTTCAGAGGTTTATGGCGACCCAAGCGTGAACCCACAACCCGAAGAATACTGGGGCAATGTTAACCCGGTTGGGCCAAGAGGTGTTTATGATGAAGCCAAACGTTTTCAGGAAGCGATTACCATGGCTTATCATACTTTTCATCAGGTAGAAACCCGTATTATCCGCATTTTTAATACTTACGGCCCCCGAATGCGTTTAAATGACGGTCGTGTTTTACCGGCATTTATCGGTCAGGCATTGAGAGGAGAAGAACTTACTGTTTTTGGTGATGGTTCTCAAACCCGTTCTTTTTGTTATGTCGATGATTTGATCGAAGGTATCCATCGTTTATTGATGAGTGATTATACCCAACCCATGAATATTGGTAACCCGGATGAAATAACAATCAGGCAGTTTGGCGAAGAAATTATCAAACTAACCGGAACCAATCAAGAGCTGGTAAGTAAACCATTGCCAACTGATGACCCAAAACAACGCCGGCCTGATATTACAAAAGCAAAAGCCATTTTAGGTTGGGAGCCAAAAGTATCACGGGCGGAAGGTTTGAAAATTACTTACGAATATTTTAAATCATTGCCCGATATAGAAATTCAGCATAAAGATTTTACTTACTATAACAAATAATAATGTCAAAAATTCTGGTTACAGGCGGACTGGGCTTTATCGGTTCGCATACGGTTGTGGAATTGGTTAATGCCGGATATGAACCGGTAATTGTAGATAACCTGTCTAATTCAAACCCTAAAATTTTAGATCAGTTAAGCAAAATTTTAGGCTTCAAACCAAACTACTACAAATTAGACCTTTGTTACGAACAGGAAATTGCAGAATTGGTAAGTAAAGAACCAGATCTTGCCGGCATTATTCATTTTGCTGCTTCAAAAGCAGTAGGCGAATCTGTCCAAAAGCCATTGATGTATTATAAAAATAACTTTTTTTCCTTACTAAATCTATTGGAAGCTTACCAGGGAAAGAAGTTAAATTTTGTTTTTTCTTCCAGTTGTACCGTTTATGGCCAGCCAGACGAATTGCCGGTTACAGAAAAAGCACCGGTAAAAAAAGCACAGTCGCCTTATGGCAATACAAAACAAGTTGCAGAAGAAATTTTACAGGATGTAATTGCTTCCGGCAGTGCTTATAAAATTATTTCGCTGCGTTATTTTAATCCGGTTGGCGCACATCAATCAGCTTTAATAGGCGAATTACCTATTGGCGTACCACAAAATTTAGTTCCTTTTATCACCCAAACCGCTATTGGCAAACGCCAAAAGTTAACTGTTTTTGGTGATGATTATAACACACCTGATGGCAGTAATATACGCGATTACATTCATGTGGTCGACCTGGCAAAAGCACACGTAGCTGCTTTAAGATATATGGAAACAGCTACAGATTTTACAGGTTACGATGTAGTGAATATTGGCACAGGTAAAGGAAGTTCTGTGTTGGAAGTAATCCATGCGTTCGAGAAAACAACGGGCGTTAAATTAAATTATGAAATTGGCCCTCGCCGTCCTGGTGATGTGGAACAAGTTTGGGGAGATGTAACCAAAGCAGCAGAAAAACTAAAATGGAAAACAGAGCTTGATGTAGATCAGATGATGCTTACTGCCTGGAACTGGGAAAAATACATCAACGAAAATCCTTTATAAAAAATGGAAAAGAAAATTATCATAACCGGAGGGGCCGGTTTTATCGGATCACATGTAGTAAGGCGGTTTGTAAAAACTTATCCGCAATATCATATTATCAATTTAGATAAACTAACTTATGCCGGTAATTTAGAGAACTTACGTGATATTGAAAACGAGCAGAATTACCAGTTTGTAAAAGGGGATATTGTTGATGCTTCTTTTATCAATGAATTATTTACATCAGAACAACCTGATGCTGTAATCCATCTGGCTGCAGAATCGCATGTGGACCGTTCTATCACGAACCCGTTAGAATTTGTAATGACTAACGTAGTTGGTACAGCAAATTTGTTAAACGCTGCCCGTGATTGCTGGAAAGGTAAATACGATAAAACCCGTTTTTATCATGTTTCTACAGATGAAGTTTATGGTACTTTAGGCGAAACGGGCATGTTTACAGAAGAAACTGCTTATGATCCGCATTCTCCATATTCAGCTTCAAAAGCTGGTTCCGATCATTTGGTGCGTGCTTACCAGGATACTTATGGAATGGATACGGTGATCTCCAATTGTTCTAATAACTATGGCTCTAATCATTTCCCCGAAAAATTAATTCCGCTTACTATCCATAACATCCAGGAGAAAAAACCAATTCCGGTTTATGGAAAAGGCGAAAACATTCGCGACTGGCTTTGGGTAGAGGACCACGCGCGTGCAATTGATGTTATTTTTCATAATGCCGATGCTGGTAAAACTTATAACATTGGCGGGCATAATGAATGGAAGAACATCGACCTGGTACATCTTTTATGTAATATAATGGACCAGAAATTAGGCCGTGCAGAAGGGGAATCAGCAAAACTGATTACTTATGTAAAAGACCGTGCAGGCCATGATTTGCGTTATGCCATTGATGCAACTAAATTAAAAAATGAATTAGGCTGGACACCAAGTGTAACTTTTGAGCAGGGATTGGAGAAAACTGTTGACTGGTATCTGGCAAACGAAAAATGGCTTAACAATATTACTTCTGGTAATTACAAGCAGTACTACCAGGAACAGTATGAAAACCGCTAAGCATGTTTGGCATCTTCAGTAAAAAAAGAAATTTAGAATTTGTAAAACCACTCGATTTTAGCACCCTTGCTGTAGATATGCATTCGCATGTTCTTCCGGGTATTGATGATGGGGCGCAAACAGTAGAAGAATCGGTTGTATTGGTACAGGCAATAATGAACCTTGGTATTAAGAAGATTATTGCAACACCACATATAATGGTTGATTATTATCGTAATAATGCAGAAACTATTGGAAGTGCTTTACAAGTACTCAGAAATGAACTGCAAAAACAGCATATCGAAATTGAGATTGAAGCTGCTGCAGAGCATTATTTAGACGAAGCTTTTGAAACGCTACTGGATGAAGATAAAGTGATGCCCATGAAAGATGGTTATCTGCTATTTGAAATGTCTTTTATAGACGTTCATCCAAACCTGATCCCCATCATTCAAAAAATGATTGACAAAGGTTACAAACCAATATTGGCGCATCCCGAACGTTATCCTTATTTAAGTATAGAAAATTGCGAGAATATTAAAAGCTGGGGATGCAATTTGCAAATGAACACCATTTCTTTAACCGGATATTACGGAGGAAAAACCAAAGCAATGGCAGAAGCAATGATTGACCATAATATGGTCGATTTTATTTCCAGTGATATGCACCATATAAGGCATGCGCAGGCATTAGAAAAATCGCTCAAAACACCTTATATAGAAAAGCTGCTTTACGATTATCCGCTAAAAAACCAACTTTTATTATAAAAAATGCGCTTGGCTATTTTAACCATGCGCATTTTTATACGATAAAAGAAGTATTTATACAGAGAAAGAAGAACCGCAGCCACAAGTACTTGCTGCATTTGGATTGTTAAAAGTAAAACCGCGGGCATTTAGGCCATCCTGAAAATCAATTTGCATGCCTGCAAGGTATAAACCATGTGCTTTGTGCATAAATGTTTTGATACCATTAATTATAAATTCCTGATCGCCGTCTTTTTTCTGGTCAAAACCTAAAATATAATTCATTCCGGAACAACCTCCACCTTCTACACCTACACGTAAACCAAAATCAGGACTGATTTCCTGCTGATCAATCAGTTTGTTTAATTCGGCCACAGCACCTTCTGTAAAAGACACTGGCGCTGAAACGGATTCTATAACAGTACTCATTTTTTTTAAAATTTTTATTTAAACAAATATAACTGAAATTGCACATATAAGTTATACACCTATCGTTTATGACCATTTACCAACATTATTTTTTATGCTGAACAACTATCTTTTTGACATTGTTAAACTAACAGTTTCGGGGCTATTAGTGCTGTTTGCTGCTTTTTATATAGCTAAACCTTATTTGCAGCGTTTTGAAAATCAACAGTTGATCAAACTGAAGCAAGCTGCTAATCAACAAACGCTTTCGTTGCGTTTACAAGCTTATGAACGGCTAACTTTATTTATAGACAGAACAAACCCGGTTAATTTATTAGTAAGGTTAAACAACCATACTTTTTCTGCCGGAGAACTCCATTATCTGATATTAACAGAAATCAGAAATGAGTATCAGCATAACATTACACAGCAAATTTATGTGGGGGATGCTTCATGGGAAATTGTAAACAGGGTTAAAAATGATACAGTATCTTTAATGAACAGTGCGGTAAAAGCACTGCCGCCACAAGCAACAGGTTTAGATTTTGGAAAACTTGTACTGGAGCAGATCGGAAGGATGGAAAACAACCCTTATGAGTTGGCAGCAGCCATAATACGGGACGAAGCTGCACAGCTTCTCCGGTAAAAATCCATTAAACAGCACTTTGTTGATAAGTATTTATAAAATGACTGGTATTTACGTAAGAAATATCAGTTTTTTTGATAGTGGAAGTTGGGGTTAATATTTTTTTAATATTTATACTACTGATTATTAAACCTTTAATATAAACAATTTTTTTTATTGTTAAATTTGGATGAACTACCACATTATAAAAAAAGGAATCAAAACAAAGCATTTTTGTTATGTTTTTTTGCACATTTGAGGGTGGATTTCTTATCTTATTGCATTTGAGCAGCTTATAAAAAATCGGAAATTAAAGTTTTTTTCCACATCTTTTTTTTGAATCTTCGGTCTTCCAAACGGGTTTATAAGAAACCTTACTGATCGATTGGAAATCAACTTTTTGATAAAAACTACATGGAAAAAACTGGTACGCATATCTGGAACAACTGTCTGAACATCATAAAAGACAATATTCCGGCCCAAAGTTTTAAAACCTGGTTCGAACCTATTAAAGCTATCCGGCAGGAAGGCAGTGTTCTTACAATTCAGGTTCCCAGCCTATTCTTTTATGAATGGCTGGAAGAACATTACGTGGGCTTGTTGCGTAAAACAATTAAAAACCAGTTGGGTGAAGAAGGCAGGCTGGAGTATAATATAGTGATGGAACAATCTTCGGCTAAACCTTTTACTACTAACATGCCTTCTAATGGAAATGGGAGCGAAGGTAAAAACCAGTCTATGCCGATTCCTGTTTCTATTAACAAGGATATTAAAAACCCATTTGTAATACCGGGATTAAGAAAACTACAGGTTGACCCGCAACTAAACCAGAACTACACTTTTGAAACTTTTATAGAAGGCGATTGCAACCGCTTGGCCCGTTCTGCCGGCTATGCCGTAGCAGCAAAGCCCGGTGGAACTTCTTTTAACCCCTTAATGATTTATGGTGGTGTAGGCTTAGGAAAAACGCATTTAGCGCAAGCTATTGGTAACGAGATCAAGCAATCTTTTCCGGAGAAATTGGTATTGTATGTTTCCTGCGAAAAGTTTACGACACAATTTGTAGAATCATTAAAGAATAACAACATCAACGATTTTGTAAATTTCTACCAGGCAATGGATGTACTGATTGTAGATGATGTTCACAACTTTGCCGGCCGGGATAAAACGCAGGACATTTTCTTCCACATTTTTAATCACCTGCACCAATCAGGAAAGCAGATTATCCTGACTTCTGATAAATCCCCAAAAGATCTGTCAGGATTGGAGGAACGCTTATTGTCCCGTTTCAAATGGGGCTTGTCAGCAGATCTGCAAATCCCGGATATGGAAACACGTATGGCAATCCTGAAAAAGAAAATCTACCAGGATGGCATAGAATTGCCCCAGGAAGTAATTGAATATGTTGCCCATAACATTGATAATAACGTACGTGAACTGGAAGGTGCAATGGTATCGTTATTAGCGCAATCAACACTTAATAAAAAAGAAATTGATTTGGCGTTAGCCCGTCAGATGCTAAAGAACTTTATTAAAAATTCAAGCAAAGAAATTTCGATGGAATCTATCCAGAAATTAGTTTGCGAGTATTTTGAAGTTCCCGTAGAGATGGTAAAATCATCAACCCGAAAACGTGAAATTGTACAGGCACGCCAAATCTCGATGTATCTTTCTAAAGCACATACTAAAAGTTCATTAAAAACAATCGGACAGTTTTTTGGGGGAAGAGACCATTCTACGGTAATTTATGCCTGCCAAACGGTAGAAGATTTAATTGATACCGATAAAAAGTTTAAAACATACGTAGCTGATATTCAAAAGAAATTAAAGATGAACTAAGCCAAAAGCTTGTTCACA
>NZ_WPIK01000002.1 GCF_009754915.1 Mucilaginibacter arboris | reverse complement strand
AATATGGATTAAAAATTCCGTGTTAAAAGATCGGGGTTAAAAACCCGCAACCAGCAATGCAGCATGTCTACATATACTAACCAAAGGGAATTGCATTTTAACTCTTAAATGATATATCTTTGTCATAATGAGCCTTCAATATATTTCTGACAATACGGGAAAGACTACCGGTGTATTCATTCCTATCTCTGAATGGAACGAACTCAAAAGTAAATACAAGGGTATTGAACAGGAGCATACGGACATTCCCGTTTGGCAGATGGAAGAAGCGGGAAAGCGTCTTCAGGATTACAGGAACGAACCAACACAGGCATTGGATTTTGATGCTGCCATGGAAGATATTGAAAAAGACCTTTAGATGTACAAAGCCATTATATTGCCTTTGGCCAAACAAGACATCAAAATAGCGGCTGAATGGTACGAGGAAAAACAGAAAGGCCTCGGCAAACGATTTATGCAAGAGGTACGCGGCAAGGTATCTTATATCAGAAGTAAGCCGAAGTCAATAGCTATATGTTATGATGGCACTCGTTGCGCAGTTCTGGAAGTGTTCCCGTTCATGGTTCACTTTATTGTGGACGATGTCCTGAAAATGGTGGTCATTTCTGCCGTATTTCATACTTCGCTAAGCCCTGACAAGTGGGTACAAAGATAGCAAGCTATTTATCGTCTTATGTTATAATTGACAAAAATTCCTGGTAAAAGGATTAGAATACTGGCAGCAGTTGGGATATGTTTTTAAAAGTTTGTGATGGATGATTATTATTTTCCCGCAAACAGGAAAAACATAGGTACTCCTTTTGTATTTTGCATGATAATTATTACCGGTAAAAAAGCATTGCTATTTATAAATATGGGATTAAAAATTCCGGGTTAAAAGATCGGGGTTACAAACCCGTAACCAACAGACAGTTTGAAAGCATGGCCGCGACTGGAATATGCTTTGCCAAAAGCATTGGAATACTGGCAGCAGCAAGGTTATGAATTTAAAAGCCTGTAACAGAAATTTTAAACATAAAAGCTTGTTTATAACAAATCAAAATTGCAAAACCGCTACTTCTTTTAGCTGTTATTTTTGTAGATTCGCCTCAAACTGTGATGGTTTAATAATTAATCACCTAAATAAAAATCAATAAAATGGCTTTTGATTTAAATATGATTCAGCAGGTTTACAATCGCTACGGCAGCCGTATCGAGGCCGCTCGTAAAGCAGTTGGAAAACCGCTAACGCTTACTGAAAAGATTTTATACTCCCATCTTTCGGCAGGTGACCCTACACGCGAACTTCAACGTGGCGTGGATTATGTAGATTTTGCCCCTGACCGTGTAGCGATGCAGGATGCAACGGCACAAATGGCCCTATTACAGTTTATGCAGGCTGGCAGGCCGCAAGTGGCTGTTCCTTCAACCGTACATTGCGATCACTTGATCCAGGCAAAAATTGGTGCTGAGGAAGATTTGGACACTGCAAAAAGCCAGAATAAAGAAGTTTACGATTTCCTTTCTTCTGTTTCTAATAAATATGGTATTGGTTTCTGGAAACCCGGGGCCGGTATTATACACCAGGTAGTTTTAGAAAATTATGCTTTCCCTGGCGGAATGATGATCGGTACTGATTCTCACACCCCAAATGCCGGCGGTTTAGGCATGATTGCAATTGGCGTTGGCGGTGCCGATGCTTGTGATGTGATGGCCGGATTGCCCTGGGAACTAAAATTCCCGAAACTGATTGGCGTTAAATTAACCGGAAAACTTTCTGGCTGGACTGCTGCTAAGGATGTGATCCTGAAAGTTGCAGGTATCTTAACCGTTAACGGCGGAACAGGTGCGATTGTAGAATACTTTGGCGAAGGTGCGCGTTCGATATCAGCAACCGGAAAAGCAACCATTTGTAATATGGGCGCGGAAATTGGTGCAACCACTTCTATTTTTGGTTACGATGAAAAATCCGAAGCTTATTTACAAGGAACGGAAAGAGGCGAAATTGCAGAATTAGCAAACGCCATTAAAGAATATTTAACCGGCGACCCGGAAGTTTATGCAAATCCGGAAGCTTATTTTGACCAGGTAATTGAAATTAACCTTTCTGAACTGGAGCCTTATGTAAATGGTCCGTTCACACCAGATTTAGCCTGGCCGATCTCTAAATTTGCTGATGCTGTAAGAGAAAACAACTGGCCATCTCAATTAGAAGTTGGTTTGATCGGTTCCTGCACCAATTCTTCTTACGAAGATATTACCCGTGCCGCTTCTATTGCTACACAAGCAATTGATAAAGGCTTAAAAACGCGGGCTGAATTTACAGTTACACCTGGTTCTGAACTGGTTCGTTATACTGTTGACCGTGATGGTTATTTAAATACTTTTGATCAGATTGGCGGCGTTGTCCTGGCAAATGCCTGCGGGCCGTGTATTGGCCAGTGGGCACGTCATACCAATGACCCTACCCGCAAAAATTCCATCATTACTTCTTTTAACCGGAACTTTGCAAAACGTAATGACGGTAACCCGAATACACATGCTTTTGTAGCCTCTCCGGAAATCGTTACCGCTTTTGCTATTGCCGGTGATCTGACTTTTAATCCGTTAACAGATACGTTAACTAATGAAAGCGGACAGCAGGTAAAATTAGACGAGCCGCAAGGTATCGAAATGCCGATTAAAGGTTTTGCCGTAGAAGATGCCGGTTATTTGGCGCCTGCTGTAGATGGCAGTACGGTTGAAGTAAAAGTTCGTCCGGATTCCGATCGTTTACAGTTGCTTGATCCGTTTAAAGCATGGGAAGGCACAGATATTTTAGGTTTAAAATTGCTGATCAAAGCTAAAGGAAAATGTACAACTGACCATATTTCGATGGCTGGACCGTGGCTGAAATACCGTGGCCACCTGGATAATATTTCCAATAATATGCTGATTGGTGCCATCAATTTCTTCAACCTAAAATCTGACACTGTTAAAAACGAATTAACAGGCGAATATGGTCCGGTTCCGGCAACGCAACGCGCTTATAAAGCAGCAGGAATAGGAAGTATTGTTGTTGGTGATGAAAATTACGGAGAAGGTTCATCCCGCGAACACGCTGCAATGGAACCTCGTCACTTAGGTGTTCGTGCAATTCTGGTAAAATCTTTTGCCCGTATCCACGAAACCAACCTGAAAAAACAAGGTATGCTGGCCTTAACTTTTGCAGATAAAGAAGATTACAACAAAATTTTGGAAGATGATACTTTTGACATCACCGGCTTAAATCAGTTTGCGCCAGGCAGTCAGTTAACTATTGTTTTGCATCATGCAGATGGTTCTCAGGAATCTTTCCCGGTAAACCATACTTACAATGCACAGCAGATCGAATGGTTTAAAGCAGGCGGTGCTTTGAATATCATCCGCAGGCAACAAAAAAATGTAGCCTAAAAGCAGCATGTATTAAATAGAAAAAGCCCCTGAAATTTCAGGGGCTTTTTCTATTTTAGGAAAGATTTCGGCCGGAAAATTGAAACAACTACGAATACTTCTTTTATCGGTATTTTTTTTAGGTCTTTCGGCTGCGCTAAAGGCGCAGGCTCCGGTTAATGATGATTGTTCTGGCGCAATTGCGCTCACTAATGTTTCCAATTTCTGTTCGGACAATGCAGCTTATACCAATGTAAATGCAACAGCAGGCGGTTTGGCAAAATCGCAAGCATGGCCTTCTGAAGGTAATGATGTGTGGTTTAAATTTATCGCCACAGCTTTTGATGTTAATATTTCGGTAACCGGAAATGCAAACGGCGGCGGCACGCTTACTTCGCCTTTAATTGCTTTGTACACTACGCCTGACTGCTCTAATTTTACAGAACTGATTGGCTCTAATACCAGTACCACAACTTTGGGTACATTATATAAAGGCGGCTTAACAATCGGCCAAACTTACTATATTCGTGTAAGCGGTGCCAATACTGGTACTTTTAAACTGTGCATCAATAATTATTTCCCCATTCTAAAAGCTGGCCAGGATTTTGGCAGTGCTTCTATCATTTGTGATACAACAGCTTTTACCCAAACTAATGTAACCGGTGCAGGTACTAACAACAGGGAATCTGCCGGGACTTGTTTAGATGTAAATTCTGGAAACGGGCCAATTGAAGCTAATTCTGCCTGGTATAAATGGACGGCCGCTAACAACGGAACATTAACTTTTACGATTACACCAACCATTTCCGACAATGATATTGATTGGGTTTTGTATGATTTAGGAACCAGTGGTGCAGCAAGCAATGTAACTGCGGCAAATGCCATCCGATGCGCTTCTGGCAGCGGTATTGGATGTACGCCATTTTACAATAAAACCGGGCTTAACTTAACTTCTACCGATTTAGTAGAAATGCCCGGTTGTGTGGCAGGACAAGATGGTTTTGTAAAATATGTTGATATGATTCAGGGGCACGTTTATGCGTTATTGATTAACAACTTTACTTCAGGGTCCAATGGTTTTACCATATCCTTTACCGGCAGTGGTGCCACGACCGGAACATTTTTGGGCCCAACCGCAAAACTGGATATGCAAGTAAACAATGCTTGTACAGCAAGCCCAAGTTTTACTTTCACCAATAAATCCACTAACTATACATCTTTAAAATGGAGTTTTGGTGATGGCGCCAGCATAGACTCTGCTGCCGGGCCAGGTCCATATACGGTTACTTATTCAACTCCCGGAACAAAAACTGCTGTTTTATTGGCGTATAATGCTCAAGGCTGTTTGACGGTTGATTATAAAACCTTTGATATTCCGGCAAAACCAGCCATACCTGTTGTTTTATCTGCTAAAAACAGCTATTGTTTGGGAGATAATTTAGTGTTAAGGGCACAAGTACCTTCAGCCAAAACAACTTACGCCTGGCAGGGGCCAAACGGTTTTACTTCTACCGATTCTGTAGTTACCATTCCAATTACCAATTACAATCAGGCCGGAACCTATACGCTTGCTATTACCCAAAATGGTTGCACAAGCGATCAGGCTTCTATCACCATTCCGCCTATTGGTAAAACGCCTGTGCTTAATTTCACCATTACGCCCAATAATCTTTGTACCAATCAACAAAGCTTTACCATCACCAATAATTCTACTGATTATACCAGTTTAAAATGGGATTTTGGTACTGATGCCAGCATAACCAGCGCAACTACAAACGGGCCTTTCACCATTACCTATGCTTCTTTTGGCAATAAAAAAATTACGCTTACCGCCGTTGGAATGCTGGGCTGTACATCAGTAATATCACAAAATGTAAATGTGCCACAGAAGCCGGTGGTAACGCAACTGAACAAGGTAAACGGCCCTTATTGCATTGGCGATACTTTAGTAATGAGCACAACGGCGCAAGCCAATACTATTTATAGCTGGACCGGCCCTAACAATTTTACCTCCAACCAAACAGTAGTGCGTATTCCTATTACTGGCCCTTCCGTTGCCGGAACTTATGCCCTCACTATTACGCAGGGTCAATGTTCCAGCGATCCGGTTGGTACAACCATCAATCTTTCGGATATCGTTCCTGTTCCGGTTGCTGCTTTTGATGTTACGCCAACTATTCCGCTTAGTGCCTCTGTGCCGTTAACCGTATCTTTTAAAAACCTTTCTACCAATGCCGATAGCTATTTGTGGGATTTTGGTGATGGCACAACTTCAACTGCTGTTAATCCGCAGCACACTTATACGACAAAAGGAAACTTTACGGTAAAACTAACGGCAACTAATAAAGGCGCCTGTTCTAACACCATATCGTTGGGCAAATTGATTTTGCGTTATAATGTTACCATTTTTATCCCCAATACTTTCACGCCAAACGGTGATGGCATCAACGATGATTTTGGGGTGAAGATTACCAACCTGAAAAATTACCGCATCCAGATTTTTAACCGGTACGGAACCCAGTTGTATGAAGCCAAAGATATTTTAAAACGATGGGACGGATTATATAACGGAGAACCCGTTCCCGTTGGCACTTATTATTATGTAATTACCGCAACTACTTTAAATGATGATCTGCTGAAAGAAGCTGGTTATGTAACGGTAATCCGTTAAAATAACACAAGGATAATCCAGCATTTGCAGGAGTGGTTTAATAAACCCACCATGTAAATCCTGAGTTTATTAAAAGAATGCAGATAGCACGGCACGAAGGGGAACATCAAAAATACAACACTAATTTTTTGCCGGTAAAAGAAGCATGACAGCTTTCGTTGATTTGATTTTAGCAGAAAAAATCAAATCGTAAAAAAGAATAATTATGTTTGAAGGCATTTACTAAAACCAATAAACCTGAAATCATTTTTCAGTTTATAAACCTTCCTAATTTAACTGCTGATGAAAAGAAACCTGTTGATAGGGCTGCTTATTTGCCTGAACACAATTGTTTTTGCACAAAAGAAAACATATAACATTACCGATTTTGGTGCCAGAAACGATGCGAAGACCATTAATACGGCTGCCATACAAAAAGCCATTGATGCTTGTTTTGAAAACGGTGGAGGAATGGTATATGTGCCGCCAGGCACTTTTATTACGGGTACTTTTAGCTTAAAAAGCAATGTTAACCTTTATCTGGAAAATGGTGCAACCCTAAAAGGAAGCGCTAACCTGAAAGATTATAAAAGTTTTACGCAGCCGGTTTATGGTTTAACTTATTTCGGACTACTTTATACCATAAACGCGCAAAATGTTTCGATAACCGGCGAAGGGAAAATTGATGGCAGCAACGAAGCTTTTCATGATTTTACAAAAGCTAAAAAGATTGATACGGCTACCACTCGTTTTACAAGGCAGAGAAACAATTACCGAAAGGTGGAAAACGGCATTGGCGATGGCCCTGTTGTCCCTAATAAAGACCGCCCGCACCAAATGGTTATTTTTTCTGAGTGCAGCAACGTGCAGGTACGCAATATTTCTTTGCTGAACTCGCCTTTCTGGACCTTACATTTTGCCGATTGCGATGCCGTACTGGTATCCGGAATTAAATTGTGGAGCGGGATGCTTGTTCCAAACGCAGATGGTATTGATGTAACCAGTTGCAGCAATGTAGCTATTACAGATTGTGATATCCGCGCCGGTGATGATGCCATTGCGATTGTTGGATACGATCATCATTTTGAAATACCTGGTTTTAGCGGCAAAAAGCATGTTTCCGAAAATATTTTGGTAAGCAATTGTAATTTGCAATCAGCTTCCAGCGGTATCCGTATTGGTTTTCTCGATCAGAATACAGTGCGTAATATCCATGTGGATAATGTTAATATTACCAATTCTACACGCGGGGTCGGAATATTTTTAAGGGATGAAGGTTCTTTGGAAAACATCACTTTTTCTAATATGACTATTGAAACCAAATTTCGTACCGGCGACTGGTGGGGAAACGGCGAGCCGATACATATTTCGTCTATTCGCGGAAAAGAAGCAGTAAAATTAGGGACAATCAAAAACGTTAAATTCAGCAATATTTTTTGTAAAGGTGAAAATGGGATTTTAGTGTACGGAACGGATGAAAGCATTATCCAAGACCTAACTTTTGATAATATTAATTTTGAACTATTTGACAGTAAACTAAATGAGGTTGAAGGCGGTAATATAGATTTAAGAGGTGTAATTGGAGATAAGAACCAGGTTTTTAAAAGAGATATTCCCGGAATTTTAATAGATCATGCAAAAAACATCCGGATCAGTAATTTTAAATTAACCTGGACTGATACCAGAATGCCTTTTTACACCCATGGCATTGAAGCCGCTAATTTTAACAATTTGCGCATCGTTAATTTTGATGGCGGCCCTTCGCCTGTTAATAAAAAAGCGGCAAGGGTTTATTTAGAAAATGGAATTGGTTTTGTAATAGATGATGCAAAAGGGGTTGTTGATAATAGTGGAAAGAAACGGTAGCACATTAAGCCAAAAACATACAATTAAATTAACAAACAGGATAATGCAGCGCTTTGCAGGTACGTGAGGGATAGTAGCGGAAAGCCCGGAGCGTAGCGAGGACTTGCAGCGGATAGCCCGACCCGAAGGGGCACGCCCAAAAGTATTTTAACACCAATTTTTAGTTGATAAAAGAAGCATCAGAAAGATAAACTACTCCACTCCCAACCCAATTTCCCGTAGCAAAATAGCAGCATTAAAAGTTTTGCAAGCGCCATCCTTGATCTTGTAATCAAAAAACATATCGTGGTTTTGCATTTTAATATCGAAATGAAAGTTACGGACCAAACCCGGATGTTCGTCAGCGAGATCGGCAATTTGCAGATCGTGTGTTGCAACCAAAGCTGCTGTTTGTTGTTTTACCAAACGTTCAATAAAAGCTTTAGAACCGGCATATTTATCTTTGCTATTCGTGCCGCGCAGCATTTCGTCTATTAAAACAAGCACATCGCTTTCGGTTGCTGTTTTTTGGAGGATCATTTTTAAACGGTCTAATTCTGCTTTAAAAGTCGAAGTGCTTTCATTCAGCGAATCTTTGATACGCATGTAACTAACCAACTTCATTACCGAAACCGTTAAACTTTTAGCACAAACGGGCGCACCGGAATAAGCTAAAACCAGATTAATTCCAAGCGTTCTTAAAAACGTGCTTTTGCCAGCCATGTTCGAGCCGGTAATTACATCAACTGTTTTTTGTTCCATTTTAAAATTATTGCTAATGCGTTTTTCTTCGACAATTAGGGGATGACCAAGTTCCAATGCTTCAACATAAAAGTCTTTTTCAATTGTTGGAAAAGGCCAATCCGGATGATTGTAATGCAGCGTACTTAAACTGATCAAAGCTTCAAAAGCAGCGATTACTTCGAAGCTATCCGTTACATTAGCAGAAGCGTTTTGGTGCCAGTTGGCAAGTTTGATGGTGCAACGCAAATCCCAAAGTAAAAAAAAGTTTAAAATTGCACCTACAATCATGTTTAAACGGTAATCAAACTGAGATAAAATTTTAGCTAAAGATTGGATAGAATTATGTGCTTTTTGTCCGTTTGCCGAACCGCAACTTGCAATCAAATTTTGCAGATAATTACTCTTCCAGAGTTTTTCTTCCATCCAATTTAAAACTGAAGCAAATGCAGAAAGCTGGTTACTGCTTCTGCTAAAACCAGTATAAACCTGGTTAACCTGCTTTGCATAAATTCCACTAAAAAAGAAATTAACAAACACAAGCAATCCAAGTAACTTTAAAAATAGGCCATTAAAAACAGCACCGATAATTAAAGCCGCAATTATAAAAGGCAACGCTTTTACATAACTTTTTAGCCAGTTTTTATGTATGAAAGCGAGCCTTTCTTTTAATCCTTCTTTAAGAGAAGACGATAAAGTTGTGAGTTCTGTACCGCTAAAAGCAATTAGTTCTGCACGGAAATCCAAAGTTTCTGAAGGATAATTTTGAAGTTCAGTTACAGCTTGTTGCCTGCTTTCGATGATTGCTTTTTCTACAGGATTTTTAAACCAATCCGCTAAAATATTTTTGCCCGATTGCGTGTTGCAGCGGTTAACGTAATGAAACAAAGATTTCTCGCCGAAAATATCCAAGTCATCTGTGTAAGGATGAAATCCATCAGCAAAAGCAGAACCATTATCGTAACTATTTTTTGCTTCTTTTAGATGATTAATTTCGTTGCTTAAAACTTTTAGCAGGTTTTCATCAAAAATCAGTTCCTTTTGTAGTTTTGATTGCTTGTTAATCAATTGTACAAAAGCAGTTACCATTGTTGAAACTATCCATAACGCATAACTCGATTTTATGCTCCCTAAGATGTAAATCAGAATAATTCCCACAAAAAAAACAATTAACCGAGAGAATGAAATTTGGTTAATGCGTTTTTTATAAAATAAAATTTTTGTTGAAAGAGAAGTAGCTTCTTCGGTATAAGTTTTTAAAACTTCCTGTTCCTTCGCGGTCATTTACTCCTGATTTTAATGTATAGCTTTGCAATTTGGCGAAATTATCCAATTAAGCTCAAAGTCTGTTATTTATTCTGATTATGAAAATCACGCTCCTCTCCGTCGGAAAAACCGAAGAAAAGTATTTAAACGAAGGTATCGACATCTACCTGAAACGTATAAAGCATTACATCAAGCTGGAGATTATCGAATTACCCGAACTTAAAAACACGAAAGGATTGAGCCAGGAACAGCAAAAAGCGAAGGAAGCAGAACTAATTCTGAAGAAAATAACTTCTATGGATTTTTTGGTTTTACTGGATGAAAGAGGCATGGAACTTTCTTCGCTCCAGTTTGCAGATTTGCTTAATAAACGGATGCTTGCCTCAACCCAAAACCTGATTTTTGTAATTGGCGGTCCTTATGGTTTTGATAATACTGTTTACCAGCGTGCAAATGATAAGCTTTCGTTATCCAAACTTACCTTTTCGCATCAAATGGTACGGTTGTTTTTTGTGGAACAGGTTTACCGTGCGTTTACGATTTTAAAGGGAGAACCTTATCATCATGAGTAATTTCTGTTGCCAGTTGTATGTTTTAGGTTGCCTTCTGATGTTATAACTATTGTTGAAAGTGGAAATGCTTCTTTTAGCACACTAATTTTTAGGTGATAAAAGAAGCATTTGTTGCTGTCATTTCGAACGAAGAGAGAAATCCTCTTCAAACATCATTGATATCGCTTTGATGAAGGTCCCTCCTATCGTCGGGATGACAATAAAAACCTATTCTGCCGGAGTTTCTGTTTCAGTAGTTTCTGCGGCGGCGGCTTCCGGTTCTGCATTAAATTCCGGCCTGCTTTTCAAAATTTCAAACCAACTGATAATTTTTTTAATATCAGAAGCATAAACTTTTTCTTCGTCATGATCTGGCGCTACTTCTCGAAAAAATGCACGTAAAGCTTTTCCGTCTGCTTTTTTGGCATCCGGAATATTTTCCAGCGCTTTCATCTTTTCCAGAATATCCGTCAGTTTTAAATCTTCATCTTCTCCAAAAACCGTAATTTCTTCTAAAGCCGCCAGCTTAGCCGTGTTTAAATTAACTACTAATTTCAGCTTTTGCGCGTCTAAACTTTCCAGTATAAACCCGGTTTTACTTTGTGCCATTGCCCGCCACAAACCTGGTTTCCCGGAAACGGAAACTATTCCATGTAAATTCATATTTTAAGTTTTAAGTTTTCTGTTGCCGGTTGCCAGTTTAGGGTTTCTATCTTCAATAATCATGAACCCGCAACTGGCAACGGTCAACCGGCAACTGTTCCTATCCTTCAATCACTTCAATACTGGTAATTTTATCGCCCTGGCGAATTTCATCTACCACGTCCACATTCTCAACCACTTTACCAAAAACGGTGTGGTTACGGTCTAAATGTGCTGTATTGGTACGGCTGTGGCAGATAAAAAACTGGGAACCGCCAGTATTACGGCCAGCGTGTGCCATAGAAAGTACGCCGCGGTCGTGGTACTGATTTTCGCCGGTCAGTTCACAATCAATTTTATAACCCGGACCGCCGCTGCCTGCACGGAAAGCTGTTGCAGGATCTTTAGAAAGCGGATCGCCGGTTTGGACCATAAAATTCGGGATCACACGGTGAAAAGCTACCCCGTTATAAAAGCCTTCTTTGGCTAATTTTAAAAAGTTTGCTACGGTATTTGGCGCATCCTGCTCGTAAAATTCTACGGTCATGTCGCCTTTTTCGGTTTTAATAATTGCTTTGCTCATTTTTTTGTTTAAGAGGTGCAAAGTTAGTATTTTGGTGATAATATCAGATTTTCAAAAAGATTTAGGATGAAATGTGCACGTGCTGTTTTTATTGCATTTATTTTTTGTTTGGCCGTTTCTGTTAGTAAAGCTGCTTCCATTTTAATTCCGATGGACGAAACGCAGCACGATCATTTAAAATCATACGGCATTGCGTTTTGGGTTTTAAAAAACGGCGAGGAAGTAGATTGGCTGCTGAATTATCGTGGCGGAAGTTTTATGCTGAAATATGACCAGAAAGCCGAAGCAGAATGCAAAATAAGAGGCGTAAGTTACGAGGTTTTAGCCGATGCAAAAGTTACTTCTATTTTAAACGAAATTACCGATCCTTCGGTTAATATGGATCTGGTAAAATTGGAAAAAGCACCTAAAATGGCTGTTTACTCGCCTAAAAGCAAATTGCCCTGGGACGATGCCGTAACGCTGGTTTTAACGTATGCCGAAATCCCGTACACGGTTTTATATGATGAAGAAATCATAAAAGGCGAACTGCCGAAATACGATTGGCTGCACCTGCACCACGAAGATTTTACGGGGCAATATAGTAAGTTTTATGCCGCTTTTCATACCGCTTCCTGGTATATTGAAGACCAGCAGCAGCAGGAAGCTTTAGCGCATAAATTAGGCTTTAAAAAGGTATCGCAAATGAAGCTTGCCGTAGCTAAAAACATCCGCGATTTTTGTTCAGGCGGCGGGTTTTTATTTGCCATGTGTTCTGGCACAGATACTTTTGATATTGCCCTGGCTGCTGATGGGACCGATATTTGCGAACGCATGTTTGACGGTGATCCCGCCGACCCAAATGCACAGGCTAAATTAGATTTTAATAAAACTTTTGCTTTCCAGAATTTTAAACTGGATGAAAACCCGTACAGTCATCAATTTAGTAATATTGATGTAACCACAAGCCGGACCGTAGACCGCTCGCAGGATTTTTTTACTTTGTTTGATTTTTCTGCTAAATGGGACGTTGTTCCGTCTATGCTCACCCAAAACCACGATAAAGTTGTAAAAGGTTTTATGGGATTAACAACTGCTTTCCGTAAAGATCTACTTAAACCAGGCGTTTTAATTTTAGGGGAGTTAAAATCTGCCGGAGAAGCACGCTACATTCACGGCGATTATGGCAAAGGACAATGGACTTTTTACGGCGGCCACGATCCGGAAGATTACCAGCATGCCATCGGCGACCCGCCAACGGATTTAAAACTGCACCCTAATTCTCCCGGCTATCGGCTGATTTTAAACAATGTTTTATTTCCGGCTGCCAGGAAAAAGAAGCAGAAGACTTAAATTATAGCATGTTTTTATAAACGGCACTTAA
The DNA here is from genome assembly GCF_009754915.1 of Mucilaginibacter arboris. Lineage (GTDB taxonomy): Bacteria > Bacteroidota > Bacteroidia > Sphingobacteriales > Sphingobacteriaceae > Mucilaginibacter_A > Mucilaginibacter_A arboris. The sequence continues at coordinate 322,318 of NZ_WPIK01000002.1, read as the reverse complement.
ATAGCTGTGGATTGACTTGAAAAGTGTGGCGAAAAGTATCGGCGAAACCAGAGAGTAAAACAGTATCAATTCTTAAATTAGATTTTGTTGGCGTATCAATATTTTGAATTGCGAAATAAACGAAGTTTGCAATGTTAGGAAGAACCTTCAAGAAAATTGTGCTATCGCCTGCCTTTCCCGAAATTTTACCACCGCTTGAAATAGTAGTGTAAACATTTAAGGGAGGATTTGGATTATTTGAAATAACAACTCTCGCTTTTAATAAGTGTACTTTAAATGCTGAAAAATTTACTGTGTTATCTTTACCAACAATTATTATAACAGCATCTTGTAAACTGTAGTAATTTGGTGGAGAAAAAAATGCAAGTCGATATTCAAGTCCTTGACCCGTTGTCGTAAAAGAAATAGAATATTTTCCATTAATATCACATTTAGTGGAATCAATCACTTTACTAAATTTCGGTCCATAGAATCCACTTACATACTCCTAGACATAGACAGAGCCGTTTGGAATTGGTTTTTGTGCAATAGGATCACTTGCAAAACCTGTTAACTTAGTAACAGTTCCTCCTTCAATTGTTTTTTTACAACTTAAAAAAACGAAAAGAACTAATATTAGAGTTATATTCCGGCGAATGAAAATCTTAAAGCTTCTCATAAAATATTAAATTTAGATATAGCTGCTATTTGCATTAGCAATTAAAGAAAACTAATTTCAATAATATAATAGCTTTTAGTTTTGACTATAATAATTAGCTACTAAAAACATGTTTAAGTTTTATATGATTTATTTCCCATAATCTCTTACCACAAAAAATAGAAAATTTCTATACTTCTTTTATCTTCTTAATTTTTGAAAAACAAGATTTATGGACATAGAAGAAGCATTATGATTTTTTCATTTTTTTTAAAACTAAGTAAGTAAGAGAATAAGTTTTAAACTAAAGAAAAATAGGAGGAACTATATACCTTTTATCGTCTTAAACTTACTTAATTATAAAAATTCCAGCTTACGCCAAACTTCAACAGTGCATCCTGCATTGGGTAGCCAACGCTGTTCTTTGCATTTGCGCCCGGAGATACAACCGTATAAAAACCTTTGCTTAACAAGCCCTGGTTGGCATAATCGTATTTTAGGAAGAGGTTGGTGCGCCTTAACGTTCCTTTTACAAACAAATCAATTACCGGATAACTTGGGAAACTGATATTGGAATTATTATAAAACTGGCCTATTCCGGGCGCATAAGCTGGTGCCAGATAACGGGAATTATAACGTACTGTAAAACCAATATTGGTACTCAGCACATTAAAAAATCTTTTTACATAATAAAAGCTGTTATAGGTGTAAAACTCCGGTGTGCGTAAAACCGAAGGATTATCTGTTTTCTGGTAAACTAGGTAATTATCCAGATGCAAACCGCGCCAGGTAAAGTTCTTGCCCAGGCTTAACTTTAGCAAACTGATTGCAGACTTAGCTTGAGTAGGCTGCAAATTATTAGAATATACTGTAGTTGTATCTGTGTAAGGCGCTGCAAAGTATAAATAATTGCCCATCAAAAAATACTCTGCTTTTGCATCCAGTTTTAGCTTATCATTCAAATAATTAAAAGATAAGCTGGTTGTTTTGACTTTATTAAAATCAGTACCAACTTTGGAATTGTTTATAAATTGATAATGACTGGAATACCAACTGGTGTAAATTAGCGGAGGCGTGTTGTTTTGGGTATAAGCTTCCATAATTACCCGGCCAATTTTGTTGCCCAGCAATACGTTCAATTTGGCATCGTACAAATAATCTCCAAACTCTCTTCCAAGTGTAACCTGCTGTAAGTTGACATCCAAACCGGCACGGTCGCTTAAATTATAGCCTAAACGAGCTTTTAAAGTAATATCCTGGAAAGAATGGCTTTGTTCTTCTTGCTGAAAATTTGTGATTGATGCTTGCAATGGCTGACGTACCCATTGGCTGTATTTATAATAATCATGCACCAAACCTAAATCCAGTTTCAGTTCATTTCGTACAAACTTTACCGCGTTTCCCCGAAGGAAAAAACTATAAGAAAAATCATTCCGGAAATGTACAACGGCTAACGAATCTCTTGAATAATTAATATCATAAAGGTGATTTGGAAAAACACTGTATAAATCAGCCTCGTCCTGCAAGTATTTATATTCGGTACGGTTATAAGTAAAAGTATGCGAAATACGCTGTGTAGGCAATACGCTGGAAGATGAACCTGCACTGGTTTTTAAACCTTCTGTATGGCCAATGTAATAAAACTGCTTAATGTACAAACTGTTATTGCGCCAGTTATCGCGCGAATTATTCAACCTTACTGGTTCGGCACTTTTAGACAAAGCACTGTTGCCTGTTGTGCCGCTGGTTTTATTAAAAATGGTATCATTGAGGATAGAACCATTTTCGGGCGCTTTTAAATTATTGAAAGTTAAGTTCCCCAATAAATTGTACCGTTTACTTTTAGATTCGTACCAGGTAAAAATAGCTGCTTCCAGATGATCTGCTTTTTGCCTCGGGTAAAAACCAACAGAACCAATGCGGTTAAAATTAAACCCGGCGTTCCAGTTGGGTTTGATGTTTTGCGTATGCGTTACCCGAAAAACCTGCTCTTTCAATGCCCCGTTTACGTAGTATAAATTGGTAAAAGGCGTGCGGGCACGATAATAGGTAACATCTTCCGGCTTTAATAAATAAGCATCTAAAGAGTGCAGGCCAACATCAAAACCAATAGTTTTGGCAGGCTCGAAAAGCAGGTTACGATAGGCCAAACCTAAATTTCCTAATCCTATTTTCGGACTGCGTGGCTGATATAAAGCGCTGTAATTTTCAAAATTGGTTAAAGTTGTATCTAAAGGCACAACCTGCGTGCTGTCGTTCAGCAGCGTTTCATTTGTTACACGGATAAATTTAGAGGTAAATATAACGCTGTCTGCTTTATGCTCGTCGCGTTTACGGATCGTATCCAGCAACTGGTCGTCTGTTAAAGGTTTGGCAGTAGTGCGGTGGCTGGTATCGCCCTGCGTAAAAGGGTTTGTATTAGTAGTTGAATTTGTTGTTCTGCCATACTGTGCATAAACAGATGTTGCCGAACAAAAAACAAGTAATAAAAATAAAAATTTTAGCTGTTTCAATATCACAGTTGGGCAATCAGTTCTTTAAGGATCAACGTCATTTTCGGTTCGGCTTCCCGGGCAACGGCTATAATTTCTTCTACCGAAACCGGTTTCAGTTCATCCGGAAAACCTTCGTCTGTTAAAACAGAAACGGCAAAAACAGGCAAATTCATGTGGTTGGCCACAATTACTTCCGGTACGGTACTCATGCCTACTGCATCGCCACCAATAATCCGGAGATAACGATATTCGGCCCGGGTTTCCAGGTTCGGGCCGGTAACCGAAACATAAATACCTTGATGGCAGGTTATGCTGTTTTTACCGGCAATTTCTAAAGCTTTTTCAATCAGATCGTGCCGGTAAGGCTGGCTCATGTCCGGAAAACGCGGGCCAAGTTCTTCATCATTATTTCCGCGCAGCGGGTTGTCTGGCTGCAGGTTGATATGATCTTCGATAATCATCAAATCACCTTTTTTATAAGCAGGGTTTAACGCGCCGCTGGCATTAGAAACCAGTAACGTTTTTATGCCCAGCATTTTCATAATCCGCACCGGGAAAGTAATTTGCTGGATAGAATAACCCTCGTAATAATGCAAACGGCCTTGCATGGCCACTACTTTTTTTCCGGCCAAAGTTCCAAAAATCAGTTTTCCGGAGTGAAACTCTAATGTTGAGATCGGAAAATCCGGAATATTACTGTACATCAGTTGTTTCTCTATCTCTATTTCATTTACCAATGCGCCTAATCCGGTCCCTAAGATAATGCCTACTTCCGGTTCAAAACCGTTAATCCTACTCTGTATGTATGCGGTTGTTCTTCTGATACTTTCTAACATAATTTTCTATTAACTGCTTAAAACCTGGCGCTGTATCATTTAAAAAAGTCAGGCCAATCGGTGCAACAAAAACCGGCAAACCTGCAAGCAGATTTTGCAAAGCAGGTTCTTGTAAACGCTGTGCATCTTTTTCTGTTGTGATGATTGCTTTTTTATTTGCAGCACAAGCTTTAAAAGCTGCAACAAGTTTACTTATATTTTTAATGGTAAACTGATGATGATCGGGATATTTATGATGAATTAACACTGCTGATTGCTTACGCAAATTCTGTAGCAAGGGTTTTGGGTTGGCGATGCCGGTAAGCACAAACAAGGTAGTTTTTTTGCCGATAAAAGAAGCATCGCCCAAAGTTGTTGATAATGGCCGGAAAGGATGATAAACAATGCTGGTAAAAAACAATTGCTGGCCCTCTTTCAGCTTCACTTTTTTTAACATTTGCTGCTGATTTTCTGTGGATAAATCTTGCGGGCATTTACTAATCACAATTACATCAGCGCGTTTTCTGCCTGAAAAAGGTTCGCGGTAATTTCCCGCCGGAAGCATGAAATGAGGTTGATTGAATTTACTATAATCAAACAGTAAAATACTAAAACCTGGTTTTAAAGCGCGGTGCTGGTAAGCATCATCCAGTAAGACCAGATCGTTTTCTGCCTGTAGTTTTTCTACACCTTCTACCCTGCTTTCGCAAACAGCTACCGTAATATCCGGAAATTTTTGTTTGAACTGAAGCGGTTCGTCGCCTACGGTTTTTGCCATGCTGTTTTTACCAGCATAAAAAAAGCCTTTGGTTTGCCTGCCGTAGCCGCGACTTAAGGTTGCAATTTTATATTGGGGCTGAAGCAGGCTGATTAAAAATTCTGTCATCGGGCTTTTGCCTGCGCCGCCAACTTCCAGGTTTCCGATAACAATTACCGGAAGGTTAAAGCGCGTGCTTTTAAAAATCCCGGCATCGTAAAAATAATTCCGGGCGATGACAGCCAAGCCGTAGATCCAGGAAAAAGGAAGCAGTAAGTACCGGAAGTAATGCATCATTGAGCTTAAACTTTCAAATCTAAATTAAAAACCCCTTTTCCTGATTTATTAAATTATACATCAGATGCTTCTTTTATCAACCTAAAATCAAAATTAACAAAACAGCTTTTGCCTGTTCATAGAAAAAAAGAAGAAGTGGAAATTTACTTTTTCTAAAAAATCAAATTTTATATGGTAAAAAAATAAAACTTAAAGCGTTATATTTGAAACAGTGAAATTAAGGGATATTAAATTAGGTTTAAGCATGATGTTTATCAGCATCTTTATAATAAAGATGGCTATATCTGTTGCCCCTGTATTTATTGATCTTAATAAAAAAACGGTAAGCTCTGTTATTTTACAGTTAGAGCTCGAAACAAAAAACGATAAAGAAGACCTGAGCAAGGACACTTTAAAAGAAAAGAAGTTTTTTGACGAGTATTTTATTTGTTTTCAGGAATATAATTTGCCGGTTGTAGCATTTAACCACTTGCGCAATTTAGAAACCTGCTTATACACGCAGGCTGATAATCCTGTAGTCCCTACCCCGCCTCCCAACGTTTAGGCAGATCGTACCTGGCCATTTGCGCCGGATACACTTGCTGTTAATTAAATTTTTCTAAAATAACTTTTTAACGCCTGCAGCTACTGGCTGCCAGGCAGTATAAATGGGATGCCCTAACCTAAAAGGCTATTCCCAAGATCAAAAGAATTATTATCTGGCCCCTAATCGAAACACAATCATGTTAGTAGAATACGAAAATCAATACAACCACCCGCCATCGGAAGAAACAAAACCAAAAAAGGGCTACAATTATAATGCTATTATGAAAGGTAACCGTAACGTTAAATATTTAACATTTTTAACAATGAAAACGTATGTTAAGAAATACAAAAGGAGACCGCTCGCTTAAAGAGAATTTAATGCTGGCATCCTCTACAGCGTTTGTTGCAGGCGGCGTAAATGTTGCAGGTGTAATTGCCTTCCTGGCTTTTACGTCAAATGTTACAGGGCATGTAGCCAACCTCGCTAAAAATATTATTGATAAAGATTTTAAAGACATCAGAATATTTTTTATCTGGCTGATGCTGTTTTTTGGAGGTGCTTTTTTATCAGGTTTTATTATTAACTCTTTAAAACACAAAAGTAATTATAAGGCCCATGCGATACCCATCCTTGTAGAGATATGCATCCTGGCTTTTGTAGCCTTTTATGGAAATATTTTGTACCAGAAATCTACATTAGAGCGTGAAATTATAATAGGCTGCATTCTGTTTTCTATGGGATTACAGAATGCGATGGTATCGGTTATATCAGGAAGTTTGATCAAATCGACCCATTTGACTGGCCTTATTACCGATATGGGGGCCGAATTGGCAGAATGGATCCACCCCAACTCAGATAAAACCGTGGCTATTAAAAATAAATTGTATGTGCGTACTACAATTTTAGGATTTTATCTTTTGGGCGGATTGGCTGCGGGCTACTTTTTTAATATCTACAAGTTTAAGATCTTTTACTTTGTACCGGTAATATTGCTTACTATTTTATATTATGATCTTTCACCTATTATCAAACACAAAATTTCAAAAGCTTTTTTTATTTAGCACCGGTTTTAAACGATATTAGAAAATTTATAATGCTTCTTTTATGCCTGTAAATATCTATTTTAAATTGTACAGATACAAAAAAGTATGTAAATTTTACGCTTTGCACTTGTTAAAAGAAGCATACAAAATAACCCAGACGAATTTAAATCTGCTAAATAAAAAGGCACGCTAAGACATTAATTATACATCCTATTAAAATTAACATGAGCAACACAACCGAAAAAACGATTCACGATACCAGTCATATCACTTACGAGAGCCTTTTAGAAGGCAATAAAATATTTGTGGCAAGGACCTTAAAGGAAGACCCCGATTATTTTACACAACTGTCAAACGGACAAAAACCTCCTGTTTTATGGATTGGCTGCGCCGATAGCCGCGTGCCGGCAAACCAGATTACCAATACCAGGCCGGGAGAAATATTTGTACACCGCAATATTGCAAATGTTGTGGTACATACCGATATGAACATGCTATCGGTACTGGATTATGCTGTAAATATTTTACAGGTAAAACACGTTATTATCACCGGGCATTATGGCTGCGGCGGTGTAATAGCAGCCATGAGCAACCAGCAATACGGTATTATTGATAACTGGCTGCGCCATATTAAAGATGTTTATCGTTTTCATGCGGCAGAATTAGATGCAATTGAAGATGAGAAGAAACGTGCCGACCGCCTGGTAGAATTTAATGTGATTGAAAGTGTAGAAAAGATCTCTAAAACTTCAATCGTGCAGAACGCCTGGAAAAACGGCCAGGATTTAAGCGTGCATGGCTGGGTTTATTCTTTAGAAACCGGCTTGATTACCGATATGCGAGTGAGCAGAAAAAATAATGATAGCTTGCAGGAGGTTTTCAGGCTGGTGTAAAACTAAAATGCCCGGTAAACTGCCGGGCTTTTTGGGTTACAATTTTTTATGCCATAAAAGAAGCATGGCGGCGAATTTTGCTGGAGCGAATTTGCAATTGCTGGGGGCGGATTTGCAATCCGGCACTTTTGAGTTTGAGATCTGTGATCTCGTTTTTAAAATCCTGTTTATAAAAACTTCTATCCTAAAATCACAAGCCCAAAAAACAATGGTAAAAGAAGCATTTAATTTAAACAGATTGAAAATCTGTAGCTCAAAGGACGGGGTTACAAACCCCGACCAGTAGACAGTAGAAAACCTGTAGCCGAAAAGGGAACAGGCAGGATGAAACCCTCAGTTTTTTTTAATGCTTCTTTTAGGCATAAAAAGTTTTAAATTACCTGTATCCTCACTACTTTTACTCAGCCGAAAAACCGTATTTCTGTTTTAAACTTTTAAACATCATGACAAAGTTACGTTGCTTCTATTGGATAGCATTACTGCTAATTGCCTTTAGTTTCTCCTTTAAATTATACCCGGATGAACATAAAACATTAGCAATAGGCGCTAAAGCACCAGATTTTAACCTGCCCGGGGTTGATGGCAAAACGTATTCTTTAAATTCCTTTAAAAATAAACAGCTATTGGTTGTCGTTTTCACTTGCAACCATTGCCCTACTGCCCAGGCTTATGAAGACCGGCTGATACAACTTACCAAAGATTACAGCAACAAAGGGGTAGCGTTTGTAGCAATTATGCCTAACGATCCACAAGCGATACGTTTAGATGAATTGGGCTATACCGATTTAAGTGATTCGTTTGACGAAATGAAGATACGGGCAAAGCAAAAGCATTTTAACTTTCCTTATTTATACGATGGTAAAACACAAGCAACCAGCCGTGCTTATGGCCCTGCGGCCACTCCCCACGTATTTATTTTTGATGAGAACAGGATACTTTGCTATTCCGGTCGTATTGATGATACAGAAAAGCCAAGCAAAACCCCGAACAGCCAGGATACCCGCAACGCGCTTGATGCCATGCTGAACCACAAAAAACCAGCGGTAGCTACCACCAAAGTATTTGGATGTTCAGTAAAATGGGCCGAAAAAGAAAACTGGCAACAAAAAGCAACCGAAGAATGGGCAAAAGAACCGGTTAAAATTGATACGATTGGCGTAGCCGGACTAAAAGGATTACTACAAAATAAATCAGATAAACTAAGGCTGATCAATATCTGGGCAACCTGGTGCGGCCCTTGCGTTACCGAATTTCCGGAGTTTATCACCATGAACAGGATGTACCGCCGGAGAGATTTCGAGATCGTTACCGTAAGTGCCGATGATCCTGCCAAAAAAGATAAAGCTTTAAAGTTTCTTCAACAATCACAGGCATCAACCACCAATTACATTTTTAATATTGATGATAAATATAAACTGATCGAAGCGATCGATCCGAAATGGCAGGGAGCATTGCCTTACACCATTTTGGTAGAACCGGGCGGTAAAATTGTGTATGCAAAAGAAGGGGCGGTCGATCCAAACGAAATGAAGAAAAAAATTGTTGACAATCCTGTTGTAGGCAGGTATTATTAACAGGAAGTTTGAAATATGATATGCAACAAAAGTCTGGTTAAAAGCCAGACTTTTTTGAGGTTGCTGGGGCGGATTTGCAATCCGGCACTTTTGAGCTTTGGATCTGTTATCCTATTTTTAAAATTCTGTTTATAAAAACTTTTATCCAAAAAAAATCACAAGCCCAAAAAACAATGATAAAAGAAGCATTGGTTTAAACAGATTGAAAATCTGCAGCTCAAAGGACAGGGTTACAAACCCGACCAGTAGGAGATATTATAATCTTCTGATTAATGAGTTTGAGTATATTTCTACCCATTTTTAGGAAGGCAAATCAATGGAAAGTACGAAGCAAAGCTATCGGGCAACGAAAGTAAAATCACATCTGATATTTTACAGAAGAAGCGATGATGGAACTGTGGAAATAATCAGGATTTTGCATGAAAGAATGGATATTGAAACCAGGCTTAAAGGATAAAATTGGCTGAGTGAATTTGATTTGTCATATTTAAAATCCAAACTGTTTAGGAATTGAAAACCACAGCCAAAAGAAAGTAATTATCAATATTAAACAGCAAAATTTGTAAATATTACAAATCCAGGCCAACAAATATCTGATAATTTTTATCCGATAAAAGAAGCATCAGTAGATTGGGGCCCTCCCAGATCAATGACTGGTGCAGCCAGAATTAGCGAAACGATTTATTCTTTGTCGCATTTACCCCCTTAAATTGTCATGTCCGAACCTATCTTTAAGAGTCTTTATACTATAATTTTGTTCGACAACCGGTGGAAATATGAAAACCATATTCGACAAAACAACAAGAGGTGAGTTGATTAACAGGATCAACACGCTTAATGAAAACAGCACAGCCCAATGGGGCAAAATGAATGTTTACCAGATGCTGAAACATTGTACAAGGTGGGAAGAAATGATGTTAGGCAATAAAAAGTATAAACGTGCTTTTATTGGCCGCTTGTTTGGTAAAATGGCTTTAAAAAATGTTCTCAAAGATGAAAAACCCTTGCGACGAAATACACCCACAATTCCTGAACTTAAAATAAGTGGAAATGGAAATGTTTTGGCCCAAAAAGCAGAATGGGTTGCCAGGATTGATGAATATGAACATTTTTCAAACCTTGACTTCGTACACCCTTTTTTCGGAAAAATGACAAAAGAACAAATTGGACATATGGTTTATAAGCATATCGACCATCATCTTCGGCAATTTAATAGTTAGGCGTTATTGTAGGGCAACAGGCGTAACAATCAAACTAATAGACAAAATTAACTTGACGAATACCAAATAAATAAAAAATTATGAACAACATTATCTTTGACAGCGGGATATCGCTTGATGGCTTTTTTGCCGGCGATAACAGAAGTCCGGGCAACCCAATGGGCGGCGTTTCCCCAAAAATTCATAAGTGGATGTTTAAACAAAAAGCTTTTTGGAAAAACATCAACATGGAAGGCGGTGAAGAATACGGCCCAGACAGTAAATTAATTGATGATATGTTTGCAAGAACAGGTTCTTACATTATGGGAAAACGAATGTTTGAAGAAGGCGAAGTCCATTGGGAAGAAGATATATACAAAGCAGATGTTTATGTGCTGACACACGAAAAACGGGAACCCTGGGTTCAAAAGGGGACAACAACTTTTTATTTCATCAATGACGGGATACAAAGCGCATTGGAAAAAGCAAAACAATCAGCCAAAGGAAAGGACATAAGAATACAAGGCGGTGCAGATACTATTCAACAATATCTCAATGCAGGGCTTGTGGATGAATTTTTCATTCACATTGCCCCCGTTTTTTTAGGAAGTGGTATCCGGCTGTTTGACGGTATTAACAAAGACAAATATGATCTTCAAATTGTGGAAGTGATACCATCAGACCTGACAACACATTTGAGATACAAACTGACGATGAAATAAGGACAAAACCGCTAACAGCATCTTTTTTCGGAAACATGACAAAAGAACAAATTGGTTATATGGTTTATAAGCATATCGATCCTCATCTCCGGCAATTTAACAGTTAGCGGTAATTGTATTGCAACACCTCTAAGAGAATAAACGAACATAAAAAATGAAGAAAGAAAAAATAATATTTTGGACAGCAACAATAATCATCGCTTTATTTGAAGGAATAATGCCCGCATTGACTTCACAAACAGAATTAGCAAAAGAAGGAATCAGACATTTGGGTTATCCTGGGTATTTTGGAAACGCATTGGTTGTTTTTAAAGTTTTAGGAGTATTAGCGTTAATTATTCCACAGGTTCCTAAACGAGTAAAAGAATGGGCTTATGCAGGTTTTGCCTTTGACTTTATTTTTGCAACTATTAGTCACGGAGCAGTTGACGGCGTAAATGGACAAACATTTTTCCCTTTGGCCGTATTCGGAATTTTAGCCGTGTCTTACATTTACTATCACAAATTAAACTCTGAAGTTGTTTAAACTTTTTTTCTGGCCGATGCTTCTTTTATCACCTAAAAATCAAACACCAATTTTTACCCGGTAAAAGAAGCATGCGCACTAAGCCTGGGGCACATCAATCCTAAGCATATCCGAAGGGTCTGTACAAACTTAAACAGGCTTTGAAAGTTTAAACAACTTCTTTAACAAAAGTTAAATATTGTATCGTGTCGAGCACATTGAAAATATCAAAATCCAAGACAGGAAAGACACCGGCTGACTTTAAAAAAATGGAAGAGAAAAAAGAATTCAACATTGACAGAAAACTTGATCCAAAACAAAAGCAACAGAAATTACAAATTGGCTAAAAGAAGACTTTGAATTAGGACACGGACAGACTATGACTATTTATGCAACATTCAAAGGAAAAAACGAATGACAAGAAAAACAACGAACCGCTAAACACCCGAATTAAACAGACAGACGAGTAAAACCAGAATATGAGAAAGTTAATTGCAGCAATCAATATGACACTTGACGGGTTTTGCGACCATACGGCAATTATTCCAGATGAAGAAATACATCAACATTACGCTGACCTGTTAAGTAATGCAGACACTATTCTATATGGGAGGATAACCTATCAGCTTATGGAATACTGGCGAACTTTAGCAAAAAGCCCTTCAGGTGAAAAATCAATGGACGACTTTGCTGTTGTAATGGACGGCATTCCAAAAATTGTTTTTTCCCACACGCTTAAAAGTGTTGAATGGCAAAGTGCAAAATTGTCAGCTCAACCTGTTGAAGAATTAGTCTTAGAACTCAAACAACAATTAGGTAAAGACATTTTAGTTGGTAGTCGGAGTTTAATTATACAGCTAATGAAACTTAATTTGATTGATGAATATCAACTTTGTGTTCATCCTGTTGTAGCAGGTAGCGGTTTGTTGTTATTTGAAAACATAGATGGCAGAACTGTTTTTAAACTCACAAAGACAAAAACATTTAGTAGTGGTGCGGTAACGCTTTACTATGAGCCGACAAACGAAAAAACAACGAACTGCTAACATGGGCTTGGCAAAATGGCGGGCGACGTGTTTCTATGAGACATTTGTAGTTAAACAAACAACCGTGCATCTAACAAACTTTTGTGCTAAAAAGCCCACTTCGCCAAGCTTAAAAACGTTAGGCGTTATTGTATTGTGGCATCCTGCAGCCAGACATTTGGAATCAGAAATAAAAAAACAGCTTAAAAAATAAAAATTATGGCAGTAATCAACCCTCACATTAACTTCAACGGAAATGCCGAAGAAGCATTCAATTTTTACAAATCAGTTTTTGGCGGTGAGTTCGCAAAAGTGATGCGTTTCAAAGACCTGTCAAGCCCTGAATTTCCGGTAGCAGAAAATGATGCACATAAAATAATGCACATTGCTTTGCCTATCGGCAAAAATATTTTAATGGCCAATGATGTTCCGGAAAGTATGGGAAAAACAAATGAAAACGAAAACAGGTCTAAAATATCAATTAGTGCAGAAAGCCGTGATGAAGCCGATAAATTATTCAATGGACTTTCAGCAGGCGGACAAATTGAAGGACCAATTGGAGACAGTCCCTGGGGTTCATATTTTGGTTGTTTTAGAGACAAATATGGCATTGAATGGATAGTAGATTTTGATCCAAATTATAAAGGAGAAATTTAACCGAAGAAAAACAGCAATGCTTTTACAAAAGTGTGAACTTGGAACTTACTGCAAAAATCAATTTTGAAAAATCAAGAACAAACAAAATGGAATATGCAGTTGAAATGTACCGCATTATCTCAAATTGTGAATTAGCTATTTTTCCAGTGGCACGGAGATTATTTAGGGGCGATAGAAACGTTGGACAATGGTAAGTGGACACCATTTAATGCGACTAATTTAATTGAAGGGTTCCTTGACAAAGTATAAAAAAACACAGCAATAATGTCTGGTGAAAAGAAACAATGAACGTTAATAAGTATTGGCAAAAAGTAGGGCTAACGTGCTATTCAACATTTATAAATCCTATCAGCTTTTGCACTAAATTTAAGCTGACGTAATTTTACAAGTAATTTATACAAATTTAAAAAATGACATTCAGAATTTAATTGACGCTTGTTCAATGAAAAAAACGAAAGATATAAAACCAGAAATTACAGTTGAAACAACGGTAAAATCATCAGTAGAAAAAATTTGGAAACTTTGGACAACGCCTGCTGACATTATTCAATGGAACAATCCTTCAAGCGATTGGCACTCCCTTCGAGTTGAAATTGATTTGAAAGATGAAGGAAGGTTTTTATTCAGGATGGAGGCCAAAGATGGCAGCACTGGTTTTGACCACTGCGGCAAATACGATAAGATAATAACGAATGAGCTTATTGAATATACAGTAGCTGATGGCAGAAAAACAATAATTACATTTATATCAAATGGCAATGATACAACGGTAACCGAAACCTTTGAGCCTGAAACAGAAACCCCTGTTGAAATACAAAGAGATTTTTGCCAAGCAATATTAAACAACTTTAAAAAATATGCAGAAAATTAAAAGAAAATGTTTCTGGCCTGTGTTTCGAAATGCTTAAAGACAAATTTGAATTTCTACTGCTCCAGATTTTTCTAAAAATAATTTTGTAAATATTTCCTAATCAGCTCACTTCGTTAAGTTAAAGAAAACTTTAAAAGGAACATCACCTGCTGGGCCGGATTTGCAATCCGGTTATTTGAGCTTAGGATCTGCGATCCTGTTTACTAAACAAACCTGCCAAAGCTTCCGCTTAAAATCAACTTAAAACAAAAAAGTCCGGCCCAAAGCCAGACTTTTCCAATTTTACAATTCCCTCTCCAAAAAAGGATAACGATAATCCTTTGGCGGATCAAAAGTTTCCTTAATTGTTCTTGGGGAAACCCAGCGTAGTAAATTAATCATTGAACCGGCTTTATCATTCGTACCGGAACCTCTGGCGCCGCCAAATGGTTGCTGCCCAACTACGGCTCCGGTTGGTTTATCATTTACATAGAAGTTTCCGGCTGCATTTCTCAGCTTGTAAGTCGCTTTTTCAATGGCATAACGATCGGTAGAAATAATCGAGCCGGTTAAAGCATAAGGCGAAGTGGTATCAATAACTTCCATGATCTGCTCAAACGCTTCATCTTCATAAATATAAACGGTTAAAACCGGCCCGAACAATTCTTCGCACATCGTTATATATTTCGGATCTTTTACTTTAATAATCGTAGGTTCAATAAAATAACCAACTGATTTATCGTAATTGCCGCCAGCAATAATTTCTACGTCGGCATCTGCTTTTGCCGCATCAATATATTTAGCCAGTTTATCAAAAGATTGCTCCGTGATAACAGCGTTAACGAAATTACTAAAGTCTTCTACCGGCCCCATTTTAATAGATTGCAGATCATCCAAAACCTTTTCCTGAATGGCAGGCCATAAAGATTTTGGCAGATAAGCGCGGGAAGCAGCAGAACATTTTTGTCCCTGATACTCAAATGCGCCACGAACAATTGCAGTAGCAACAACATCAGGATTGGCACTTTGATGGGCTAAAATAAAATCTTTTCCACCGGTTTCGCCTACAATACGCGGATAAGCTTTGTATTTGTGAATATTATTACCAATGGTTTGCCAGATGGTTTGGAAAACTTTAGTAGAACCGGTAAAATGGATCCCGGCAAAATCAGGATGGTTAAAAATCACTTCTCCTGCAACCGGGCCGTCAACATAAATTAAATTGATCACGCCATCGGGCAAGCCGGCTTCTTTAAAAACCTGCATAATTACGTTAGCTGCGTAAGCTTGCGGATAAGCGGGTTTCCAAACCACCACGTTGCCCATCATGGCGGCAGATGCAGGCAGGTTTCCGGCAATAGCGGTAAAGTTAAAAGGCGTTAAAGCAAACACGAAACCTTCCAGCGGACGTTGCTCCAACCGGTTCCAAACACCTTTGCCCGAAGCTGGCTGCTGTGCATAGATTTCTGACATGTAAGCTACGTTAAACCGAAGGAAATCAATCAGCTCACAAGCAGAATCAATCTCTGCCTGGTAAGCATTTTTTGATTGGCCAAGCATCGTAGCCGCATTAATTTTATATCGGTAAGGGCCGGCAATCAGTTCGGCTGCTTTTAAAAATATCGCCGCACGTTGTTCCCAGGCTAAATTTTCCCAGGCTTCTTTTGCGGCCAATGCTTCTTTTATCGCCTCATTTACGTGGCCCCCATCGCCTTCAGAAAAATAGCCTAAAATATGTTTATGATCATGCGGCGGACGAATAGCTATCTTATTTTCGGTCCTTACTTCTTTTCCGCCAATGTACATCGGCAGATCCACTTCCTGAGCGCGTGCTTCTTCCAGCGCTTTTTTCAGCATAGCCCGTTCTACACTGTGCGGGCCGTAATTTAAGCCCGGTTCGTTTACTGGTTCGGGTATAGTGAAAAATCCTTTTAACATGTTAAGTTTTTTGTGTTGAAAATGCAAAGATAACTTTCTGTAAATATCACCGGAATTTGCAATTGCATTTAACTTAAATATGATGCTTCTTTTACCGTAGTAAAATTGTTAACCATTTCCGGACTTTGATCTAAAGCTTTGATTTGTGGTTGATAAGTTTCTGGCAAAATCAAAGCTTTTACCAAATGGTCTAACTTAAATTTCCTGCTAAATTTGTAAAGCGGAACAATCAGCACCAGCAAAGAAACTTTTCTCAATACTAATAATTGCCTTACATGCGGCGGCACTAATTGCGCCTGTACTTCTTTTAGCAGTAAATATCTTGCAAAGCCTAAATGCTTTTTATATTGTTTGTAGAGGTCAACAGTAAAACGGCTTTTTTCCAGATCGTTCCGCATATGTTCATCACGTACTAAAACCCATTGCTTGTAATTTCCGGGCAGGTCCTTCAAATCCATCCGCAAACCCATTCGGTAAAAAGTATTGTAAATTTCTTCTTTTTCTGCGGGGGAAAGTTTCCGGTAAAGCAGTTCGAAGGCGCGGACCGAATAATCTATCAGTAAAAACAGCACATCCCGGTAAGCCCAATCCGGAATTTTTGCATGTCGGTTTGCTTCAACTGTGGAATGAATTGCTGTGATTTGGTCAATTGCTTTATGGGCTTGGGCCAGTTCAGAAAAAACAATTCTTTGCGCATAAGTAACGGTAGAAAACAACCGGCCTAAAGGATCAGCAGGTAAACGGCCGGTAAAATATAACCAGTCAACAGCTTTATTTAAAGCAAATTCGGCAGAAGCACCAGCAAAAATAAACAGGACAGTATCCGCGTTGCTCCAAATTTTCCTAACAATTGAGCCTTTTTCTGAGAAAAGTTCCATTTTACCAAAACGTAAAAAAGAAGGTTTTGTGCGAGTATTCTTTTGCTATCGTTGCAGTTTGGGCACTTTGCAGTTCCGGCTTGTCATCTCAACGACAGGAGAGATCTTCTTCAAAATGAAATAGAAACCAGTGTTATTCGATGAAGATCTCTCCTGTCGTCGAGATGACAGAAAAAGTTGAAAGGCAAATAAAATTATTTTTTAAAATTCATTCTAATTCAATATTTTTAACCTATTGACAAACAACCGCTTTATGGAATCTGAATTGTATCTCCACCCAAGTTTTACAGCAGAAAAATCACAAGCTGCAAAAGTAGTTTCTACAGTCCAGCCTTACGTTTATGCCTGCGTTTTTTCTTCACTTTGCATTATTGTCGGTGTAATTTGGGATATTTCCTGGCATACCAGCATTGGCCGTGACGGACTTTTTGCTCCTCCGCACATGGTTATTTATGTTGGCGCGGTAGTTTCCGGCGTATTTTCGGGTTACCAGGTTTTAAGAACATCCTTTTTTAGTCCTGCGGAAGAAAAATCACAAGCTGTAAAGTTCTGGGGAATTTTCCATGGCTCATTAGGTGCGCTTTTTTGTATTTGGGGCGCCATTGCCATGCTTACCTCCGCTCCTTTTGACGATTGGTGGCATAATACTTACGGGCTTGATGTTACTATTTTATCTCCTCCGCATACTTTATTGGCGCTGGGTGCGATCATGATTCAATTTGGCACCTTAGTAGCTGTTGCTTCCAGCACAAATCATTTAAATATCAATGATTCGGCAAAAATACATCATTGGCTTTTTGCCATTGCTGCAGGAGTGCTGGTAGCGGGATTTTTTACCGTACTTTCTGATTATTTAAGCAAGCACCAAATGCATAGAGCTTTATTTTATCAGATAAGCAGCGTGATATTTCCCCTTTTCCTGATAATGGTTACACGTGCATCTAACATGAAATGGGCCGCAACAGCTACTGCTGCTGTTTACATGTCAATTTTATTGCTGATGCTTTGGATATTACCAATTTTCCATGCTTACCCTCGGCTTGGCCCGGTTTTAAATCACATCGACCATTATCAAGCCTTTAATTTTCCGCTATTGCTCGTTTTTCCTGCATTAGCTATCGATTGGATTTTTTATAAGTTTCCTAATAAAAAAGGATGGGTAAAAGCAGCATATTCTGCTATACTGTTTTTAGCCGTATTTTTTGTGGTTCAATGGTATTTCGGCACATTCCTTTTAACTTCAACCGTTGCGCGTAATAGCTTTTTTGGCGGTTCTTCCTGGTATTTTGGCAGCGATCCTGATTATGCTTTTCGTTATGCTTTTCGCCCGGAACAAGTAGATTCTGGTTTTAGCCTGATAAAAGGGTTATTAATTGCTGCTGTTTTTGCTGTTATTTCAGCTTTTGTCGGTTATAAATGGGGAAGCTGGATGAAAAAAGTACAAAGATGAAAGCTTTAAAAGCAATATTCTTTTTTATGCTGATGCTAATCAGCCCAATCACTTTTGCTCATGTTGGAAGCCCCGGAGTGGTTTACGAAGGAAAAGCCGGCCCGTACAACATTATGGTGAATATTAATCCGCCTGATGTTATTCCCGGAACAGCCAGCGTTTCTATTTATACTGAAAATCAGCAGGTAAAAACAGTATTGGTATCGCCCGTTTACTGGTACGCAGGCGATAAAGGTTCGCCAAAAGCAGATGAAGCATTACCGGTAAAAGGAACGCCGGGACAATATCAGGCAACAGTTTGGCTGATGTGGACCGGAACATCGAGTATGAAAATTACGGTAAATGGAGTGCTTGGAAAAGGTACAGCAGTTGTTCCGGTAATGGCGGTTTCTACTGCCCAACGTACTATGCCAAAATCTCTTGGCTGGATTTTAGTTGGTTTAGGTTTACTGCTGGTTATATTAATGGCTACCATAATTGGCGCAAGTGTAAGCGATGGTTTGCTTAAACCTGGAACAAATAACTTACCTCATCTGCAAAGAAAAAAAATTACCGGCTTTGCAGTTAGTTTATTAGTATTGGCTTTAATTCTTTACGGCGGCTCTTCCTGGTGGAACAGCTGGAGCAGAAATTATCGAAGAAATTTGTACTTCGCGCCGCAAGCCAAGTCTAGCATTTTAAATTACGACCAGCATCAGATTTTACATTTTCAGATCGATTCTAATTCACTCAAACCGTATAATAAATCCATGAGTTTTATCGTGCCGGACCATGGTAAACTGATGCATTTATTTATGGTGAGGGAAAACTCATTAGATGTATTTGCACACCTGCATCCATTCCGAAAAGACAGCCTGAACTTTTTTGTTGATCTGCCTGATCTTCCCGAAGGCCGTTATCTGGTTTTTGCTGATGTTGTACGCTGGAATGGTTTTACCGAAACTATCACGGATACTTTAGATGTCCCTCAAAAAACACTGGTAAAAACAGCATCGGCAAAACTATATTCAGCTTTCTTTCCTGATCCTGATGATACTTATGTAATTTCAAACACCAGCAATCAAACCGTAAATAATTTCGCAGGAAAAACAGTATTGTTATGCGGAAGCCCCGGAGAAAGCATGAAACTGGCAGACGGCTCTTCTGCTGTTTGGGAACATGCCGCTAATGTTCCTTTTGAGGCTAACAAAGTTTATCCGCTTACTTTTGCTATTCATGATCCATCCGGCGCAGCAGTAAAACTCGAACCTTATATGGGCATGATGGGACATGCGGTTGTGCTAAAATATGATGGTTCCGTTTATATGCATTTGCATCCGGTTGGTACTTTTTCGATGGCTTCGCAAGAAATTATTGAAGGCCGGATGAAGGGAAGTGAAAAACCTCCGGCGACTCCTGATGCTGCACGTTTTCGCGATAGTATTGACAGAGAAATCATTAAAATCAGGCAGATGAGCGAAAGCGATCGCAATAAATATCTCGCCGCGGCTATGCCCGTCATGGATATGCAGAACAATCAGCACAGCAAAATGGATGCTATGGTTACTTTTCCTTATGCTTTTCCAAGTGCTGGCAAGTATAGGATTTGGGTACAAATGAAACGTAACGGTAAAATATTGAACAGTGCTTTTGATGCGATAGTACAGTAATACTGCTCAGTTCCCCTGCTTCAGCCGATGCTTCTTTTACCGATATAAAATCTTCTTAATAAAACAATTGCCCTGCCATTAATAACCTGTTCCGTTTGCGTAAAAATACGCAGGCTAATCACGTAAAACATGCTTTAAAAACAGTATCAGCTACGTTGATAGGCTTTGCAAGTGCCTGTACCTTAGTCTTATTATTTAAACAAACCCAATTACTAATTTAAATTTTAAACTAAACGTTATGGACAATCAACAAAACACCCCTTACACTTTCGGTTGGTTACCCGACCTGCCCGACCAACGCGACTTTATGTACGCAGCACCTATGGCCGTAATGCAACAATTGCCTACAACAGTTGATTTACGCAGTCAATGCCCACCAGTTTACGACCAGGGACATTTAGGCAGCTGTACCGCAAACAGCTTAGCAGGCGCTTACGAATTTGACCTGAAAAAAGAGACGAAACCGGATTACATGCCTTCGCGCCTGTTTATCTATTACAACGAGCGTGTTTTAATTAACACGGTTAATTCTGATAGCGGCGCTTACATCCGGGATGGGATTAAAACCATGAACAACCAAGGTGTTTGCCCTGAAAAAGACTGGCCGTATGATATTAGTAAATTTACTAATAAGCCATCGCAAAAATGTTATGATGAGGCCAAAAAGTCACAGATCAAAAGCTACCAACGGCTGGTAAACTCGCTTACCCAATTAAAAGGCTGCCTGGCAGAAGGCTTTCCGTTTGTTTTTGGTTTTACCGTTTACGAAAGCTTTATGACCCAGCAAGTGGCACAAACGGGTATAATGCCAATGCCGCAGCAAGGAGAAAAAACCGTAGGTGGCCATGCAGTAATGGCTGTTGGTTATGATGATAGCAAAAACGCTTTTATCATCCGCAACTCCTGGAATACAACCTGGGGCATTAAAGGTTATTTTTATATGCCTTACGCTTATATTACCAACAGTAGTTTATGCGATGACTTCTGGACCATCCGGCTGGTTTAAACACTAAAAATGGAAACCATCAGATTAAATGCAGGTAAAAGCAGCATCGTCTCGTTAAAAAGCCTGGCATCTGCAGGTTATATGTGGAGTTACCAGGTTGACCGGAAAGATATTATATCAGTTTCCGAAGAAAGAACTGACGCCCCCTCCGGCAGGTTAAAAGCCGGAGAAAGTTTAGCTGAAAAATTTCGGGTACAAGGGCTAAAACCAGGAACAGCAAAGCTGATATTTAGCCAGAAAAGAAGCTGGGAACAAAATACGACGGCCATATCAACACTCATCTTCTCTGTAATTGTAAGCTGAATGCTTCTTTTACCGCTATAAAATCCGGTTAGGCTTATTCCACAAAATACGCTTGCTTATCTGCTTAAAAAAAACCAAGTTAAATCAAATAACATGAAAAACGTATTAGAAGACAAGGCGATAAACCCTCCTTTCGATAATAATTCAACAGACAAAAATATTCCTCAGGCTGCTGCACCAAACAATCTGTTAGGCCTTTGCAGCATTCAGGATTTCTCTGGTTCGCTGGGAAACCATAACTCAGATTTACATGCTACACATGCCGATGCACAAGGCTTTTACAATTATCTGTATAACTGGTACACAGCCAATTATTACATGAAAGATGGTGCTGTACAAACCTGGCTTTACGAAGAACCTAATGACCATTGGCAAAACTATTATGGTATTGATGCGGTTGATGTTTTTTATCATTCCGGACACGGTGCCATGACTGCAAACGGTATTTTCCAGGCGCCTACCGGTGGCAAATGGAATAATGAAACCTGGATTTCCAGCAACCATAACATGCTGATGGGCAACCAGCGTTTGCGTTATATTTTTTGGTCGACCTGCTTTTCCTGCCGTGTTTTTGGCGGAATAACACCTATTACCACCTGGTGGAATGATGATAGCAACCCAGGTTTCAGAATGTTGTTCGGTTTTGAAACCACCAGTTTCGACAATCCAAATTACGGCTCCAACTTCTGGAACCATTACAAAGCCGGGCAATCTTTTTCAACTTCCTGGTTGTATGGAAGCTGGGATATTTCCCACAACCAAACGCCTACTGTAGTTGCATCCGGCGCTACTCAAGCCGAAGCAACTAATATTGTAATGAACGAAAAGCTGTTTCAATGGGGCACAGTTGCACGCAACTGGTACCAATGGAGATGGCTGGTAGCAAGTTCTGTAGCTTCACATAATAAAATGCTCCCTAAAGAAATGCTGGTTGCAGAACTGGCCCCATTTAAAGTTGACCATGCTGAAGTAGGCAGGCTGGCAGACCAATTAGGGTTTTCGGGCAAAGCAATTGATGGTTTTGGCATCTCTAAAGAAGGCACGTATGTTTTGGATGAAGGTGAAAAAAAGATCACGATTAACCAGCAGGGTCATTTTAATGCAAAACTGGCTAACGTAAATTTTGAGAACCGTCGGCAATTAGACCAAAACAAGGCACGGCAAACTGCCGAGCAATACATGCGCGAACAGTTAGGCAAAGATACCGAACTGCAATTTCAGGCTGTTAGATTAGGGAAAACCTGCGGCGGCAGTACCAAAGGCAGCGGTAAACTGGATGAAGAATATGTAACAGATACAACTATTGAATTTAGGCAGGTGATTAATGGCGTACCTGTTGTAAATACAGACAATGGCGTAGTAAGGGTTACCATTGATAATGATGGCACGATTACCAATTTCCATAATTCGGTTAAAAAGGTGCTTAACCTCAGCAATAAACCTAAACAAATGCCTATTGACCCCAACCGGAACGGGCATGCGTTGGAAACACGCCAGGATACGGAACAATTGTTTGCGAAAAAATTAGCCGAATACAAAACAGAAAATGTAAAACCAATTTCTGACGAAATTGGCTATGATGTATCAGGCCGGCATGGCGGAGTAGTTGCAAAACGCGAATACGAAGTAACGTTCGAAAACGACCTGAAAAAATCAATCCAGGTAATAGTTCCAATTTTTGCCTGATAAAAGAAGTAGTCTGAAAAGTCCGAGAGTTAGGAAAGTCCGAAAGTCAAGAATAAGCCCGTGTACGCTTTTCCGACTTCCGGACTTTCCGACTTTCTTAAAAAATTACAAGCAATACTTCTTTTACAGGCAAAAAATTAGGGATACCTTTGCCTTATCGTGATTGTTGCTGCATCATCTATCCAAATTTCTAAAAAAGTATTACGGGCAACAGTAGGCGTTATGTTTTTTCTGGCGGGTTTAACTTTTGCCAGTTGGGCTTCGCGCATTGCCGGTATCCAGCAAAAATTAGGTTTATCAGATACGGCTTTGGGCGGCATTTTATTTACGCTGCCCGTTGGTTTAATGCTTTCGCTGCCGTTTTCGGGTTGGATTATTACCCGTATTGGCAGCCGCAAACTGCTTTTGTTTGCCTTGCCTTTATACGCTGTTGCCCTGGCTGGTTTAGGTTTTTCTGAAACCACTTTAGAACTGATTGCCTGTCTTTTTTGCTTTGGTTTTACCAGTAATGCCGTCAATATTTCTGTAAATACCCAGGCTGTAGGTGCCGAAAAGCTGTACAGCAAACCCATTATGGCTTCGTTTCATGGTTTATGGAGCCTTGCCGGGTTTACCGGTGCTGCTATTGGTACACTCATGATTGGTAAAGGCATCGATCCGTCTGTGCATTTTTCGCTCATCCTGCTGCTGGTTATTATTGGCGTTGCTGTTGCCTTTCGTTATTTACAGGATGATGCCGGAACAGTGCAAAGCGGGCCTGTTTTTGTAATGCCGGATAAATCGCTGATGAAATTAGGTGCCGTTGCCTTTTGTTCCATGATTTGCGAAGGCGCTATGTTCGATTGGAGCGTGATCTACTTTAAAAAGGTTATCCATGCCGAAAATGCCTGGATGGCTGCCGGTTATACTGCTTTTATGAGTACGATGGCCGGAGGCCGTTTTGTTGCCGATTGGTTTTCGGGCCGTTTTGGCTTAAAAAGAACTTTACAGGTAAGCGGCAGTTTAACGGCAACCGGTTTGATGATTGCTGTATTTTTTCCTTATTTAATTCCTGCCATTTGCGGCTTTTTGCTGGTTGGCGCAGGCGTTTCTTCAGTAGTACCTTTGGTTTACAGTGCGGCAGGCAGATCAAAAACCATGTCAACAGGCGTAGCAATAGCAGCCGTTTCTACCATTGGTTTTGTCGGATTTTTAATTGGTCCACCGGTAATTGGTTTTATTGCAGGTGCTTTTAGCCTGCGTGCCTCTTTTACGTTAATTGCCGCAATGGGCGTTTGCGTAGTAATTGTATCTACCAAAGCAAAACTTTAAATAGCAGCCTCAAGCTTACCGCTTATCATTTTTTAGGTGATAAAAGAAGCATTGTCTATTATCAGAATGCTTCTTTTATCACCTAAATTTTTAACATTAATCGGTTACCAAAGTAGTATAAGTTTGAGAACCCAGATTAAAAATTGCTTTTCCGTTTGTTACTGCAATGCTTTTTTCCTGGTTCATTGCCCTTTTCTGGTCGGTAACAAACATTTTTAAAGCTTTTACTTTTTCGGCCAATCCGGTTAAAATTACCTGGCGTGTAGTACCGTTATTTACCAAATGAATACTGTAAACACCCGTAGCATTATTGCCTAAAGCGGCACAGGAAACATTTGGCCGGTTAGCCGTAATTGGCATAGCATAAACATTTTTAGGGGTTGATGAAAGTTGTTTCAAGTTCCAGAAACGTTGTGTTGGACGAAGCGGACCATTATCACCAAAAATACCGCCGCCTGCAAGCGGAGAATAATCTGCCGTTAACTGCCACTGCAAAATAGTTAAAGGCTGGCAAATAGCTAAAAGGCGCACATACAAATTAATTTCCTGCAAAGCATAAGTTGGTTCGGCAAAAACCGCCGGATAATTATAAGCAGCCGCATCTGTACTTCCTTCGCCTACAATTAAAGGCAAATTTAATTCCGCTGCCGCATCAGCCCATTTTTGCAAAATTTCGGTTTCCCAGCCTCTCCAGGAATGAAAAGAAACAGCGCCGATATAAGGTTTGGTTGCCGGATCTTTCATAGCCGGATAAATAAACGCATAAGAAGTTGCATCAGAATTATCGCCTAACAAAAGCTTCGTTTTTAATCCTTTTGATGCAAAATACGCACCTAATCCCTTTATCAGTTCCGCATGTTCTTCTCCGGTTTGCCGTATATTGATGCCCAGGTCAGATTCATTGAAAGAAAAATCTGCTACTTCCACCCCGTAATGCTGCTTTAAATAAAGAATATAATCGGTGATGGATTTATAGATTTCGGGCGTTTGTGTTTTATCCAGTGGATTTCCCCAAATACCGTTAACGGGACGAAAATTTGGTTTCCCTACAATTGCCCAGGCTGGTGGCGCCCATGCAGTCAGGATTACCGGAATATTCATTTTGCCTAAGCGTTGCGCCATTTCCATTGCCTGCTGCACGTGTACGTCTAACTTTCCGCCTTGTGCTGCTGTTGTCGGATCAACATTTTTTTCAGGCTGCCAAAAACGCCAGGGCATTTCTACACGTCCCCAGGCAACACGCAAATTTTGTAAACTGTAATCAATTACCTGCGGATCCAGTTTTGGGTTTTGAATACGAAAATTTCCGCCAAAACCTGCAAATTCCCTTCCTTGTTTAGCTGTATTTAAGCTGAGTGCAATTGGTAATTTATCAACTTCGCCCGAAGCTTCGATACTAAACGTTTTATGAAAATTTTGTCCTTTTTGAACAGCGCCTGTTTGTATCGGCAAATAAACTTCATAATTTCCGCTCTTTGCATTTTTTTTGATGATAAAAGAAGCATTGCCATCCAGCGTTAGCAGCAGTTGTTGTTTGGCCGAAACCAGGCGAATTGTTTTTGCTGATGTATTGGCTTGAGATTGATCTCCTTTAACAAGCGTGCTTAAAGGAATTGCCGCTGAACCATTAACTTGAACAGAACCGTTTGCATAACCGGCAGGAAGCATCAGCGCAAAATAAGTGCCGGTTAAAGCAGTATCAGCATTGGCAGTAAGCTGAATATCTACCGAAGTTTTTCCTCTGCTTAAATCCTCTACTTTTTCTGTAAAATACAAACTGTCGATTTTTGTAGCAACAATTTGTGTATTGCCTTCGCGGGTATATTTTGGGCGTTGCCTTTCTTTTCCGGTTGATGCTGTTTTTATGCCATCTTTTCCAACAACACTCAACCGCGATTCAAATTCCATCAGTTGCCCGTCAACCCGTATTCCGGTAATATTTCCCCAGGGCATTACTTCGGTTTGCGCATGTGTTTTTTGAATGAAAAATCCTGAAAAAAGTAAAAACAGCAGAAAGGTTTTTTGTTGAAGCAAAGGATTACAGAAAGTTTTAATGCTGGAATTCATGGTGATATTTTGTTTTAGATGAATTTAATTGTAAGAAACAGGTTGACTAAAACCAGATTCGTTTCCCTGGAAATCAATCGCTTTAACTGCAATTTTTTCGGCCGGCTTTACTAATTTTTGTATGATAAAAGAAGCATTGGGCGTAAAACCAATACGCTGCCCGTTTTGGTAAATGTTATATCCTAACAAAATCCGGTTATCTGTTGATTTGCTCCAGCTTAAATTAGCTTGATTACTTGAAACTTGTAATTTCAAATTCTGCGGCACAGTTGGGGCAGTTTTATCGGGATTTAAGCGCTCGGTACAATTGATCAAAGCACGAAAATTATGATAAGTCCCTTTCCAGATTTGTCCTTTTAAAGCGGTTTTGTATTCGGGCTGCTTGTCCAAACCTCCCTGGTACCAATCGCCGTGTTCCTGATCGATCAGGTAAGTTTGCACGTAATCCCACAGCTTTTTAAACTGCTCAAAATACCGGTGCGGATCGTTCGGATACTCATCGGCCATTAACAAAAGCGTGTTCAAACCTTCCGCCTGTGCCCACCAGTTTTTGGTATCGGCAATAATGGTGATGCCGGGTTTATCCTTAAAATAATAACCTTCATCATAAAAACCGCCAACTTTATTGTCCCAGCCTTCAGCCAAAGCATGGTCAAGCATTTTCTTGCCAACCTTTAAAGTAGCCGTATCATTTTTCCAGCCTAAAGCGTGAGAAGCTTCGAGCATTAAATAAGCAGTTTCTACATCATGGCCGAAAGAAACATGATCGAGCCCGCGATGTTTTAAGATGACAGCTTCACTGGAATCGCGGTAAGAAACCGGTGTCCAGTCAGGCTGAAAAAACAAAACCAAATCTCCTTTTTGATTGGTGATCTTATCGCGCACCAGCAACAACATTTCCTGCAATCGTTCTTTTACTAAAGGATCAGGCCAGACCTGATATAATTCGGTAAGGGATTCTAACAAATGGATGGACGTGTTTTGATCTTTATAACCCAGCTCGGCGGTGGAAGGTGTGGAAGCAGTTCTTTTAATTGGCGTTCCATCGCGTTCCATGTGCTGGAAATAACCTTTGTAAACCGGATCGTGACTGTGTTTTTCCAGCCACTGAAATTCTTTTATGGCGAGGTTTAGCGCGCTTGTATCTCCGGATTCCTGATAATAAGCTGCCAAAGCATACAAAGCAAACGAGTTTCCGTAAGCTTCTTTCGGTGCGAAACTTCCTTTTTTGGGATTGCCTTGTTTATCTGTAAAAGTGTAAAAACCACCATACGTTTTATCCCACAAAACGTTTTTTAAAAATTCAAAACCTTGTTTTGCCCCGCTTTTATAATAACCAGTTTCAGGAAAAAGTTCGGCAGCTTTTGAAGTTGACCAAACATGCCGCGCCTGTGTCACAATCATTTTATCCTGACTGGCAGCAGGTTTAAAATCATAGGTAAAAGCACTGATAAAACCACCGTAAACCGTATCTATGGACCGCGGGTACCAGGGTTTCAGCAATTTATCCACCATAGAGGCTTTCATTTCCGAAGCAATTTTTAGCCGTGTATTTGCTGCTGATTGTGCAAATGCCTGCTGGTAAAACCCTGCAATAATTGTTGCTGTAAAAAAGGCAATTTGATAACAAAATTGTTTCATGATGCTTCGTTTATGCCTGTTTTTATGGGTTTAGGGTATGAGTGCAGCATGTAACGTTGGTTCAGCTTTTATTAAAATACCAGGAAAGGTATCTGTTTATAATGCAGTAAATGTAGTTTGTTGTTTAGAGCAGAAGTAATCAATTTTAATCAAAAAGTAATATAATTTGAACATTTAAGCTTAAACTAAATTTTGTGGATGCTTCTTTTATCCCCTAAAAATCTGTGCTTCTTTGCAATACTGTTTTTAAGGGGATAAAAGAAGCATTAACAAACAGGCTGCTAAGTGCAAACCGCGGCGAAACATCGGGCTGTTGATCAAAAAGAAAATATTCAAAACTGTAATTTAATTTTAGAGGTTATTATAGAAATATTATTAAAATTATTTATATAAGATTATGAAAAAGGTAAGTTTAGCAATGATGATGGCGATGTTTTTATGGATGGTACAGGATGCATCAGCACAAATAACCGGCACAAGTGGTACAACAACAACTGGTACTTCAACAGGTACTTCGCAAACCGGAACTTCAACCAGGCCGCTTCCTTCACCCAGCAGCCGGACACAAAGAAGTTCTACGAATACCAGAACGAACAGAAGTAACGGAACAACCGGTACCGTTGGAACAAGCACTACCGGAACAGGTACAATAGGAACAGGTACAATAAGCACTGGAACAACCGGAACTATCGGCACGGGTACTAATGGCACAGGAACTATTGGTACCGGAACAACTGGTACTATCGGTACCGGTACAACCGGCACTATTGGTACAGGTACAACAGGCACAGGTACTATTGGTACTGGTACCGGAACTACCGGTACAACAACCGGAACTACGGGTACAGGTACAACTACCACACCTCCTCCTCCTCAAAAATAAATCTTTGAGTTAAACCAGGATTTTTCTTTTAACAAGAGGTTGTAATGTTTGTTACAACAATACCAAAGAGGCGGGTAATTAACTAAAAATTACCGCCTCTTTGTTTTTAGTTATGATCCATCCTTACGTTCCAATTGCTATTTAGTGGTGAACTTTATAAAACCTGGACCCGAACAAAAAGATGACCACATAGCAGATGATTGGAAGATAATATGCCTGTGCTACATCGTGGTTAGCAACCATCCCCATAAAATAAGGCATTACCGCACCGCCCACAACGCCCATCGAAATAAAAGAAGAAGCTTGTTGGGTATG
Organism: Mucilaginibacter arboris; assembly: GCF_009754915.1. GTDB lineage: Bacteria > Bacteroidota > Bacteroidia > Sphingobacteriales > Sphingobacteriaceae > Mucilaginibacter_A > Mucilaginibacter_A arboris. The sequence continues at coordinate 293,196 of NZ_WPIK01000002.1, read as the reverse complement.
GCTGCCCAGGTTTTTTAAGCCCAAACTAAAAATAGTTGGGAACATGATACTGAAAAAGAAATTGATGCTGAACAAAGTAACATAAGAAACCCATCCCCAGCTTTGGGCAACAATTATACAGGCTATGATACTGCAAAAAGCAAAAGCAGCTAATATTTTATTAGGTGCGATAAATTTCATTAAATAAGTTCCAACAAAGCGGCCAATGGCCATCATCGCCATAAACAATACCATAAAGTTGCCTGCTTTTTCATCACTAAAACCCATCTTTTCGTGTCCGTAATTGATGAAGTAACTCCATGTTCCTGCTTGTGCTGCCACATTAAAAAACTGGGCAATAGCAGCCCAGACAAAATGGCTGTGCTGATATAATTTTTTTCCAGGCTCGGTATCTACATTTACGGCATCAGTGTCCTTTACTTCTGTAACTACATGAGGATCTGTAAGCGCCGGTACTTTCACAAAGAAAAACATAATAGCTACAGCAACTATAAAGCAACCAAGGCCTGCATATAATGATTTTACAGAATCAAGGGTATGGCCCGAACTGGCTGTAACACGCAACAGAAAATAAGTAGCTATTGCAGGCCCAACAATGGCCCCAACGGCGTTAAAAGACTGGGCAAAATTTACACGGCGGTCGCTTGTACGTTGATCGCCCAAAGCAGCAGCAAATGGATGTGCCACGGTTTCCAGCGTAGCCATGCCGCAACCCAGAATAAATAATGCCACTCTGAAAAAAGTAAAAGAATTGGCATTGGCGGCAGGTACAAATAAAAAAGTCCCTGCAGCAAATAAGCTTAACCCTAAAAGCACGCCCGTTTTATAGCCAAACCTTTTCATGAAGATACCCGCCGGGATACTCATGATAAAATAAGCGCCAAAAACAGATAACTGGATCAGTCCTGACTGTGCTTTGGATACATTTAAAACGTTTTGAAAATGCTTGTTCAGCACATCGCTCATGGAATGGGCAATCCCCCAAAGCATAAACAGTGAGGTTACAAATACAAAAGTGAGCAGAAATCTTTTTTCGGTAAAAGCGGCTTTTTGCGACATAATCTAAGTTCGTAAAATTTTAGGTTTGAAATTGGTTGGGTAAATGTAAACACATTGCACCACCTTCGGAAGTTTCCGGTTTAACATTTAAGGCCGATGCTGTTTTTACCATACTTTTTTCTGCAAATACTTTGATTTTTGTTGCGTGGAAAAAATCAAGCATATATCATAATTATAGCTTAAAAAAATGCTGCCAGCGATTTAAAATGGCAGCATCATTTAAAGTTGTTAATGCTAAAATCGCTTTTACCTATTTTATAGCTGAGGCCGGTCCAGAATATAAATGTTTTTGCACTGTTGTTCCTGGCAACGATGTGAGCTTTTTACGGCTGCCAATTGCACGGCCAATAAAGGCCGTTTTACCCCTAAATCATTTTTATCGCAATTACCTAAAAAACCCATCTGTCAGCTAGGTCTCGACTAATACATTTTACCCAGGCTTGATACTTCCTGTTGAAGCCAGACTGTAACATTTGCCATTTTTCCTGTTCTTAAAATTATTTTATATTAATATTAAATTCATTACTCATCCTGTTTAATGGTGTAACGATTACGTATTTCACAGTTATCGGACGGTTATTGGTAAAGGGCAACAATATCGGGCCTGTATATAAATTAGCGGTGTTATCTGCTTTGTAACCATCAACAGTATAGTATATTTTGCTATCTGCAACAAATGAAGTAATTGTCAATTTTTTCCTTCCGGTTTGCTGATCGTTATCAATTAATACAGCACCTTCCGGGATCCTGTAGTTAATTCCAAATTTTTCCATATCAAGTAAAACCTTAGGCAGCCGCTTTTTGCTGAAATCATCAAAATCTTTGTTTTCCGGCTTCGTCCATCCAACCTCCGCTACAGCCAATAACCTTGGGAAAACCATATATTCTAATTTTTGATTAGTTGGAACATATTCCGTCCACATATTTGCCTGTACACCTAATATATATTTTTGTTGTTCCGGGGTTAACACTTCCGGTACGGGATGATAGTTATACACGGTATTTAAGGGCAAAAATCCTCCGATAGCCAAAGGTTCGGTTTTATTGTCTTTTGCCTGCGCATGGTCAATATACATGTAGCCGCCGGGAGACATGATCACATGATGGTTTTCTTTTGCAGCCTGAATACCGCCCTGCTCACCTCTCCAGCTCATTACCGTAGCGTTAGGTGCTAAGCCTCCTTCTAATATTTCATCCCAACCAATCAAATTCCGCCCGTTCTGGTTTAAGAATTTTTCAATTTTGCTGATGAACCAGCTTTGCAATGCATCCTCATCCTTTAAATGATTATCAGCGATAATTTTTTGCGCCAAGGCGGAGGTTTTCCATTCGTCTTTCGGTACTTCGTCGCCCCCGATATGGATGTATTTACTTGGGAAGATAGCCATTACTTCCTTTAATACATTTTCGAGAAATTCAAAAGTAGGCTCACCGGGATTGTAAATGGTGCGGTGCACGCCCCAGAAACCGGGTACATGATAAGGGCCGGTTCCGTTACCAAGCTCGGGATAAGCTGCTAATACCGCAGTGCAATGGCCGGGCATCTCTATTTCAGGAATTACTTCGATATTCCTTTCCGCAGCATATTTTACAATGGCACGTGCCTGGTCCTGCGTATAAAATCCTCCTGTTCTTTTGCCATCGTAAATAAATGGCTTAAAATCGTTATAGCCGCCGATAATGCTCGAATCGCGCCAGGCGCTGATCGTGGTTAGTTTCGGATATTTTTTGATTTCCAGTCGCCATCCCTGATCGTCTGTTAAATGCCAGTGGAACCTGTTTAATTTAAGATAAGCCATAACATCGAGGATCTTTTTAAGCTCATCCACTTCAAAAAAATGACGGCATACATCCAGCATCATGCCGCGGTAAGCAAAATTAGGCTGATCTTTAATCGTTACTGCCGGAACCGAAAGTTGGTTATCCGGGCCATCCATCAATTGCAACAACGATTGTACGCCGTAAAAAACACCGCTGCGTTCTCCTTCTATATTTATCCCGTTACTGGTTACTTTAAGCTGATAACTTTCGGAAGGCATTTTAACAGCCGGTAAAGTGTTCAAAACGATAGCGCCCGAAGCAGCATTGTTCTCCACCTTTAAAACAAAGCCATACTTTTTATTGAGAAAATAATTGAACAGTTCTGCTACTTTTTTAGCATCGTTTCCCTTTGCTATAATCCTGGTGTTTTTGTTTATCTTAAAGGTGCCCGTACCCCTTTGTACAGCAGCAGGTTTAGGAATAATAGTTACGTCGTTTGCAAGCTGGGCATTTGCCATACTTGCAAAAAGGACTAAGAAAACAAGGGAGAGAAAATTTTTTTTAAGCATTATTGATAGTTTATATGATATAGGATATGTTTCAATTAGTGAAGTTGTTTAAACTTTTTTTTCTGGCCCTCTTTTTTTGGGGTCGATGCTTCTTTTAGTACCTAAAAATGCTGGTCCTTAAATTTTGATTTTTTAGGTTTATGCTTCTTTTATCACCTAAAAAATGTTAACCCTAGTTTTTTTTGATCGATTAAATGTAAACACCAATTTTTACCCGGTAAATCACTAAAGACCTATAAGGTTTTCAAAACCTTATAGGTCTTTAGTGATTAAATACAAACACCAATTTTACCCGGTAAAAGAAGCATGTGCCATTTAAGCAACAGTTAAACCTGCTCCTCCAATCATCATTTTTATTGTTCATGGTAAAAATCTTTATCAGACAGTTCCATCCAATCACTTTTGGCATTTTGCCATTTAAGTTTCAAGCCCGGCGCCATTCCTTCTGGTATCAGATAATTTAATTTGATGGGATGCAGGCCTGCCTTTAAATAAATTTCCTGTTTCACTTCTGTATTGGACCGATAGCCGAAATCTTCATCGATCAACGAAGCTTCGTGCAGGCGCAGATAAGCTTTGCCTTCTGCCTGAAGGAAGAAAGTATATTTGCCGTCTGCCGGTATTTTGATAAATCCTTCATAACAGATCATTCCTTCCTTAGCGTCCTGCTCTTTCCCGCTTATGTTTTTAGCCGTCCCTTTGTTATTGGGTTTTAAATTCTTCTCGGAGATCACCCAGGGAAAATCCCCCTGGTAAAACTTCCAGTTTATCCCCGGCAATAATTTTCCTGAAAACGTACTTGCAGGAATGGGAACAGTATCATAAGGGCGGGGCGCTCCGGCATCTGCACGGCGTACCTGCAATACTTTGGCCTTCATTTGTGCCTGTATTTTTTCAAAGCCCGGTTTAAGGGCAAGGTTATCCGTTTCTTTCGGATCTTTAACTACGTTGTAGATTTCAAAATCATCCCCGGCAGATTTAATCTGGTAGCGAACGCCAGCCAGGTCGCCTATCCGGATCATTTGCATCTGTTCCCTTTTCCTGTTTCTGCGGCTGGCTTCAAATTCTTTAAAAGCAGGGGTCCTTCCGCCTTCAAAATATTCTGCATAAACCAAGCTTTTTTGCTGTTTTCCTTTACCGGTGAGATCAGGCAGCAAAGAAACGCCGTCTGTTCTTTCGGGAGGCTGGATATGCGCTGCATCAGCAAAAGTGGCCAGCCAGTCTGACAGCATACTTGGCGTAGTAATTGTTTTTCCGGGAAGGATATGACCAGGCCAGACAGCAAGTGTTGGCATCCGCAAGCCGCCTTCCCAGCAATCCCTTTTGATGCCGTCAAAAGGGCCGTAACTTCCAAAAAAAGTAGGATGATTAGGCACAAAAGAAGCCGGTAAATAAGATTCGATAGAAGGGCCGTTATCAGAAGTAAAAACAACCAGCGTATTGTCTGCTATCTTCAGATCAGCCAGCAGTTGCATCACATCGCCTACGGCATCATCTATTCTGCGCACTGCGGTGGCATACCTTTTATAAGTTTCGGGCCAGGGTATTTCCGGTGTGGCGGCGTTGCTGTCATTATCGTAAGTGGCGTTTGCATATTCGGGATAGATATAAGAATCTACTTGGCCTGTTGCCGTATTGATCATGTGCCCGGGTTCGTCCAGCCATTGTAAGCCTCCTTTTAAGCCTCGCCCTTTGGGGTAGGCACCGGTCGGCAGTTCTAAAACTGCATGCGGACAATCATAGGCCAGGTACATAAAAAACGGGGCGGTAGCATCTTTGCTGTTTTGATGGTCGATGATCCATTTTTTTGCCCTGGCGGTCCACAAGTCAGTTGTGTAGCACTTTTCCAGGCCTGCCGATACCTCTTTATAATCGCTCCAAACCTGTTTTTTACCGTCGTATAAACCTTCCACCGGGTAATGCTCGTGGCCGTCCATGTGGCGCATGTATCCGTAATAACTGTCGAAACCTCTTTTTAAAGGATGTGCAGGCCAATCGGGACCATCTCCTGTAACACCTTGCAGCCCCCATTTTCCAACCGCAACCGTTTGGTAACCGGCAGCCTTTAATACCGTTGCCATCGTATGGTTGTTCTCTAATGCCTTGTCAAACTGGTTGTCCCGCACGTGGGCATTGCCCTGGTTTACGCCGGTTAACAAGGATGCCCTTGACGGTGCACAAACCGGGGCATTACAATACTGCTGGGTAAACTTTGCGCCCCGGACAGCCAGTTGATCTATATAGGGTGTTAACTCATAAGGCTTGCTCCTGTCGCCTGATTTTTGCCGCTCATTTTGAAAAAACACGCCGATATCACCGTAACCTAAATCATCTGTAAGAATAAAAATAATATTCGGCGCTTTCTGGGCACGGGCAGGAATTGCATTGGCCAATACCAGCAAAACGATACCGATAACTGTATAATTCTTTTTCATGCTTTTCGGTGGTTGTTTTTAGAACTGATTTTAAAATTTGTTCAACCTTATCTTATTTACCAATGCTTCTTTTATCACCTAAAAAATAGTATCCTCTTTTTTATTTGATACCTGATCGGATTCCAATTTTTGGGTGATAAAAGAAGCATTGTAATCCTGTATTTATCAATTTAACCCTTCTCAAAAATTAGGGTTGTTTATACAAACCGAAAGCAGAGATGGCGGGGTTTAACCGTGCCGATTCAATTTTTAACCTCACCTGGTCTGTTGTTACCGCAGGAAAACGCAGCAAACGCTTGTACCCGATAGTCGTACCTGCTGTTGCTTCCTTCCATTGATTATCGTTCCAGTATTCCAGCACAAATTTTTCAACCCGCTGGCCAACGCTGATGTTTTCCTGCAAAAGCAATACATCAAAAGTTTCAGGGCTTTTTAATTTGAAGGTGATGATGGCCGAAGTGTCTTTATTTTTAGTGATAAAATAAGTTTGGTAATCATCATCTAAAACTGCCTTTAAATTCAATCCGTTAGCACAGGAAACCGAAGCCCCTTTGGCAAGATTGGTAGCAAAGGTTTCATCACGAAGCTTTTTCCATTCCTGCAAACTCTTTATATCGCTTTTGTTGATCAGGCCATCTTTGTCCGGCGGGATATTTAGCAGCAGCACGCTGTTCTTGCCAACCGAATTATAATAGATATCGAGCAGTTTTTCCGGTGATTTTACCTTATCGTTTTCTTCCGCGTGAAAAAACCAGCCCGGCCGGATGGAAACATCTGTTTCTGCCGGATACCAGACCAAACCTTTGGCATTTTTTATTTTATCGCGGCCGCCAATGTCATTTCCCCTCATATCGCCTTGCGGTTTAAAACTTACCTCCTGCTGCGAGTTTCCGGTTATTGCAGCCGGATCTAAGTTATTTGCCGGCACCACACTCCATTCTGTATCCCGGCCGTATCCGGTTTCTGTACCTACCCAACGTACGTCCGGGCCCATTATCGCGATAGTTGCCGTTGGCTGGAGTTTGCGGATGAGCTGGTACCACCGGTCAAAATCATATACCTGCTTTTTACCATTTGGCCCCTCGCCGTTGGCGCCGTCAAACCATACTTCATCAATGCGGCCATACTGCGTCAGCAGTTCCGTTAGCTGATCTGCAAAAAACCCATTATAAGCATCTGTACCATACAAAGCCGAATTCCTGTCCCAAGGAGAAAGATAGATGCCAAAACCTATCTTGTATTCTTTACACGCTTCTGCTACTTCTTTAACCACATCGCCCTTTCCGTTTTTCCAGGGACTGTTTTTTACAGAATGTTCCGTGGTTTTGGTTGGCCACAAACAAAAGCCATCATGGTGTTTTGCGGTGAGGATCACCTGTTTAAAACCAGCTTCTTTAGCCGTGCGCACCCATTGCCGGGCGTCCAATTCAACCGGATTAAATACTTTCGGGTCTTCTTTTCCCGTCCCCCATTCGTTGCCGGTAAAAGTGTTCGGCCCAAAATGAAAAAAAGCGGTAAGCTCCAACTCTTGCCAGCGCAATTGACGGGGCGAAGGCGTAAGGGTTGCGGCCTTGTAAACGATATCTGCAAGTTTGTCTGCAGGTTTTATAATTACGTAATTGTTCTTTTCTTTTAAATCCTGTGCTTTTAAAATTGAAAAACTGCACAGGATTGACAGGAAAATCGGAACAGGAAGGATATAGCTTTTTAATTTCATAATCAGCTTAAATGGATGGGTATTTATGAAATGAGGAACAGGTATTAACGGTCTGTTTAATTTTATTTGGCATAAGGATGCTTCTTTTATCACCTAAAAAACATTGGCCTTTTATCTTTATACCGATAAAAAAAATATACCATTTTTATAGGGATAAAAGAAGCATGAGAGGTTTTAATAAAATCCCGGTCATTTCAGGTTTTTTACCCCTGAAACCGTCAGCGCATCTGAATTTTGAAGGTTAAATACAATCACCGTATTATTCCCTTTATTTAACCAGGAAGCGGGGCAATATAAGCGCTGCTGAGGGCCGCGGTTCCAGAACCTGCCTAAATTGTGGCCGTTTACAAACAAAACCCCTTTAGCATACTTGCTCATATCAAAATAAGTATCTCCGGTTGCTGTTAATTTAAACTCGCCTTTTAAGAACCGGCCTTTATCATTGTTGTTAGCTACATCGCTTGCTGAAACCTTTAAATCTTTTACAAATGCTTCATCCAAAGGAAGTTTGTACTGCTCCCAGTTCATCAAAGTCATTCCGTTGAGCGTAACCCTGTCGGTGATCCCTTTCCGGTCAATGATATATTGTGCAAAATTGATATGGCCCATACCTTCCATCAGGATATCCAGCACCGGAACTTTGGTATTGCTTTTGGGCAGGTTTACGCTCCATTTGCCGCCATCACGATAGATCGTATCGATAAATTTTCCATCTAAAAACACTAAGGCATAATCATGCGGTTCTGTGATGGTTAGCCTCCCTGATTTATGTCCGATCAGGCGTGTCCTGTAAAGCATTAATCCCTGGTTCTGGTCAAAAGCTTCCATTGGTTTTGGCTGTGCCGAATGCTGCGGTGAAGGAAGGTTTTGCCAGATACTGGTAAACGGGCGCAACTGAATTTCGGGTATTGCAATTGTTTTTACCGGCTTGGGTATTTCAGGAACTTTATAGGATACATACTGGCTGATCAATTTGCGCAGCATCCTGTATTTTGGCGTAGCATTTCCTTGTTCATCAATGGGGGCATCGTAATCATAACTGGTAATATCAGGCTGGTACTGCGTAGGAGAACCCGCATTTGCCCCGGCCGTATAGCCAAAATTAGTGCCTCCGTGGATGACGTAAAAGTTGAAGGATTTCTTGTTTTTCAGTAAATAAGTGATCTCTTTCCGGAGGGCAGCAGTATCCGGGGAAGCCCATTTTTCGCCCCAGTGCGTTAGCCAGCCCGGGTAGGTTTCACTGCTAAATGCCGGAACATTTGGGTCTGCCAGTTTTGCCTGGTTAAAATCTGCATCGCTGCCGCCACTGTCAAGCCCTACTGCCGTTCCTGCAAGGTGCCCGGCTTCCAGCATATAAGGTGTCGCGCCATCAGCTGTATAAAAAGGTACTTTAATGCCATTTGAAAGCCATAGTTTTCTTAACATTTCCAGGTATTCTTTGTCGTTGCCGTAGCTGCCATACTCATTTTCTATCTGCACCATTAAAACCGGGCCGCCGTTATTACACTGAAGCGGCACGATCTCTTTTGCTAAATGGTTGATATAACCGGTCATCGCGTTGATGTAGCGCGGGTCCATGCACCTTACCTTTATATCGGGTATTTTAAGCAGGTAGGAAGGCAAACCGCCAAAATCCCACTCGGCACAAACATAAGGGCCTGGCCGAAGTAAAACCCACATGCCTTCCTCTTTACAAATACGGATAAACTCTGCGATATTGTGGTTGCCGGTGCTAAAATCGAACAGGCCCGGGCTTACTTCCTGGTAGTTCCAGAAAACATATGCTGCAATCGTATTGCAACCCATCGCTTTGGCCATTTTGATCCGGTGCCGCCAGTATTCATGCGGGATACGTGCCGGGTGCATTTCGCCGCTGATGATTTGGAAGGGTTTCCCATCCAGCAAAAAAGCATCAGGACTTAAACTGAAATGATGAGGCGCCTGTGCAACAAGATGACGGGCAAATAAGGCAAGGAAGGTAAATAAGAGGACTGTTTTTTTCATATTTTAGGAAGAAGTTGGATACTGCCCGATTTTAATATTTGGCTTAGATGCTTCTTTTATCACCTAAAAAACGTCAAATTTTATTTTTTGCCCGGATCAAGATACATCACCATTTTATGGTGATAAAAGAAGCATGCTATTTTTACTGCCTGAAAATTCAATTGATATTATCGGTTTTATGATGCCTGCTATCAAAAGCCGCTATCATCCAAAGCAAATTTATTTTTACGTTCTTTCCATTTGCCTTTGGTAAAATCCGGAAATTCCTGCGGTTTGTTGCCTTGGGCGATGGACGCTTCGGACAGGGGCGTGATCACACTCATGGTAACAGAATCATAAACATCTATCGGCGTTTGTTTCTTTTGTTTAACGGATTGAATGAACGCGTTGAAAACGAACCAGTCCATCCCGCCGTGTCCTGCGCCCGATGCCAGACTGGCATATTTTTTCCAAAGCGGATGGTCGTATTTTTCGAACCATTCCTGAGCTGGGTCCCACACATCGTCTTTTTTAGACTGATGCTCGATGTAAACGCTTTTGTTTACATCCATCCAGATGCCTTTGGTTCCCTGCACGCGGAAGCCTAAGGAATACGGACGGGGCAAGTGTGTATCATGGCTTAGCAATACCGTTTCGCCATTGGCACAATTGAGCATTGTAGTGATCACATCACCGTTTTTATAATTAATCTTTGCGTTTTTATTGCCAGGTGCCATTTCTTCTACATAAGCGGCCAATCCTCTGGCTTTGGAACTGAAGGAAACCAGGTTGGTAAAACGGTTCCCGCGGTTAATATCAACATACTGCATGGCCGGCCCGGCGCCATGAGTTGGGTAAATATCCGCGTTCCTGTCGATATTAAACTGCGTGCGCCATTGTGCTTCGCTATAGGCAGATGGACCGAATTCAACACCTCCGCCGTAAGGCTGCTTCCCGTTATTAAAGAGCACATCTCTTAAATTATGCTGATAGCCGCCTTCAATATGAACAAGCTCGCCGAACAAACCCTGCCTAACCATATTTAAGGCGGCAAGTACATCACGACGATAGCAAACGTTTTCGAGCGTCATGTAAGGAATTCCGGTTTTTTCGGAGGTACGGACAATATCCCAATGATCTTCCAGACTAAGCCCTGCCACTACTTCGCAGCCCACGTATTTACCTGCGTGCATGGCATCGATAGCCTGCGGATGATGGAACTGCCATGGCGTGGCAATAATTACTGCCTGAATATCTTTTCTTTCCAGCAGTTTCTTGTACGCATTAATGCCGCCCGTAAATTCCTGCGGCAGCTTTTTACCGGCTTTGGTAAACTGCTCGCGGCAATGCTTCAGCGAATCTTCCTGCGTATCGCAAATCGCAACGATTTCTACGTCATCGCGCAGCAAACCCTCGGCAATATGGTTCCTGCCGCGCTCACCCACACCAATATAACCAAGTTTAACTACATCATTTGCTGTATTTGCGAAAACTGTACCAGAGGGCAGGATGCTGAAACCAGCTGCAACAATTGCCCCTTGTTTAATAAATTCCCTTCTTTCCATTATCAAAATTGTTTTATGTATGATTTATCCAATTTATAAATATTTTACTATTTCAAAAAAGTATCTGTAAAAAACATTTTTCCTGCTGTTAACCTATCAATTGCAAGAACCTGTCCTCTTGTTGATTATACTGACGGAGCAATTCAAACTGGTTTGAGGCCCGGATCAGGTTTTGTTCCGGATAAGTAATATGGTAATACTTGTCTCCGTTTAAAAAATCTGTTAAGAACCTTAAAGCTTGTAAATAGATCATCATCTTGCCTGAATAGATGAACAGGCCTTTTTCTTTCGGGGTCAATACTTCTCCCATTTCCTTCATGTAGCCGTTGTAAATGGCCATAAAAAAATCTTCCCTGATATGGATTTTAGCCAGGTCGCTTTCTTCTTCATTCGCAGGCGAAAGGCAGGTGCGCAGCATATCGCCTGCATCGCTCAGGTAGAAACCAGGCATAACGGTATCCAGGTCAATCACGCAAAGGCCTTTTCCCTGCCCGTCAAAAAGTACATTGTTGATCTTGGTATCATGGTGAACAACCCTTAAAGGGATTTCCCCATTGCTAATCAACCCTCCATAAATCCTGGCAATATCCATGTTTAAAAAGACCTCTTCAACTGCTTTTTTTGCCCTTTCAAGCCTGCTATGACCTGCCTGTGCACAGGATGTTTTAAATTCTTCAAAGCGCAGGCTCAGGTTATGAAAATCCTGAAGCGTGTATTTTAACTGCTTCAAATCAAAATCTTTTAAAAGCCTGGTAAACTTTCCGAATTGTACCGCTGCTTCATAAGCCTGCTCCTGGTGCTGAAGGTAATCTACAGTATGAGAACCTTGTATGAATGGCAATAGCCGATAAAATGAACCATCCTCAGATTGGATAAGATACTTGTTGGATAATGAGGGTACTGGCGCTACAAAAAGATATTCAGGAACAGTTTGTTGTAAAAATATTTGCAGTTTCCTGATATTGTCTGCAATGTCTTCGGGGCGCTTAAAGATCGTATCATTAATTTGTTGCAGGATGTAAGAACCTTTACTGCCGGTTAGTTTCCAGGTATAATTGATCAGGCCTGAACCAAATTTCTTCACCTCGTACCCCTCCGGTTCCAAACCAAATTCTGTTAAGGCATAGGTTATATTGTTGTTTTTAATTGTTTCCTGCTTCATTGTCAATTACCGTGTTTAACTTTTTTTCTGCTTGTAAAACTTGCCTCCCTATTTCCCTGCTTTTTATCGGTATCTAATTGTTTTGCTTTGGCTGATTAAGAAACTGATTTTATTGTATAGCCTTTCCTTTCTTAATATTTCACATATTTAATTTTATTTTTTGATAAAAACAAAAAACTTTTTTAAATTTTAAAAAAGAAATTAAAAGTTTTAAATTAGATGGCAGAAAACGGCTAAAAACTTGTTTTATACTTTCCCCCAATGTTTTACCATGCTTCTTTTACCAGGCAAAAAACGAGATGGATTTTTTAGGGTGATAAAAGAAGCATCAACCCAAAAAAATCACAACCTAATCACAAGGAACAGTTAAAACTTTGTTCCGTAATTTTTTTTGTGCTCCTCTTTTTGGCTAAAGCCGCTACCTGCTTTTATGCAACCCACGGCCTGAAAACCATGGCAATTTTAAATCTTGGTTTTTAAGACAGGTTTCTGTTTACTAATGCTTGATCGTTTTATACAGTTAGAACGTCATAGCCATGTTCAATTGCAGTTGCCATGGCCTTCAGGCCGTGGACAAAGGATAACCGGCAACGGGCTTTAGCCAAAAAATCAAAAACTTAACAACCAACATTTTTAGGTGATAAAAGAAGCATTAACCTAAAATCAAAAACTTAATGACCAAATTTTTTAGGTGATAAAAGAAGCATCGTGCTATCATTGAAGAGAGGGGCCTTTTTTAAAGCAGCCGGAAATTTATTCTTTGATGAAGATTTCTCCCGTTGGTTGAAATGACAACACACTGATTTTTAGGCGATAAAAGAAGCATCGACCTAAAAAATAAAAACCCGAGGGTTAATATTTTTAACAGGCGTACATGCCCGGAAGGAAAAAAAAGATCAGGCAAAACTGCCGGCGATGGAAAGCAGTTCTTTTACAATGTTTTTATCGGTTTGCTCTATTAAAAAGTCCTCTTGCCGGCTGCCTGTTTTTACTTCATCAAAAAGCATCTTGCTTTTAAAAACGTTTTTGGCAGAAGCATGATATTCGGTTGCATGTGTAAGCTGTATGAGCTGTTTAAAATTATCCGGACGAATGCCTGCGCCCGGCATAATAATGATCCTGCCTCTGGCCTGTTCCGTCAGTTTTGCAATGAGCGGCGCCCCTTTTAGGGCATCAACTTCCTGCCCGGAAGTTAAAATGCGTTCAAAGCCCATTTCAATGATCTCTTCTAACGCCTCGAAAGGGTCCCGGCAATGGTCAAACGCCCGGTGAAAGGTAGTCCCCAGGTTACCTGCGGCCTGTTTCAATTCCATACAGCGTTTGCTATCTACCCGGCCTTCTTTGGTTAACATTCCGAAAACAACGCCATCGCAGCCCAGTTGCCTGCATTGCAGGATATCAGCTTTCATGATTTCGGCTTCCAGATCAGAATATAAAAAGTCGCCCCCCCTTGGCCGGATAATCGGATAGAGTTTTATTTCCAGGTACTTGCGGGCCAGGGCAATTTGAGCAAAGGATGGCGTGGTGCCCCCTTCTTTCAGGTTATCGCACAGCTCTACCCGGTGCGCGCCCGCTTCCTGGGCAGCCAGCGCAGATGTTAAAGAATTGGCACAAACTTCAAGTTGGATCATGAGGGAAGGGATTAATAGATGCTTTTGCCCTGGATTAAGAGGTCCTGTTTTCCAGCATTACAAACCGCAAAGGAAAAACCTTTTTGGATGGCATAAGCGCCGTATTCTCCTTTTTTATTGATAGCGAGAAACCCCACTTGCAGTGTTTTGGCCTGTTCCGGTTTCTTTTTAATGATCCTGCTTACGGCTTCTTTACAGGCATCTTCGGGTTTATAGCCCTGGCGCATCAGTTCTACCACCAAAAAGCTCCCTACATTTCTGATCACTTCTTCGCCTACACCTGTTGAAGTTGCCCCTCCAACTTCATTATCCACAAAAAGCCCTGCCCCAATAATCGGACTATCACCAACGCGGCCATGCATTTTAAAAGCCATCCCGCTGGTTGTGCAGGCGCCGGAAATGTTCCCGGCCGCATCCAGGGCCAGCATGCCAATGGTATCATGGTTATATTGGTTTCCCGGCAATTTTTGCGGCGAAAAATGTTTGTTCTCGATATTGATCTCGGGCTGGTATTTAGAAGTTTTGAGCCATTCTTTCCAGGCCTTTTCTGATTCCGGAGTTAGCAGTTGCTTCTTTTTAAAGCCATTTTCTAATGCAAACTGTGTAGCTCCTTCACCCACCAATAATACATGCGGCGTTTTCTCCATTACCAATCTGGCAACAGCAATAGGATGATCAATATATTCCATGGCAGCCACGCCTCCGCAGTTGCCTTTTTCGTCCATAATACAGGCATCTAAAGTAACATGCCCGTCGCGGTCGGGATAGCCGGCTGCGCCAACCGTATGGTTATTCGGATCGGCTTCCGGAATTTTTACACCGGCTTCTACTGCATCCAAAGCTCTTCCTCCGGAAGAAAGCACTTTCCACGCAGCCTGGTTTGCCGCGATCCCAAAATCCCAGGTAGAAATAACGATTGGAAAATTTAGTGCTGATGCTTCTTTTACAATACTTTTCCCAAAAACTTTTGATTTTAACATTATTCCTGAAGCACCAATGATACCTGTTAATAAAAATTTACGACGATTTAGCATGTTGCTTTAGTTTGATTGATGATCGGTTTAAATTTATTCATTATATTTTGCATGCTTCTTTTAGCGGGATAAAAACTTAACTTGTATTGTAATTTTGTATCAAACAAAAATCACTGGCATAAAAGAAGCATTATTATTGTTACAGCTATAAGTTAACAGTGAAGTTGTTTAAACTTTTTTTGGATTAATGCTTCTTTTATCACCTAAAAATGCCGGCCGTTGCGTTTCGATTGATGTAAATTCATGCCCAACACCAATTTTTACCCGATAAAAGAAGCATGGCACCAATGCTGAAAATATTTAATGATTTCATACAATTAAAAATGTGGGGACTAACAGTTTAAACAATTTCAGCAGCCGGAAAAACACTGGAAAATTTGTTCATTAATAGCAAAGACAAGTTTCCGATCCTGGAAACTTGTCTTTGCTATGGAGGTTTTAAAACATTTACTTATTTCATGTCCCACCAGATCCTGCCTTTGGTATCCAAAGCAGTTGTTCCATAAGCCGGGTCTTTGGCAATCATATTTTGAATAGCCGAAGAATAGTTTGCAGAATTTTGATTTGAGCCTGAACTTAAATCCAGGGAATTTCTGCGAGGTATCAGCAGGTTCTGGCTGCCGTCCCACAAGCTCTCAAAATAGGCTATAGTGGAGCCATCACCAATTGCTCCATTGTTTCCTGCCCTTACATCTGTAAATTGAGGATAACCGGTACGTTTCCACATCGCCCAGGCTTCGTCAGGCTCAGTTAAAAAGTTTACCCAGGCTTGCGAATAGATGCTTGGCAAGCCTTTATAAGGAAGCGTTGTGGCAAAATTGCCGATAACCACATTGGAAGCATTCGGAACATTGATTGCGATGGCAGCGGCTTTATATTGGTCGAATGATGCCTGCACACCAGCGTAAAACCATTGAGAAGCAGATTTTCCTAATCCGTTACCCCCTTTTTCCGCTATTTCTGCCATCATAAAACAGGTTTCAGCATAGTTTAAATAAGGTGTCCGCATTTTTATAGTACCCTGGTCTGTCGCATATATTTCATCAGAATGCATTAAATTCTGGGAAGAACGTGCATCAAAACCCCCAAAACCTCCGTTTTTAACAAACAAACGACTTTGTATGGCCGATAGCAGGCCTAAGTTTTGCGTGCCGGTACTACCAATTGTAAAAGTCTTTGAACTGGTACCGCCGGTAAAACCATAAGCTGAACTAACCGATGCCGGGAAAACATGCTTTCCCCAGTAGCGAACCATGTTCTCCGGTTGCAACAGTGCAGCTTTTGCTGCTGCATTTCCATTTTGCTGAACGTTTACATAACCTGAGTAATTTGTTCCAAAATCATTCTCGCGCAGCATAAACTTGATACGCGGATCATTGGTTGATTTTAAGAATTCTACAAAAGGAAATGCGGCATCATAACTAAACAGGATAACATTGATGTCGTCCACGTTATTGTTCCAGTTACGGGTTTGATCGTAACCAAAAGAACCCGCATTAGAAGAGATGATATTACTTGCAAAGTTAGTCGCAATATCATTCAGCACGCTTGTTAAATTCGTAGCATCCCGCTTTTCATATCGCTGGGCAATTTTGATACGTAAGGTATTTGCAAATGCCAGCCATTTTGTATAATCACCGCCAAAAAAGAAATCCTGGTTGCCCAGTGCTATTTGTCCGCTGGTATTGTTTTTTAATAAGGTTGCAGCGTCTTTTAATTGCTTGTCATACACTTTATACAGCGTATAATCGTAATCATAAGCAGGTAAGGGATATTGAACATCGTTAAATGCCTGTAAATAAGGCATTGCCCCAAAAATATCACTAACCCTCCAGGCAAGGTAAGTATCAATAACAGAGCTTATGGCCTTTAGCCCCTGGTAAGACCCCTGTTGCTCGGTAGGGAGAGAATTGATTTTATCGATAATACGGTGCATATCCCTGCCCATGCCTGTATAATAATCATTATAATATGGAAAGCCCGGGTTTGGCCCTGTTGTTTTTGTTGGGTTCCAGTAAGCGCTGGCAAGGCCTGTCGCATCTGCACCATCAGAAACAATATATTGCATATACGTCATGGTAGTCCCGTATTTCTTGGAAGTATTGGCACGACTTGTTAAACCAAAATCGGCCGTGGCACCTGTAAAAAGAATTTCAGGGCTCACATCACTTAATTTATTCGGATTGGTGTTAATGTTAATCAGGTCTTTTTTACAGGAATGATTTAACAAAGCAAAAGCCAGCAATCCTAATATATATATTTTTTTCATCTGGATATAATGTTTTTAATGGGTAAAAGCTTTCCTGTACATTGCTGCACATCAAGTTTCAATTTTTTCAATTTGCAATTACAAGGTTATGTTTAACGAAACAGCGTAGTTACGGTAAAAAGGGACACCGCCGGTAATATATGGCCTGAACGGATCATTACTTTGCAGGGATTCAGGGTTTTGATCTGCAGACAATGTTTTATATAAATAACCAATATTACGTGCTGTCAGGTTGATCCTTGCCCCTCTCAACCCTACTTTGCTTACCAGGCTTACCGGCAGTCTGTATCCTACAGTAATCTCGCGCAGCATGATCCAGGTATTTTTAGATACAGATTCGTTGGCATTTAAATTAGTACCATAACCGTAGAAGGTGTTATAATAAACAGAGGCCTTCATGGGTTCAACCAGGCCTTGGTTATAAGCATCCCTGAAAGTCATCCCTGCAATGCTAACACCCGGTTTAAGCGGGCTCATTTGTCCTGCATCAAAAACTGCATTCGGAACCACGCCATCGTATCTGGTTTGTCCGGTATAAGAATCGGTACGGGCAACGCCGCCATGTTCCTGATCGCGGAACTGTAAAGTTTGTGCCAGAGTTCCCTGAGCCATGGCGTAGTTGTAAGCCTCAGAATAAACATCTCCACCAAAACGCCCATCAACCTGGGTAAAAAGGCTTATGCTTTTATAGCGAAGTGTCCCACTGATACCGCCTACAAAGTTAGGCTCAATATTACCGATGTTAATTCTTTTTTGGGTGGTAGAATATACCGGGTTCACTAAATTGTAATTTGCCAGGTCATATTTAAGGTTAGGGTCTGTATTGGTTATCCGGCTACCTACCTGAACTATTGGAAAGCCAGTTGCAGGGTCAATTTTAGAAGAAGAACCTACATCAGCAGTAAGTACACCGAAAGCCCCGCCTTCATAAGCATATACATTGGCGCCATCGTAACCCCCGCTTAACTCCCATTCCGTAATCCCATTGCCCAGGCTTTTGATCTTGCTATGGTTAACCGCCCCGTTTATGGCAAAATCTAAATGCCAGTCTTTTGATTTGATAGGCGTTACATTCACTAAAAACTCAAGCCCTTTATTCTGAATGTTACCCGCATTTACAAATAATTTGCTATACCCGGTTTCGATAACACCCGGTAAATTTAACAGTTGATTAAAGGTATTGGTTTTATACCAGGCAAAATCAACATTTACCAGTTCGTTAAACAATCCAAAATTTGTACCTAATTCAATAGAACGTTGCTTTTGAGGTTTTAAATTGAGGTTTGGTTTTACATCGCCGTTAAATTGCGTAGCCGAAGGCACCACCTGGTTGTTGTTATTTATTATACTGCCGGGCGTATAGCCATTGCCGGTACTGTATGGGCCGGCAACACCGGCATTTCCAACATAAGCCAAAGAAGCCCTTAATCTACCTGATGATAGCCAGCTTGGCGCATGCTCTTTTAATTGGTCATAAAAAGAGTACGAAAGGTTGGCAGAAGGATAGAAAACAGAATAATTGTTCGCCCCTGGCACAGTAGTTGGATAAGTTAACGTTGACAGCCAATCATTACGGCCGGTCAATTCCAGGTTTATAAATTCTTTATAGTTTAAATTTAAATCCCCTGCTACACCAATAGTACGTGTTGAAGGTTTGGTTATACCATAACCGGTATAATTATTGTCGTTATTATAGACCTTAACATTATTGATTGAATTGGCCAGGAAGAATTGATTTGGCACTTTTAACCCTCCATCCGTGCTGGCGTTAGCCTGTTCGCCCATCATGTCGCCATAAATTTCATTAATTAAACGAAAATCAATGTTTAGGTCCTTGTTCACTTTTTTAGCAGCATGGGCCATAAACAAAAGGTTGTAATTAGTGGCGTTTGAACCGCTAATAGCATAGGTACCGCCTGTGTTGTTGATCAGGTTCCCCATGTTCTTTGTTTCGCTAAAAATCTTATAAAAGTTAATGTTGCCTTTACCAGAAAAATCCAGCCATGGCGTAACCTGGGCCTTTAACTGTACATAGCCTAAAAATGAATTTTCCTGTTTACTGAAGTTATTTTTATCGAAAATTGAAAAAGCATTCACCACACTACTCAAATTGCCATAAATGCTGCTGTTGTCAATCGTATTATCCGGTTTCCGGTATTGGGCATACCAGGCCGCATAATCTAAATTCCGGGGCAAATAATAGGTATTAAAGGCAAGGTTTTGTCCTCCGCTATAATAATACCGGCCTTGCGAATAAAAGTTTTTGGTAACCGTATTGGCATAAGAAACACCAACTTCGGTAGAAAATACCTTATTTAAAGTTGCACCGCCTTTAAAATCAAAGGCGTTTCTGTTTAAGCCATTATTTGGCAGCATGCCTTTGCTGGAGTTGTTGGAGTACGATAAGCGATAATTATAATTATCCCCGGCCCCGCTGAAAGCAATATTATTGTTTATGTAGTTTCCATTCTGATAAAAGGTTTTCCAATTATCAGGCTGTGGCGAATAAGGGACCAGCTTTGTCCTGTCATAAATTGCAGGGTGTAAACTGCCGTCCATTACTGGCCCCCAACTGCCTACCGTGTTGGCCTGGGTCCCATCAGGTGCAAAATTGCCTTCCCTGGTTGCATAACTTCCCCGTCCGTAAATATTTTGAAATGCAATAGGGCTTTTATAAATATTCTGGGTTTGATAGGTAGAATTAAATTCAATACCTAAGCCCTGTCCCGCTTTACCCCTTTTTGTAGTAATTACAATAGCGCCGTTTAGGCCTCTGGAACCATAAATGGCAGTTGCTGCCGCTCCTTTTAAGACCGTAATAGATTCATAATCATCCGGGTTTAAGTTTTTTAACTGCGAACCGCCGTCGGCATCATCCGCATTCTGCTGGTTATTCATCAGGATGTTTCCATCAACCACAAAAATTGGCTGGTTGTTTGCCTGGCCCGGTTGATTGCCTAATACTTTCGCGCCCCTGATTTGGATATAAGGGGAAGTTTGAACTCCCGCAGCAGACATTACATTAATGTTAACGCCTGCAACTTTACCCTGCAAAGCAGCAATCGGGTTAACTGTATTTGTTCTGTCCAGTTCTGCCCCTCCTACAGTTGTAGCCGCATAACCAAGGTTTTTATCTTCTTTTTTAATACCATAGGCAGTAGTTATGGTTACTTCGTTTAATGATTTGGCAGAGGATACAAGGCTGACGGTAAGGTAACTGCCTGCGCCAACCAGAACCTCCTGGGTATTGAAACCGATAAAGCTAAAAACTAAAACATCACTACTTTTTGCCGATATCGAGAACTTACCGTTGATATCTGTGCTGGTTGCTGTTTTGGTGCCCTTGATGGTTACGCTGGCTGTGGGCAAAGGCTCGCCTGTATTGTCTTTGACAATGCCGGTAACTTGTTTTTGCTGTGCAGATGCCAAACCTATAAAAAGGCTGAGCAACATACAGAGCAATAAGCGTTTGGTAAACATTCTTCTCATTTTGTTTTAATTTAAGTGATTAATAATTGGAGTAACTGGGTTTAGTAAAAAGATTGATGGTATAGATAAACAGTTTATATTATACAGAACTTATGTATCGTAATGCTCCATTACCAGAGCAGCGGCGCCAATAATTTCTGCCTGATAACCAAGGGTTGAAACCTTTATCGCTGTTTTTTCGGCTATTTTGGGAATACAGTGTTCATTAATGGCCTGCTGCACCGGGGCCAGCCATAATTTACCTGCCAATGAGCCCCTGCCACTCAACACGATCAATTCAGGGTTAAACAAATGGATCAGGATAGCTGCACCACGGCCTATATTATATCCTATTCCGGATAACAGTTCGACAGCAAATTTATCCCCCTTTAAGGCAGCGTTAATAATTGCCGCTGTCGCTTCCTCAACATGATCGATCTTCAAGTCTTTCAAAGCTGATTGCCTTCCCTGCTTTAATCCATCTATGGCTTGTTCAACCATTACTAAAAGGGAAGTTTCGGTTTCCATACAGCCCATTTTTCCGCAACTGCATAGTTTATCATTATTAAACATCGGTATATGGCTAAACTCTCCGCCAAGGCCATTACTTCCCCTGAACATATTTCCGTTAAGAAGCATCCCCAGGCCAATACCCCAGCCAATATTGATCACCATTACATCGCGCTTTCCCCGGGCAGCTCCAAATTTAAGTTCCGCCAATGCGATCAAACTTGAATCATTGTCGATAAAAACCGGCAGCCCGACCGTATTTCCGATCAAAGTCCTGATGTTTTTTCCATCTGCATTAAAAAAAGAATGATTAACGCCTTCTTTCAGGTCAACAAAACCCGGCATCCCGATCCCTACGCCTGCAATTTTATCTTTTGGAAGCCCCGACCTGTTTATTGCCCCAGCAATGGCTGCTGTTAATACAGTAAGCGCCTCCGGATTTTTCAACAAAGGCAATTCCAGGGTTTCCACCGGTGTTATAAACTGGTTTTGCATATCCATAACTGCTATGCGCGTTACAAATTGGTCCATAGCTACCGATACCACATACAGCATATCCGGCTTAAGGGAATACATTACAGGGCGGCGGCCGCCGGTAGAAGTTGCGTAGCCGGTTTCTACCACCAGGCCATCCTTAATCTGGCCATTCAGCATTTTGGTCGTCAGCGGCAGGCTCTTGTCAATATTCCTGCTTAACTGCGCGCACGAAAGCATCTGGGCAAAGTAAAGTTGCTTGATTATTTTTTTTCCGTAGCCGGATGTTTTCTCCACCTCAATGTTTTTTTAATATTAAACCCATACCAGGACCAGATCATTTGCATACTTCTTTTATCACCCGAAAAAACTGAAGGTCTTACTTATTTTACTTAGGCGTTTCCATCTGCTTTTTTTATCTAAAAGACAGAAAAGAAGAAGAACTCTAAAATCTTCTTAGTATTTATAACGAAGTTAGATTACTTTTTTAAAAAAACAAATAAGTTTTATAAAAAATTTAAAAAGTTTTTTAGGAGAATTTTAAAACGTATCTGATTAAATAAAAGGAAAGGCGAGGTTTACTGCAGGGTGAGCTATCAAAGCTTAGCGCATGCCTGTAAAAGCAAAGGCTTGCGTCAAGCTTTTAAGTCCGAAGATGAGCCGCCGTAAGCACACTAATTTTGCTGATCTGACAGAAATCGTAAATTTGAACATGGAAGTAAAAGTGCAAATACCATTTGATGAACTGGTTGCCATAGTTAGACAACTCTCATCTACACAAAAAGCAAAACTTCAAAAGGAATTAACTCAAGAAGTTGAACCTGTTGCAAAAAAATCACGGCTAACAGAATTGTTGCTTAACGGGCCTGTTTTTACAGAAGATCAGATTAAAACCATTGAGGAAACACGTAAATCGATCAATCAATGGCGGACAAAACCCTTATGATTGACACAACGCTGTTGATTGACTATTTTCGAAAGACCGATAAATCTAAATCGAGACCCGTTCAACTTTCAGAGCAATTTGACCAGCTCGCCATTTAGACTGTAACGGAATTTGAAGTTTATAGCGGTGCAACTGCGACACAGTTAACTTTTTGGAATGAATTGCTTTCTGAAGTCTTTGTGCTTCCTTTTGATAGTCGGGCTGCACATATCGCCGTTGATATACAACGAGACTTAAAAAAATTACGAAATTCAATTGAAAAGGCTGACTTGTTTATTGCAGCAACAGCAATTGCAAATGGACTTACTTTAGACACTCTAAACCGTAAACACTTTAACAACATAAAACAGCTTACCCTTCTTGCCGAGAATAAAGGTGGCTAACATGAATTTGTCAAAAAACTGGCTGACGAATTAAACATCAAATTTGTTTTGCTCCTATGCTTCAGTTCCGGCTAAGGGATCAAAATATCGATGGTAAAAGAAGCATCAGCATTTGAATATTAATTTAACTTGGTTTGGCCTAACGAATTTCTAATTCCAGTTCTTCAAGTCCTCGCCGAAAACGGCCATGCTTCTTTTATCACCTAAAAATCCGTTTTCATTTTAAGCTGATAAAAAAACAGTCACATTTTAGGGTGCTAAAAGAAGCATCAAAGCCTGTCCAAATTTATTGAACAGGCTTTGACAGACAGACAAAAATCAAAAACATAAATAAGGTTGCAGGCGCAACTGGTTTTATTTTAACCCGCCTTCTCCTTTATACAGATCAACAGGACCATCTAACTCTACGGCCAGCACAGACATGTAACCGTCTTGCACCTGCTGCGGCACATGGATATAAACCAGGCCGGGAACAGGGCTAAATGAAACTTTGCCCACAATTTTAGAGGAAAGCGTTTGAGCTGTGCCCACTACCCTGATCTTTTTAATTTTATTTTTTAAGCCCTTGAGCACTACATCACCGTTAACTTTTCCGGGCAGGAACAAATAAAGTGTTGCACTATCTTTAGACAAAGTAGTTGGGCCGTAAAAATGCCCCGGCGACAAGCCCGCCAGGGTGTTAAAAACCGCTTCTTCGTGCTTTTTGTTCCACTTGCCCAGCTCTTTTAAAACATACACTTCCTGCGGAGGTATAGACCCGTCCTCCTTCGGGCCGATATCCAGCAGCAGGTTGCCGCCATTGCTAATGGCATCTGCAAAAATGGTGATGACCTGGTAAGGTGTTTTCCAGGCAGTATCCTGCGGCTGGTAACCCCAGTTGTTGTTGATAGTCATGCACAATTCCCACCAGTTAAACTTTGGCCTGGTTACCGGAAAATTTTGCTCGGGTGTATCATAATCGCCATATCCCTGCAAGCGCCCGTTAATAATGGCGGTGGGTTTTATCTTTAATATATTTTTGCGTACGGTGGCCGCCTGCCATTCATCAGCAGAATGCTCCCAATCACCGTCAAACCACCATAAATCCGGTTTATAGGCTGTGTTCACTTCGTTGATCTGCGCCTGGAAAAACTTTTGGAACCGCTGCCAGCGCTGCGGGTCATTGCTGATCTTGTAACGGTTACTGTCTTTGGTAAAAGCAGGATAATCGGGATAGCTCCAGTCGATCAAAGAAAAATAAGCACCCTTTTTAATCCCGCGTTTATCCAGTGCAGCATAAAACGGTGCTAACAGGTTCCGTTTTGCAGGTGTGTTTTTCACGGTGCTGTAATGCTTTTCTTTTGTTGGCCAGAGGGCAACGCCATCGTGGTGTTTGGTGGTGATGACGGCATAGCGCGCGCCGCTTTCTTTAATCAGCGAAGCCCATTGCTCCGGGTCGTACTTTGATGCCGTAAAACCTTTTAACTGCTTCATATAATCGGCGTAGCTGATCTTTTTGTTGTAAAAACTCCAGCTTTCGTCTATCCCGTTAACTGCATAAATACCCCAATGGATAAAGATCCCTAGCTTGGCATCGGCAAACCACTGCATCTTTTTGCGGATAGAATCGGGGTTTACTTTTGATTGGGCAAAAGCTGAGGCAGATACTGTGATTGCAATTATAACGGATAGTGCTGTTATTATATTGAGCTTTTTTTTCATGATTTGTTTTGGATGATTAACAATGCTTCTTTTAGCACCTAAAAATCGGTGTTCTGCCTGTTTACTCCTTCAAACGGATGCGTTTTTTAAATTTTTCTTCCCCGTTTATCAGTACTTTCAAATAAAAACGGCCTTTCGGGAACCGGCTGAGGTCATACGTAAATATACCTTCTTTAAGTTGGGGATAATCATGTTCTTCCACTACTTTATCTCCCGGATCGGTGATGATCTGTACCTTCACGTCTTCCGCAAAATTAGCATAATAATCAAAGGTGGTTTTATCATTGGTGCGCGTTGGGTAAAGGCCAAAAGAAGTTTGTGCGGTAACAGGAGCTATCGGCCCGCCAACTTCAAAAGCATATTGCACGGCACTGCCAAAATCAGAGTCAATATCTTTGATCATGAAGCCGTTTTTGTTCAGCAGGCGCACTTTTCCGCGTCCGCCTTTAGGGTTTGCCCAAAATTCCAGCCCGTTGCCTGCCGTATCCTGCAGCATAAACTGATATTGGCCTTGTGGAAGATGTACGGTATCGCGGTAAATGGTATTTGCCTTTAACGAACCTAATGCCCGCCCTTTTACGGTTTCCCCTTTTTCATTTACTAAAGCGTAGCTGTTTTGCCCTGGCTGGTTATTGGTGAGCAGATAAACCACCAGCACACTATCCTGCTTCGGAACCGCTTCAAAAGCACTAATCATCTTATTATCAGTTGGGTAAGCGTCCTTTTTTCCATTCGGCAACATCAACTCAACCTCAAATGCGTTTATGCCGGTTTGAGCATTAACCGTACCCTGTAGGGTAAGTATAGTAGTTGCGGCAGGCTTTATAATCCCTTTCCAATCCGTAACCCTTTTTGGGAAACCTTTTATACCGTAGCGTACGCGCAGTTTGGTTATTGCGGCAGAACCCATGTTCTTCACCAAAATTTGTGGTTTGATTCCGGACGGGTTTTGACGGCGGTAAGCATCTTTTAAAGAAGGCGTAATTACATCTTCCACGGCTATATCGTTTTTTACAGCTGCTTTTTTATACTGGATCAGATAAGCACTGATCACCTCCGTGGCACTGGGCTTGGAAGAAACATAGTTCTGCATATTGATGTCGATCGTATGTTGTTTGCCCGATCGCAGGTCCAGGTCATAAATATCAGGCTGCATCAAAGTGCCGGGACACCAGTTGGCGCGGTTATAGATCCAGGTGCCAGCCTGCGGATACAGGGGATTATCGCCGCAGGTTTTCCAGATGCTTCTTTTATCGATCATTTTTCCGTCATACCAAAGCTCTCGGTATTTGCTGCAAAATTCGCCGCAACCGTCGGGTACATCCATCCCGTGCCCGGTTTGCACCACACGCAAACGTGCAAAACCTGCCTGGCTAAGGGTATTGAAAACAACAGGTTTCAGTGCTTTTTCGATGCTGTTGCTGCTGTCGCCATAACTATACGTGCCATCATAAATTTTCTGGATAGCAATTGGCTCCCATGCCGGTTTCCCTTTCACTATTTCAAAATCAAGGGTAACGCTCCAGCCGCGGTCTTTGTTCGGTTCGTATCCGGTATGGTTGTATTCAATTTCCACACTGTCACGCAGCAGCAGGCTAAAATCGGTCACGTCCACTTCCCACTCAAAGGTCCAGTCTTTGCTAAAAGCGCCGCCATAAGGGGTTAGCATCCTGCCGATCTCATAATCCTGCGAAGCACCTTTTTTACCGCCTTTTCTCCGGATAGTAATATGGTCTTTATAATCCCAATCAGCACAGCGCATACTATCCGGGCAGCCAAATTTGACTTTCAACTTGATCTGGCGTACAGGCGTATTGGCCGAGGGAAATTTTCCCCAGGCTTTATAAAGTTTAGACCCTTTTACCGGATCGGTAACAACGGTAACGCGCTTGTGTGTAATCACATGAAGCGTATCAGCCGCATTGCTGTTTAACGCCAGGGCGAGAAAGAGTACGCAAAGGCAGCAGGACAATTTTTTATAGGAGAAACAACTCATTCGGGGTTATTTAAAAATTTGATCATTATTTTGCCTGATGCTTCTTTTACCACCCTAAAATTTGCTTTTACTTTTCTGCGGATAAGGAACAAAAAGCACATGCCATTTTAGGGTGGTAAAAGAAGCATTAAAATACACGGATCAAAATCCTGATTTACCGGTTTTGTATTGTCAGCGGAAAAGACAGGTAAAGTATGGAGATGGCAATTTCTACAGGCAAGGCACCATTCATTTTACACCTCCTTGTATTTTCGCTAACAATGCTGCCAGTTCTTTTACTTTATCAGGATACTTGGCGGCCAGGTTATTTTTCTCGCCGATATCATCTTTCAGATTATACAACTGAGGGCCGGGCGCGCTGCCGGTTTCTATCTGCGTTAGCGGGTTAACTGCTGCACCTTTTGAGGGTTCAATATATTTCCAGTTATCTTTTACAACGGATAAAGCGCCGCCCTGCTGCACCAATACCTTACGCCCCTGTTGCGTTTTACCCATAAACGCATTCAATAAATTTTCACCATCAGCTGCTTCTCCGTTTGGTACAGGCTGATGAAGGAGCTTTGAAAAGGAAGCCAGCAAATCCATCTGGCATACTAAAGCTAATGATGTTTGTGGCTTAACTGCCCCAGGCCAGCTCAGGATGAACGGAATGCGTGTCCCTCCTTCAAAAGCACTGTACTTGCCTCCCCTGAGCGGGCCGGCCGGCGTATGCCCGTTTAATTTTGTTACGGCTTCATCTTCATAACCATCATTTAAAACCGGGCCGTTATCGCTGGTAAAAATGATGATCGTGTTTTTGGCAAGGCCGCTAAGCTTTACTTGTTTTAATATTTCACCAACGGTCCAATCGAGTTGTAAGATAGCATCGCCACGATAGCCTAACCCGCTTTTGCCCTTAAACATGGTAGCAGGCATACGCGGTACGTGTGGTTCTGTTAAGGCAAAGTATAAAAAGAAGGGCTGGGTTTTATGCTCCTCTATAAACCGCTGCGCTTTGGATAAAAAGGTTAAGGAAAGCTCTTCGTCAACCCATCTGGCTTTATGGCCGCCGCTCATGTAACCAATACGGCCGATGCCATTAACAATGGTTTGGTTATGCCCCTGACCGGGCGATGCTTTCATTTTCAACAGTTCCGGATGGTCTTCACCGGTTGGGTCATTCCCTACTTTCTTATAATAATCTACCCGGATGGGATCTTGCGCCTCTGTTGCCAGCACCTTTCCGTTCTCCATAAATACAGTAGGCACACGGTCTGCTGTTGCCGGAAAAATAAAAGAATAATCGAAACCGACTTCATTAGGCCCCGGCCTGATCTCAGCGTTCCAGTTTTTGGCCACTTCTGCGCCTAAGCCCAAATGCCATTTACCAACAATAGCCGTTTGATAGCCTGCATTTTTAAACATACCGGGCAAGGTAATCCGGTTTGTTGGGATGATCAGGGCGGCATCACCGGGCAAAATGGCCGCTCCTTTACGCCATGGATATTCGCCCGTCATCAACGCATAACGCGATGGCGTACAGGTTGCCGAAGTACAATGTGCATTGGTAAAACGGATGCCTTGCTTGGCCAAGCGGTCAATATTGGGCGTACTGATTTTGGTTGCCCCGTAAGAACTGAGGTCGCCATAACCCAGGTCATCAGCATAAATAAAAATAACGTTAGGTTTCTGAGTTGCCTTTTTGCCCTGCTGCCCGAATGACAGAAACGTTGCAGAAACAAGCATTGAGATCAATACTATTTTTTTCATAAATCTATGCTTATGTTAATTTATTCAAAAAAAGATTTTTGGGTAGTTACATAACCTGTAGGCCTGATAACAGTTACAATGCCTTTTCCATTAAACAGATCATCCACTTCAAAATTTACCTTTTGGCCGGGTTTGATTTCGGGCAGCTCATACGCTTTGTAATTAGCGTAGTTTCCCGTATTGTCTGAAACGTACAATTTATAGCCTTTTACTGTATGCTGTGGAAGGCCTATGCTCCCAAAGATCACAACATTGAGCTTTTTGCCTCTTTTCTCCAGGCCTTGTACCTCGATGGGAGAAGAGAGTTCCCGTAAAACTTTCATTGAGGGTTTGGGTTTGCCGTACATGTCGTAAACGCCATGGATCCTTCTTCTGTACTTATTATCTTCGGAAGTGCCGGGATAGTGTGTACGGTAATCGGTCAGGTCAAAATATATAGCACCTTCAACATAAGGCTTGCTTTCGTAAACCGCCATGTGATAGATCAGGTCTTCCACGCGCCTTTCGTCACCTCCTTTAAAATTCGGCCCACACAAACCGAATTCTGATATAAAAAAGGGTTTATCAGCATAGGAAGTGTGAATACTGTCCATATAATTCGATAACTTGGCCTGCGGGATATCCCACCAGCTTCCTGCGTATTCGTTCATCATAATATAATCGCCCAGACTGCCCGCATCCGGCACAAATTTAGGGTCGTTGCTAAAACCGTTCTTTAAGGTATTGCTTACATAACTTACCTTACGGCTTGGGTCCAGGAGCCGTGCTTTATCGATAAGGCCCTGGATCATCGCTTTCATTTTATTGTCACGGCCCCGCAGCTCGTTTCCTACGCCCCAGGCAAAAATGCAGGGGTGGTTGTAGTGGTTGCGCACCATCTCGGCCAGTTGCTTGTTCGCAATCTTTTCGATCGTATCGTTAACGGGCGTTTCTCCTCCCCATAGCGGGATTTCTTCCTGAAGGATAATGCCGTTACGGTCGCAGAAATCATAGAAAGCATCGTCCTGCTGAAAGTGCACACGACTGAAAATAGCGTTCACATCTTTCATTAATTTACCATGGCGGATGATCTCAGCTTCCGTTTCTGCAAAACCAAAGTTGGGGTTAGAACCTGCTGTCCACTCTACTCCCATTAACTTGACCCTTTCGCCGTTTAAAAAAGTTTGTCCTTTTACAAACCTGATATCGCGAAATCCAACATTGGCACTGATCTGATCAACCGCTTTTTTGCCGCTTAACACCGTAACGCTAATGCGGTACAAATTCGGAAAATCAAAATGCCAGGGGTTTACTTTTGGCAAAGTGTAGTTTACAACCGCTTCGCCGTTTAGCCATTCCGGTTTCGTTACCGCTTTTAAAATCGTTTTGTGCGTAGGCTGATTTTCTTCTGAAACAGTAACCAAAAGCTTAATGTCTTTACCGGCTGCTCCATCAAACCCAACTTTAACTTTTAATTTTGCCGATTGGTCTCCGATATTTAAAACAGGTTCTGCATTTAGGAAACTGGCAGCAGGTTTTCCGCTCACGATCAGTTTAACCGTCCGGATCAAGCCGCCGTCATTCGGCCAATCGAACGAAGAGCCAAAAGGCACTTTATTTTTGCCATAATCGTTGTTGCACGCTACAGTCAGAATGTTCTCTTTCCCATAATTAACTTTTCCGTTCAGGTTGATGTAGATCTTGTTAAACCCGTCGCCCATGTTCTCCCGGATTTCCTTTCCGTTCATATAGATGTAAGCGGTATGGTTGATCGCGCCGAATTCCAGCACTACGTTTTTGTTTTTCCAGCTGGCAGGGATAGTTATTTTTCTTTGGTACCAGCCCCAGCCGTAATGGTTTTCATTCTCTTTCTCGATATTCCAGGTATGCGGCAGTTCTACCGTCCGCGATTGGCCCAGTGGTTTTTCATACCATTTTTGAGTCAGGCCTTCTGCTTTTTTATCAGTTGTAAATTGCCAGTCTTTGTTGATCTTTATCGTATCCCGCTGCCCAACAGCAACAAGGCTTAGCGAAATACAGTAAAACAGGGCAACGAAATACTTCATCATAATTTTTGCATTTATAGGTTTTTGTTTTTGGATTTGGGTTGATTTACCGATGCTTCTTTTAGCACCTAAAAATCATCATCGTTTATTTATTTTTTTTAGAAAGTCTGCACACTGATTTTTATGCCATAAAAGAAGCATTAAAAAACCCTCAGTTCTTTTTGCTGTATAAGGGATGAAAGCGGATACCTTTTTGTTGCCAGCCCTCAAAATGCCATTGGTTTAACCTGTTCACAAAACCATTAAAATCCTTGTTTTGGGGCGGAGACCAAAGCGTTTCGGCAACGGCAGTGAGCCTCGGCAGCAGCATATATTCCAATTGCTCCAGCGAAGGTATAAATTCTGTCCAAAGCGCACATTCTCCACCTAAGATATATTGGGTTTCGGCAGGTTCCAATTCTTTTGGATAGGGATTGTAATTGTACACCTTTTCTAATGTGTTGATAGAAAATTTTGCAGCGTAAGGCTCTCCTTCCGGCCCTGCCTGGTAACGGTTGAAGTAAAGCGGGTTGCTGGGCGACATCACTACATGATGGCCCTGTTTTGCGGCCGCTATTCCGCCTTTTTCGCCGCGCCAGCTCATTACCGTTGCTGAAGGCGCCAATCCGCCTTCTAAAATTTCATCCCAGCCCAATAACTTTTTATGGTTTGCCAAAAGGAATTTTTCCATCCGGCGGATAAAATAACTTTGCAGCCCTTCTTCATCTTTTAACCCTTCTGTTTGGATCCTTTTCTGACATTTAGGGCATTGCTTCCAGTAAGATTTGTCCACTTCATCGCCCCCGATATGAATATATTTTGAAGGAAAGATCTGCATCACTTCTTTCAATACATCCTGCAAAAAAACAAAAGAGCTGTCATTTCCGGCACAATAATTAAAGTTGATCTGTGCTGAATTAACGATGCCGTTAAACGTAGTGGAATTAGGCACTTCCTGCGGGTGCTGCGTGCAGGAAAACTGCGGATAAGCCGCCAATGCCGCGCCGGAATGTCCCGGCATTTCAATTTCCGGTATCACGGTAATGTTCCTGGCCTTTGCGTAAGCTACCACTTCCTTAGCCTGCTCCTGCGTGTAATAACCGCCGTAAGTATAAGGTGTACCGGTTAAAGTTGAATCTTTTTTATAAAAAACGCTTCCGGGGATTTCTTTACGCCATGCACCAACTGAGGTAAGTTTTGGGTATTTTTTAATCTCCAACCGCCAGCCTTCATTATCGCACAGATGCCAGTGAAAAACATTCATTTTGTACAAGGCCATAAGGTCGATCATTTCTTTTACGGCATCAACTGTAAAAAAATGACGGCTTACATCAAGCATCATTCCCCTCCATTTAAAACGCGGATAATCGGTTATATCCATTGCCGGAATTTGCAGTGCCACATTGGTCCTGACGGCAGGCAAAGTTTGTATCACTGATTGAACGCCGTAGAACAAACCTTCTTTGTTATTGGCTTTGATGAGGATGGAAGACGGCGAAACATTGAGCTGGTAACCTTCTGTACCCAGATTTTGTGCCTTTACCAGTTCCAAGCAAATATTTTTTTCCCTTTTTTTGTTCGCCAGAAGGCTATAACCCGAAATATTTTTAACATAGCTGGAGAAATAGTTGCCTAATTGTGCAAGTTCTTTGTTTTTGGGTGGATATTGTATTCCCGTACGGGCATCGATCACAAAATAACCCTTTCCGATATCAACCTTAGCTGGCTGCGGGATGATATTGACCTGTGCATTGGATTTAAACAGGATGACAAATATTAAAAATAGCAGGAGCGCTGTTATACGTTTTTTTCTAATAATCATTATTACATCTTATCATCACGATCAAAAAAATTCTTTTCGTCATCAATTTTGTTTTATGCTTTCCGGAAACCTTTAAATTTTCTTTATTCCATGCTTCTTTTATCACACTAAAATCCTCATGCTTTTTGCAAACACTCGTTTCATTTTACCATAATGATTTTTAGGCGATAAAAGAAGCATGGCATCATTCAGTCCTGTTTTCTTTATGCTTCTTTTATCGCCTAAAAATCATCGTGCCCGGGCAAACACCGATTTTATCCTGCTAAAAGAAGCATGCAGTACTTAACTAATAACCCGGGTTTTGATCGGTACTGTGAAACGCCTTATTGGTGTTCAGTTCTGCTGGCGGAATAGGCATTAACATGGCTTTGGTAAGGCCTTCATCCGTAACTGGCAAGCTATATTCTGTCCAGTTATTAGCTGTAGAAAAACCTGCTATAGCATCGGCCTGCGCATTATTCCTCGTGGTAATTTGTTTTAACCAGGTTATCCCTCTTCGCCGGGCTTCCATAAAAGAATGTCCTTCCTCAGATAATTCAAACAAACGTTCATCAAAAATAACCTGGCGCAGATCTGCCTGGGCAATGGAAGCGGCAACATTAGCAGGCTGACTTGCTGCAGGAGTTACGGAATTACGCGCCCTTGTTAGCACAATATTTACATAATTAACAGCGGTAGCAGTATTGCCCAGTTCATTTTCAACATCGGCCATCAGCAACAAAAAATCGGCATAACGATATACATACAAAGTTTTATTGCTGATC
The DNA here is from genome assembly GCF_009754915.1 of Mucilaginibacter arboris. Lineage (GTDB taxonomy): Bacteria > Bacteroidota > Bacteroidia > Sphingobacteriales > Sphingobacteriaceae > Mucilaginibacter_A > Mucilaginibacter_A arboris. The sequence goes on along the minus strand of NZ_WPIK01000002.1, from coordinate 260,174 downwards.
TGACCTGTTTGGTTAGGATCGTAATATTTTTTGTAAAAAGGATAAGCATTTTGAACATACGTTGTAACGGTAGGATATACTGTTAAAAGCGCACCTGTTAGAACATTTGTATAGCTGATATGAAAAAATGTGGCATCCAGACGGGGGTCACCCGGATGCATTTTTTTAAAGTAACTATAAAAAGCACGGGAAGAACCTTTGTTATCAAAGTTGATTCCTTTTAAAGTACTGTTGACAGGAGAAAATGACCAGCTTCCTTTATTAAAGGCTGAATTAAGGCCGAGCGCAGAATAATTAAGTTTAAAAATGGATTCTTTAGATGTCCGGTTATTGATATCAAATAAGCCCGCATAACTACTTTCAAGCGGAACAGTCCCGCCCCAGGCTGTAAATACTTTGGTACCATATTGTTTTGCCAATTGCCAGTTTGAAGAGCCTTGCCCTTCGGAACTGGCCAACAAAAAATATACTTTGGCCAGCATCGCATTAGCAGCAATTTTAGAGGGCACGGATGAGTCTGGTTCAGTACTGTTAAGATCTGCCCCGGCGGCAACCAGATCAGCAACTATTTGGTCTATAACCTGTTGCTTGGTTGACCTGGGAACATCTGTTGTTTCTGGGGTTGCAGGCGTTATCTTTAGTGGGACACCACCATAAATAAACACTAAATTATAATAACAAAGCGCCCTGATGAATTTTGCCTGGGCAATCAGGTTGGTTTTGTTTGATAAACTGCTTTTATCTGCGGCTGCAATAAATATGTTGCACTGGCCAATTGTTTGGTATAAACCGTTCCAAAGCATAGCAACAAAGCCGCCACCGCCACTGGCAATAATATTCAGGCTCGACAATTCATCGCCGGTTTTCTTCATCCATCCAATTCCAGAGCCCATCTCTGAAACCATAATTAGTGCCTGGCCATATACGCCCTGCGAAGCCAAATAACCATAACAAGCATTTAAAGCCAATTGCGCGGAGGCCGCATCTGTAAATAAAGTCTGCTCGTTAAGCGTATAAGCGGGTTCTTCTAAAAGTGCCTTTTTACAAGAGAAATTAACACAAGAACCTATTAGTAAAAGCGAGAGTAATATCTTTTTCATAATCCTATTTTTAAAGACCAATATTAATACCGAGTATAAATGATTTTGCATTTGGAAATCCGTTCCAGTCAATGCCCTGGCGCAGCCCGTCAAAACCAAAAGAATTTACTTCAGGGTCATAACCTTTATATTTTGTAAGCAACAGCAGGTTTTTTCCGGAGATGTAAAAGCTGCTGCGGCCTAAACCCATTCTTTTCATTACTTGATCAGGAAGGGTATAGGAAAGCGTTACATCACTCATCCTGAGAAAGCTGGCATTTTCTACAATCCTGTCAGAAATAACCGTTATATTTGAAGCGCCGATACGGGGAGTAGTGTTACCGGGGTTTTGCGGCGTCCAGATACTGTTATATACATCCTGCCTTATATTACTGGTGCCAAAAGTCCCGGCCTCAAAATAGTCGTTGGCGTTGATCTTTTGAATCCCTTGTACCCCGTAAAAGGTGGATGACAAATTGAACTTTTTATAAGAAAGATTAAAGCCAAAGCCATAAGTGTAAGCCGGGTTTGGGTTTCCGATAAAAGTTCGGTCGTTTGCGTTTACCACGCCGTCGCCATTAACATCAACAAACTTTACATCCCCAACTTTAGGACTGGCGCCGCCGGTTATGATAGAGTAAGTAGTAAGCTTTTTGGTACCGTCGGCTGCAGTATAGGTAATATCGTTTAAGTTCTGAATAATGCCATCTGTCTTGTAACCATAAAACATTCCCGGGGCATAGCCAACTGCAAAAATATTGGCATAATCCTGATAAAAAGACTGGCCAATTGCGTTTCCGGTAAATGCACTTAACGTATTTGCACCAAATTGTGCCGGTAATTGGCCAATATCCAAAACTTTTGATCTGTTAACTGCAATATTACCATTCAGGCTTAATTTAACAGCGGAATTCCTTAATATTTCTCCGTTAAGCGCTAATTCGATGCCCTGGTTGCGGATAGAGCCCTGGTTTACCAATAAACTTGTAAACCCGTTTGATGCGGGTATCGTTTTGGATAAAAGCAGATCGGTAGTAGTTTTACGGTAAACATCGATACTACCGTTAATCCTGTTTTTTAATATTCCAAAATCCAGACCCAAATTATCTGATTGAGTAGTTTCCCAGGTAAGATTGGTGTTGGCGAGCCCCACAGAAGATGCGGCTAAAAGTTTATTGCCGCTTGGATCAGCATACGATATATTAGAAGTGGTGAACTGATTGATGGTTGAATAAGGTGCAATGCTCTGATTTCCGGTAATGCCCCAGCCCACCCTTAATTTAAGCTGGCTGATCAAACCGCTGTTTTTAATAAAATCCTCCTGGTCTATTTTCCATGCCAGGGCAGCAGCCGGAAAATATCCCCATTTATCTTTTTGAAACTTACTTGACCCATCAGCCCTAAAGTTTAAAGTTGCCAGGTATTTACCTCCAAAAAAGTCGAAATTAGCCCTTCCTAAAAATGAGGCGATCTGATAATCGGATTGAAGCGGAGTAGCCACATTAACCACATTTGCAAGCGCTAATCCTTTTGTTCTCAGAGAATAAATATTAAAATTTGTCCCGGTAACGTTATTGATCAGGCTGTTGTAATTATCATAAGTAGCCCCTAAAATGCCATCAAATTTAAAAACAGGACTGATCTGCTTATTGAAGCCTAAGATATTTTCAATGGTATAATTAGTGCTGTTAGTATTGGATACCCCAAGATTACCATTGGTATTATAGCCAGGAAATAATGAGGTACCAAACCACCTGGCCCGATCATTGTAACTATTAACGCCGCCAACCCTAACGCTATAATTAAAAGCATTTGAAATGGTGTATTTAAGGTTAAGTGATCCGTTAAAATTGCCGGTATTAGCGATATCATCATAATCAGCTAACCAGCTGTTAACACTTGTACGGTTCTCATCATTAAGTATGCTATTGGGCGGCAATATAAATGGCTGGCTGGATAATGCATCCCTGGTGATATTGGCATTACCCGTGCCCCTTAAGTTATCACCACCCTGCGACATGTTATTTTTCCCCATTGAACCGCCCAAAACCAGATTAAGGTTAAGCCTTTCTGTAAGCTTGGAAATTAAGGTTGCCCGGAAAGTGCCAAGTTTTAAACCCGATCCCCTGCTAATTCCCTGGATATTTTTAAAGCCGCCAGATAAATAGTAAGTGGTATTGTCTGTACCACCGCTGGCGCTTAAAGCCGCATTTTGAGAAACAGCATTATGGTAGGCCACATTTTGCCAGTCAACATCCTGAATAACAGAATAGGTGCTTGGATCGGATGGGTTATAGGCAGGCCCGGTAGTTCCTGTTTGATAAAACCGCACCTCATTACCAGAGAAATAATAGCTGGGAAGTACACCGCCAGCAGCATTCTGACTATTTTGATAGTTGGCATAATCTGTTGCATCTAACAAGTCCCGCTTTCTTGCTATTGTTGAAACTGTAGTATTGTAACTCAGGTTTAGTTTAGCGCGCCCTTTCTTTCCTTTTTTTGTTGTAATGATGATGACCCCGTTTGCCCCGCGCGAGCCATATATGGCTGTTGCAGAGGCATCTTTTAAAACATCTATGCTTTCTATATCTTCCGGATTAAGTGCTACCAACGGATTCTGCGCTGTTTGAATATCTGAACTGCTGAAAGGTGAAGGTTGTGCGGCGCCGGTAGATTGTTGCGGCACATTATCAATTACATAAAGCGGCTGATTGTCGCCCCTCAAAGAGTTTGCACCCCGGATGATCACCGAAACCGCAGCGCCGGGCTGGGCGGTAGTTGTTGAAACATTAACCCCTGCAATTTTCCCCTGAAATAACCTGTCCACCGAAGTAAAAGTAGCCGCTTCTGTTTCCGTTGGTTTTAAAGAAGCCACCGCGCCTGTCAGGTCACCTTTTTTTACAGATCCATAACCTACGACAACCACTTCATTAAGCTTGGATTCATTAACTGCCATCCGTATCGTACCCAGGTTGGGTTTGGCAGGCAGTTCTTTGGTTAAATAACCGATAAAAGAAAATTGCAATACCGCATCAGACGGGACATCAGAGAGGGTAAACTCGCCATTTAAATTGGTTGAAACTGCTTGTTGCGACCCTTTTACTTTTACGGTCACCCCGGTTAACGGCTCTCCTTTTTCATCCACTACCTTTCCTTTTACCTGGATCGGGGCAGCATTTGTATGTTGCTGTTTCTCTTTTACAACTACCGTATTTTCATCAATGGTATAACTAAAAGGCTGATTAGCAAAAGCATGCACCAGCGCTTCTTCCAAACTTGCGTTTTTCAGGTTTATATTTACAGGTTTAGCTTTTTTGATAAGCGATGAGTTATAAAAAAAGTCATACCCACTCTGCCTGCTGATTTTTTTCAGCACATTTCCCATAGAAACGTTCTCCCCGGAAAGTGTAATTTTTTGTGCATAGCCACCTGCCCTTGCCTGGAACAGGATTGCTATCATCAAAACGAAGGTTAGCTTCATGATCATCAGAACTTTTCGGTGGGAATAGGACATACTATTCGCCATCCAATAATAAATTTTCATAAATTTGATTTTGGGTTTAATAGAGGTTGTAGTAAAACTGATACTAATGAAAGCCCGATACATGGCCTGAAGTGTTAGCAGCACTTCGGGCTTTTTTACAAAGCTCAAATGGTTCTGAAAGTAAGTTTAAGGCATAACCGTTACCCTCCTTCCTTCTACCCGAAACCTGACATTTCCTGTCAGTTCCAATATCCTTAAAACCTGGGATAAATTTTTAGAGCGTGATATTGTACCGCCAAATTTCTGGTCCAGGTTAGCATGCTGATATACAATTTCTACATTATACCAGCGCGAAAGCTGGTTCATGATACTTTTCAGGTCATCGTCGGCGAATTGAAAGTAACCGTTTTTCCAGGCCACAGCATCTTCTGCATCCACATCTTTTACCGTAAACGAGTTGTTTTTTTTGAGGATTAAAGCCTGCTGGCCCGGTTTCAAAACCTTAACCTGGCCATCGTTCATAGCAACTTTTACCGATCCTTCCAATAAGGTGGTTGCAACAGCACTTTCATCCGGGTAAGCACTGATGTTGAAATGAGTGCCTAATACTTCAACAACCTGATATCCGCTGACTACGCGGAAGGGCATTTGGGCATTTTTTGCAACTTCAAAATAAGCTTCGCCGGTGATTTCCACTTTTCGTTCGCTTCCTTTAAAAGAAGTTGGAAAGCGGATGGATGACAGGGCATTTAGCCAAACCTCCGTTCCGTCTGCCAATACCACCTGATATTCCCCTCCCACCGGAGTAGAAATAGTATTATATGCAACAGTTGCATCGTTTGAAGCCTGTTTTTCATTTACAGTGTATCTCAAAAGCCCCGCGGTTGTTTTACTTACAGTTATTCCATTTTCATGGGCAATAGCTCCCGAAAAATTATTGTCCAGTACAATCTTCCTGTTATCGGCCAGGGTTAAAACTGCACTGCTTTTACCCGGCGCTATAGTAGTTTGATAAGCAGATGCCAATTTTGGAACGTGCCTCTGTTTATTTTTTAGAAAAAGCATTCCGGCAATCATAAAAAGGACAACAGACGCAGCATAAAGTGAAAAACGGATACTGCGGGGGGCAAATAAGTTTCTTACCGCTTTTTTATGGATAGGCAAAGCGTTATAAATATTGTCCAGATCTTCCTGCAACTCTTCCTGAGAGATGTCTATGTTTGAGTTTGACCGCGCATATTGAATATACCAGCTTTCGAGCAGGGCACGTTCCTGGTCTGTTAACGTACCTAACCGGTATTTCTTTAATAATTCCTGAGCTTCTTTTTCTATCATTACGTTTAAGGTTTTTTCGCCTTAATTATTGTAACGACGATTAACCGGGCAGGCAGTAGTACTTTAAAAAATATAATCATAAGAACTTATGCGCAGAAACCCTTTACGCTTAGGATTAGCCATGCTTCTTTTATCACCTAAAAATCAGTGTTCAGCATATTTCTATAAAAAAACCAGGAGGCTTAATTTTTAGGTGATAAAAGAAGCATGAAATATGAAGGGCAGAATTTAGAAAAATGATATAAGGTTATCATTTAATCCTGATCAGCTGGATAATTTCAACGACGGTTAGGGCAATAATAACTACTGTATCCAACTTAACCTTCAGCTTTTTTATGGCTTTGGTGATGTGTTTCCGCACGGTGTTTTCACAAATATCCAATTCTTCAGATATTTCCCTGTAGGATAGCTGTGTTTTCCTGCTTAGTTCAAATACGGCCCGCATTTTGGGTGGCAGTTCCGCTATCTGTTGGTCTATGATTGCCGTTAGTTCTTTTTCACGTAACCAATCATCCGTAATAAATTCGCCCTGATCAATAAAAGCTTGTAACGATTGCTGATATCTGGCTGCAACTTTTTCGTGCGAGAACACATCCAACACCTTATTACGGACCGAAGTATAAAGATAAGATGCGAGTGAAGTTGTTAAAATCAGGCTTTCCCTTTTTAACCAAAAGCTGGCAAAAATATCTTGTATAATATCTTTGGCCTCGTCCCTGTCCTTCAGCATTTTCAGTGCATGCTTGTACAAGGCCCCGCTATAACGGAAATAGATCTCTGAAAAAGCATTTTCGTTGCTTTGCTGAAAAAGAGCGAACAAAACTTGTTCCGGCAGGTCTTTATACGGCCGGTTTTCCATATTTGCTTTCATGTTTCAGATCAAACACCTCCTCTTGTATAAACGGCATAATAGCTTTTTTAAAAACAGGTAACGCACTGATTTAGGTTGATAATTTCGGAAGTGCAGAACCAATCAAATGAATAATTAAGTTATACATAAGACTTTTAAAAATACAATTTAAAAAAGCATTTAAAGAAATATTAAATTAAAAATATTTTGCATGGGCTTATTTATAGTTTTATCAACAGAATTGAAAATAATTTTTTATGCCTGAAATTTTGGTTTTCAAGTCCTAAACCAATTCAAAAACAATAAAAGTTGCGGTTTTTTAGGCGATAAAAGAAGCATGAAAATATCCTGAAAAAACCTACAACAGATATTAATGCTGTAATTTAAACTTATCGCCCACCGCCTGGAGCAAAGGCTGCGTATCTGTTTGTTTCCGGTAAAGGTATCCTCTTGATAATTCCCAGATCATTACCCCTCTGAACCCCTTTTCTATCGCATAATTGCATTTGATGCCAATCGATATGGCATCATCATAAGTGATCATTTCCTTGTTTTTTTCATTGGTTAAATAAGGCACTTTTGAAGCATCGGACCAGTTGTAAACCCAACCGGGAGCGTTGAGATAATTTTGGACGATATCAGCATAACTTAAAGATATTGATGCAGATTTTGCCCCGTATAATCTGGTATAATCCTGATGCAGCCAACCATAAAACCCTAAACCGACTACCAGTTTATCCAAAGGGACTTTTCTTTGCAGATGAAAATATTCGTACATCGATTGGTCAACGCTGATATTTCTTCCGGCAGCAATTGCCTCAGGAGCAGGATATAAAGGGCAGTTAAAACCTGCAAATTTGGTGAAGCTTGCTTCATAACCATAAGTCATGATATTAAACCAGTCGCAATAGTGGGTAAGTGCTGCAAAATCGTACCATTGGCCTAAGGCATCCAGTTTGGGGCAGGCAAGCGTTATCGTAAATGGGCGGCCATGATCGAGCTTATTGCTCTTGTCCACCGCATCGCGCAGCTCTCTTGTAAATTTGGTGATCCCCTCCCCTTCTTGTTTTGATCCGGGATATTCATAATCCAGGTCAACACCGTCAAAATGGTATTTAACGCATGTTGCCAAAACATTTTGAATAAAAGAACTTCTCAGCTTATCATCCGCAAATAAGCCTTTTAGGTCTGAAGCATGCAGGTCATTTCCTCCGCATAATCCCAAAATAACTTTCACCTTATTTTTGTGGGCTTCAGCAATCAGCCTGGAAGCAAACCCGAAAAATGTTTTTTCTTTCAGGTCATATTTTGCAAAAACATCTTCCGGGCCGTGATACCGGAGCGCAGGATCTGTTGCTGAAACAGGTTCCATAAACGACAGGATGATATGGGTGAGGTTTTTGTATTCCAGGTTATCCCAATCAAAAGGATGCTGTTTGGATATGGTGAGATAGCCCGCTACAACCTTGTTTTCAGTTACCTGGGCCCGGGAAAAAAGAGAAAAAAACAGCAGCGGAAAAAAGCAAATTAAGTTTCTGTTCATTTTAACAATCCGTTTGATCTTTAATTTTTCAGTTATTTTTTCATCCTTTATCAGGAGTTTAATAAATGATGTTCATTTATTTTCGATGCTTCTTTTATCGCCTAAAAATCAAGATCCTTTAATGCTTTTGGAGATCAAGTTTGTATCCACAATTTATGGGCATAAAAGAAGTATCGTACAATATGCGGCAGCAATTTTATTTATTTAACCGGATACCATGCTTCTTTTATCAACCAAAAACCTTAACGCATGCGGGCTTTTGATGCAGAACGCTTATTGATTTTAGGGTGATAAAAGAAGCATGAAGAACAGGCTGAACAAAGCTTTTATTGCCCGGCCTGGTTAAACACCAGTTTTACAGCAGGTAAATTAAAGGTGGGGTTAACTGCCACCTCCACTGTTCTGGGCAAGCCTGTTGTATTGGCTTTGATGCTTACCGGCACTTCTAAATCACCCGAACCATATACCCTGGTAATGGAGCACCAGGCTTTTTTATCGTCTGGCACTACAATCCACCAGCCATCAGCGCCAGCGGTAATCAGAATGCTTGATGTTCCACCAGCGGCAGGCAGGGTTGCAGTGCCCGCTTTAATGCTTGCACTAAAAGGAGAAGGCTGGGGTTTGACGGGAAGATCATCTTTTCTACATCCCCATAAAACAGAAGACAATAAAAGTGTAGCGATTATATAAATTTTTAATTTCATTAGGTTGATTTTTTAATGATTAATGTTTATTTATTAACAATTACCAGCCGGGATTTTGCGTCCACTTTCCTGCCGTTAACTGAAGCATCCGGTCCTGGATTGGCAATAGGTAATCCCTTCCCAGATTAAAACCATAGCCAGCAGGCAGGGTATTTTTATACGGGTCCATATATCTTTGCGCATCTCCGGGAGTTCCGGTCAAATAAAAGTTAATGGATTTCCCTGCAGGAGGAGTATCATAATACAACAAGGCATCTTTGTAAAAGCCTGTAGTTTTATTTTCATTGGAGATATTGCTGCCCACAAACAAAACGCCCAGCGGCCTTTTGCCTGCAATCAAAACATCTGCCGCCGCCCAGCGCATAATATCATCTAAACGGCTTCCTTCCGCTGCAAATTCTACCCTGCGTTCCCGGCGTACACATTGTAATACCTTGTCCAGATTTTTAAACGGATACCCAGGATCGGTGTTGTATTCCCTGTCGAAATCCACTCCTGGCATGCCTGCACGGTCGCGCAAAGGCTGTAAGGCCGTTTTGATCTGATTAGGGTCTTCCCCAAGCTCTGCAACAGCTTCGGCAAAGTTTAACAAAACCTCTGCATAGCGGAACTGGATGGCAGGAGCGGAACTTTTAAAATCATCCGAAGTAGCAGACACATCTGTATATTCAATATATTTATGCAGCGGGAAACCAGTGGTGCTCCTGTTGAAACCGCTTTGGTTAATGGGTGGAAAAGGAGGAACAACAACGCCAGGCCTAAGCGGATCGCCGGGTATTCCGGCAGTTTGGGAAAGCCGTGGGTCACGCTTGTCGGCCATTAGTTCATTGGCATATACGCTCTGGATTTGTGTGCGTAACTGACCTGTAAAAGGAGTTCCTGTACGGGTAAGGTAATCATCAACTAAAGAAAGTGTTAAACCAATATCTCCGCCATCGGTAGATAAATATTTACTTACGCTGTGGCCAATGTTGTCATTTACGTTGTATTTGCGCCACAGCATTACTTCCCGGTCTGCAGAAAGGTCTTTCGTGATAAATAAATTGGCATAATCAACCAATGGCTTCCCTGTTGTGGAAACCGCCCACCTTCCGCTGCTCATTACCGTGCTGGCCGCAACTTTTGCCTGTGTAAAGTAATCCTTTATTTTTGCATCGGTTACCTCTTTTGCCCAAAATGGGTCTCCTTTGGCTTTATGGTATTTTTCCCAGGTTGCTTCGTATAAAGCCACTCTTGATTTTAAAGTTAAGGCAACATCCTTATGTACCCGCATGGTTGCACTGTTGCTAACTGCAGGAAGCAAAGTTACCGCCCTATCCAGATCGGCCAGTACAGAATCTATCACCAAAAGGCGGGAATCCCTTGGCACCTGGGTCATTTCCTGATCAGCGGTAAGCACATGGTTTACCCAGGTTACCGGTCCATACTTTTTTACCAGGTTAAAATAAAAATATGCCCTGAAGAACTTAGCCTCGCCCAGGTATTGATTGATCAGCGTTTGATCGCCTGTGGCGTGCTTATAATTTTCCAGGAAATAATTTATACTTCTGATGACCGTATATTCACTGATAGCTGTAGCGTTGCTCAAGGCTAAGCCACCATTAAGCCTGGTGTTCACATTCGTGAAGATCATGTTATCGCTGTTAGCATCGTCAAAAGCAATACCTGCCCCGCCTGTAACCCCTGGCTGCCCCGGAAGTTGTTCGTAAAACTGATTGACATAGAGCCTGAGTTCATTGGTAGAGGACAGATTACCTGCCGTAGATAGAACATCCAGCGGCGGCTGGTCTAAAAAATCCTTTTTGCAGGATACGATGGTCAGCACTAATGCAGCCAAAAACCATATTTTTAATAAGTGTTTCATATACTGATATTTTAAAGGCCTATATTAAGTCCGATGGAATAAACTTTACTTAACGGATAGATTTTACCAGCATCGGCGCTTGGAGTCAGCAGGTTGTTATTTTGGTCTGAAACGGTAGCAAGCGTTTCAGGATCAAGCATTTTAGCCAGCTTGGTAAAGGTTAGCAAATTCTCCCCGGTAAGAAAAACATTCACCTTTTTGAGTTTCATTCTGCTGATGAGGGCAAGAGGAAGGTTATAGCTTAAAGTAAAATTTTTCAATCTTAAATAAGATGCATCCTGAAGATACCTGTCAGAAATTTGCTGCGTTTTGTTAATATAACTATTGATAGACCCTACTGGCGAGGCATAAGGATTTGGATAATAAGCATTTGGGTTAGCTGGCGTCCAGTAATCCAGGTGCTGTTTAAACACAGTTACCTGAGCTAAGGCTCCGGAACCCCAAAAATAGGCATCTCCAAGCTGTGGCGCAAAATCCCTTTTGCCTACGCCTTGCCACAACATGTACATTGATAAACCTTTCCAGCTTAAAGAGCCGTTTAAGGAGTAAAGGTATCTGGGCGTTGAATTGCCAATAATGGTTAAATCGCCCATATCGCCAACCTTATTGGCGCCACGGTTAATTTTATTGTCCCCGTTTAAGTCGCGGTAAGCCACATCTCCGGGAACCCATGCTATGGAGGTCAGGTAAGAACGGTCTAACTTATTATATGCTGCCGCATCCGCTGCATTCTGAATTAATCCGGAGGTTCGGTAACCCCATATTTCACCTACGGTCTTCCCTTCATACCAGGTAGCTGTAGGATTAGATTTGGTTGGGTTTTGATATTTAGTAACGATTGATTTAGAATCAGCAAGCAAACCACCGATCGTATAAGTGATCTTTTCACTAATGTTTCCTCTCCAATTTAAGGAAATTTCCCAGCCGCGGTTGCGTAAATCTGCATTATTGCTTACCGGAGGGGTTGTTCCATACATATCTGCGATATCAAGCGTAGGACCTAACATGTCGCGGGTATTTCTTTGGTAAACATCCAAAGTTAAATTAAGGCGGCCCTTAAATGCAGACATATCTAAACCGAAATCAGTATTCTCCACTTTTTCCCAGGTAACGAAAGGGTTAAAAGCGCCAGGGGCATATATATTGGCTTCCCTCCCACTTCCAAAGTAATATCTGGGGCCGGTACCTATACCGGGTGTAGATACATTCATGTTTTCAGAATAAGAATATAAACCTGCGCCGGATTGGTTTCCCAGAAAGCCATAAGAACCCCTTATTTTCAACTCATCGATCCAGGAAACCTTATCCTGCATAAACTTCTCTTGCGCCAGGTTATACCCTGCCGAGAACGAAGGAAAGAAACCCCACCTGGAACCTGCTGCGAACCTCGATGACCCGTCATAACGCCCATTCATTTCCAGCAAGTATTTACTCTTGTAATTATAGGTAAGCCTGCCAAATGCACCCATTGTGGCCCAATGCGTACGCGATTCGGCAATGGTTTGAGCGCCGGTAGACAAGGAGATGCCCGGGCGGTTGGCACTGATCAGGTCCTGTGCGTTGGCAGTAAGGCTGCTGTATTGGTTTGATTCCTGCTGGTATCCAACAGTTAGATCAAAGTTGTGCTTTTGCTGTATCGAGTAGGCGTAATTGGTATAAATATTGGGTGAAAGGTAAGTAACCTTCTCCATCGTTCTGCCATAGCTTCCTTTTATCGGGATGTTATATTCTGATCTGTTCACCGCTATCGGAGTTCCGTCGATACCATAAATGGTGCCTGGAAGTTTCAGGGAAGACGACTCGTTGCTCTGTTGCCTGAGGTTCAGGTCCATAAATATCTTCCATTTTTTTACGGGCTCAAGCTCTAATCCGGTCAGTAAAGCCAGCGTTGTATTGTTATTTTGCGCTTTTGAGCCCGACTGAAGATACGGGACCATCGATTGTTCAGACCAGTTGCCATTCAAATCATAAGGAGAAACATTCGGGCGCATACGGGCCAGATTATGAAAGAACAAGTTTTCAAAGCCTGCAAGAGGTGTAACGTTTTTTGAGGTTGTGTATTTAGTGTTTGCTTTTACTTTGATCCATTTGGCTAATTGCGAAGTTACTTTTGCGTTGAGGTTATACCTGTCGTAATTGATATCGGCATACCTCAAACTTCCCCCTTCGTTATAATAACCGCCCGAAATGTAATATTGTACCTGGTTACTGCCCCCGCTCATGCTCAGGTTATGGTCCTGCCTTACAGCAAATGGTTTATAATGGAGTTTAAACCAGTTGGTATTGGCTACCCCATTTGAGCTATTTTCCCAATTGGAATAGTTGTTACTGTTTACCTCAGGAAAGATGGACATACCGGTTGGGTCATTTATATATTTAGCCAATAACGCGAGTTTATCGTCTGAATATTGCTTCGTGCCCAAAGCATTGAAGGTGGCAGCGTTAAAATAGTTGGCAAATTCAAGTGAGTTTGCCATATCCGGCAGTTTAACAGGAGAAGTTAAACCTACATTGCCAGAGTAGTTTAAAGACATTTTATCTGCACTGCCTTTTTTAGTGGTTACCAAAATAACCCCATAAGCCGCCCTTGCTCCATATATTGCTGCTGCAGAAGCATCTTTTAATACAGAAATTGACTCAATATCATTGGGGTTTACATCTGCCAGCGACATTTCCAGGCCATCAACCAATACATAAGGGCTATCGCTTCCGCTTAAATTGGCCGTGCCGCGAACATTTAAGTTAAAACTTTGGCCCGGCTTGGTATTGCCGCCTACATTTACATTTAAGCCAGGCACCAATCCTTGTAAACTTTGGGTGACGTTAACTACAGGCCTGTTCTCCAGGTCACTGCCTTTAACTACAGAAACCGCCCCGGTTAAATTTTCTTTCTTCTGCGTTCCATAGCCAACCACAACAATTTCGTTTAAACTGCCTGATTTCGCCTTCAATTTAATAACCATTTCAGATTTAGCAGCAGCCTTCACTTCCTGCGTTTCGTAACTTAAAAACGAAACTACCAGAACAGCATTTTCATCAATCCCTTTAAAACTGAACCTGCCATTTGCATCTGTCATCGTACCTGTAGCAGTTCCTTTAACTTTAACCGAAGCCCCGGGCAATCCCAGGCCGCTTTCGTCAACCACTTTACCACGGATATCCATTAAGATATTCTGAATATTTTTAAGGAGGCCCTGCACGCGCTTTTCCTGCACGACAATAGCTTTTGATTGTATGGAAAACTCAAAAGGCTGATCCAGAAAACATTGTTTTAAGGTATTCTCTAATGTCTCTTCTTTTACGTTTATGGTTACCGGTTTTGCGCGTTCAATATCCGTAGAGATAAAGACCAGGTCGAACCCACTCTGCTTTCTTATCTGCTTCAAAACCTTTTCGAGCGGTTCGTTTTTTGCGGATAACGTGATCTTTCCCTGCGCCAGGCTAACGGCCTGGGCCTGTAAAAGAGCGGTAAACATCAGTAAAAAGATCAGTTTCATGGCCAGCAGGATTTTATGTACCGTACAGGAACCTCCGGATGATTTAAAGTTGTAAATTTTCATACATAGATTGTTTAGGTTTAGAGTGATGGTATATTCTGTATTAAAAAATTGTGGTGGATCAATAATCCTTGTGCAGTACAAAGAATATTGCAGATGACAGAAGCGCCAAGAAAAAGCATGCTTCTTTTATCGCATAAAAATCAGCGTTGCATACACTCAAAAACCTATAGAAAGTTTAATGATTTTTGGGTGATAAAAGAAGCATCAAAAAATACCGGGTAATAATTGAAGGACTTCTGAACAGATCCGGCTAAAGTAGAATTACGGCATAACGGTAACCCTCCTTCCTTCGGTCTTGAATTTTACTTTTCTGGTCAATTGCAAAAGGTCCAGCACCGCAGACAGGTCCTTCTCCTGGGAAATAGAACCGCCTATCCTGATGTTGTTAAAATCCTTTTCATAAAAAACATCCACATCGTACCACCTGGATATTTTAGACATGACCGACTTCAACGCCTCATTATTAAAAATAAAGTTTCCGTTCTTCCAGGCCAATGTTTCTTCTGTGTCTGCATTTTCAACCACCAGAGCTTGTGCTTTCAGTACAGATTGCTGGCCTGGTTTAAGCACTACCTCACCAGAACCGTTAGCGCTTATTTTAGGTCCTGTTGGCCTGACACGGACACTTCCTTCCAGCAAAGTGGTTTTAACAGCTCCTTCATCTGCGTAAGCGTTGATGTTGAAATGCGTGCCGAGAACTTCGATCTCCTGTCCGGCCCCGCTTTTTAAAGAAGAAGCCGTGGTAACTTTAAAAGGTATTGCTTTATTTTTTGCTACCTCAAAATAGCCTTCGCCCGATAGTTCAACCTTTCGCTCCTTCCTTGTAAACTGGGTTGGATATTTTAAGGACGAAGCAGCGTTTAGCCATACTTTTGTGCCATCTGGCAGTTCTATTTTGAACTTTCCGCCCCTTGGCGTTGTGATGGTGTTAAAAACTGATGTATTGCCTGCAGTTTTTGGATTAGGGTTTTGAGCAGTATAAATTATTTCGCCTGCTGTGGTTTTGGTGATAGAGATATTGGATTGCCTGGCAATTGGCCCGGAACGGGAAACGTCAAGGTCTATTTCTGAACCATCTGCAAGCGTAAGAACAGCTTTGTTGGTACCAGGCGCAATAATGCTCCTGTGCTTTTTGCCGATGACAGCCTGAAAACGGTTGTTGCTGTTGCTGAAGAACAAAAAAATACTTATAAACAGCGTAACCAGAAGCACGGCAGCAGCCAGCTGTAGCCACTGCAGTTTGAAATAAGCTTTCGAAACCACAGGTGGCTTTTCTGCAGAGAAAGTTTGCTGCCGGATATGGTTATACATCCTTGCCTTTACCAAATCTTCCTCATCCGGTTCATCTGCCAGCCATTCTACTTCCTCTAAAGAGGATGACCTATACCACTCCAGCAAACGTTCACGCTCTTTGGCAGACGCTGTATGGTGCAGGTATTTTTGAATTAAGGAATTTATTTCTTTTTGTTGCATGCGCTTTTTCCAGAAAAGAGGTAAAGATGATCTTGAAATGCTTTTATTTCTGGGTTAAAACAAGTTTTGCATCGTCATCCTGGTACTTGTCGATCTGCTTGTTCAATTCGTTTTTCAGTTCTGCCGTGATCTTTTCGTAGCCCTTTTTGCCATACAGGTTGTTCATCTCTCCTTTGTCGTTTTGCAGGTCGTACAACTCCCAGTTGTTCACCCTTTTATAGAAACGGATGAGCTTATACCGTTTGGTCCTGACACCAAACTGAGGGGAAACCGCATGTTCTCCATTTTCATAATAATGATAATACATTTCATCGCGGCCTTTGGCTTTTTTGTTATTGAACAAGGGCAGCATAGATTCGCCCTGCATGTCTTTTGGAATGGCCACTTTAGCCGCATCCAGCATGGTAGGCGCAATATCAACGTTCATCACAAAATCCTCAGACTTGGTTTCGGGTTTGATCACACCGGGATAACGCATTACCATCGGTGTCCTGAAGGATTCTTCATACATCCACCGCTTGTCGAACCAGCCATGCTCGCCTAAATAAAAACCCTGATCAGACATATAGATCACGATCGTGTTTTCTGTTAAGTGGTTCTTATCCAGATAATCCAGGGTACGGCCGATATTGCGGTCCAGGGATGTGGCCGTGCTCAGGTAATCGCGCATGTAACGCTGGTATTTCCACTCTGCTAAAGCGTTCCCGGATAAGTGCCTGGCTTTCAAGTCTGCCTGGATCGGTTTGTAATAGGCATCAAATTTTTGTCGTTGGGCGGCATTCATCCGGTTTATTGTGCCTTCTTCTTCGCCTGGCTGCAGCATTTTCAGGTCGTAGCCCATTTGCATATCTTTAGCAATGCTCATTTCCTGCTGCTGGGCAGCTATCCGGTTGGCATAATTGTCATAGAAATCATGCGGCAAAGGGAAGGTTGTTTTGTCAAACCTGCCCATATCGCAAGTATCCGGCAGCCAGGTGCGGTGGGTGGCTTTGTGGCCGATCACCAGGCAAAAAGGCTTGCTTTTATCGCGTTTGTCCAGCCAGCTTTCCGTCTCATCCTCCACAATGTTAGAAACATAACCCTCCACTTTCTTTTTACCGCCGTCCATTGTTAAAAAATCAGGATTGTAATAACTGCCCTGGCCGGGAAGTATCTCCCAGTAATCAAAGCCCTGTGGCTGGCTTTCCAGGTGCCATTTCCCGATCCAGGCGGTAAGGTATCCGGATGCTTTCAACTGTTTGATGAAAGAGTCCTGATCGCCGTTGAACCTGGAATTTTCATTATCCTTAAACCCATTTTTGTTGCTGTACTTCCCGGTAAGGATTACGGCCCTGCTGGGCCCGCAAATAGAATTGGTAACGTAAGCTTTGTTAAACGTAACACCACCTTTGGCAATACGGTCTATATTGGGTGTTTGCATCAGCTTGCTGCCGTAGGCGCTGATAGCCTGGTAGGCGTGGTCATCAGAAATGATGATCACGATATTAGGCCTTTTTGCGGTTTGTGCCTTTTGCTGTGCATCAGCCTCAGCTAAATGGACAAAAAACAAGACGCCAAAAAAGGCAGATCTTAAACTATTGTTAAACAAGGTTTTGGTTATTCTCATCATGTTGTTTTTAGGCTTCTTCTCAATTGAGGTTATTGTGTTTTGACCACAATTGACATATTGTACCCTAAAGGCAGGGTTTACCCTTAGTCGGGTTAAATATTTTTTTATTTTTTTGACAAAACGCTAAGCAGATGTTGAGGTTGTTTAAACTTTTTGGTACCCATTTCAATTTGGTCCTCCAGCATGCCCAGGTTTGGTGCCCATGCTTCTTTTACCGGATAAAATTGGTGTTTACATTTAATCAAAGACCTATAAGGTTTTGAAAACCTTATAGGTCTTTAGTGGATCAAAAAAACAATGGTCAACATTTTTTAGGTGATAAAAGAAGCACCGGCCCATAAAAACAAAACCTAAGGACCAACATTTTTAGGTGATAAAAGAAGCATCGGCCCTAAAAAAGAGGAGCAGAAAAAAAAGTTCAAACAACTTCGTTATAATTTTTTGTCAAGATGCGATCTGAAAGGAAATATTCTCTTCCTAACAGCTTATCCTGTACGGGCAATAAGTAATTTCAAATGGCAGGGTTATACAGGTGGCCCATCGGTTAAAGGTTATATATTTGAAAACTGAAAAATTTAACTTTAATAACCAATTATGAATTTTGCCATTCCATTAAAGTCGGTATTAATACTGTTCATCTTATTGTGCATTTCGAACTCATTTTTGTGTGCACAGCAGAAAAAAGCACCGATCATGGGTTGGAGCAGCTGGAACAATTTCCGTGTCAATATCGATGAAAAAATGATACGTGAACAAGCCGACGCAATGATTGCTTCGGGATTATATAAAGCCGGCTATCGTTTTATCAATATTGATGATGGCTATTTTGGTGGCAGGGATGCTTCGGGAAAACTGTTTGTAAACAAAGCAAAATTCCCATCAGGTATGAAATTGTTGGTCGATTATATCCATAGCAAAAAGCTGAAAGCAGGTATTTATACCGATGCGGGTAAAAATACCTGCGGCTCCATTTATGATAAGGACAAAAACGGCATAGGCTCCGGTATTTATGGTCATGTTCCGCAAGATTGTAACCTATTCTTTAAAGAATGGGGGTTCGATTTTTTGAAGGTGGACTGGTGCGGCGCAGAAAAGATGAAGCTGGACGAGGAAAATACTTATATGCCAATCATAAACGCGGTCAAGGGTATCGACAGCAACATCGTTTTTAACGTTTGCCGCTGGCAGTTTCCCGGAAAGTGGGTGATCAATAAAGCAGATTCATGGCGCATATCAGGTGATATCAGTGCTGATTTTGGATCCATTCTAAAAATTATCGATATCGATACTGATTTGGCGAAATATTCGTCGCCCGGCCATTACAATGATATGGATATGCTGCAGGTAGGCAGAGGGATGAGCTATGATGAGGATAAAACGCATTTCTCTATGTGGTGCATGTTAAATTCACCCTTACTGGCAGGCAACGATTTGCGTAGCATGTCTAAACAAACCATTGAAATCTTGACCAATAAAGAGCTGATCGCCTTAAATCAGGATACCGGTTTTAAGCAAGCCTACAAAGTTTTAACCGATAAGCCTATAGAAGTTTGGGTTAAGCCATTAGGCGCTGATCATGGCAAATCAAAAGCTATCGCTATTATGAACCGGGGCGAAAAAGAGGTAATTTTTAACTTTAACGCCGAAAAAATAGGTATTAGTACCAAAAGCAAATTAAGAGACCTGTGGCTTCATAAAAAACTTGGAAAGGCAGGGGGAATTAAACAATTTACGCTACCTAAACATGGCATCATTGTTCTAAAAGCCGATTAATCATCCAGAAATTGATAAAATTACCATCACTTTAGAAGTAAAACCGGCACGCACCGGCGGATTTTGCTTTTAGTTTTTATTTGTAACATCAACCTGGCACCAAAGGGTAATATCATCTTTGCAGTAACAACTTTTAATGCTGCTGCAATCGTTGCCTACTTATCTTCCATGCTTCTTTTATCACCTAAAAAAACAGGCGGCCTTACGCTTTTTTATCAATTATCAATCTAAACACTGATTTTTTGCCGATAAAAGAAGCATTGCATTTTAGGTTTATGGGAGAAGATAGTAAAGGTGATGCACTACAACACAAAGAACAGGATGCCCGAACTTTTAAGGGCCGCTTTAAGTGTTTTTAGCCCTTTGGTAAGGTGCGCTTCAACTGTTTTTTCGGCAATGCCCATCTGGCTGGCAATTTCGGAGGTGCTTTTTCCTTGCTGCCTGCTGTATTTGAACACCAGTTTGCATTTGTCGGGCAACTGTTCCACAATTCCGTTAATGTATTCTTGCAAAAAACGGGATTCGATCAGTTTATCGTCCATAGAAACGGTTTCCTGCTGATATTGCGTTTCGGCCAATAATTTCCTGTGTGCTTCCCGGTGGATATATTTAAAAACAGAAAACTTAACTGCCGTGGCCATATAGGCTTTAAAAGACTGTATTTCTATCAGTTCCCTTCGGTTCCATATACCCACAAACACTTCCTGAACAACTTCTTCGGCCACAGGTTTGTCTTTGGTATAATGGTATGCAATGCCTAATAAAAGTTTCCAATAGCGATGGTAAAGCTCTGTAAAGGCAATATGGTCCCCCGACTTCAATAGTTTCGTTAATTCAATATCGGTACGTTTATCCAGTACAGTCATCAAAATTCAGCTAATATTAAATCATATACAGCTTGTTAAATACCTATAGTCAAAATATCAAAACGCCTCATTTAATTGTAACCCAACTGGCGTTTCATTTTTAATTAACCCTGTGCAAATGATGCAACTGATATTTTCATCTTCAGATTTAGGCGTTATTAAAAAAATAATGACGGTTAACCAGGGCGGCAGTAGTACTTAAATTTAATTTTTAATACTTTTAATAAGGAATTTAACAGCCAGGCTTAAAGCCGGTTTAATCATGTCCGAATTTGAGATGCTTCTTTTATCACCTAAAAATGGGCAAGGCTGTTTGTATTGAAAGTAAAGAGTAAATGCAGATTTTATAGTGCTAAAAGAAGCATCAGCATTTTTTCCGAGATAAACTTAAACAGTTAAGTCAGAAATATCCTTGTACCAAATCATTTTATGGCGATACTTTACAGGCAGACTAATTTGGCAATAACGTTTCCTGTTCTGCCAGAAACAAGGCCTTTCCAAAAAACTCGGACAAATGAAAGTTGGGTTTTTCTGATCCCACTTTATTCCAGGCTAAAAAATGCGGTTGCGGTAAATCATCGCCGCATTTAAAAAAATTGACACGGCAGTCAAGGCCATTCAAATTAACATCCGGGTGATGGATGAAAATAGTTACCGGGATCATCAGCGTTATTTCCCAGCAATAAGAAAAATCACCATTTAAGCGCCACAATTTAGTTTGTGTTGCAATGTTTGCAATAATATCAGAAGGTAGTTCTTTTCTATCAAATTTATTGCTGCCATAGCCAACAGAACAAGTACCCGCACAATTAAATTCCAGGTTATAATAATTACTATCATTTTCGATGCCGATAAAAAACTCCACGCAACTATCCTTGTAAACGGGATCGTTGATTTGATTGTAAACCATCCGCAGGTGATCTTCCATCACGGTAAATTTTAAAAATATACAAGTATTGTTGTGGCCAATCCGGAAACAAACTTCAGGTTTATACGAACCCTCGCTCCATAATAAATAATCAAGGCTTTGCGGTGGTAATTTATTCAACTGCAAATCGATGTGATCCAAGCTGAAATCAGTGTTCAGCGATGACAAAAAAGGTATTTTTAGTTGTTTCATTGGATAAGAAAAAGGATCAGGGCAGCAAAAACTTATCATTGGTTTTTTTTAACCATTCTTGCAAAGATGGCCTTAACCTTTTAACGATGCTGTCGTTCTCAGCATAAATATTATTTAACTCAAATGGGTCATTTTTTAAGTCGAACAGATAGGAGGTCAGCACCTTATTTTTTCTAACATAAGCTAACTTATATTTTAAGGTTCTTATCCCCCTAAAACCCGTATTGGTATTGGGCGGGACCACTGCACCTAAAAGATATTGTTCGTTACCCAGTTTACCCTGACCATTAGTGATATAGGATGCCATGCTGCTGCCATCCAGATCACCGGGGATTTTGTTATTTAACCCAGCTAAACCTAACAAAGTAGGGTAAATATCCGGAACATTCATCAACGCAACGTTATCCATTTTAGGCTTGATGTGTCCTTTCCATTGAACGATAAATGGGATCCGTAATGACTCTTCATAGATATTGTTTTTTGAAATTTCATCATGCTTGCCAAGGCAATTGCCATGGTCGGCCATAAATATTACGATGGTATTGTCGTCGAGTTTGCTTTGTTTCAGATAATTCAAAATGCGGCCAGCCTGTGTGTCAACCCCAGTGATACAGGCATAATAGTATTTTACGTTTTTGCGGTATTCATCACCCATAGGAGTTCCTGCAGGCGGAATATTAGGGTCTTTTAATAAGGTTGCCATAGGAACATTCTTGTATAGATCAACATATTCCTGCGGAACACTTTCGTAATCCGAATGTGGCGGGTTCATGGATACCACTAAAGCAAAAGGTTTATTTTTATCACGATAGCTATTGTTATCATTTCTTAAAAACTCAAGTGCTTTGGTTGCTTCGTGCTGCGGCCCCCACTCGTTTTCGTAATGAAAATTATCGCGGCTGGCCTTGGTGTCCCAATACATGGGTTTTAGGTGATGGTCATAAGTGCCGTAGGCATACCAATAATCAAAACCATGCCTGCGGTCGGGCGGGGTCCATTCATTCCAGGCCACCGCGCCTTCGTTATTATAAGTGGGGATATAGGGTTTGTGTGGCGAATCAAGATGCCATTTGCCGATATAACCATTATCGTAACCATTGGCCTTTAATACGTCGGACCAGCAAGTGATACCGGCAGGAAGTTCAACGCCATAAGGGGCCGTATTAGAATTTACGTTACCGTAAACGTGGTTTTTAAGCGGATACTTCCCTGTCATCAGCATCGCCCTGGAGGGAGAACAAACCGGGTAATTGGCTATCATTTGCAACCCGACATAACTATTTTTGGCAAGCAGATCTAAATTTGGCGTTATCACCGGTTCTTTCCCCTCAAATCCCAATGCCTGCCCGCGAAACTGGTCGACCAGGATGATCAATATGTTGGGATGTTTCTTTTCGGCCACAACTTTCTTCTTTTTAGGATTGACGAACGCGGCTATGGTTACGATAACAGTTAGTGTAAAAATAATCGCAGATATATTTCTCAGTTTCATTCTACTATGTCTTTAACGTATTATTTGTGTGCTTATCTTCTAAAACTTTTTAGATTCTGTTCGAAGTATTTGATATGCTTCTTTTATCTAAGTTGTTTAAACTTTTTTTCGGCCCTCTTTTTTGGGACCGATGCTTCTTTTATCACCTAAAAATCACCAACTGACCTATAAGGTTTTGAAAACCTTATAGGTCTTAAGTGATTAAATGTAAACACCAATTTTACCCGATAAAAGAAGCATGGGCACCAAACCTGGGCATGCCGAAGGACCAAATTTAAATGGGTACCAAAAAGTTTAAACAACCTCATCATATAAAAATCTATAGGCAATAGTATTTTTTAATTGTACTAAGTTTTAACCCCAATTTTATAGTGCTAAAAGAAGCATTAGGTTTTTTGTGATATAAGCTTAAGCAGTTTCTATGGTGATGTTTCTATTTTAAAGCTATTTACCCGATTTATTAATTTAATTATTGTCGTTTACAGGTTTTTCGGACATCCAAAGGGGAGGAGGCAGTTTTGCTTTCCAGTCATTATATTGTTTTAGGAGTGACTGAGATAGCTTATTCCCTTCTGAGTATAAATTCTGCTTTTCGGCAATATCGTTCCTTAAGTTATACAATTCGGGGGCCTTGTTCGGCAGCGAGATCAATTTCCAGTCACCTTGTCTAATAGCCCCGATACCGTGGCCCAAAAACCAATAACTAATTCTTTTATCCATTTTTGGATGCTTTAACCCACCAACAGGAAGCAAACTTATACCATCTAATTGCGGTTGCACCTGTTTGTTTTGTGCGGCATATAAAAAGGTTGGGATCAGATCAAGCGTAGATACTACTTTATCACAAACAATACCTTCCGGAATATGTCCTTTCCACATCATCGCCATGGGCACACGGATGCCGCCTTCATAAATGTCGCCTTTCCTGCCGCGTAAGGGATAATTATCCGCAAAACTTTCTACAGTTTGCCCGCCGTTATCATTGGTAAAAACGATCAAAGTATTATCAAACAGGTTTAATTCTTTGAGCTTTGCTATTATCTTACCTACATTTTCATCCAGTGTGTAAGTCATAGCCGCATTTAATGCCCTGCCTTCGGTTTTAAATTTTGATCTGAATTTTGCCAGCACTTCTGGCTTGGCCTGCATAGGTGTATGCGGACAGTTAAAAGCTGCATATACAAAAAATGGCTGTTGATGGTTCTTTTCAATAAACTTTATTGTTTGATTGCCGATAGCATCTGTCATATAAGGAATGGAATCAGCCGGAACGGAAACGCCGTCTTCTAAAACCAGTTTGGCCTTACCCGTAAAATAAGGGCTGCTGCCCCATAAAAATCCCCAGGCATAGTCAAACCCACGATTTTGGGGCTGAAATTTTTCGGCAAACCCTTCATGCCATTTCCCAATAATTGCAGTTTTATAACCTAAAGGCCTTAAATAATCACCTATTAGTTTTTGACTTAAAGGGATCCCAAATTCCTCTTTCGGTATATTATATTTTACGCCCTGAACATAATTGTAAACATGACCGAATTCAGCTTGGTTGATACCTGTTAACAAGCCAGCCCTGGAAGGACAGCAAACGGCTGCGCTAACATGGGCATCAGTAAATTTGATGCCATGTTTAGCTATTTCGTCAATATTCGGTGTCGGAACCAAGTGGTCGGTCATGAAACTAAAATCGGCGTAGCCGGCATCGTCAGATAAAATAAAAACGATATTGGGTTTTTGCTGAGCCATCAATTTGGTTACCCAAAAAAGAATGGCCAAAAAACAAATCATTTTCCTTTTCATATTATTCTTGTATTTAAAATTCTGCTGTATATTTTTTGGTAAATTAACCGCATCAACCTTACATTTTGTTTAAAAGCCTGTACAAGGAATATCGTCAATTGCTAAAAATATTTTTACTCCTGGTTTTCCAAAGTTTACCGCTTTAATTAGCGTGAATATTGACATTTATGGTTTTTGCATTTGATCTTTAAGTAGTCCTAATTCTTTTGCCGACAAAGGTTCGGGTGTTTGATTAGGATGAAAAGGGTCGTAAAAATATAAACCATCCTGCTGGTACAATTTTAATTGCAACTTTACACGCTCTTTAAACCGGGGCAAATCCTTTTGGCCATCTGCGCCCCAGCTGGTTTCGGCTAAGGCAGTTATCCGCGGAAATAGCATATACTGTAATTTTGCTTCGGTTGAAATATTCTCTGTCCAGAGTGCCGCCTGTACCCCTAATATTTGTTTCTGCTGCACTTTGGCTATGCCTAAATCAGCCGTAGTAAAGTTGTATAACTTATCCAAAGGCACATAATCACCCTGCCATTTACGGCCAAAGTGCTGGGTTGTATCCTGCACAAAATCAAAGTAAAAAGGGATGCGCGGGCATAATACGATGTCATAACCTTTATCAAGTGCCTTTTTAAATTGCGCTTTTTTATCATGTCTCCACCAAAAAATAATGGTTTTATCTTTGGGCAAATCGCTGTCGGCGGCTTCGTCCCAAAGTAAAACCTTATTGTTTAGTTTAAATAAACTATCTGCCATGCGTTTGGTAAAATAATGTTCAACCTCCAGCAAACCGGGCAGTTTTTTATCCTGCATAAGCTTTTGGACCTCTGCGTTGGTTTTCCATTTCTCGTTACCAAAACTTACTTCATCGCCACCGAGGTGTATCATTTGTGATGGAAATAGCGCGTCGGTTTCCCTTAAAATATTTGTTAAATAGGTATAGGTGCTATCTTTACCAGGATTAAAAGTAAAATCCGAATATTTTGCGGAGCCGCCGCCGCTAAACGCCGGATAGGCCCTGTTTGCCGCGGTGGCATGGCCGGGCATATCAACTTCTGGTATCACCTCAATAAAGCGCTCTTTGGCGTAGGCAATAATCTCTTTAATATCTTCCTGGCTGTAGTACTGGGCTGGCGCCAGTTTATCGCTATAGTTACCAATTCCGCCTATCAGGGTTAACAAGGGATAAGCTTTGATCTGCATCCTCCAGCCGGGCTCATCGGTTAGGTGCCAATGAAATTTATTGAGTTTGTAAAATGCCATCCAGTCTAACAATTGCTTTACCGTTTGCTTACCCCAGAAATGGCGCGATTCATCCAACAACAAACCTCTCCAGGCATAACGTGGCTGGTCGGTTATGCTGAAACAATTGATGCTAACTGTATTATTCTTCACTTCGCCCAGACGGACCAATTGGAGCAATGAGGTTATCCCATAAAAAATGCCCTGAGGTGTTGCCGCAGTAATTTTTGCCCCTGTTGGTTTTATTTCAAGCGAGTATGCCGCTTCATCAACCTTTTTGCCCGGTTTAGTTAAATTAAGTTGAATTGCCGCTGTATTTGCTGACTGCTGGATACTTAATGCAAGACCACTGTACTTTAGCAATTGCTGTTGCAGGTAACCCGCCTCGTTCTGCAAAATGTTGTTGGCGTAAGCAATGGATACAGAATTGTTGATTTTAAAACTACCACTTACGGTTTCGATGTGGGCAGGTAAAGGGATAATTGCGCATTGCTGGGCAATTAAGCGGTTACCCAACATCACCAACAAAACTAAAACAAACTTTTTCATCATATATTTATGGAGGCTGTTTAAATTTATATCCGCTTGATTTATCATGCTTCTTTTATCCCTGTAAATTTTGTTTTTATAAGATGTACCAATACAAAAAGCGTAAATATTTTTTATTTTTTAGGTGATAAAAGAAGCATGTAAAATCACCTTGATACATTGATATAGCTTCTAAAACACCTGCTATTGCTGGGCCCTATTTTTCTCTAAGATCAATATTTGGCTACCGGCCAGTAAAAACGCACCAACACCATAAACTTCGGTATTGTCAAAACTTACCTTATCCGGCGATGCACCGATGGGCTGCACAAACCCCAGTTTACCATCGGGATGTACGGAAGAAGCCAAGGCCTCCCATGCCTTATTAATAACCGGGCAATATTTGTTGCAGGATAATATTTGTTGATTAACGCCCCAGGCCAGCGCATAACAAAACAGCCCGGTACCGCTGGTTTCTTTGGATGGATAACTATCCGGATCGAGCAGGCTGGCGTGCCAGGTGCCATCGCTTTGTTGTAAAGCAGCTATCTTTTCGGCCATTTGCTTAAATTGGGCAATAAACTTATTGCGGTTAGGATAATTTTGAGGCATGTTGGATAGCAAGTTGACAAGGCCGGCCATTGCCCAGCCATTACCTCTGCTCCAAAAAACCTTTTTACCGTTCTTTTCCTTTTGGGTAAAATAACGGCTGTCCCTAAAAAACAAATGCTCGTCTTGGTCATAAAGGTACTGGCTAGTTTTCCACCAAAGTTTACTGGCGGTATCCATGTACTTTTTGTCGTGCGATACTTTGCTTAAATTAACCAGGGCCGCAGGGGCCATGTACAAAGCATCGCACCAGGCCCATTCCCGCAGATGTATCTTATTAACCCATAATAAAGGTTCTGTATGTGGCACCGAAACCAATGAATCGGCCATATTTTTAAAGTCGGCAATATATATTGGATTTTTATAAATGCCGTATAATTGCGTATAAGTTTGGGCGATACAATAATCATCAGCAAAACTGCGGTTAGGGCCTATTTTCCAATCCAGGCTTTTACCCACGTCAAGCAGTTTATCATAGTAAGTGTTATTGCTGGCAATTTTGGCCCAGGCCATCATCCCCGTGTACATTACACCATTTGTCCAATCCGTTTTCGGGTTTTTCCAGCCATTGGTTTCCAACTCATTCCATTGCCAGTCAGCTACCTTTTTCATGAGTTTATAGGTACTGTCTGCCTTAGGTGCTGTCGGTTCTAAACCGGAAGCCTTTGTTAAACCCGGTAAAAATAAAAGGGAAATCAATACTAAATTATAAACTATTTTCATCTGAAAGCTAATTAAAGCCAGTTTAATGGCCAAGGATATGGGGACATGCTTCTTTTATCACTATAAATTGTTAAGCCTCACCCCGGCCCTCTCCACAGGAGAGGGAGGTACACATGCAAAATCATATGAGGTTTAATGATTTTTAGGTGCTAAAAGAAGCATCAGGTTTTTACGTATATTAATGATTTGCTATAAAATCTTTGACTGCTTTAGCCCAGCCTGTATTTATATCCACATATATCTTTTGCCCCTGTTCATCACGCATACCACTGCTTGTCCATAGGAGTACACCTTTAGCCCCTAAGCTGTACAACATTTGCAAGTGGCCCATCATTTCATCGTAGGTAAGCATTCTTTTAACCCCTTTATGGTTCACTTCCGGGGTGATATACGGAAGGATGGGTTTACCCGGAAAATTATATTTTTTACAGGCATTGATGTTATAAATTGCTGCCTTATTCCAGTTAACGGTGTCTGTATCGTAATTATAAAGGGATGGGCTAAAATAATCTACCGAGGCGGCCACCGCTGAATATGCCTTGTTTACCTTATCAAACCGGCTGATATTTTCCGAATAGGCATAGGTGTTTGGCGGCACGGTGGCATACAAACCTATTTTTGATACTTTATTTGTCTTTTTAAACGCATTGATCACCTCGATCATCCTTGACGGTGTTTTGATGGTATCCCATCTGTCCCAGCCTTCCAAGTCTAACGAAACCGGGGTGTTAGGATAAACACGCGCTGTCTGTGCAAGTGCCTGTATGCGTTCAGGATTTGGCACCCCGTTCTTCTTATCCCCGCCCGGATAATCAAGCATCTTCTGCTCGTAAATTAAATTTAAATCCTGAAAGCCGTAGGCTCGAAGATACTGTTGTAATTCCTGGTGAGAAGCCTTAACAATAGTACCGTTTTCGGTATAACCGGCATATACAATAAAACTGTACACTTGAAACTGGTGTTTCGCACCCCCATTTTGGGCATGACCTGTGCATACGGCTGACATCAGTAGAACGAACGCTAAAAATCTAAAAAGTATCTTCATGGATTAGTTTGATTTAATTGGAGTAAAAACCACAGTAACAGTTCCTGCTTCTGCAGCAGGCAGTACAAGGCCTAACCGGGTAAAGGCAGGTGCGTTTTCTTCGATGGTTTCAGATTTTACAATGAAGCCGTTTTTTGTTTTGATCGTTGCGATCATTTTTTGTTTCTGACCATCAAACTCTATTTGATCTGGAGCAATCTGTTTCCATTTGGCACGTGTTATCAGCGCAAGTTCAAAGCTTTGCCTGGTTTTAAATTCAAAATCATCTTTTACTGTCAGGTAACCCAATTTTTCCCTGTTATAGGTAAATGTCCGAACAAGTTTGTTTAAAGCCGGCACTGTATATGCCGAGGAAATGTCCATTATAAACTGATCTTCCTTATCGGTAAATTTGGTATTTAATATTTTGGCTTGGGCGCTTGCCCCTTCGTGTTGTTCTTGCCCTGCAACTAATGGTACCGGGTGTCCATAAGATGCCAGTAGTTTATAAGTGTAACGTTCAGGGCCAAAGGTTTTTGCTGTGTAAAAAGAAGGCCCGCCCGGATCGCCCATCAGCATTTCTTCGCCAACTGTTATACTAAAAGAACCAACATCATTATGATTATGGATCTCGTTGTTGTTGCCGCCCTTTAATGCTGCACCCATCATGGCTTGCGAACCCGTAATTGGACGTTCTATCAATACCCCGGCTTCTTTAAAATAAGAGCGTGGCCCGGATGTTGATTTTGACGTGTTTACATCAACTTTACTTTCCGAAGCCGAATTAGGAAAGGCGTGCATGACATCGTCACAAAGGTTAGCGGTTCCGGCAAAAGTAAGGTCATTATATTTTTTCAGCCCCAAACCCAGATTGCGGTTGCAATACCACAGTATCGCGGCCGGTGCTTTTATCCCTACATGGCAATCGGCAATAGTGGGATAAATACCATTCATAATTTCAAGATTAGGTGCATACAGGGCTATCCGTTTTACTTTCGGATCGGCAAATAAATCAATCGCATGATTGGTTGCCTGTAAAATACTTTCGCGAAGCAGAATATACTTACTGAAACCGTAATCGTAATATCCCAGACCTTCTGTGCAATAGCCTTCATCTGTAAACCCTGCTATGCTGTTTTTAGAATACCTTTCGGCAATTGTTACAAACTTGGCCCTTTCCTGTTTATCAGGTATAATGGCTAAAGCTGCACCGGTAACACCTGCCAGGCAAACGGAGTTCCAGTTGCTGGTTACCGTTAACCAGTAGCTGTCTTTATTTCCTGTTGCTACCGATCTTAAAACCGGGGTAAAAACATGCTTGTTCATTTGGCTCAAAACCTCTGCACGCAACTCCGGCGTTAGTTTATCATTTAATAAGTAAACAGCTTGCGCCACATTTTGGGCAAAACCTGATGCACCCAGATCAACAGTATAATTACGGCCCTCGATATTTTGCTTATTTTTATCATGAGCTGGCAGCGACCATGACTTTTGATGGATCAGCTCATTCAAGACCATTTGGATGGTAGGCACAAAGCGGCCTTTATTCTCCAGACATTCTGCCCAAACAAGGGGCGCCAGCCAACTCAACCTGTCTTTCATCATTTTCTCGCCCCCGGGCCTTGTTCCTTTGGTAAAATATAAAAGGTATTGTTCGTCGCTCCAGGCCGGAAAAGGCTTGTTTAAATAACCTTCTGCTACTTTAATTACCTGAGAGTATTTAGGGTTATGATCTAATTTATCCCAAACGGAACGATTTTGATAAGGATCGCCAAAGCCTTTTGGTGTTTGCGGCAGCATGTTTGACACTTCAGCAACCCTATCCATATCTAAAGGCACAAGCGGCACAACTTTCCGGGTAAGATCAATGCTGTCCAGTACCCCTGCCGAGGCCACAGTAACAGTTACATTTGCAATGGCAAGCAATATTGCCAGGCGTATTGTAATATTTTTTCTTCTCATTGTTAGTAGATCCTGTTTAAATCTGCATCAGATCCTTCGATATTCTCAGGATTGGTGCTGATGCTTCTTTTATACCTATAAAATTAGCCTCACCCCGCCCTCTCCCAAGGAGAGGGGGCTGCCAATACAAAAAGCAAATAGCCATTTAGTTTTTTGTGCGATAAAAGAAGCATGCTAACTATTCTGAATAAAATTTAAACAAGCCCTTAATTCTTAGCTGCCCTGTAAATAACACCTCTTTCATTATAGCTTGATGGTTAGTGGTATTTTTTTAACCAGCATATTCGACCCATCGTTAGTATTGTTTGAGGCCACAAATACTGCATTATAAGAGCCTGCCGTAGTATAATTGTAAGAATAAGAAGCCAGCCTTGCAGAAATGGATTTTATACCAACACCCGCATCAGGTGTTACACGTGTTAAATCTATTGGCCCCATTACGGCCCATGCCTCGGCAGGTGCGGTAGCTGTTGCAGCAGTTGTAGCACCTGTTATTACCAGAGATGTTTTATCGGTATAAACCCAGGCATAATTGTTCACGTTTTTTTTGGGATCGTAAGAAACTGCCCAACCTGGCCCATAAGTAGTATTACCATAATTAGTGAAGGCTGTTGTTGGCGCATTTAAGTTGGCGATGGTATAGGTTGTGCCATCAGCCAACACATTATTAAGGGAAAGGGCGCTAATAGTCCATTTGTTTTGGATGGTTCCGGCAGCGGCAGTATATTTAAACGCAATATAAACCGGTTTACCAGTTGAAAGATCCGACAGGTTTATAACACCGGAAGGAACTGCTGTAGTCCCGCCTGTTGATAGCGTTGCACGGCTGGTAATATCCGTCCAGGCAGCGGCGGCTATGTTGGCATTGGTAGCTGCAGTATCACGTGTAAGCACACCGTAAATATTATTCGCTACTACGCCTTTAAAATCAGAGGAAACCAATAATGATAATGAGCTGGGTTGCGTGCCGTTGGCCAGTATAGAACTAAACTGCAATTGCGGCATGCCCGCAGCACTGACCCGATTTCTGAAATCATAATTTTTGCCTGCTTCCCCTGAAAAATAGGTGATCACATCCGGGTTACCTGTAAAATTAAACTGAACGGTATCCTTAGTAGAAAAAACGGTTGCTGCCACTCCGCTATTTTTGGCGCTGATAACGTCGAATGCCACGGGCATTACGGCTACATTTTTATTGCAGGCCGCACAAGCCAATAAAAGCATTGTTAGTATTAAATATTTAGATCGCATATTTTTTTGTTTTGTTATCTCCTGCTGATTCAATTAATTACCATCCCGGGTTCTGAGTGGCGAGTTTGTTAACAGACAACTCAGAAGCCGGTATAGGGAACAATACATTCCGACCGCTAATATTAGAGCCTGCCAATGCCGCATAAGCAAATGTGGCACCCGCGTTAGCTTTTATATCGGCTGCCAGGTTGTTCATGGTTGTTACCCATATCCCCCAACGGATAAGGTCGGGCTTGCGTAATGCTTCATAGCAAAGTTCACGCGCACGCTCATCCTGGATGGCCTGAAAAAACGAAGCCTGGGACAAACCTGCCAGATCGACGGCAGTAGTAGCAATGGTTACCGTAGCTGTAGCTTTAACACCTGCATAAGTAAAAACAGCGCCTGTTGCTGCAGCAGAAGATGGGCCGGAAGTTTGCGTTGGTCCGGTAGCTGTTGAGGTGCCTGCCGTAGTAACCGTATATACATTGTTACCGTTTACCACCTGTGTGCCTGTATTGTAAACTGTATTTGCAGCCCATGGCGTACCAATAATTGCTGTTGGTACCGAGGTATAGCCGCTGCCCGGATTGGTGATAGCAATACTGGTAACCTTACCTGTTGAGGTAGAAACGGTTGCCATACCTGTAGCACCTGTGCCGCCGCCGCCTGTAAACGAAATCGGAATATTAGGAACTGAAGTAAGATACCCTGTATTGCCACTTGTTGACAAGGTTAGGCTACTCACTACTGATACAGAAACAACCGGAGTTTTAGGGTTCAATCCAAAACCACGCCTTCTCACCTGGTTTATGGCATCATAAGCTGTAGCTGTTGGCCCGTTAATTTGGTTCTCGGCCTCGGCCAGCATTAATAAAACATCTGCGTAGCGCAAAATCGGGAAGTTAATAGGTGTAATATTTTTACTCAAAAGCGGTGATAATTCATATTCCCTGCGGAATTTTCCGGCATTGCGGTTATATATTTGTGCAGCGGTGAAATAATTATAGGAAACGGGGGTGGTAGCAGCATTATAACTGTAGGGTGCAATGGACCAGTCCCTGCGCAGGTCTCCCGACGGATACAAATTGAATAACTTAGCCGTTGCACTAACAAATCCATAACTGTAGCCAGGGAGGTTATTATTGGCTGTGTATTGAATCCCGTTGGTGTTGCCTAACCTGTTAGCATTGCCCATCCCATCAGCACCGGTCCCTTTACTTTCAACTTCCCACATACTTTCCTTAATGTCATAAATGTCCTGGGTAAGGTTGATAAATATTTGCCGATAACTTGGGTTCAGGCTATGAACACCTGCTGCCTGCACCTTTTTGGCCCAGGCCAAAGCATCGGCATATTTGCTTGCATCGTTAAGTGGCGCACCAGCCATGGTTAAACAAACCCTGGCCAATATACCTTCAACGGCTGTGGTAGAAACATGTCCGCCCCCACCCAATGCAGTAATAGAACTTACCTTACCTTCAGCAGCAGTCATATCTGCAAGTATTTGTGCATATACCTGCTTTGCCGCGGTACGAGGCAGGTTTACGTCTGTAACAGATGCAGTTGGCGTTGTTTTTAATGGAACATCTCCAAAATTGCTTACCAGAAGAAAGTAATAATAACCCCTTAAAAACAGCGCCTCCCCTAATATTACCTGGCGCTTGGTTTCATCCATCGGCGCAATATTGATATTCTGGATCAGGATGTTCGCTCTTTCTATACCTACATATAGCTGGGTCCAGAAATTATTTATATCGTTGTTGCCATAATCAAAGTTATAAGCCACAACACCGGTTGTTACTGCAGACCTTGCGTAAAAACCCTCGTCGGTACTGGCACCAAGCTGATCGAACAAATTGTTACCATAAATACCTTCTGTATTTAAAGGCTGATATACGCCCGCCAGGGCTTGGTTTAATTTGGCTTCGGTATTATAGTATTGCGATTGTACAAGGGAATCTGTTGGAACGGTATCCAAAAATTTTTTACATGAAACCATACTGATGCTTAGTATGGTTACCAGGATGAATAATATTCGTTTCATATTGATCATTTCTAAATCTTAATTTCCAAACCTTAAAGAGTTACATTTAGGCCAAAAGCAATTGTTCTGGGCCTCGGATAAGAACTATAATCAAAGCCACCCGTGAGAGCGGAATTATAAGTGCTCACTTCCGGATCAAGGCCGGTGTATTTGGTCCAGGTCCATAAATTCTGCCCGGAAGCATAAACTCTCAGGGAAGAGATTTTAACCCTTGCTAACATTTTTTTAGGAATATTATAACCCAAAGAAGCGGTCTTTAGCCTCAGGTAAGAACCATCCTGTACCGTTCTGGACGAATATCCCCCGCCAAAATATCCGTTGGTGCGATAATTAGGGGAACCCTGGTTGGTAGGCGACCATCTATCAGCATAGCTTGCATATTGTTCAAGGTACACTTTGTTCAATCCGTTACCGTCGAAAACAAACTCGTTTACGTCCTGGATGTTATTGCCATAAGACCATTGAAAGAAAACATTCAGATCAAAGTTTTTATAGGTAAAGTTATTGCTAAATCCACCAACATGTATAGGCAGTGACCGGCCAATTACTGTATAATCAGAAGAATTGACCACACCATCCCCATTAATATCTTTGTATTTGATATCGCCGGGCTGAATGCTCGTACGGGTATTACCATTGGTTGGAACATTATCTTTTAAAACATAAGTACCTGTAGAACTAATGTTAAAATCACTGTACTGGTAAATACCATTGTAAAGATAACCATACATTAAACCTAAAGGCTGTCCTACCTTCGCTATATAAGACGGTATCGACGTCCAGCCATTGTCCCAAGGTATAGCAGTAGTGAGGGATTCCTGGTTATTAGCCAAAGCCAAAACCTTGTTTTGATTAAAGGAAATGTTAAAATTACTGGTCCACTTAAATTCTCTCGAAGTAATATTAGTTGTATTTATGGAAAGCTCAAGCCCCTGGTTTTGAACACTGCCAATATTTTCAAAAGCGGTATTGTAACCAGTTGAAGTTGGCAAGGTAGCATTGAGCAACAGGTTTTTAGTTATTTTACGGTAAACATCAGCAGTCAGGCTAACACGGCTGTTTAAAAATGACAGGTCTAACCCGGCGTCGTACTGGTCTGTTGTTTCCCATTTCAGGTTTGGGTTTCCCACTGTAAGCGGAATAATACTGGAAACATAAGCGTTGTTGAATGAATAACTGTTTGCCGGGGCAACAGTAGTGGTGGATAAGTAGGAAAAGTCGCCTACCCGGTTATTTCCTGTTTTACCATAGCTAAGCCTCAGTTTTCCGTCTGATACGATCTTATTATCTTTCAGAAATTTTTCCTGAGTAAACCTCCAGGCTAACGCTCCCGAAGGAAAATAACTCCAGTGATTTTGCGGGCTGAATTTGGATGAGCCGTCTGCCCGGTAAGAAGCTGTCAGATAGTATAGTGAATTATAATTATAGGCTATCCTGCTTAAAAAAGAAGCCGACGTCCATAAGGAACTTATAGCCTGGGTTGCAGATGGATTTAAAGTCCCTTCATTCAGGCCGCTTATCCCCAGAGATTCATTTGGTAAAAAGTTAGCGCCAAAACCATAGGTGCTGGAGGTGTTGCCTTGTTCTGTAAAACCTGCAAGTACATTGAAATTGTGAACGCTGTTAAATGTCCTGGTATAGGTTAGCGTATTTTCGTTTGCCCAATTATTTACTTTGCCTGTGGAAATTGAACCATTTACCCCGTTTGCTTGCCCCGGGTTAGTTAACGGACTGCCGTAATAGGTATTGGAGTTATTAAAATTCTCATTATTAACCGTGCTGTTGTTAAGGATTCCCGTTACCCTTAATACCAGGTTAGGAACAATTGTATAAGTTAAATAGGCGTTGACGTTTAAATTATTTGTCTTAACATTCCGCACGATGTTCTCCTGGTTTAGAATCGGGTTAAACTTATAATCATTTGAAGAACTGGTAGTAGGGTCTATTGGCTGATTATCAGTAATTGCGGCAAGCGGGCTGGACCCCCAAACGCTATATAGTATATTTGTTGTGCCGCTATTGGTTGAAGTTGCGGGGGAATTGCCGGCCTGCAGTAAATAGGCATAATTGGCATTAATGCCTACTTTTATCTTATCGTTAAGCGACTGATCTAAAGTAATCCTTCCCTGGTAACGTTTATAACTGGTGGCAATAACAGTTCCGTCTTGCGTATCAACCGAACCGGAGACAGAATAAAGTGTTTCCTTGGTCCCTCCTCGGACGGCAAGTGAATAATTCCTGAGATCGCCTGTTCGAAAAAAAGGCGACTGCCAATCGGTAGCCGGATAGTTTTTATAATCGTTCAACGTTTTACCAGGTACTGTTAAATAAGTATAAGTAGGTGTTGAGGCCGTACTTGAGCCTAAAGTTGGGTCGCGCTCCAATTGGTACTGCAGAAACTGGTAAGCGTTCATTAGCTGCATGGTCTTTATATTATTATTAAAGCTTTGCGTTGTTGTGAACGTAGTTTGTGCTTTTCCAGCCTTGCCTTTTTTAGTCGTAATGATGATGACACCGTTAGCTCCTCTTGCACCATATATTGCTGTTGAAGATGCATCCTTTAATACTTCGATCGATTCGATATCCTGCGGGTTAAACACATTTAAGTTAAATCCTTCGATAGGAAATCCATCAACCACATATAATGGCGAATTGTCTTGTGTAATTGAGTTCGCACCCCGAATTACAATATTTACCGGTGCACCCGGCTGCCCGTCTGATGAGTTCACCTGCACACCGGCAACACGTCCTGCAAGTGCCTGGTCAATTGACATTACCGGCGCTTTATTAAGGTCTTGTATAGAAACCTGGGCTACAGAACCGGTAAGGTCCTTTTTCTTAGCGGTTCCGTAACCGATTACCACAACCTCATTAAGGCCTGATGATTGCTCTGCAAGGACAACATTTATGACAGCTCTGCTGCCAACCAATTGCTCCTGGGTTACAAAACCTATGTAGCTAAATACCAGAGTGGATTTATTATCAGGAACAGTGATTACATATTTACCATTGACATCGGTACTGGTGCCTGCCTGGCCATTTTTCACTCTAACGTTAACACCGATAAGCGGCTGCTTGTGCGAATCGATAACCGTACCGGTTATCTTCAGGCTTTTAGCTTGCCCGAACGATTGTACAGATAATAAACTCATCACCAGGAAAACAGCGGCAACTGCTGTTCCGCAGCATATTTTTAAATACTTAGGGTAGAGATAGGGCATGTTAAACTCCTTTCGTTTTTTTGGTTAATTGCTATTTTTAATTAGTACACATCAATGGCATGTTTATATTTTATCCGCGGAATTGACCATGCTTCTTTTATGCCTATAAATTTTGTTTTAGATACTGTCTAATAAAAAGTATAAAAATTCAAGGTTTTTTAGGTGGTAAAAGAAGCATAGAAAATAAACCGGGCAAAAATTAAACAGGCCCTGATTGAGTTTATGTATTGCCTGACTGATCCGGCCAATGCAGGCAAACTCTATTTTCTATCTTAGCATTTGTCCCTGTATTTTGTATAATGCGGGGTAAATTTTCTTTTCATATCTTTTGTTAAATTGGTATAAGGCTAATGTGAAATTATTTGTTGTTTTATAGGGTTAACGTATCGGTATGATTAGGGGTAAAATTTAGTCGCGTGCTGTTTTTTCGCCCTTGATCTGCGGTTTTTAACGTTATTTCATCTCAAATTTACCCTTCAGCCTGATGTCGCTGGATGATGAGCCAATCATCACATTAAAGTCTCCGGGCTCAACAACATGTTCCATCTTCCGGTTATATAACTTTAAATCGTCGGGTACAATAGTGAATGATACTTCTTTTGTTTCGCCAGGTTTTAAGCTGATCCTGTCAAAACCCCTCAACACCTTTTCATAAGTGGTAACCGTACTTAAAACATCCCGGATGTAGAGCTGCGGTATCTCGTCGCCTGCTACTTTACCTGTGTTTGTTATTTTAAAGGATACTGTTACGTTTCCGGCAAGGTTTTGTATTTCGGGCGTTATTTTAAGGTCGCTGTAACTAAAGGTGGTATAGCTCAACCCAAATCCAAACGGGTACAAAAGGCCTTTTATTTTTGCCAGTTCGCCCTCATCTGTTTCCGAATTTGGTTTTGTGGGGAAGTTGAACGGCAATTGTCCGACGGATTTAGGGAAAGTTAAGGTTAGCTTGCCACCAGGGTTATAATCGCCAAATAAAACATCAGCTAAAGCTGTGCCTCCCTGCATTCCGGGGTAACCGGCATAAATTATCCCATCCACATTCTTGTCAATCCAGTTAATGGTTATGGGCTGCGATCCTATCAATACTACAACCACAGGCTTGCCGGTTGCTTTAATGGCCTGAACCAGCGCAAGCTGTTGTCCGGGAAGGTCAAGACTGGTACGGCTTTTATTTTCGCCGGCAGTTTGGGTATTTCCGCCAAGCACTACTACGGCCATATCTGCACGTTGCGCTGTTGCTACCGCGCTATCTATCATAGCCTGTTCTGTTTCATCCGGGCCCTGCGGGAATATCTCGCTTTCTGGCCAGTGTTTATCAACTAAAGTACAGCCTAATGAATATAGTACTTTTGATGCGCCGATTTTGGTTTGGATACCCTGAAGTACATTTACACTTTTTGAGCCCAGCGGGCCATAATGTGTATGTGCATAATTATCATTTACAGCATTAGGGCCGATCACGGCAACGGTTTTCGATTTTGGAATCGGTAAAATATTGCCTTTATTTTTTAACAATACAATACTCTCTTTAGAAGCCTGCAAAGCTACTGCCCGGTTTGCTGCGCTGTTTACTACTTTAACACTGTTTTCAACATTTTCTACATAAGGATGATCAAACAAGCCTATTTTAAATTTAACCCGCAGCACATCGCGTACGCGATTGTTAACCGTATCTATGGGCAATTTACCCTCTTTAACCAGTTGCCTGGCATAAAGGATAATACTATCGGGAGGGCTGAACGTGGTGCGCACATTCATACCTGCCATAAATGCCTGTAAAACCGCATCTTTTAAGTTAGCTGCTACATGATGTTTGCTGTATAAATATTCGAGGGCATCGCTATCGCTCACTACATAGCCTGTAAAGCCGAATTCTGTGCGAAGGCGTTGTATCAGCCAGTAATCACTGCCGGAAATGGGTATGCCGTCGTAATCGTTGTACGAACTCATGATGCCCATTATATCCGCTTCTTTTATTACTTTTTTAAACGGATATAATAAGATGTTCTCCACCTCACGCGGTGCAACCTGCGGATCGGTACGTGCCAGACCTTCTCGCGCGCCTTTGTTGGCGCTATATACGGCAAAGTGCTTAGCGGTAGCTGCTACCTGGTTGTTTTGCTGCATCCCTTTAGCCATTTCAACGCCCAAGCGTGCAACCAAATATGGGTCTTCACCATAAACTTCTTCAAGCCGGCCCCAGCGCTGGTCGCGGGCTACATCTAATATGGGTGCGTAAATATTGGTATAACCCAGTGCCCTACCTTCCTGACCGGTGATAAAACCTTCCTGGTGTACTAAGGCTTTATCCCAGGTCATGCCCATGTTTAGTTCTGTTGGGAAACCGGTTGACTGGTACGCTTCCACACCCCGGATACCTTCATTCGTAAAATCGGCAGGAATTCCTAAGCGCGTCTGTTCAATAAAAAAGCGCTGGGTTTGGTTCATGGCCAAGATGTGCTTGCGGATATCGGTAACCAAGGGCGAATTTGATATCACGCCCCATTTAACAAAGCCGTTTAAATGCTCATCGATATTGGCTATGCCATCCTTCCAAATCTCATTTTTCCAATTAGAAGTTGGTAATGAGTCTTTTAATATACGTTTATAACCATATAGCGTGGCAAGCTGGCAGGTTTTTTCTTCCAGCGTCATCTGACTTAATAAATTGTTTATCCGGGCATCGATAGGTTGAGAGCGGTCTTCATAAATATCTTTCTTGCCATTTTTATTCAGATCTATCCACCCTTTCTTATAGATAGGAGGATCGGCTTTGAACGAAAGGCCCACAAGCACTAAAAACAAAACGGCTATGCCCGGTAATATACTTTTGTTGGGGGTAGTAAATTTCATGTCTTTAATAAAATATTTGTTTTAGTAGCTTGTATTTTGTTCAGCATCTTTTTCGATGCTTCTTTTATCACCTAAAAATCTGTAAGACCCATTTGCTTTTTGTAACGGCAGCAAGGGCAATGCAAATTTTATAGTGCTAAAAGAAGCATTAGGTTTTTTTTGATATAGATTATACAAGTTTAAACCTGTTCAAATTTTACCGGCTTCTTTTTTCG
The DNA here is from genome assembly GCF_009754915.1 of Mucilaginibacter arboris. GTDB lineage: Bacteria > Bacteroidota > Bacteroidia > Sphingobacteriales > Sphingobacteriaceae > Mucilaginibacter_A > Mucilaginibacter_A arboris. The sequence continues at coordinate 219,977 of NZ_WPIK01000002.1, read as the reverse complement.
ATGCTTCTTTTATCACCTAAAAATCTGCAAGGCCATTTGTTTTTTATACCGATAGCAAGGGCAATGCAAATTTTATAGTGCTAAAAGAAGCATCAGGACCAATCCTGAGAATATCGAAGGATCTGATAGAAACTTATTCAGGTTCTTATAGTACTCGTTAAATTGCGGTAGCAAAGGCGAATATGAGATTGCATCCTTAATTTAAGGGGCGAAAAAATAACTTTTTTAGGGTGAAAAATCGGTACAAATAAATTGCACCTGTAGGCAGCGTTATTTTATTGTTAACGGGCAGCAGGGTTTACTAGACTTTAAGAAGTTAAGCGCCAACCTGATCCATATATTCGGACGGGGTTTTGCCAAATTGTTTTTTAAACTCTTTGCTGAAGTATTTACGATCGTTAAAGCCAACGGCATAAGCTACCTCGGCTATGCTTAATTTGTTTTGGGCCAGCAGCGCGGCGGCCTGTTTAAGCCTGGTCGATTTTATAAAATCAGTAATATTCATATCGGTTAAGGCTTTTACCTTGCGATACAGGATAGACTGGCTCATTCCGATCTCTTTAGTCAGTTTAACCACATCAAATTCAGAATCTTCCATGTGGGTTTCAACAATGGCCATCAGCTTGTTCAAAAACTTCTCATCAGGGGATCCGATCAACTTATTTTTGGGCATTAGGGTTAGCTGCTGGGTAAACTTTTTACGCATAAACTGCCGCGTCATGATCAGGTTACGGATGGTAAGCTCAAGCATTTGCATGCGAAAAGGCTTGGTGATATAGGCATCTGCCCCTGTTTCAAGCCCGTTAACCTGATGAACGTAGGTAGCTTTAGCGGTAAGCAATATTACCGGGATATGATTTGTACGTTCGTCGGCCTTTATTTTGGAGCAAAATTCAAGGCCATCCATAACCGGCATGGTTATATCGCTGATAATCAGATCGGGAATTATCTGGCAAGCTGCTTCCCACCCTTGAGCGCCGTTCGTACTTTCGTGAATAACATATAATCCTGCAAGCGACTCTTTAATTAAACCCCTTACTTCGTTATTATCTTCCACTAACAAAACGGTTTGCTTTTGTTGAGTATTAGGCACTTCTATGTCTTCGGCCCGCGGCATTAACGCCGGGGTGTTTACCTGCTGTTGTAATGCGTAATCCCCGGCAGGGCTATCGTCCAATTCACTGGCATCAAAATGAGCTTTTCCTTTTAACAGCGAAATGGTAAAAACAGTTTTTCCCGGGCAGGTATCCGTAGCTAATTCGCTTTCAACACTAACCTTTCCTTTGTGCAGGTCAACAATATTTTTCACTAACGCCAAGCCGATACCCCAACCTGGTGTGGTGTTATTTTGGGCCTGGTAAAAGTTATCGAAGATCAGCAACTGTACATCTTTTGCTATACCAGGGCCATTATCGGATATAATGATGTTCACATAATCCTGATCCTCATTTACCGAAAAAGTAACCGTACCTTCAACAGGTGTGAACTTAAAGGCGTTAGATAAAATGTTAAACAACACTTTTTCAAACTGGGCAGGATCGAAATAAACGGTTGTAGCATCGATCTCCTGCTTAAACTGATAACTAATATTTTTCACCAGGCTCAAACGCTCAAACGAAAAGAAGATATCCTGGCAAAATTTAACGATTTCATGCCCGGATACGTGCAGTTTCAGGTGCCCGGTTTCAATCTTCCTAAAATCCAGAAGCTCGTTCACCAACCTTAATAAACGGTCGGCATTTTGTTTTACATAAGTAAGTTGACGGCCTACTAACGGATTATCCAGGGTAACATCTATCAATTTTTCTACGGGAGTTAATATCAGGGTTAGCGGTGTTCTGATTTCGTGTGATACTTTGGTAAAAAAGTCGAGTTTCATCTGATGCACTTCCTGCTGGCGCTCGTAGTTCAGGTGTTCGTAATACAAATCGCGCTCTAACCGGGCTTGCCGCCTAAAGAATCGGATAACCAGAAAAAGTATTCCCGCAAAGCTTAAAATATAAAAGCAACAGGCCCACCATGTTTTCCAGATGGGTGGAAGGATAACGATGTGTAAACTTGCAGCCCTGCTGCTCCACAAGCCGTCGTTATTGCTGCTTTTTACCAAGAAATCGTATTCGCCGACAGGCAAATTGGTATAGGTGGCTGTGGGTATCTTCACAGAGTTCCAGTTTTTTTCGAAGCCTTGCAGTTTGTACATATACTGGTTGCGGCCCGGCTTATCGTAATTAAGGGCAGTAAAATCTAAGCTGAACACGTTTTGATCGTGGGTAAAAGTGATCTCACGGGTTAGGCTGATATCTTTTTGTAGCAGCTTTGTTTTATCTGCAATGCCTACGGGCTGGTTAAACAATTTTAAGCTTGTAAACAGCACCGGCGGGGCTATTACATTTTCTTTAATTTGCTTCGGGCTAAAACTAATCAGGCCGTTGTAGGTGCCAAAGTACAGGTTGCCGTCGGCATCTTTAAATGATGAATTGTAGTTAAACTCGTTTGTAGGGAGGCCATCTTTAACGTTATAGTTTTTAAACCTCCCTGTAAAGGTGTTAAATTTAGAAAGGCCGTTATCGGTACTTATCCATAAATAATTGCCATCGGCGGGTTGTATGTTCAGCACATTATCGCTGGGAAGGCCGTCCTTTATTTTGTAGGTTCTGAAGGTTTGCTTAAGATTGTCATATCTGCTTAAACCACCGTGAAAAGAGCCTACCCAAATTGTACCATCATTGTCCTCTTTTACACAATTAATATAGCCAGCTTTTAAGCTGGTTGCATCACTTTCACTTGTTTTAAAAGTGCTAAATGAGGTTGCACCGGGTTTTAATATCCCAAGTCCGTCTGACGTACCTACCCATATTTGATGATGCCTGTCCTCGTAAATACATCTGATCGCTATATTGCTTAAATATAAATGTGTTGACGGGTTATTTAGATAGGTGCGGAATTGCTGCTGTTTCTTGTCAAAAATATCGAGGCCTTTTGAAGTACCTACCCAAAACCGGTTAAAGCTATCCTCCAAGATACAACTAACAATATCGCTGCTGATGGAATAAGGATTGGTGGCATTATGGCGATAATGTTTAAAAGTAGCAGAAGATGGCTGAAACAGTTCTAACCCGCCCTGGTGCAAGCCTACCCAAATGTTATTTGCCTTATCCCGATAAATAGCCTTGATAAAATTGGTGCGGATACTGCCTTCTTCACTCGGATCGTTGATATAGTGTTTAAATACCTGTTTAGTTTTGTCATAATAATTTAAACCGTTGCCTTCGGTGCCTATCCATAAATTTTGTTTCGCATCTGCAATAATAGTACTTACAACGTTGCCGCTAATGCTATTTTTATATTTACTGGCCTGATAAACATTAAAAGGTATGGTATTAGGATGGATAATATTAACCCCTCCGAACATCGTTCCGATCCAGGCCGTACCATTGTTATCAAAATAAATTTCTTTAATAGAATTATCGCTCAGGCTATTGCGGCTCTCAATATCATGCTGGTAAAGTTTAAACTCTTTTTTGCTTTCATCATACAGGTTTAAGCCGTTCATGGTGGCTATCCATAGTACGCCATTCCTGTTTACGATCTTCCTTATATCATTATTGATCAAGGAATTATTGTTTGCAGGATCGTGTTTAAGATGAGTGAAGGCCTGGGTTTTAGGGTCGAAAATATTAACGCCGCCTGTTTGGGTACCTATGCAAATATTGCCCTGGCTATCCTGTGCAATAGCCTGTACAAAATTTCCATCCAGGCCATTAGGGTCGGTTTTGCTGCTGATAAAATTTTTGAAAGCATAATGGCCGTTCTTCAGGCTCATCAGGGTAAGGCCTTCGTTTGTACCAACCCACATATTGCCGTCGCGGTCCTCAAATAAGCTTTCTATCTGGTTACCTGCAAGGCCAGGGCCGTTCGCTGTAGCTTTAACAAAATGAGTAAACTTTCGGGATGAGGAAAAGCTGAGCATATTGAGGCCTCTTTCGCTCCCAAACCAAATCCGGCCGCTCCTGTCCTGGTAAGTACAGCGGATATTTTTACCCATAAGGCTTTTCGGGTTACTATCTTTGTGTATCAGGCGTTCAAATGAATCGCTTTCGGGAATGTAGCGGTTAAGGCCTTTCGAAGTACCTATCCACAAGTGCTTTTCGCGGTCTTCAAAAACAAAGAAAACGTAATCGCTGCAACTTATGCTCGTGGTATCGCGGTAATCATAATTGTATATTTTGATGTTGCGTGCATCATACCGGTTTAGCCGGTCGCGGGTGCCAAACCACATATAACCGCGGCTATCTTTAAGGATAGATAATACCGTACTTTGAGAAAGGCCGTTTGACACGGAAATATGATCGAACGAAAGCTGGCCAAACGAAGTGTTTAACAAAATGAACTGTAAAATGACAAGAATGAAAAACTTTTTCATTTACTAACAACAGGCAACTATAAATCCTTATAACCCTAAAGTTAACAGTTATACTGTTATGTACATAATGGCATAAAAGAATTTTCATTTATCACCCACAATTGATTTCTATATTAGAAGTTGTTTAAATTTATATCAGAAAAAAACCTGATGCTTCTTTTATCACTATAAAATTAGCCTCACCCCCCGCCCTCTCCAGAGGAGAGGGAGCTGCCGGTACAAAAGTTAATGGCTTGCAGATTTTTAGGTGATAAAAGAAGCATATCAAATATTCTGAACATCATCATTTAAACAGGCTTTCAGACGCTGACGAAAACTTTTTTTGAGTTGATGCTTCTTTTATCACCTAAAAATGTTGGGCATTAACCTGCTACAATTATTTCAACTACAGTGTGTGATCCGATATAGCAGGTTCCGCCTGTTATTAATATTCTTTCCTTTATGGCTGGCTTTCTGATTGTTGCAGCATTGCCTGCAATTCGGATATCATTTTAACTGCAAGATTATTGGCTGATGCTTCATCCGATGACTCGGCATAGATCCTGATAATAGGTTCGGTATTGGAACGGCGAAGGTGCACCCACTCTTTACCAAATTCAATTTTCAAACCATCGGTTACATTTTGCGGCTGATGTTTGTATTGTTTGCTTATTGCTGATAAAAGCCCATCCAGGTCAAGGTTTTCATCTAACTCAATTTTGTTTTTGGCTATGAAGTATCGCGGATAGCTGTCCCTTAATTGCGAGATAGTTTTATTTTGATTGGCCAGATGTGTTAAAAAAAGCGCTATCCCAACTAAAGCATCCCGGCCATAATGCAACTCCGGATAGATGACACCACCGTTGCCTTCGCCACCAATAACCGCATTTGTTTCTTTCATTTTGGTTACTACGTTCACTTCGCCTACGGCTGATGCACTATAGGCCATTCCCGCCGCTTCTGTCACATCACGCAAAGCCCGGGTTGACGACATGTTAGAGACTGTATTACCAGGCGTAAACCTTAAAACGTAATCCGCCACCGCCACTAACGTATATTCTTCGCCAAACATGGACCCGTCTTCGCAAACAAAGCAAAGCCTGTCCACATCCGGATCAACGGCAATGCCCATATCAGCGCCTTGTTGTTTAACTGCGTTTGAAAGCCCGGTTAAATTAGCCGGCAGCGGCTCTGGGTCATGCTGAAAATTACCATCGGGTAAGCAGTTTAATTTGTTTATTTGAGTTACACCCAAAGCTTCCAGCAAAGCTGGTACAGCAAAACCACCGGTAGAGTTTACAGCATCAACAATAATGCTGAAACCAGCATTTTTAATGGCCTGTACATTTACAAGCGGCAAAGCCAATATTTTTTGGATGTGCCAATCAATATAGGAATCAAAGTAAGTTACTTTACCCAATTGGTTAACGTCTGAATAAGATAAGCCATCAGATTCCGCTATTTCTAAAACTTTGATACCCTCTTCGCCACTAATAAATTCGCCTTTGGCATTTAATAATTTCAGTGCGTTCCATTGTTTTGTATTGTGGCTGGCTGTTAAGATAATACCTCCGCCTGCCTGCTCTTCGGCAACGGCCATTTCTACTGTTGGCGTGGTGGATAACCCGAGGTCAACAACATCGATACCGATACTTTGCAAAGTGCCAACAACCAAGTTACGCACCATATCGCCAGAAATGCGGGCATCGCGGCCGACCACTATTTTGCTGATTCCGGATGTGGTTTTAATGAGCTGGCCAAAAGCGGCTGTGTATTTTATAATATCGGGCGGGGTTAAACCCTTACCGGCATTACCGCCAATTGTACCGCGGATACCTGAGATTGATTTAATTAAAGTCATGCTATTATTTAATCGTTTTAAGTGGATGAGCGACAAAAATGAATGAACAGGTTGAATACCTGGGCTGATAAATTAGTCTTACCAGGGATAATGATTATCTTTTTACAGCCCTGCTGCCGGTACAAAAAGCAAATGGCCTTGCAGATTTTTAGGTGATAAAAGAAGCATATCAAACATCCTGATATAAATTTAAACAGTTTCCCAAAAATATTACCGGGAATTGTATGGCGGTTAATGTTCCCTGCTGATAACTTCTTTAAATTTTACTTCTCTCGAAGGTGATAATTTAGTTGTAAGTGCGTAAGTACCAGGAATTTCTTTCAACCAGTTTGGCCTGACATCATTCCAGGTAAGTGGTTTTCCTTTGATCCCGCCATCAACCAATTGCTGAATATCCAGGTCAATCCCTTCTATCGACTTAATTCCGTTTATTAACGACGGTTTGTATATCGATTTTAAATTGGCAGCATCGCCATTGAATTCATTTTTGGCCAATTTGAATTTGGTGGATTTTAGCCCATCTTCCGCAGGGATGCCTGGTTCACTGCCATAAAAAAAATTGTTTTTCCAGTCTTGCTTTTGGGAAATAGCAAAATCATCTTTAAAAAAAGTATATTGAGAACGATTTTCATGATAAAATATATTTCCGCTGATTAACAGATCATGCGGAAGCTCCATTTTCAATTTATTCTGATCAGCAAATTCTACCCTCCGCTGATACAACGGATTAAAATGGATAGCATAGCCATTGATGTTTTTAAAGATATTATTGGCTATAATCAGGTTAAAAGCCAGGGCATGTTCTGAGTTTTCCGGCCCAGGATTTAAATACAACGCTGCATTACCCCGCGAATCAATTGTTTCTGGCAGTTCAAAATAATTACAAGCAATAATATGTTTGCTCCCCCAAACAAACATTCCGCCATAGCCGAATTTAGTATCATTACCTATATAAAAATTATTGATGGCTATCTGGTGATCGCCGTGCCGAAAATTCATTGTTCCCTGGCAGTCGAGGCAAGTATTGGCATAATAAACATTTTCCTGGGATTTACTGGTAATGATCTCGGCTTCAGAATCCTGGCGTTGAAACAGATTAGAATCAACCAGGCATCTGCCCATATCATTTCTATAATAACCAATACGTATTGCGCCGCCAGCGTTACCCGGTTTTTGGGGATTAGAAAAGAAACAATGGTCCACCCGATGATACATCGGTGGTCCGCCAGGCCTGCCATCTTTTATTGCCGACGCTGTATTGTTTAAGTTGATAACCTGATCAAACGTAATTTTATCTGTAAATACACAATGGTCAATGCGGCAATGCTGTGGCACACTACCCTCTTTGGTCAATGAAGTTGTTATATAGGCTGAATTGGCCTCGTCAAAACAATCAAAAACACATTCAGTAACCCTGTTATAACTTCCATAAATTGCTACCAAACCGGGCCCGTGCGATTTCCATTTATTAACGTCCCTGTTTCCATCTTTAAACCATATACCGGCCAAAATAATGTTTTGCGCCCGTAATTCAACTTTGGCATCCCCGGTAAAATATACCTTACCAGGGTTTAACGCTTTGATGATGATTGGCCTATCCGTATTTCCCGACCGGGTAACCATTAATTGAATATCTTTATATTCTCTGTCATTAATTTTTATTTCATCGCCTGGTTTCGATTGGGCTACGGCTTTATATATTTCCTCTTTTGAAGAAACAATTTGCCCAATGCTGTTTAATGTGATGAAAAAAAATGCAATAATTAACAATAAACTTAATTTACGCTTGTTCATTACCTGTCTTATAGTATAAACTCAAACGAAATTAAGATCGATAAACCCATTGGAGAGGGTAATAATTAGTTTAAGTAAGGGTAATAATTGGTTAACATCTCTATTTTTTACTTTCAGTAAGCTATGAAGTTGTTTAAACTTTTTTCCTGGTTTTCTTTTTTTAGGCTGATGCTTCTTTTATCACCTAAAAATTTAAGCATCGTTTCTTTTTGATCTGTTTAAATAAATGCAACACCAGTTTTACCCGGTAAAAGAAGCATTAACTAATTGATTGTTGTTGATCGGGAAAAGTTTAAACAAGTACCTAACCCAAAAACCTGGGTTAATTAAACTAATTGTCCTGGATACATCTAAAACCTAAGTGCTCCATGCCGCTGTCTTCTGTACTTTTCATCCTTCGGGATACCCTGTAACCAGAGCAATAACTATCATTACATAAAAAAGACCCTCCCCTTATTACCCGTTTTTTGGCGTAAGGATCTTCAGGATCATAACTTTTATCTGGCCCTTGCGGATTTTTAACACCGTTTGCACTGGCTACACTTTCATAATATTTGTTATTGTAATAATCGGAGCACCACTCCCAAACATTGCCAGCCATATCATATAAGCCATAGCCGTTTGCAGCAAAAGAGGCAACAGGCGCCAGGCTATAAAATTTATCCTTCATCGTATTTTTGTCAGGAAAATGCCCCTGCCAGGTATTTGCTTTAGGTTTACCCGCATCAACCTGCTCATTGCCCCATGGATAGACCTTATTTTGCAAACCGCCGCGTGCTGCCCATTCCCATTCTGCTTCTGTAGGCAGGCGTTTGTTTGCCCACTTGCAATAGGCAACCGCATCATACCAGGAAACGTGTACAACCGGGTAATTATCTTTTCCTTTGATACTGCTGCCCGGTCCATGAGGGTGCTTCCAGTCGGCCCCTTTTTTCCATGCCCACCAGTGGCTGTAATCATTTAAGTCAACTGCATGGTTTGGTGGGTCAAACACAAGCGAAGCGGCAACCAGTACACTGTCGTCTGGTTTCGGGGTACCGGGAGGCAATTGCTTTTTAAGTTCATTCCAGTCGGGCTTACGTTCTGCGGTAGTAACGTAACCTGTAGCCGCTACAAATTTGGCAAACTGGGCGTTGGTAACTTCTGTTTCATCCATCCAAAAACCTTTTACAGAAGTTTTATGCTTAGGAAACTCATCCGGCGCAGCCTGGTTATTATCTCCTCCCATCATATAAATACCCGGCCTGATCCAAACCATCCCTGCATGAGAAGATGTTCCGAGCGCCTGTGTTACAGAATTTTTAGAACTATTTAGGGAGGGAAAACGTGATGGAATATTCGATTCGCAACAAATGGCCTTTTTTGATAACGCCGGTAAAACGTTGGCATGGGCAGTTGCAGTAGAAGTTTTTTGTTTACATCCACAAAACAGCAGCGGTACAAAAAGGCTGATTAATAAGAATTTGAATTTCATTTTATAAATATGGATTGAACTAATATTACACCAGGCCCGGGAGAGTGGGTTGCATTAATTGCACGTTGTACGCTCAAATTTAATATCATTCTTTTAAAAACCAATATTATCCCTTCAGGGCCTGTTTAAATTTATATCAAAAAATCTAAAATGCTTCTTTTATCAACATAAATCTGGTATTTAAATTTCATATAGATCCAAACCCTGAAAGTATTTTTTTAAATTGATAAAAGAGGATTAAACAAACCAGCTGCCTGACGGAATATTACAGGAAGGTGATTTTCGGTTTTAGCAGATTAGCTTGCCTGCCCCTTAAAGGCCAACAATTTCATCAGGCATGGGCACAGGCTTTCCGGTTAATTTATCAACGGGTAGCTGGGCATTATAAAGCTTTAATTTTTGGGTTAAAAGCTTGGCTAATAATTTTGTTTCCGCAGGACGTTTTTTTGCCAGGTCATGTGCCTCTTTAATATCATCCCGCAGGTTGTACAGTTCCAGCCTGCCGTATTTTTCGAAATAAATCAGTTTCCAATCGCCTTGCCTGATGGATGTCATCCAGGCATTGTCATCGCCCAGGTTTCCGCCTGTCCAATTGTTAGGAAAGTTCCAGACCAGCACCCGTTCAGGGTCACTTTTTTTGGGGTTTTTTAAATAAGGGACTATACTTTCGCCATCTACCGTTTGTACGGTTTGATAGCGTTTAATGTCGGCCATTTCTATTAAAGTAGGATAAAAATCTTCGATATGGACATATTGTTTACAGATACTGCCAGCCTTTGTTACCCCGGGCCAGCGCACCATCATGGGTTCCCGCACACCGCCTTCATAGAGCGAGCCCTTTCCGCCACGCAAAGGGTAATTTTGGGTATTGTCATTTCCCTGGCGGGGAGGATGAGAGAACCCGCCATTGTCTGACATAAAGATAATGATCGTGTTTTGAGTAAGGTTATGCTGATCTAAATACTTCATCAAATCGCCCAGGCTTTTGTCCATGCCTTCTACAAGCGCAGCATAAGCGGCTTCAGGTTTAGTAAGCCCTTCATCAAGATATTTTTGCACAAAGCGCTGATCGGCATTATATGGCAGGTGCACGGCATAATGGGCCATGTACAGAAAAAAAGGTTTCTTTTTCATCTGTGCTGTATCCATGGCCAATTCGGCCTCTTTTGTTAAATCTTCTGTTAAAAAAGTGTTGGTATGCCAGTACTTTTTCATATTTGGGATATCCGCCTGCAATATAAATTTTTCGGGATTATAGCCAAAATCATCTTCCGCTAAATAAGATGCCGGATTGCCGGCAGCGCTCCCGCCGATATTTTTTACAAAACCCAGCTTTAAAGGGTCTGCACCCACTGTTCCGTAAGCGCCAAAGTGTGCCTTTCCGCATTGAATAGTGTAATAGCCATTGTTTTTCAGGATCTGGGGCAAAGTGGTAACATACACACTTCTCGGGTCGCCTGGCACAGGCGATAAACCATTAACGTTCCATTGCGGGACCATTAATTTATCATCGTTATAATCTACCGGTTTATCTTTAAAGGCCGTCCAGTTGGTTACCCGGTGGCGGGCTGCATTCATTCCAGATAAAAGGCTTACCCTGGATGGCGTGCAAATGGAGTTTGCATAAGCCTGGGTAAATTTTATGGAAGTTGCCGCAAACTGCTCCATATTCGGGGTATGAAATTTTCGGTTGGCATTGGTAACACTGTCCCAAAAAGGAACCGAAGTATCCTGCCAGCCCATATCATCCACCAGAAATACGATGATATTGGGCTTTGCAGGCTGCACTTCCAACTTGAGCTGGGCATTTACAGAAGTAAGTGCTGTTGCTGATAAAAAGGCAGCCAAAGCACTTTTTAATATTATTGTTTTCATGTGGTTTACTAATTAAGGATCATATTTTCCGGATACATGCTTCTTTTATCGTTATAAAATTCGTTTTTTATTTTTTCTGCGGATAAAAGAAACAGGTGAATGGATCAATTTTTAGGTGATAAAAGAAGCATGTGAAACAGATTAAACAAAATCTAAACAAGCTTTAATTTTTAGGTGATAAAAGAAGCATCTTAAATTTTAAAAACCTGAAACAGTTTTACAACCGGCCGGGCATCGCTTTTGATGATCCTCAACCTGATCTGATTGGTGTTTACCGTTTTAAATGTTTGTATTCTTTTATTGCCTATAGACTGGCCGTTGCATACGCTTTGCCACTTGCCGCTTAAATTAGCTTCTACCTCATAAGAGCGTATCCTTTCCCCTTGGGTTATATCTTCAGCAATTACGATCTGATCCATATCCACAGGTTTATCTAATTTTATGGTGATCAATGTACCTGATCCGGATTTTTCTGCAATCGGGTTTTCAAAAAGACATTTTATCTCGGTCCCAAATTCTTTTAAACGCTGCACATCTGCCTGAGGTAATAAACCTCTGTTGTCTGGTGTTAAGCCTAAAATTAGTGTAGCATTTCTTCCAACCGACTTGTAATACATTTCCACCAAATTATTTAATGGAAATATATGGCTTTCGTCGCCTGGTTCCCAAAACCATTCATGTCTTCCGTTATAGCCTCTTAACGGAACGTCTGCCATTGCCGGCACCCAATACTTTCCTTCGGGATCTCCGTTTTTTAACAAAGCATAACCATTTGCCGAAATGCCGGGGATTGCACTTTCACCGCTTCCGGTAAAATGATAAGGAAAAGTTGCCCAACAAGGATAACCCACAGTTCCGCTTTCTGAACCTCCCCAACGTGCTTCTGCTAATTGATCGTTATGATAGAACAAGCAATCCGGCTGATATTTTTTAACGATGGGTAAAACATCCGGTGCCCCTTTTTCGGGACTGCTGGCCCCGCCATCAAACCATATTTCAAACAGCTGACCATATTTTGTACAAATTTCTTTTACCATTCCTTCCACCATGGTGTTGTAATACTTTTGCCGCTGTTTCTGCATTTCGCCTGCGCCATCAACCTTAAAATCATGCACCCCTAAAAAAGAGTTCCAGCGTATGCCCAGGTAAATACCTGGTTTTATATCGTATTTTCGGCAGGCATTAACAAATTCCCTTACCAGGTCTGCCTTTCCATCTCTCCATTTTAGCGCTTTTAAACTGTATGGATTTACATCAGATTGAAACATGGCGAAACCGGTTTCGTGCGTAGCGGTAAACACGGCAAATTTTGCACCTGCAGCTTTTGCTGCCCTAACCCATTGCTCCATATCCAGTTGTTTGGGGTTAAAAATATTATAATCAGCGATAGGCGTAATCCTGTTACTTGCCTGAATGTATCTTGTTGTATCAAACACATGAAGGTCGTAACTGAGCAGCACTCCAAATTCAGCTTGCTGCCAGGCTAATTGCCGGTTATTTGGTTTCGGAACTTCTTTAACCTGCGCTAAAGAAGTTTCTGCCAACATTAACCATACTGCGATAAATTTAAATATCCGTGTATAGTAAAAGCTTTTTTTCATGCTCACTATTTAATAAAAACAGCGCATCCTATAGATGCGCTGTTAAACATCTTTATTACCTGTTGCTGATCTATTACCAACCAGGGTTTTGTTTTATTTTAGGGTTCACTGTTGTTTCCTGCAAAGTAATTGGCAAAAGGTAATCCCTGTTCACATTAAAGTTATAACCGTTTGCCATGCTGCTTACATTTGTATAGGGTTGAATGTAACCTTGTGGGTTAACATATATATTCTTACCAACAACGAGAGATGGAATAACTGTTAAAAATTGTTTTGCCATAGCGCCTAAAGGTTGCTTGCCTACAATAAGGACAGGTGCAGCAGCCCATCTGCATATATCATTAAGCCGGTAACCTTCGCAAGCTAATTCTACGCGGCGTTCGCGGCGGACCTCATTAATAACAGGAGAAAGTTGCGGAAATGCCCATTTTGGATCAGGAATGATATTACCTATATTTAAATGCGGCATTTTCACCCGGTCTCTTAGTTTATTAATGGTTATATCTACGTCATTTTGGTTTATCAAACCCAATTCTGCACGCGCTTCTGCATAAGTAAGTAAGATCTCCGCATAACGCATATAAATAGTTCCTGTTGTACCTCCTGGCCCATTATGAACATCCTGAAAAAAATCTGTACTAAGCCCTTTTCTGATCTGATAACCGGTAGTACATGGGGTACCGGAAACGAGCGCGGGGTAAGTAAATCTTTTAATCGGATTAGCCCCTGGCATATTGGATATCACCGTATCGCCATAAAAGAAAACGATTTGCCTTAATCTTGGGTCCCGGTTTTTTAAAACATGCGCAAGCGAATCATCTCCCTGATAATTACGACTTATACTGATCGGATTGCCATCATTACACAAATAATCATCCACTAAGCTTTTTGATATACCATCAGAATTTGTACCGGAAGAACCAAACTGGTAATAATTCTGCCAGTCGGTTGTAATGTTAGCCTGCTGGTTATAGGCGCCCCAAAACATTATTTCTTTACTACTGCTATAGTCTGTTTGATTAAATAAATTAAAATAACCGTTAGGTACACCTACATTATCCAGTTGATAAATTCCTGAAGTAATTACCAGGTTGGCGGCATCAGCGGCCATTTGTAAAAAGTTAGCGCCATTTTGGCCGGCAACACCAAAAACATCACCAGCATGATATTTCTCCCAAGTACCTTCATATAAACACACCCTTGCTTTATATCCTTCCGCATATTCTTTATATAAACGCTGTGTTTGGGCACTGCTTTTAGTTGGCAGATAGGCGATTGCTTTATTCAGATCATTTACTATTGAATCTACTACTATATCTCTTGAAAGCCTTGGGGCATTTATCAAAGCCGTATCGGTAAGGTCCAAGGGTTTATTTATCCAGGGCATAGCACCACGGTTCTGAACTGCCTGAAAATACAAAATAGCCCTGAAAAAATAGGCTTCGCCAAGGTAAGGTGCAACACTGCTTGCCGATGCAGTAACTTTTTTATAATTCGCCAGGAAATAATTTACATTACGGATATTTGTCCAATCCGCATAGCCACCGTTACCTGCAACTGTTAACTGGCCGTTTAACCGTGCATTAACCGTTTGTGGCACCATATTATCGCTATTGTCATCAACACTATAGATGCCTAAGTTATTATAACCCAGGTAATGAGGAAAAATACCATCAACGCCATAGAGATTATTCATGTAATTCTGTAAATCATTTGTAGTATGCCAGTAAGAGGCTTCTGCAAGCGAAGTTGGCGGCAATTGGTTCAACAAATCATTTTTTTTACAGGAAGCAATTGCCAGTAAGCAAATCATGGAATACAGATATACAATTTGTCTCGGTTTCATATCTCAAGTCTTTAATATTATTTAATATTCATTTGCAAACCAAAAGAGTAGGTTCGTTGTAAAGGATAAATTTTTTCATCCGACTGCAATAGTTCGGGATCTACATACTGATGTGCAAATGCGCCCGAAAAGGTCAGTGCATTTTCAATACTTGTATATAATCTAAGCTGATATACATGGAATTTTTTGGTAAGCTGATCCGGGATAGTATAACTTAACTGAACATTTTTTAACCGGGTATAAGCCGCATTTAACAAATATCCGGATTGGGGGATTTGATTTTTACCTGCACCATTATTAATATCTATTCGTGGGAAATAACCATCAGGATTGGTAGGCGACCACCTGTCGGCTAACTTCGGGGTTACCGTACTCTGGTATTCTGAAGTGATTCCCCAGAAATAATTGTTACTTGGCATATAATCAGCATGTCCCTGCCCTTGAATAAAGACAACGAGATCAATTCCTTTCCAGTTAGCGCTGGTAGTAAAACCATATAAGTACTTAGGGGTGCTGTTGCCGATAATGGTTCTGTCGCCCGGATTGCTAACAGTATTACTTCCATAAGTGATCTTTCCGTCGTGGTTAAGATCAGCATACTGGATATCGCCAGGCAGATAACCGGTGGCATTAATGGCAGTTTGACTTGGGGCACTGTTAACTTGTGCCTGAGTCTGAAATTTACCTACCGTTTTAAATCCCCATATAGCGCCCATTGGTTCGCCTACATAAGGCTGGGTGATGAGGCTTTGAGGATTTCCGGTATATTTAGTTATTTTTCCGGCATAATGAGATAAGGTTGCCCTTGCCATTAAATTTACTTCACCTACACGGTGCTTCCAAGAGGCCGTCATGTCCCATCCGATAGTTCTGGATGCAGCACTGTTTACTGTCGGCGGGGTAACCCCTAACGGGGCAGGATATGTATTTGGAGGGCCAAACTGGTCGGTTATATTTTTATTGTACCAATCAAAAGTAGCGCTAAAATCAGTCAGGAAATCCACATCTACACCCAAATCAAGTTCCGAAGGCTTTGCCCAGGTAAGTGTAGGGCTTACCAACTGGCTTGGGTTGGCAACATAAGGCAAACGTCCGCCGGTTGCAGGTGTAAATATCCATTGGCTGCTTGTAGATGATCCGGTGCGCAAATTACTGAGGTACGGGTAATAATTTCCGCTGTTAAGAAATTGGGAAATATCGCCCAGCCCTCCGTAGGAAGCCCTGAATTTTAGATTATTTATAGCCTTTAAAAGAGGTTTAAAAAAATCTTCCCTGGAAACATTCCATCCTGCTGATGCTGAAGTAAATAAATGATATCGTGTATTAATAGGAAATAAGGAAGTTCCCATATAGCTTGCATTGCCTTCAACCAGGTACTTTTCTTTATAATTATAGTTAATCCTGCCAATTATACTGTTTGTAGCCCAGCTATAACCACCTAAATCTGTGGTAGAAGGTGTTGTACCACTGGTAAGTGCAAGTGATGGTTCTGTTATGCTATACAAATACTGGTTTGTTCCTGTTAAATTGGAATAGGTCTTCTTCTCCGTCTGCTCGCCCAGCAATACTTTAAAATAATGGCCCCCTATTTGTTTCTCATAACTGCTAAAAAGATTATAATTATAATAATTGGTAGCGGAGTATGTTTGGCTGACAGAGGATATGGTAGTGCTAAGAAATTCAGGGTTACTCGGTACTGCATAGGTAAAAGGTAAAACAGAGGATAAGATGTTGTAATTGTTGTAATCATAATTATAATGACCGGTGATATTCCAGCCAGGCAATGGCTTAATGGTAATATCACCGCTTATCCGACTATTGTTGGTACGGCTAGTATTGCTACCGCCTTGTTCTATCTGATGCACGTAAGATGCAAATTCGTAGCCACCGTTAGGATCAATTAAGGCTACTGTTGGCCATATTCTGGCCAGTTGATGGAACCAGTCGCCGCCTGTGCTTGTTCCTCCGTTATAAGGAGAATAAATGTTTTCCTGCGAATAGGAGGTTTTTAAGCTGAAGGTAACGTATTTATTAACATCGGCAGTAATATTTGCCCTGAAATTGTCCCGTTTATAACTATCATTAAAGTAATTATACAAACCGTTATGATCTGTAGTGCCAACCCCAAAAAAATAGGTTATTTTATCACTGCCGCCATCTACACTTAGGTTATGCTGCTGGCTTGCAGACCATTTTTTTAAATAAATTTTAAACCAGTCATTATTTGAATTTGGAAATACAGGGTCATACCGGGCATAAGCATCAGAGCCCGGAACAGCAACGTTAGTAGGGGTGTTTTGGGGATCCTGAATATAAGCTTTAATCCTTTTAAGGGCATCAGCAGTAAACAGCGGCGCTAAACCTGCATTGGTATATGCCTCGTCCATCGTATTTGCAAATTCAAGTGAATTCACCATCGTTGGTTCATTTAATGGCTGGGCGTATGAAAAATTATTAGAATAACTTAACCTAAGGGGCTGATTTTTTTTACCCTGCTTTGTAGTAATTAATAAAACGCCATTAGGCGCCCTTGAGCCATAAGCGGCCGAAGAGGCAGCATCTTTTAACAAACTGATACTTTCTATATCATTTACATTGATGCTGTTGATATTTGTTTCTACACCATCAACAAGAATAAGCGGACCGGCAAGGTTATTACCACCGGAGGAGCTAAAACCCGTATAACCGCGCACGTTTATGGTTTTTGTGGCGTCAGGGCTTCCTCCGGCATAATTAGTAGTTACGTTAAGGTTAGCCATCATGCCTTGCAAAGCGTCCCCTACATTTGTTAATGGCCTGTTTTGTAAGTCCTTACCGCTAATCTGATCGACTGCGCCGGTAAGGTCAATTTTCTTCTGAGTAGCAAAACCTACTACCACAACGTCATTTAAAGAGTTGGCGTGCGGTAATAAAGTGATGGTCATTTCTAATTTATCGTTTACTTTGACCTCTATAGGATTATATCCGATAAAGGATACAACCAACATGGCATTTTCATCAACATCGGTTAATTTAAAAACACCGTTCTGGTCTGTAACTGTCCCCTGTGTAGTTCCTTTTACTTTTACCGTAGCCCCTGGCAGCCCAAGGCCTTTTTCATCTAATACCCTACCCCTAACAGTAATCGTTTGTATAACAGCAGCGCTTTCCTGCGATAAATCTTTAACCCGGTTTTTAATGATAACTGCATTCTCTTTTACGATATAAGTAAAAGGCTGGCCCTGAAAACAGGCTTTTAACACCTCATCTATACCTGCATCTTTTACATCAATAGATACTGGTTTGGCCTGTTTGATCAGTTTCAGGTTGTAAAAAAAATCATATCCTGTTTGTTCCCTGATATGGTTAAATATTTTACTGATCGAGGCATTTTTTTCATTTAAAGTTACCCGTTGAGCAAAACTGCTGGCGCTTACCTGCAATATAGCTGTGGTTAAAATAACTATAATGAGTTTCATTACGAACAGGATTTTATTTATACGGTTGGTTTTACCGCATAAAAATAGCTTGTAAAAATTCATACATTTGGCATGTTTAGGTTTAACGTATTGGTTAGTTTAATTGCCCCGCATAAAAGGCATTGAAAGGTTTAATCTAAATACTGATCAGGGCCCTGATGGCAGTCGGGGCCTTGTTTCTTCAGATAACCGGAAAAGTAATCCTTATTTCATCACCGTTACCCTCCTTCCTTCGATCCTGAAATGAACGTTTCCTGTTGCTTCAATAATATTTAAAACAGAATTGATACTTTTTAAGCGCGATACCTTACCGGCAAATAACAAATCGGGGTCTTTGCTGGTCTCGTAAACAACCTCTATATTGTACCACCTGGATAATTTTTTCATGATACTTTCAATATTCTCATTGAAATTGAAGTAGCCATTTTTCCAGGCTACGGCATCTTCTGTATCCACGTCCTTTATAGTTATGCCTGATCGGCCTAAAGCGCTTTGCTGATCAGGTTTAAGTATCACTGATTGTTGAACTGTTTGGTTTGTACGCCCTACCGTGATCTTTACGCTGCCTTCCAGCAGGGTTGTTCTTATTGCATTTTCATCTGTGTAGGCGTTTACATTAAAATGTGTACCTAATACTTCAATTTCCTGTTTATCTGTAACCACTTTAAAGGGCTTGGTTTTATCTTTTGCCACTTCAAAATAGCCTTCTCCGGTCAATTCTACCCTCCTTTCATTACTTGCAAATTGTGTAGGGAATTTTAAAGATGAGGCTGCATTTAACCAAACCCTGGTTCCGTCGGGCAGGTTTATTGCATATTGCCCTCCTTTTGGAGTTTCAACGGTATTAAAAGCTAATGTTCCTTGGGGATACTTACCTTTAGGGCCTAATGTTTTATAGATCAGTTGGCCAGTTGTGGCCTTGGTAATTGTTAAACTTCCTTGTTTAGCAACCTCACCATTTGAAGTAGTATTCAAATCAATTTTAGATCCATCGGCTAAGATTAGAATTGCCTTATTTCCTCCAGGCGTAATTTCCTGTTTTGGATGATTGGTTGTATTGGATGCATAATATTCGGATTTACGGTTGGCATAGAAATATAATCCTACCGAAAGTGCAATCAGGATGGCGGCAGCAGCCATCCATCTGCCCCATATACTTTTAACGACAACTGTTTTCTGTTGATGATGAACTGGCAAGCTGGCCCAGATTGCATCCAGGTGCCTTTCCATTGCATCATAATCCACTGTACTTTGTTTTGATTTTGCTTCCGACAGGTACCAACTGTCTAACCGGGCCTGCTCTTCAGCAGATATATTCCCTGATTTGTATTTTTCTAATAACGCTTTCGCTTCCTGGTTCTTCATAAAGAAAAGATATTGATACCTTTTCGGGATATGACGGACAAAAGAGATGCTGGTAGTAGAAAAAATAAGTTTTATATAAGAAGTTGTTTAAACTTTAGGGCCCGTTTAAATTTGTACAGATCCTTGGATATACTGATGCTTCTTTTACCGGGTAAAAATTGGTGTTTGCATTTAATCAATCAAAAAAACATGGTTAACATTTTTAGGTGATAAAAGAAGCATCAACACAAAAAATCAAAACCCGATGACCAGCATTTTCAGGTGATAAAAGAAGCATCAAACCTAAAAAATCAAAAACTAATCATTCAGGGCTTGTTTAAAATATATTCCGTAATTTTTGTGTGTCCCTTTTTTGGCTAAAGCCGCTGCCTGTGTTTATGCAACCCACGGCCTAAAGGCCGTGGCAATTTTAAAGCTTGGTTTTACGAAAGATTTTTATTTACTAATGCTGAATTGGCCTTGTACGGACAGAACGCCCAGTCAGGTCCAAATGCAGTTGCCACGGCCTTCAGGCCGTGGATAAAGGATAACCGGCAACAGGCTTTAGCCAAAAAACCAAAAACATTTAAAAAATGAGGGCATCAAAGGGCATCAAACCAAAGGATCAAATTTAAACAGGCCCTAACATTTTTAGGTGATAAAAGAAGCATCGACCCAAAAAAAAGAGGGCAAGAAAAAAAAGTTTAAACAACTTCATAAATTAAAAGCTTGTTTAAATTTTGTTCAAAATATTTGATATGCTTCTTTTATCACCTAAAAATAGAAGATCTATAGCGTGTTGAACTGGTACCGGAAAACAAACACAAAATCACTAAAGACCTATAAGGTTTTCAAAACCTTATAGGTCTTTAGTGATTTAACGGGTAAAAATTGGTGTTTACATTTAATCGATCAAAAAAACAATGGTTAACATTTTTTAGGTGATAAAAGAAGCATCAACCCTAAAAAAGAGGGCCGGAAAAAAGTTTAAACAACTTCTTAATTAAAAGCTTGTTTAAATTTTGTTCAGGATGTTTGATATGCTTCTTTTATCACCTAAAAATCTGCAAGCCATTAACTTTTGTACCGGCAGCTCCCTCTCCTTTGGAGAGGGCAGGGCGAGGCTAATTTTATAGTGCTAAAAGAAGCATCAGAAGATTTCAGCTAAAAAGTTTAAACAACTTTTCTATAAAGGGGAGCAGAATAAAAAGTGAACCTAATTTAAGCCGGAGTATTTTTATGGCATTGTTCACTTGCTTTTTAACCGTTTTATCAGAAATATTTAACCTTTGGGCTATCTGTTTGTAAGGCAGATGTTCTTTTCTGCTTAGCTCAAATACGGTACGCATTTTAGCTGGCAGGCTTGATATTTCTCTTTCAATGATGATACGCAATTCTTTTTCCCTAACATTATAATCAGTTAAGCACTCTCCCTGCAACAGAAAGCTTTGCAAAGAACCTTCATATTTTAACCTCACCTTTTTATTGGCAATCAGGTCTAAGATGCGGTTTTTTACTGCTTTATATAAATAAGCCGCTAAAAAAGTTTTTAAATTGATTTCTGTGCGTTTATTCCATAATATGATGAAAACCTCCTGAACCACATCTTTCGCCTCTTCTTCATCCTGCAGCATTTTATAGGCATGAATATAGAGTATAGATTTATAACGGTCATAAATCTCTTTATAAGCAGCTATATGGCCTTGTTTTAAAAGGTCAAATAAAATCTCATCGTTTTGCCTGTCAGTACTCATTTACCTATAACCGTTAATATTATAATCTTTTACAGGATTGGATTAGTATAGCTATAAATTATTTCAAGGTTTGAATAATCCCTTATTAAGTCACTTTCTTTTAAGCTGAATTGTAAGTATTATCATTGATTAACATTTGTTAATCTATCCAACATTAGCACAGAAACAAGCAATAGCGGCCAAACTTAAAAAAGCTTTTTATCTAATTTATAGCTGCGGCCGGTCCTTCGCCAAACTGCCCCAGCTTGCACTAGGTTTGCTGCCCATTTGCAGCACCAGCTGGCCGCCTTGCGCCAGCTCTTGGTAAGTGATAAATGTACGTGTATATTTTTTACCGTTAAAAGAAGCATTCTGGATATAAATGTTTTTAGCGCCGTTATTTTTAGCAATGATGTGCAGCTTTTTACCTGCTGCCAGTTGTACGGTGGCTTCGTTAAAAAGCGGACTGCCAAATACGTAAACACCGCTTGCCGGATTAACCTGGTAAAACCCTAAGGACGACAAAACATACCAGGCCGACATCTGCCCGACATCTTCATTTCCGATAATGCCATCCGGCTGATCGGTATAAAAATTATCCATGATGAAACGTACTTTCTCGGCTGTTTTCCAGGGCTGCCCGGCATAACTATACAAGTAAGTAATATGGTGCGATGGCTCATTGCCATGTGCATATTGACCGATCAGGCCGGAAATATCCGGCGATCCTTCTTTCCCCAAGCTTCCCTTAACTATAAACAGCGAATCGAGTTTTTGAATGAAGAGCTTTTCGCCGCCTTGTAAAGCAATCAATCCTTTTACATCCTGCGGAACGAGCCAGGTGTATTGCCAGCCGTTCCCTTCGGTATAGTCATCACGTCGGTGTCGCGATTCGAAGGGACTAAAAGGCGTGCGCCATTCGCTTGCCGATAATCTTCCACGCATAAAATTGGTTTGCTGATCAAAATAGTTGCGGTAATTTTCCGACCGTTTGCTGAAGTATTGGTAATCGGCCGCTTTTCCCATTTTTTTGGCCATTGCTGCAATTCCCCAGTCATCAATACTGTATTCCAAACCCATTGCCACAGATTCAACCAGGCTGTCTGCCGGTATATAACCCAGCTTTTTCACATAATTTAAGCCGCCGTCATTGCGCATCGCGCTGGCTTTCACCGCTTCATAAGCCAGGTTCGCATCAAAGCCTTTAAACCCTTTTAAATATGCATCGGCCACAATAGGTACGGCACTGTAACCTACCATCGTATTGGTTTCATTCCCCATTAAATGCCAGACCGGCAGCTTGCCCTGCTGCTGGTAAATGGCAAGCATGGTATTGATGATATCATTAACTTTTTCTGGCTGGATAAGCGTGTAAAGCGGGTTTAAAGCACGGTAAGTATCCCACAAAGAAAATGTAGTATAGTTGGTAAATGCTGCTTTTGCATGCACTTTTTTATCGGTGCCCCAATAATCGCCATTGTAGTCATTAAATATTGACGGCGCGATCATCGTGTGGTACAAAGCCGTATAAAAAATACGTTTTTGCTTTTCGCTGGATGTTTTAATCTCCACTTTTTGCAGCTCTTTATTCCAGGCTTGTCCTGCAGCCGCAACAACCTGGTTAAAATTCCATCCGGGAATTTCTGCCCCGATGTTCATCATCGCGTTTTCGGTACTAACCGGCGAGATGCCTACTTTTACCAGTACTTTTTCACCTTCCTTGGTAGCGAAAGTAAGTACGCCTTTTACTTTTTCACCTGTTAAAGATGTACCTGTTTTAGCAGCTAAACCATCGTAAACCGAAAAATCTTTAACCGGTTTTGAAAAAACGGCCGCAAAATAAACGCGCTGGTCTTTCGCCCAGCCGGTGGAATAACGGTAACCCGTAATTGTGGTTTCGTTAACCTGTTTGATGGAGGTTTCCGTTGGCTTATCCCATCCCAAACCTTCCTGCAGGTCAATCACAATATGCGACTGGCCGCTTTTAGGGAATGTGTACTGATGAAAGCCCACACGCTTAGTCGCCGTTAATTCTACAGCAATATCATATCGTTTTAATTTTACGGCATAATAACCTGGGCGGGCGGTTTCATCCTGGTGACTGAACAGCGAAACATAACCGCTTTGCAAATCTTTCGCACTGCCTTTCATCGTTTTGATGGGTCCGGTTGTAGGCATCAAAGAAATATCGCCCAGATCGCCTATTCCGGTCCCGCTTAAATGGGTATGCTGAAAACCGACTATGGTAGAATCGGAAATATGATAACCGGAGCACCAGTCCCAACCCTGCGAAATATTGCTTGGGCCTAATTGCACGGCACCAAAAGGAACATTGGCGCCCATAAAAACATGCCCGTGAAAACCTGTTCCGATAAACGGATCAACATATTTGCACAGGTTTTCCTGCTGTTGCTCTTTGATAACTTGAACAGGCTTTTGCTGGCAGTAACCTACATCAGCAAAAATGATACAAGCGCTTAAGAGCAGTAAAAATTTATTCAGGACCGGTTTTAAAGTCATGGTACAAATGCTGTTTTTATGGATGAAAAATCATAATTCATAATATGTTTTGCCAAAAGCGGATGCTGTTTTTATCAGCCTAAAATAGAAGCGTTCTTCTCACAGGCTTAATGTTTTAACCAGGATGACGGAACGCTTTGCGGAGCAGAACCATTTACACTATATTTCAAATTCAAGGTATAACCGCCGCCGCCTTCTACAAAGTCAAGTGCAAGAGGCTGCAATCCTTTTTTTACGGCTATTTGTCCGGATTTTTCGATAGCACTGTGCCAGCCATCGTTGTCCACTACTTCCCTGCCTGCAAGCTGCAAGATGCCGCCATCATCACACGTTAAATAAAAAGTGTAGATACCATCCGCAGGAATATCAAGATAACCCTGATATTTTAAGCCGAAACTGGATGCCTTTGCTTCTTTTGGCACTTCAATATTATCAACGGTAAAAACAGCATTTGCTTTGCCAGCCATCAATTTGGCGCTTTTAAAAGGGCCGGGATAATAACTGCAAAGCAGCCCCGGGCTAACAGAAGCAGTTACCGGTTCGGCAAGGGTTTGTTTGGTATAATGCAGGTTATAAATATCGCCGCGGCTTCCAGCTGGTGTAAAAGCGGCAAGCCGGATGAACATTGATTTTTGGATGGTAAAAGGAGCATTAAGCGGGGTTGAATTTTGATCAGGCAAACTTCCATCCGTAGTATAGCGAAGCGTTAAATCTGGCATTGGTTTCTCCGGGTTTAAAACCGCTTGGTCGGTAAAAACGTTCTGGTCTACCAAACCTGCAATATCTGGTAAACGGTAATGTACACCCAAGGCATCTAAACGCGGATAGTTCATTTTTAACCGCTGCAGATACGTTTCGTACTCGTCCTTGTTGGTCCATAACCGTTCTGCCAGGGCAGTCATTCGGGGGAAAACCATATAATCGGCGCGGTTTTCCGTTGGGATCCATTCCGTCCAGGTATTGGCCTGTGCACCTACAATATTTTGTGCCTCTTTGTCTGTTAAACCTTTTGGAATAGGGTTGAAGTGATAAACATTGGAGATGGAATACGGATTGGGCTGGGCATCAAAATAAAGCGGGTTTCCGGGCGACATCACAACCTGGTTACCGTTTTTGGCCGCTTTTACCGGCGCTGTCGAAACCCAGGTGCGCCAGTACATTACCATCGCAGTAGAACTAATACCGTCTTCCAGGATCTCGTCCCAGCCGATCAGTTTCCTTCCTTTAGAGTTGAAGAACTTTTCCATCCGGTTGATAAAATAGCTTTGCAGTTCGGCGGTGGTCTTCATGTTGTTTTTCGCCATAAAATCCCTGCAAACGTCTGATTTTTCCCAATCGGTGCGGTCAACTTCATCACCGCCAATGTGAATGTATTTGCTTGGGAAGATGTCCATAATCTCCGTAAAAACATTCTGTGCAAACTCGTAAGTACTTTCATTGATTGGGCAAATCGGGGTTGAAAAATCTTTTCCCCACCTGTTTTCGCCGTTGCAGGTTAAAAAAGGGTAAAGATTGATGGCGGCCATCATGTGGCCTGGCATATCAATTTCGGGGATGATATCGATGTGCCTTGCCGCTGCATAAGCTACCACGGCTTTCATTTCCTGCTGGGTATAAAAGCCGCCATAAAGCGTTTTTCCGTTTTTTTGGATGATGTGTTTTGGATCGATGATAAAATCAGGATTGTCTTTGGAACGTGCCATGCAAACAGAATCCTGACTGTTAAAGGTGCGCCAGGCGCCTTCTTCGGTCAGTTTCGGATATTTTTTGATTTCGATGCGCCAGCCCTGGTCGTCTGTTAAATGGATATGAAACTTATTGAACTTGTACAGCGCCAGCCTGTCGATAAACTTTTTTAGATAATCAACCGAAAAAAAGTGCCGGGAAACATCCAGGTGCATGCCGCGCCAGGCATAAGCAGGCTGGTCGGTAATGCTGACTGCCGGAAGCGAAACTTTTTTGAGGAACGTTTGGCTGCGTTCATCCGCCGGTAGCAATTGCCGTACCGTTTCTACCGCCCTGAACATGCCCGCTGCTTCTTTTGCTGCTAAAATAACCGTGTTAGCAGTAATATTTAAACGGTAACCTTCCGGAGCAGCAATACCGGCATCATATTGCAGTAAGATCTGGTGCGCCGGGCCCGCTTTGCCTTGTTTTAGCGGTTTGCCTAAATATTGTTTCAAAAGTGCATTCAGCTGCAAAGCTTCGTTGGTAAAGCGGGAACTAGGCGAGACGATCCGGGTTTCTGCAGTAATCACAAAACTGCCTGTGCCTGCCGTTAAGGCGGTTGGATACGGGATCAGCGGAAATTTTGCATTTGCCTCCTGCGCCTGGGTTTTATAAAAAAACACGGAGCAAAAAAGGAGCGTAAGACAGGTTGTTTTTCTATAAAAATATTTTCTCATAATAGGTTTTATATTGATGACCGGTTAAAAAACACTTCAGCTACCGGAAAAATTTAACGCAACAAAAAAAGCCTGGTAAAAGAAGCATGCTTCTTTTACCAGGGTAAATTATACATGGAGCAACTGTGGCTTTTGCTGATAGGTTTCCCACAAAAACTCGCCAAAAATAGTATTGGCCCAGGCAAACCAGCTTCTTGTAAAATCTGCCGGATTATCTTTGTTAAAAGATTCGTGCATAAAACCTGTGCCGGCATGGTTCGCTTTCAGCATCCTGATGCAATGTTTAATTTCCTCATCGTTTGTGCTCGTTAAGCCGCGTGCAATTATGCTGAGCGGCCAGATCATGCCGTCTTTTCCTACATGCGGCCCTCCTATGCCTTCTGCTGTTTTTCCCCGGTAAAAAAACGGATTGCTGTTAGACAATACAAATTTCCGCGTGTTCTGATAAACCGGATCGGATACCGAAACCGCATCCAGATAAGGCAGCGCCAGCAAACTTGGGATATTGGCATCGTCCATTAAACTTTTATTGCCAAAACCATCTACTTCAAAAGCATAGATCTTTCCAAAATCCGGATGTTCTGCAACAGCATGTTTTTGCAAAGCGTCTCCTACCTCTTCAGCTAAACTTTTTAAATCCAATGTTAATTTTTCATCCTTAAAAACAGCATCCACTATTTCAGCAGCTTGTTTTAGGCTGATGACTGCAAAAAAGTTGGACGGAATCAGATACGGATAGATCGTAGCGTCATCGCTAGGACGGAACATCGAGCAAATCAGTCCGTTTGGTTTTACCGGGAAACCATAACCGCCCATCGGAAGGGTGTCTGTCGGGGTATGGGTATTGCGCTGGAAATGATAAGGGCCGCGGCTGGTTTTGCGCTGCTGCTCTTTAAACGTTTGCAGGATCAGTTCAACTGCTTTTTTCCAATTTGCATCAAAAGGCTTGGTATCGCCGGTTTCTTTCCAGTAACGGTGCGCCAGGCGGATGGGATAACAAAGCGAATCGATTTCAAATTTACGCTCATGTATGCCGGGCTTCATCGTGGTATAGTCACTTTTCCATTCGCTTACCTTCGTATCGTCTTTATAAAAAGCATTGGCATAAGGGTCTTCCAAAACACAATGCGTTTGCCGGTTGATCACCCCGGCGATCAGTTGCCGCAGCTTTTCGTCTTTTTTAACGAAAGGAAGATAAGGCCAAACCTGGGCACAACTGTCGCGCAGCCACATGGCATCGATGTCGCCGGTGATCACATACGTATCCGGCCGTGCTTCTTTTATGGCATAAAAAACGGTGGTATCTAAGGTGTTCGGGAAGCAGTTCTCAAAAAGCCAGCCCAGTTCCGGGTCTTTAACTTTTGATTTGAACTGTACAATGGCCTCTTCAACAGCCTTACTGGTAAAGTTTCTTTTAGCTAAGGCCGGCCTTAAACTCTTATATTCAATACCAGAGGCAAACAGGTTTTTATTAAATATCAATCCGGCAGATAACAAACCTGCCTGCTGTAAAAACGTACTTCTTTTCATACTAAAAAATAAATTACGACAGGCTATTCTGAAACCGGGTAAACATCAGCAACTTTTACATTAGGTGAAACACCAATTTTATGGCCTTTTATCCCATAAAACAAGATAAACAAATAACATGGGACGAGTATCCAGTAAGCATGGCTGGGGTTAACTATATCGGCCAGGCGGCCATAAGCCAAAGGGATCAAAGCGCCGCCGCCGATAGCCATGATCATAAAAGAAGAACCAATTTTGGTAAACCTGCCCAGGCCGGCAATAGCCAGCGGCCAGATGGCGGGCCACAATAATGAATTGGCCAGGCCAAGCAAGGCGATGAACAGAACGGAAATATATCCGGTAGTAAAAATAGCAACCAGCGAAAAAATAACGCCCAGTACAGCGGATACTTTCAGCGCTTTTTCCTGCCTGAAATATTTCGGGATACAAATAATGCCGGTGATATAACCGATAGTCATCCCAAGCAAAGTACAGGTGGTAAAGAATTTTGCCGTAGATAAAGGAATGCCCTGGCTTGCTCCGTAGCTGATGATCGAATCTCCGGCCAAAACCTCTACCCCAACATATAAGAACAAGGTTAACACACCCAGCAGTAAATGCGGGAACTGGAAGATGCTGGTTTTACCGGTATTGGCAGCAGCAACGTTTTCATTTTCATGGTCGGTATCAATTTCGGGCAATGTGGAAAACGAGATCAGAATGGCCAGGATGACCAGAATGATCACAATAACGATATAAGGTGTAATTACGCGATGGGCCAGTTCATTCAACTCTGTAACTTTTTGTGCTGCAGGCATCGAAACTAACCTTGCTTTTAAACCGTCTGCATCTTTTAAAGTGATCGCCCCTAATACAATCGGGGCAATAGCGCCCGCAATTTTATTGCAGATACCCATAATACTGATGCGTTTGGCAGCGCTTTCTATCGGTCCCAAAATAGTAATGTAGGGATTGGATGCCGTTTGCAAAACGGCCAAACCCGTTCCCTGAACAAATAAGCCTAATAAAAACAGTATGTACGTTCTGCTTAAAGCTGCCGGAATAAAAATTAAAGCACCAACGGCCATAATGGCCAGCCCAACGGACATACCATTCTTAAAACCTGTTTTTTTCAGCAGCCAGGCGGATGGAATGGCCATCACCAGGTAAGAAATATAAAATGAAAATGCTACCAGGTAGGATTCAAAATTATTAAGCTCGCAGGCCAGCTTTAAGTAAGGGATCAAAACGGAGTTCATCCAGGTTACAAAACCGAAAATGAAGAATAAGGCCCCGATGATCAGGATAGCATTAGAACTTTTATCCGGCTTGATACTTCCTGCTAAGGCCGGACTGGTAACATTTGTCATTTTAAAAAGAGTTAGGGTTTACTGTTTTTAGGTTGATAAAAGAAGCATTACTAATTCATTATGCCTTCTGCTGTCATTTCAACTTTCGCTGTCATTTCGACCGCCGGGAGAAATCTTCTTCAAATAATACAAGGTTTCCCTTTCGCTTTGATGAAGATCTCTCCTATCGTCGAAATAACAGCCGGGTTTGTTCAATACTGTTTTTACCGGTATTAATCTAATCTATACCTTACAAAAGCTTCCATGGCTTCATATTCTGCCATGCCGAGCTTATCATAAGCACAAGCTGTTTCACGGTTGCGGTCTTCTGCCCGCACCCAGAACTCCCTGGCATCATCGCCCGGGAAAACCGGTAAATCTTTTTGCGACTGGTGCTTGTAAATAGCCAATCGTTTGCGGATTACTTCCTGCGGCGAAAGCGGAACGGCCATTTCGATCTCATGCGTTTCAAACTCATGCCATGCCCCACGGTACAGCCAGATCCAGCAGTTTTTAGTCCACTCTTCAGTTTTCAATCGTTTTAAAGCTTCAACCATAATATTGAAACAGATTTTGTGTGTGCCGTGCGGATCGGCAAAATCCCCGGCAGCAAAGATCTGGTGCGGCTGCACTTCCCGAAGTAATTTCATCGTTTCCTGAATATCATCTTCATAGCTCACGTTTTTCTGAACCTTAGAGCGGTCATAAAAAGGCAGGTCCATAAAGTGGATATGGTCATCGGGAACGCCGGCAAAACGTGCCCCGGCAATAGCTTCGCCTTTGCGGATCAGCCCTTTTACCGTTTTCATTTCCTGCGGGTCAGCTTCGTTAGGTAGTTTATTTTGGGAGAAAGTGCGCATGCTGTCATACAATCCTTCCAGTTTGGATGGTTCTTCACCCTGGCTTTTGGCAAAATCAATGGCAAACTCCACAAAACGCAAGGCATCATCATCCCAAACCGCGTTGTTGCCTGAAGTTTGATAAGCTACGTGAACATCATGCCCCTGGTCAACCAAACGGATAAAAGTCCCGCCAACCGAAATCACATCGTCGTCCGGGTGCGGCGAAAATACAATTACCCGTTTTTTTGCCGGTTCGGCACGCTCCGGCCGCTGGCTGTCATCAGCATTTGGTTTGCCGCCCGGCCAGCCGGTAATGGTATGCTGTACCTGGTTAAAAATATCAATATTAATGTTGTAAACCGGTCCTTTTTCTGTAGCCAGTTGTGCCATACCGTGGTTGTTGTAATCTTCTTCGGTTAGTTTTAAAACCGGTTTTTGTACCGTACCAGCCAGCCAGATCACTGCTTTTTTGATCAGCTTGTCTGTCCATACGCAATCTTTAACCAGCCAAGGCGTGTTAAAACGGGTCAGTTCTGCGGCTGCTTCTTCATCCAGCACAAATTCTACATTTTCTGAAAGCTGCAGGTAAGTGGCCGGAACATCCGAAGAAATTTCCCCTTCCACTGCTTTTTTGATGATCGATGCCTTTTTATAGTTCCAGGCCATCAAAATGATTTCCCGTGCTTTAAAAATCGTTCCGATACCCATCGTAATAGCCTTTACCGGCACATTTTCTTTTCCTCCAAAATCATGGGAAGCATCCCTTCTCGTCAAATCATCTAAGGTAACCAACCTTGTTCCTGAGTTTGGCGCCGAGCCCGGTTCGTTAAATCCGATATGCCCGGTACGGCCGATCCCTAAAACCTGTAAATCCAGGCCGCCATAACTGCTGATCTTTTTTTCGTATTCCAGACAAAAAGCGGCCACATTTTCCTGTTTTAGCGTTCCGTCCGGAATATGGATATTTTCCTTTTTGATGTCGATATGGTCGAACAGGTTTTCGTTCATGAACGTCACATAACTCTGCGCCGCGTCTGGTTTCATCGGATAATATTCGTCCAGGTTAAAGGTAATCACGTTTTCAAAGCTCAAACCTTCTTCGCGGTGCAGCCGGATCAGTTCGGCATAAACTTTAATTGGCGTAGCGCCGGTTGCCAGTCCTAAAATCGTTTTTTCACCTTTTTCATTTTTTGCGATGATCAGATTGGCGATCCTTTTCGCTACTTTTTTAGAAGCAAAAGAAGCATCAGGATAAACCGTTACCGGCAGCTTCTCGTACCTGGTCTCTTCCAATAAATTTAAACGGGCCATAATATATTAGTTGATATGAATAAATTGTTCAGACAAATTCCAGCCGCTTACCGAAAGCTGCGGATTGTTTATTTTTGATGCGTTTTCTACCAATATTTTTTTTGTTTCGCCAGGAAGCACGGAAACATAGTTATCCGAATAAAAAACCGGCAAAACCCGATTGTGCGTAGAACCATCCACTAATGATAAACGGTTAAAAAAAGCCATCGGTGCTTTTGCCGGATTGCTTAACGTAACTTCTATTTTGCCATTGTTTAATTTTTGTGCGGAAGTTTGCAATTGCGAAGCTGCCAGTTTCTGCAAACCCGAATGATTGCCATTTGCATCCGGCAGCCAGTAGATGTTTTCGCTCAGCTTATTTTTATTTTTGTCAAAGATTTGCAGACATAAAAATACGCCTTTGCTTTTTGCCCGGCGTTCCACTACTCTTTTTAGCGATACAAAACCCTTAACGGATGAAGCCTGCGCTTCTACAAAAACCTGTGTAAGCAAACTGTCGGCACCGTTCATGTCTATTGTTCTTGCGGTCAGCATCAGGTCGCGCTTCGTTTCGAACGTATTGTTCACCACCGAAACCATTCCGGTAAATTGATTATACATCACATGTAAAGGTTCGCTTCCGCTATGCAAACCGTACAAGCAAGCGTTCGGGTCGAGGTAATAATCGTACATCTGCCCGCGCATCGCCGTCCAGGGGTTTTGCGTTTTCCAGATGATCGTGCCTGTGTACCAGCTCCACATATGCGAACTGAAACCTTCCATCAAAGCGCGGTATTGATCGTAATTGACCAATTGTGCTTTCGCAGCAAAATCTTTTGCACTTTCAGCTTTTCCGTATGGGTCTATGGAAGCATCGTAGCCGATATATTTATGATAATCCCAAACAGAATCAACTTTGCTGCTTTTCTTTTCGGCTGAATATTGCGGCGCAACCATATTTTTTTCAGGAATGAAACGTTGCAGCGATTCATAATCACTTACACCAACTGAACCAACTTCGGAGTTAAATGGCCAGGTACGATCTACCCAAAAAGCAGAAAGTGGCTGGATGCCGTACGGGCCATCTCCATTGCCGCCCATTGTGTTTAACGACATTTTATCGGAGTTGGAATAATCCACAAACCAGCGCGTGCCATCCAGTTTGGGCATGATCGTATCACGAACGGCCAGCAAAATATCTTCCGGGGGCGTAATTTCGTTTCCGCCGCACCAGATGGCCAGTGAAGCATGGTTTCTAACTAATTTGATCTGGTCGGAAACGGATTTTAAGTACAAAGCATGATCGTCCGGATATTTGCGGCGTGTCCATTGGTCGTCGGCTTTCGCCGGGTCAACCCATTTGCCGTTTGCATCGCCCGAAATCCAGAAATCCTGGAAAACCAGCAAGCCATATTTATCGCAGGCTGCATAAAATTCCGGCCGTTCTACCAAAGCACCGCCCCAAACCCGTATTAAATTCAGGTTCATATCGCGGTGAAAATGAACTTCCGCATCGTAACGGGCATCAGAAAAACGAAGCATCGCATCCGAAATAATCCAGTTGCCGCCTTTAATAAAAACTTTTTGTCCATTTACGTTGATCTGCCGACTATGCGTTTCCGTGTTCCATTCCGAAGAAATTTCCCTTACGCCAACCGAAACATTTTCCTGATCTGAAACACTTCCCCCAACTAAAAAACTCATTTTTAAGTTGTACAAGTTTTGCGGACCGTAACCATTTGGCCACCATAACTTTGGATTTTTAAGGCTGAAATCTGCCAGCGAAACTTCTGTTGTTGTATGCGGTTGAATGGCCACCGATTTGGAAACCGTGCTGCCATCCAACACATATTGTAATACTCCTTTTACCGTATGATTTGTTGGGTTTTGCAGCTCTGCCGAGGCTTTGATAATTGCTGGTTGCTGTATTCCTGCAATCTTCCTAACTCCAGGAACCAGGGTAATTACATGTGGGTTTTTAAGGTTGATTTCGCCGGTTTTTTCAATTGTAACTTTATCCCAGATGCCGGTATTACGATCACGCATTGGCTGGATCCAATCCCAGCCAGCAGTATATTGCAAACCAACACCTTTAGCAATCCGGCCGTCGCCGCCTTGTCCGCCGTTCGGATTTCCAACCGGGTTTGGCGGGTAAACAAGTACCGCCAAAAGGTTTTTTCCGTTTTTATTGATAAAAGAAGTGATGTTGTAAGATTCCCGCAAGAACATGCCCACATGCGTTTTCGGGTTTACTTTTTTACCGTTCAGGTAGATTTCGGCACTGTAATTAATTCCCCGGAAATTCAGATAAACCTGACGGCCATTTGTTGGTGCAGCTTCGTCAAAATCCTTTACAAACCAATAGGTATAATAATCTCGCCCTGTATTATAGATGTCCTTGATACGCTCGTTGTTCATTCCGTAAAAAGGATCGGGCACTTTTTTATTGTTCAGAAGCGTGGTTAAAACTGTTCCGGGAACGGTGGCCGGCATCCAGTTTTGGGTAGCAGAATTTGGCTGGGACAAGGCAATTCCATCTGCCTTAACTTCAGTAACCTGGGTACATTTCCAGCCGGAATTTAGCTCATAAGAAGTTTGCGCTTTGGCACTTGCCACTAAAAAAACACCGATAAAAACAGCATGTAAAACCGCTTTTAAAGATTTTTTTATGGAAGGTATTCCGGTTGGTTTTTGCAATGTATTCAGTTTAAAATCAATAATCAATTTTAAAAGAGGCTTCTTTTAGCCCTTTATTTCTGGCAGGTGCAGGTATATTCATCCTAATCCTATCCGTATTAATTTTCTATTTTAGCTTTTGGTTACTTCCCAACATAACCACTTTTTTTAAGCTGATTTAAAAAAAATCTTATTCATGTGCACAAGGTTTAGCCATTTATACAGAAACCTGGTCTTCTATCTCATTCAGTTTACTTTCCAGGTTTTTACCAAAATTTTCTACCACCAATGCAGCCCCGCCAATTAACTGCGCCCTGGTATTGAGTTCAGAGATGATGAACGTTGTATGGCTGGTTAACATGGGGATACAATGCTCATTGATAGCTTGTTGTATGGGTGCCAGCCATAATTTACCTACAACGCTGCCTTTACCGCTTAAAACAATTGCCGCCGGGTTCATCAGGTGGATCAGTATGGCCAAACCTTCCCCTACATGATAAGCGGCCTCTGAAATAAGCTTTACTGAAAACCTGTCACCTTTAATTGCCTCGTTTATAATGATGTCTGCATCTATATCTTCATAATTTGCAAGACTGGTGATTTCCCCCTGCCCAATCCCCTGCTTAGCGATTGCCGTTACTGCAATTAAGGAAGCTTCCGTTTCCAGGCAGCCATGTTTGCCACAAGTACAAAGCTTACCGTTTTTAAAAAGCGGGATATGACTGAATTCGCCCGCAAGCCCGTTGTTCCCCCTGAAGATCTTATCGTTCAGGATCATACCCAGGCCAATCCCCCAGCCTAAGTTTAATACCATCACATTTTTTATCCCAGCCGCTACACCAAACTTCTGCTCGGCAAGCGCGATAGCTGTGGAATCGTTATCTAAAAAAACCGGGATAGAGATATTTTGCTGGATGTATTCTACCAGGGTTTGGCCGGCTACTTTTAAATAAGTATAATTTACACCTTTTTCAGTATCAACAAACCCGGGCATCGTTATCCCAATCCCTATAATCTTATTTTTGGCAAACCCGGAAGCTTTTATAAAATGATTTAAATATTCAATAAACTTATCTGTTTGCAGGTCACGCAGCTCAAACCCGTACCGTGCCACATCAGTTACAAATTGATTGTTCATGTCCACCAGCACCATTTGCGCCGAAAACTGGTCCATTGCAACCGACAGGAGGTAATGCGTATTAGCTACAAGGGAATAATTTAACGGTTTTCGGCCACCCTTGGAATTGGCCAACCCTTTTTCCTCCACATAACCTTCTGCAATCATCTCGTTCAATGTCTTTATCACATTTGGAATACTTTTTCCGGTATGGTTACTTACTTCCGTACTGGTTAACAGCGTATGATAATACAGGCATTTGATCGTTTTGCTATGGCTGATTAAAAAATCGATCTTATTGTCCCCCATTTCCTTTTTTAATATTTTACATATTTAATTTTATTTTTTGATAAAAACAAAAAACTTTTTAAAAATTTAAAAAAGAAGTGCAAGGTTTTATTTTATGATGAAATAGACCAAAGGCTTGTTGATATTATAAGGTTATTTGCCATGCTTCTTTTACCAAGTAAAAAACTGAGATTATATTTTGAACTATAAGGGCCTGTTTAAGTTTTATTGAGAGAAAATACAATGCTTCTTTTACCGGCATAAAATCGGCACTGATGGATTGCATCAACCCAACAATAAGTTTTTTATGCCGATAAAAGAAGCATCAACAGCTTTCTGAAGAAAATTTAAACAGGTCCTAAAAAAGTATGGCAGTGGAACCTTTGTTTTCCTTTAATAATCAGCGTGCCTTCATCGGTTTTTCCAGGTAAATTCCTGAAATACGATTTCTTTATAATTATCTTTTTCATACAAAACGCCAATTGCTGCATCCGACAATTTAACCAGGTCAGAATAGGCACTATAATCTCCTTTGTAACCCTCCGGGCTTTTTGCGATCACTTTGTTCAGCGCCCAGGTTTTACCTTCATCTAAGCTGATACGCAAAGTTAAATTATCTCGTTTGACAGTATCAGCATCATTGCAAAAAGCCACAACGCTTTTTCCTTTAAACTGCCCGATGGTGAGGATACTGCCCTGGCAAACGGGATCGGGAAGCTGGTGGTCAAAGTAGGTCGTGTCCCAACTTTTACCGCCATTGCTGCTAACGGCCACTATCCTTGCTTTGATATTGCCTAACTGATTGCGGATATTCATCATGAGTTTATTTCCGGACAATACCGTTGCCATGGATTCATTGCCGCCCGGTGTAGTTACATCCTCACTTAACTTAAAGGTTTTTCCATGATCATCGGTATAAAAGCCATTTGCCCTTCCATCTGCATAATGCGGTTTTGGTTCGCCTGCAGAATGATTAGCTGCAACATAAATCCGTCCTTTATATTTCCCCGAAGGAAATTGCACCGCGTGGCCCGGACCGTTGGCATAACTCCTCCAATCTTCCTGAAAATTATAGGCTTGATTAACCTGCGGCTGTTTTGGCTTATGCACCTGCAAAGTGATATTAACAGGGTTTGACCACGTAAGTCCGCCATCTGCAGAAGTTTTATACCAAACTTCCCGTAAACCTAAACCCTGGCGGATTTTGTTCTCGGGCACATTGCCGGTATTATAAAATAAAAAAATCCTTCCTTTAGGGAAAGCGGGGTCTGTCAGATCTACCACGGGCGAGGCATTGCCTGCCTGCAAAGTATCGTTTGATACCACTACTTTTAACGGACCCCAGGTTTTTCCGTTATCGGTGCTTCTTTTAAGCACTATTTTTACGTTTCCGAAATCGCCCGAACCGTTAACGCGCCCTTCGCAAAATGCCAGCAGGTTCCCGTTTGGCAATTTGGTTATGGCAGGGATACGGAAGCTTTTAAAGCCATCCGTTCCGGCTGTATAAACAGGAATATCCTGGGCTTGCAGTTTTGTATAACCGGTTAAAGCAGTTAACAATATAACCGCCAGTAAGCTTAAATTTTTCATGCGGGTATCTCTTTTAAAATTTGTAAACAATACCATTCCTGCCTTGGCAAATGAAAGGGCCCTTTAAATAAATTGCCTTTAGCGGTTTGTGCCAGGCTGCCGTCGCGGTGCAGATAACCAAACCATTCGCCATGCTCCTGATCGTGGAAATGTTTGTAGGCATAATCGTGCACCATTTTATGCCAAGTCTTATATTTTTCGTTACCTGTAATGAGATAAGCCAAAAGTGTTGCAATAATTACCTCGTTATGCGGCCACCAGAACTTCATGTCCTGCCAGTATTCCTGTACAGGTTTTCCGTAAACATCCCGGTAATATAAAATGCCGCCATGCTCTTTGTCCCATCCCCGTTCCCACATATAATCGAGCATTTTGCAGCCCAGTTCAATCAGGCGGGGATCATTGTTCCGATGTTTTGCTTCGTGCAAAATAAACCAGGCACCTTCAATCGCATGGCCGGGATTTAAGGTACGGCCGTCAATATGATCGATGATACTTCCATCGGGCGCCACCTGTTCCATCACGCATTGTATCTCGTGCTTTACAAAATCACGTTCAATCTCATCGATCCATTTACTGATGTATTCATCGCAGCGGTCATCGCCAATCGTTTCCCTTAACTGCTGGGCAGTATTGATCATAATCATGGGCGTACCGATACCTTTTGAAGGACGTGTAGGCATAAATTTAGGCTGAAGCAAACCCGGCACCGTTGCATACCTGATACATTGGCCAAATAAATCCCGGGCTTTTTGTGCGATATCCTGGTCGCCGCTGGCCTTTGCATAAGCAGCCATGGCAATAACAGCAAAGGTTTCGGAGAAGAAATAACGGCGTTTCCGAATAGGCTGTCCGTCGCGGGTTACGTGGAAGAACATTTGCCCGTCTGTATCGAAGCAATGGTTCAACAAAAAAACAATGCCTGACCTTGCGCCATCCAGCCATTCCTGCTTCGGCTCTACTGTGTTGTACAAGGTAGATAAAAGCCAGGCAGCACGTCCCTGAATCCAGACTGCTTTATCATCGTCCAGCAACGTTCCATCCTGATCGCGCATCAGCAAATAGCCTCCGTACTCTTGATCGATAGACCGCGGGAACCAAAAAGGAACGGTATCATTTAACAGCTGGTTCTCATAAAACGTTTTTAGTTGTTCTATTTCTGTTGGTGTGTAACTCATTTTGAATTAATTATGGTTTGAGGATGAAGCATGCTTCTTTTACCACTATAAAATTAGCCTCACCCCAACCCTCTCCACAGGAGAGGGAGCCGTTTGGAAAAGTATTGAAGGTTTGATGATTTTTAGGTGATAAAA
The DNA here is from genome assembly GCF_009754915.1 of Mucilaginibacter arboris. Classification (GTDB taxonomy): domain Bacteria; phylum Bacteroidota; class Bacteroidia; order Sphingobacteriales; family Sphingobacteriaceae; genus Mucilaginibacter_A; species Mucilaginibacter_A arboris. Next base: position 181,690 of record NZ_WPIK01000002.1, on the reverse strand, counting down.
GAAGCATAGCAAACAGGTTGATATAAATTTAACAGGTTTAATTTAAGGGTATAGAAAATGTAGATGCCGGCAGCGACACCTCGTTCACTAAATTTGCGCGTGTAAAAGGCTGCCAGGCATATAAAACGGCTTTTATTTTTTCTCCTACGGGCAAAACAAGGTGTACCGTATTTTTAATGATGCTTGCGTTTACCGGAATATGTATCCCTTTATCGTTAACCACTTCAAACCCAAACACAGGCTTTTGATTGCTTGTTGCCAATTGTTTTGCATGGTTAAAAGAAACGATGACCTCCCGTTGCTTCTGCTGTGCATTGATAACTTCAGGCCCGTTAGCTTCTATGTTTTGATAATAAGTATCGCGCAGCGCCAAACGTGCCAGGCGTTCACCTACTTCCTTTTTTCGGGTAGGATGAACGTTTAAGGAATCACCCAAATCTGAAATTACGGCCATGCCGGTATTTTGTATCTGGAGTTGCAGTTTGCGTTGCGAATCCCTGAAGTAAGGCCAGGATGGCCTGTCGATACTGCTTAACTGCACGAAATAAAACGGGAAGTTATATCCCCATTTTTGCCGCCAGCTATTAACTAAAGTGGTAAATAACCGCTCGTGCAATTCAACGTTCTGCGCATTGCTTTCCCCCTGATACCAGATCACTCCCTTAATTGGAAACTGTATGAGTGAATCGATACCGGCCTCGTAGTTGTAACACGGCCCGTAAGGATGCCGTTGTTTAGGATTGGCGGCATTTTTCAGGTTTACATCTGCCCGTTCCCTTGCCCACTGCTGTATAAAATCAGATCTGCGCCAGTTAGACAATTCATCTACCAGTAAATTATCCTGCTCCATCGTAAACCGGTCTATCCACGATTCTGTTGTTGAGCCGCCTACCGCAACTTCAATTAAGCCGATGGGTACTTTTTCTTCCTGTGAGATACTTTTGCCAAAATAGTAGCCGACAGCTGTAAAATCAGCTGCAGAAGCGGCCGTATTTCGCTGCCAGCTTCCTGAAAAGAATTTTAACTCATTTGTTTTAGCTAAGGTTACTGAATCCCAAGCCGAATTATCAGTTTCACTCAAGGAGTTCAGCTTGAACAATCTTAAAGAAGGGCTTTTGGATGCATTCTCTAATTCTGATTTTCCCGTCGCCGCATTTTTTAACGGGAAAGCCATGTTCGATTGCCCTGAACATAGCCATACATCTCCCATTAAAATATCAGTTAATAAAATGGACGCCTTTTTTGTCTGCACTTTTAGTTCATAAGGGCCGCCCGTAGGCATTGCCGGGAATAAAACTTTCCATTGCCCGTTTTGACCAGCGCTGACAACTAATTTTCGATGGTTAAAAGTAACTTCTACCTCATCGCCTGCGTTTGCACTGCCATATACAGGAATAGGTTTCAGCCGCTGCAAAACCATGTGGTTGTTAAAAACAGAAGGAAGTTTTAATCCGCCAAAATCACCGGTCACGCTCTGATAAACTGTTTTGGCGATAATGCCGGCGCCTTCTCCATTGGGATGCAAATTATCAGCGAACAGATCCGGCCGGTTGTGTAAAGGTATGTTGAGGTCAATGAGCTGCGCATGATTTGCTTTTGCAACTGATGAAATGCAAGCTTGTATCTGCCAATACCAATCCCGTGTACCCGATTTAAAACGCGGGTGCCCACTGAAAATAGGCGTCATCCGGCAAACATATAGCTTAACAGATGGATTTGCTTTTCTAAAAGTTTCCAGCAGTGTGGTATAATCAGCCTCAAAATCACCTTTGTAATCAGGCCAATCCCTGGGATCAGTGTCATTTAAACCCAAATGGATAATGGCAATATCAGGTTTGAAAGTAATCGCTTCTGTAAACTCTTTAGTTTTATAATAGGGATTATGCCCTTTTTTTAATAATGTAGCGCCGCTATGCCCAAAGTTTTTAACCTGATAAGCATTTCCCAGCATTTGCTGAAGTTGTGCAGGATAAGATTCCCCGGCGGGATTTTTTAAGCCATAACCATATGTTACCGAATTGCCAATGCAAGCTACCTTTACAGACTGTGCCGTAACCGATAGCTGCAGCAACATTGCAAAAAAAGCTATAATGGTCTTCTTTTTAAACATAGGAGTTAAAGTCTTTATTTAACAATGTCCTTTACAGGAATTCTCACAAAAAGAAGACTTCTTATTCCTTCATACAATATTCCCAAAGTGTTTTTATCTATTCTGGTAAGATCAGAATAACCATAGGATTTCCGTTCATCTAAGAACAACTGGTTATTCGGCTGCCAGGTCTCGCCCAGGTCCAAACTGGCCTTAATTGTTGTATGTTCCCTTGGGGCTTTAGAAGTATTGAGGTTACTGAAGAATAGCAGGTCCTTAGCTGATCCCTGAACATTTACGTTTGCTTTAATTAAACTTGCCATACAAACCGGATCAGGTAAAGCACTGCGGGAAGTGGCATGTTCGGTCCAGCTTTGGCCCATATCTTTAGTAGTGGCCACGCTCCTGAACCCTCCTCTGTTGTCTCTCATGTTTAGCATTAGGGTTCCGGGAGTGGTTTCAACCAGTTGGGCTTCGGTGGTGTTTGATTTTGCACCAATTCCGCTTTTCCAGCTTTTGCCATGATCGCCGCTGTATATCAGTGTAGAATAAGGCACTTTTTTTGCATCCCAATATTGGGCAGGGAAAACAATTTTGCCATCTTGCATAGCTATTCCATTTCCGGGCCCCTGAAAGAATATCTTCCATTCCGGATTTTTAACCTGAGCAGTAATACTGTAAGGTTTAGCCCAGGTTATGCCATCATCGGTACTGCTGGTAATAACAATTTGCCCGGTTTCGTCGGGTGTAAGGCCAGGGCCAGAGCCTGCAATTGAGTGGTTCCCTTTGCTCCATAAGGCAACAACCCATATCGTTCTGGTAACAGGATCGAACAATACCGAAGGATCGCCGGCGCCACTGTTGTCTTTAGGGCCGCCCATATCAATAATGTTTTTCATGGATTCCCAATTTTTACCGCCGTCTGTACTTCTGCTCATCCCTACATCAATATTGCCTGGCAGGTCTCTGTCATTATCATAACGGATGTCATAAACAGCAATCAATGTTCCTTTATCAGTGGTAACTATACCGGGAATACGGTAGGTATGTACATTTTCATCATAAGGCTTACGCAGCGCAATACCCAGGTACCGATCGGTTGTTTTTGGTTGCAAAACTTTGTAAACAAGCCCTTTCGAACCGATTAGCTGATCAGCTTTTATAGTGAGTTTATCATCAATATTGGCATCATCTTTTAAATTGACACTAAGCCATAAAATATGCCTGCCCGGGCTTAGTCTAATATTGAATCGGATATTGAATTTTTTTGATGATGGCACAGTACTTCCGAGCAATTTGTCAGTAGTAAATTCAGCGTTTTCATTGCCCAAATACAACTCCAGCCTGGAAACGTCTTTTATCGCCTCCGGATTGATGGTTCCTCCGAACTGTTGAAAATCCAGTTCCTTATTTCCCTGGGGAATATCAATTTCAATACGCAGGTACGGGTTGTTGTCTATCCTTTTAAAGATGGGGTTGACAGTAGGCACAGCTAAAACTTTTATGGCACCGGCGCTTTTATTATTGTAGATTTTAGGGGTACAGCCCGTAGTTGACAATAAAATCAGAAGTATTACAGTGCTGATATATCTTTTTAGTTTCATTTTGTTCTTCTATTTATACTGATCAGTTGGAATTAGGCAATCCTCTACATTAAGTGGTTATTGGGAGGATAAAAAAGCTCAATATGTTTAAATAGTTAAAATTCATTTTACACAATTGGCAATTGCCTGTTTAAATTTATTCAGAAAAACGCAATGCTTCTTTTATCGCCTAAAAAATGAGTACTGTTGATATAATGCCCCTTTAAAACGTAATGGCCAAAGGACCATGATTTTTACCCGATAAAAGAAGCATATAATCGTATTGAGCTAAATTTAGACAGAACCTGATATATTTTAAATTATGTTACCTAAGCTAAAAGAATGTTTTGCTTACGCATCTGCAAAATCATTCTGTTTCGGGTTTAAAAAATACAATTGAACGGCCAGGGCAACCAAAACAATTCCGGCTAACATGGCAAAATCTTTTCCCAAATGCCCGGCATCGCTGGATTTTCCTAACAGGTCGGTAATAAAAGCACCGAAGAACACACCCGTCATGTTCATGATCCCGTAAGCAGTTGCTCTGTATTTTGCAGAAACAAACTGACAGAGAATAGGCATATTGTTCGCATCAAATATGCCGTAACCCAGGCCAAAACAAAGGGCAGCGCCCATCACGTGGAAAAGTGTATGGCCAAAACCGATCAGCAGTAAGGAAGGTATGGTTAAGGCCAGGCCAATGGCGCTGGTGTAGATCCTTCCTTTAATATTTTTTTGGACCCACCTGTCGGATAAGATCCCCCCAAACAACACACCCAAAAACGAAGAAGCTGCAATGGTTATGGTGGATAATGGGCCTGCCTGGGACATGGGGATGTTTAAGTTTTGCGCAAAAAGTGTTGGCAGCCAGTTTTTGGTTGCCCAACCCGGTAAACTTGGAACGGCAAAGTAAAAAAGGATGATCCAGAAGGAGATATTGGTAAACAACAACGCCAATCCTTTGAACAATGGCGTTTTTTCTTTGACCAGAAACTGATCTGAAGATGTTGTTTCTACAGCGGCTTTTTTCTCTTTTAAAAGGGCGATCAGGATCAATGCGTATAAAATACCTACTATTCCAAAAGAATGAAAAGTGGCCTGCCAGGAAAATGATGCCGCTACGGTTGCACCAAAACCGCCCAAAGCCTGGCCCATATAAAGCCCCGTCATGTGGATGCCGATTGCAAGCGACCTGGTTTTAGAAGAATGATAATCAGCAATTAAAGACAGGCCGGCTGGAATATACAAGGCTTCGCTAACGCCCATAATGGCCCTTAACCAGTAGATCTGGTTAAAAGTGTTGGCAAAGCCCATGGCAAAAGTAACAGCAGACCAAACAAACAAACTAAAAACGATCAGCCACTTGCGGTTAAATTTATCGGCAATAACGCCGGAAACAGGGCTTACAAAACCGTATATCCACAGAAAAACGGCCATTAAATAACCAAAGTTCGTTGCCGATTTTAACTCTGCAATATCTATCTGCATGGCAGGCCTCATGGTTGCCAGCATTTGCCTGTCCATGTAATTTAACAAGGCCACGCCCCAAAGGAGGCCTACTACAATCCAGGGATAATTTTTTGAATATTTCATCATTTAAATTCCCCCCGAACCACATTTTCTGTACGTACGCCTGGTTTTATTTCCCCGCAGGGAATAAAAATATCATTTCCCCACTTTACGGCAGTAGTGGTAACCTGCCCGTAAAAAGGCAGTTCGCCGATCTTTTTCCAGGTGTCTGTCAGGGTATTGTACTGATACACATCCTTGCTAAATCCCTGGTGGTTGTTCAGCAGCTCCAGTTTTTCGTTTTGCAGCTTTTGCTTTTCTGTTTCATTTTGGGCCTTTTCTATCTTGGCGTTGTAGGTTTCGATCTGGTGAAATACATTTCCCTTATCGCCGCCAATTACGATGATATCAGCGTTTCCATGGGAAACTCCGGTAGCTGCAGACAGGTTGGTTATGTTTTCTCCATCGCCCACGCTTTTTAGCCGGAGCCATTTTTTCAAAGTAGGATCATAGCAAAAGGTGGTATTGTGCAGATCACTGATACCTGATGGCGTGCTGCTTCGTCCGCCAATCACATAAATACAGGAATGATTACCGTTCGATTGCGCTACGGCAACCGAGTGTGACATGGCCACGGGCAGGTCGGGCAAAGGCTGCCATTGCGGATGCACAGATGATAAATCGAGCAGGAAGCATTTGGCTGATGGCTTTCCGTTGCTTTCCCCTCCGATTAGGTAAATCGTTCTGCCGATATTTGCCATACAGGCATTAGCTACCGGAATGGGCAGGGAAGGCATTTCTTTAAACAACACTTCGTTTTTTGAGGCATCCCACTGCATCATAAAAACTTCCCTGCTGCTGTTTGCTTTGTCTGTTTCACCGCCGGCACAAACTACACCTTCTGGCAGGGTAACGCTTGCGCCATAAGCTACGTTTTGTTTGAGATGTGCTGGCTGAGGTTTAAGCCAGGAGAATTTGTTTTCTGCCTCTTTTTTCAATATATAAATATCATCCCGGTGGAGCTTTTTGCCTCCCTGCCAAGGTTTGGCACCATCTGCAAAGTTTGAACCGCCAGCAATTAACAATACATCGTTACTCACGCCGGTAAATACACCTGCCACACCTAATTGCTTTTGCATCCCGGCAACAACAGGCAGTTTTGCCACGGTAGCCCAGGTGATTTTGTTGTCTTTTGTATTGGTAACGGGATTACAGGAAACCAGGACCGTATAGATTGAAATCATTAGAAACGCTTTATTTTTCATTTTTGGAAGCTATTTGAATTTGTACCGGCTTATTTTTCATGCTTCTTTTAGGAGGTAAAAATATTGATCGGGACCATCTCTTCACAAAAACATTGATAAGGACATACCCCTAACCTCTCTCAAGAAGGGAAACCTGGCGCAGGCCTTTCTAAACGATAGAAAAGTAGCAAACTATGCTTCCCTTCTTGAGAAAGGTTAGGGGTGTGTTTGTAAATTAACCCGGTCAACCAGCACAAGCAAAAACCTATAATTATAGAAATATAAATCAAACATCAATTTTTATAGGGTAAAAGAAGCATGGCCAGCTGCTAATTTAAATAAGCTCTTTTATCAGGTCAGGTCATCCCCCTAACCCCCTTCAAAGGGGGGAAGCATGGCGACTACCTTTTCACCTTTCCACCCTTCACCTTTCCGCCTTTTACCTTTCCACCCTTGCCTCAGTCCGCGATTTAAAGCTTTCAAATCCCAGTTCCTGTACGTCTGCTTGAAAATTTTCAAATTGCTCGGCACTCATGTTAACAACCGGAAGCCTGAATTCGCCGCAATCGATGTCTACCAGTTTCATGTAGGCTTTACCGACAGAGATTCCGCCATATTTGCCTAATAAACGGATCATATCGATAGCTTTTTGCTGAAGCTGGCGGGCTTTTACCAGATCATTAGTATTGAAGGCTTCGATCAATTCATAATAAAGCGGCGCCGCATAATTAAATGTACTTCCAACCGCTCCCTTTGCACCCAGCACCAATGCCGAAAGCATGTTTTCATCGCGGCCCCAAAGCATATCGTATTTACCATTTTGAAAAGTCATACAGCTTTGAAAATCCATAAAATCCTCGTGCGTGTATTTTACCCCGGCAAAGTTGGGCAGTTTTCCGTCTATTTCTTTTAAAAGATCAAACATGGCATATCCCACACCGGTCAACACAGGAATATGATAGTAATAAAAAGGCATGTCGGGTACGGCGTTGGCCACTTCGATGCAGGCTTGGGCAAGCATTTTAACATTTGCCGGCTTAAAATAAAACGGGCCGGTAAAAGATACCGCATACAAGCCGATCTGCTGTGCATGTTTAGCCAGTTCTATACAATCGGTCAGACAAGTGCCGCCCAAAAAGGCCATCACTTTAAATTCCGGATCATGGTTGGAGCAGGCTGCCCAGGCTTCTGCAATTTTCTTTTTTTCGTTCATGCTTAGCGAAACGCCCTCGCCGGTTGAACCATTGATAAAAGCACCTGTAACCCCGTTCTGCTTTAAAAAAGAATAATAAGCCGGTATCTGTTCAACATGAAGTCCTCCTTCTTTATCAAAGGGACTAAAAGGGGCTGATAACAATCCCTGTAAATGTTCAAATTTCATGTATTAGCTATTTTAGTTGGAGGACATTTTACTTGTCCGAATTGATAATATGAAATGTATGTTTTATAAACCGTAATGCTTCTTTTACCCCTGTAAAATTAGCCTCAGCCCGGCCCTCTCCAGAGGAGAGGGAGCTGTCGGCTGTAAAAAAGCGAATGAAGCTTGATGATTTTTAGGTGATAAAAGAAGCATGAAGATAATTGACTTTTTTAAAAAATCTTTTGCTAAGTGAATCATCATTTAAAACTGGGCATATCCCGGGGTTTGCACCAACAACCTGTTATTGGTAAGTGAACCGCGGTCGATAGGCCATAACAGGGCATAGGCTTGTGAGGGCAGTAAAGTGGTATGTTCATAAACATAATTGTCGCCGGCCCTTCTCAGATCGTACCAGCGCTTGCCTTCAAAAACAAACTCATAAAAACGCTCCTGCAAAATGGCTTCCCGTGGGTTGGCATCGATGGGCTGGTTGGGGAAACCCAATGTAGCAGCGTTATAATTTGTACCGTAAGCCCTTGCCCGCACTAAATTGATCTCGGTTGAGGGGTCCTGGCCTAAAGCTACTTTCGCTTCTGCCATCATCAAAAGCAGGTCTGCATAACGGTAGATTGGAAAATCATTGGTGATCTGTCTTGTACCGGCATTTTGTTCGCCCTGGTACTTATCGGTAAAGCAGCCTGCAATTTTATAAGTACCGTTGCTTAATTTTGAATAGGCTGGCTGAATACTGGCCAAGGTACGGGTATCGGTACTTTTGAACTGCCGGAAGGTGGAGATTTTTACAGGCGCCCTTAGCAGACCGCCCCAATTATCAGTAGTAGCATTAAATTGCCGGTTGGCAAGAGAATCATAAAAATTGACGATCAAACTGGTTTGTGGAACAAAGCTGGTTTGTACAAAACCCATGGTGGCTTCGTTCAACTGGTAATGACTTACAAATATCATCTCATTGTTCCCTTTATTTGTTGAAGCAAACACATTGCTAAAAGAAGGCAACAATTGCAGCGACGGAACGTTGGTCTGGATATCTGTTAAAGCAGCTTTTGCTATGGTAACATCTGCTATGCCTCCGCTCCTGTTTCCGGTCCACAAGTAAACATCAGCCTTAAGCATTAGGGTTGCTGATTTTGACCAGTACCCTTTCAGGTTACGGAACGAATAATCAGGACCGAAACTGTTGATGGATTTGTCAATATCCGCTTTGATCAAAGCCATTACTGCATCAGCAGGGGAAGCAGCTTTTGCCAGGGAAGATATATCTAAAGTTGACCCTGATGTTGGATCTGTCTGAATGATAACTGAGCCCCAGGACCTATATAACTGATAATAGTAAAATGCCCTCATGCCATACGCTATTCCCAGGTAATAATTTTTATTGGCAGTCGTAACAACCGAAGTAGCATTTAATTTAGATATGAGCAGGTTAAGCTGATTGATGTTATAGTAAAATCCACCAAAACTACTTATACCTGGGTTATCCAGATTTAAATTTTGTGTCCATAAACGTTCCAGTCCCTGAGTGGCCTCTCCGGTAAAAGTACCATTGGTGCCTGGGTCAGTAGCAAAAATATCTGCACGCATTTCACCCAAAGTCTGGAAGGCTGAATTATTTGACCTGAACTGCGTGTGTACACCGGCAACAAAGGCGTCAAACTGATCTGCAGTCTGCCAGAAATTAGCATCTGACACACTGCTAACAGGTGCCAGGTCTAATTGCTTCCTGCATGAACTGGTTAATACCAGGATACATAATCCTGATAAAACTAAACTTATATATTTTTTCATGTAATGCTTAATTTAATAGTTAAAAAGATGCCTGGATACCAAATACAAAACTTTTTGGCGTTGGATAAGTCCCCTGATAGATCCCGTTAATTAACCCGGTACTTGGATCAATAGGAGCTTCTGGTGTTGGACCGCTGAATTTTTTCAGGTAAAACAAGTTCTCGCCGCTGACGTAGATCCTGGCCCCCGACAGGAATTTAGTTTTACCCAAAAGATTTTTGGGGAAATCATAAGACAAGGTAATTTCCCGGCAGGCCAGGTAATTGCCGCTTTCGTAAAAATTAGAGTTATTGCCATTTAAAGTAGCGGTGCCATTATTGCCCCGGGTATAGTTTTGCTTGGAGCCCACCACCTGATCAGCATAATACACTTTGGGTATATCTGTGACAGTGTTTGTTGGGGACCATGCCTGTTTAATCAGGTCGATATAATTAAACGTTCCCTGGTAATTACCTAAAGTACGGGCAACCAGGTCATTATAAATGGTATTACCGGTATTGTACTGGAAGCGGGTGTATAAAGAGAGGGCTTTATAGGCAACATTGATATTGAAACCGCCCTGCCATCTCGGGTTGATATTGCCTAAGTAAACCTGGTCCCTTGAGTCGATGGTATCATTTTTATCCACATCCAGCCAGTTCACATCACCTGGCGTAATATGGCCGCCTTTTCCTGCAGGCAAGTTTGGCCCGGTAATATTGGCTACATTATCAATCCGGTTACCTGCTACCGCTGCCACATCTGCTGCATCTTTAAAAATAGACACTTGTTTATAACCGTAGATCTGGCCCGGTTCCTGGCCTTCCTGCAAACCCCCAACATAAATCACCTGTCCGGATTTAGGGTCATAAACCTGCAAGCCGCCCTGCCTGTTATTAACATTTCCATTATAAGGCAGTTTCAAAACTTTGTTCCTTACATAAGATGCCGTTACACCTGCGCTTAAACGAAAGCCTTTAGGGTTATTGATGATATTGCCATTCAGTGTAAACTCAACCCCTCTGTTCTGTAAAGTACCTAAGTTGGTTTTTAAGGTAGAAAAGCCGGTGTAGCTTGGTAAAGATAAGTTAGTTAGCAGATCGCTGGTGATGCGGTTGTAATAATCAAATATCAAACTGATCCTGTCTTTAAAAAAGCCAATATCAGCACCTACATCTGTAGTCCTGCTTTTTTCCCAAACCAAATTATTGTTGGTTAAACCAGTGTTTAAGAAAGTTCCCAAACCATTATATAATGTCTGAGAACTATAAACGCCCTGCACATCATAATTGCCCAAACCGGCAATATTACCGTTTGTACCATAACTTACTCGTGGTTTCAAGGTAGATACCACTTTACTGATACCGGAATTTTCAAAGAAATTTTCTCTCACCACATCCCATCCGGCAGATATACCCGGGAAAAAACCTAACCTTTTCTGAAACGCTAATTGAGATACGCCGTCTTCCCTTAATACAAAATTGAAAAGATATTTCCGGTCATAATCATATCCTACCCGGGTAAAAGAGGATATAATACGGTTTTCTGATTGCGAACTTGTATTAGCACCCACATTAAATGTTGTTGAAGCATTTGCTGTCGGGATAGCGTCTGTAGGCGCATTAGTACCATCAACCTGAATAGTTAAAGCTGTCTGATCATAATATTCTGCACCAAGCAAGGCGGTGATATGATGCTTTCCAAAATCTTTGGTATAATTTAAAATGGCATCATAAGTTTGCTGGAAAGTTCTGTAATACTGGTTATACGATTCCCTGCTGGTACTAAATGATGGCACGGCAGCGAAAATTTGGGTATAAGTTTGGGTTGCCTGCTGGAAAGACTGGTTTACCGTTTGATACAAATAACCGCTACCGGATACACGCAGGTATAAGTCGGGGCGGATATCCCATTTAACTGCTGCATTAGCTGTTATCCTGTCAACCTCGTTGCTTCTTTTAAGCTTGTTCAGCCAATATAAAGGGTTACCATCCGTAACACCATTACCCGGGTTAGGCTGGGTATCTGCCGCATCCAGCCAGGGGTTAAAAGTTGGCCATAAAGCTAAATTACGATAGAGCGTATTTATTTCAGAACTACCTACTACGCCTAATTGGGACGAAGTGCTGAACGTGGCCCCGGAAGATACTTCGATGTTAGGTTTTACTTTATAAGAGCCATTGAGTGTTCCGGAGTAACGGTTGTAATTGGAACCGATAATTACACCGTCCTCATTATAATAATCCAGGCTGCTAAAATATCTGCCTTTATCATTGCCGCCGGTAGCGCTTAAATAATGGTCCTGCGTATGGGAGTTCCTGAATAGTAAGTTCTGGATCTGCTGGCCATGGTCTTTGTAGATGATTTTACTCCCCGGATTTGCCGGATCGTCGATATCCTGCCATCCCTGCTGTAAAAGTCCGATATTTGCTGGCGTTTCTGCCTTAATATCAAAAGAAGCTGCGTTAGCGGCATCCGTTAACAAGCCATAACCTCGGCTGGCGTTAATTTGGGCCAATGTCCTGCCGGAATTGATGTTGCCCAGCCGGTTATAATAAATAAAATCGCCGGCATCCAGGTAATGGTAATTATCCCTTTGCTTGTTATAGCCTTCGGTAAATTTATAGGAAATTTGAGAAACACCTGATTTGCCCTGCTTGGTCGTGATCAGGATAACGCCGTTATTGGCCCTTGCACCGTAAATAGCCGTTGCAGCAGCATCTTTTAAAACATCGATTGAAGCAATATCCTCCGACGGAATATCATTATATGATCTGATAATACCATCAACCACTACCAATGGAGCAGTTGAACTGCTGATAGAAGCGCCGCCACGCAAGGTAATTAACGGAGATGAACCCGGCGAACCGCTGGAATTAACCACCTGGACACCAGAAATAGTTCCCTGTAAAGCGCTGCCAATGTTTGCTCGCGGAGCAGTGGCCAGCACCTGGTTATCCAGCTTGGCAACAGCGCTGGTTACGGTACTGCGCGATTGCGTGCCGTAACCAACCACTACCACTTCGTTTAAAGTGTTGGAACTTTCTGCCAGGGCCACTTGAATATTGGTGGAACTTCCTACGGTTACCTGTTTGGTTACAAAACCGATCGAAGTAAAAACCAGCACATCCCCTTTGTCGGCTTTGACTTTAAAAGTGCCGTCCAAACCGGTTTGTGTGCCCCCTGGTTTTCCCTTCACCACCACAGAAACGGCCGGAAGGGTTTGTTTGTCTTTTTCTGCGGTAACCGTACCGGAAACCGTTCCCGTTTGGGCATGTAAAACGGTATAGAGCATTACCCCTATCACCGTTAACAAAGTTTTGAAGAAAGTAAATTTTAGGTTCATAATATAATTGGTGACTATTTAATTATGTCATACATAAAGCAATATTAAGAAAATAAGATTATTAAATGCAAGTAATTGCATTAATTTTTTTATGCTGAATATCAGTTGTTTAAGATTGCATTTGCAAAATGCAGTCGAAAATCTCAAAAAAGGGTTGTAAATGTGGATTACATTGAGATGATAATGTAAAAGCTTCTTTTTGTTACTGGCAAACCTGCCCTATATGCTTCTTTTAGGGGATGAAAATCAGGGGGTTATTCGAAGTTGAAAAGCTATCGGATAGCAAACTAATTTTACCCAGCTAAAAGAAGTATAGCTTTATTATATAGGAGTTGGAACTTTTCTTTTAGATAAGCAAATGCCTGTCTTTCTTTTCAAAAGATGCGTATTAGTATTAACGGCACTTACGGCAATCGAAGAGCTGTGCATTATGCTACAACGATGCTTTACAACTGACAAATGAGTATAGAAGATTGATCTAAAATTTGTAAATTAGTAGATTGAAAAGGCAAAAAGATACCGGACTTGACTTTGAGATTGACAAGCTGACAAATTCAATCGAAAATGTTTTAACTGGCGAGGTTTTCGATACAGAAATTTTTAGGCTTACGCATACAGATAGCAGGCAGATCAAAAAAGCAGATTGGCAGTTTGATTGGCACAAAGAACTTAAACATGAAAACAAGGAAGTTTTTAAGTTGACAACTATAAACAATCCTACAATCATTCAGGGACTTTTAAGCATTGAAGATAAAACAGACCACATATTTATGCACTTAATCGAAAGTTCAAAATTTAACAAAGGCAAAAATAAAGTTTATCTTGGCGTTCCTGGAAATTTGGTTGCTTACGCTTGTAAAGTATCTGTTAACAAAGGTTACGAGGGCTTTATTGCTTTTGATGCAAAAACAGCACTGATCAAACATTATGAACAATCACTTTTTGCAACACATTTTCGCGGAATAAGAATGTTTATTGAAACAAAGGCTGTTTTAAGGCTTATTTCACAATATTTTAAAAACTAAACTATGGGATTAATAAGAGAACCGATAGACGTTGACTTGTCAACCAAGTCTGAACCATGGTCAGAGCAAGATCTCTCAGATTTTCGAAAAATCATGCAAGGCATTAAAGCAAAAAATGCTAAGCGTAAAGACAAAGCTAGTTTACGAACAAACAAAAAATCGCAACATGTCTGATAAAGCACGAACAGCCACATAAGTTTGGCACAAAACTGGCTGATGGAATTAAACATCAACTTTTGTTTGCTATTTTGCTTTAGTTCCAGCTTGACAGATTAAAATTTAGCTGGTAAAAGAAGCATCAGCATTTGATTATAAATTTAACTTTGGTTTTGGCAAAAGTTTTTCAAATGCCAGTTCTTCGCAAAAGCCCTTGCCAATAGTTACTACAATCATGATTAGAAACTTCTAATCTGTACTTTTTTGATACTATCGCTTTTAATCAATATTATGAATGACTTTCATGAATATCATTATCCAATTTCATGATATTATTATATGTCTTTTTATAGTTCCCGCGCCTGATAATCAATTGCAAGAGCATACTAAAACCCATTAATGATGAAAGAGGCAAAAGTTTACCTGCATACAAGAATTGAAACAGGACTGAAGCAATGCCCAGAATAGCAAGAAGAATTATACAAATTGTCCCAAGCCTTGTAACTAAAAATGATGGAGAAAGAAAAATTCTTTCATTAAAAGTTTTGTCAGTATTATATCGGCTGATATATGAATAAAAGATACTGAAAATACTTTCTTCCTGTATTGCTTCATTTTCTGCCTTATTGTCTTTAAACACGTAATTCTTATTTACACCATCTTTCAGATAAATACTGATGGAAGTGTATTTATTGCTGCTGAAAGTACATTTGTAATATTTAATATCATCCCACCGGCAATTGAATTCATGCATTAAATCGCCCCTCTTCAAAGCATATTCTTTAATTAAAAACGACTGACTATTAAATTCCACAATAACATTTCTGGTAAATATTTTCCTAAATCTTTGTAAAAACATAAAAGGTACAATGCATAAAAAAGCATATCCAATAAATACAAAAGAACCGCCAACTTTAAAAATCAGAGCTATAAAGATTAACAGGGATGAAAGGAATATGAACATTGCAAATGCCCACAAAGTTGCTTTCCCACTCAAATATCTTTGGGTATTATATGTTTTTTCCAAGGAATGATTTATATTATTGGTTTCCTTTCTTTAGAATTTACAGCATGATAGACACGAACCAAGTCAATATTTTACTTTGGTTAAAAGTAATGTAATTCTTATAAATTAAAATAGAACTTCCGCAATAAAATTAGCAGAAGGCATATTATAAAATTGCTATAATAGAAAATCCAGACAATTTTTTTTTCATATGTAGTAATCATAAAAGATTTATCTACGCCTTCACCTGCCTTTTTAAATTTAAAAACAGAAAACAAAAGCAGATACATAAAAAAAAATAATATAAATGTGAAAGCGTAATTTTCCATTGTATTACTATGAAAATTGATTGGAATTTTCATAATCATACAATATATATTTACCAAACTTATTGTAAACATTAGTGTAGAAATCGATATTAAACAACTGGCCGCTAAACTGGGGTTTATTATTAAACCATGTTTCTTTAGTACATGATTAAATATCACTTTATAATAAATCTCGATGTACCTTTTTATTAACATTGCTTAAAACATTAAAATTAATTTAATGGCCTACTCCTAACTATCATGGTTAAAAGTAACCGCTGCTCTTTGCCGAAAGCTAACACCAATTATAGATTAAAATAATATTTTCGAAATAACCCTGATACAAACATTAAAACCATGTTTCCCCAAAATACTAACCAAATTATTTTTTTAGTACGTTCTGTAATTGCAAAAAAACCTTTAGCGCCATCACCTATTTTCTTAAATTTTAAAACAGAAAATAAAAGTACATAGGTAAGGCCAAATGTTGCGAGAACTAATAGTATATTTTCTAATTTATTGTAATAGACTCTAATAGGAGTGTTTATGATTATACTAAAGATAGTGACTAAATTTAAAGCAAATAAATTTATAAACAATGCTGTTGCACAACAAGCCATCAGGGCCGGATTCACTTTTGCACCATCTATTTTTAAATGATAATTAAACATTACTTTGTAAAGTGTTCCAATAAATCTTTTTATCATAGTTAATGGCCTGCATACTATTAATAATTCAAGCAGTACAAATACGTCATTTTGTAATACAAATCGACAATATTAAAATTAACTGTTGTTTTTTGCCGAAATATAATCCATAATCATAAATGAAAGTAATACTTTTTTAAAACAGGAAGAATAAAAGCTAACACAAAATTGATGATATACACTGACCCAATTATTTTAGCAGTGCGTGCAGAAACTAAAAAATATCGGTTCGTATTATCCCCAATCTTTTTTAAATTAAGAATATTAAACAGGAATATATGAGTAAGATATATTATAACACTAAATAAAACGCAAGTGCCTAAGCCGCCAAAATTAAGTTTAATTTTAGTATTTAAAACGATACTAATTACCGATCAGATTAACTAATAATACTGCAATAAATAACGATGTTAGTAACCAAGCGAATAAATAAGGATTTTTTTCATTATTCCCCTTTGCATAAGCATTAAAAGTCACTTTATAAAGTGTTCCAATAAACTTCTTTATTATCATAAATTAATTGTCGCTTGCCTGTTCACATAATTCAGGTAGTACAAATGTGAAAATTCTTAATACAATTAAAGTACTTCATTTTCAAATTTTGCTTATTAATACCAATGACCTCTATTAATCTTGTTACGGATCAATGCAAGAAATACAGGGGATAAAATAACCATAAATACAATTATAAAACCAATATATTGGCCATATTTACTGTTTAAGAAAAGATCTGCTTTATACCTTTCATATATTTTCTGATATTTTTTGTGATGATAAAAAGCAAAGTAAACCATAAAACCCAATGCAATAACAAGTAAAAAAGAATTGAACCTGTCAAGTTTTGACAAGCTATAATTTACTTGGAACATCCACTCGATTATACAATTTACTGATAACAGGACACTAAAAAAGAATATGCAAAATATCCCACCAACTGTTAACGATGGAACGTCATTTTTATATTTTCCATGTTTGTAGTAGGAGTTGTAGATGATATAAAATAGTTTATACATAAATTGCAATCTCCTGTTTCACCGTTAATTAATGATCGTTTATAGTTATAAACAACCACTGCTTTTGTGGAAATCTAACTATCACTTATAAATGAAAGTAATATTTTCGAAATAAAGCTAATACAAACATTAAAACCAAGTTTCCCCAAAATACTAACCAGATTATTTTTTTAGTACGTTCTGTTATTATAAAAAAACCATCAGCGCCATCACCTACTTTTTTAAATTGAAAAACAGAAAACAGAAGCAAATAGGTAAGGCCAAATGTAGTCAGCACAAACAGGTTAATTTCTAATTTGTTATAATTTGCCTTAACAGGAATGTTTAGCATTACACTAAAAACACAGCTTATATTTAACATAAATAGATTTATAAACAATGCTGTTGCACAACAAGCTATTAGAGACGGCTTTCCTTTTGCACCATCTATTTTTAGAAAATGATTAAACATTACTTTGTAAAGTGTTTCAATAAATCTTTTTATCATAATTAATGGTCTCTTGCATATTCATATTATTCAAGTGGTACCAATGTGTGATTCATGATACAAGTGAGATGCCTTTATTTCCAAAACATACCCATCAGTATTAACGGCGCCCAGGGCAATATAAGAGAAACAATTACCAATAATCCTTTATATACCCTCATGGTTCTGCTTTCATCTTTCCAATAGTAACGCAGTTTATTATAACTGCCATTATATTTTCTGTAGTTGTATATTAGAAGAATAAAAGCTATTATTATTATAAATCCTTTACCATAATTATTAAAATCTTTTAACTGGTTACGGGTATAAAATACTCGCAGGATAAAAACCAAAACGTCTATTATATATAACATTTGAATCATCATTATGGCCACAATTGCTGTACCGCCAGTCCTTCCATCCCATTTAAAATATGCTTTGGTCATTCGGTAATAAATATAATCGAAGAAGAACTTAGGTTTAGTTTCCATTGCTGTTGTTTTTGGTTAAGAAAGCCATGCCATGCTTCTTTTACCACCTAAAAATTGGTGTTTGCATCCTGAAGAAAAGCCTGGGAACCTGATGATTTTTAGGTGATAAAAGAAGCATCAGAAATCAGGAAGCTTAGTTTGCGGCCCAACCCAAATAACCAGCCGGAACAGTTATAAAAGTAAACATCCATTTTACGGGGTTTTGCCAGTCTTTGCCTTTAAAGCTGCCCACGGGCGCTTTAATCAATACCTGGTTCCACCCTTTTTGCAGAGTTATTTTTGTTGGCTCGCGGTATTCATAGCCTTCGTCTGTCAGCGGAGTTTCGGAATTGCCTTTTTGCCCTCCCCTTTTCCAGTGCGGCGGCGGTATTAATTTTCCGTTTACCCAGACTTCACTTTGCAAATCGTTCCAGGTGCCCCATTTAGGCGAATCCGTAGCGGTAGAACGGGAAAGGTTGTTAAACCCGATCCAGAAATCCTGCACGTGGTTATCCTCGCTCCAAATGCTTGTGCTGGCATACCAGGTGGTGTTTTCCGCTGGTTTTTCGATCACCCCGCTAATTAACGGATACCACCAATGCCGCAGCACGATTGTTCCTCCAACTGCCTGTACAACAGGTGTTGCACTATTGAGGCTGAAGTTTTTATCCTCCGGGGCAAATGTTTTGGAAAGGTCTCCGTTATTCTCATAAGGCCCGTACAGTTTCCAGTTAAGGGAAGCTTGCGCCACATAAGGAAAAGGAAGGCGGCGGAAATATTCTTGTTTCTGGTCCATCAGGCGGTCTTCAAACTCAGCAAACTGTTTGGCGTTTTCACTGCCCGGGCTTCCTATCTTTGCTGTCCAGCCGGGTATTCCGCCTCCGCGCCAGCTTCGTTCTGCAAACGCAAGCATAGCCGGGTAAACCGGATTGGTGCGCAGATTATCCGCCTCGTTCTCAATTCTCCTGTCGGGCCAAACGCAAATAATACCGCCCAAAGCCCTGCTGTCGCCTTTTTGCTTATTGCCAATTTCCCGGTTAAAAATAGTGACCACGCTCTCTAAAGGGTCCATGTGGTTGAGGTACAAATGCCGCGAATCGATATACCTGATTTCAGAGTTATTTTCTATTTTCCCATTGTCGTCCATCCACATTTGCCGGATAGTGGTGTTGGTAAAATTGCCTCCGGGCTGCCAGCCGATCACCTTTTTGCCCAGCTTTTCAATATAAGCCGTAACTTCCGGAACGAAATTTTTATTGCTGATCCTAACCTCGTCCGCGCCGATATGAATATAAGGCACATCGTAGGTTTCGCAAACCTCCTTTAAAATGTTCTTAACGATAACCATGCCCGAATCACTTTGCATGCTTATACCAAAAGCCCTGGTAAAAGCAGCACTATGGCCAGGCATATCTATTTCGGGGATAAGCGTAATGTACCGTTCTTTACAAAACAAGATTAGGTCTTTCAGCTCTTCTTCTGTATAATATTCACCTTTGTTGCGCTGCATATTTTCCGCTGCTGTTAATTGCGGATATTGTTTAATGGCCAGCCGCCAGGCAATATCTTCTGTGAGGTGAAAATGAAAAATATTAAGTTTATAGCGGCCCATGATTTCGATCTGCTGCTTCAGCAGATCTACCGACTGGAAGTTCCTTCCAACATCAACCATATAACCACGCCAGGCAAAAGCAGGCCAGTCGGTTATGGTGCAGGCATCGATCATGGTATTGTCGCGCATCAGTTGTTCCAGGGTTTGCAGACCGTTAAATATTCCATGGGCAGTATTGGCATTAAGCAAAACCCGCTGACCGGAAACTTCTAAATGGTAAGCTTCCTCTTTTAACTGGGGCGCATCGGTTTTGGCCAGACGCAATTCGATAAAAGGCTCGTTGTTTTTTGCTGCGCGGCCTATGCTTACGATCAATCCTTTTTGAAGCAGTTTTTGCTGCAGGCGCAGTGCTTCTTTTTGTAATGATGCTTCTTTTACCACTATTGTTTTACAATTGTATAATTGGAAGTAACCTTCATTCCATTTTAGCGATTGTGGTAAAGGTATGAGCGAGGGTTTATTTTGAAGATCATAAACCAAAGGATAGACCAGATGCTTCCACAGCATATAACCTGCCCCTTTTTGATGCAGGCCATCGTTGGTATAAAGCGTATCTAATTTCCCTTCGGCGTTACAAAATGAAGGGAAAAGATCAACAAAAGTGTAATGATATAAAGCAGCGTTGCTACGCAGCAACTGGTTAACCCGCTTGATCTGTTCGCCTTTGTTCACATGGGTAGGAAACTTGTTCAGGGTATTGTTAACGGGCAGCAAACTTTGAACATACAATTGCGTAGTTGGCGTTTGCCCGCTTACTTTTTTAGCAATCAGGAAAATGTTTTTGGCCACAGTATCCGGAGCAGTGCCGGCAGAAAGGTCATTGATACCGATCAGGAGAAATATTTTAGCCGGTTTCCTTTCGGTAACTTCGTCGAGGCGGTTTAAAACACCAGCCGTAACATCACCGCTTATCCCTCTGTTTTTGATACGAGGATCAGCAAAAAGCTCGTCCCACTCGCTTCCGTTGGTAATGCTGTTCCCCAAAAAAATAATATCACCTTTTGTTTGCGGCAATAACCTGAAAAGCGATGACCGTTGCTGATAAAAGGTAGGAAAAGCACCATCGTTCTTCCCTTGTGTTTTTATCTGGGCAGATACAGCAGTGGTTAACAGCAATAATGTATAAAAAACAAGCTTTTTCATATCGATAAAATAAAATGCGGCACGCAAACTAATTTTCCAGCTGATGTTTATGGGATCAGTCAGGTTAGATTTATAACAAGAGCTGCTAAATTAATATTTTAGTATTATGTATTACATATTAAAAAATATTATTTCTCTTAGAAAATTGAATGCTAAAGCATGGCCTGTTTAATTTATATAGAAGTTGTTTAAACTTTTTTCCTCTCTTTTTTGGGTTGATGCTTCTTTTACAAGGTAAAAAATGTTAACCATTGTTTTTTTGATTGAGTAAATACAGACACCAATTTTTACCCGGTAAAAGAAGCATGGCACCAATCCTAAGCATATCGAAGGATCTTGTACCAATTTAAACTGGGCCCTAAAGTTTAAACAATTTCTATGTGAGAATTGATAATGCTTCTTTTATGCCTATAATTTTGCATTTTGTTTTTCAACCTGTTATAAAAGCATTTGCTGTTTTTTGTACGATAAAAGAAGCATGCTTAATAATTCAGAGCCTGTTTAAGTTTTGCCCTTTTGTTTGATGCCCCTTTTATGCTATATTTTTTTAAGTTTTTTGGTTTTTTTGGCTAAAACCTGTTTCCGGTTATCCTTTGTCCACGGCCTAAAGGGCGTGGCAACTGCATTTGAACATAATTGGACGTTCTGTCGCACAAGGCCAATTCAGCATTAGTAAACCAAGATCTGTCGTAAAACCAAGCTTTAAAATTGCCACGGCCTTCAGGCCGTGGGTTGTATAAACACCGGTAGCGGCTTTAGTCAAAAAAAGAAGCATACAAAGAATTATGGAATAAATTTTAAACATTCCCTTAAACAGTCAATAAGATTTATGTTAATCGAACAAACGGGAAAAATGATTTTCAAGGTGGTTCCGAATTCCGTTACGGAGCAATTCTGCAGAGCCTTTTTCGATCAGTTCAACCAGCCCTTTATGAGAAACAAAGTTTTTCAGGGCAATATGTTTTTTAAGCAGCCCGCTGTGATGGACATAATCAAAAACCGGCAACAACATTTTTTGAAAGTTTTTTAGGGTTTGGTTGCCGGTGATATCATACAATTTCCCATGAAACTTGATCTCTTGTTCGATCTGGAACAAATGGTTCTGCGATTTCTTCGGTTCTGATGCTACAATTGATTTTAATTCTGCAATGTCTTTAGGCGTTACACGCTGTATAATAAAATCTGCCATTCCTATTTCCAGGGAAAGGCGCATTTCAAATATTTCCCGCAGGGTATCATCGTCCATGATCTGTGGTTTCAGGCTTTTCTGAAGAATGGAAGTAAGATCAGGGCTGGTGATGACAGAACCTTTGTGCTTTTTAGATTCGATTAGACCGATCATGCGCAGGCGAAGCAGGGCTTCACGGATTACCGTGCGGCTAACGCCCATAGCTTCTGTTAGTTCAAGCTCTTTTGGGATAGCATCGCCGACTTTAAAATTTTTTTCTATAAAAAGTTCAAGAAGGTTTTTTTCCACTCGATCTACAAGCGAACTGGTATCAATATTTCTTAAGCTATCTATCAGATCGTTATTTTTCATATATAAAATATATAGTTTCAAATACTATAATTATTTATCGCTTTTAAAATAGAGTTGCTATAAGCAATATATATAGTATAAAATTTGCCAAAAATATATATAATTAGTTAAAGCGATCATGTATTACATAATACTTAACCTCATTTAAACTTTGATGTTTGATTAATATACTTAAAGCAAAATATCAAAGCATTTTGAAAACACCTTGGCAAGTTTGATTTGGAGAGAGGTTAGCGAAAATCAATACACTAATTCCGGGTATTTAGAACACCTTCCATCAATCCTGCTTTTGCCTTAATTAATTACTTCTTAACTGTAGATAAAAGAAGGGCTGCTCTTTGTAGAACAGCCCTTAGTGTTTTCCGGACAAAATCCCTTTAGTTAGTAGCCCGTAGGGGAATCGAAAGTTTTTATTTCAAATTGATTGAAATAGGCTAAACTTTACCCAACCTACTGATTATCAGTTATTTGTTTTGTTTTTACTGTTTTTGTTGCCCAACTTTAATCCAGTTAAGTAAATAAAAACTGACAGTACAATTGACAGTAAACTGCCAGTAAAAACATTAAAAACAAAATAAATAACCAACCATGGCAACCCTAAACTTTTACCTCGACAAACCAGACAAGGAAGGCAAATGCCCTATCCTGATGACTTACCTTGCCAACGGCAAGAAGTTCCGGCATTCCGTAAAATACAAGACTTTTCCCGGTCAATGGCTGACCAAGAAACAGCAGATCCGGGTAATAGAAAAGGAAGACCAGTTTGTAAACAGCCATCTGGACAGCCTGAACAGTATTATTACAGATGCACAGAAAGAATCCCTTTTGATCTATAATAAGATCAATTTTGATTTTGTAAGGGAGAAGTTTTCTGGTGCTTTAGATAAAAAAGAGGTTAAGCAAGCTGGCGTTAAGCAGAAAGATTTTATAGGCTATTTTAATGAATACATTGAAGTGGCAGCAGGTAAGATAAAACCGCTTACTATTAAACGGTATATAGCAACCCTAAACCATTTACTGGCTTTTCGGAAAGTTAAACGCTTTGAACTGAGTTTTGAGCGGATGGACAGCGAATTTTACGAAAAGTTCGTCAACTACCTAACAGTAGATAGAAACCTGTTAAACAACAGTGTCGGCGGTTATGTGAAGGTCGTTAAATCCTTTTTAAACTTTGCAACCGATAAGGGCTATAACAAAACGGGCTTGCAGTACAAGAAGTTTAAGGTATTTAAAGAAGAAAGTGACCTGATCTACTTAACCGAAGCGGAAGTCATGAAACTGGTTTATCTGGAAGAAGGGATGACAGAACGGCTACGTATTGTCCGCGATAATTTCTGCTTTGCCTGTTTTACTGGTTTGCGTTATTCGGATATTTCTATCCTCAAACCGGAGAACATCAAAGAAGGTGTTGTGCTGGTCAAAACAGAAAAGACAAAGGATTTTTTACAAATTCCATTGAACCGCTTTGCCAAAGAGGTTTTGGCAAGGAACAACGGACACCTTCCTAAACTGGCATCTAACCAGAAAACAAACGATGCGTTAAAAGAACTTGGCAAGCTGGCAGGGCTAAACGAGATGGTACACATCATTAAATACCGCGGTATAGAGAAGGTCGAGTTTTTAGAGCCGAAATATAATTTTATTGGTACGCATACCGCCCGGAGGACATTTGTAACGCTTTGCCTTGAAAAAGGGATGCGCCCGGAAGTGGTAATGAGCATTACCGGGCATAAGGACTACAAATCTTTTAAGAAATATATCAAGTTGACAGATAAAGTAAAATCTGTTGAAATGAATAAAATATGGGAAACAAATTTATTTGTTGCCTGAGTAAAAAAGTCGGTTTTAAGTCAAAAAACTTTAGTCTGTTTTAATAAAACCTGGTAAAATATAAATTTGTTTATGTTTCAATTTGCCTAACACTTATTTTTCAGTCCACGCTTATACTAAGGAAAAGCGAGCGTAAGACTACCTGTCCTATTAGTAAAAATGATCCATTTTTCATGCGGTTGGCCACAGAGCAACCACATGCGCGCTTTTAGGATAAATGCAACCCGTCCAAGTATTACTTTCTGTGGACTACACTTTAAAATGTCAAAACAAATGTCTTGGGGTGATCGGAGGATCATCAAAGAAGAAATTATTACAGAGTACAAAATTAGCTATCTGGAAATTATCATTTCAGAAAAAATCGAAGAAGTACTTACAAGAGTGCTTAAAGGGAGCCAAAGTTTACAGCAGGAAGAATTTAAAAGGTACGCTTCCGGTTTAAAAGAAGACCTGTTTGAATCCAGCAAATTAAAGCAGGAACAAATTAACCATAACGAAAAACTGCTAGATATTGGAGAGCTTGCAGCAAAATTTACGGTTAGCAAGCAAACTGTTCATAACTGGATAAAAAGGCGGATTATTACCGGAAAAAAGATGGGCAAAGGCCGTTTTTTTAGCGTCCGGGAAGTGGAAGAATCTTTAGAAAAGAAAGGCTTTAGGCATCGAAGTTGAACCAAAGAAACATACATTGTAAACAGATAGATCCCGCGCGAAAGCACGGGGTTTTTTCGTTAAGAAAGGTTTTGCACATGACGGAAACAGGGCATGATAAGCCTGTTAAATACGGTCAAATTTTACTAAAATGATAATAAAGAAAGTCCCACTATCGGGACTGAATGTAGCATGTTATAGACATTGCTACTATCGGGTGTTAAGGTTATGAGTAAAGTTAAGGGATGCTTTTAAAGCTTAATCAGCTTCTGATTTAGAAAACGAAGATAACTATTTTGACTTGCATTTTAAAGTAGTTAAACCTCCTCCTCAATGCCAATTGTGCAGCAAAGATAGCCTGCCAATTTTAAGACAAGCCCTACGGGTTTCCAAAAGACTACGGCATAAACGCTCGTGCCCCTTCCTGCCCTACGTGCCATCGCGCCACTTAGCCCATTTATTCCGTTTCCTTTTGGAAATCTTAAAATCAGCCGCTTTTTGGTGCTTACAATAGACAATGAGGCGGTGTTTGGATAAGATCGGACTACCGACTAAATAAAATGCAGCAGAAGTATTAAAAGTATCTTTAAATCAAATTGTTAAGTTGGATAAAGGATAAATCAAAGTTGATAAAATGGATTTTAACTTTAAAGAAAATCAAGAAAGGTATTCCCGTCTTGGTACGCTTCATCTAAAACACAATTTTCACATCTTCTTTATAATTCTGCAATGTACCGTTTAGACTTGCTGTCCAACCGTCAATAAATACTTTACCGTTTTTAATTGCGTTTGAATAATCATCACTCGTGATTTTCTCGCTGTTGGTTATGTAATAGTGGTTGCCGATTTTGTAAATGCAATCTTTCACTACTTCTTTGGGAACTTGTGTTGGCTCGTCTAAACCAACGGTGAAAATCATATTGTAAATGCGACTTAAAGCATCTGTTTCATTTTCAGTTATTGAAATTTGTCCTTTGTCATCCACTTTCAGTTTCGGTGCTTCCACACTGTCAAATACTTTAAAGCCTATATCAGGAACTTGTTTTTTGTCTTCTTCAAACAAGTCAGGTTTGCTGTTTACTTCTTCAATTTCTTTTGCAATTTTTTCTCCTGCTCTTTTTATGCGTTCAATTGTTATACTTGAAATGAAATGTGGCAAGTCGTTTATAGTGCAAAACTCATAAGCATCTTTTTTCTTTACAGGGTCTATGGGTTCGTCAATTTGGCAAAGTATAAATTTTCGTTTACCACCATCTTTGTTTAATTCCATTAACGCTTGACCTGTTGTCCCTGAACCTGCAAAGAAATCAAGAACAATAAAATCTTCTTCGTTTATTAGCTTTACTAATTGATTAATTAATTCAGGCGGTTTGGTATATTCAAAAACACCTTTTCCGATTATTTCATCAATAGCCTTAGTAGCATTGTCATTTGAATATTTATTCTCTGTAAACTCTAAGGTTGATAATGGTTTTGAACGTTCGATTTTAACTGTTTTATATCCATTCCCATCTTTGGCAATTTTTACATTTTGATATGTTTTAGTATAAATACGAGGGCGATTGCCCCCTCTTTTAACTTCAATGAAGCCATTTTTTAAGCCAAATTCATAAAGGTCTTTGCTCCATCTCCAAGCCCAATCTGCTCTACCGTGTTTTCCGCTTTGTCTTGATTCCCAAATATTTTTATCACCTCCTGGATAGAATATTTCTCCATCAATTTCTATTGGATAATCAAGTGATTTTACATAACTCAAACTGTCATAATCAAGAGTTTGATTGATTTTGTAAAATCCTCGTTCTTCAAAATATTCATCTTGATTTGAATAACCGTCATCATTATGTGAAACACCTTGTAGTTTTGCTTGGCTAATGTTTTTTACATAAGTCAATACATAATCGTGGTTCTTTGCAGTAGCATCAGAGGATTTACCGCCTTTCTTTGTTACTCTCGTAAACGTGGTTACAAAATTTTCCTCGCCAAATATATCATCACAAAGTAATTTTAAGTTGGCTTGTTCATTATCGTCAATACTAATAAAAATTACACCTTCTTTGCTCAATAAATCTCTTGCCAATAATAAACGTGGATACATAAAAGCCAACCAACCATTATGGCTTTTTTTGGATTTGAAACTAAAGTCCATTCTTGCAAAATCACCTTCGCTCAAATTTGCCAATCCTAATACCTCAGCTTCTTCTTTATCGAATCTGTCAGGGTAAACAAATTCCTCACTTGTGGTATTGTATGGTGGGTCAATGTAAATACAGTTTACTTGACCGCTATAATAGTTTTTTAGAATTTTCAGACTGTCGAGGTTGTCGCCTTTTAGCACTAAATTTTCTGTTGTATCAATATTCTTGCTTAACGTGTTATTAAGGCGTAATTCCTTTTCTGTCTTTTGAGCATATTTAGCTCGGGCAAAGTTTCTACCTACAAAGTTCAATCCATATCCGTTTACCTTTTCGTCAATAGGTAAACCCAAAACGGTTTTTAGTTCTTCTAAATTTATCTCGGTGTCTCGGATTACGTTGGGGTAGTTCTCTTTCAGAAAACGCAACAATTTGTTCTCGTTGTTTTCTGTTCCAACAACCGTAAATCCTGCTTTTATAAAATCTTGTTCTGCCATTGTCTTATGCGTTGTTTATCAATGCCGCTAATTGCGTTTTATTGATACGTTCTTTAAATGAAATTTTAATGTTTTGGTCTTTGTAGTGTTCGCCTAATGCCTCAAAATACTTTTTGGCAAAGTCAATCTTTCCTTTTTCATCTACTGGAATAGCAGTTGACGATTTATAACCTTTGGCTTCCACTACAAGAAATATTTTGTTGCCTTCGGTGCTTTTGATAGCATAGCAAAAATCAGGGTTGTAATCTCCCAAAGGTGTTTTGATTTTCAGGCGTGGAAGTTTGCCGAAAATTTCAATGCTGTCAATGTCGGGGTCTTGCTCCACAATTTCCAATTCAAAATCACTATCGTATTCAATCACTTCTTCAAATACCCATTTGGTTTTCAAAGAAAAATCGCCTGCAATTTCTTTTTGAAATTTGCCAACGCTTCCTGTGTCTAAGTATGTTTTTCCTTTTTCGGTCTTGAATACATTTGGCAAAACTGTTCCGTTAATTCCGTCATACTTAATGTTTGCTTTGAGCATTGCAACTAAGTTCTTGTTGATTATTTCGGAAATTTCCCTTTGTGCCTGTTCGGGATTGTTGCAAAGCATTTTAGTTTTGAAATCATCACTCAAGGCATTGAACACCTTAACCACAAATGAAATGGGCGTTTTGGTGTTGTTGGACAAAGTGCGAACCAATTCTAAGTAATCAACTTTGCTTTTATATGAAACTGTGTCGGTTAGTTTTTCTGTAATTGCTCCCTGTTCGCCAATCTTGTTCACGTTTAGTTCTGCACGAATAGTCTGCAACAAAATTTCCTCAATGTTTACGCCTTCAATTTGTGCTTTTATGTTTTGTATCAGTTGGCTTTCTTGTTCTTCACTCAAAGTTTCTAAAACATAAAAAGCATTTTTATTAATTGCATTCCATAGGTTTTGGAACTCTTGCAGGTGTGTTGCCTTTATGAAAACCTTCTTTTTCTCTTTTTTCTTCTCGGCTTTCTGAACATACGTGTTTGTATCGGTTGCAAACAAGCTTTCAATTGCTTTTACTTGTTCTTCGGGTAAATTTTGTTCTTTCAAAATCGCAGAGAACTCAGGCGATTTTTCTAAAATATCAATTCCATCAACTGTTACTTTGAAGATAATCATTTCACTATCCTCCATTGCTCTATAAATTTTACGGACTGCTGTATCATCAAAATCACCCTTTTCTTTAAGTGCTTTTTTTAATTCTTGTTCTGTAAATGTTTCAGAAATTAAAAATGAATTGTTTAAGATTTCGTTTTGAATCGCCTCAACAAAACCGTGTTCTTTGCTTGAAACAACTACGTCAAGGTTGTTGATTTTCCAAAATTCCTCCTGGTCGTCATTTAGATTTTTCAGTGTGTATCTTTGCAAGTTTTGGTTTACGCAAATGCGTAAACCACGCCCAATCTGTTGCAGTTTTGATATTTCGCTTCCTTGATTGGAAAGTTTACAAATAGTAAAAACATTTGGGTTGTCCCAACCTTCTTGCAAAGCCCAAATTGAAAAAATGAAACGTGAAGGACTTTCAAACGAAAGTAATTTCTTTTTGTCTTTTAGAATTTCATCAACTCCTGCTTTTACTTTTTCGTCAGCGTTGCCTTTGTCGCCCGAAAAATATCCCTTGTGAACCTGCAACGTGTTGTCGCTGTCAAAATCATTTTGTAAGAATTTATAGTAATCGCTTGTTTGGTCAAGTTTGCTAACAATTTCGGTGTATTGCTTTTTGTATTCTTCTTCAAATATGTTTTTGACTTTTGGATTTTCGCCACGAAACAAACTGGTGTCAGCTTCCATAAAAAACAAAGTGAGTGCTTTTACGCCTTGCTCAAACAATGTTTTTTCTTTCTCAAAATGTATTTTGATTGTTTCTTTAATCATTGCCCGCAATGATTCGTACGACAATGAATAATCAACTTTCTCAATGGTGTCGTCCGCCAAAACAATGGTGTCTTTGTTTATTTTCTTTATGCTTTTACCGTTGAAAACTGCTCCAACACCTAATTCACGTCTTGCAATAATTCCATTGGTTAATGTGCTTACAAAGGCTTTATTAACTGTTCCAACTTTTTCAATTCCAATAAGTGTATCTGTATTTTCAATTACGTCTTGCGTGTAAACCACAATTTTCTTAACCAAGTTTTGTCGGAAAGAAGAAATGCTATCTAATACATACGCCACGTTTGATAAAGGCAAACTGTCTTTTTTCTTTGGAAATGTTGCTCCAAAACGCAAGTAAAAATTGTCAAATCCCTCAAAATATGTTTTAAAGGCATTGCCTTCAAAACGGTGAGGTTCGTCCATTATAACAATTGGGTTTAAGCGTTTCAAACATTCCAAATACGATTTTGGTGGTTCCTGATTATTTACAAATAATTCAGGTGCGTTCATCTCTCGTTCTAATGGACGGTTCAGAATGTTGTCCTTGCTGTTAAATGAGCTTGGTGTCATTACCAAAACCGATAAATGCGAAGTGCCTATAAATTGCTTTACCGCAGAAAGGTTACCGCCTTCGTAAACAAAGGTTTCAATTTCTTTTTCTCTTTCGTTGGCGTAAAAAGCTTTAAAATACTCTTTGGTGTCCTCTAAGTTTGTTTTTGTTCCTTCACGGATTGGAACGGTTGGAATAAGAACGATAAATTTTTTGTAGCCAAAGTTTTTGCTCAGTTCAAAAATAGATTTGATAAACGCGAAGGTTTTACCCGTTCCCGTTTCCATCATTATGTCAATGTTTTTGTTTTCTTGAACCGGAAAATTGTATTTGTTCTTTATATGGTGTGCCGTCAGCACATCACCAAAATTTGCTTTTTGGCGAAGGCTTTCAAAAAGACCGATAATATTATTTACGCAGTCCTCTTGATAGGCTTGTATTTCATATTGAAACTGTTTTGTTTCTGTTTTTGTCGTCATTTAATACTTAAGTTTCTCCAATTTTCAAAGTTAACCGATAATGATACTGTTCAATTTCTTTTTTTATCTTTAATTCAATTGCCAACTGCTATCGGTTGGTTAAGTAACTTCATGTGCTGATTTCTTGCTTTGAAGTTGATAGGGTTCCGGCTGATAGTCCGTATCCGAAAAGCACGGTTGATTAGATTTTTAAAGAATATCGTTTAGGCTGACGCAGAACGAGCAAGTGTTGCTGCAGATGGATATTTGAAAGTATCATTGTCACCAATTATAGCAGGCGTATTAAACGATAATGGAATTGGCAGTCCTCGTCCTAAAATTAATGGGTTGTTTATTTTTAGCATAACGTCTGTCTAGGCTTACTGACAACGGTTGGGTATTGCCGGGGGGGGATTTTCAGCACTACAATTTTATAGAATTACCAATGTTCAATAACATCCGTCAGCATTATACTATTACGTCAACCCCGCTTTTGGCAATACCTTGTTAAGGGCAGGCATTTTTTATGCTGTCAGTGCTTGTATAAATGAACGCATTAAATTTATAGATTCACTAAGTTGTACAAAAGTATATCTTGTATTGTTCTTGTTTTCTGGATGATGAATTTGGTGTCTTATATAGTCAGTCAAAATTATATTTTCCACTACAATAGTTACTCCGTCTCTTCTTAGTTTGTTGTATGGAATAGTAGCTTTTCCATTTCTATAATTTACCATCTCGTTTTCCAATTCAATGTATCCATACAATTCGTTATGGTATTCTTCTGTTACTTCAGAAAAAGCTAAAAAGTTTACTTCATTTAAGGATGGATATGGCAAACTATTCGGTAAAATATTTTCAATTGTTTTTGCTCCGCTATTAGATTTTACAAGTCTAAGATGTTGAAATTCCAATTCTTTTACTAACGCCGCACTATGTGTAGTAATAATTACCTGCGTATTTGCTGTATTTGATAGTTCTAAAAATGCTTTAATAAGTTTTTTCTGATGTTCTGTATGTTGCGATGTTTCAGGCTCTTCAATTGCGTAAATGATACTTGGAATGTTTTCCACTGTTTTTCTTCTTTCAGCTTCTGCCCTAAAAAAGTTCAAAAGTATTAGTCTTTTTACACCGCTTCCTCTTTTGTTGATTGGAATATTTTCGTCACCTGTGATTGAAACACTTTTGAAAACGTCAATCCATTTCAAACTGTCTGTAGCTGGAATAACAGGATTTAAGCTACTTGCAATTTCAGGGTTCATTTCTTGGATTTTCGCTAGTGTTCTTGTTGCGACATCTTGCAACTTACTTTTCACTTCTACTGCAATTTCATTGAATTTTGCTTGTAATGTCGCATCATTTAAAATTTGTTTTACAGCTTCTTTTAAGGGGTCTTGAACTTCATTATCGCCATCACTGTTTTTTCTGTCTGATTGAAACAAAGAATAAAGGGGTAAATATGCTTGTAATTTATCCCAAATGGATTTTGTGTCACCTTTGGTAACATCAATCTCAATTTCGGCTAGTTGAAGGTCTGAATTAAAATGTTGCCAAATTGATGTCCGCATTACTGCATTTATAGTTTGGTTGCTACAAGTAATTACATTATCTTTTATAGTTTTTTGTAGTTCAGTGTTTTTCTTTTGTAATAAGTCTTTACAATTATTACCTGTTGGATGGTTAGCTTTCACAAAAACTTTTTCCTTTCCACCATTTGAATACTTTTTAATTATCTCAAGTTGATTTGTTGAGTTTAAAAGATATTCCGCTAGCAAAGTTGTTTGGTTTGTGCTGTCTATCACAATACTTGTTGGCAATTCTTCGAAGCAGACAGAAATAACTGTTTCGGTTTCTCCTAATGCAAGAGCTTGCTTATTAACATCATCCTTGTCAAGTTTGATTACACCTTTACCGTCATTGAAAAAAATGTCCAATGCCTCCAAAACTGTTGATTTACCAATGTCATTTTTTCCGACAAAAGCAGTTAAGTCGCCAAAGTCAATTTCGACTTCGCCTGTGTAGCTTCTAAAGTTTTTGATTTTTATGGCCTTAATTCTCATATGTCGTTTTTGGTTCGTAGGTTGTGTCTGTATGCTTGCCCATAAGTCTTAAATATACGCAAGTTTTAAAAGCGCAATATAACTATAGTTCAAGTTCTCTATTGCAGAATGTAATCGAACAAAGAGCCTGAATATTTTTTAACCATTGCTTTTGATGTTTTTTACATAATACAAATGATACAAAAATGCACCTTGCGTCTTTTGCATTGAAAATGTAGCGTCAATTCGGCTGCTGCGGTTAATTTTTTTTTTAATGCTGCGCACTCATGTGTTTCTAGCTGAAGGAATTTTCCATATCAAACTGCTCAATTACTCCTTGTATAAATTTATGTGGGTAACAACCGGCTTGATATGCCAGATTAACTTAATTTTTTAAAAGCTTTTAAATTAATTTTAACCAAATTTATTCGATCTTTACTGACAGTAACATTGACAGTGAAAACAAAAAACCCTTATAAATACTTGATTTATAAGGGATTTTAATAATTAGTAGTACACCCATCAGAATCAACGGGGTTAAATATCATAAAGAACAAATCCTAAAGCAGATCACAACCTTGATCTATCTTCCCTGACTGCTATACCAACTGGGTTCAATCTCGTAAAGAACAAAACCCAAAAGCAAAAAATAGAAAAAATAATTTTCTATTTTAAAAATTCTTTACTGATTTTTCCCCTAATTGTCCGATCTTTATTGACAGTAACACTGACAGTAAAAACAAAAAACCCTTATAAATACGTGATTTATAAGGGAGTAGATAAGTTTAAAGTAGCCCGTAGGGGAATCGAACCCCTGTTTCTAGAATGAAAATCTAACGTCCTAACCCCTAGACGAACGGGCCAATTTCCTTTGATTTTGGGAAGGCGAAGATAGAAGTAAAATATCAACTTCAAAAAAAATAAAAAAATATTTTACAGCACAATTTGCTGGAGAAAGCTGTTAAACCATCTGCCCGGTGGCTATACGTTATTTTAATTATACTTTTACAAAAAAATTCGCTTTTTATACATGCTTCTTTTATGGGGATAAAAACAAGTACTCACTTTTTAATAAAACCAATCTTTATTTTGCTGCTGCTCATGCTCAGTTTCCATCCGTTAAAAGCACAATCGGATAGTGCCGCACATCTGAAAGCTGTAGCTGAACCAGACTCGTTCTTATCAAAATTTGAGGCTTTTAAAGCATCAAAAAACATGGCAGGCTTACAAGCTGTTGCCAATCATAACCATTATCCATCGCCCCAAAAAGTTTTATCATGGCAAAAAGAGCTGCAACTGAACGACCGGCAGATGGCTGCCATTAATTTAATAGATAAAGAATTAAAACGAAAAGTTAATGAAATGAATGGTTTTTTAATTACCAATGAAAGGACGATGGATAGTCTTTTCAGGTATAAAAAAGTAAATAACGGCTTGCTCATTTTTTACACCAACCGTTATGGCCTGTACCAGGGAGAACTGCGAAATGCGTTGTTGCAGGCTTGCCTGAAAACAGAAGCCATATTGACCGGACAGCAAATTAAAAAATATGACAGCCTGTTACTGGATTAATACCTGTAATTACAAACCCGATTTTATACCTTTGCAGCCCATTAACTGAACATGAAAATTACATTTGATTTTGAGAAACCTTTAGGAGAACTCCAGCAGCAAATTGAAAAGGTAGAGCAGGTAGCAGAAAAAACGAAGGCAGACATGACGCCGGCGCTCACAGAACTCCATGAAAAGCTTCAGGCAAAACAAGAAGAAATTTACAGTAACTTAAACGGCTGGCAAAATGTTCAAATTTCCCGCCACCCTGAACGCCCTTACACATTACAATATATCGAATCTATGAGTACTGATTTTATTGAAATGCACGGCGACCGAAACATAGGGGACGATAAAGCAATTGTAGGTGGATTTGCCTCGCTTGACGGCCAAACGGTAATGTTTATCGGCCATCAAAAAGGCATCAATACCAAAATGCGCCAGTACCGCAACTTTGGTATGGCCAACCCCGAAGGTTACCGCAAGGCGCTGCGCCTGATGAAAATGGCCGAAAAATTTAACAAACCGATCATTACTTTTATTGATACGCCAGGCGCTTTTCCGGGCTTGGAAGCCGAAGAGCGCGGACAAGGTGAAGCCATTGCCCGTAACTTAATGGAAATGGCTGTTTTAAAGGTGCCGGTAATTTGTGTGATTATTGGAGAAGGCGCTTCGGGCGGTGCTTTAGGTATTGGTATTGGCGACCGTGTTTATATGCTGGAACATACCTGGTATTCGGTTATTTCGCCTGAATCTTGTTCTTCTATTTTATGGAGGACATGGGACAATAAAGAAAAAGCTGCCGAAGTACTGAAACTAACTTCGACAGAAATGTATAAAAACAAACTGATTGATGGCATTATCAAAGAACCGCTTGGCGGCGCGCACCAGGACCCAGATACGATGATCACTACCTTAAAACAGGTATTACTGGATGACCTGGAAAAACTAAAAGCTAAAAATGTTGATGAACTGGTAAGCGAACGGATCAACAAATTCTGTTCAATGGGTGTGGTTATTGATGAGGATGAGCCTAAACCAACATCCGAAGAAAAAAGTTAAACTAAAAAATAGATTTTCACAAAAAAGCCGGTCATTCATATAACCGGCTTTTTTGTTGATGCTTCTTTTACCACCTAAAAATCTTTGTGTCCTTCAAATTCCTGCTTAACAAATTGAACAATTAAATTTATAGTGATAAAAGAAGCATCCCGAAAACAGAATGCTTCTTTTATCGGGTAATTATTGAGGTTGCTGCTGAAACATATTGCCAAACTTTACCTGGTAATCGTTTATTAAAGCGGTCATTTTTTGGTTTAAAACAGGCTCTTTGTTATCTTTTGTAAGCTTGGCCATTTCATTAATTACGGAGATACATAACTGTATGTCCCGGCCAGACATCCTTTTGTTATCATCGTTCATCGAAGCAAAATAGTTCATCTGGTCGGTTACATAACTGGTAATCTGGTCCACTATCTTCTCCCCTAACTTTCTTTCGCCCAACTGGTAAGCCAGATCTGCCATGTAAAACTTACGGATAGCCACATCGGTATATGGGTTCAAATCTGGCATCACCTCCTCATAACGGTGCAGAACTTTTTTAGCCAGGTCAGGATGGCCTTCTTTGTACAGGTTTTCTGCCAGGGTTAAGAACGTCCTCAAAATAACGGGATAAAACATCGTTCTGGATTCATGATCTAAATAAGTAGCATTTTTCATGTTTCCCCATTTAAATTTGTTCATCACATTATTATACATCAGCAAGGTATTGCTTCTTTCTGTTGCGCCGCCTGCACCTGCTGTTGTATCAGGTTTAAAAGGCATTAAACGATAAGCAAAGCCTTCGTTGTACATGTATTTATCCAAGCCCATCATGTTATCGTTTCCAACGGTAATGGCAAAATAAATTGGCCGTTTCCAGTTGTTGTGTGCCAGCATATCCATCATCGCCAGGTTATCTTTGGTTACATAGTTTCCCGGATATTTCCAGTCAATTTCTGGCAAAATCCTGTCTTTTTCTGCTGCCGGAACTGTTCCGCTTTGAATTACAGCATCCGGATTAATTGTCCATTTAAGGTTTTTGGTTGGAAGATAGTTAGCGCTTTGTCCGCTTTCGTATTCTACTTTTGCACGGGCATCATCCGAAGTAATAAAATCAAAAACATCTTTCAATTCTACATTTCCCGGAAGTTTGGAATCGTTATAATAAGTTACATCGCGGATGCCAGCTTCAAATTTTTCATCCGGCATTGTAATAGGCAACGGTGCTGATTCGTTCATTTTTTGTTTCATCTGGCGGATATACCAGTCAGTTCCCAACAAACTCAAATTCACGATGCGCACATCCGGACGGACGTTTTCCACTTCCTGCGCGTACCAAAGCGGATAAGTATCGTTATCGCCATAAGTAAACAAAATAGCATTTGGCGCACAGGAATTAAGATAATTGGAGGCCATGTCGCGCGGTGTGGTTTTGGTAGAACGGTCATGGTCGTCCCACTCCTGGAAAGCCATTAATATTGGTGCAGCCAACAAACAAATTACGGTAGCGCCAATAGAAGCCATTTGCGGATTGGTAAACTTTCGCATTTTTTCGGCGATAAACAAAGTACCGATTCCAATCCAAATGGCAAAAGCATAAAACGAACCGGCATAAGCATAATCACGTTCGCGCGGTTGTAACGGGTCCTGGTTAAGGTAAAGCAAAATGGCAATTCCGGTAAAAAAGAACAGCAAACCAACTACACCGGCATCTTTCTGGTTTCTTTTAAAGTGATAAAAAGCACCGATCAAACCTAAAATAAGCGGCAGGAAAAACAAACGGTTGTAAGATTTGCTGCCAACGATAGATTGCGGCAAACTGCTTTGGTTACCTAACCTTAAAGCATCTATCGGTTTAATCCCGCTAAGCCAGTTGCCATCGCTGGCATTGTTGTTTTGCCCGTCGTCGTCATTCTGGCGGCCCACAAAGTTCCACAATAAATAACGCGTGTACATTTGGTTAACCTGCCAGCTAAAAAAGAAGCCGAGGTTATCAGCAAAAGTGGGGCTTTGGCCTTCGCCAATATGCATCCAGTCTTTATAAAACCCTACATGGTCTGCACGGTCGCTAAACATACGCGGAAAAATAGTATTCCGGTCATAAACCAATATTTGTTTCTTACCGGATACTTCATATTTTTCTTTCCCTTTACGGTAAAACGTTGCACCCTCCTTTTGGTCAACTGCTTTTGAATCATAATACTGGCCATAAAGTAAAGGCGTATCGCCGTACTGGTCGCGGTTTAGGTAACTCAATAAAGTGAAAGCATTGTCCGGATCACTATTATTTAAATTAGTATTTGCTTTTGCCCGGATAACCAGCATTGCAAAAGAACTGTACCCAAACAAAATGAACACAGTACAAACCAGTATCATGTTAAGCGAAGCCCTTTTTTCACGTATGTGTACTACATATTCTAAAAAGGCAACTATCGCAATGCCTATCATCCCACCAACAATCCCACCGCTAACAGCAAGCACTAAAACAAAAGCGATGGCAGCAACCAGGATGGTGGATTTTACAGGTTTGATAGTATAGAGGATACCGGCCGTCATGGTAATAACGATCAGGATAAAAAATACAGTAGCGCCGCTCCAGAAACCAAAATTGAAAGTATTTACAAAAAGCAGGTCAGCATAGGCAGCACCTTTAACAACATACTGGATTATTCCCCATAAAACCGCAGCTACAATAATTACGCCTACAATAAGCGCTGTAATGGTACCTTTTGCAGTTGCTTTTGGTGTTCTGCGGAAGTAATAAACGCAGGCAATAGCCGGAATAGCCAGCAAGTTTAACAAGTGGATACCGATGGACAAACCCATTACATAAGCAATAAAAATGATCCATTTATCGGCCCCGGGCTCATCGGCATGGGCATCCCATTTCATAATTGCCCAGAAAACAATAGCAGTACATAAAGAAGATTGTGCGTAAACTTCAGATTCTACCGCCGAAAACCAGAATGTATCCGACCATGCATAAGCCAAAGATCCAACCAAACCAGCGCCAATAATGAGGATGGTTTTAGTAAGATCGAGTTCTGATGCTGTTTTTACCACTACTTTTTTAGCAAGGGCAGTAATCGTCCAGAACAAAAACATAATTGTGGCCGCGCTGGCCAGGCCAGAACTCATGTTGATCAGGTAAGCCACATGCGCCCTATCCGCCGCCAGCAGTGAAAAAACTTTGCCAATCATGGTAAACAACGGTGCACCAGGTTGATGTGCTACCTGCAAACGATAAGCGCAGGCAATAAACTCGCCGCAATCCCAAAAACTGGCAAAAGGCTCTAACGTTAAAATATACGTAATGGCTGCAATAACAAAGGCCAGCCAGCCAAACAAATTATTAATTTTATTATACTTCATCGGGTAAAATTTCAAGCATATTTATGTGGTGCCGAAATTAACAAACTATAATGAAGTTTTAGGCAGTATAAAACTTACTTTAACAGGTTTTAACAATTAAAAGCATCATGCTTCTTTTAACAGGATAAAAAATTGAAAAAATACATTTGAATTTTAATTTATCATCCTATATTTGCATTCCTTTTCAGAACGTATTTATACCAAATGAAGAGAAGATTGCCCGATAGTATAAAGGTAGTACGACGGTTTTTGGTACCGTTTGTCTAGGTTCGAATCCTGGTCGGGCAACTTAAAAAGCAGATACGCTTAAATAACAGCTGTCTGCTTTTTACTTTAAAGGCTGTTAACACTTTACTCACCATGCCGATACAGTTCAATCCCATCAAATTATTTTCAGGTTCAGCTACACTGGAACTTTCCCGGAAAATTGCAGAATGTTATGGAAAAGAACTGGGGGAAGTAATTTTATCACGCTTTAGTGATGGCGAGTTCCAACCTTATTTTAATGAATCTGTTCGCGGTTCGGATGTTTTTATCATCCAGTCCACCAATCCGCCTACAGATAATTTAATGGAACTGCTAATGATG
The DNA here is from genome assembly GCF_009754915.1 of Mucilaginibacter arboris. Taxonomy (GTDB): domain Bacteria; phylum Bacteroidota; class Bacteroidia; order Sphingobacteriales; family Sphingobacteriaceae; genus Mucilaginibacter_A; species Mucilaginibacter_A arboris. The sequence continues at coordinate 142,725 of NZ_WPIK01000002.1, read as the reverse complement.
ATTGATGCTGCGCGCCGCGCTTCTGCACATTATGTTACCGCGGTAATTCCTTATTTCGGACTGGCGCGCCAGGACCGGAAAGATAAACCACGCGTTGCCATCGGTGCGAAACTGGTTGCTAATTTACTTACCGCCGCTGGTATTAGCCGGATCATGACGATGGATTTGCATGCGGCACAAATACAAGGCTTTTTTGATATTCCGGTAGATCATCTCGACGCTTCCGTTATTTTCGTCCCTTATATCAAAAGCTTAAATTTACCTAACCTAACCATTGCTTCGCCGGATATGGGCGGTTCTTACCGGGCACGTGCTTTTGCCAAATATTTTAATGCAGAAGTAGTTATCTGCGATAAACAACGCAAACGTGCCAACGAAATTGAATCCATGACCATTATTGGTGATGTAACCGATCAGGATATAGTCCTAATTGATGATATGTGCGATACCGCTCGTACTTTAGCCAAAGCAGCAGGGTTAATTATGGACCGTGGCGCACGGAGCGTAAGAGCGGTTTGTACGCACCCTATTTTATCTGGTGATGCTTATAACACAATTGAAAACTCCGCTTTAAGTGAACTGATTGTTACCGATACCATTCCATTGAAACAACAAAGCAGCAAAATACAGATACTTTCGGCTGCTAAATTATTTGCCAGCGCTATTGCTAACGTAAACGAACATGGTTCAATCAGCAAGCTTTTTAACGTAGATTGAGAATGGCGAATAGATTATGGTTAATAGATGATAGTAGAAGAATAGTACGTTTGAAAGGGCTATGATCCATGAACTATCAACAATGAACAAACAATAAATACAAATAATAAATAAACAACAACAAAAATGAAATCAATTGCTATTAGCGGTTCTCCAAGAGAGAACGTAGGGAAAAGAGACGCTAAAGAGCTGCGTTACGAAGGCAAAGTGCCTGCAGTTCTTTACGGTGGGGATACCCAAACCCACTTTGCTGTGTCTGCAGCTGATTTGAAACCGGTAATTTACACACCCGAGGTTCATTTCATCGATTTAGAAATTGCAGGTGTAAAAAACCAGGCGATCATTCAGGATACGCAGTTTCATCCGGTAACCGACCAGTTACTGCATATCGACTTTTTATTGCTAAACGACAGCAAACCGATCACGATGGAAATACCGGTAAGATTAACCGGAACTTCTCCGGGTGTAAAAACAGGCGGTAAATTAGTACAAAAACTGCGTAAATTACGTGTAAAAGGTTTGCCAAAAGATCATTTAGATACTGTAGATGTAAGTATTGATGCACTGGAAGTTGGTAAATCTGTTAAAGTGAGCGAAATTAAACTGCCTAACTTAACTATCACCAATTCTTCGGAAGATACCATTGTTTCTGTAACTACGTCACGTGCATTACGTCAGGCAGAGCAGGAAGCAACTTCAGGTAAAAAATAAGCAATCAGCTTCTTTTATCGAACAAAAGCCTTCAGCATAAAAATTGAAGGCTTTTTTTATGCCAGTAAAAACAGTATTACCTTTGGCGGGATGAAATACTTAATTGTTGGCCTCGGAAACATCGGGCCTGAATATACAGATACGCGCCATAACATCGGTTTTATGGTTTTAGATGAACTGGTCAAACAGGAATCAGCAAAATTTTACAATATGAAGTTGGCATATTATACTGAAGTAAGTTACAAAGCACGCACGCTTCATTTGATAAAGCCAACAACCTATATGAATTTAAGCGGAAAAGCCTTGAATCATTGGATAAAAGAATTGAAAATTCCGGTAGAAAATGTGCTGGTTATTGTAGACGACCTGGCTTTACCTTTAGGAACTTTACGTTTGAAACCTAAAGGTAGTGCAGCCGGGCACAATGGTTTAAAACATATTGAACTGACTTTAGGCAGCAATGAATACGCGCGTTTACGCTTTGGCATCGGCGATAACTTTCCTAAAGGCCGGCAAATAGATTACGTTTTAAGCGGATTTGATAAAGAAGAACAATTAGAGTTGCCAGCTTTAATTGACCGTTCTATCGAAATGATTAAAAGTTTTGCAATGGTTGGAACGGAATTGACAATGACAAGGTTTAACAAGTAAGTTATCAAAATGGCAAGCGAAACTTACCATCAAAACAAAACCTTTTCAGCCATAAATTATGCTGAGAAAGAGTTGTCAGGTCGCGAATTTGACCAATGCACTTTTCAAAACGTAGATTTCAGTAATTGCAATATTCAGAATTGTATCTTTTCGGATTGCGTTTTGGAAGATTGCAATTTAAGTTTGGCAAAGTTTAAAAATACCGGTTTAAGCAGCGTAAAGTTTAAAAATTGCAAGTTGTTGGGGGTTGATTTTAATCCTGTCCGCGACTTTTCTTTTTCGGTTTCTTTTGATAATTGTATCCTCGATTATGCTTCTTTTATCAGGAAAAAATTAAGGAATACTATTTTTAAAAAATGCCGGTTGCAGGAAGCCAGTTTTATGGAAAGTGATTTAACCGGATCTGTGTTTGCCGATTGTGATTTAACCAGGACTACTTTTAACAACACCATTTTAAATGAGGCTGATTTTACTTCTGCCTATAATTTTTCCATCGACCCGGAAAAGAACAAAATGAAAAAGGCGAAGTTTTCGGTTGCGGGTTTGCCGGGATTAATAGAAAAATACAATCTGGTTATTGTGGATTAGTGAAAGCTTACTAAATTAAAGATTTCTTAATAATTTTTAAGCTATTACTATTCCTTCAAGGTAAAAAAGAAGAAATCCTGGAAATTTTAACCCGAGGGGTGGGCCGGAAGTTTAAAATGCCTGATAAATGGCTTTTTTTATCATGGAAAAAAGCCATTTGATAACTTACGCGATTATGCCTGTTGATATTAATCGTTCTCCTAATTGCACTTATTTATTCGGTTTTTTCAAAAAACTGGCATAGTTTTAAGGGAAACGCCGGGACTGACGAAAAGACTAACGCTGATCCTCACTTCAATTTATTTAAACCTACTTTAAATTTCAAAGCAGGATTTAATCCATGTAAAATCCTTATTTGCATTTCCCAATAGCATTTCAATCTAATTCTCCGTCAGTTTCTTTTCAGAAACTTATCCATATGTTCTCCTACATTTTAAATGTAATGGCACTTGTAATATAATTTGAGCCGAAATCAAGCTTAGAAAGGTCCTTTCTTAAAGTGTGAAGTTTCTTTGAATAATCCAATATGATCAGTTTATACTCCCCTATCAACAACTTTTAAAAATATTATTTAAAATTTGCTAAAACAATTTAGTTTTTATAGGTTTGGATTACCAATTAAAAAATATAAATCATGATGTGCATAACTTACCTTGCCAGTGGCTGCGTATGCCACAAAACCATTAATTTTTATAATAGCCATTTGAGTCGGTTTAACTGCCTCTTTAACAGCAACTAAGCGAAATATAAGAAAGAAGGAATTCTTATATTTTACATTTTAGCTATTATATTCCCTTAAATTACCTTTTATAATAAAACTGACTCACATGATAGATTTTACATTATCAGCAAAATGGAAAGCATCATCTCTATGCTTCTTTTTTATATTGTTTTACAGCATTCAAAGCAATGCACAGAGCAGAACAGTTACCGGTAAAATAGTTGACAGTAAAAGCAATGAAACGCTTATTGGGGCTACCGTACAAATTAAAGGCTCGACAACCGGTACAGCCACTGATATCAATGGGGGCTTCACCATCAAAGCGGACCAAGGCGACGTCCTGGAAATTAAAAGCATCGGTTATACAACTGTAACCGTACCTGCAGATTTTAACAACCCCATGTTGATCAGGCTAAATCCAACAAATACTGCCCTAAACGAAGTATTGGTTGTGGGTTATGCAACGCAGAGAAAGGCAGACCTAACAGGAGCAGTTTCCAGTATCAGAAGCAGCGACATTGCAGATTTACCTGTTGGAGGCGCTGACCAGATCCTGCAAGGAAAAGCAGCAGGTGTAGCAGTAACACAAAATACCGGCGCGCCGGGAGATGGTATTAATGTACTCATCAGAGGTGTTGGAACGATCAATAACAACAACCCGCTCTATGTGATTGATGGTATCCCAACTCAAAATGGCATCAACGAAATATCACCAAATGACATTGAAAGTATCAGTGTACTAAAAGATGCTTCGTCTGCTGCCATTTACGGCGCAAGGGCGGCAAACGGGGTAGTGATTGTTACAACAAAAAGAGGTAAAAAAGGGCCGCCAAAAGTAAGCCTGAATGCTTATTCAGGCGTACAAACACCGCAACATCTCATCAAAATGGCTAATACAAGTGAGTACGTAAGTGCTTTTAACACTGCCGCTGCTGCAGATGGGCGTGCGCAAATACCAGCAAGCTTAATTAGCACCCTGCCAGATGTTAACTGGCAAAAAGAGGTATTAAGGCCCTCTCCTATCAGCAACGTACAACTTGGTATCAGCGGAGGAAGCGAAAATACCACTTATATTGTTTCTTCAAATTACTTTGCGCAGGACGGACTGATACAAAACTCCTCTTACGACAGGCTGAACCTGCGTACTGCCATTAACAGTAATATTTCCAAAGTTTTTACGGTAGGCACAAACCTTAATTTAAGTTATGCAAAAAATCGCCAGGTTGGTACTTCCGGCGATGGGTACGGGGCCGGAAACCCCGGCGCAAGCGTGGTACGTTATGCTTTGTTCAGAACTCCGGCCACACCAGTATTTAATCAAAACGGGCAATATGTTGATATCCCCGATCATCCTGAATTTTTTGGCGACGGATTGAACCCTGTTGGTTTTGCCGACAACTACAACCGCAACTTTAACAATTACTCGGTATTAGGGAATGTATTTTTAGAAATTAACCCTGTTAAAAATTTAAAAATAAGAAGTGATTTTGGCACTAATTTCCTGATCTCGGATTATAAGCAATTTTTTGCTACCTGGGGGATCGACAGGTTTTTAAACTCGCCGAACAGCCTGGCACAATCTAATACCACTCAATTTGATTACAACTGGACCAATACTGCAACCTATAATTTAACAGTTGCAGAAAAACATGTATTTAATTTTTTAATAGGCAGCGAATTAATAAAAAGCAATACACAGGCTTTTAGTGCCTCAAGAACTGTTTACTCTGATCAAAGTTCAACTTTTCAATATTTAGATAACGGCCTGGGTATCCAGCAAAACGGCGGCAATCAAACCCATTGGGCTTTATTTTCTTTGTTTGGCCGTGTAAATTACGCTTATAACGATAAATATCTGGCTACCTTCAATTTCAGGCGCGATGGTTCATCACGCTTAGACCCCAGCAACCAATACGGTAATTTTTATGGCGGTTCTTTGGGCTGGCGTATCGACCAGGAAGAATTTATGAAAGATATTAAGCCCATATCCTTATTAAAACTGAGGGCAGGTATCGGGCAATTAGGCAACCAGGAAATCGGTAATTACAGTTATGCCACGTTAATTTCGAGCGCAGGTTATTATCCTTTTAACGGAACAGGAAACCAAGGCAATGCCATCAATACTTTAGGCAATCCAAATGTAAGATGGGAAACCAGCACGCAAACGGATATTGGTTTAGATTTAGGTTTGTTTAACAGCGCTTTACAAATTTCTGCTGATTACTTTATAAAAAACACCTCTGGTATGCTATTGCAACCGGCCAAGCCAACCAGTGCGGGCAGCGCTGCCAGTGCTTTTGTTAACGCCGGCTCGATGCGTAACCAGGGTTTTGAGTTTGAAGTAAACTATCGCAACGGCATCGGCAAAAAAGTAAAATACAGTGTTATTGGCAACTTGTCTGTTATTAATAACAAGGTTACTTCTTTGGCCGGCGGTTCTCCTTTAGTTGGCGGCCGTATAGATAACAATTATTATGCAACCCAAACGGCAGTAGGGCAGCCTGTTGGTTCATTCTACTTACTTCAGCAGGAAGGGATCTTTCAGAATGCACAGCAAGTTTTTACTCATGCCTATCAAGGCCCGGGAATACAACCGGGAGATGTGATGTTTAAAGACATCAGCGGCCCCAACGGAAAACCTGATGGGATTATTGATGAATATGACCGCACTTACGTAGGCAGCCCGATCCCAAAACTTACTTATGGTTTAACCGGAAACCTTTCTTATGCCGGGTTTGATGTAAGCTTATTCTTTCAGGGCGTTTATGGCAACAAATTATATAACCAGATCAATACCGATATTGAAGGCTTTTATCGCTCCTTTAACATTACAGAAAGGGCTGCAACGGAAAGCTGGACAGGTGAAGGAAGCACTAATGAATTTCCACGCTTATCCTGGAACGGCGCTACCAATAATAAACGCCCTTCCACCAGGTTTTTAGAAGATGGTTCTTACTTACGGCTTAAAAATATTCAGTTAGGTTATACCATTGGCGACAAGCTGGTAAAAAGATTGAAAATAACGTCAGTCAGGGTTTTTGTAAGTGCGCAAAATGTATTCACCGTAACAAAATATACCGGCATCGATCCCGAAATCTACACAAACAGCAATTCCAGCGGCGACGGAGTAAGGGCCGTAGGCATTGATTGGGGAACATATCCTTCTGCCCGCACATTTACAGCAGGTGTTAGCGCTAATTTTTAATCTCAAAACTTAAGAAAATGATAAACAGACATATAATTACAGCGATAGCAGGAAGTTTGCTATTTGTTGCTGCTGGCTGCAAAAAATCACTGGACCAACCCGTGCTAGGCACTTATCAGGCCGGTAATTATTTTACCTCGGTAGCCAATGCAAATGCAGCCGTAAACGCAGCTTATGTTCCTCTAACTTTTACCGATGCTTTTGCTAATGAAATTTGGGTTCTGGGCGATGTTGCTTCTGATGATGCCGTGAAGGGCGGTTTGCCGGGGGACCAGGCAGATATTGACAATATAGATAAATTTAATATCCTCACCAGTAATTCTGCTGTAGAAGCAGTTTGGGGACGATATTATGATGGCGTTTCGAAAGCTAACTTCGTATTAAGCGGTTTAACACCTGCAAACACTGCAATACCGGATGCAACAAAAGCAACCCTAAACGGCCAGGCTAAGTTTTTAAGAGCCTATTATTACTTTATGCTTACTAACAGTTATGGTGATATTCCATTACGTTTAACCGTTGCTACAGCTGATAACCTGCAGGCGCCCGCAGTTCCACAGGCGCAAATATATGCTCAAATAGAAAAAGATTGTACGGATGCTGCCGCTGCCTTACCGTTAAGCTGGACCGGCGCAGATTTAGGCCGTGCCACCAAAGGGGCCGCATTAACGTTATTAGCAAAAACTTATCTTTTTGAGGGCAAATATGCCATGGCAGCCCAAACCGCGCAGCAGGTTGAAGCATTAGGTATCTATAATCTCACAGCTAAGTTCACCGACAATTTTACCGCAAGCACAAAGAACAATACAGAAGCTATTTTCTCGATATGGCATACGGCAGGTTTAAGTCCAAAACAAGGAAATGCACTTAACCAGGCTTTCGCGCCAAGAGGCCCGTTAAATGGTTATGGCTTCTTCCAACCAACGCAAAGCCTGGTAGATAACTTCGAAAAAAACCCGGCTGGAGTAGTAGATCCCAGGTTAGATTATACCGTTGGCCGTGCAGGTCATCCTTATTTTGACAGTCCGTTTGATCCAAGCTGGACAGCTACCGGTTATGTAACCAAGAAACAAATACAACCGCTGTCGGAAATTCCGGCAGCAACCAAAGGGGACGGAAATTTGAATGTGGAGGCACTTCGTTTTGCTGATCTTTTGCTGATTGAAGCCGAAGCTTTAAATGAAGCCGGCAATAGTGCAGCAGCGCTGGCCCCACTAAACAAAATAAGGAAACGTGCGCGGGAAAGTTACCTGTACGACAATACCTTAACTGGGTTTGGTACTGTACCAGCAGGTTTACTGCCGGATATTACCACCACTAGCCAGGCACAGCTTCGTGATATCATCCGCCGGGAAAGAAGGTCTGAGTTAGCTTTAGAATTCGGCCGTTTCTTTGATATTATACGTTACGGAAGCACTTATGCCATGGCAGCGTTAAGAGATCAGCCAAACTTCAACTTTACCACCAACAAGTTTTTCCCGATCCCACAAAGCGAGCGCTCAACCAATAAATTATTAGGCAAATAATTAAAATATTAAAGCCATGAAGATCAATAACAAATACGTAGTTCCTGCATTGTTGGCATTCTTACTTTCATGCAGTTTTTTTGCCTGTAAAAAGAGCACCAGCCAGGTGACTTTTAACGCTGATAAAAAAAATATCACCACAGCCATTGACTCTGCTACCAATTTTTACAGCAATTCTGTTGAGGGCAAAAGGGCCGGAAACTATTCCGTCGGGTCCCGTGCAGACCTTAAAACAGCTATAGATCTGGCTACCGCCGTAAAAGCTTCCACGCAATACAGCCAGCAGGAAGTGGATAATGCTACGGCTAACCTCAGGCGTGCAATAATTACTTTTCAATCCAGGCTGATCCAGGATGTTTCTGCCGATAACTTAATTGCCCAATGGAAATTTACCGGCAACGCCAATGATGCTTCCGGCCATGGCCATAACGGAACTTTAATGACCGGTTATATTAATAGCGGGGCTTCGCCTGTTGATGGCAACACACTTCCCCAACTGATCCCGGACCGGTTTAATCAGGCCAACAGCGCTTATGATTTTCAAAATGGCGCCAATATTGAAGTGCCTTACACAACCGATCTAAACCCTAAGGAACTTACCATTACTTTATGGGTAAAACGCCATGAAACGAACCCTGATAATTACATGTTCTCTTTAAACACTTATAACGGGTTTAAATTCCAGCTACAAGGCAACAACTTTTTGTTCTTAACCATACATGCGGATGATGGCTATCATGATGTGGATAGTAACCCGGGAGTTGTTCCTGCAGATGTATGGACCTATATCGCTGTATCTTATACCAACGGAACCATGAAATTTTACATCAATGATAAATTAGTAAAAACTGCTGCCGTAACCGGTACACCTATTACACTTCCAACCCCTGTAAATTTGGTTATTGGCCAAAGTTTGCCAAAAAGCCAGATGGGCACGTCTTATTTTAAAGGCTCTATGGATGATATCCGTTTTTACAGCAGGGCTTTAACAGACGCAGAAGTACTTTCTATTTACACAACCGAACAGCCTTAGGCCTGTTTAAATTATAGCCGGTCCTAAAATATTCTCAGGACCGGCACTGATGCTTCTTTTACCACTATAAAATTTGCCTTTGCTGCCGGTTACAAAAGCAAATGGCCTTGCCGATTTTTAGGTGATAAAAGAAGCATCTCAAACATTCCGAATAAATTAAACGGGCCCTTATTTTAAGTAATTTAAATGAAAAGTTATACCATTCTTATTTCAATAGTAGCAGCTTTAGGAGGCCTTTTGTTTGGTTTTGATACTGCTGTAATTGCAGGGACCTTAACCTCGCTAAAGCATGTTTTTGACTTAAACGATGCCCAGTTAGGACTGGTAGTAGCTGCTGCCTCCATCGGTTGTATCCCTGGCGCCTTATTTGCCGGGCAGCTGGCTGATATTTTCGGCCGCAAAAAGTTAATGATCGTAACAGCCTTACTGTATATTATTGCTGCTTTAGGAAGCGGTATCGCCGCAAGTTATACACAACTGGTGTGTTATCGTTTAATTGGCGGCGTTGCTATTGGCATGGCATCAACCCTGGCACCTATTTATATATCAGAAGTGGCCCCGCCAGCGTACCGGGGCCGTTTAGGCATGCTGCAGCAGCTGGCCATCGTTACCGGTATTCTTTTATCTTTCATCTCCAATTACGCCATAGACAGTGGTTCACTCTCTTTTATAGGGCCTGCAGATTACTGGCGTTATATGCTGGCAGCAGCCGTAGTGCCTTCCTTCGTTTTTTTTATCTTATTGCTGTTCGTTCCGGAAAGCCCGCGTTGGTTAATTACTAAAAACAGGGATTCGGAATCAGAAAAGATCTTCAGCAAAATCTATGACAGAGAGCAGGCTGTTATGCAAGTGGAAACCGTTAAAAACGATATTAAAGCAGAATCTGCCCCGCGTTTAAGCGATGTGTTTACCCCGCGTTTTAAAAGAGTGGTTATTATAGGACTTGTATTTGCATCTGTTGCCCAATTTACAGGCATCAATATTATTTTTTATTATGCCCCGCTTATATTTGAAAAGACCCGGGTAGGCGGAAGCGTGCTGTTTCAAACGGTTTTAACAGGCGTAGTAAACCTCATCTTTACAATCGTGGCTTTTCCGTTAATTGACAGGGTTGGCCGCAAAAAACTGTTGCTTACGGGCTCTTGGGTGATGGGTTTGTGCATGTTTACTTTAGCTGGTTTGTTCTATTTAAATAAGATCGACAACTACCTGGTGTTAGCAAGCATATTTATCTACATAGGAGGATTTGCCTGCAGTTGGGGCGTGGTACTTTGGGTATATGTAGCAGAAATATTTCCTAATAAAATAAGGGGTACGGCAACCTCTATTGCGGTATTTGGCAACTGGGTGGCCAACTCTATTGTCTCGCTCACTTTTCCTGTTATGCTGGAGGGTTTGGGCCCGGCTTTAACATTTCTTACCTACGGCCTGATCAACTTTGGCATGATCCTTTTTGTGAGCCGCTATGTTTTTGAAACCAAGGGCGTACCGCTTGAAAAAATTGAACAGTTATACACCAGTCGTTAAACACTCTAACCAAAAATTCCGTGAAAGATACTTTATTTTTAAACCGTGCTTCTTTGTTTTTTAAAGTCCTATCAGTACTGCTGATTTTTTCTGCCGATACTTTTGCCCAAAAGAATACGGTAAACCAATTGCCGGATTGGGCTTTTGGCGGATTTAAAAGGCCTGCCCATATCAATCCCATTATTTCTCCTGACCCAAATGCTACTTTTATTGATCCTATTTTAAAAAAACCTGTTGCCTGGGAATCTAATGATACTTTTAATCCGGCGGCTGCAATAAGAAACGGCAAAATTGTAGTGTTATACCGGGCAGAAGATCGATCAGGCGTGGGTATAGGTTTCCGTACTTCAAGGCTTGGTTACGCTGCCAGTAATGATGGTTTACATTTTTCAAGAAGCAAAACGCCTGTCTTTTATCCGGCAAATGATGATCAAAAAAAGTATGAATGGCCGGGAGGCTGTGAAGACCCGAGGGTTGCCGTTACCGCAAATGGCACTTATGTTGTTTTTTATACCCAGTGGAACCGTGAGGTCCCCAGGCTTGGCGTTGCCACTTCCAAAGATTTAAAAAACTGGACCAAGCACGGCCCTATCTTTGAAGATGCTTATCATGGAAAGTTTTTAAATATCCCGCATAAATCTGCATCCATCCTCACTAAACTAGTTGGTAATAAACAGGTAATTATAAAAATAAATGGGAAATACTGGATGTACTGGGGAGAACTGCATGTATATGCAGCTACTTCAAACAACTTAGTAGATTGGGAACCGGTGGTTAACAGCAACGGAACTTTAAAAGAGCTGATCTCCCCAAGAAAAGGTTACTTTGATAGTGAGTTGACGGAATGCGGGCCGCCGGCTTTATTAACTGACAAAGGAATTATCCTTTTTTATAATGGAAAGAATAAAGCCGGCGATGATGGCGATAAACGGTTTAACGCAAACTCTTACTGCGCCGGCCAGGCTTTGTTCGATAAAAATGATCCCTCAAAACCAATCACACGTTTGGATGTACCTTTTTTAAGGCCGATGGAGCCTTTTGAGAAAAGCGGCCAGTACATCAATGGCACGGTGTTTATAGAAGGCATGGTTTACTTTCAAAAAAAATGGTTCTTATATTATGGCTGCGCAGATTCCAGGGTTGCGGTAGCAGTTTATGATCCCGCCCGGCCGGCCCCGCCCGATCCTATAGATTAGTTATCTTATAGTACCAAGCCGATAATACCATCGAATGCTTCTTTTATCGCCCTAAAATGGGCAGGGCATAAATGAGCGGGTTAAATTTGAGGCCGACCAAAGAAGCAGCTATATTAGGGCCTGTTTAAATTTGCGCGGGATTTTTTCCTGATGCTTCTTTTATCACCTGAAAAACAGGGGATTTCCCAGGCGTTTTGTTTAGGCATGGCCTACCAAAACAAAAATTTATAGGCATAAAAGAAGCATGATCAATTGTGCAGGCATCAATTTAAACAGCTTTTATATGAGAAATAGTAATTTTCCAGCATGATCGTTGTTATATTTCTATTATTATTCAACCAGGCAGAATAGGAGATCAACCGAAGGATGAAGAAAAAATTATCTATTAAAGATATTGCGCAGGAACTTAACATCTCCATTACAACCATTTCCTTTATTTTGAATGGTAAAGCAAAAGAAATGCGGATTAGTGATAAGCTCATTCAAAAAGTTAATGACTTTATGAAGGAAAAAAACTATCACCCAAATCAGTTTGCCCAAAGTTTGCGGACCGGAAAGACCAAAATGATTGCCTTGTTTGTAGAAGATATTGCAGATTCTTTTTTTGCAAGTGTTGCCCGCTTGATCGAAGAAAGTGCTTACCAAAAAGGTTATAAAATAATTTATTGCAGTACAGAAGATAATCTGGAAAAAACAAGAGAATTAATACAATTATTTAAAAGCAGAAATGTTGACGGGTATATTATCACTCCACCAAAAGGTATTGAAAAAGAACTAAGGCAATTGCTTCAGGAGGAATTGCCATTTGTGCTTTTTGACCGCTTTTTCCCTAAATTAAGTACAGATTATGTTATCATCGATAACTTTAAAGGTACTTATGAGGCCATAAAGCATTTTCAGGAACAGCACTTTAAGCATATTGCTTTTATTACCCTTGATTCTGGACAGACACAAATGAATGAGCGTTTAAAAGGTTACGAATCTGCAATGGATGAGCTTAAACTTCCTACATACACCTTAAAAATCCCCTTTAAACTGGATACAAAAAAAGTTAGAGATCAATTTACAACATTCTTTTTAGATAACAAAAACATTGATGCAGTTTTATTTGCTACCAATTATTTGGCTATAAAAGGATTCGAAACACTTAGAAATTTAAAAATCAACATCCCGGAAGATATGGGCGTTATCGCTTTTGACGACCATGAGTTTTTTAAAGTTTTTAACCCTCCGATAACTGCTGTTGCCCAGCCAATGAAAGAATTATCTGATAATTTAATTTCAATACTACTAAAGAAACTTAATTCTGAAAAGGATGATAAAGCAAACGTTAAAAACCAGATTGTTTTACCGGCACAGTTGATTATCAGAGAATCATCATTGAAAAAATAAAGATCGGTTGAATATATCCAATTTAAAAGCAATCCTGTTGAAACATATTATTCTCAGCTTTGGCTAATATTGGTTTTGCTAAATATTAGCAGCTTGAGCATGAGAAACAATTGATGTAAAGCTTACTAATTTTATATCAAACAATCATATTGGGTTCCGTTTTTAATGCTTCTTTTACGGGTAAAAAATCGTTGAAATCAATACTAATAATCTTTTTTATCCAAAATTGTCCTTAAGTAACAAGCTCATTGAAGTTGTTTAAACTTTTTTTCTGGCCCTCTTTTTCTGAGCCGATGCTTCTTTTATCGCCTAAAAATGTAACCATTCACTAAAGACCTATAAGGTTTTGAAAACCTTATAGGTCTTTAGTGATTAAATGTAAACATCAATTTTATCCGGTAAAAGAAGCATGGGCACCAAACCCCGGCATGCCAAAGGATCAAATTGAAATTGGTACCAAAAAGTTTAAACAACCTCATTATTTCCTCACAAGCATATTTTTTTAAATTAGCAGTTTAAATTACTATTAAATGAAAAAAATATACTTTTTCCTGCTGATTGTTTTGCTATTTAACCTTTCTGCATCGGCACAAAGCAATTACGCCAGCGAAAATTACACTAAAAAAGATGTGTATATAACCATGCGCGATGGCATTAAGCTTTTTACTTCTATTTATACCCCAAAAGATGCTTCTCCGCAGAAAAAATATCCAATAATCATGCAGCGCACCTGTTACAGTGTTGCGCCTTATGGAGATAACAGGTTTCCAAGAACTTTAGGCCCATCAGAAACAATGATGAAAGAAGGTTACATTGTAGTTTACCAGGATGTACGCGGCCGTTATAAAAGCGAAGGAACCTGGACGAACATGACGCCGGTTATCGATAATAAAAAAAGCAAAAAAAATGTAGATGAAGGTTCTGATACTTATGATACCATTGACTGGCTGGTAAAGAACGTGGCCAACAATAATGGCAAGGTTGGACAATGGGGAATTTCTTATCCGGGTTTTTATACGGCTGCAGGTATTTTATCTAATCATCCGGCGTTAAAAGCTTCTTCTCCACAAGCACCCATTTCTGATTTCTTTTTTGATGACTTCCATCATAACGGTTCTTTGTTAGAATCTTACTTTTTTACTTACCCTCTTTTCGGTGTACAAAAAACAGATACTACCAGCAAAGCCTGGTATGTAAACCAAATGTTTAACGCCGGAACTAAGGATGGCTATCAGTTTCTGCTTGATTTAGGGCCGCTAAGCAATGCTGATAAATATTACAAAGACAATTTTTTCTGGCAGGAAACTGTCAACCATCCCAATTATGACGATTTCTGGCAGAAACGCAGCTTGCCGCGCCACTTTGGTAAAGTAAAACCTGCGGTAATGTTTGTAGGTGGCTGGTTTGATGCAGAAGACCTTTCTGGCCCATTGGATATGTATAAAAAGATCCAAAAGACAGATCCAAGTGCTTATAATACAATTGTAATGGGGCCGTTTGGACATGGGCGCTGGTCGCGCGAAACCGGGCATACCTTTCACAGTAATGTTTATTTTGGCGATAGCATTGCTACTTTCTACCAAAAAAATATTGAAGCCAAATTCTTCAACCATTTCTTAAAAGGCAACGGCGATAAAAACTCAGGTTTACCCGAAGCTTACATGTACAATACCGGCAAAAAAGAGTGGGAAGAATTTGCGCAATGGCCTGCCGCAAATGCTTCGCACCAAAAATTATATCTGAATGCTGATGGTAAGATCGCCATGTCAGCCCCTGCTTCAGCAGGTTCTGTGTCTTACATCAGCGATCCGGCAAAACCAGTTCCTTACACTGAAGACAATACCACCACGATGGGTTTTACGCCGCACAATTACATGAGCGAAGATCAGCGTTTTGCAGGCCGCCGGCCGGATGTTTTGGTTTATCAAACTGATGTTTTACAAGATGATTTGACTTTGGGCGGAGAAATCCTGTCCCACCTAAAAATTGCTTCTACCGGAACCGATGCTGATTTTATTGTTAAACTGATTGATGTTTATCCTCCTGATGAACCAAATAATCCAAATCAGCCTAACAAAAATATTTTGATGGGTAATTACTGGCAAATGGTTCGATCTGAAGTAATGCCGGCGCGTTTCCGCAACAGCTTTGAAAAACCGGAAGCTTTGGTCCCTGATCAAAAAACAGATGTAAATGTGCGCCTGCAAGATGTGCTGCATACATTTAAAAAAGGCCACCGTTTGATGGTCCAGGTTCAAAGCACTTGTTTTCCGCTGTTTGCCCGCAACCCGCAAAAATTTGTGCCTAACCCATATAAAGCAACAGCAAGCGATTACATCAAAGCAACAGAAACTGTTTTTAACGATAGTTTTATTGATGTTGAAGTATTGAAATAAAGCGATGTTCCACAAAAAACTGATACTTCTTTTACCGGCATTTTTTTGTTGCTTCAGCTCCGCATCGGCACAATTGCTTCAGCCTAAAGAAACTTTTACCCGTGCCGATACTTTGCGCGGCATGCTAACGCCGCTTCGTACCTGTTACGATATTAATTATTATCACTTAAATGTTAAGGTTAATATCGATCAAAAGTTCATCAGCGGCAGCAACGAGTTCAGGTTTACAGCGACCCAGGATTTTAAGAAATTACAGTTCGATCTTTTTGCGAATTTAAAAGTAGAAAAAGTAATCTTTCATGGAAAAACCCTGCCGTTTACCCGTGAATTTAATGCCGTTTTCATCACGTTTCCAAACACCATAAAAAGGGGCATAAAAGAAGCATTTACAGTTTATTATTCCGGTAACCCAATTGTGGCTAAACATGCACCCTGGGATGGCGGTTTTGTTTTTACCAAAGACAGTGAAGGAAAACCCTGGGTTGCCACTGCCTGCGAAGGCTTGGGCGCAAGTGTCTGGTGGCCAAATAAAGATCATTTATCCGATGAAGTGGACAGCATGTTGATTAGCATCAGTGTACCAAAAGGTTTAAAAGATGTATCTAACGGAAGATTAAGAAAAGTAACCGAATTAAATGATGGTTACACACGTTTTGATTGGGTGGTAAAAAACCCGATCAATAATTATAATGTGGAAGCTAACATTGGCAATTATGTTCATTTTGATGATGTTTTTAATGGTGAAAAAGGCAAGCTTACTTTAGATTACTGGGTTTTGCCAGTCAATCTTGATAAAGCTAAAAAGCAGTTCGGCGATAATGTTAAACCGATGCTTACCGCTTTTGAACACTGGTTTGGCCCCTACCCGTTTTATGAAGATGGTTATAAACTAATCGAAACGCCGCATTTGGGTATGGAACATCAAAGCGGCGTAGCTTATGGCAACCATTACCAGAACGGTTATCTCGGCCGCGATCTTTCCGGAACGGGCTGGGGTTTGAAGTGGGATTTTATTGTGGTGCATGAAAGCGGGCATGAATGGTTTGGCAACAACATCACCATGAAAGATGAAGCTGATATGTGGATACATGAAAGTTTTACGAATTACTCGGAATCATTATATGTAGAGCAGCAATATGGCAAGCAGGCCGGTCAGGAATATGTACACGGAACACGAAGAGCGATACAAAATGATGAACCCATTATCGCTCCTTACAATGTTAATAAAGAAGGTTCGGGAGATATGTATTATAAAGGCGGCAATATGCTGAACATGGTCCGGACCATTATCAATAATGATGCAAAATGGCGGGGGATTTTGCGCGGGTTAAACCAAACTTTTTATCATCAAACCGTTACCACAGCAGCTATTGTTGGTTATATTAATCAACAATCCGGCTTAAACTTCACCAGCATTTTCGATCAGTATCTTCGTTATAAAAACATTCCTACGTTAGAGTTTCAGTTTCAAGATAAACAACTTTTAGCAAGATGGATAGCTGATGTAAACGGGTTTACGATGCCGGTAAGAATCAGGACAAAAGGCGGAGAATATCAATTTTTTAATTTAAGTACTTCTTTTACCCCTATAAATTTGCCATCGGCCACTAAAGAAAATATCGAAACAGATACTTTTAACTATTATATTGGTGTTTTAATTGATTAATTTTTTGATTTTGCTGTAACCATTGGGCATTAAACAGCATCTTATATAAAACTTTAACCATGAAATTACCTATTACAACCTTCGTTATTGCGCTTTTACTTTTGGCAACAGGCAAAATTTCTTTTGCGGCTTCGGCTCATTTTTCAACTAAAAGCAGAATAGAGATACAGGACCGAAGGCTTTCCGGCTTTCATGCCATTGCTTCATCCGGCTCGTTTGATGTAGTATTGCGACAAGGCGGCCCTGAATCTGTAAAAGTGGAAGCAGATGCAGATGTAATTAATGAGATTGTGACCGAAGTTAGAAACGGCGTACTGATGATCCATTCTAAAAATAATCATGGTTGGAATTCGGGCAACTTCTGGAACAATCGCAAAACGGTGATTTATATAGTTGCTAAAGATTTAAACAGTATTGGTTTGAGTGGTTCCGGTGATTTGAAAATTGATAATGAATTTAATACGAATAGTTTGCAATTGCGTTTAAGTGGTTCCGGAGATTTTCGGGGCAAAGTAAATGTAAAAACACTGGAAGCTGCTATTTCCGGTTCCGGAGATTTCAATATCGGTGGAAGAGCAGATGAATCCACTGTTTCTATTTCGGGTTCCGGTGATTTTGATGCCGGTAACCTGATGACTAAATCTACAGCAATCCGGGTTTCCGGTTCTGGCGATGCCAATATTTATGCCAGTGAAAGGCTTGATGCTTCTGTTTCAGGTTCCGGCGATATTCATTATAGTGGCCATCCAAAAAGCGTTTCTAAAGTAGCACATGGTTCCGGTGATATTTCCGGTTCTTAAAGAAGTATGAATTAGATTAAAGACCAAAGTCCTTAAAACACTTTAAATAAGAAATATTTAGCAGTGAAGATATATTTATCACAACTCCACTGCTAAAATTTCTAATTATAGATTATCTTCCTTTATCGCTTTTAAGCCTTTTGTCCATCTAAGCAATTGTGTCAACATTACGGTTGCTGCTTTAGTTAATTGTTCATTTGGGGTAAATAAGCCGTCTTCGCCAATAAATTGATTTACTGCCGGGATATTTACGGCTTCTGCTAATGATATAGTTCTTAACGAAAGCAAATCTCCTTTTAAGCTGGATGCTGCCCTAACACCGGCAAACGGGCCGATAGAATAACTTACTATTCCGGCTGGTTTATAAGCCCATTCATGAACAAGATATTCTAAAGCATTTTTAAGAGAGGCCGGATAACTGTAATCATATTCTGCCGTAACAAAAATAAAAGCATCTGCTTCTTCTATTTTAGCGCTCCATTGTTTGGTATGCTCATGCTCATATTGCCTCATCATAGGGTGAACGGGTTCGTTCATCAACGGTAAATTAATCTCCCCAAGATCAAGCAATTCGACTTCAAAATTTCCTTTTTCTTGAGCAAGGTTTGTAATCCAGTGAGAAATAATAGAGCCTTTTCTTCCAGGCCGGACTGTAGATGAAATGATTTTAAGTTTGTACATTTTATTAGTGTAAGAAAGATTAACTTTTCTGGAAATATTTTCAGTTACAAAAGTATTTATATTTGATTTCTAAAAGTTAGCACTTACCTATGGGATAGTGGTAAAAGTAACATGTGGTTGATGATATTTAGAATCATAAGTAATACTGTTTTTAGCAGCTAAAAGTTAAGTAGATAAGCTTAGATTTTCGATCAAAAAACAAGAACTACAAAAGGCGCTTTTTTTCTTATTAAATTTATAACCTACTAATAAGGTACATATGTTGATCTTATTTAATAGATTTGTGTTAAAATAAGAAAAACATGGCTTTACTTCCTTATTCCGAAGAACAAATTTTAGACCGCTTGAGGTTTGAAAATATTTAAGCAATGCAGTAAATGCAATCTAAAGTAAAATTATCTTTTACTAATCCTTAAACCGCACCAAATTCTTCCGCCCGATATCATACGTTAACCTGAACGCTTGCTGGCTATCGCCCAAATTCCCGGGCGATTGGTGTAAACTCAAAATAAAGCTTCCTTTAACCTGTCCATAAATAAATGGTGTATAAATCAGGTCTAATCGGTTATACATTTTCTTTTCGTAAAAAGCATCGCCATAAGTAATATGATGGCCTTGGCCGGCGTAAAAGTTGTCTTTCAGCCCAAAATGTTTATGATTGATATTAATCTCGGCAACAAAACCTTTTGGTATCTGGAAACCATCCAAACCTCGTACCCTTTCCAACGAAAGCATTCCGCCGGCTTCAATGGTTAAGGAATCTAAAAAGGTTTTATGACTGAAATCTAAACCAACACGAACCTGACCGCCGCCATTATCGCGGATGTAATCATTAGGAAGCAAAATTGCTGCGCCGGCATCGTGCAGCAGCATAAAATAATGTGATAAAAAGAAGGGGCCATAAGGATTAGGCAGATATTTTCCGGCCGCACCAAAAATAAATTGTTCCCGGTCTGTTGCTGTTTGCCTGCTTACCCAATCAATCCAAATCGTTTCCTTGCCCCACGGGCTTTGGTAACTGGTTAACAAACCCTGTACGTTTGGCCGATAATAAAGCAACGTATCATTTAATAAAGCAATAGGATAATCGGTTAGTAAATCTTGCCTCGGAAAAGAACCAATATCAAACAGCCAGCCTTTTTTACCGGTAAAACTATAGTAAATAACCGGATCGGCTTTCAGGAAAAACGGATTGGCGCCAAACTCATGGATCCCGTTCACCCCAAAACGAAAATGGTTAACAGAATCTAAATTAACACCCAGGTCCAGTTCGGCACGTGCACCGGAATAGGTATGCGAACGTTCTTCAAATGCGCGGTATTCGCGGTTATCCATAAAACCAAAACCATTAAAATGAATATCCAGATTTTGGGCAATGCTATTTTTAGTGGATAAAAGAAGCATCAGGGCTAAAAAGCAACAGGTGCGTAAAGTATATTTCATAGTTTATTGAATAGTAAGGTTGAAGGTCCTGCTGCTGCGCGGGCCCGCAAACGGCGCTGTTTTTACAGAAAACAAAAGTGTATAATTTCCTTTTTGCAAAGGTATTTTTAAATCGAAAGGAAAAATACGGGTTTCTCCGGGTTTAAATTTTAGCTGATTAAAATTTGCAGAAGCTAATTGATTGCTGATTATAGAATCTTCCTGCATCACATAAGCTCTTAAAACCACAATATGTGCCCGATGAACGTTACTAAAATCAATTATTTTAGGATAAGGATTGGTAATTTTAAGGTTGAGATGAACAGTTTTTCCGGGTGAGGCATTGATTTGTGCAGAATCTGCTTCTACCAAAATTTTCTGATAAGTACGCAAGCTATCAATCCAGCCGCCATAAAAAATCCCTTTCGGTGTATTTAAAATATCGCTGCTAATCCCTTTAATCGGCCCTTCGGTAACAAAATAAATGCGCTTTTGCTGCAAGCTGTCCTCCAAAGGCCAAATATCAAATTGCGTACGGCGGTAAAAGCGCGAATCGTAAGCAACACCTTTTAAAGAGTTGGTGTAATAACTGTACCAGGACGGATCCTGGAATTGATCCGGAAAGATCACATAAGCGTTTCCCGCTTTTTGTTTAATTAAATTTGCCCACTTCGGGTTGCCAAAATAACTTTTGATCACGCCAAATTTCATGCTGATCGGATTTTTCACCATCAGCCCAAGCCGCATCAGCAATAAAAGCAAAATATTAATGTATAAAAGCGGTTGCAGCCATTGTGGCATGGGTTTATGTTGAAGTGAGATGGATACCAGCATAACCAGCGGCAAAAAGCCGATCAGTGTCCAATGAGGCTGCACGGCTACTTTTAAGGTATTCGCCAGGAAAAACAATATGGTGCCTACAAAATTAAACAGCAGAGTTTTGGTAAAAATATCTGTAGCACGAAAACGGCTGATACTGTAAAACCAGAACCAGCTTACCAATGGCCCAGCCATAAACAACTGCCCTAACAGAAATAAATAAGTAAACTGGAACTCGTAATGGTCTGCTTCCCGTTCAACTAAATGATACTTCACCGAAGGAAAACCGTGATTGTATTGCCAAAAAACATGCGGTAAAAACAGTATCAGCGTAAGTACGGCAACCAGCCAGAAAGATTTCCGGCCAAATAATTTGGGGTTTGCCATCAGCGTAAAAACAACCAGCAATACAGCGTGATATTTACTGTATAAAGCGCCAGCCAAAGCTAAACTAAACAGAACAGCAATTGCCGGCGTGTCTTTCTCTAAATATTGCTGGTAAAAGAAGTAGAACAACGTACTGAAAAAGAAAAGCGGCGCATCCGGCGTGGTGGTAAAACCGAAAATGTGAAAGATGGAAATGGAAGTAACAACAAGTACAAACCACTTGGCTTCCACCTGGTATTTTTTCAGGACCTGCCACAAAACCCACCACGAAAAAGTGCTGCTAAAAACAGTAAGCAGGCGCAAACTCAACTCGTTATGAAACAAAGAACTGCCTGCACTGATAAATAAAGCCACCATTGGCGGATGGTCAAAGTAGCCCCAATCTAAAAAACGCGAGTAAAGCCAGTAATAAGCCTCGTCCGGATGGAGTTCTGTAAAATAACTTTGCAGGAAATTGACCAGGCCCCAGGCCAGCAGAAAATACTTTACTGCTTTATCTGATGAAGCTTTCTGCTGAGCTATTAATTCAGCCATGTATTACCCGATGATCATGAGTTGCAAAGGTAATTATTTAGGGTTAACATTTTTTAGGCGATAAAAACAGTATCAGCCTGAACAGGTTAAATCCTTCTCCTGTTTTTTTCTTTGCTGATCAACCCTAACTCCCGGCTGGTTTGCCCCGCAATAGCCGTATTTTCCTGCGCCCTTCTAAAAAGATAAGGCAATACAGCTTTTACCGGCCCAAAAGGCACATATTTGGCTACATTGTAACCCGCATTTGCCAGGTTAAAACTTAAATTATCACTCATGCCCAGCAATTGCGAAAAGTAAACATGCGGATGATTATGTTCAATTTGTTGTTCGTTCAATAAATCTGCCAACAGCTTACAACTTTGCTCGTTGTGCGTGCCTGCTACAAAAGCAATCTGGTCTAAATGTTCCGCACAAAAACGAATGGCCAGATCATAATCACGGTCGGTAGCTTTTTTATCCGGTTGGATTAACGTCGGATAACCTTTTTCGGCAGCCCTTTTGTTTTCCTTTTCCATATAGGCGCCACGCACTAATTTCGCTCCTAACAAAAAACCTTCCTCTACAGCAGCTTTGTGATCTTCTTTTAATGACGCTAATTTATCGCGCCGGTAAAGCTGGTACGTGTTATAAACAATCACCTTTTTTTGATTGTACTGCCGCATCATATTTAGAGCCAATAAATCAATGGTACGTTGTATCCACGTTTCTTCCGCATCAATCATCACAGGTACACCGAGTTCAAAAGCAGTATGGCAAATCAAATCAACCCGGTCAAATATTTTTTGCCAGGCTATTTCTTCTTCACTTGTAAACGGTATCCCGGCATCTGCTTGCTCCAGTACCTCAAAACTGCCTACGCCGGTAACTTTAAAAACTGTTAACGGAATGGCTGTATCGCCTTTTGCCCTTTTTATCGTCGCAATTATTTGGTCCCGTGTTTCATCAAAAACAGCTTCCTCGTTTTCGCCTTCTACCGAGTAATCCAGTATCGTTCCTACTTTTCCCGTTTGTAAGTTACGGATCGTTGGTCCGCACTCGGCAATGGTTTCCCCTCCGCAGAAATGATTAAAAACAGTTGCTTTTATGATTGGTTTAATGGGCAAACCGATTTTAAAAGCAAAGTTGGTTATAGGCGGGCCAATTTTAACCAGAAAATTTAGGTTGATGATTTTAAACAACCAGTAAGCACGTTTTAAATCAGCGTTACTTTCATGCCGAAAAGCTATTTCTGTGTTTTCAAAAGATAAAGGCGTACTTTTAGTAGTTATTTGATTCGGCTCCCTGATTTCCATTTTACAAAATTAGCTATTGAACAATAGAATAACGCCCGATAAAGGCAATTTTATATTTTTGTACCCGCATGATCGAATTTAAATTAGAAGGCGGGTTTATCCCGCTGATCCAGTTATTAAAAGCCACCAACTTAGTACAAACCGGTGGCGAAGCACAAATTGTGGTAACCGAAGGCCGGGTTAAATACAATGGCGAAGTTGATTTTCGCAAAAGATTAAAGGTAAAAGCAGGCGATATAGTTGAATTTGACGGCAAAAAAATAAGGGTAAAATAAGCATGGAAACGATACAAAGTATTTCTTACCCGGTTATTTTTAATGATAATTTTACCGGATTAAACCAGTTTTTACAAGAAGGCAACTATACGAAAGTGTTTTTTTTGATAGACGAGCAAACCGAAAAACATTGCCTGCCTTTTTTGATCGAGCACCTGAAAATAACAGATTATGACCTGATTGAGGTTACCTCCGGCGAAGAAAATAAAACGATTGATTTTTGCATTGGCATCTGGAAAATGCTGATTGATTTTGGTGCCGATAGAAACAGCCTGCTCATCAACGTTGGCGGGGGCGTGATTACGGATATGGGCGGTTTTGCAGCATCAACTTTTAAAAGAGGGATTGATTTTGTGCAAATACCAACTACTTTACTTTCGCAGGTAGATGCTTCTGTTGGCGGCAAAACCGGCATCGATATGGATCACCTTAAAAATATCATCGGTACTTTTACACAACCGAAAGCTGTTTTTATCGATACAAATTTCCTGAAAACTTTACCCGAAAGGCAATTAGTTTCGGGCTTTGCCGAAATGCTGAAACATGGTTTAATTGCAGACCGCGACTATTTTTACCTGCTAAAAGAAGCATCGCCGGAAAAAATTGACCCTGAACTGATCCGCCATTCTGTAGAAATAAAAAACAATATTGTATTGCAAGACCCGGAAGAAAAAGGTTTACGCAAGATCCTGAATTTCGGCCATACGATTGGCCACGCGGTTGAAAGTTTTTCTTTGCAAAGTGGTAAAAACCCGTTGTTGCATGGCGAAGCAGTTGCGATCGGCATGGTTTGCGAAGCATTTTTATCTGTCCAAAAAACCGGTTTACCACAAGATGAACTAACAGAAATTGTACAAACGCTGCGCCGTTTCTACGGAAAATACCCGATAAAAGAAGCATCAATCCCGGCTTTGATCGAGATTATGAAAAGCGATAAAAAGAATGCTTCGGCCAGGATCAACTGCTCGTTATTGACGCAGATCGGACAATGCACTATTGATAGTTTCTGCACGGAAGATGAACTTTGTGCAAGTTTACTTTTCTACCTTAATTATTAACATGTTTGGTTTAGACCATAAAAATGAAGCTGCCGCCGGCTTGTTTGCCCTGCTGATCATCCTCACGCTGGTGGAGATGTATTTCAGCTACCGCGAAGACCGGAAATACTACGAAAAACGTGATACCTGGACGAATATTTACCTTACCACTTTAACGTTTTTCATCAACTTAACGGTTAAAGGCGCTACGTTTTTTGTGCTGAACTATTTCTATCAATTCCGTTTGTTCGAGATTAAAAACGTGTTTTTGTACTGGTTTGTGCTGGTTGTGGTGCAAGATTTTTTATATTGGGTTTTGCATTACGTTGGCCATTATTGTCGCATGTTTTGGGCGATGCACGTTACGCACCATTCCTCTGAACATTTTAATTTAACTACCGGTTTTCGTTCTACTGTTTTTGAACCACTTTATCGTGTTTTCTTCTATTTGCCGCTTGCCTTGATGGGTTTTTCGGCTATGGATATTTTGTACGCTTATTTGCTAACACAATTGTATGGCAACTTAGTGCATACTCAGGCAGAAATCCACTTCCCGAAATGGTATAGTTTTATTTTTGTTACGCCTGCGCATCATCGCATTCATCATGCTTCCAATGTTCCTTATTTAGATAAAAATATGGGCATGTTGTTAATTATTTGGGACCGGTTATTTGGTACTTTTCAGGAAGATCTGCCGGAACCAATTAAATACGGCTTAACTACACAACCAGAAGATATGGGTGCTGTAAACATCATTTTCCATGAGTGGAAAGCTTTGCTAACTGATGTAAAAAAAGCACCAACTTTTGCAGATAAAGTTAAATATTTGGTAATGCCTCCCGGCTGGAGCCATGATGGCAGTACGCAGGTTGCTAAGGTGATGCAAAAGGAGTATTATGCGGGGTTGGATAAACAGAAACTATCACATTAACTATTATGGACAAATCCATCGCAGCCGTTTTTATTAGGTTTGTTTGTACCGCTTTTTAACAATATCAGCAGTACTGTAAACACAACGGAATTTCTTTTCTTTCAATCCACTATATAATTCTTTATCGCCTGTCCATAAACAACCTTTTAGATGATTTGTAAGCGCAACAAAATCAACATCGTCAGGGTCTATATCTCGAACTATTTGTTCGGCTTTTATCCATGTTGCAGGTGAAATAATAGCTTCATTTATAAAATTAATTTTAGTTAGCACCTTTTCATACGCATCGTGCATTTCTTCATCAGTCAATTTTGATATTTTGATAAGTTTAGACCAGTGTTTGCGAATTTCAAAGCGCATGTAATCACAACTGTAAAATTCAAAGAATCCGTTGGAGTTAAAAATTAAATCGCCAGTTGTTCCGTTTGAATTTAAAAGTGTACTGAAGATAATGTTAGTGTCAACAATAATCTTCTTCATTTAATCAAACGGTCCCGGTTCGCTTTCCACCAGCCCTTTTTAACTTCTTTGGCAAGTTCATCTACTTGTTCCTGGCTGGCTTTTGAATTTGCCGTTGCTTCTTTATAGGTCAGGTAATCAACCAACCGCTGCAATTCAGTTGTATCAACCGAAGCCGGAAGTCGAATAATTACTTCTTTATTTGTTCTTTCTATTAGCATCTTTTCATGTGATATTTTCTCTAAATTAATGAAATTACTACTTTGCGCGAAATTAACCTTTTATGAGTATAAAATTATTTAAAC
The DNA here is from genome assembly GCF_009754915.1 of Mucilaginibacter arboris. Lineage (GTDB taxonomy): Bacteria > Bacteroidota > Bacteroidia > Sphingobacteriales > Sphingobacteriaceae > Mucilaginibacter_A > Mucilaginibacter_A arboris. Next base: position 116,454 of record NZ_WPIK01000002.1, on the reverse strand, counting down.
AAGCTTATGCAACCCAAATTGATTTAGAACCAAAAATGTTCTTAACCGAATTGCATATGGAAGCTTTTCTAATTGAAAATCCTGATATTTTAAGTATTAGCGATATTAATTCAAAAGTCGAAGTCATACAAACTCAAATACATATTAAAGGAGCAAGAAATGATTCTAATGGTGATGGCAGGTTAGATATGCTTATTTATATTAAAGGAGACAAACCTGATGATGAATTTTTAGCAGTTGTTGAATTGAAGAAAGGGAAACTTGAAGAAGCACATCTATCGCAATTGCATGATTATTTAAGGTCACTAAATAGTTTTGAAAAGAAAAAAGAAATTTTCAGAGTAAACAATGTTGATGAGAAATATTTAAGTAAAAAATTGATAGGAATTTTAATTGGTAGCGATATTGATTCTGATCTTAAAGCTAAATTTTTAGCAGGAAATACAATTATTGATGATGTAGAAACTTTCGGAATGACTTTAAGCAGATTTGTCGCAAAAGATATAAATGAGAGTTATATAATTTCAGAAACTTTTGCTAAAAAAGCATCTTCTTTTAATCGGGTTCGCTTTCCTTCTTGGGATGAATATGAAAAACAACAAAGAAGCAATGGGATACCTGATAAAATATTATTTATAGCAAAGGATGTACATAATTATTTTAAGTATGAGTTAGATTTGGCTGATAAAGATATTAAATATACAATCCGAGATTTTTCTCTTAATAACCCAAACGGTAAAAGAGTAAAAGTTTTTGCTTATTGCACTTTGAGTCAATCTTCACTAAAAATTTATTTTACACATTTAGGTGCTTCTCCGAATTTTGCTAATGTCAAACCTCATTATAAACAATACCCTAATCAATATTTTGTAGAACTTAAAAAAGACGAAGACTTTAATAATGATATAAAATTCTTAATTAAAAAATCATATACTGACATTCTTGACAGAACGATAGAAAATTAAAATGGTAAAAGATCATCATCACTAATCGTATTAATGTTTTTTAAAATTTGATACTTTTCACTAATAAAATCCATTATTTCAATCAAATGTTGTACGTTTTGATCAGATAGATTTCTAAAATCAGCAAGTTTAAAATTTACAACTTCACCATTTTCAAATAAATCATCAATATCTTTTAATTCGCCTTGCATACTTAAATTCAGAATTGAATTATAGGTGCTACTATTAAAATCTTCAAGTTTATTTATAGTTTCAACAAGTAAAGCTCTGTATTTTATGCCTATCGTATTTGAGTTATCCATAATAAATTGATGTAATTTTATTACTAAATATACAATAATCCGCAAGCATACCCTACGTTATCAGTTCCTTAATTCAGAAAATATTTCAACTTTCCTCTTGACATTCTCATTTTTCCATGTACATTTGAAAACGCAATACAACAATGACTATCAACAACACATTTTTCTTCGGTTTCTTTTACTTTTACTTTAGTGGTAAGGGCCGGGTCTGATATGTTAAATCTGAAATAAAGAAATAAAACATCAAAAAGTCCCGGGCCCAACAGCCGGGACTTTTTTGCATTTACAAGCATCATGAACAAACCACGGGTTGCCATACAAGGAATCAAAGCTTCTTTTCATCAGGAAGCGGCAGTTAAGTTTTTTGGAGAAGATATTGAATTGGTAGAATGTACTTCTTTTAAGCAAACATTTGAAGCATTAAGCCGCAAAGAAGCTGATTACGTGGTGATGGCGATAGAAAACAGCATTGCCGGCAGCTTATTGCCCAACTATTCGCTGATGATGAATTACAATTTCCCGGTTGTGGGCGAAGTTTCCCTGCGTATCCAATTACATTTGCTGGCTTATCCGGGCGTTAAGTTTGAAGATGTAAAATATGCCATCTCCCACCCGATCGCTTTGCGGCAATGTGTTGATTTTATGGAAGAATATCCGCAAATCAAAGTAATAGAAAGCAGTGACACCGCGGCTTGCGCGAAACGTGTACATGATGAAAAGCTGATGGACACAGTTGCCATTGCCAATACGATGGCTGCCGAATTATACGAGTTAAATGCTTTGGAGAAACGCATAGAATCCAATAAAAAGAATTATACACGCTTTTTGATTATGGCTGATAAACATAACGGTACAATTGCTGATCCGAATAAAGCTTCACTTTGCTTTCAGGCTGGAAATGAGGTTGGATCTTTAGCCAAAGTGCTTAATATCTTTGCAGAAAACGAAATTAATCTCAGCAAAATTCAATCTATGCCGGTTTTAGGAAAACCAAACGAATATAATTTTTATGCAGATGTGGAATGGCAGGAGCCAAAGCAATACGATGCTGCTATTAAACAAGCTTTAAAATACACCCATAACTTTAACATTTTAGGCGAATACCGTAAAAACGACAAAATCTAACATACTTCTTTTACCCGATAAAAATCTACAATCCTACAAAATAAAACTCCATCATTATGAAACTCGATCTTAAAATACAACCGCTAAACTCCTGGATGAAGATCAACCACGAGCCTTTGCTGATTGCCGGCCCTTGCAGCGCAGAAACCGAAGAACAATTACTTGCAACTGCACATTTATTAGCTAAAACAGGAAAAGTAAGCGTTCTACGCGCCGGAATCTGGAAACCGCGTACGCGTCCGGGCGAATTTGAAGGCATCGGAAGCATTGGTTTAGAATGGTTAAAACGCGCCAAAGCAGAAACTGGCCTGCCAACTGCTGTTGAAGTAGCCAATGCGAAACACGTAGAAGAAGCTTTAAATGCTGGCGTTGATATTTTATGGATCGGTGCACGTTCAACCGTTAATCCGTTTACGGTGCAGGAAATTGCGGATGCTTTAAAAGGTGTTGATGTGCCGGTAATGGTCAAAAACCCGGTAAACCCTGATCTTTCTTTATGGATTGGTGCTTTGGAACGGATTAATGCTGCCGGAATTACCAAACTGGCTGCTATCCATCGCGGATTTTCTTCTTTCGAAAAATCTGCTTTTCGAAATGAACCACATTGGGATTTAGCGATCAGCTTAAAAACTTTAGCGCCGGAATTGCCAATGATTAACGATCCAAGTCATATTTGCGGTAACCGCGAACTGATCCCATACATCGCACAAAAAGCGTTGGATATGGATATGCAGGGCTTAATGATCGAATCGCACATTGACCCTTCTGTTGCCTGGACGGATGCCAAACAACAACTTACACCTTCTGCTTTAAGTGAGTTGATGGACCATTTAACACAGCGCAAACCGGAAGTGAAAAATGCAGAAGTAAAGGATAAAATGGCCGAACTGCGCAAGGAAATTGACAAGATCGATGATCAGATCATTTCTAAAATGGCAGAAAGAATGGCCGTTGTAGAAAAAATAGGTGCTTATAAAAGAGATAATAATGTAACCATTTTACAAGTAACCCGTTGGGACGAGATTTTGCACAAACGCACTTCTTACGCCAAAGCATTAAAATTAAGCACCGATTTTACTGAGAAATTGCTGGAACTGATGCACCACGAATCTATCCGTAAGCAAACAGAGATCATGAATAATTCCACTGTTGCCGAAGCGTAATGGAAGCCGGGAATTTGATTTTAAGTAAGCCTGAAAAAGCCATTAAGACCGAGATCAGGCTTACCGGTTCTAAAAGCGAATGCAACCGCGCCCTGGTTATTGCAGCTTTAAGCGAAAGAAAAGTTAAGGTTGAAAACTTATCAGAAGCGGCAGATACGATTACGTTGGCGGGGGTTTTGGAGGGAAGATCAGGGAGCGGAGAGCGAGGATCAGGCCAAGAGCCCGTACCTCTTACCCCGCACCTCGCACCCGAAATAAACATCGGCCCTGCCGGTACAGCCATGCGTTTTTTAACAGCATTTTTTACCTTGCAAAAACAGCATCAGGTTATTTTAACTGGAACGGAACGGATGAAGCAGCGGCCAATTGGAATTTTGGTTGATGCTTTGCGAACTTTAGGCGCTGAAATTTCTTACGAAGAAAAGGAAGGTTTTCCGCCAATTAAAATTACCGGAGGATTTGAGCAAAAAACGGCTGAAATTAATATTAAAGGCGATATCAGCAGTCAGTATATAACGGCTTTATTGTTGGTTGCTTCACAATTGCCGCTAGGTTTAAATTTGCATATTGAAGGCGAATTAACTTCCCGGCCTTATGTAGAAATGACTTTATCCATGTTGCAGCAATGCGGCATCCGGCATCAATGGAACGGGAATGTTATCTCCATCAAAAATCAACCTTTTCAACCCGCAACCATTTATGTGGAACCAGATTGGAGCGCTGCTTCTTACTGGTATGCCATTGCTGCTTTGTGTGATGAAGCAGAAATTTTTCTTCCGGGATTAACGCTTTACAGTTTGCAGGGCGATAGTACAATTACGGAGATTATGGCTAATTTCGGTATCACTTCTCAATTTAAAGACGGTGGTGTGTGGCTAAGAAAAGAACCAAAAGTGGTTGTCCGCAAGATTTTTGATTTTAAAACCTGCCCTGATTTGGCGCAAACTGTAATTGTAGTTTGTGCAGCTTTAGGCCACGATGCTTCTTTTACCGGCCTGGAAACTTTAAAAATCAAAGAAACAGATCGCGTAAAAGCGCTGCAAACAGAACTTGCAAAAATTGGCGTGGAACTGGTAGAAAAAGGCCAGGTTTACAAATTAAACTGTGCTAAAAGAAGCATTCCCGAAAAGGTTTTCATCAACACTTACGAAGACCACCGCATGGCTATGGCTTTTGCGCCGCTGGCTTTGATTATTCCTGAAGTGGAGATTGAAGATTTTAATGTGGTGGAAAAATCATATCCGGGATTTTGGGATGATTTGAAAAAAGCTGGATTTAAAGTAACTTATTAAAACGCATTGTTATTTCGACCAAAGGGAGAAATCTTCATCAAAGCGAACTAATTTGTTGTTCGATGAAGATCCCTCCTATCGTCGGGATGACAGAAAACCTGATACCTCAAACCTCATACCTCAAATGGCAGGCAATACTTTCGGACAAGCGTTCCGCATTACAACATTCGGCGAATCGCACGGCGCGGCAATCGGTGTTATTATTGATGGTTGTCCGGCAGGATTAGAAATTGATCCGGATTTTATTCAATCCGAATTAGACAAACGCAAACCCGGACAATCCAAAATTACCACGCAACGCAAAGAAAGCGATACCGTACAAATCCTTTCAGGCATTTTTGAAGGAAGGTCAACCGGAACGCCAATCGCGATGCTGATCCCGAATGAAGATCAGCGATCGAAAGATTATTCCCACAATGAAAATACTTTCCGCCCTTCTCACGCAGATTTCACCTATCAAACGAAGTATGGCATCCGTGATCATCGTGGCGGCGGCCGTTCTTCTGCACGGGAAACTGCAGCACGCGTAGCAGCCGGAGCAGTAGCAAAATTGCTGCTTCAAGCACAAGGAATTGAGATTTTAGCTTCTGTAACCAGCGTTGGCAAAATGAATGCGCCGGAAGTAAAAATTGAAAACGCGAAAGATTTTTTACGTATCCGGGAAGAAAATATAGTCCGTTGTGCCGAGCCGGAAACGGCAGCTAAAATGATTGATTATATTGATGACATCCGCAAAAAAGGCGATACCGTTGGCGGGAAAATAAGTTGTACCATTTTAAATTGTCCGGTTGGTTTAGGCGAACCTGTTTTTGATAAATTACATGCTGATCTGGGCAAAGCCATGCTTTCCATCAATGCCGTTCATGGTTTTGAATATGGTTCTGGTTTTGCCGGAAGTGAAATGCTGGGTTCGGAGCATAATGATATTTTTAGGAAAGATGAAAAAGGAAATATTCAAACGTTAACCAATAATTCCGGCGGCATTCAGGGTGGCATCAGCAACGGAATGCCAATTACTTTTAAAGTTGCTTTTAAACCGGTTGCCACCATTATGCAAAATCAGGAAACGGTTGATGCCGAAGGAAATGCAGCCGAAATAAAAGGCAAAGGGCGTCATGATCCTTGTGTTGTTCCGCGTGCGGTGCCGATTGTTGAAGCGATGGCGGCGTTAGTTTTGGCGGATTTGTGGTTGCGGAATTTTGGTGCAAAGTTGTAGTTTAATGCTTCTTTTATCAGATAAAAATTAGTGTGCTAAAAGAAGCATCTGTTTTATAGTTCAAAGTAACCAAATTTGTACTACGCTTTAAGGCTGTGTCCATTTCGTGCGAATACGCAACTTAGATTTTATACTACGACGTACCACATTATCAGCTTTAAAGCGTTTTTTTATGCTTTTAAATTTTAGCTTGATGCTTCTTTTATAGGATAAAAATTGGGACCATAAAAATCATTTTATTTTTTCCTTATTGTAATTCAATATTTAGGGCCTGTTTAAATTTCATTCTATGATTTTTTGGCTAAAGCCAAACCTGATTTTACAAATTCCACGGCCTAAAGGCCATGGCAATTTAGTTATCTTTGTTTTCCAAATACCTTTCCTTTACACCTAATAACAGAACCCACAGCATAACATACTTATATAATTGCCACGGCCTTCAGGCCGTGGATAAAGGGAACAAGAATTGGCTTTAGCCAAAAATACAAGCTGTAAAATGTTTGATGGAATAAAAGAAGCATGAAAACCAGGAAGGACAAAATTTAAACAGGCTCTTAATATTCTCCATATAAAGAATGGAATTACAAATCCAACTAATAGAAATATGATGAATATTGAACTTAACAACTTAAAACCAATTAAGTATTTCTTGTACATTTTGCTTGTGTTTTGTGCAAGTTGTACAGAACCAAAACCACCTCAAGTTACATTTGATATTCCTGCTTTAATTGGAAAGAATATTGATGAAGTAAGGAAAGTTTTAGGTAAATCTGATGATACTTCTCCTGATCCTTCTGATTCTAGTGTAAAAGGTTATACGAATTGGTATCACAAAAACGGGCAAGAATTACTAATAGATTTTGATCCTCGTACCCGCAAAATAACTCGCTTTTATATTCATCCAGATGTACCTTATGATAATCTTGAAGATGTAATGAAAGTAGGAAATTTAGATTCTATTGAAACAATGAACTATAGAACAGAGCCAAGGTATAGTTTTTTGAGGTCTTATAGCGGCATTGAAGTAATCATAAGGTGAATAGTAAAAACTACAAATTCCCTTTCAACCTATCATCAAATCTAAACCGATCAACCTTTACTATTTTTATACCGGTAAAAGAAGCATGGTTTGGATTAATCAAATAATTATATTCCAGATCAATAATAGCAGAAGGAACTTTTAAAATTGCAGCAGTATTGGCATTCAACCAATCATCGCCAAGCTTTTGGGTTAAAGGATATTGATCTACGGAATTCCAATTTAAATGAGCGCTTGCTAAGTCCTCGCTCCTTACCTCCTCGATCTTTAAATCATCTTCCACCTCAATAATCGCTAAAGAAAAATTTCCGGCAGCCAAAGAAGCACCACTTTTGTGAGCCAGATTTTCTAAACAAGCCAAAGCAACAGAACCAGCCGTGTAAATCATTTTTTGATTCAAACTGTTCCATCTGCCGTCAATCCCGGAAGCGGTTAAACTATTGGCATATTTAGTCTGACTAATCCTGTATAAAAGCATCAGAAAATTAAGCAGTTACACCATAATCAATACGGATGAGTTCGCTTTTGATGATATTGATCCCGGTAAGCGTATCCAACAAATCCATCGGAACAGCATCGATGCCAATGTTATGGTGCGGAAGCCAGTTCTTAAATTCTTCCAGCGAGCCGAAAGTATCCATGCCTTTATCAAACAACTCAAAAAGCTGAATGAGGTGTTCACTTAAACCGGTGTTCAGTTCTTTTCCTGCTTTGATGTATTTTCTTAACGTTGGTTCGGTTAAATCCAGGATGTGCGCGGCATCCGTTTGCGTAACGCCTGCTATTTCAATCCAATCCTGAATGGCTTTCGGTTCCAAACCTTTTTTAATGGCATCATGCTTTGCCTTCGGCGAAGTGAAAAGCTTTTCGTAAGGTTTGATTAAGGTTAAAGCTTCCTGCGTCCTTTCTGATAAAAGGGAAGGTTTAATTTCTATGGTTTGATATTCCTTGCTTGCTTTCATAAACAAAAGTAATTATTTTCTTTTTAAATAGAAAATCTTTACGGATACTATTTTTATGCCGATAAAAGAAGCATTTGCTTTTTTTCTAAATTTACAAATTCAATAGTTAATATTCTCCGTATAAAGAATGGAATTACAAATCCACAAAACAGAAATATGATGAATGTTGAATTTAACAGCTTGAAACCAGTTAAAAATTTCCTGTACATTTTACTTTTGATTTGTGCCAGTTGTAAAGAACCAAAACCACCTCAAGTTACATTTGATATTCCTGCTTTAATTGGAAAGAATATTGATGAAGTAAGGATAGTTTTAGGCAGACCTTTAGAAAATCCTCCTGGTCCTTCAAAACCCCAGAAAAGACTTTTTGAAAATAATTATGACAAAGAGGGACAATCACTATTAATTTATTTCAATCCTAACAATAGAAAAATAGAGTCATTTCATATTGTTTCTTCTGTAGGTTATGATAGTGTTAAAACTGTATTGAAAATAGGTAATTTAGATTTTAAGAATACTAACGATTATTGGATTGAGCCTGGAGAACGTTACTTTACTGATACTTATAATGCTGTTACAATACATCTTAAATAAAGATCGTCATTCTACAAATTCCCTTTCAACCTTGCATCAAAAGTAAACAGATCAACCTTTACTATTTTTATACCGGTAAAAGAAGCATGGTTTGAATTGAGCAGATAATTATATTCCAAATCAATAATGGCAGCAACAATTTTATGCTGATAAAAGAAGCATCAATAAATCTTTGGAAACAAATCCGGCTTACTCTCGCCCATCATCTCATAAACCATCTCAATAATATCATCAACAGAAGGTTTGCTAAAATAATCACCATCAGAACCGTAAGGCGGACGATGATCTTTTGCAGTTAAGGTGCGTGGCTGGCTATCCAGATAATAGTAAGCATTTTGCTTTTCCACAATCTGCTGTAAAATATAAGCCGAAGCGCCACCCGGAACATCTTCATCAACTACCAACAGTTTATTTGTTTTTTTAACGGAAGCTGCACAAAGCTGGTCCAGATCAAAAGGATAAAGTGTTTGCGGATCGATAATTTCTACAGAAATGCCCATTTGTTCCAGTTCTGCAGCTGCATGTTGTACGAACTGCAAAGCAGAACCATAAGTAACAATGGTTAAGTCCTTTCCTTCTCTAATCACTTCAGCTTTACCTAACGGAACAGTGAAATCGCCTACATTTGCCGGTAGTTTTTCTTTTAAACGGTAACCATTCAGGCATTCAATTACTAAAGCAGGTTCATCTCCACGGAGTAACGTATTGTACATCCCGGCAGCCTGCGTCATGTTTCTTGGAACACAAATGTGCATTCCACGCAGTGCATTTACAATTGTTCCCATCGGCGAACCGGAATGCCAGATGCCTTCCAGCCTGTGCCCTCGTGTACGAACAATAACCGGAGAAATTTGTCCGCCAAAAGTACGGTAACTCATCGTGGTCAAATCGTCCATCAGTACATTCATAGCGTAAGGCAGGTAATCAATATATTGTATTTCTGCAATCGGCCTTAATCCCCGCAGGGATAAACCAATGCCCTGGCCAATAATGGTACTTTCGCGTATGCCGGTATCTGTTACCCGCAATACACCAAACTTTTCCTGCAAACCGGCAAATCCCTGGTTTACATCGCCTATGGCGCCTACATCTTCCCCAAAAGCAATAATGCGCGGGTCGCGGATAAAATTGGCGCTAAAACAAGCATTCAATATTTCACGGCCATCTATCATTTTAGCATCAGCATCATAAACCGGAGGCTGAATGACAATATTTAAAGGTGATTCTGGTGTATTGCTGAATTGACGGGAATGATAACGAACATTATTTTTTTCGCTTTCCTGGTGGAAAAACTCCATCAGCTTTGCGCGTTCTGGCGTATTTTCCTTTGCTGTAAACAGCATCACTTTTCTTACAGTAGAAATAATGTCTTTTCGTCCCAGGTCAATCGAATTAGTTAGCTGCTGTACAAGTACTTCCAGTTGCTTACCAACAGCAGAAACAGCAATTAAATCCTGGATCACTTCAATTGTTTCATCTCGTTCTGCAATATATTCCTTTTGCAGGTTGTTCCAGGCTTCCCGCTGGCAATCGCGCACATATTTTTTGGCCTGACCTTCCAGTTCATCCAGTTCTTCGACAGTTGCAATGGCAGAATCAATCATCCAGGAACGCATCCGCAACAAGCAATCATGTTCTTGCTCCCATTGCAGCCGGTCTTTAGTTTTATAACGTTCGTGCGAGCCGGAAGTAGAATGTCCTAAAGGCTGTGTTAGTTCCGTAACATGGATGAGCACCGGAACATGTTCTGTACGACAAAATTCCGCTGCTTTTTCATACGTTTCGCACAAACCTGGATAATCCCATCCCGGAACTTTAAATATTTCAAAACCTTCTGCTGTTTCATCGCGCTGAAAGCCTTTCAGTATTTCGGAAATATCTTCTTTAGTCGTTTGGTATTTAGACGGAACAGAAATGGCATAACCATCATCCCAGACCGAAACAGCCATCGGCACCTGCATTACACCAGCAGCGTTAATTACTTCAAAGAAAATACCTTCGGAAGTAGAACCATTGCCGATTGTGCCGAAAGCAACTTCGTTTCCGTTAACAGAAAACGAACCCATATCAGCTAATTCTTTGTTTTCGCGATATAGTTTTGAAGCCCAGGCCAAACCAATTAAACGCGCCATTTGTCCGCCGGTGGTCGAAATATCTGGAGAAGAATTCTTCATTTCCACCTGGTTCTTCCAGGTTCCGTCTTCATTCATCGAACGCGTGGCAAAATGACTGTTCATTTGCCTGCCGCCAGATGAAGGCTCCTGCTTAATATCCGAATGGGCGTATAATTGTGCAAAGAATTCGATTACGTTAGAAATCCCGGTAGCAAAAGCAAAGGTTTGATCACGGTAATAACCGGCACGCCAATCGCCTTTTTTAAAAGCCTTTGCCATAGCCAATTGGGCTACTTCTTTTCCATCACCAAAAATGCCAAACTTAGCCCGGCCAGTTAATGCTTCTTTACGGCCCAAAATACTGGTTTGCCGGCTTTCTACAGCAACGCGGTAATCGTTGATAACGATCTGCTTAAAGTCATCAAAACTTAATTCAGGTTTATCCGGCTGAGCTATGGCACTTGAGAGTTCTAATTCTTGCATTTCTGGTTTCTGTACCAGCAAAAATACTATTTCCTGCGGAATGTTTTTTTTAGAAAAGGATAACCAAAGGATGAATTTGCCGTATCAATAATTTTATTTATTAAAATTGACTTATATTTGTTTTAACAGTCTGATAAAAAGCTATGAAAAAACTAATGATGATTTGCGCAATGGTTGTAGGATTTGCCATTAACGCATCGGCACAAACTGACAACAAAGCCGAATTTAAATTTGTTGAAGAAAAACATGATTTTGGCAAAGTACCGCAAGGGAAACCTGTTACTACCGATTTCGTTTATACTAATATTGGTGAAGAACCTTTGATTTTAACAGAAGTAAAACCTACTTGCGGCTGTACTATTGCCGATTATACCAAAACACCGGTTAAAAAAGGCGAAAAAGGAAGTATCAAAATTACTTACAATGCTGCTGTTGAAGCGCCTTTTAACAAAACCATTGTGGTAACTTCTAACGCTAAAACGCCGACAAAATATCTGGTAATTGTGGGCGAAGTAGTAAAAGCTGCTACGCCTACCACCCGATAAGCAATACTGTTTTTACCACCTAAAAAACTTCGCCTTTGTAAAAAGGGGCGAAGTTTTTTTATGCCATAAAAGAAGCATTTGCAGAATTATTAATCTGATTTAACGGAAACCTGCAACTGCATCCCATGCAACTTTTTGTACTTTTGTTGCATGCCAAAAATCTCTCAAAAAGGCCAGCAAATGCCAGCTTCGCCCATTAGAAAATTAACGCCGTTTGCAGACAAGGCAAAATTGGATGGCAAAAAAGTATATCACTTGAACATTGGGCAGCCGGATATTGAAACACCGGAGGTGATGCTGAATGCGGTTAAGAATATTGATTTTAAAGTTTGGGCTTATACCGCATCAGAAGGCACGTTGGCTTATCGTAGCAAACTTACCGAGTATTACAATAAGTTAGGATACAACATCAAGCCGGAACATATTTTGGTTACTACCGGAGGTTCGGAAGCGATCACAATTTCAATGATGTCTTGCTTAGATGCCGGAGATGAAGTAATTATCCCAGAACCTTTTTATGCTAATTACAACGGCTTTGCGCACCAAACCGGCGTAGTGGTTAAACCCATTCTTTCTTATATTGAAAATGGCTTTGCCTTACCTCCAATAAGTGATTTTGAAAAGTTAATTACTGAAAAGACCAAAGCCATCATGATCTGTAATCCGAATAACCCAACAGGTTATTTGTATTCAAAAGAAGAAATGGAAGCGTTAAAGCAACTGGCTTTAAAGTACGATCTGTATTTGTTTTCGGATGAAGCTTACCGCGAGTTTTGTTATGACGGACGGGAATTTATTTCGCCAATGCACCTGGAAGGTTTGGAAGAGAATGTGATGGTACTCGATACCGTTTCTAAAAGATACAGTGCTTGCGGTGCGCGTTTGGGTTGTATCATCACTAAAAATAAAGCAGTGCTGGCAGCAGCTTTAAAGTTTGCACAGGCAAGGTTAAGCCCTGGAATGGTAGAACAAATTGCAGGAGCAGCAGCGGTAGATACACCGGATGCTTATTTTATCAACGTAAAAAATGAATACACTAAGCGACGTGATATTTTAGTACAATCACTGAATAAGATAGAAGGCGTTTTTTGTCCGAATCCCGGCGGCGCATTTTATGTTGTTGCTAAATTCCCGATTGATGACACCGATGCCTTTTGCCAATGGATGTTAGAAACATTCAGTTATGAAAACCAAACGGTTATGATGGCACCGGCAACCGGCTTTTACAGTACACCAAGCGGAGGTTTAAATGAAGTGCGTTTAGCATATGTTTTAAATGCTGATGATCTGGAAAAAGCAATGGTTTGTTTGGAAGAAGGATTGAAAGTTTATCCGGGCAGGGTTGAATAAGGTTGATAGTTTGTGGTTAATAGTTCATGGTATAACTGCACTAAAATTATAGACATTTGAACTGCTGTTTGTTTTTCCATTAACTATTAACCATAACCCATCAACTATAAATTTTTTCTTTTTTTATTGATAAAAACAGTATTTTTGCATCCACTTAAAACCTTTTGCCTTTAACCTTTCTGCCTTAAAAGGGCCCGACCGGAATTGACAGGATGGAGATAAGTAAGTAAGCATGCAGCGCGTTGGGTGAATTAGCGCTTTAATCTGAACGCTCAAACTTTCAAATGGCGAAAATAACTACGCCTTAGCTGCCTAATTTAGAATTAGCATAGCTTTCGCTCCGGTGGTCTGCGGTTTCTTAGGATCATCACCAGGAGCGTCGAAATAAGAAACTGGTTTGCTTAGGGTGTGATAAGCGAACGAGATAAAGCACCTACGGAAAACGGTACAGGTACGCGGCTGACCTTCCCTTTCCCGACAATTAAACAGTAGCTAAGCATGTAGAAGGCTTACCTTATACCATGTTTGGACGAGAGTTCGAATCTCTCCGGGTCCACAAAAAGGCGTTTCTGAAGCAGAAACGCCTTTTTTAATTTACGCTTTTCGTATTAGGCTTTATCAAAAAAATTATCCAGATAAGTTGCTACGCCATGTTCAACATTCGGTTTTGTAACGGCATAAGCAATTTCTTTAATCGCCTGCACGCCGTTACCAACTGCTACACCAAACTTTACGTCTTGTATTAGCTCCATATCGTTATAATTATCTCCGAAACTCATTACTTCTTCTAAAGTGATATTTGCGTATGGCGGAAATTTTTTTAAGAGTGTTTTTAATCCTTCACTTTTATTTGTTGGAGGCGTTATTTCCAGATAAATATCCTTTGACCGCCATATTGCAACTGCAGGATCTGAACTTAAATTCTTTTCGATCAAATCAATTAAATCCGGCTTGCCCATCAACATCATTTTATGGGCGCCGTTTTTGATAAAATTATTTAATTCCTCCTCCGAAAAATCGCCTAATAAACCATCAGGATGAACACGTGTATTGCTGATTTCTCTTTCAGCATAAAAATCCATAGCAGATGCTAACCAGGTATTATTCTGATAAATACTGATATGAACAGCATGAAAACGTGCCAGGTTAATTATAGCATAAACATTTTTTGCAGGAATGGTAATGGAGGAAAGTACCTTTCCGGAATCAAACATTTTGCCCTGAGATAATATCAAACCACCATTATAACAAATCAACGGCATGTGTTCCATATTTAACGTTTTTTGAATATGCCAGAGTGCTTTCGGCATCCTCGAAGATGCCAGCACAAACTGGATGTTTTTGTCCAGTTGCCCAACTACTTTTACGGTATAATCATCTATTGCCCTGTTTTTGTTTAAAAGTGTTCCGTCAACATCTGTACAAATCAGTTTTACCTTCATTCAAATACTGTTTTTATGCTATTAATTCTATATCCTTATTTATAAAAATACGAAACCGAGAAGCAGTTTAATTTATGTCTGTATGATTGATAATGCTTCTCTTATGCCTGTATTTTTTGCTTTGAGTAAAATTAAAGCAGTGCTAATTTTTAGGCGATAAAAGAAGCATTGCGCTTATGTTTTTGGCCCGCGTTTATAAATAATCAACCCATTTAAAAAGTTGCGCAGTATCTGGTCGCCGCAGGGTTTAAAATTTGGATGGTCTTCTTTACGGAATATGGCACCAATCTCTGTTTTGGTGATCCTGAAATTAGCCAGCTCCAAAACTTTTATAATATCATCATCTGTAAATTCTAAAGCTACACGCAGCTTTTTCATGATATCATTATTGCTCATGCTATTGTATTTTATTAATTTACCTTGAAATTTCTATTTTAACTTTCTTGTTTTTTAACTTTTCGGTTTTGATAAGCTGTACGGCACGATCAATTACGTTTCGTTTTACCGCAGCGTAAGAGGAATGGTCTAATACTTCTATCAACCCAAGTTCTTCTTTGGCCAGCCCTCCTTTTTGAAGCAGCAAACCAACAATATCTACGTTGTTTACCTTATCTTTTTTACCGGCGGCAATATACAATGTGGTCCAGTGCGATGGTTTAGGAACAACGAGCTTTTCGGGCAAAGCCTCGATTTCTGGCAATTCCTTTAGATAAGCGGGCTTTTCATCGGGCGTTAAAATAAGGTAAGATGTACCTTTGGCGTGCATTCTTGCGGTACGGCCGTTGCGGTGCAAAAACGCCTCTTCATTATGCGGTAGCTGATAATGCACCACATGCTCTATTTCCGGAATATCCAGGCCACGCGAAGCCAGGTCAGTTGTAATTAAAATACGGTGACTGCCGTTCCTGAACTTTAATAAAGCCCGCTCGCGGTCTTCCTGTTCCATTCCTCCATGAAAAATATCATTTGGCAACCCTTTTTCCCATAACAAATCACTAATCCGTTCCACTGCTTCGCGGTGATTGCAAAAAACAAGTGTTGCTTCATCTCCTATTTTACAAATAAGGGCAAATAAAGCATCCAGTTTATCTGCGGATTCTGATAGCACAACTTTTTGCTTTAAATCTGGTGTAGAAGCTGTATTGCCAAGATAATTAAGCGTTACAGGTTTTACCATGCCAGTAAAAGACGGGATTTCCTGCATTTTTGTAGCTGAAGTAAGCATTCGCCTTTTTACATTTGGAAGTTGTTTGATAATAAAAGCCATATCATCCTGAAAACCAAATTCGAGCGCTTTGTCAAATTCATCCAAAATCAAAGTATAAATAGTAGCCGTACTAAAACTTTCCCTGCGCAAATGATGGGCAATCCGGCCGGGCGTACCAATTAAAACTGCAGGTGGTTTCGATAAATTGTTCATCTCAATTTTTACAGGATGGCCGCCATAACAGCAATTCACCTTAAAACCACTGCCAATTGTCCTGAAAACCTGTTCAATCTGCAAGGCCAGTTCCCGGGAAGGCACCAGGATCAATACCTGCACGGTAGTAATATCAGATTGGAGCATCCCGAGCAAAGGCAATAAAAATCCAAGTGTTTTGCCTGATCCTGTTGGAGAAAGGAGTATCACATCGCTTTTTTTAGCAGCACTTATTGCTGCTTCCTGCATTTCGTTTAGGGCAGTTATTTTTAAGTTTTGAAGGGCTTGCCGGATCATTTTAAGTATTTGCTTGAGGCCAAAGTTAAGCTAAATAACACGCTGCTGTTAATTGCTTTATCTTTCTGCGCCTTTTATCATTAAAGAAAACCTAACCAATTAATTTCTTAGTTCTGCTGTCACAGTTCTAATCGCTTTTGAAGAACAATTTTGTTAGACAGAAGATGTACCTTTGCAAAATTATTTTCTTGAGAGAACGGCTTCATCCTTTATTTCGACGACAATAACAAAAATGAATTAATGCTATGAAAAAAATTGTCGATTACAGGAAATTATTGGGTGTAAACAATGATGCCGAATTGCAGGAGTTGAAATCGGTTTACAGAAATTTAATGAAAACCTGGCACCCGGACAAGTTTCAGGACAGCCATGAGGATAAACTGGCGGCCGAAGAAAAAAGTAAGACCATTATCGAAGCTTATCACTTTTTAATAAGCATTGCTCCCGAAACCCGCAACCAAACATTTGCCGACTATACCAATACCATAACAACTTCCGGTCTGACGGATTTTGAATATAAATCGCAAGTGTTAACCGTAAGTTTCTCCGATGGAAGCAATTACGAATATTTTGATGTGCCAAAAGCTGTTTACGTAAAGTTGGTTAATGCAGATTCGCCCGGGAGGTTTGCCAGAAGGCATATTTTTAACGCTTATGTTTATAGAAGCACGAGTAAATTAGTTGCGGCGCAATAAATCCAACTTTTTCTCTTCCTATTGCAAAAAGGTTTATTTGGAAGAGAACTCAAAAACTACTTCGCAAACATAAAATGCCTCCGATTAAATAAGTATCGGAGGCATTTTATGTTTAGGTTGAAATCTAACCTAAAACTACTATAAATATATTTTGAACCTTCTTTTTAAGTTTTTCTAAGCTTTCTGCAAACAGTAAACAATTCGGATTTTTAATAAAGGAGGCAGAACTGCTGCCCCCTTCTGGAATCGTTTAAAAAATTAACACTGTCTGGTTTTTATAATGAAGCTATTGGTTTTACGGTTAAATAAATTGTGAAAGGTTTAGTAGAAATTGTTTTATCGTAAGATGCTTAGTTTAGGTTTCTGTTGTGTTTCTAAAGGTAAAGACAGTTCTAATTCTGGCCCGGCTTCCTGAATGTACAACCTGTAATAGGCCATTCCTTTAGCAGTAAGCGAAGCAGAAATATTCAGGCATTTGATATCGGATACTGTTTTTGCCCGTATAAAAAGGTTAATATCGCCGCGCAGTTCAATCAGCCCTTTGTAGTACAACTCGTTCAATATTACTGATTTATATTTTTTGAAGAACAACGTGGTACACAAGATCAAATAAAAACCCCTGATGTCTGTATTGCGGTAAGGAACCGGGTTTTCCATCATTAACCGAATGATCTGATGGCGCAAAGGGCTTGGTTTAAAAAACATGGCTTGCTTGGATAGATTATATATGATCGATTTTAATAAGTTTCTTCTTTCTCCCGGATTACATTTTTACATAAGTAAGCTTGGCGGTATTTACGGCAGCAGCAGTTTCAGGGTCTGTTGGTGCATAGTAAGAGCTGAAGGTAAGGATGTCGGTTTGTTTCAGCATCTGGTTCAATACCATTGTTGCATCTGCTGAGGATTTGTATAATTTTTGGTAGATGAAAGAACGGGTGATGCGTTTTTTCACAAATATTTTGTTGTTGATCAGCGTGTCCTTGCTGCTGTGGATTACTATATTGTTCAGGTTATCATCGACCCAATTGGTGGCGTTCACACCATATTTTGTCATCGAGTGGTAATCGAAATTCGAAAGCTGTGTGCCAGAAAAATCTTCTTTTAAGTGTACCGCCCAGCTTTGCCCCAGTTTGTCCGAATCCAAAAGCAGCGTCACGTCTTCGTTATAAATAAGGTTTAGCATATTAGCCGTAACAGACATTTTAACAACCTGGCCGGTAGTTTTGATGTTCAGGGCAGCATAAGTTCCGGTAACCGGAAGGGAAGTTGGAGGGGTAGTGCCTTTGTCTTTTTTGCAGGAAACGAATGCCGGGGCAGAAAGGGCGAAGAGTAATACTTTTTTCATGACGGTGTTTTTTTAATTTTTTAAACTTTTTATTGATTGATCCCGCAGAGGGATAGCCAATAAAAATGCCAGGGGAAGGAACAGCAAAACTTCATGCTTCTTTTACCAGGCAAAAGTCAGCAGGATGTTAATAGCAGGAATAAAAACTATTTCACCAAAGGAAACAGCAGCAGACAAAACCGTTTTAAAAAGAAAATAAGTCAAACCAAAAGTCAAGTTTATTTCCGAGGAGGAAACATTGGGCGAGAAAAATCAATCACTCCAAAAGGGAAATAAATTTGGCAACAGTACCCTATTTATCGAACCAAAACCAAAGCAATTTTTATCTGGGGAATTTCGGGGAAGAATAACTTCGTTCATATCCACAATTTGTGGATTTTTAAAATTGAGGTTCCAGAAGTTGGTGTTTAACCTTTAATATGCGTTTGGTAAAGCCTTTCTTTCATGGCCAATACTCCTTTTACCCCATCTTTTTTTACTTCGCCCAGGATAATTTCTTTTTTTTCGTTTAAAAACGAGCCGGCATATTTATCAGACCATAGACCAATTTCCAGAATGATGGGCAATAGGTCAATCCCTTTTTCGGTTAAACTGTAAATTATTTTTTGCTTATGCGCTCCGTCTTTGCTTTTTTTGATGAAGTTTTCTTGCTCCAGCAAAGCCAAGCGATCTGCCAGTATATTGGTAGAAATACCTTCGGCAGAAGCTAAAAACTCGTTATAATGCCGTTTTCCGAAAAACATCAGGTCGCGGATAATTAACAAAGTCCATTTATCTCCAAAAATTTCCAGTCCAAAATTGAGCGGACAATTAGATCGCATACTTTTAATTTTTCTGCTTGCAAATATAAAGTGGTTTTAAATATATTTGCAACCCTTGTAAAAAAACAAGCGGTAAAAAAAGCATGAAAAGAGTTGTTGTAACAGGCTTAGGCGCACTTACGCCAATTGGTAATGATGTAGAAACTTTCTGGAATAATTTAATTGCCGGAAAAAGCGGCGCTACGAGGATCACCCGGTTTGATCCTTCCTTATTTCGCACGCAAGTGGCAGCCGAATTAAAAGATTTTGACCCTGCTAAATATTTAGATAGAAATGAAATTAAACGTACTGATCCGTTTACTCAATATGCTTTAACAGCAGCCGGACAAGCGATGAAGGATTCCGGACTGGATGTTTCTACAATGGACCCTTACGATATCGGCGTGATCTGGGGAACCGGACAAGGAGGCATGACGGTTTTTGAAGAGCAGGTAAAAGAATATACCCAAAACGGGTTTCATCCGCGTTTCAGTCCGTTTTTTGTTCCGAAACTGATTCCTAATTTGTCTTCGGGTATGATCTCGATCAAATACGGTTTAATGGGCATTAATTATACAACTGTTTCTGCATGCGCTACATCCAACACCGCCATTATGGATGCTTTTAACTATATTAAATGGGGAAAAGCTAAAGTGATTGTAACCGGCGGATCGGAAGCGCCCATTACCGAGGCTTCTGTTGGAGGCTTTGCAGCAATGAAAGCCATGACAACGCATAATGACAGTCCCGAAACCGCTTGTCGGCCTTTTGACTCCAATCGTGATGGTTTTTTAATGGGCGAAGGTGCGGGCGCTTTGATATTAGAAGAATATGAACATGCAAAAGCGCGGAATGCAACGATTTATGCTGAAGTTGCCGGCGCAGCAATGACAGCCGACGCTTACCACATGACTTCTACACACCCGGAAGGAAGCGGCGCACTTAAAGCGATGCAATTAGCTTTGGAAGAGGCAGGTTTAACACCAGCAGATGTAGATTACCTGAACGCACATGCAACATCGACACCGGTTGGCGATTTAAGCGAGATCAAAGCCATTACTAGTTTATTACAAGGTGATTACTCAAATTTACATGTGAGCGCCACCAAATCCATGACAGGGCATTTACTTGGCGCCGCCGGAGCGGTAGAAGCGATTGCCAGTATTTTAGCCATTAAAAACAGTATCATTCCGCCAACCATTAACGTTACCGAACCGGACGCCGCAATTCCTGCTGACCTAAAGATCGTTTACGATCATCCTTTAGCAAAAGAAGTAAACGTAGCCATGAGTAATACTTTTGGTTTTGGCGGGCATAATGCAATTGTGGTTTTTAGAAAGATTAAATAGAATAAGCCCCTAAAATTATATCGCTCCTATAAACGCCTGTTAGTTCTGCATTTTCCAGAAAAAGAAAATAAGGATACTAACCGGCGTTTTCTATTGATACTGTTTTTACCAACTAAAAATCCCGGTCCTTCGAATTCTATCATTTGTTAACCTGCTAAAATTTCAATCAGGCAAAACCGCCTTTATACTTTTATTAACAGAAGTCCACGTTTTGATATGCAACAAAAAATTAATCCACTTCGAAAATTTCCCTCAACTTAAACAAGCGATGTTTTCAACATCTCACGTTTGGCTTTATTCAATTTTGCCCTGATCAGCCTCACTATTATAGCTACCGGTATTACCCAAACAATAGCAAGTTCTTTGCTTGCAGGATCTGTAATCAGCCAGTTTGTTATGGCAATGAGCATTAGTCCGGTACCTAAAACAAACAGCACATTTCGCTGGCTTTTATATGTTAATATTTCTGCAGCTACCGGCCTGTTATTTCTTAACTCGGGATGTTTGATCAAAACATAATATCTTAAGTAAAGCTGTGAGGCAATGCATAAGCCCAAAATTCCGAAGTAAATGATAAAATTGAGATAAGATTTTACAATATGCACCAACACAGAAGCTGCAAAAGGAAACAAACCAATGCTAAACAGCAGCAAGAGGTTGCAAAAAACCAACCCGCCGTTATACTTCTTAATGAAACCAAAAAGCTGTAAATGTGCATACCACGTTCTGCCGATAAAAAAGAAACTAAAGGCATAAGCCAAAAATACCGGTAAAAGATGCAGCAGGTAATGATTGAACTGCCCTGATGTTAACTTATAACCCTCTGTATCAGGAATTCTGATTTCGATAGCCATTAAAGTAATAACGATCGCAAAAACAGCATCGCTAAAAAGGATCATCCTTTCTAATTGAAACTCCTTTTTTACTTCTTCTACAATTGCAGGTCTTGAGTTTTCCATACAGCTTTTAAAGAAGCAATTTAAACATCTTTAAGCAAAAAAAGAATTTTGGCCGGCAATGCTTCTTTTATCACCATAAATTCAGAACAGCCATTTGCCCTCATTTTTTCCCTCATCACTTCTAAATTTTTAAATCAAAAACTCCCTTATCCTTTATACAGCTTTTTCTTTTCCTTGCCCAACAAATAATACGCCGTTGCCTTCTACCAGAAAACAAATTAATAAAAGAAGCACAAATACAGATAACCATAATTCGGCATAAGGCCTGAATACAACTTCCTGCATATTGACAAAGAAAACCGCAACAATAAGTACAGGCAAGTTTAACAGGCAAAATAAACGTGTATTTATGCCGAATGCAATACAAAAACCGCCGAGTAGGTGTAAGGTAATAATAAGATGAGCTAATAAACTCATAGAAAGAGACATACCAAACGTATCGTCTATTCTGCTTTCAATTAAATAAGCAGTTAACGCATTTAGGTTTAGTATAAATGCAATACCTTTCCAAAAAAGGACCAAACCTAAAGTAATCCTAAAAAAGTCGAGCCATTTAGGATGATGGCTATCACCCCAATTTTGAATTTTAGCGAACATTTTCATAATTGTATAATTGGTGATATAAATTTACAAAGTTTATCAGGTTATACCTACAATTTATTGGGGGGAACTTATTTGCCATGCTTCTTTTATCAGCATAAAACCGTAATCAGTTTGGCACTTGTTTTTATAGGGTAAAAAAAGCATTGTCATTAAACATATTAAGCAGATTTGCCTTTCTACTTCAACACAAACAAAGCAATTATGGAATTCAGACAATTAGGCGCATCCGGTTTACATGTTCCGGTTTTAAGTTTTGGCACAGCTACTTTTGGCGGCAGCGGCGAGTTTTTTAAAGCCTGGGGAAGTACGCAGGTAGAAGAAGCCACGCGTTTGGTTAACCTTTGTTTAGATGCCGGCGTAAATTTATTTGATACGGCAGATATTTATTCGGATGGTTTATCGGAAGAAATCCTGGGCAAAAGTTTAACTGGCTTGCGCGATAAAGTAATTATCTCTACCAAAGCTACTTTCCCGATGGGAAAAGGGCCGAACGAGCAGGGTTCTTCCCGCTTCCATCTCATCAAAGCATGTGAAGCCAGCTTGAAACGTTTAAATACGGACTATATCGATATTTACCACATGCACGGTTTTGATGGTGTTACACCAGTTGAAGAAACGCTGCGTACTTTAGAGGATTTGGTTGAAAGCGGCAAAGTGCGTTACATTGCCTGCTCCAATTTTTCGGGCTGGCATTTGATGAAATCTCAGGCAATTGCTGATCGATATGGCTGGAACAAATACATCGCACATCAGGTTTATTATTCGCTAATCAACCGGGAATACGAATGGGAACTGATGCCTTTGGGTTTAGACCAGAAAGTTGGCGGCATTGTCTGGAGTCCGTTAGCAGCGGGACGTTTAGGCGGAAAATATAGGCGTAACCAACCTTTTCCTGCTGATAGCCGGATAGCGCAAGGCGGAAGTCCGGTACCGGAATCGGCCATTGCAGAAGAAACTTTTTATAAGATTATGGATGCATTGGATGAGGTAGCAGAAGAAACCGGCAAAACAGTAGCACAGATTTCTTTAAACTGGCTTTTACAACGTCCGACTATTTCTACGTTGGTTATTGGTGCAAGAAACGAAGAACAATTAAAACAAAACCTGGAAGCAGTTGGCTGGAATTTAACCAAAGATCAGGTTAAAAAACTGGACACTGCAAGCGAAATCCCTCCTATTTATCCTTACTGGCACCAGCGGCAAAATTTAAAGCTGAACCCATTGCCTAAGTTTTATTAATTGGATTTAGAAAAGCCTTCTTGCATTAATTTTTTGCAGGAAGGTTTTTATCGGATAAAAGAAGCTTTGTATCTTTCCTCAAACTCATTATAATAAAGAACAGTAACCAGAGGAAACTTATTACTTTTTAGCTGATGTAGGTGCCGATCATTACTAACGATAAAATCAGATTGACTTTTATTAATGATTGATATATCCAATTATACTTGTATTTCGGAGCAAGAGAAACCAGAAATATATTCGTATCGAGAATAAGGCGTGGTTTATTCATTTATCCAACTATCCAAGTCATCTTCGGTAATATTTTTTTCACTTACAGCCTTTTGAATATTTTTTTGAAGTTTCAAAGAGAAATAATCCGCAAGTAATTTTTTTATTGCCAATAAATCTTCTTCTTTAGGTTCAAAAGAATACACTTTTAACAGCTCCAATTGTAAAGAATTTAATTTTTGACTTTGCATAGAAAATATCCTTTTAACAAAAATACAAATTTTAACAGTCTAAATGATGTTGTTAATACCTGATTAATCATCTTCGTCATCCATATTCTTTCCGGCCAGTTTAGCCGGATAAGCGCTATTCCCTTTCCGGTTAAACCATAAAATACGATTTAACAAATCATCATTTCCGCCATCCACATGGTCATACTCAGGTTTGGAGGATTGCCTGGCATAAAACAAAGCTTTTCCTTTTAACATAGAAAGCTTCGGGTTCATTTCATTGAGCGGAACCCGGTTTGCTAATTTTTGATAGGTAAAAGAAGCATCAGGCCGGCCGGCAAAACAATTAAACATGGGCAATGCGCTTGCATCCAGTAAATTCATGGGCGGAATTCCGAGGATTTGCTCGATAGAACGAACGATAGAAGTTTGATTGTAATTGGTAGAAACTGTTTTTTGCAACCTGCTGTATGGACTGATTACAAAACCTGTAGTCCGGTAAGCAGAAATATGGTCCCAACCCGCCTGAGAATCATCTTCCGTAACAAAAACAACGGTATTTTTCCAGAAACGGCTTTTTGTTAATGCTTCGATAATCCGGCCTAAAGCCAGATCATTATCGGCTACCATCGCCCGCGGTGTTGGCAAACCCGGCCTTGAACCTCCTGTATGATCTGTTGGCAAAGCCATTACCATTAGTTCAGGAAGCTGATCGCCTGGCTTGTTTTCAAATTCTTTTAATTCTTTGATAAAAGCTTCTGCCCGGACCTGATCGCTGATCTTGAAATTATCAAAACCCGGATAACCGGCAGCAAGCATCGGTTTTACCCTCGAAATAGTTGTTTTATTGGTAAAACTGAAAGGTTTACCGGCTTTATAATTTTCGTAAATATCTGTCCAGCTCAGTTTATTATCAAATTGCGGAATGCAGGCTTCACCATAAATCCTGACGGTTTTGCCATGATCTGCCGCATTATTCCAGATAAAACCTTTTTGGTTCACAACCATGGCATCAGTTTGTACGTGCGGATAACTGCGGAACCAGGCGCGCACGTTTTTCTCCACGTAATCGTTTACCATTGCTGCATCCGTCCACTGGTGGCCTTCGGCAGAACATTTCCCGGAAGCATAATAATTATCCAGCAACAAAAAATCCCTGGCCAACTGGTGCTGGTTGAGTGTGATGCTATCGCCGTAAATGCACAAATTTTTCATGCCTTTTCCTTCGGCCATATCGCCCAAAACCTGGTCGTAAGTGCGGTTTTCTTTGATAATATAAAGCACATGTTTAAAAACAGAAGGTTCGCCAATCCGTTCGGGAATTGGCCGCGCGGGCTGGTTTTTTCGCGGAGCTAAACGCGCCAGCTCAGTTCTGAAATTTAAACTAAGTGTTTTTACTTTTTTGGTGTAAGCTGCTAATTGTGCCGGATTTGGCAAATCAATTACAGAAACAGTGGCTTTTTGGTGATGCGAATTGTACGAACCGCCTTCTATATCCGGCACATCACGGTCAATTGCTTTATCTTCCTTACGGATTTCTTTACTGTTTACCCGTGCGCCTTCGCCTTCCAGGTTGGTTACAAATAATTTTTTTCCTTGTAAAGCCAGTCCTCCGGGATAAGCTTCCGTTGGGATAAAACCTTTGATACTGTTTTTACCGGTACTTTTTGATGATGCTGCTGCACCCAGTTTTACAACCGCAACCGCGTTATCCATTCCGTTGGCTACATACAAATGCGTACCATCTTCACTTAAAATCAAAGCATTCGGCGTATCGCCGATAAAGCCTTTTTTACCCGGATTAATTTGTACCGAAATAGTTTCAACCGTTTTTAAACTTTGTGTACTGATGACCGAAATAGCATCACTATTTCCGTTGGCAACATAAACGTACCTGTTATCCTTACTTGAAATCAGATCATTGGGATGCAGGCCAACCGGTATTTCTTTGATCAGGTTTCCATCCTTCAATCCAAAAACAGAAACGGTCCCTGCTGCTGTTGCACCAGTTTTCGGATCTGTATAAGCGCTTCCGAAAGGTACGCCTGCTGTTTCTTTCCCATCGTTATTTACTGCGATTGTTCCGCCCCAATTGCTTACATAAGCTTTATCGCCAGCAATGGTTAAACCGTAAGGCGCAACGCCGGTTGGAGCAGTCCAAACGGTTTTCTTTGTATCCAGATCGATTTTTACCAACTGGTTATTGCCGTTTAAAACCACATACAAATAGTTCTTTCCGTTTTCTTTGTTGATTGCAACTTCATTTGGCAGTGCTAACGGCGAAGGGCTTTCAGGTTTAAAGGCAAATGCTTCTTTTACCGCTATTTTTTCCTGATTAAAAACAGCCTGAAAAACGTACGACTGGTGGTTAGCATCGTTAGCAGCACTCCAGAATAGTTGTGTTGAACCGTTTTCGTTTAAGACCTGGATGCCCGAATACGTGCTCATCAAACCTTTGTAACGGTCTTCACTGTTGTAAGTCCATCTGGCAATAACTTCATTGCTTTGATGATCGATTATGGCGATGCCGTAACGGTCTTCAACAGCTAAAAGTGCGGTATTTGGAATAGGTTGTACGTCCAGACTATGATTTTCCAATTCCAGGCTTCCAAAAACAATTACTTTGCCTGCCGGATCAATTAAACGGTTATAAGGCATCATTACCGGAAGCACGCGGTTAGTTAAAGTGCTGTCATCATAAGCTGAATGATGGTTTAATTTTTCCTGCCCTGACTGGTTTTTAGGGTGATAAAAGAAGTTACAACTCGTTAAAAAGCACACTGTAACCAGCCAGGAAAATATAAAACAGAAACGATATAGATACATACGCGATAATTCTTTACAATAAAACCTAAACTTAATTTTTCTTTTAACAGAAATATTAACAGGTGCATAAATATATTCAGCTTATTTTAACTATTACGGATGTAGTGCCTATTTTACATAAAAGAACCCTTTGCCTAAGTATTTAAAGGGGATATACGCCCATAGTAAATTTTTCTCATTGATAATCAAACAATTTAAAATAATTTAAAAATTACTCTATAAAATTTGTAGATTATATATACTTTTGATTTGTCTATTAAAAAACAAGATGTCACAGCACTTAATTCTCCGCGCAATCCTGGTAGCAACTGATCAAAAATTCAGAAAAACGATCATGCGAATGTGTATGCGTTGCTGTTGTTAATGCTTCTTTTATGCACCTTTTTTATGGTGTCCATTTCCCTTAATTTATTTTGAAGATTACTTTATCAGCATAAAAAATCTTTCACCAAAAATATCTAAGTACAGTTTGCAGGATTTCAAAACCCTTGCTCATCATAACCTATTGTAAAACAATTTAAAAATATTTTTATGTTACCTGTTACCTATCAATTTCCTGTTTTCGATTTTACTGAATTAGTGCACGAACCAGTTATCAGCAAAAAATACCAGCCGCTGAAACCTTTGCAAGCCGGACAATTAACGCCGGATATTAAACTGATCAACAAAAACGGCACCTGGTTAAATTCTAAGATCAGGAATTACGAAGGCACTGTATTTACGTACCAACTGTTAAGCAAACCGCTGGTAATTAGTTTTTATGCCGAAGCCTGGAACCGTAAAGGCATCCATATTTTGAAAAAGCTGAACGCAATACAAAATGAAATTTTAGCAGCGGGAGGAAATTTACTGATTGTTACTGCCGAAGGGCCGTTTGCGCAAGCAGAAGTGAACTGGAAACACCACTTTAACCTTAGTTTTTACCATGATGTAAACCACGAAATTGCCCGGAAATTTAATGTATTTTCTGAGGAAGACCCGATCTGGAACAAGTTTTCGGGGATTGATGTAAACGCGCCTTTGCTGGCTACTTATGTTTTATCGCCAGCCGGACAAATTGTTTACGACCATATCGATACTGCTTTTAACGGTTCTTTTCCGGTGGAAGAAATTATCAACGCTACCAAAAATGCACGTTAAGTTTGATTTTTAAATTGATAAAAGCCTTTTTTTCTTAGTTTTCTTTTTAGCAGTTTTAGTTTAAAGCCTTGCCGTTCTTGTTAGAATAGCAAGGCTTTTATTTTTAGTCGATAAAAGAAGCATCACTCCAGCAGCAAATTGTCTTCTTCGCTGGTAAGGCTTAGTTTGATCGTATCGCTACCGGCAATTCCTTCAATCGAACCACGGATCCCCGTTGCGTTTAACAACACTTTATCCAATTGCTTTTCGCGCACTTTCCACATTTTTTCCATCGCCGTCCGCTCCTGGATAATAGAAGTGCGCATGCTTAAATAACCTTCCTGTATGGCCTTCCATTGTTCAGAAAACTCGCTGCTGGTTAAATAATTGTATAACAAGTGCATTTTATCGCCCCGGTTTTCCTGCGATTTCAACACGTTGGAAAGCCTTATCACGCCATCGCGCAAAACGCTTGCCACGGCTTTTGCTTCTTCAAAAGAACAGATCCAAACGCCATCTTTTTCTCCAAAGCAATTCATTCCTTTCGGGTAACACTGCGATACAATTACGGCAACATCCACCGCCTGACTGCGCATATCTTTTTTTAACTTTTCAATCCAGTCGCCGCCAAAATCTTTGGTGCGTTTACTTTCATAAATAATCCGGCCGCATTCCTGTCCGAACTGGTTGCGCACCGTTTGCACGCAATCCGCGCCGCGCACGCCTTTTCCAACTTCAGTTATCACATCAAACGGAAAGCTCTGCCGCAGCAATTCTTCCAGGATCAGTTCCTGCGCTTCGCCCTGCAGCTGCATGCTGCCCTGCTCGGCTTTGCGTTTCATTTCTTCGGCCAGCTTTTTCTGGTCGTCCAACTGTTTTTCGAGTTCTTTAACGCGCAGCTGATGTTCGGTTTCTTTGAGGTTATTTTTTTCTGCTTCCTGCCTGCGGATCTGTTCCGTCAGCTCGCCGCGCTGTTCCTGCAATTTGCGCTGCAAAGCGAGTTCCATTTCGGCTTCTTTATTCTTTAACTGCTGTTCCCGCTGCAAAAATTCCATTTCTTTTTGGCGGGAAAGTTTCAGTTTTTCTTCAGATTCTTGATTGGCGTTTTGCAGCATCACCAATTGATTTTCAAAATCCGAAGCAATGTTTTTGCGCAGCGTTTCTTCTAATTGTTGCTGTAATTGTTTTTTTTCGGACGCTAAACGCTGTTCAAAACCTAATTCCTGCTGTTTTTCTTTTGCTAAAAATTCTTCCTGTTTTTTGCGGAACTCATCTTCCTTTTGCTTGGTAAAAACCTGCATTTTTTGCCGAAGCTCCTTCTTATATTCCTCGGCCATCACTTCCTCAATCGGGAAAGCATAACCGCAACCCGGACACTTAACTTCTGTTGCCATTGCTAAAATATTTGGCTGAAAGATAGCTAATCCTTTAGAAACCTAAAAACATTGGTTTTTCATTTTACATTTTAAAAACGTGTGTTCCGGCTGATGCTTCTTTTACCACCTATTTTTTTGTGTGATAAAAACAGCATCCATATTTATTTTTTATTTTGTGCCTATGGATATTTACGGCCAGGCTTTACTGGATTTTTACAACCGGCAGCCCGAAGAAAAATTATGGCTGCACAATACTTACGGCGGACCGGAAGAAATGCCAATTGAAGTTTTTTTTAGGGGAGAAGAGGAAATGCCGGAAGCCGAATTATTAGCCCTGCAACTTTGCCGCGGAAAAGTGCTGGATATTGGCGCAGGAGCCGGAAGCCATGCTTTAATTTTACAACAACAAGGTTTTGATGTTGCCGCTTTAGAAATCTCGGCCGGCGCAACCGCAGTGATGCAAAAAAGAGGCGTAAAAAGAGTAGTGCAGCAGGATATTTATCAATACAAAACCGAAAAGTTTGATACGCTGCTTTTGCTGATGAATGGTATTGGCTTAACGCAAACTTTAGCAGGATTAGGCCGCTTTTTGCACCACACCAAACAATTGCTGCTTCCCGGCGGACAGTTAATTTTTGATTCTTCAGACATTGCTTATCTATACGAAGATGTGCCGCTGCCCAAAAACAGCTATTATGGCGAAATCAGTTACCAGTATCAATACAAAAACCAGAAAAGCGATTGGTTTAACTGGCTCTACATCGACCAAAAAACATTGCTAAAAACAGCATTAAAAAATGGCTGGAACTGTGAGGTTTTATATGAAGACGAGATGGATTTGTACCTGGCCAGGCTGACCTTAGCTTAATTGCTGCCAGTTAACCTGCTGTTTTTACATGTAAACAAACGCTTTTATAAGCTGTTTATCATAAAAACTATTACTATGATTGAAGTGATGACAGACGTTCCTGCCAACGTAGTTGGTTTCAGGGCCACCGGAAAAGTTGAAAAAACAGATTATGATCAAACTGTCGTTCCGGAACTTAATAAACATGTATCTAAAAATGGTGAAATTAACTTTCTCCTGGTACTAAAAACAGATGTGGGCAATTACAGCTTGGGAGCTGTGGCGGCAGACCTGAAAGAAGGTGTTAAACATTTTACAAAATGGCACCGGATGGCAATTGTTACCGATCAGAAAGGATTAGAAAAGTTCTCTGATCTGGCCAGCTTTGCTTTGCCGGGAGAAAGCAAAGGTTTTGAACTTGCAGAACTGGAAGAAGCAAAAAAATGGGTTTCTGAGGGATAACTGCCGTTTTAAAAAGCATCTCTTTATACTAAAATCCTTGCTTGATAAGCAGGGATTTTGGGGTTAGTATTCCTAAATTCTTCTCACCTTATTTTACAAAAAAACAACTGCTGTTTACGTAGTTTTCCCTGTTTGTTCTTAGACAATTTTATAGTGTTTCTACGTGCGAAGTCGGGTGTCAGCACTGGTATTATAACTTTTTTTAGCCAATATCTTTGATCCATATCTACCGGTAAGCCGAAAACGGGATCAAAGAGTAGGCCTTTAAATTTTTGTTGTTATGCCAAAAAAACTAATTCCGTTTGGCGAATTTGTAAATTCGCTTAAACAAACAAACCTTGCAGCATTCAGGGAAGATCCTGCTACCAAAGTTAGCAGTACTGCTAACTTTGACGAGATGCGTTCTTACCTTGCAGACCATTACAGCGGTATAACTGTACCGCATAGTTTTATGGACGAAGACGGGCAGGTTTACGATTGTGTACCTATTGATCAGCAACCATCCTTAAAAGGCAGCGGAAAAAAAGCAGCAGCACCACCGCCAGACAAGGTGCCTGTAAACGACGGAAACCATTCTGCTACGGCTGCAAAAGAAGAAACATTAACCCTTCAGGCTCAGTTAATGCCAGACCGTAAAGATCATTTAGGAAATGCAATGTATTGTCCGGATGGTACCATTCCTATCCGACGCGTTACATTGGAAGAAATGTCGAGATTTGAATCGCTTGACCGTTTCTTTCATAAAGGTCCTTTTTTAACCCAAAAAGGCCATCCAAGGCATGGGCACGATAAGGTAGAGGACTTAGATAAAATTGCCGGAGTAGCTGCTACCCATAAATATGCACATGCCTACCAGAATGTGAACAACCTGGGCGGACATAGTTTTTTAAACGTATGGCAACCTGGAATAGGTTCCAATCAAATCTTTTCTTTGTCGCAGCATTGGTATGCCGGTGGTTCTGGCGCAAATTTGCAAACGGTAGAATGCGGCTGGCAGGTGTATCCGGGCAAATACGGCAACAGCAAACCTTGCTTGTTTATTTACTGGACTGCAGATGGTTATAACCATACGGGCAATTATAATTTGGATAGTAAAGCTTTTGTACAAACCAATTCTGCCTGGACACTTGGCGGTTCATTAAGTCCTGTCAGCACTTATAATGGCGGACAATGGGAATTGGAGTTTGCCTATTATTTATATCAAGGAAACTGGTGGCTGTATCTTAAAGGAACATCTTATAAAGAAGCGATAGGTTATTATCCTACTTCTTTATTTAAAGGTGGGCAACTATCCAGATATGCACAAGAAATAGATTATGGCGGCGAAACGGTTGGCACAACTTCATGGCCTGGAATGGGCAGCGGACATTTTCCTGCTGAGGGTTTTGGAAAAGCTGCCTATCAAAGAAATATTTATTATTTTCCAACAACAGGCGGAGGTTTAAATTCTTCACTTACCGCATCGCAGCCATCACCGGCCTGTTATAAAATTAGCGTTCTATCAGGTGGTAGCTGGAATCCGTACTTCTATTTTGGCGGCCCTGGCGGTTCCGGATGTTAGATGTTTAAAATCTGTAAAAATGAAAATAGCGGAAACAAGCTTTTGTTCTCCGCTTTTTTTATAGTTCATTTCTAAAAAAACTAACGTTCATTTTTATTCAATTTGATATTTGGAACAGTTCTTCACTTAAAAAGAGGTGTCTATAAATTATTTTTTAAAAATATTTGTTTTATACGAAACCCTTCGTACATTAGTAATACGAAAATATTCGTAATAAAATAATGAGCATTAAACCAACGGAAAGCGAACTCGAAATTTTACAGATCTTGTGGCAGAAAGGCGCAGGTACTGTTCGTGAAGTGAACGAGGAATTAAGCAAAATCAAACAAACCGAAATTGGTTACACTACTACGCTCAAACTAATGCAGTTAATGCACGAAAAAGGTTTGGTAGAACGTGATGCCAGTAACCGTACACATGTTTACAAAGCGTTACTCAATCAACAAAAAACACAGAAAAACTTAGTGAATAAACTGATTGATAGTGCTTTTAACGGTTCTGCCTCACAATTGGTAATGCAGGCTTTAAGTAATCATCAAACTTCTCCGCAGGAATTGGAAGCAATTAAAAAATACCTGGAACAACTCAACCAAAAATAAAAACTATGGAAACCAGCCTTTTCATATCTGCTTTAAGTAAAACGTTGCCCGAATCATTTCTGCAAGGCGTTGTAATTTATCTTGCGCTACGTGTTGCGTTCGCTGTTTTTAAAAATACTGCTTCTTCGGCTCAGCGTTTTAACTTGTATTATGCCGCCAATGTGCTGCTGTTTGCTGGTTTCCTGTTTACCTTGTTTAACCATTATCAGGAAGCACAGGCAAGTGCATTAACAAGCAGTAATTTGCCTGGTTTTATCACTAAAGATTCGGCAGTGGTTATTTCAAAACCAGCAATTTGGACGGAAATTAGTTATTGGACGAGCCGCTATGCTTACACCATTACCGGTTTATATTTAACCGGTTTGATTTTTTGTGCGTTAAGGTTAGCGATCGGAATAGTTAACATCAATTGGGTTAAAAACAACGGAAACTCGCAGCAAAACAATTACTGGAGCGAGCAGGTAAACAAGTTAAGCAAACATTTTAACCTGGTAAAAACAGTATCGCTTTTTCTGTCCGATAAAATACAAGTGCCTTTAACCATTGGTTTTTTTAAGCCGGTAATTGTGTTTCCGATAGCTTTAATTAACCAACTATCAGTAGAGCAAACGGAAGCAATTTTACTGCATGAACTGGCGCATATCAAACGTGCGGATTACCTCCTGAATATTTTGCTTAACATCATCCAGTCATTCTTATTTTTTAATCCGGCTGTTTGGTTGATGAATCGTGAAATTGATAAATACCGCGAGCAATGCTGTGATGATTTGGTAATTGAAAATTCAGCTGATAAATTGATTTATGCACAAGCACTTTTAGCAATTGAAGAATACAGAAGCACACAATTAAACCTGGCATTAGCTGCAAACGGAAAAAAATATACGCTCCTTAACCGGATTAAAAGAATCACGAATATGAAAACGACAAGTCCTTCGCCTCAAAATAAATTTGTTGTAATGCTATTGGCCTTTACAGTAATTGGCCTGTCGGTCGCTTGGAATGCACCTGCAAAAAAAGCATTGAAACGTTTAGTTGATCAGCATTTTAAGGTGATAAAAGAAGCATCAGATTCAATTAAGGCTGAGCAATTTATAAGTAAGACTGTTTATTATCCTGTTTCTAAATCTCCCCGAAAAAATAAATTAACGGAGAAACAGCATCCAGTTAACTTTTTTGCAGATACAGCAATCAGATCAAAAAACAAGTTCAAAATTGTATTAGAAGATTCACTTGGAAATAAAAAAGAATACAATTCTGTAGCAGAATTACCTGCTGATGCCCAAAAAGAGTTTTTGAAGGAGAATGGAAAGTTTGATAACAAGTTCACAAATGTTACTTTCACTTATAAACATCCTGATTCTACTAAATACTCTTATCACAGTAAATTTTATGATTTACAAGATTTGAAGAGACAAGCGGACGAAATAAAAAAGATGGAAGAGATGCGTGAGAACAGCCCGGAATTTAAAAAACAGATGGAAGAACTTCGAACGAAAAGAAAAGATCTTCTTGAAAAAGCATGGTTGCAGCTTAATAGCCAAAAGTTTAAAAAGCAGACGGAAGAACTTAGAGTGAAAAGAAAAGATCTTCTTGAAGAAATGAACAAACAGTTTGCAGAAATAACAAAATATTACAACAGTCCGGAATGGAAGAAATACGAAAAGGAAATGCTCAAATATTACCAAAGCCCGGAATGGAAGAAATACGAGAAGCAAATGCTTAAAAATTACAACGGCCCGGATACTGTGGCTGTACCAAAAAAAGAGAAGTTGAATTGATAATAATGAAAATTGTTATTCTTGCTTAATAAGTTGAATTACCAAGCAATTTTAAATTTTATCCATGAACAAAAAAATCCCGATCAAAACCTGACCGGGATTTTTTGTTTACAAATTTTTATTCGATAAAAGAAGCATCAAGCTTAATGGCCAGAATGTCCATCAGCGCCATGTGCATGGCCGTGTGATAATTCTTCTTCATTTGCCGGGCGTACATTTAAAATTTCTCCTTTAAAATGTAAAGCTTGTCCAGCCATTGGGTGGTTTAAGTCAACAATTACGGCATCTTCAGCAATCGAAACTACTTGTCCTTGTAAACGGTTTCCCTGGTTATCCTGCAAAGGCAGCATCGACCCAACCGGAGGGATTTCTTCTGTTCCGAACATTTCTTTCGGCAAGCTGGCTACCGCTTCATTATCGTACTCGCCGTAAGCATCTTCGGCTGTCAAGCGAAATTCATATTGGTCGCCAGCACTTAAAGTACTTAAATGTTCTTCAAATTTGGGCAGCATCTGACCGGCGCCGTATATAAATGTTAATGGCTGCTCTTGCGTGGCACTTTCTACCAAACCTTCTTCGCCATTTTCCTGGTTTACGTATAGATCATAAGTTAATGATACTACGTGCTGTGGTTCAATTTTCATTCTTTTTTCTTTTTAAGAAGAGCGAGGAGCGGGGGATTAAAGATATACATGTCTTTTAACTCCGCTCTCCGCTCTTTTTACTTATTCAATTTGTTTAAATGCTTCAGATACTTCGTTAACCGGCAGTTGGCAGGTTTTGTCTTTACAAACAAAAATGCTGTTTTTACCACCGAATTTATCCTGCAACAAAGGTAAACTTCCTTTTGTTCCGCCCAAGATAATTTTATTAGGAAGATATTTTTTCTCGAATTCTTTTCTTTTTTCTTCGGATTGATTGCCGGTGACCACGATTTCGTAAACGCTAAAAACTTCGTCTAAAAGAAGCATTGCCCAGTTGGAAAATGACGAACCATAAGGCGCCATCGTTTTTTCTACATTTCTAAGTAATTGTTCCGCTAACTGATGATATTCTTCGTGATCAAAAAACAAACCTAACTTCTTCAGATTTCGGGCCATGACCGAATTGGAAGAAGGAATTACGTTATCCATCACTTCCGTTTTTCGGGCAATCAATTGTGCATCTTCATCCGAAGTGTAAAAGAACATGCCGGTTGCCAGGTCGTAAAAATGATCGATGGCATAATCGTTAATTTTTCGTGCTTCCTGCAACCATTTTTCATCAAAAGTAACTTCGTATAAACTGATCAAAGCATCGGCAACCGAAGCATAATCATCCAGAAAAGCAGGCGAATCATTTTGGTAAACGCGGTTCAGTTTGCCGTTTCCGTCCGACAGATTTTGCTGGATAAAAGAAGCATTGCGGATTGCCGTTTCCAGATATTGCGGTTCGTCCAGCGCGCGGTAAGCATCGCAATAACCTTTTAACATTAAACCGTTCCAGCTTGCCAGGATTTTATGATCTAATCCCGGACGAACACGCATGCTTCTTTTATCGAGTATTTTTTGTCGTGACTGATTGATTTTTGCTTGCAATTCATCTGGCGATAATCCGAACTTTTCGTCCAATTCATCTGTATCATCTTTTCGGAAAAAAATATTGGTTTGCTCCTCTTCCCAGTTTCCATCTTCGGTTACATGAAAATAAGTGCAGAAAAGCTCGGCATCTTCACCTAAAACCTCTTCTACTTCTGCTTTGGTAAAGGTGTAAAACTTTCCTTCCACACCTTCGCTATCCGCATCCAAAGCAGCATAAAATCCTCCTTCGGGAGAAGTGAGTTCGCGTTCGATAAAAGTTAAAGTTTCGGCAATAATTTTCGGATACAAAGGATCAACCGCCCAGGTAAAAGCTTCTGCATACAAACTCACCAGCTGCGCATTATCGTACAGCATTTTTTCAAAGTGAGGAACGTGCCATTTTCCATCAACTGAATAACGTGCAAAACCGCCGCCAATCTGATCGTAAATCCCACCGAAAGCCATTTTTTCTAAAGTGATGCGTACGCTCATTTGTACCGCTTCATCTTTCATCAAATGTGAATAACGCATTAAAAACTGCCAGTTGTTGGGCATTGGGAATTTTGGCGCTCGGTTTAATCCGCCTTCTACCATATCAAAATGGCGTTTCCAGGGCGTTACAATAGCTTCCAGATCGGTTTTTGAATATTCTTTTTGCTCTTTTACAAACTCAAATTGTTCGTATTTGTGGATGCCTTCTGTTAACCGAACGGCGTAATCTTCTGCTTCTGCCGACTTTTCTTTCCAGAATTCGGCAAGGTTTACCAGTAAGTTTAGCCAGTCTTTTTTAGGGAAATATGTTCCGCCGTAAACCGGGCGCTGATCGGGCAAGCAAATGCAGTTGAGCGGCCAGCCGCCGCGGTTGGTCATTAATTGTACAGCGCTCATATAAATCTGATCTACATCCGGCCGTTCTTCCCGGTCCACTTTTATGCACACAAAAAACCGGTTCATTACTTCTGCAACCTGTTCATTTTCAAAACTTTCATGTTCCATTACATGGCACCAGTGGCAGGCAGAATAGCCAATACTGATGAGCAATAATTTATTTTCGGCCTTTGCTTTTTGCAGCGCTTCTTCTCCCCAGGGAAACCAATCCACCGGGTTATTGGCGTGCTGCTGTAAATAGGGCGAGGTAGAATTAATCAATCGGTTTGACATGATGCTGTTTTTATCGATG
Source organism: Mucilaginibacter arboris (assembly GCF_009754915.1). GTDB lineage: Bacteria > Bacteroidota > Bacteroidia > Sphingobacteriales > Sphingobacteriaceae > Mucilaginibacter_A > Mucilaginibacter_A arboris. Next base: position 79,408 of record NZ_WPIK01000002.1, on the reverse strand, counting down.
TAAAATTGGTGTTATAAACACTACCAGAAAATTTGGATTTAGTTTGAGCCTCTCCTGGTGAGAAGGAGACAACGCAACTAACTTTTCATTCGCTCTCCATTTTAGAAGAATTTACGTTGGGCTCTTGATATTTCTCAAACAATAAAAGCTTGATACTTGTTGTAACATCAAAATCAAAACAATGAATTCAGTACATGCCTACGCGGCGCACGAAGCCGATAAACCATTAGCACCACATCAGATTGACCGGCGGGAACCCGGCGCTGATGATGTAGAAATAAAGATTTTATATTGTGGTGTTTGCCACTCTGATATCCATACGGCCCGTAACGAATGGGGCGGAACACAATACCCGATTGTTCCCGGACACGAAATTGTAGGAAAAGTTACCCGAGTTGGCGAAAATGTTACCCGTTTTAAAGCAGGGGACACCGTTGGCGTTGGCTGTTTTGTGGATAGCTGCGGCCATTGCAATAATTGCAAGGAAGACCTGGAGCAGTACTGCGAGAACGGACACACACAGACTTATAATTCACTTTCACAGGATAAAAAAACAATTACGCAAGGTGGTTATTCTTCGCATATTGTTGTTAAGCAACATTTTGTGTTAAACGTTTCCGATAAGTTACCCTTAGAAAAAGTTGCGCCTTTATTATGTGCCGGTATCACTACTTATTCTCCCTTAAAACATTGGGGCGTTAAAGCAGGCGATAAAGTTGCCGTTGTTGGTTTAGGCGGATTAGGCCACATGGCGGTTAAACTGGCTGCTTCTATGGGAGCTGAAGTTACGATGCTGAGCCGTTCTCCTTCTAAAGAAAAAGATGCGCAGGAATTAGGCGCCCATCATTTTGAGTTGACTACCCAACCTGAAAACATGCAGAAACTGGCTAATACTTTTGATTTTATTGTGGATACTGTTTCTGCCGAACACGATTACAATGAGTATTTAAATTTATTGCGTACCGATGGTGTGATGATCTTGTTGGGCGCCCCGCCAAAGCCATCTCAAGTACCTGCTTTTCCTTTAATCATGGGCCGCCGCAGCCTGGTTGGTTCTCTGGTTGGAGGAATTAAAGAAACACAGGAAATGCTGGATTACTGTGCAGAACATGGCATTACTTCTGATGTGGAAATGATTAATATTGACCAAATAAACGAAGCGTACGAGCGTACTTTAAAAGGCGACGTGCATTATCGTTTTGTAATTGATATGGCTTCTTTAAATTAATCAGGAAAAATACTTCATAAAAAAAGCATGTCAGTTTTTTGACATGCTTTTTTTATGAAGTAAAAATTGGATTAATGAACTACTTTACGTTTATAAACCGTATGGGTTCCGGCGCGGGATTTTCCTTTGTCAGTTTCATTTCCAACCACGTAACCTGCGCCTGCACCTAACGCGCCGCCAATTAAGGCACCTTTAACGCCATGGCCAATTAAAGCGCCGCCAACAGCACCCGCGCCGCCGCCAATTAATGCACCTTTAGCACGTTTAGACATGCCATGGCGGGTTTTGGTTGTGTAAACATACTTTTTGCCATTTTTGTAATAAGTATGTTTTGTAGTCTGTGCCTGTACAAATGCGGCGTTAACAGCAGATAAAGTAAAAAATACAGCAAAAATTAAAATCAGGTTTTTCATGAATTTTAGGTTGATAGTTTTTAATAATGAAAACAGGATAAACAAATACCTTACCAGTTTAACGTAAAGTACGGGTTAAGGTTTAATACTTGTTTTTGGGCTACTCTAAAAAACAACCGGTAAAAGAAGCATCAATCAACTTTTACCAACTTATCTTCTGCTATCCGTTTTAAAAACACAAACATCAATGCCGTTGCAATGGCGCCGAAAGTATGCCATAAAAAATGTGTTCCCACAGTAAGCAATGCCCAGCCATCCGCAACGCGAAAAAACAAAGCAATGCCAAAAGAAATTAAAGCTGCAACAATAAACTGCCAGTTGTGCCCTTTCATTTTGAGCAGCAGTAAAACTAAAGGCAGCAGAACCATTAACACCATAGTTGCATAATTTAAGCTGATGCCTAATTGTAAACTGTTGCCGTGCATCAGTTTCCTTATTTGAATTTCAATGAAAATAAAAGCTATCAGTGCGATAACGCCTATAAACCATTTGCCCGAAAATTTGATCCAGAAGTAAACACTGGCGAGTAAACACAAAATAGAAATAGGCAGCCAGTCCATCATGATATATATTGGATAGCGCCGCAAACCGTGGTAAAGTGTTCCGCCGATACTTCCAATCAGTAAAATCCAGGAAGCAATGCTGAGAAAAACATATTGTTTAGAAAAGCCCTTTAACCGGAAAATCCAGTAAAGGGCCAACAGGAAAAAGAAGCAGGAGGTGATGGTGTTTAACGGTTCGGGGAAACTATGGTTGAGGTTGGTTTCCGTATAGATCATTCCACCATCGGCAGGATGTTGCATCGCTTTAAGTGTGAAGTAAGAGGTGAGAGTTATGAGGTTCAAGGTCTGTAGCAGGTACCTCAAACCTCGCACCTCATACCTGTTTCATCTTATTGATAAAAAATTCCAGCGTTAATCCCCAGGCCAGTTCTGCAGCATCAGCGTTAAAGCTGGCGCGTTCATCGCAAAAGAAACCATGATCGGCATCAGAGATCTCTACGTTAATAAATTTCTTTTGGGCATTTGTTAATTCTGTTTTAATGGTTTCAATCTGTTCTTTCGGAATGTGCTGGTCTTTTCCTCCCCAAAAAAATAAATGCGGTGCATTTAAAGAAGGAACCCGCTTGATCAGTTCGGGGGCAATACCGCCGCCGTAATAAGAAGCTACCGCTTTAAACGGAAACATAGTGTTTGCCAGAAAACTGACGCGGCCACCAAGGCAATATCCAGTTGCTACAATATGTTCATGAGTAACTTGGTTGTTATTTTGCAGCCAACTCCATGCAGCTTGAATATCTGTTTCCAGCCCTTCTGTGGTAAGCGCTTTCATGTGCGGCGCAGCCGAAGGAAAATCGGTATAATCAATAGTAACACCCGGAGGGCCGGAACGATGAAAAAGCTCCGGGGCGATAACCAGATAACCTTCATCAGCAAAACGATCAGCTAATTTGCGGATGTGGTGGTTTACGCCGAAAGCTTCTTGAAATAGAATTAAACCTGGAAACGGACTTTTGCCTTGTGTTGGAATAGAAGTATAAGCCTGCATGGTTGTACCATCAGCAACCTGCAGCTGCACGAAATTTTGTAAACCTGACATAAATTTTTTATTGATAAAAGAAGTATTTGGGGGAAATGGTTTTGGGGAAGTGAATGCTTTTTTTATCGTAAGAAAAATATTACGATCAGGACTTTTCTTAATTTTCCTGTATTATTTATTTGTAAAACAAGTTGTTAAATTAATTTGTAGCTTTGAGAGTATTAACTGCATTTGCATCAGGTTAAAAGAATTTATACCAGTATGACTACCTTAAACATTAAAATACCAGAAAATAAAGTAGCTGATGTTGCGTCTTACGTGCAAAAAATTGGTGGCGAAGTAACGCAAAATGAAACTCATTCTGTTACTGCTGCTGCACCAAAACCAGAACAGGACGAAGATGAAGTTACCCACGAATCTTTTTTTGGGGAAAATATCAAAAGGGCAATCCGTGCTTTTAAATCCTGATGGCTGCTACTCCTTCTAAATTAAAAATTCAGGCACAAACTGGCATCACCGCTGTTTTGCTGGTGTTTTGTATTTATATTATCGCTACGGAGCCTTCTGAAAGTGATAAATTAAAATGGGCATTTGGTGTGGTTGGAATTATTATTGGTTATTGGTTGAAGTAGGGAGAGAAATCAAGTCACAAGAGCAAGTAATCTTAAAAGTTCGTTATCAGTAATATCCGATTGATCTGCTTTATCATAAATAGATAAAAGATATACTTTATTATTATTAACAGCTAAATAAGTAATTATCCTTGCCCCTCCCGATTTTCCTTTTCCTTTAGAAGCAATTGCAAGCCTTATTTTATAACAATCGTTACCTAAAGCTGTTCCGGTAGAAGGATTTTCCTGTAAATCTGCTATTAACCTCGCTATTTCTGTTTTTAAGGAAGGAACTTTTTAACCAGCCGTTTCAATTGTTTATCAAACGGCAGAATTGTGAGAACATTAAAGCTCATTTAACAACTCTTGGGCAGAACGGCCCTTTAACTTGCCAGCTTTAATTTTAGTAACATTTTTAAAAGCTTTTTTAATTTCTTTTATTTCGGCTAACAACGCAGCATCTGGCGCAGAAATAGGCTGAGCTTTAATATGGCTTAAAGATTTTAGCATCTCAATAAAATCAGCCGCCTGATTATCTTTTACATCAACTAATAATTTCATTGCTTTAACTTTTAAAAGGATTTAAAATTTAATACGGGCAAAAGCCCGGGCTTATACAAATATAAGCTAAATTAAATAACGGATACTGAAAAGGGCGGACGCAAACTGAAGGCAGAATACGAAAAATTAATTTAAAAAATCTTGTCATGGTTTCTACTTTTTAAAGTTTTAATTTAAAATCTGTAACATTTAAAATCAACTATCCTCTAACCTCAAAAAACCATCGATAAAAGAAGCATGCTAAGTATCCGCAACATTGTAAAACAATACGCCGGCCACCGGGCGCTGGATGATGTAAGTTTAGAAGTTGAAAAAGGAAAGATATTTGGTTTGCTCGGCCCAAACGGTGCCGGGAAAACTTCTCTCATCCGCATTATTAACCAGATTACAGCACCGGATTCGGGCGAAGTTTATTTCAACGGAGAAAAATTAAACCAGTCGCACATCGAGCGCATCGGCTATTTGCCCGAAGAACGCGGCTTATACAAGAAAATGGAGATTGGCGAGCAGTTGGTTTATTTAGCGCGGTTAAAAGGATTGGATAAAGCTGATGCGGAAAAACGTATTAAAACCTGGTTTGAAAAGTTGGGCATGAGCGACTGGTGGGGCAAAAAGATTGAAGAACTTTCTAAAGGCATGCAGCAAAAAGTGCAGTTTGTAAGCACGGTTCTGCATGATCCGGAACTGATTATTCTGGATGAACCTTTCAGCGGTTTTGATCCGGTAAATGCAGAAATTATCAAAGATGAAATACTCGAACTTAACCGAAAAGGTGCTACGATTATTTTTTCTACGCACCGGATGGAATCGGTAGAGGAATTGTGCGATTCTATTGCCTTGATCAATCTATCGCATAAAATATTGGACGGGCCGGTAAAACAGATCCGCAATTCTTACCGCAACAATACTTACAAAATAGAATTTTCGGGGAAATTAGTTTTCGATGGAACAGAACCATTTGATCTGCTGCATCATATTCCTGGTGCCGAAACTGATCTGATCCAAATTAAACTTAAAGAAAATTATACGGTAAACGAAGTATTGCAGTACCTCATTCCTAAAGTAAGCATCAACAAACTGGAAGAAGTGATTCCGACTATGAACGAAATTTTTATTCAGAAAGTAAATCAAAACCGCTAAAAACATGAACAAAACTTTACTTATCATTCAGCGTGAATATCTGGCGCGGGTAAAAAAGAAATCTTTTATCCTGATGACTTTCCTGGTTCCGGGACTAATTTTGGCCATGTACGGCGTGATTTACCTGATTGCCGCCAACAGCGACAGTTTAAATAAAGTGCGGCAGGTTAAGGTGATAGACGAAAGCGGCGTATTTGCAGGGAAACTGAAAGATCATAAAAATATTCATTTCACTACTGCTAAACAATCACTGCCGGAAGCAAAAAAATCGGCCAAAAAGAATGAGGATTTATTCATCCTGTTTATTGGAAAGGATTTTACGAACAAGGGCAATGTTCAGATCTTCTCCGAAAAGAAACCAAATTTTGCATTGGTAAACGAAGTAGAAAACCAGTTGAATACTATTGCAACCAGTAATAATATGGCTGCGGCAGGTATTGATGTGATGAAAATAAGCACGCTGAAAAGTAATATCTCCGCAGAAACCAAACAATTAACTGATGACGGCGAAAAAGACAGCAACCTGGCTTCTGCTTATGGTATTGGTGTTGCGTCTGCTATATTAATCTACATTTCCTTATTTATTTACGGTTCGCAGGTGATGCGCGGCGTGATTGAAGAGAAAACTAACCGTGTAATTGAAGTGATCGTTTCTTCCGTTAAACCTTTTCAATTGATGTTAGGCAAAATTTTAGGCGTTGGTTTGGTTGGCTTAACGCAGTTTTTACTTTGGATTATCCTCTCAACAACGGTTACTAATATTGCCGAAAAAGCCTTTACCAAAAACGAAACTACTACCGAGCAAAGCAGTAACCAAACACAAATAAAAGGTGGTAAAAACAGCACGGCACAAGCTCAAATGCCAATTGGTAATCCGGTTATGAGTTTCTTAAAAACTCTGGAAGGCGTTAATTACGTTTACATTCTGGGCTGCTTTATCTTTTATTTCCTGTCGGGATATTTACTTTACAGCGCACTTTTTGCTGCCGTCGGTTCTGCAGTTGATAGCGAAACGGAAACACAGCAATTTATGTTCCCGATCACACTGCCACTATTGTTTACCTACATTTTATCCTTTGCTTTCTTAGTCAATAATCCTGATAGCACATTGGCATTCTGGCTTTCCATTATTCCGTTTACAGCGCCTATCGCCATGATGGTCCGCGTTCCGTTTGGCGTACCCGACTGGCAACTGGCTTTATCCATGGTGATGATGATTGCCGGTTTTCTGTTCACCACCTGGGTTGCCGCACGCATTTATCGCGTTGGCGTGTTGATGTATGGCAAAAAAACCAGCTATAAAGAGTTGGCTAAATGGTTTTTTTATAAGGAGTGAGGATTTTAGGTGGATAAAAGAAGCATGGGTAAATTGTATTTAACGTTCTTTTTCCTTGATGAAAAAGAACCAACGAAATCAAGACAAACCCGGTTCCTCCGGACGTTTTGTCGGCCCTTTCCGCACCTAAGCGATGACCTTTTAAGTAGCCCTAAAAGCGCATAATGAAAGATAAGTTGTTAGACTGAATATAGAGATCGGTGCTTGAAAGGTATCTACCCAGGCCGGCAGAGGCCTGAAGACCGCCCGGCTGAGGGATTCGGGATTCTTGAATTTTTGGTTCTTTTTGTTCAAGCAAAAAGAACGGACAAAGAGAATCCTTCGGCAAACTCAGGAAGACTAAGAAGTAAAAACAAATTATTTCTGCATTTTCGGGACATGAACAAACGCATGGCCGTGATGGACCTCGGCACCAACACTTTTCATCTTTTAATTGCAGAAAAAGCAGAAAACGGTTTTAAAGAAATACTGCATCTAACAGAAGCGGTAAAACTTGGCGAAGGCGGCATGAAAGATGGTTTGATTAAAGCTGATGCTTTTGAACGCGGCTTGAAAACGATGGAACTTTTTGCCGAAAAAATACGGCTAAAAGAAGCATCAGAAATTCGTGCCGTTGCTACTTCCGCTATCCGGAGCACTACCAACGGAAACGATTTTATACAAAAAGTTAAGGAACGTGCAGGAATTGAAATTGAAGTGATTGATGGTTTAAAAGAAGCCGGACTGATTTACAAAGGCGTCAAAAGTTCGGGTATTTTATCCGCAGAAAAAGCCATGATTTTGGATATTGGCGGAGGCAGCGTAGAATTTATTTTGTGCGATAACCAGAAAATTTACTGGAAACAAAGCTTTGAAATTGGGGCGCAGCGTTTACGGCAACTTTTCCATCAGGTGGATCCAATGACTGCAGAAAATGTGACCAAGCTAAACCAATATCTGGAAGAGCAATTGCAGATGCTGTTTTTATCAGTAAAAAAACAGGATGTCCAACATTTAATCGGTTCTTCCGGATCGTTTGAAACTTATACCGAAATGATCGAGGTTGAAAAAGGGGATCAGTTTAATATTAAAAATATCAAAACCTATAATTTTAAAATTGATGATTTTAATGAAGTTGCTAACTGGTTACAGCATTCCAGTCATCAAGAAAGGCTGGCTAAAAGAAGCATTATTCCGCTTCGGGTTGATATGATTGTGGTTGCTTCACTGATTACTTCTTTTATCATGCAAAAATTAGAAATTCAAAAGTTAAGCATGACTACTTATTCTCTGAAAGAAGGTGTTTTAGCTGAGATGATGGAGGTGCAGGGTATGAGCAATTAGCTGCGAGGTATGAACTGCAAAGTTAAAGTTGGTGCATACCTCGTACCTCACACCTCATTGCTAATAGCCAAAAGCTGCTGATACAATTTCTCTGTTGGCAAACCAACAACATTGGTATAAGAACCTTCAATGCGTTGGATGCCAATCAAACCGATCCATTCCTGGATACCATAAGAACCGGCTTTGTCCATTGGGTTAAAGTTCTCTACATAATACCGGATTTCCTCATCCAATAATGGACGAAAAAGCACTTCCGAAACATCAAAAAAAGTATTCTGCTGATGCTTGTACAACAAACATACGCCTGTAATTACCTGGTGTTTTCGGCCGGAAAGCAGTTGCAACATTGCTATGGCATGTTCTGGTGTTTCTGGTTTTCCCAGGATTTGATCGTCTATAGAAACAATCGTATCTGCGGTAATTACAATTTCATCATCTACTATTTCATCAAAAGCTGCTGCTTTTTTTTGGGCGATAAAAACAGCAATTTCTTCCGGTTTCAGGTTTTCAGGATAAGATTCGTCCACTTCTTTTAAAACAATACGAAAGTTGAAATTCATCAACCTTAACAATTCCTGCCGACGCGGAGATTTGGAAGCGAGAATGATGGGAGGGAAATTTTGCATGATTCTTTTTTAGCCTCACCCCGGCCCTCTCCGGTGGAGAGGGAGGCATGGCGGATACCGTTTTACTTTTTAACCTTTTGCCTTTCAGCTTTTAACCTTTAACGTTATTTGCCTTTCAGCTTTCAACCTTAAAAACTCGTTGCGTTTTCCTTCATCCATTGATCCTGAATTTTCAGCACTTTTTCAATCACATCGCGTACACAACCTTTTCCGCCTAAAATTGGCGAAATGTATGCTGCCACTGCTTTTATTTCTTCTACCGCATCAGCCGGACAGGTTGGCAATCCTACTTTTCTCATGATGTCCAAATCAGGGATATCATCGCCCATGTACAAAATTTCTTCCGGTTTTAGCTTCATATCTGCTATTACGCGTTCGTAAACTTCTAATTTATGGCTGATTCCCAGAAAAACATCTTTCACGCCTAAACCACTTAAACGCGATAGAACACCTTGCGAACGCCCGCCGGAAATACAGGCAACATAATAACCGGATTTAACAGCGTGGTTAATAGCATAACCATCTTTTACGTTAAAATGCCGCATCTGGTCGCCATTTTCTGTAACGGTTACATCGCCGTTGGTTAAAACGCCGTCAACATCCAGAATAAATGCTTTGATATTTTTTAGTTTTTCGAGGAACATGCAGAAAAGAGAAGTTGTAAGTTACCGGTTACGGGTTGCCTGTTAAGCATTGCTAAAGAAACCGGCAACAGGCAACTGATAACCGGCAACCGAATACTACTGGTTATCGCGCCACTCGTGTACCCAGGCTGATTGGATCTGCTCCAGGTGCCCTTCGTTGGCTTCTTCGCGAGTGCCTTTAAAATCAGGAAGGGTTAAAACCCATTCCAATAAATCGGTAAAGCGGATACGGTATATTTTGGATTCGTCGAAATCATCACCGAATTTCTCGTATAAGCCCATGGCAATATCTTCGTGATCGTTCCAGTGAATGGGCAGGGCAAAATCTTTATTTAACATAAAATAAGGTAAAACTTGAGTTTTTTTAATGGCCCAGGAATTGGGATTGGTCGGGGATAGTTACTTCGATGTTACCGTCTATCATTACACACTGGCAACCCAAACGCGAGTTAATGCGCGGATTAACAGCACGGTCTATAAAATCCTCTTCTTTATCGGATATTTCCTGCACATTGTCCATGCCTTTGTTCACATAAATATGGCAGGTACTGCATCCGCAAACACCGCCACAGTTATGTTGCAGTTCAATGCCATTTTCCAGGCAAACATCCAATACAGATTCTCCTTCGGCAATCGGTAGTTCAACAGGTTGCACGCCTGCTTCTTCAAAGTTAATCTTGACGTTATAAATTTCCATCACACGCAAAAGTAATAATTTTAGTTCAGGCTGAACGTGATTTGGCCATTTTGATAATATCCTGACTAAGCATTCGATAAATCTCCTGCAATTCAGGGTTTTGTTCCAGTAAACTTAGGTGTGCAGCCATGGTTTGTTCATCCCCACGAATTGCCGGTCCGGTTTGTACTTCTTCCGGTAAAAACTCCTGTACTTTTAAAGCTGTTTCTAAAATTAAAGGTTTTATCAGGCTGAAATCCATTTGCTGTTCCTGCAACAGTTTTGTTGCTATCGAATACAAATAATTAGGAAAATTACAGGCAAAAACCGCAGCAAGGTGCAACGTTTTTCTTTGTGCCGAATCGATATAAGTTACCTGATTACTAATCGTTCTTCCAAGTTCAAACAAAATTTCAGTGCTGTTTTTATCGGTACTTTCTATACAAAGCGGAACAGAACGGAAATCAATTTCCTGGCTTTTAGAAAATGTTTGTAAAGGATAAAAAACGCCACAATCGATAAAATGCTTTTCCAAAGTTTGCATACTTACCGCGCCACTTGTATGCACAACCAATACATTTTTTATGTTGATAAAAGAAGCAACGTCTTCAACGGCATCATCTTTTACAGAGATAATAATGAGATCGGTATCAGCATGAATAGCATCAAGCCGATCAATTGGTTCAGCTTTTACATGATATGCCAGCAAAGCCGCATTTTGCAAATTCCGGCTCCAAACCTGTACAATTTGATGGCCGGCATTTTTAAGCGCCGCGCCTAAGTGCGTAGCAACATTGCCCGAACCAATAAGTGTGATGCGCATTTTTAGTCGATAAAAGAAGCATGCATAATACAGAAAATTACAGCTTAATCCGTTGATCGAATACAAAAGGATCTGTTTTGATGATCTCGATCAACTTAAAATCAGCATGGTTAGGATTAATTAAATAGTTCACCTCCTCATCTATAATAGAAGAGGGAACTTCCAGAACTGCCGTCCGGTTTGCCGTAATCCATTTTTCTCCAAGCGTTTGCGTAAACGGCATCTGATCAAATTCTTTCCAGTCTTTCGGCAGCTCGCTTAAATGTACTTTTTCCTTTTTGATCTTATCATCTATTTCGATGGTCATGATGCTAAAAATCTGACTCAAACCTAACTGGCCACGGTGTACCACGTTCTCCAAACAAGCCAAAGAACGATTAGAAGCCGTATAGATCATCTCTGTTTTATTGGGGTTCCATCTTGCCGCCCTGCCAGATGCTTTCAATACATCAGCATAAACGCTTAAAGTAATCCTGTAAACAAACATCTTTAAGCTAAATCACCATACGCTATCCGGATTAGTTCTTCTTCAATCAAACCAATGCCGGTTATGGTGTCCATCATTTCAACCGGAACTTGGTTTCCTAAGCCATAAGCTGATACATGAAGCCAATCATGAAAGGCTTGAGCAGAACCAAACAACTCGATCCCTTTTTCAAACAGAGCAAAAGATTTAAGTAATTTCTCACTTAAAGAAGCATCCAGTTTCAGCTCCTGACGGTCATAATTTTGGATTGTTTTGATCGTGGTTTTAAAAGTATCCTGAAATTGTTCCTGCGTAAAACCAGACAGGTTAATAAAATCTAAAGCGGCTTTGGCATTTAATCCTTTTTTAGAGCTGTTTAACAGGCTGATGGGATTAGCGTATAAAGGTTGATAAGCAACAGCGGGCTCGTTAACTAAATTTTTATTGCCAACGCCACTTTTTGCATAAGTTGCAGTAGTTTTTCCTTTAGATGAGGCACTGCCGGAAATTACGCTCTTTTTGGATGATATTTCTTTTTTTGCCATGATACTTTATTGTATAAAACAAATATAAGAAATTTTTCCATCTAAAACAGAAATTTTTCCTACAATAAATATCAGGGATTTGAGAGGTTGCTTAAACCTCGTTCAATTTATTTCTTATGCTTCTTTTATCACCTAAAAATCTGCAAGTTATTTGCTTTTGATTAATACAGGCAGCAGGACTAAATGCGGATTTTATAGTGCTAAAAGAAGCATCAGTATCAGTCCTGGGAATACCGAAAGGATCTGAGATAAATTTAAACAGGCTTTTTAGACAGCTTAAAGTTTATAAGCCTGCCGACCAAATAACTTCCAGTTACCTTTTTCTTTTACCCAAACCAGCATAATTCCCAAACTTACGTTTCCAGGTTTTCCGCCATCGTTGGTTTGTGCCGATAGTTTATGCCGAACAATTGCAGTTTGATCTTTTACGATGATGGTTTGTTCTGTTAGGTCAATTGTTACAAAATCTGATTGTCCGCTAACAATTGCATCTACAAAAGCAGCTTTATCCTGAATTTTTCCGCTCGAATGGCCATAACTTAAAGCATCAGAAGCAATGTTTTCCAAGGCTGTTTTGTTGCCATCGATCATTGCTTTGGTTAACGTTTGAACGGCTTCGGCTACCTGTATTTCTTCTTTGGATTGCGCTTCTACAGTCATGGTAATGGTGGTTATCAACATTAAAATTAAGCCTGCTATTTTTTTCATGGTAAAAGAAGTATCTGGTTTTTAAACAGTTTTCAATTCTTTATTTCTGCGGAAGATAGAAAGTAAAAAGCCAATTACCATGATGATTGTTCCTGACCAGAAAAAATTAATCGACGGAAATTCTATTGCTTTCATTACGATATATGGCTTCTCGCCTTCTGGTTTAACGTAAGTTGTAATTTCCATTTTACCTTTTTCGGGCAAAATATTGGTAAAACGCACTTTCAGATCGGCACTATCAACTTTCTTGCTGAAATCAAATTTACTTCCGCCTTTAATCATAAAAATTGGCTCCGTTGTAAATACCTTGCCGTTGCTTTGTACTTCCAACTGCGCACCAACTGCAACATCATTTTTAGCCATTGGTATATCGCGCACTTTTGCATCTTTATTCAGCGCTTTTAAAATAATCAAACCTGCACGGTAACGAATGGTATCGCCGATATTTATTTCGTGGGCAACCGGTTTGGCGTATTCTTTATCGTCATTACTTTCTCCGTGGCCTTCTTTTTCTGCGATCTGGTCTTCCTGAAATTTCATCGGCCAGGCAATACTTACGTACGAATACATGTCTTTAAACACATAATGTTTAGTATCGGGAGAACAAACCAAACCCATTTTACGGTTAGCCTGTGCATTTGGAAGCAAAGTAAAATTTTCCCTTATTTTTCCGCTTTTGCTATCAATCAGCTTATAATTTACCTTGAAATAATGGTTTGGGCCATTTAAAGAATCGCCTACATAAGTTGCGGTATAAGGGCCAACTTTGGTTGGTGTATTAAAATCGAGACGAAGGTTTTCGCGGGAATTACCTACTTTTTCAAACTCACTTCCAAAACCAATCCCGCTATCATTAACAGTAATTACTTTACTTGTTCCGGAGGAAATAACAGCGCCAATCAGCAATAAAGCAAAACCAATGTGCGCAACAGCAGAACCAACCAGCTTTGTTTTGCCTTTAAAAATATCAGCAAGATATTTGGTATTGGCCAATACGGCATAAACTGAACCAAAAATAACCAGCATATAAACCAGTTGTGTATGATAAAGACCAGATACCCAAATAATCAGGCCACTGATTAAAGCAGCAAACAACAAATAAACAACAGACCGGATGAGGAAAGTAGTTGCATCAGAGCGTTTGTATTTCAAGAATTGGGCAAATCCCATCAGCAGTGTAATTACGACAGCAAACGACGATTGTATAATATTATACAACTTAACAGGTTCTGTTGGCGGGGCAGTTTTGGTTCCGAAAATAGCATTCCAAACCGGAATAGAAGTTACAACAATTAGTTGTAAACAGGATAAAGCCAGGAAGATGGCACCAACAAACATCCAAAATTCGCGGGAATAAGTTTCTTCATCTTTTTTGGTGATCGGTAATTCTTTCCAACGGGAAACAAGCATCCACACAGCAATTGCAATAAAGGCAAACAAAAAAACCAGCAGTTGCCAGCTCATGCCCAAATCTGTAAAAGCATGTACGGAAGTGCTGCCTAAAATACCGCTTCTGGTTAAAAAAGAAGCATATAAAACCAGTATAAAGCTTATGATAACCAAGAAAGCAGCCGTAAAATAAGAGTGACCAGTATTTTTATAAACTACCAGCACGTGTACACCACCAATTAAGGTTAACCATGGGATAAAAGAAGCATTTTCAACCGGGTCCCAAGCCCAGAAACCGCCAAAGTTTAAAGATTCATAAGCCCAGAAAGAACCCATAATAATGCCTGTCCCCAAAACCATTACGGCAAAAAGGGAATAGGAAATTGTCGGCTTGATCCACTCTTTATACCGCCGCTGCCATAAACCGGCAATTGCGTAAGCAAAAGGAACAACCATGGAAGCAAAACCCAGGAACAAAGTTGGTGGATGAATTACCATCCAATAATTTTGCAGCAAAGGATTTAACCCGTTACCATCTTTTACATAATTTAAATAATCAGGACGGCTAAAAATTGGTGCTTCAATGGCTTGCCTAAGAAGAATAAAGGGTGAACTTCCTACGCGCGTACCAAACATTTCTACACCAATCAACATCGAAGCGATGAAAGCTTGCGATAAAGCTACAACTGCCATTACCGGGTTTTCCCATGATTTTGCTTTCCAGATTAGAATATTTCCTAACAAAGCCTGCCAGAAACCCCAAAGCCAGAAACTGCCCTCCTGACCTTCCCAGTAACTGGAAATGATGTAGTAAACCGGCAACGTTTTAGAAGAGTGCGCCCAGGCGTAATGGTACTCGAATAAGTTGGTATAAATGATATAGAACAGGCAGGAACCAATCCCTATTACTGAAAGTGTATTGATAAAATAGCTGTACCGGGCCATTTTTTTCCAGCTCTGATCGAGTTGATTTTTATTTACAGTAGCGAAATAATAGCTGATAGCAGAAAACAGGGCCGAACCAAATGCCAGAATAATAAAGAACTGGCCGAGTTGTCCCGGCAAAAGGTGCTCACCTTTGAATTGAATATCCATTAAAAAAATTAAATTGAGGCTTGTTTGGTTGCTTTTGCCTCTGTAACATCTATTTTGTCTTGTGTGTATTTAGACGGGCATTTCATCAGGATTTTAGAAGCATGAAACTCGTTGCCAACCATTTGTCCGGTTAAAACAATTTGTTCGGAACGTTCAAAATCCTGTGGCTTGGTTCCAGCGAAAACAATTTTACACTCCTCGCCTTTGTTATCTTTCATAAAAAACGAAAAATAATTTGCGTCTTTTTTAGCGTCGTAAATCAGTTGTTTTTGTTTATTGAGATGACCAACTACGTGAAGTTCGCTGTGTGTTGTTTTGGCTTCTTTAAAAGAACCGTAAGTGCTGGTATCCGCATAAGTACTAATAATGATACAGATAGCAACCGCGATTACTATAATACCTAAAATCGAACTTTTTTTCATGGAATAATCCTTTGTTTTAATTAAGGATACAAAAGTACAAAACAAAGTTCGTAATCAATTTTTTAGGATTAGTATATTCTATTTAGAATCGTTCTAAAACAAAAGAAGCATTCCCCAAAAAAGAGAAATGCTTCTTTTACCGGATAAAACTTATATCTTTCTTTTACCAGAAATTGATGTTATTTCATTCGGGACTGCATTAGCTAAACTTTTAATTATCAACGGGGAAGAAGCACCGATTTGGATAGCTAACATTTTATTTACGTCAGCTTTACTATCAAAATAAGCATAGGCAATAACAGCTGATATTACAGGATATATAATGAACGGCAACCAATAGGCATAGTCTTTAAAATCAGGCCTTCTACTTTTTGGTGTTTTACTTAATTCTGCCAAATTAAGAAGCTGAGCACAAATACTTCCAAAAACCGATAAAAGAATGGCTTGCCAATTCATTTAATCTATCCGGTTTTTAAAAGCACCTACTAACTTCCTTAAAAAAGGCTCTTCTTTTCTAAAGCGGTTTCTGGTGGTAATAATGGGTTGCTTTTCTTCATTTGTAGATAAAACAAACTTATTCGACTCATTAATCGTTTTGAATATATCGTTAGATGTAACGCCAGTAACTGATGCAACCTCATTAACACTATGCCATAAACTTTCATTATCGTTCAAGACATCATAAATCTTACTTTCGATCTCTGTATTGTTCTCAACAATGTTTTTCATAATTATATTATTTAGCTGTCTTAAAAATAATTATCTAAATTAAGTTTAATTTCAATAGCAATCAAAGCTATAATTGTTTAACATTTAAGAGAAATGCTTCTTTTATCGCCTAAAAATTTACTTATGGCCACACACCCAGGTTTTTGTAGGAAACGGCAATCTTGTTAATTGCAACTACAAAAGCGGCTGTACGCAAAGTATCAATTTTAGGATTTTGAACGAGTGTTTCGCGAATTTCATGGTAAGAACGAATCATGGTATCTTCTAAACCGGAGTTTACCAATTCCAGTTCAGATGCCCCTTTTACAATAGTAGAACGTTGCATTGGTGTTAAAGCCACGCCGGTAATCCCTTCTACCATATTTACTAAATTTAAACTTGCTGTTTCTTCAAAACGACGATTGATACGGCCAAAAGAAACGTGCGACAAGTTCTTCAACCATTCAAAATAAGAAACGGTTACACCACCGGCATTGGCATACATATCCGGAATAATCATTCCGCCACGGGCAGTAAAAACAGCTTCTGCCTCTGGCGAAGTTGGTCCGTTTGCACCTTCTGTAATGATTTTTGCCTGGATACGATGAATATTATCAGCTGTAATCTGGTTTTCAAGAGCAGCAGGAACTAAAATATCACAAGGTTGCTCCAAGCCTTCCATAGTGTTTTTAAACTCTTTAGTAGCCAAAGGATAACCCAAAATAGAACCTGTAGCTTTTCTATGCTCAAAAACAGTATTAACATCGAGGCCACCTTCATTGTAAATTGCGCCTTCAAACTCGCAGATACCAACAATTAAGGCACCAAACTCAGCTAAAAACTTTGCTGAATAAAATCCAACATTTCCTAAACCCTGTACAATTACGCGTTTGCCTGAGATTCCTGGCATTAAGCCAATCTTTTTCATGTCTTCTGCAACGCTTACACATTCACGGGTAGCAATAGCAACACCGCGGCCGGTAGCTTCCCGCCTTCCGGCTATTCCGTGTAAAGCAATTGGTTTTCCGGTAACGCAACCTAAAGCGTCTCCTTGTCCGGGGTTCATGGTTGCATACGTATCAGCGATCCAGCCCATTTCGCGTTCCCCAGAACCATAGTCAGGGGCCGGAACATCAATACTTGGTCCGATAAAGTTCTTTTTGATCAGCTCTACCGTATAACGGCGCGTAATATTTTCCAGGTCCTGAACAGAATAATTTTTTGGATTGATCTTGATTCCGCCTTTGGCACCTCCAAACGGAACGTTTACAATAGCGCATTTATAGGTCATTAAAGCAGCAAGCGCCATTACTTCATCTTCATTAACCATTTCGCTGTAACGGATGCCTCCTTTTGTGGGCGATTGGTGGTGCGAATGTTCTACCCGCCAGGCATCAATCACTTCAAACCCATTTCCTTTACGGATAGGGAAACGGAAACGGTAAACGCTGTTACAGGATTTTATCTGATCTAATAAGCCTGCATCGTGCTGGGTAAATTGTGCTGCATGGTCAAAAAACTGACAAACATCACTAAAAAAGTGATTCTCAGTTTCTGACATAATAAGTGAATTACTCATAATAAATTTTTGTTATGTTAACTGGTTTATAAAAGGTGTACAAAGTTGAAGGAAATTATTCCAATTACACAACTTCTTTATTGCCAGCGTATACGTTATAACATTGGGTAGGGTTAATTTTCGCGTTCGATCTTTTTTAAACGCTTATCAATAGTGAACAGATAAATTGCCAAACCAATAAAAATGATGACAATAGTTGCAATAACAACATATATTTTTCCGGAGCTCCGCATCTGATCGGCCATTTCAACATCGTTGTTTTGTGCATACAGCAATGTTGCCGAAAATAATAGTAAAAGGGAAAGCAGTATTTTTTTCATCAGTTATTCTATCGTATTTCTTTTGTTTTCAATTAAACGGATACGGTAACGAAGTGTGGCAATCCAAACAGCAATAAGCGGCCATGCAATAAAAGCCGGATAAAGCACTATACGCATCCTGCTGTCCAGGTCATACTTGCCAAAAGCAGGATTTCCGCCGTTTCCAGGATGGAGTGAATCTGTTAAACGTGGTAAAATAAAGATCAGCACGATCATGATCGGAAAAGCAAAAATATTATAAACTGCAGAAATTTTGCCGCGCTTTTGCTCTTCGTCAATAGAATTACGAAGTACTAAATAAGCACAATACAATAAAAAGGCAATGGCAGCGCTGTTCTGTTTTGGATCGTTGCTCCAGAAATCTCCCCAGGTATATTTTGCCCAGATCATCCCGGTAACCAATCCGAAGATAAAAAACACTACGCCGGTATTTACGGATTCGACAGCTATCAAATCATATTCTTCTTTACCAGTACGTAAATATTGAATGCTGTAAAAAACAGAAATACTAAAAATAACCAGCATGGCCATCCACATAGGAACGTGAAAATAAAGGTTACGAATAGTTTCGTGCAGGATGGGCAACGCTGGTACGTGCAGCAATAAACCTGCAATCAGGGTATAAATTACCATAACCACAGCAAGTAATTTCCACCAGCTTTTATAAATAAACTTCATTTTAAAATTTGTTAGGCAAAGGTAGCACTTGCATCTTCATTTCAGGATATTTTACTATTTTACCCACTATTTTTTATGCTGTAAAAGAAGCATACGCGGTTTTTAACGATGATAAATTATCAACATATAAAACCAAATAAAATAATACAGTGTTAGCAATTACAAAAAATCAAATTTACATGTTTGGTTAAAAATGATCTATTTAATTTAAGGTGTCATTTTTGTAAAAGCAATTAAGAATTAATTTAGACTATTATTTGAATTATAAACTATACATGGACCAACGTTATAAAATCTTTACCTGGCCTTTTAACCAACAATATTTGTTTGAGTTAGCACAGGGAGATTTTGATATATATATCCCGGAAGGGCAGAACAGCTCTTTTCAGCAGCAGTTTTCTTCTCAAAAAAATGTGATAGAAACAAACGAAGCAGCCATAAAAGACCTTTCATTAGATTGTATTTTGTTTCAGGATGAATACAGTTATAAAACCGCGCAATACGAGGTTTTGTCTGATCAGCAACGCCAGCTTCCTAAAATTTACTTAGAACATCATCCTCCCAAACAACATCCCACAAATGCGAAACATCTGGTAGAAGACCAGGATGTTCAGTTAGTTCATGTAAATCATTACAATGCCTTAATGTGGGACAATAACCAGTTACAGGTTACTGTAATTGAAAACGGTGTAACAACCAACACGGTTAATTTTACCGGAGAAAAAGCAAGCGGCGTAGTTGTTTTAGAAGAATTTCCTGCTGACGGCCGTGTAACCGGACGGGATATTTTTATGCAGGTAAAAGAAGCATTACTCTTGGAGGTAGTTCAAATTGGTAAAGAAGATGTTACTTACCAGAATTTACCCGAAAAATTGAGCCAGTACCGATTTTTATTCTGCCCCGACCGTTACGCAAGTCCCGGATTTGCTGTTTATCTGGCAATGATGACAGGCATGCCAGTTGTAGGGTTGGCTACTACAGATTTGCCTGCTTTAATAAGCAGTGAAGTTTCAGGTTTTGCAGATTCTGATTTGAATTACTTGATTTGTAAGATGAAGGTATTATTGGATAATCAGCAATTAGCCATACAGATGGGTTTAGAAGCCCGAAAAACAGCCTTACAACGTTTTAACCAGAACCGCTTTTTAAAGGATTGGAAACAAATGTTAGAAAACACAATTGCCAGCAAACCTTTACTTATTAAAATTTAAGACCTTTTGAACCTAAATATTATTTGATGGGCCAGCATGATTTACAGTACAAAAATCTAAAACAATTATTGTTTATGGCAGACTCATCATCTTTAAAAAACAAATTAAACGAATGAAAAACAGGATAGCCTTCATCAGTGAACATGCTTCTCCTTTGGCTATGCTGGGCGGTGTGGACAGTGGCGGACAAAATGTGTATGTGGGAGAACTTGCCAAGCATATTGCACAATCCGGATATGAAGTCGATATTTTTACCCGTAGGGATGATGCGCGTTTCCCTGAAATTGTTTCCTGGGTGCAAGGCGTGCGTATTATTCATATTACGGCTGGGCCGGAGAATTTTATCCCAAAGGAAGACCTGTTGCAATACATGCCGGATTTTACAGCCGAAATGGTTGCTTTTATAGCACGCGAACAAGTGGATTATGCACTGGTCCATGCTAATTTTTGGATGTCTGGACTGGTTGCGTGCAATTTAAAAAAGCAGTTAAAAATACCTTTCGTTATCACTTATCATGCTTTAGGGCATGTTCGCCGTATCCATCAGGGCGAACAAGATAAATTTCCGAAAGAACGTATTTTAATAGAAGAAGATATTGCCCGAAAGGCAGATCAGATTATTGCCGAATGTCCGCAGGACCAGGAAGATTTGATTAACTATTACAACGCCGACCCGAATAATATCACCATTATTCCATGTGGTTTTTGTCCGACAGAATTTTATCCGATCGATAAAAAGCTGGCCCGGATGATCCTCAACCTCGAAACCAACGAAAACATTATCCTGCAGTTAGGCCGGATGGTTCCGCGAAAAGGAATAGATAATGTGATCCGTGCTTTGGTTAAAGTTAAAAAAACAGATACACCTTTACGTTTAGTGGTTGTGGGCGGAGAAACAGACAATCCGGACACGGATCAAAACCCGGAAATGCTCCGCCTGAAAAAGCTTGCTGCAGATCATGGCGTTTTGGCTGATGTTACTTTTGTTGGCCGCAAAAACCGCGATATTCTTAAATATTATTATGCTGCTGCCGATATTTTTATCACAACGCCCTGGTACGAACCTTTTGGCATTACCCCTTTAGAAGCGATGGCTTGTGGCACGCCGGTAATTGGTGCAAACGTAGGCGGAATTAAGCACAGTGTAGCCGATGGAAGAACAGGCTTTTTGGTCCCGCCAAATAACCCCGATGCACTTGCCCAGAGAATATTTGAACTGATAAGCGATAAAAAGCTGCTGAACGATATGCGTGATAATGCCATCAGGAGGGTCAACGCTTTGTTTACCTGGCATAAAATTTCGGAAATGGCCATCAGCATGTACGAGAAAATTATTCACGGAAACGCTTTTGGAAGCGAAGAAGACAATGAGTTGATGCTAATCGATCAGGCATTTGATAAAGCTGCCGATACTTTTTTACGTGCAAAAAGAGCCTTGCGTATTCCCGTTGCCCAGGCAGCAACATTAATCAGCAATGCTTTAGCTGCCGATAAAAAATTACTGGTTTGCGGCAATGGCGGCAGTGCAGCCGGAAGCTTACATTTTACATCAGAAATGATGGGCCATTTTGAAAGTTCAGAAAGGCAAGGTTTACCAGTTATTTCGCTTGCTGCAGATACTTCTGTACTTACAGGTTTCGCTAATGATATTGGTTTTGACGATGTTTTTTCCCGACAAATAGAAACTTACGGTAAAAAAGGTGATATTTTACTTTGCATGAGCACCAGTGGCCAATCAGTAAACATTGTGAATGCGATAAAAGTTGCGCATAAAAAACACATGACTTGCATTGCCTTACTTGGAAAAGGCGGCGGCGATGCAGCAACTTATGCGCACTTAAATATCATCGTACCTTCTAATAGTCCGCATCGGATTCAGGAAATCCACCTGCATCTTTTACATACTATTTCCCGTTTGGTAGAAAATCATTTATCTACCAGAAAAAACAAAACAACCAAAATAACGAAAACAGCTTCGGTAAAATAAATACCAATTTTATAGGCATAAAAGAAGCATTGTTGTAATCAATCCCGTTGTCATCCCCCACCGCAGGGAGAGATCTTTATCAAATGGGTAAGGGCGATTCGTGAACCGCTCCTACAAAAGTAAAGAGGGTTCCTCCTATCGTCGGAATGACAGCACAGGAATGGTAAAATGCTGAAAATTAGAAAATGAACAAGGCCATTTTTATTGATAAAGACGGAACGCTGATCCCCGATATCCCTTACAACGTAAACCCTGAACTCATTACCTTGCAGGAAGGCGTAACCGAAGGCTTAAAATTGTTAAAGGCACAAGGTTATAAGTTTATCATGATCTCGAACCAATCTGGCGTGGCACGGGGTTATTTTAAAGAAGAAGCCATGGCTGGTGTAAAAGATAAAATACAAGCTTTATTAGAAGCAGATAACATCCAATTCGATGGTTTTTACTGGAGCTTCAATCATCCGCAGGGAACAGTTGCAAAATACACAGTAGAATGCAACTTTCGGAAACCAAAACCCGGAATGATCTTGCAGGCAGCAGAAGAGCATCAGATAGACCTGAAACAATCCTGGATGATCGGCGATATTTTAAATGATGTAGAAGCCGGAAAAAAAGCAGGTTGCCAAACTGTTTTGATTGATAATGGCAATGAAACGGAATGGGTGATGAACACCGACCGCACACCTGATTATAAAGCTAAAAACTTTTTTCAGGCAGCGGCTTATATTACAGATGTTCACAGTACCGATTTAGGTATGTAAACTGATGGATAGTTGGCAAAATTGTAAAAATATACTGGTAATCCGGTTAGATAATATGGGCGACCTGCTCATGTCAACCCCGGCAATCCGTGCTTTAAAAGAAACCTTTAAAAGCAAAATTACCGTTCTAACTTCTTCCATGGCAGCAGGAATTACACCTCATATTCCTGAAATTGATGAAACGATTACCTTTGATGTTCCCTGGGTAAAAACTGCCAATGCTTCTTTTAGCAATGTTTTTTTAAAGATGGTTGATGTTTTGAAGGAAAAGCAATTTGATGCTGCCATAATTTTCACGGTTTTTAGTCAGAACCCAATGCCTGCCGTTATGCTTGCTTATCTGGCTGATATTCCAAAACGCTTAGCTTATTGCCGCGAAAACCCTTACGAACTTTTAACTAATTGGGTTCCTGATGAAGAACCTTATACTTTGATCAAACATCAGGTAAAGCGCGATCTGGATTTGGTTGCAACGGTCGGCACAAAAACTTCTAATGATCTTTTATCACTCAAAATTCCTAAGGCCTGGAATTCAGCCAAAGAAAAGTTGCATAAAAACAGCATCGATCTGCAAAAACCATGGATCATTCTGCATCCCGGCGTAAGCGAAATAAAACGACAATATCCAACGCAAAACTGGATTGAATTAGGAAAAAGATTAATTGCAGATTTTGATTGCCAAGTTATTATTACAGGTTCTGCATCAGAAAAAAAACTGACTGATGAAATTCAGCAGGGCATCGGCACAAATGCTTTTTCCGTTGCAGGATTATTATCGTTAGATGAATTTATTTGCCTGATAAAAGAAGCATCGCTGCTGATTGCTGTTAATACTGGCCCGGTTCATATTGCAGCAGCAACGCAAACCCCGGTTATTGTACTTTATGCGCAAACAAATCCTCAGCATACACCTTGGAAAACGCCGAATAAGGTTTTATTTTTTGAAGTGCCTGAAGCATTGCAAAGCAAGAATGAAGTATTAAAATTTGTGCAGAAGGAAGCCGAAAAAGTACCGGAAATAGTTGCTGTGGAAGCTATTCTGGAAGCTGTTGCTACTCTGTCATTTTAACGTTAGGAGGAATCTTAATCGAAGTAATTAGAATTTATAGTTGAAAGAAGATTTCTCCCTGCGGTCGAATGACAGCAAAAACCAAAATGACTAAAGAAGTTAATGCCCTTGTTTGGCCAACGCTTCGTAAATTTCGGCACTTAGTAACCCGCTCCCGCCGCCAAAGTGCTGTAAAAAAATAGGCGCAGGTTTTTGGGTGCTAAAAACAGCTTTTAGTTTTTCTTCGCTTTCCGGATCAATTCCGGAACAAAATAAAACAATGCCAACGGGTTGCTGATGGAACAGTTCAATCGCTTCTTCATTGGTAATGGCACCAATTCCATTCCATTGTCCGTTAGCATTAATTAATCGTAAAACAGTTGCTAAAATTTTAGTATCGCGATGGATGGCCAGGATATTTAAACGGTGCATGGTTTTGAAAACGAAAGAAGCCGGAAGATGTTTTTAGATGATACCTCCAGCTTCACGGATTAAATAATTAAAAAAGGATCAGCCAGTTAAATATTCATCGGAATATCCATCAATAAAACTTCTGCACCTGCAGAATCAGCTGTAAAATGAAGCTGATCTACATTCCAGATGCCAAAACCATCGCGGCGGTGCAATTGCTGTCCGTTGATGGTTACATCGCCTTCCAGCACAAAAGCGTAAACGCCGTTATCAGTTTTTTTTAGGTGATAATTAGTTTGAAAACCCTGGTCAAATTTTCCGAGGCTAAACCAGGCATCCTGCTGTATCCAAACGCCGGCATCATCCGGATTGGGGGAAAGTATTTGCTGAAAATTATTGTGCCTGTCTTTTACATCTAAAGAAACCTGATCGTAACGCGGAGTGCCATTTAACTTATTTGGATACAGCCAGATTTGCAGGAACTGAACCGGTTTATCCGGATTTTTATTTTTTTCGCTGTGAAAAACCCCTGTTCCGGCACTTATAATTTGTACATCTCCTTTGCGGATAACGGCCACATTGCCCAAATTATCTTGGTGTTCCAAATCGCCTTCCAGTGGAATACTCACAATTTCCATATTATCGTGCGGATGGCTTCCAAAGCCCCTGCCCCCGGCAACGGTATCGTCGTTTAAAACGCGAAGCGCACCAAAATTGATCCTTTCCGGATTATAATAATTAGCAAAACTGAAAGTATGATAACTATCGAGCCAACCATGATTTGCGTGCCCGCGACTATTTGCTGTATGAAGGACTGTATTTGTCATGCTGTTTTTACCGTTAATTTTTACAGTAAAATCAACAGCAGAATAATTTGCTATTGATTTGATTAACAGTACAAATGTCAGCTATCCGAATGGAAGTTCGTATTGATACAGATTAAGAAACCAGCTACTTTTTGCGCAAAAGTGAGGCCCGGATACGGCTTAGCGCTTCTGGTGTAATACCGAGATAAGAAGCAATTTGGTATTGCGGCACGCGCTGGGGCAAGATCGGATATTTTTTTATAAAGTTTAAATAACGTTCTTCTGCAGAAGCAGTTAAACCCGTAAAAAAACGGTTCTCTAAAACCGAATAGGCACGTTGTACCAATAGCCGGAAAACACGCTCCAACTGTGGCACCTGCTTAAATAATAATTCTTTGTTTGGATAAGTAATTTGCAGTAACTCTGTTTCTTCTATGGTTTCGATATAGAGATGCGACGGAACTTGTTCGGTAAAACTAACCATATCGCTTACCCACCAGTCTTCTACCGCAAACTGCAAAATTACTTCATCGCCGTTTGGGTCAATGTAATATCTTTTTACGCAGCCTTTAACTAAATATGCTTCAAAATTGCATACCTGGCCTTCACTAAGCAATAATGTTTTCTTTCTGTAAGTTTTATGTTGAAAGAGATGATGTACCAGATCCAATTCATCTGTTGATAAATTTACATGGTTACTTATATTTTTATCAAATGCTTCAAACATTGGGTTAGAAGGTTACTACTGAACAATTATATCCTTATATTCCGGGTGCCTGCGTAAAAACACCTGAACGAAACGGCAATAATTTTTCACTTTTAAATGGTTTTTACGGGCATATTCCAAGGCATATTTTGCTAACTGTGAGCCAATACCCTGTCCTTCTACCCCTTCCGGGACCTCTGTATGCAAAATAGACATGGTTTTTCCATCCATTTCATAAGCAATTAAAGCAAGCCCTTGCGGCAATTCTAATTCAAACTGGTTTTCTTCTTCGTTTACAATAATTTCCTGATCCATAAAATTCATTTAAAATACTACTATAAACGAAGCATAAAAGTTTTAACCCGATCTACAGGATTACTCAGAAAGAATGAAGCAATTTTAACAGGTAACTACCATAACCACTTTTACGGTATCTTTCTGCCAATACTTTAAGCTGCTCTTCACCAATAAACCCTCTGCGGAAAGCAACTTCTTCTATACAGCCAATTTTTGTATCCTGACGTTTTTCTATCACTCGAACAAACTCTGTGGCATCACTTAACGAATCAAAAGTACCAGTATCCAGCCAGGCTGTTCCGCGGTCCATTACACCAACGTGCAGCTTTTTCCTTTCCAGATATACTTTATTTACATCAGTAATTTCGTATTCGCCGCGCGGAGATAAAGGAATATCTTTAGCAATTTGTACTACTTCGTTATCATAGAAATACAATCCAGGTACTGCGTAATTAGATTTAGGGCGCTCCGGTTTTTCTTCGATAGAGAGTGCTTTAAACTCATCATCAAAGTCTACCACGCCGTAACGTTCCGGGTCTGATACATGATAAGCGAAAATAGCTGCGCCATCAACCTGGTTAAATTTCCGTGTTAAACGGCCAAAACCAGCGCCGTAAAAAATATTATCGCCCAAAATAAGTGCTACTTTATCGTTTCCTATAAATTCTTCGCCAATAACAAAAGCTTGCGCCAGTCCGTTAGGCGTTTCTTGTACCGCAAATTCAAACCGGCAGCCCAAATCACTGCCGTCCCCTAACAAGCGCTTAAAACTGCTGCTGTCTTCTGGTGTAGTTATAATCAATATCTCGCGTATATCCGAGTGGATCAGCACCGATAGCGGATAATAGATCATCGGCTTATCATATATAGGCATTAACTGCTTACTGATTGCTTTAGTTATGGGATAAAGGCGTGTTCCTGATCCGCCGGCAAGTATGATTCCTTTCATTATTATTGGTGTTGATGAGGTTGAGGTTAATATTTATTGATTTTGAGAAAGTGCAGCAATACATTTTTCCAAACTATGCCGCCAGTAGGGAATTTCTATCCCGAAAGTTTTTTTAATTTTAGATTTATCCATTACAGAATAAGCAGGGCGTGTAGCCTTTGTAGGATATTCTGCTGTGTGGATAGGCAAGACTTTTACTTCGGTGTTGCTGATATCAAAAATACCTTGTGCAAAATCGTACCAGGAAGTAACACCTTCGTTGCTGTAATGATAAATGCCGTAAGCCCGACTGCCAGATTCTATAATTTGCAGGATAGCCGAAGCTAAATCAATTGCATACGTTGGCGTCCCTACCTGATCTGCAATAATTTTCAGTTCATCCCTTTCTTTGCCAAGCTTCAGCATCGTTTTTACGAAGTTGTTGCCGTGTTCAGAGTAAAGCCAGCTTGTCCTTAAAATAAAGTATTTTTCTGTATTTGGCGGGATTACCTGCTCGCCTTCCAGCTTGGTTAAACCATAAACGCTGATGGGTTCTGCCGGGTCTGTTTCTATTAAAGGGTGCGGTGTATTGCCGGCAAAGATAAAATCGGTAGAAACCTGTACAAAAGCGGTAGTATGCTCTTTACATAAAACTGCAATGTTTTCTACACCCGTTTTATTTATTTTCCGGGCAAGGCCTAACTCATCTTCAGCTTTATCAACAGCCGTATAAGCGGCACAATTAATTACATATTGGGGTTGATGTTTAGCAAAAAGCTGCTGTAAAGCTTCAGTATTTAAAATATTGGCTTCCGTTTCGTTAGGGAAAGCAATATCTGTTATATTCATTTCGGCAGCTACCTGCTTTAAACACTGGCCCAACTGCCCCGATGCCCCGAACACTACTATTTTACTCATGGGTATTTTAATATAAGTTTTATTTGTAACGATATTGTTCTAAGATAAGTTACTTTAAAAAGTAAGCATACGGTTAATTTTTAGGTGATAAAAGAAGCATCTGCCTAAATCAATTTATTTTATGATAACGCTGTAAAATATTTATAGAACAAAGGAATGGTTTCGATACCTTTATAATAGTTATAAATATCGTATTTCTCGTTTGGCGAGTGCAAGGCATCACTGTCTAAGCCAAAACCCATCAATACTGTTTTTATGCCTAATTCTTTTTCAAACAAAGCTACAATCGGAATGCTTCCGCCGCCACGGGTTGGAATTGGCTTTTTACCGAAAGACTCTTCAATTGCTTTTTCGGCTGCGCGGAAAGCAGCACTCGATGTGGGTGTAACTACCGGTTCGCCGCCATGATGTGGTGTAACCTTCACTTTTACATACGGTGGTGCTATGCTTTCAAAATGCTTAGTAAACAACTCTGTTATTTTAGCCGAACTTTGGTTTGGTACTAAACGCATAGATATTTTTGCAGATGCTTTGGATGGCAATACTGTTTTGGCACCTTCGCCAATGTATCCGCCCCAAATTCCGTTCAATTCTAATGTTGGCCTTGTTCCGGTACGTTCTAAAGTACTATAACCTTTTTCGCCCCAGATTTCCTTAATCTGCAAATCTTTTTTGTATTCATCTATGTTGAACGGTGCTTCGTTTAAGGCATGTTTTTCTTCATCCGTCAGTTCAATTACATCATCATAAAAACCCGGAATGGTAATATGGTTGTTTTCATCATGAAAAGAAGCGATCATTTTAGACAGAATGGTGATCGGATTAGCAACCGCACCGCCATACACGCCTGAGTGCAAATCGCGCGATGGCCCTGTTACTTCCACTTCCAGGTAAGAAAGCCCGCGCAAACCGGTTTCTAAAGAAGGGTTTTCCATACTCAGCATAGAAGTATCCGAAATTAAAATAACATCAGCCTTTAACTTTTCTTTATTTTGCTGTACAAAGGTTGCCAGGTTATCCGATCCTACTTCTTCTTCACCCTCGATCATAAATTTAATATTGCAGGGCAGGCTGTTGGTTTTCATCATCAGTTCAAATGCTTTAACATGCATATAAAACTGCCCTTTATCATCACAGGCACCACGGGCATAAATTTTACCATCGCGGATAGTGGGTTCAAATGGCGGCGTTTTCCAAAGCTCTAACGGATCCGGCGGCTGCACATCATAATGGCCGTAAACTAAAACGGTAGGCTTAGAGGCATCAACAGTTTTTTCACCGTAAACAACCGGATAACCAGCTGTTTTACAAACCTCTACATTTTCTGCACCTGCTTCCCGCAGTTTTTCGGCAACAAAATCTGCTGCATTTAAAACATCATTTTTATATTTTGGATCAGCGCTTACCGAAGGGAAACGAAGCAAAGCAAACAATTCATCTAAAAATCGGTCTTTGTTAGCTTCTACATATTTTTTAATTTCTTGCATTACTAAACGTTTTGAACAAATATATAATTTTTGCTTCCATGTAGTGTAAATACGTTTTGAGCCTTAACAGCTAAACCTTAATGAAAAAATATTTTTAATTATTATAAAAATCCTATGTAGTTGTTTTTCAAACTGTCAAATTTTAATGTATATTCGTTAAGGTTTTTGTTAGTCGGGGTTTATTAATAAAATAAAGGTTAAATGGCTCGTAGGTCGATAAGGTTTTTGCTGCTGTTTTTAGCATTTTTTACATCAGCAATTGTTTATGCGCAAAGTCCAAGCTGTTCTTTATCTTCAAAATTGTATGCTAAAGACAGTATCGATATTACCACCTTTGGTGCCAGTACTGTAGCTGGAATTAATGGGCTTCAGTTTCAGGGATATTTAAATTCTGATTTTCAAGCCTGTTATCCCGGTAAAACTATAATAGTAGATAATTATGGCATCCCCAGTCAAACTACCACACAAGGTTTAGCCCGTTTTGAAGCTACTATTAAAAACAAAACTGGTTTTGTATTGATTTTGATGGGCTTAAATGATGCTTTGGCTATTGTGGACGGGAAAATGAAAATAGCAGAAACGCAAAGCAATATGGACAAAATGATAGAAATTGCTTTGGCTTACAATTTAATACCAGTTATCGGGACCATTCAATACTTAAACGATACCAATAACAAACGTAACCAAAATGCAAATTTTGTAATCAGGCAAATTAATGCTATCTACAGAAGAATTGCCACCAACAGAAAAATTTATTTTACAGATATAAATGCTGTTTTGGGCAGGGACTGGTCTTTATACCAGGATACTACGCACCCTAATGCACAGGGAAATATGCGGATTGCTTATGCCTGGTTTGATACCCTGAATATGATTATTGAAAACAAATTACTGCTTTCGGGCTTAAGCCAGAATTATCCCAATCCTTCTGTTAACAACACAACAATTGGGTTTAGTTTAGCTAAATCTAATAAAGTTATAATAACCTTGTACAATATGGCCGGGGCAATTGTTAAAACACTGGCAAACAACTATTTCAATTCCGGCTATCATGAAATTGTACTTCCAACCACAGATCTTGTCCCTGGAATTTACCTCTATGCCATGCAAACACCAACAGAGCAATATGTAAAAAAAATGGTTGTACTTGGCCGATAAAGCATTACTTGTGGTTATACTTAATCACAATGACTACTTGGCCTTTTATCACCGCCACCACTGCTCATATATGCTTTTTTAATCGTTGGGTTTTCCGGATCAACACTTTCCTTTTTACAAGACACTGTACAAATTGTGGCAAAAGCAAATAATGCGAGCATAAACCTTTTCATAATTTTCCTGTTGTTTTAGTAATATACTTTTTACAATCAGTGTTACGTAAATCTGTAGCACAGGTTGCTTCATAATGTTTTTTTTATTACTACACAGTTATTTTTCAACAGAAAAATATTAGTTTTTATACTAACAAAAACCAGTTAACTTGATACTTAAATCCGTTATATTCAATTTACTATTGCTACCTTTTTGTACCGGTGCATTTTGTATTGATATGAACAATACTGGAATCAAAGACAACAAAAGCATAAATAGTATAGATTCTATAACCAATATGGCATTCAACCTTAGGTTAAAATCTCCTGCACTAACTATTAAATACGCAACAACAGCATTTAGCCTGGCAAAAAAAACAAACTACTTAAACGGCCTGGGAGAGGCATGCCGGGTAATTGGCATAGGCGAATCCTATTTAAACAATTATGAAAAAGCACTGGATAAATATTTAGAAGCAATTCTATATTTTGAACAAACCCACAATTTCAACGCCATCGGAAAAGTATATAACAATATTGGCAATTTGTATTTATCCAGTGATTATGATAAAGCGTTGGAATATTATACAAAAGCATTGCAAATTGCTAAAAAATACCAAGCCAAACCCGAAATTGCAAGATTGTATGTCAATATAGGTATTGTTGAGATGAAGAAGAAAAACTTCAGCGAAGCGTTGGAAAAGTTTCAACTGAGTACACAATTGTTTAAAGAGATTAATGCACCTGATTTGATTGTAACTTGTATGCAAAATCAGGGAGAAGCATACAATTATTTAAAGCAATACCAAAAAGCTGAAACTATATTACAGGAAGCTTTTACAAAAGCACAGGCGCTAAATTTAAATGTTACAATTGCAAATATTAATTTAACCTTATCAAATGTTTATCTCAATCAAAGTAAATTTGATAAAGCAGAAAAAACACTAACTAATGGTTTTGAATATGCCAGAAACCTGGATAACCGCGATTTGCAAAATGATTATAACTATGCTTTCTATCAGTTAGCATATAAAAAAGGTGATTACAAAACCGCTTTGGGTTATTTAAAACAAAACTTTAGTCAGGATAGCGCTTACTACAGGCAATCTTTTTCTAAAAGGATTACACTTGCTTCTGATTTATTTGTTCAGCTTGAAAACAGAACAAAAAATGAACGCATTATAGCTCAGCAGAAATATGCAACTACTCTTTTTTGGTCGAGCGCAACCGTTGCAGCATTGTTAGCGGCATTGGTTTGCTTATTAATTATCAACATTAAAAGAACGAACAGGAGCAATACAGAGCTTACCCGTCTTAATATTGAAGTATCTAAACAAAAGGAACATGCCGATTTACTAAACCGCTATTTAGAAGAAAAAATTGATGAGCGTACCAAGGATTTAAAAGTAAAAAACAAAAGGCTTTCTGAGTATTCCTTACATCTGTCGCACCAAATCCGCGGGCCAATTGCTACTTTAAAAGGAATAGTTTATTTGCAGGAAAACAGCATGATAGACCAGGAAGAATGCATTGATTTGATTAAAAAATGTGTTTTTAATATTGATGAAGAAATTATCAGCATGAGTAAAACCCTGAACGACAACCACGGCCTCAATCCTGATAAAATATAATTTACCCCTATAAAAGAAGCATTGCTGCATTAACTCCGCGCAGTATTTTTAATTTTGCAAATAAAATAAAACGAACAATTGGAATATTTACAGGGATTAAACCCTTCGCAACGAGCAGCAGTAGAATGTGTTAAAGGGCCGGTGATGATTATTGCCGGAGCGGGTTCTGGTAAAACCAGGGTAATAACTTACCGTGTTGCCCACTTGATCCGGTTAGGAATCGATCCTTTTAACATCCTGGTATTAACTTTTACCAACAAAGCCGCACGCGAAATGCGCGAACGGATTGTGGGCGTGGTTGGTGCAGAAGCAAAAAACATCTGGATGGGCACTTTCCACTCTGTTTTTGCAAAATTACTTCGAGTGGAAGCTGACAAAATTGGTTATCCTTCTAACTTCACTATTTATGATACGGACGACAGCAAAAGCTTGCTTCGCGCAATCCTGAAAGAAATGAACCTGGATGATAAATTGTACAGCGCTAACTTCGTTTATAACAGGATTTCTGCTGCCAAAAACAATTTGATTTCCTGGCAGGAATATCAGCAGAATGATCAGATCCAGGCGGATGATTTTTCTGGCGGGCGCGGACAATTAGGCAAAATTTATGAAACGTATGCTCAGCGTTGTTATCGTGCAGGAGCGATGGATTTTGATGATTTGCTTTTCAAAACCAATGAACTACTCAAAAAAAATCCGGACGTTTTATATAAATACCAGAACAAGTTTAAATACCTGATGGTAGATGAGTATCAGGATACCAACTATTCTCAATATTTAATTGTAAAAAAGCTGGCTGCCATTAATGAAAATATTTGTGTGGTTGGTGATGACGCGCAAAGTATTTACGCTTTCCGCGGGGCAAACATTCAGAACATTTTAAATTTCGAGAAGGATTACCCCGACTTGCATGTTTTTAAGCTGGAGCAGAATTATCGCTCAACCCAAAATATTGTAAATGTAGCCAACAGCATCATCGCCAACAATAAAGATCAGCTTAAAAAAACAGTTTATTCTGAAAAAGAGCACGGCGATAAAATTAAAGTAATGCGTGCCTTTAGTGATAACGAAGAAGGTAAAATGGTTGCCGAAGCGATATTGCAGGAACACGCCAATAAAGGTTTGCGCTGGCATGATTTCGCTATTTTATACCGCACGAATGCACAATCCAGATCAATGGAAGAAGCATTACGGAAACTCAATATTCCCTATAAAATTTATGGCGGCTTGTCTTTTTACCAACGTAAAGAAATTAAAGATCTGATTGCTTATTTCCGGCTGACATATAATCCGCATGACGAAGCCGCCTTAAAACGCGTAATTAACTACCCTAAAAGAGGCATTGGCGATACGACTGTTGACCGTTTGATTGTAAGTGCCAATCAGCATCAAATCAGTTTATGGGAAGCTGCTACAGATCCGGCTAAGTATTTAGATGGAAGAACTGCTTCTACCGTAAGCAACTTTATAATCCTGATCCAAAGTTTTCAGGTCATCGCGCAAACCATGTCTGCTTATGAAGCTGCTTTGCACATTGCCCAGCATTCGGGTTTGCTGAAAGATTTGTACGAAGATAAATCGATAGAAGGTTTAAACCGCCACGAAAACATCCAGGAATTGCTGAACGGTATTAAAGAGTTTTCTGAGCGGGAAGATATTGAAGAAAAAGGCCTGGATGTATTTTTGCAGGATATTGCCTTGTTAACCAATGATGATAACGACAAAAATAAAGATGCAGATACCGTTTCGCTGATGACCATCCATTCCTCAAAAGGGCTGGAATTTCCACACGTTTTTGTTGTTGGATTAGAAGAAAACCTGTTCCCATCTCAATTATCCTTAAATTCGAGAACAGACCTGGAAGAAGAAAGGCGTTTGTTTTACGTTGGTGTAACGCGTACAGAACATAAACTTACTTTAAGCTATGCAACTTCCAGGTTTAAATTTGGAACATTAATTAATTGCGAACCAAGCCGATTTTTAGATGAGATAGATGCAAAATTCCTGGAATTGGATTACAGTGCGAAACCAGCTACTGGAAATCCTTTTTTTGATGACGAAAAACCGGACAACCGGAATAAAGATATCTTCTCTAAACCAAAACCATCCGCTTCCAGTCCTAAAACAACTTCTGTTTTAGCAAAAGCACATGTGCCCACGGCGGGCTTTGCCCCTTCGGACATGACTAAATTACAAACGGGCATGGAAGTAGAACACGAACGGTTTGGTTTTGGTAAAGTAATTAACCTGGAAGGCAACAAACCTGATATAAAAGCAACAATATTTTTTAAAGAGCTTGGCCAGAAGCAATTGTTGCTTAAATTTGCAAAACTTCGTATCGTAGAATAGCTTTTTATACTATTTAAAGTATATTAACGCTTTAAATGCAACATCTGTTAATCCCATCAAGTATTAACAGTTTAATTTGAAAACATGACTTTTGATTATAATACTTCCCGCAATAAACTAATCCTTTCTGAATATGGCCGCAACGTACAGAATATGGTTAAATATATTGTAGAACTCCCAACTAAAGAAGAACGCAACCGCTATGCACAAGTGGTGATTGATTTGATGGGATTTTTAAACCCGCATTTACGCGACGTTGCTGATTTTAAACATAAGCTTTGGGACCATCTCAACATTATTTCCGGTTTTAAGATTGATGTGGATTCTCCTTATCCAAAACCAAGTGAAGAAGCTATTCATTTTAAACCTGCCCCGCTAAAATATCCGCAGGACAGGATCAGCTTTAAACATTATGGCAAAACTGTTGAACTGATGATCGACAAAGCCAAAAGCATTGAAGATACCCAGCGCCGCCAACACATGGTCCAGGCCATTGCCAATTTTATGAAAATGGCTTATGTTACCTGGAACAAAGATTCTGTTGCAGATGAAACGATTTTGAATGATTTGAAAATCCTGTCAAAAGGCGAGCTGCAACTGGAGGAAAACATCAACCTGAACCGGGTAGAATATCGTACGCCTGTTGCCCAAAACACCAATAACCGTGCGCGTGGCGGAACCAATAATAACCAGAACAATAAAGGCCGCCAGAACAATAACAACAACCCGCGGCACATGCAAAATAACCGAAACCGAACCAACAATAACAATCCCGGCGGCAGAAAATTCTGATGCTGTTTTTACCGGGTAAAAAATAATATATGAGTGCATTTGAAATATGGGGTGGCAAACCTTTAAAGGGAGAAATTATACCCCAGGGTGCCAAAAACGAAGCTTTACAGGTTATTTCTGCCGTTTTACTAACGGAAGAAAAAGTAACGATCAGCAATATTCCGGATATAAAAGATGTAAATAAACTGATCGAGCTTTTAGGTGATATGGGCGTTGAGACAGAACGTTTAGCTGCTGATACCTATTCTTTCCAGGCAAAAAATATCGATCAGGATTTTTTTAAATCGGATGCTTTTAAACAAAAAGGCGGAGGTTTAAGAGGGTCTATCATGATCGTTGGCCCGCTTTTGGCTCGTTATGGTAAAGCAGCCATTCCAAAACCCGGAGGCGATAAAATTGGCCGCAGAAGGCTCGATACACACTTTTTAGGTTTTGAAAAATTAGGCGCACGTTTTGAATACAATGCAAGCGATGAATTTTTTGATGTAGATGCAACCAACTTACACGGAACCGATATTTTACTGGAAGAAGCATCCGTAACCGGGACCGCAAACGTGGTGATGGCTGCTGTGTTGGCTAAAGGAACGACTACGATTTATAACGCCGCATGCGAACCTTATTTACAGCAGCTTTGTAAAATGCTGAACCGGATGGGCGCTAAGATTTCTGGTATTAAATCAAATTTATTAACCATAGAAGGTGTAGAAAAATTAGGCGGAACAGAACATCGTTTATTGCCGGATATGATTGAAATTGGTTCTTTTATTGGTTTAGCTGCCATGACGGAATCAGAAATTACGATAAAAAATGTTTGCTTTCAGGAACTTGGCATTATCCCAAATACTTTTGCACGCTTAGGAATTCAGTTTGAATTGCGCGGCGATGATATTTACATCCCGGCTCAAAAACATTACGAGATCGATACTTTTATTGATGGTTCTATTTTGACTGTTGCCGATGCGCCCTGGCCAGGTTTTACACCCGATCTGCTGAGTATTGTTTTGGTGATTGCTACGCAGGCAAAAGGTTCTGTGCTGATCCATCAGAAAATGTTTGAAAGCCGTCTATTTTTTGTAGATAAATTGATTGATATGGGCGCGCAGATCATTCTTTGCGACCCTCACCGTGCAACCGTAATTGGTTTAGATAAAAAAGTTAAATTGAGAGGAATTGAAATGACTTCGCCAGATATTCGTGCCGGCGTTTCTTTGCTGATTGCTGCCTTATCTGCAAAAGGAAAATCTGTAATCAGTAATATTGAACAAATTGAACGCGGCTATCAGCATATTGATCAGCGCTTATTAGCTTTAGGGGCTGATATTAAGCGAATTTAAAGAGGTTTTTCTCCGCCTTTTCTAAAAATAAAAATCCTATTATAAAAGAAGCTCTGGCTGCTAATGCAACCGGAGCTTCTTTTATCAAGTAATTTTAATTAAGAGCTGTTTTAAATTATAGTGCTTCTTTTATGCCTATAAATCTTGTTTTTGCAATACCTACTGATAAAATGAGCATAGAAATTTTCTGTTTTTTAGGTGATAAAAGAAGCATACGAAATAAATTGAACAAAATTTAAACAGGCTCTAATACTATTCCATCAAATTATTTATCATTTCGCATTATTTGAATACGTTACAATCCTCAAGGTTTTTAATGGTCTTTTTAATTAAAATACTATAGGCATTATTGCTATTAAATCAGATCACCTAAATCAATACATAAAACTGCCATCGCCTCGTCTTTGCATTGGCCTGCCATTTCGTGTTGGCCTGCCACTCCATTTTTGCAGGCTTAAGCGCATCCCAATTAAAAAGTACCGGCTTAAGGTGTTGGAAAGCGTATTGGTTACTGCCTGGGCAGTTACTGTTTGCTGAATAAAATTATTTTGGTGCAAGAGGTCAAAAACATTGAAGGTGATCACAAGGTTTTTTTTCTGAAAGAATTCTTTTTCAAAACCAGCATTAATAACAAACGGACTTGGGTTTCCCAGCTTGCCTAAACCGGTTACATAGCTTTTGGTCGCGCTATAATTAATCTGAAATGTTTTAAAGAAATATACCCGGCCATCAACAGCTAAAGAGGTGGTCCGGAGCATTGTCGGGGCAGCACCAAGCAAGGTAGTGAACGACCGGGAAAGATCGTACCCGATATAAGGGTTAATTTCGATATTCTCGGTCGGGCTGATCCGTGGGCCAAAACGCTCGTCAAAACGCCAGTTGGTATTGTGGTACAACTGGTTGTTGCTCATGGCTTCGCTGTAATTATAGGTTATATTACCATTTAAAGACAGGTTATATTTACGGTCTGAAAGCTGTTTTGCAATATTATATCTACCAACAATGGCATGTGAACCTTCAACGTTAGCATAAGTAATCTCATTAATTGTTTTACGGGTAGTTGCACCATTATTTGTAATGATTTGGACCATTTGAATGGTATTGCTCGTGATCTGGTCCTGGTAAAAAGTACCGTTCATGTTAAATGATAGGTTCAGTTTTGAATTAGACAGATAATTATTGTAAACCAGATTAAGCGAATTTGTAAAAGTGGGTTTCAGGTTAGGGTTACCAACAACAATATTATTAGGATCGGTACGGTCTGTAAAAGGTTGTATTTGCTGAAACTGTGGTTCAACGTTATCACCTGTGTAAGTAAAAGATATCCTTTCTGTGCGTGACCAGGAGTAAGAAGCTCTAAACACAGGAATAATACGGAAATAGTTATGCGATGTGGAAACAGCACTGCCATCTCCGCTATTATTTACTTTATTGCCATCTAACCTGCTGGGCAAAGCTAATGCACCCAAAGAAAGATTATATTTGGTGCCATTGTAACGGTAATTTATAGAATACCGAGACTCGGTGAACGAGTAATTGTAGATGTTATCTAAGCGCGTAAGTTCCTGTATTTGTCCGTTTGCCAGTACGGTATCAGATATTGCTTTATTATCATAAACTGCTCTTCGAATTTGGCCGGTAAACTCGATTTGCGAATATTTACCGATAGGCTCAACATAAGTTCCAGTGGTGGTATAAGTAGTGTTCCGGCTGCTGCGGTTTGTTAATAAGTGTGAAAGGGAATCGCTAACCAGCCTGTCAGTGGTGCTATCCGCATAATATCTGTAATTATTGTTTTTATCCCCATTTTGCTGGGTGTTGGAAGTAGTAACGCTGTATTGAAGGGAAAGATTTCTTCGCGGCTTTTTAAAAACATGCAGGTAAAAAGCCGTTAAACCATAAGCTGGCGCAGCATTGGTATTACTGGAAGTTCCATTAACTACCGGATGCTCCAAACCAGTTGTAAAATAGTTAATATTATTAGTTAGCGAATTGGTTAAACTGTTAGAGCCTGTATAAGAAAACGTTGGGGTTATTTGTAAATAATTGGCTTTGTCTATCGTATAATCCATTTCAAATCGCACATTATGGCTTTTGCTATTATTTTCTGCGGTGTTATGGTTAACAAAATTGCTGGAACCATTAGTAGAATATCTTTGTCCATAGCTGTCGTTGATGGAATTGTTATCGCTAAACCGATAAGCATAGCTTCCGATGACCTCGATTTTTTTACCCCACTGGTCCCGGTAGTTGAATGAAGGAGAACCAGATTTTGTTGTACCTGGACTACTGCTGCCCCGTCCGGCTCCCGCACCAACACCTGTGCCACCACCTCCTCCATTCGTAGCGCCTCCTGCCACACCTGAAGATGCTACACCGTTTACCGTATTAGCCAAACGCCCTATAACACCCAATTGCTCGTTAGCATTAATGCGTTGTACAAAAAGCTGGGCATTGTAACGGTCGTTGTTGCCATATTGCCCGGTTAATCTTCCGGTTGTGCCTACAGACCTGTCTGCTCTGGTAGTAATATTCAAAACTTTCTGGGGGTCACCGTCTTTAATTCCGGTCCGTGCAGCCTGGTCGCCATAATCATCAACCACCTGTATTTTTTCTACAATTTCTGCAGGCAGGTTCTGAATCGCTTGCGCCACATCCCCGCCTGCGTATTCTTTACCATTTAGTTTAGCCTTGGTTATCTGTTGCCCCTGATGCGTAACCGTTCCGTCGCTACCAACTTCAAAACCTTCCATTTTTTTCAAAAGCTCGTCAACCGTAGCATTTGCACGCACTTTATAATCACTGGCTTTGTATTCAACAGTATCTGTTTTGTAAGTAATACTTGGCGTACCATTTATGGTTACCCCTTTTAATGTTTGGACGTCTGATTTCAGGATTATAGGATCTAAAACCAATCGGGGAACAGCATCATTATTCAGAAAACGTTTAACAAGCCTTCTATATCCAATACTGGCTACAGTAAGTACAAATGTAGCCGACTTTACATTCTTAAAAATAAATATACCATCTGCATTAGCAGAAGTACTCATCGTATCTTTTGGGGATTCTAATTTGATAACTGCACCTGCTAATATATTATCCGAAGAATCTTTTACAATACCGCTTACCTGGCGTAAGGGCAATGGTGGTGCCACCGGCCGTTGCTGCCTGCCTTGCATATTCTGGGGTATTTGCGCAAGTAGCGTTCCTGATATAAGGAATAAAACAGCCAGTATAAGTAGTGATCTTTTCATCAGTTTTAAGTTCCTTAAATCAAAAAAACAATGCTCTTTTTGGTAAGATAAAAGCTTTAAGTTTTAAAATTGTATTATTAAATTATTTGCTTTTAGCCAATGTATATTTACCCCAGAAGTCAGTAGGGCTCATCATATCCTGCATGTTCATTCCACCCAAATTGCCACCACCAAATCGTCCACCGGCTCCGCTACGTCCGCCGCCAAAACCTCCTCCACCAAAACCATCTCCGCCACCACGGGCAGTACGCCCGCCGTTATTGCCTGCAGCTGTTTGAGGATTGCCGTCATTATTGTCACGGTTACCGCGGTAAAACTGTATTCCGTTTACCTTTATATTATATGCAAGTTCTTTTGTGCTTCCGGTTGATAATCCAAGTTCTTTTAAGGGCAGCGCTAACTCGTAAATAAAGCTTCCGTTATTATCATAACCTACAGCTGCTTTTATACCGTATTCGTTATAGATGGCAATTACGCTGTCAGGAATATCTTTAAAACCTTTTATAGTGATTTCTTTCGCGCTTGCTAATAACTGGTTCCGCATGTTAGCTACACGAACCGAATCCGGCATTTGCGGTTGCCCATTGCCACCACCTCCCCGCTGCCTGAACTGATTAGGCATACTTGCTCTGTTTACCACCGGGAAAAAGATAACAAACGCGTCCTTATCTTTTTTCTTTCCGGATGTATTTACTGTAAAAGTGATGCCACCACCCGCTATTTTATTACTGTTATTTTGGTCGGTTGATTTTACCGCCAGATAAAGGTTCTTATCATCATTGGCAATAGTATAATATAAATTGGTAGTTTTATTATTGGCCTGTAGCGAGTTGTTCCATTCATTAAGTTTGGCATCGATTTTTATATTAGCCGGCGCCCATATACTGCCTTGCTGCACATTTTGCGCCTTACTGTGTATGATTAGACCTGCGCTAAGAACTATACTTAAAATGGTTTTGATAAACACTTGAGCATTAGTATTCATTTGTCAGAGTTTTAATTTTATTTAGGGCTTATTTTAATTTTGTCCGATTATTTTATACTTCTTTTATCGCCTAAAAATATGCGGTCCGGAAGTTATTTTTATTGTTTAGAACCTTGATAATATTTAGGTGATAAAAGAAGCATCATGATATTTCAACTAAAAATTCAAACCATATCTTAATCATTTTTGGGCTCCTGATGCCCAATGTAAGCCAATATTTTATCTTTATAGTTATCACTTACAGGTATTTCTATCTCCTTGATCATGATACGGTTTTTTTTAAATGCGCTAACTTTATCCAGCGAAATAATGAACGATTTATGTACCCTTGCAAACCTTTCCACCGGTAATTTTTCTTCCATAAAACGCATGCTCAACCGGGTGATGATTGGTTTTGGCGAATTCTCCAGATAGATCTTGATGTAGTCCTTTAAACCCTCCACATAAAGAATTTCCGGTATATTTATACGCACTACAGAATAATCGGCATTAACAAAAAGGTAATCAGGCTCAGCAGGGGTTTTTACAGGAGGAAAACCTTTTTGCTGCTGACGCAAACTCATCAGTTCATGGGCTTTGTTCACGGCCTTTAAAAAGCGTTCAAATGCAACTGGTTTAAGCAGATAATCTAACACATCTAAATTAAAACCATCTATAGCGTAATGATTATAAGCCGTTACCAAAATAACCAGCGGCGGATTGGTTAAGCTGTTTAAAAATTGAATGCCTGAGATACCTGGCATCTGCACGTCCAAAAAAATAAGGTCAACTTGTTCTCTTTGCAAAAAATCCATCGCCTCCATTGCATTTTTACATTTACCCATCAACTGGATAAACGGCACTTTCTGGATATTATCTTCCATAAGTTCCAATGCAAACTTCTCGTCGTCGATTAATAAACAGCGTATCATTTCATTTTAGTTTAAGTTTTAAACGAGCTATATGCATTTCATCCTTCTCACTTATACTCAAGTTATAGTTATTGGGATAGAGTAAATCAAGCCTCCGGCGTACATTAGTCAAACCTATTCCGGAACTACTATCTTTTGTATCTTGTGGCGGTGCAATCGTATTTATTACCTCGAAAGAGAGCCAGCCAGTAATCTCATTTACAGATAGCGTAATTTTAATTTGAGGGCCTTTAACCATTCCTACGCCATGTTTAAAGGCATTCTCTACAAACGGCGTCAATAGCATTGGCTCAATGTAATAAGTGTCGAGCCGGTCTGGAGTATCAAAATTTAATCTCAGGTCATCTTCAAAACGCAGCATTTGCAACGAAATATAACTTTTTAAATATTCCACCTCTCTGGATAACAGAACACGTTCCTCATCATTCTCATACAGCATATATCGCATTAATTTAGATAATTCTATGAGGGAAGGCTCCAACATATCAGATTTTTTACGTGCGAAAAGTACCAAGGTGTTCAGCGTGTTGAACATAAAATGCGGACTTACCTGCGAGCGCAGAAAACTGAGCTCTGTTTTCAGGTTCTCATTCTCCTTTTCTTTTCTGGTTTTTTCCTGCTTGGCATTATCGATGATGATCCGGTAACTAAAGCTTATGCCCATAATAAAAAGGTAGGTAATCATATTGGTAAAATACCAGCCGAACCATCCCCGGTCAAACCCACTATGTTCTGGCCGGAAATGAAATCTTCCCCCGGGTAAATTATGGCTGTTTTCCTTTCCAAAATGATGGAAGCCTGCCCGCGTAAAGGGAAAAAGCAACTGATCGATCAAACGCGAGAAGTACATCACAACTGCCACAGTAAAAACAAGAGATAGTACATACAGAAATAGTTTTTTTTGCTTATAAAGCTGAGGATACAATAAATAAGCATTGAAATAAAAGCAGGTTGCCAGTAATATGTTGTTAATAATGAGTTTATACTGCCACGGGCTAATGCCTTGGTAAGTATTTGGGTTACGAAACAAATAAGGCGAAATGATAACAAGCACCCAAAAGAATATGTGAATTGCAGGATGCTGAATTTTGCCGGAATAAAATCTTTTAAGTGCCATCGAAAATAAAGGTAAGTGAATACTTAACCCTAATTTTAAATATGAGATAAACGATGGATAATATTAGACCAGTCCTGATTTTTTTGCGATAAAGGATAATCATTCGCATCAAAAGTTAAAAAGCAGGTACCAAACGAAGCGGGAAACATCAGTTACGGGAAGTGTTCAACAGGAGACTTTATTGGGTCAAACGGCCTATCTTTTTTGTCTAAATTATAGCTTAAATCAACTAAAATTTCTTACGATAAATACTTTCCAACAATCGGCATCCTTCTACCCATACCAAATGCCTTGGCAGAAACACGTAAAATTGGTGGCGTTTGGTAACGTTTATGTTCTGATATATTAACCAAACGAATTACTTTTCGCACTACAGCTTCTTCAAAACCGGCAGCAATAATACTGGTAGATGATTTCCGGAATTCGATATATTCTTTTAAAATCCTATCCAGTACGTCGTACTCAGGCAAAGAATCAGAATCTTTTTGTCCGGGACGTAATTCTGCTGATGGTGGTTTTACTATAGAATTTTGAGGGATAATTTCTTTTTCACGGTTGATGTGATTCGCCAGTTCGTAAACCTGCGTTTTATAAACATCGCCTAAAACAGAAATTCCGCCGCACATATCGCCATATAAAGTTCCGTAACCAACGGCAGCTTCACTTTTGTTGGAAGTGTTTAATAAGATGTAGCCGAATTTGTTGCACATCGCCATTAAAATAACAGCACGGCTGCGCGACTGGATATTTTCTTCCGCAATGTTAAAAGGCAAACCGGCAAATTGTGGTTCTAAAGCATTTTCAAAAGAATTTGTAATTGCTTTTATGGCTACAGTCTGGCTCATACAACCTAAGTTTTTTACCAAATCTTCTGCATCCTTGATGGAATGATCGGAAGAATAAGCCGAAGGCAGCAACACAGCCATTACGTTTTCTGCGCCTAATGCTCCGCAAGCCAATACGCAAACCAAGGCAGAATCTATCCCACCGGAAAGCCCAAGCGTAGCTTTTGTAAAACCGGATTTTTTAAAATAGTCACGAATTCCCAAAATCAAAGCCTGGTGAATTTGTTCAATCTTAGCCATTCTTGATACATCCGGCGTAAACGGTTTTTCACCTTGGATGGATACTTCTTTTACCCCTATTTTTTCGATGTTGTAGTAAGCAACCTGTTCTTTAAAATAATCCAGTTCATCTACAATTTGTCCTTTTGCATCATAAACCATCGAGCCACCATCAAAAATC
Source organism: Mucilaginibacter arboris (assembly GCF_009754915.1). GTDB lineage: Bacteria > Bacteroidota > Bacteroidia > Sphingobacteriales > Sphingobacteriaceae > Mucilaginibacter_A > Mucilaginibacter_A arboris. The sequence goes on along the minus strand of NZ_WPIK01000002.1, from coordinate 35,090 downwards.
AGTTCGGTTTGTGCGCCTATATGGTTTACGTACAACAATGGCAGATGGTATTTTTTGGCGTTGTAACTTAACACCTCCATCCGCTCCTGATCGTGGTTTACAGCAAAAGGCGAAGCTGCAATGTTAATCATCAGATCAGGCCGCTGCTGAATCAAAACATCCATCGGCCGTGTCCGGTACAACGGATCATCGATGTTGTTCCACAAATCCTCACAAATAGTTAACGCAATACGCTGGCCTTTAAAATCAATGCAATGGAAATCAGTTGCGGGTTCAAAGTAGCGGTACTCGTCAAACACATCATAATTGGGCAGCAGTGCTTTGTTTGCTACTGCTTTTACCGTACCATTTTCAAGGAAATAAGCAGAATTGTAAAGGTCTTTTCCTTCGGGAGAAGAATTTACAGTTGGCAAACCGATAATACATGCTATATCTTGACAAACTGATGCAATTTGCTTTGCCGAAGCATCGCATAAAGCAATAAACTCGGTAAATTCCAGAAAATCACGTGCAGGATAACCGCTGATACATAATTCTGCAAAAACAACCAAATCTGCTGCGTTTGCCTGTGCTTCTTTTATCGTCGAAATTATTTTATTGGTATTGGCTTCAAAATTACCTATATGGTAATTAAGCTGTGCTAAAGCAATTTTCATAAAGTAAAAAATGTATCTGTAACAGCAATTATAGCGTATTACAGATTAAAAAATTTATTTTCGTTCGATATGAGCCTAACTGTTTCTCAAACCCTGAAAAAACAAATCTATCTATTTTTTCTGATTTGTGTTTTCCTTGCTTCCTGTAAAAGAAAAGATAAAATTGATGTCAGCGGCATTGACCTCAACGTAAAAATTGAACGCTTTGACCATGATTTTGACGGGTTTAGAACCAGTAATTATCAAACTAAAGCCCGGCAATTGCAACAGCATTACGGCATTTTTTATAATGATTTTATAGAGCGGATTTTAAATGCCGGAACTACAAATGATACCGCTTATTTCGCTAATTTAAGAATGGTTTTTAAAGCTAAATCTTATGCTGATTTAAAGCATGAGGTTGATTCTGTTTACCCAAATTTAGATAAACAGGAAGCCGAACTGACTGATGCTTTTAAGCACATTAAATATTATTATCCGCAGAAAAAATTACCGCGTGTTTATGCTTATTTTTCTGGTTTTCAGGCACAAAGCTCTATCGGAAATAACTATTTTGCCATTGGTTTAGACCTTTTTCTAGGTGCTGATTCTAAATTTTATCCTGCCTTGATTGAAGAATTTCCGCATTATATTTCACGCCGCTTTACGCCGGACAATATGGTTCCGCGTGTAATTGAAAGTATTGCACGGGAAGATATGTTTGAAGAAAATGCAGATGACGACAAAACACTGCTTTCGAGAATGGTTTATAATGGCAAAATGATGTATTTTATGGACCAGATACTGCCTGATGTGCCTGATTCTACTAAGATTGGTTATACGAATCAGCAGTTAAAATGGTGCAAAGACAACGAAGCAAATTTATGGGGATATTTTCTGGAGGACAATTTACTTTATGAAAGTGATTACCAGAAAATTCAGAAATATTTAACAGAAGCACCTTTTACGCCAGGTTTGGGCGATCATAATAATTCGGCACCAAAACTAGCAGTTTGGACTGGTTGGCAGATTGTAAAACAATACATGGATAAAAACCCGAAAGTATCTTTACAGGAGTTAATGGCTGATCGGGACGAACAGAAAATATTGGACCGTTCTAAATACCGGCCTAAATAAACGTTACTGTTTTTTAGGCGGTAAAAGAAGCATTTATTTTAATATGGTAAAAACCATGCGCAAACAAACGATGATACCAACAATCAAAATGACATTAGAAACAGTATTATAGAAAAAACCATCACCTAAAAAACGGAAATACACCCCAAAAAGTCCAATAAAAATACTGATTGTTAAGATAATATAATTCCGTGTATCGTTTGCTGTAGCCGATTTATTCATGTTTAAATACAATTAATTTGCTTTCAAAAGTAAGCATTTTGCTGAAAGTGAAAAACAGAAAACAGGTTTTTGCAAAATTTTGATTTTGCATTTGATCAAAAACATGCCGTAAAAGAAGCATCAAACAAAAAACCCGGCTAAACCGGGTTTTTTAAGCTTATAACAGGAGCGTATTATTAGCCGTTAGATAAGGCTGCCGCACCACTAACAATTTCGGTCAGCTCGGTTGTAATAGCAGCTTGACGCGCCTGGTTGTACGAAAGTTTTAACGCTTTTAACAAATCTCCGGCATTTTCAGTTGCTTTATCCATTGCTGTCATCCTGGCACCATGCTCTGAAGCATGAGAATCCAAAACAGCCTTGTACAATTGTACTTTGATGTTTTTAGGGATAAGTTCTGTTACAATTTCTTTCTGAGAAGGTTCCAGGATATAATCTACCTGTGCTGTTTTTACCGCCTCTTTTTTATCAGGTTTAGCTACAGGCAACAATTGTTCGGTAACAATATATTGTACGGCAGCATTCCTGAAATGATTGTAAACCAGTTCTACGCGGTCATAATCCCCGTTTCTAAAACCTTGCATAATTGCTTCTGTAATTACAGAAGCGTTCTCAAAATTCAGTTCGCTAAACAGTTCATTATTATTGCCAATTACCTTATACTTTCTACGCTCATAATATTCCTGCGCTTTTTTGCCGATGGCTACTACAAAAACATTATTAGCCCTTAATTGCCCTGCATATTTTTCGGCCACTAAATTGTTGGCTGCTTTAATTACGTTGGCATTAAATGCACCAGCCAAACCCCGGTTAGAAGTAACAGTTACAATGAGTACACGAACAGGTTCGCGTACCTGCATATAAGGAGATGCAGCATCCTCTAAAGTTGCAGAAAGATTAGCCAGGATTTCGTTCAGCTTATCCGCATAAGGGCGCATTTGCACAATGGCATTAGTTGCACGCTTTAGTTTGGCTGCCGAAACCATTTTCATGGCTTTGGTAATTTGCTGCGTTGATGATACGGACGTAATCCGGTTTCTTACTTCTTTTAAATTGGCCATTCTATAGAGTAGTGAGTATTCAGTAGCAAGTATTCAGACTATATATTTCTATTAGAACTAATTGCTTGCTACCTGATACTTTATACTTGATACTTCTAAATTAATAATTAGCAGACAGTTCTTTTGCTACAGTTTCGAGCACGCTGGTTGTAGCATCATCTAATTTACCTGCTTTTAAAGCAGCTAATACTTCCGGATGGCGTAATTCTAACTGGCTGGTAAATTCTGCTTCAAACTCTCTTACCCGGTTTACCGGCACGTTACGCATCAGGTTTTTAGTACCCAGATAAATAATAGCTACTTGTTTTTCTACCGGAACCGGTGCAAACTGAGCTTGCTTTAATATTTCTACGTTACGGGAACCTTTATCTAACACGGTTTTAGTAGCTGCATCCAGGTCAGAACCAAACTTGGAGAAAGCTTCCAACTCGCGGTATTGGGCCTGGTCTAACTTTAAAGTACCAGCCACTTTTTTCATGGATTTAATTTGTGCGTTACCTCCTACCCGAGATACAGAAATACCTACGTTGATGGCAGGACGAACACCGGCATTAAACAAATTAGATTCCAGGAAAATCTGGCCATCTGTAATAGAAATTACATTGGTTGGGATATAAGCAGAAACGTCTCCGGCCTGTGTTTCAATAATCGGCAAAGCTGTTAAAGAACCGCCGCCTTTTACAATACTCCTGATTGATTCAGGCAAATCATTCATGGCTTTGGCAATCGCATCGTTCGCGTTAATTTTTGCAGCACGTTCCAGCAAACGGGAGTGCAGATAAAATACATCTCCAGGATAAGCCTCACGGCCTGGCGGACGGCGCAACAGCAAAGAAACCTCGCGGTAAGCTACTGCCTGTTTAGAAAGATCATCATAAACAATTAATGCCGGACGGCCGGTATCACGGAAAAACTCGCCAATAGCTGCACCGGCAAAAGGAGCAAAAAACTGCATCGGCGCAGGGTCTGCAGCAGAAGCGGCAACTACAATACTATAAGGCATTGCACCATTTTCTTCCAGTACCCTTACGATATTAGCAACAGTAGAATTTTTTTGTCCGCAGGCTACATAAATACAATATACGGGCTGACCGGCTTCATAAAATTCTTTTTGGTTGATGATGGTATCAATACATACTGCTGTTTTACCAGTTTGCCTGTCGCCAATAACCAATTCACGTTGGCCGCGGCCAATCGGGATCATTGCATCAATTGCTTTGATTCCAGTTTGTAGAGGCTCTGTTACTGGCTGACGGTAAATAACGCCTGGTGCTTTACGCTCCAAAGGCATTTCATAGGTTTTACCGGCAATTGGCCCTTTACCGTCAATAGGCTGGCCTAATGTATTTACTACACGGCCTAACATTCCGTCACCTACCTGAATAGAGGCGATTTTTTTAGTTCTGTGAACGGTGTCGCCTTCTTTTACTTCATCGTAAGGCCCTAATAAAACCACACCTACGTTATCTTCTTCCAGGTTTAATACGATACCTTGCAATCCATTTTCAAATTCAACCAATTCACCAGACTGCACCTGGGTTAAGCCGTAAACACGGGCAATACCATCGCCGATCTGTAATACAGTACCAACTTCTTCTAACTCGGATTCTGACTTAAATCCTGCCAATTGCTGACGCAGGATGGCCGAAACTTCGTCTGGTCTTACATCTACCATTTTTTGAATTTATTTTAACTTCTTTATAATTAGTTCTATTTCTTAAAGTAACCCTTCACGGGCATACTTCTTTTACCCTATATTTTTCTTTACTCCTTTGGTTATCCTAAAGAAGTAAAAAAATTATTTAACCAGTTCTGTAACTGATTTTTGATCGAAATCCTTTTTAAGCTTACTTAAAGTACTGGAAATACTGGTATCAAACTGACGGTCGCCAACGGTTAATATAAACCCGCCGATTAATTTCGGATCTATTTTTTCTTCTAAAAGCACTTCGCCTGCCGTAGCTTTTCTAACAACTTCCATCGCTTCGTTACGGTTACTTTCTGATAAAGGAACAGCAGAAACGATTACTGCTTTTACAATATTTTTTTTAAGATTGTATTGTTCCACAAACTCTTTTGCAGTTTCAAACAAAATTTCTGAACGCATTTTGTTCACCATGATCTTAAAAAACTCTAAGGTTGCTGGCTGTACTTTTCCGGAAAAAATAGCAACTAAAATGGCCACTTTTTTTAAAGGGGAAACTATCGGGTTGCGTAAAACAGCATTAAGCGTACTATTGCTTTTTAAGGCTTGTACAAACAATGCCATATCTGTTTTAATCTCTTCCAGCAGGTTTTGTTCCTCTGCAAGGTCGATCAGGGATTTGGCATATCTTGTGGCTACTTTAAACTCAGACATTATTTATGAAGGTATAATTTACCGTTATATTATTTCTTTTGTTGTAACTAACAATCAGTTAAGCTTCACCTCTTTTAAAAGGTCTGTTACCAATTCGTTTTGTTTTTGCTGATCGGCAAATTGTTTGCGTAATATTTTTTCGGCAATATCTACAGAAAGAGTAGCAATCTGGTTTTTAACATCCGCCATGGCAATAGCTTTTTGGTTGTTAATTTCCATTTTGGCCTTTTCAATTATTTTGTTGCCTTCTGCCTGTGCAGCAGCTTTTGCTTCGCCAATTATATGATCTTTCACCTGTTTGGCTTCTTTTAAAATTTGGTCGCGTTCTGCACGGGCCTGTTTTAGCAAAGATTCATTTTCAGTAGTTAAACGTGTCATTTCTTCTTTAGCTGCTTCTGCTTTAAGCAGTGCGTCTTCAATAGACCTTTCGCGTTCGTAAATTGCGCCCATTATTGGCTTCCAAGCAAACTTACCCAACAATACCAATAATATTAAAAATGCAACTGCTGCCCAAACTACAAAACCCAGCCGATCATTTAATAAACCGTCAAATAACTCTTCCATACTGTTTTTATCAACTAAAATTCATGATAGAAGTTGTGTTTGCCGCCAACCGCTGCAAACACAACTTTTAAGGCAATTATTTGCCTAATAAAGCTACAACCACACCAAATAAAGCAACACCTTCAACTAAGGCCGCTGCAATAATCATAGCAGTTTGAATTTTTGAAGCAGCTTCCGGCTGGCGTGCAATACCTTCCATTGCTTTGCCACCTACTTGTCCGATACCAATACCAGCACCGATAACTGCTAAACCTGCACCTAATGCAGCAATACTTCCAGTCATGTTGTTAAAATTTAAAGTTAAATATAATATAAAATTGAAATACTTAGTGATGATGCTCTTCTACCGCTGTACCAATAAACAAAGCGGTTAACATAGTAAAAATAAAAGCCTGTAAAAAAGCTACCAGCAATTCCAGCACATACATAAACAGTACAAATGCAATAGAAACAGGTGCTACTAAAAACGATTTAAAAATAAAAATAAGGGATATTAAACTTAAAACAATAATGTGGCCAGCAGAAATGTTGGCATACAAACGGATCATCAATGCAAAAGGCCTTGATATAATACCAATTAACTCCACAGGGATCATGATCGGATATAACCAAAGCGGCACATCCGGAAAAAAAATATGTTTCCAATAGTATTTATTCGCACTTACGTTTACAGCTATTAAAACAATAGTTGCCAATACAAAAGTAACTAACACATTACCTGTGGTATTTGCTCCGGCAGGAATCAGGCCGAGCATATTGTTGATCCATATAAAAAAGAAAATGGTCAATAAAAGAGGCATGTAACGCTGATACTTATAACCAATATTGGGGCGCGCAATTTCATCTCTTACAAAAACAATTACAGGCTCCATTAAAGACTGGAAACCTTTTGGCGCTTTGCCAACTGTTTTTTTATAAGTTGCCGCAACACTAAAAAAGATAACCATCAGCAGCAAACATGCAACCCAAAGCGCAATAACATTTTTAGTTACAGAAAAATCGTAAATTTTTTTAGAGGTTGCTTTATCTACATTGCCAGATTTGTCTACAACTTTAATCTTATCTTCAACTAATTTGTAGGTATGATATTTGCCTTCATAAGCATCGCGGCCGCGGTTAAAACGTATAGAAGAAAATGTTTCGAGGCCTTGATCTGTAAATAAAATAATAGGAAGCGGAATAGAAGTTTCGTTCCATAAATGCCAGTAGTGCGAATCGCCGATATGCTCTAAAATAGCGGGAGTTGGATTAAAAGCTTCTTGCTTTCCATTTTCTGCATTTTGCTGTCCTGAACTGTCTTGGCTTGCGAATGCTTTAACTACAAAAAACATAGAAAAAGCAGCAAAAAAGAAACCTAACTTAATTTTTTTTGAGTTCAAAATAGTGCTTAAATCCATTAATTATCGCGATTTTTACTTTTGATTTTGGAGGCGCAAGTTACACAACAATGCATAAATTTCAAAGGCTGTATTTAATAAATATAAATAAAAAAAACATCCTATAAAAAGCACATGGTTTACCTGATATTGGTACACGTAAATCAACACAAAAAACAAACAAACCAGTAGCTTAATAATGCTCGCTGCCATAAACACCTGAATGGATTTTTGGGCGTCTTTGCGGTTGGTTGCCAGCGTAAAAAAGCACACCAGAAATGTAAGCAGCGCAAACATGAAAAACATAGGCCAAAAAAGCGGCACCAGGCCTAACCCTTTATAAAAAAATACGTATGCCACGGGAGGCAATGCTATCAGCAACATGGCAAAAAAGTAACTATAAATAAAGTTTAAAAGCTTCAATCTTTTAAAGATTTTAAGATGATGTATAATGAAACAAATACGCCAACTAAAGATAACACAGCAGTAACCCATTGCGTTTGATGGTGTAAAGCTGAATCAATTTTATATCCTGCAAATGAAAACACACCGATAATAATAATCATTTGAAACCCCAGACCGCTGTACTTGATATAATTATTCATGGAGTTGGTTTATCGTTAGGTTTTGTGGATCCAAAATTAGGCAACCAAAATGAATTTTAGTTTGTAATTTGGCATTTGGTTAATTATATACTAATGCTTCTGATAATATTTTAATAGCAAACCAGTTTGATCCGATCTTTCAGTCTTAGTAAAATACTTCTTTTACCCCTGTTTTTTTTATTGGTGGTTGCAGGCTGCTCGTTAGAAAAAGAAAGCGGCTTTAACCGCAGCATGCAAAACCTGACTGCCCATTACAACATTTTGTTTAATGCCCGGCAAATTATCCTGCAAAAAGAAGAATTGATGGCGCAGGTTTATGTAGATGATTTTTCTGAAATTTTGAGCGTTTACCAGGATACCATTGCCAAAACAGCAGCAGGAAGCAAAGATCTGGAAGCGGTTACAACAAGGGCAAACGCTATCATCAGTTTAAAAGACCAAAGCCATTATTTGGGCGATGCTTATTTTTTATTAGGACAAGCCAATTACCTCGGCAGTGATTATTTTAATGCAGTTGAATTTTTTGATTACGTGGTACGCTCTTTCCCTGAAAATAAAGAATTAGGCAGAACAGCATTGGCCTGGAAAGCACGTTCTTTAATGAAACTGAACCAGGTAAAACAAGCATCAGCAGTGTTGGACACCGCACGGCAGGTTTTTGATGCCAAAAAAGAATCGGCAGAAGATATAACAGGTGCCGACTTACAATTTAACATTGACCAGGGGAATTATGAACAGGCAGAAAAACTGGCTGTACAAGCCGTTGATCTGGCAAAAGATAAAAAACAACGCATCCGCTGGACTTTCATTTTAGCGCAATTGCAGGAAGCCAATAAAAAACCGGCCGATGCTTACAAAACTTATTCGCGCGTAGTACACAGCAATGCTTCTTTTGAGCTTGCTTTTAATGCAACCCTAAACAGTTTACGGATTGAAGAAAAGCAGGACGGACAGCCAACAGACCGTATTACACGTTTACGCACTTTATTAAAAGACGATAAGAATATTGATTTTGTTGATCAGATTTATTTCCAGATTGGAGAAACAGCGCTGGCATCGCAAAAAATTGATCTTGCTGTTACTAACTATAAATTGTCGGTTAAAAACAGCACTAAAAATCAGAAACAAAAAGGGCTCTCGTACCTTCGCCTGGCCGACATCAACTTTAAATACAAAACAGATTATATCCAGGCAAAAAAGTATTACGACAGCACTTTGTTAAACCTGTCGCCAGCTTATCCCGTCTATCAGCAAATCCTTAAAAAAGCTAATAACTTACAGTTGCTTGCCAGCCGTTATCAAACAATCAGGCAGCAGGATACTTTGCAAGCTTTGGCTAAATTAAACGAAGCCGACAGAACGGCACGCATCAATTTATTGGTAGATCAGCAGGTGCTGCAACAGCAAGCCGCTCCGGTTACCGTTAATCCAACTATCAACAGCGGCAATGTGATTAACAGTTCAGGCAGAAGTTCCAGTTCCTTTTATTTTTACAATCCCGAAGCAGTTAACCAGGGTTTAGTTAGCTTTCTTCAGGTTTGGGGAAAACGCAGGCTGGAAGATAACTGGCGGATCAGTACACGCACAGTTGCTACGATAACCAGCAATCCAAATGCAGTTAATGATCCCGATGCTGTTCAAAACGTACAAACAACGCAGTTAGCAACTCCAGGTGCCGGAAATTACAAGCAGGAGTTAGTACGAAGTATTCCGTTAACACCTGCAATGTTAGCGCAGTCAAACCAGATTATTTTTAATGCTTATGCTGATATTGCCGGTTTTTACAAAGATATTTTGGGCGATCAAAAAGAATCAATCAACACTTACGAATATTTGCTGAACCGCTTTCCGGATAACCCAAACTTGCCTGTTATTTATTATAGCCTTTACCGGTTGTACACCGACGAGCACAATGAACCGCAGGCCGAAAAATACAAAAACCTGTTGCTAAAAAACTATCCGCAAACGCAGTATGCCAGAATTATTCTCGACCCGGAATATGGTAAAAAGATGCTTTCGGAAGATGCACAGCAAAATGATTTTTATAACACTGTTTATGATTTTTACCGGAAAAGACAATACGATCAGGTAATCGCCCAAACAGATTCTGCTTTAAAAATCAATTCGCAAAATAAATTAGCACCACAATTGGCTTATTTAAAAACCGTTGCATTAGGACATCAGCAAAAACTGGAACCTTTTAAGCAGGAATTAGAGCAAATTGCAGCACAATACCCGGATGACCGTTTAATTACGCCATTAGTTAAACAGCACTTACTTTTTATTGCTGCAAACGAAGCAGTTATATCGGCCCGGCCTTTTGCTTTGATGGATAGCGACCCTAATGATATTCCATTTTCACAAGAGCGTTTTCAGCAGCAGCAAAATGTTGCGTCAAATCCTGCGCCTGTTGCTACTCCTGTTCAGCCTGCTGCTCCTCCAGTTTTATCAGCGCCTAAAAACAGTTTGGTTATTGCCAACACTGCGCCTGTTGGTTTAAACAATAAGCTGAATATTTCTCTTCCTAAAAACACCAAAAAAAGTACGGTAAAAGAAGCATCTAAAATTTTTACGCTTGCAGATAGCACTGAGCTTTATTTTGTAATTAACGTAAACGGAATTTATAACCTGGCGCCTTCGCGTTTTGGTATTGGCCAGTTTAACCGTGCCAATTATCCTGACGCTCCTATTAAACACCAGTTGAAGGAAATCGGACAAAGCAATCAATTAATTTATACCGGCCGTTTTTATTCTTTGGGTGAAGTGAAAGAATATGCGCATAAAATTGTACCGCTTTTGCCACAAATAATGAAAGTTCCGGCAGAGAAATATAATTTCTTTATTATCAGCCGGAAAAATCTGGATAAATTAGCCGACTCAAAATTGTTAGACAGCTATTTTGAGTTTTATCAAGCTAATTATCTCTGATGAGAACTAAGAAGGAACAACCAAAACAAGATTTTCGACAATACAACATCAATTTCTGGAAGCTGGTAGCAGGCGTATTTTTCTTTTTTGTTCTGCTTTTTACGGCAGTTGCCTTTCAGTTATTTGGCAAACTGCCTTCTTTCCGCGATCTGGAAAATCCAAAAAGTAATTTAGCCAGTGAAATTTTATCAGAAGATAAAAAAACATTAGGCACTTATTATGTTCAGAACCGCTCTAACGTAACTTATGATCAATTATCTCCGAATGTAGTTCATGCACTTATTGCCACAGAAGACACTCGTTTTTACGATCATTCCGGGATTGATTTTCGTCGTGTTTTTTCAATTATCTTTTATAATCTCATCGGCAAAAAACAAGGCGGAAGTACTATAACCCAGCAGTTAGCGCTCAATTTATTTTCTGAACGTGCGCATAATCCTTTTAAACGGATCATTCAGAAACTACAGGAATGGATTACTGCTGTTAAAATCGAACGTAATTACACGAAGGAAGAAATCCTGACGATGTATTTAAACACCGTTGATTTTGGCGCTTATAATACTTTCGGTATCAAATCTGCCGCACGCACTTATTTTAATGTTACGCCTGATAAACTTACACCAAATCAGGCAGCGCTTTTGATAGGGATGGTAAATGGCCCTGGCATTTATTCGCCGATCAATCATCCGGACAATGCCATTAACCGGAGAAACTTCGTTTTGAAAAGAATGGCGGATGAGAATTTTTTAAGTGAAGGCCAGGCCGAAGAAGAAAAAGCAAAGCCCTTGGGACTGCATTTTAATCCGATTGATCAGAACGACGGCCTGGCAACTTATTTTAGGGCTGTACTTAAAAAAGATATCCAGAAAACGTTTAATGATTTATCTATCACAAAAGCTGATGGAACTCCTTATGATCTCGATCGCGATGGTTTAAGGGTTTATACTACTATTAACTACCAAATGCAGGATTACGCAGAGCAAGCGCAAAGAGAATACATGCGCGATTTGCAGAACCAGTTTAACGCGCATTGGAGAGGCAGAAGTTTATGGAAATCCATTCCTGATTTTAAAGCTATTCTGGATAAAGGTATGCGGCTTTCTGACCGTTACCGGATGTTGAAACAGGACGGTGCATCAGACGAAGAAATCAGAACGGATTTTAATACGCCGCAAAGAATGAACCTTTTTACCTGGAAAGGAAGCATTGATACCACGATGAAACCGATTGACTCTATCGTTTATACCAAATTAATTTTACGCAATGCGATGATGTCTATGGATCCAACAACAGGCTATATCAAAGCCTGGGTTGGAGGTGATGATTTCGAGCATTTTAAATACGATCAGGTAAAAATGGGAACTCGGCAGATTGGTTCTACCGCTAAACCTTTTACTTATGCGGTTGCGATAGCAAATGGCATGTCGCCTTGTATGGAACTTCCGGTAGAACCTGTTACTATAGTTACGGATGGTAAGGCCTGGACTCCCTATTCACCTCCAAAAGATAATGTTTACAGTTCTTTAAGCCTGCGTAAAGCTTTGGCTATCTCCCACAACTGGATTGCAGCTAATGTTATGAGCCAGGTTACAGCAGTACCAGTTGTTAACCTTATCAAAAAAATGGGTGTTAACAGTCCGAATTTACAACCTTATCCATCCATTGTTTTAGGAACTTTTGATGCTTCTGTTTTTGACATGACAGGTGCTTACAGTGTTTTTGCCAATCATGGTGCATGGACGGAACCAATTTATCTATTACGTGTGGAAGATAAAAACGGCAATTTACTGTACGAACGTAAACCCAAAGTTGTGGTAGCCATGGACGAACAAACTGCTTACGTAATGACCTACATGCTAAAAGGGGTTATTCAGGAAGGAACTGGTTGGCGTTTAAGAAGTAAATATGGTTTAACCAATCCAATTGGTGGCAAAACCGGTACTACGCAAAATAATTCCGATGGTTGGTTTATTGGCATTACGCCGCAATTGGTAACCGGAGTTTGGACAGGTTGCGAAGATATGCAAATCCATTTCCGAACAACAGAATTAGGTGAAGGCGCTAATACAGCACTTCCGATTTTTGCATTATATATGAAGAAAGTTTACGCTAACTCCAGCCTCGGCATTAAAAAGAATGTTGATTTTGACCCGCCTAAAAACGGTGTTAGCATTACGATGGATTGCGGCGCTTACAGCCAGCAGCAGCAGCAAAAAACAGAAGTAGATAAACAATTAGGCTTTTAAGCGTTTACTAATTTTATACCGATAAAAGAAGCAAGCGCAAAGACGGGCATGAGTAGTTTTGATTATAAAGAAGCCTTAAAGGAAATTCCGCATAAACCGGGCGTGTACCAGTACTGGAATGAGGAGAACATTATTATATACATTGGCAAAGCCAAGGACCTTAAAAACCGGGTTAGTTCTTACTTTAACAAAGACGTTCTAAGCACTAATGGCAAAACCAGAATGCTGGTTTCCAAGATCAGGAAAATTACTTTTACCATTGTTGATACCGAAATTGATGCCTGGTTGCTGGAAAACAGCCTGATTAAAAAGCATCAGCCGCGTTATAACGTACTGCTTAAGGATGATAAAACATATCCTTGGTTAGTTATTAAAAACGAGCATTTTCCACGAATTTTCTGGACGAGAAGGATTATTCGTGATGGTTCTAAATATCTTGGCCCTTATGCTTCTATCAGCATGATGCATACTATTTTAGACTTGATCCGAGAAACTTACCCGCTCCGCACCTGCAATCTCGCGCTTACGCCTCAAAATATTGATGCCGGCAAGTTTAAAGTTTGCCTGGAATATCAACTTGGCAATTGCAAAGGGCCTTGCCAGAAGTATCAGTCCGAAGATGATTATCAGAACAACATTGAGGAGATTAAAGATATTTTAAACGGCAAAACAGGCGCTGTTGTAAAAAAACTGAAAGAGCAAATGGAGCAGGCTGCCATTAATCTGGATTTTGAAACTGCACATAAATTAAAACGGAAGTTTGATTTGCTGGACAATTACCAGAGTAAATCAACAGTAGTCAACTCTTCTATTACCGATGTAGATGTTTTCAGCATTGCTTCCGAAGAAAAATATGCTTTTGTTAACTTTCTGAAAGTGATGAACGGCGTGATCATTCAAACACAAACTATCGAACTGAAAAAACAATTAGACGAAACGGATGAAGAATTGTTAAGCATTGCTATTTCTGAATTCAGAACGCGTTATAATAGTCAATCAAAAGAAGTAATTGTTCCCTTTGAGATGAATGTGGACGAAGGTTCTGCCATTCGTTTTACTGTTCCGAAATTAGGCGAAAAGAAAAAGTTGCTCGATTTGTCTGAAAAAAATGTGCAGTTTTTTAAGCGTGGAAAAATTGATCAGTACGAAAAGTTAAACCCGGAAGTAAGGACCGACCGGCTGCTTACACAAATGATGAAGGATTTACGCCTGAACCAGTTGCCGCGCCATATTGAATGCTTTGATAACTCCAACTTTCAGGGTTCTTTCCCAATTTCTGCAATTGTAGTTTTCCGTGATGCCAAACCTTCTAAAAAAGATTATCGTTTTTTCAACGTAAAAACAGTAGAAGGCCCGAATGATTTTGCAACGATGGAAGAAGCAGTTTTTCGCAGATACAGAAGAATGCTGGACGAGCAGCAGGAATTGCCGCAACTGATTATTATTGATGGTGGAAAAGGGCAACTATCATCAGCAATGAAAAGCTTAAAAAAGCTGGATATTGATAAAAAAGTAACTGTAATCGGGATTGCAAAACGTTTGGAAGAGCTGTATTATCCGGGCGACCAATACCCGATGTATCTGGATAAAAAATCTGAAACGTTAAAAATCATTCAGCAATTGCGAGATGAGGCACACCGTTTTGGTATTACGGCACACCGTAAAAAACGCAATAAAAGCACTTTGGTTACCGAGTTAGAAAATATTCCGGGTATTGGTAAAACCACTTCAGCTAAACTGCTTACCTATTTTAAGTCGGTAAAAAGAGTACGCGAAGCGACACAGGAAATGCTGATGGAAGTAGTAAACAGCAAACAAGCTCTGGCCATTCACGATTTTTTTGCACAAGAAAAAGCCCCGCAAGAATAATCTTACGAGGCAATGCTTCTTTTATCGGGCAAAAATCAGTGTTTAATACACCCACAAATCCTGTTCGTAATTCAGTAGATCTTTTTTAATCTTTTCTGATTCGTACAGCTTGTCAATTCCCTGAGCGTAATCCTTAATCCGCTCGTCTTTATCGTTAGATTCTTTAACAATATAACTGGAGAAAATCCGCTTCATAAAAATATCATCAAAACTTAAACCGGTAGCATCATTATGGCGGTTCATGGCTTCTTTGGTAACCAAAATATTTCTTGCTTCAGGAAAATAGATCCAGAAAGCAGGCTGATAATCTAAATTCAATCCGCCAGCATGAGATTTAATCATTGGAGCGATACCAATAATTCGCGGTTCAAAAACAGAACGTTGTTTATCAAAAATCCAATCTTCTTTAATCCTGAACTTTACAACACTATCCGGATTAAATTCTCCCATTTGCATTTGAGAACCGATTTTATCACCGTTTTTGTCAAACTTATCAATCATCACACTATCGGCCATTTTAGCCATTGCCTGAGCTGGCTTTAATAATGCAGAAAACTCATCTCCGTTCGGGTCATTTTTACTTGGAGAAGGATCATAAGCATTCAATTCGCCTTTGGCAATTGCATCCATTAAAATATCGATCAATCTTGCTTTTGGAGAAGCTAAGTATTGGTTCATCCGTTCGCGAACATCAATTTCGCGCCAAACCCTTTTTGCAAAAGCTACATCAGCTTCGCGTAACGTTTGATAAGGCGTAACTTTCGCATTCAGGATACTGGTTTTTTTGTAATAGCCATCCTGTGGTTTATAATAACCATCCTGCGGCCGAACAAAAGGTTTAATATTACTTGTATCAACTAATGCCTGCGATTTAGCAGATGTTGGTTGTTTTGCAGCCGTAGTTTTGCGGGTGGCTGTTCTTCTGGTAGCGGCCCTTTTACGCGTTTGTGCGTAGGAGCTCATGCAGATGAAGCATAAAACTAAAATAACCAAGTTCCTTTTCATATCCTTTTAATTAGCAAGAAGTACAATTGGATCTAAACCACGCTGGGTACCATCTGGCCCGACAGCAATAATATTATCAAATACTACGCGGGATCCAGGCGTAATAGTAGCCAGTGCAGCACGCATCGGACCAGAAAGTTCACTTCCTGAACCAGAAATGGTAATGGCATCCTGACGGGGTTTAATAATCGTTAATGAAAAACGTGTAACATTAAATTTAGCATCAAAATCAAAATTTTCTAATTTGGCAAAAACTTTGTCCTGGGCTTTAATATTTCCGGAAGCAGTAGTGCCGCTACTTTTACCTGCAAATTGTGCTTTAGGGTCTGGGATCCTTTTTACGCGAAACTCTTGCACGCCCAAAACCTGTGTTTTACCGGGAGAGGTTTCACCCGAAACAGTAATTTTAGCCGTAGTACCGGGTGAGGATACTGTAGCAACAAACTTTCCGGCAGAACCGCTGATAGAACCGCCGCTAATGCTTAAATGAAGTTTTTCCCGTGCAATACCAGGTGCAGAAACCGAAACAGGGTTAGGCACACCAACATACAAAACATTCATTTTATCAGGCGAAACAACAGCCGAAGGACGTGCTACCTGATAAGTTTGCGGCGCAGTTTTGTATTCTTTTATAGTACCATCGTTTTGCTTTACCCTGATGCTGCCCACCCAGGTAAAAACACCTTCACGGCTTGTTCCAACCGTATATTTCCCTCTGCCGTTTTGGGTTGCTAATTTAGCTCCGTTAACTGCTATATCCGGATTTGATTTAGAATCTGAAGCTGTTAAAAACACTTCTGCTGTATAAGGTTGCCCTGCTACTACATAACTGCTTGGCGCCACTGCAACTGCAGAAAACTGATCTAAGTTAACAACAGCCTGGTCCATTTTTCCAAAAATTTTCTTTACCACATCAGATTCCGCATTTTTGGTATCTGTTTGGATTTTGGTAAGAACTGTCATGGCAGCAGTAAGCGGTGTACCTTCACCAAAATTAATTTCTTCCCATTTTCGTTTTCCTTCCACTGCTTTTTTAGGATCGTTTGCTTCTAATGAAAATGTTAACCCCTGGCGGTCTTTCGGGTCAACAAGCGAAATTAATTTCTCACGCGTTTCATTGATCTTGTTTTTAAGCTTCAAACCTTCGCCCTGGTTAACCATATAACCGGGAGAAATATCTAAGTTTGCCCTTTCAACCAAGTCGCCTGATTCTTCGCTATAACCTTGGCCTTCCTTAACAAAATGTTCTTTAAGTTTATCAATATAAGAATTTAAATCATCTGCTACTGCCCTGGCTTGTACCGCTTTATCATAAATTGGTTTTGCCCGTGCAGGCTCTTCTTTCAATTTTGTATTCTCAAAAGAAGTAAATAGTTGAGTAACGCTGTTGTTTACATTTGTTTTAGAAGTATTTAAACTGTCGTTTATATTTTTAAATGCATTTAAAATTGTGTCCGAGACATTCAAGGCTAGCATGGCAAGCAATACCAAATACATGATATTGATCATCCGCTGCCTTGTCGTTTCCTTACCTCCAGCCATTTGCTATTATTTTATCTAAGTTGTTATAATGTAGTATATTATTTATTGTTCACTTAGGGGCGTGGCTGGTTCATGGCTGATAACATATTACCGTAAATGTTATTTAAAGAAGCCAGATTTTTTGCCAAACGGCCTACTTCATCTTTAAAAGCTTTAGAATCATCTAATGATTCGTTAAAGTTTTGCATGGTTAAAGAAACATTCTGGTAAAACTTGTTCATCGATTTCAAGTGCGCACTTGAATCTTGTAATTCAAGTTCATATACTGCGTTTAAGGCAGATAAATTTTTAGCCAGGTTATTTACCTGATCATGGTACGCTTTAGAATCAATGTTAGAATTGGCCATTTCGTTTAAATTTGCCGAGGCTTTTTCGAAAGATGTGCTTAGCTTATCATAGCTTGAAGCTGCTGTTTTTAGTTTAGTTGTAAACTCTGTTGTTGCAGCCCCAGCATCGGCAACTCTGGATATGGAAGAAACCTTATCACCAAATGTTCTTAATCCTTCGCCTAAACTTGTAATTAACTCCGGGCCTATTTTAGCATCTGACAGCATTTTATCTAAAGCAGCAGTAGACTGAACCTGAGCAGCAATGGCTTGCGCCGGACGAGCAGAAATTTTAGGTAATTCACCTGTAAAGTCATCGCTTAGTTCCGGGTAAACTCTTTCCCAGGCAGGATCTTTTGCAGGTGGAAAAAAGCCCGTCAAAAAGAATAAGCATGCTTCAACGCCAAGCCCTAATCCAATCATAATGTTACCGTAAATACCTCCTAAATGAAGGATTTTAAATAACGCACCTACAATTACGACGCTTGCCCCCCATGAAATTGCTGTGTGCAACCAGTCGAATTTTTTCTTTCCAGCCATAGTAGTTTTAATAGTTTTTGTTTTTAAAAGTAGATGATATAATAGTTCAATTAATAATTAGAGCGCTTATCATGAATGTCCCTGCCCAGGAAGTGTGTTACGCAGCGGAAGCCGATGTATGATTTTGCTGTATCCTGGTACTCGTAACTACGGGTAGAATTTTGCAGAAAGTAACCGATATCTTTCCAGGAACCGCCTCTTACTACCTTACGTTTAAGCACTTCCGGATCACTTGCTTTAGCTTCGTAAGTAAAAGTAGGACTCATATCATGTACAAATGTTGAAGCAGATTCATCATAAGCAGAAGCAGTCCACTCTGCCACGTTTCCGGCCATGTTGTATAAACCATAATCATTTGGAAAATAAGAATGAACACTTACGGTATAAGCGCCACCGTCACTCGCATAATCTCCGCGGCCAGGTTTAAAATTAGCCAATAAACAACCTTTGGAATTTTTAATATATGGGCCGCCCCAAGGGTAATCGTTTCCTATCCGGCCGCCACGTGCTGCATATTCAAATTCTGCCTCAGTGGGTAAGGCATAAAGTTGACGGTGTGGTAAACCTCTCGAATCTTTATAGGCATCATTATAACGAGAACGCCAAACAGTATAAGCACGAACCTGACGCCATGTAACCCCAACTACCGGATACTGTGCGTAAGATGGATGAGAAAAATATCCCTCAACCATTGGCTCATTAGCAGCGTACGAGAAATCGTTTAACCAACATAAAGTATCTGGGTAAACAGGAACTGTATCACGAAAAATGATGTCAGAACGCTTTTTTGTTTTATCAAAACGGTTATTAGATGCTTCACGCAAAGGAATAATGGCGTAATTATATTTCAACAGGCGTACATCTATTTCATTCTTGTCGAAAATCCGGTCATCTCCCTGGTAATACATGCCCTGCAATTTGGTCTGATTGTTACCTGCATTGGCATTTTTCCCCTTTCGTGTACTAAAAACAGGATTCTTCTTTACATAATCCCAGTTAATGTATTTTTTGCCGCTTGGGTCTGGCTTTGCATTTTTACCGCCTGGTTTAAAGTAATATTTATCGTCGTTTAAATATTGAGTAATGGCGATAGAATCACGCACTGTATTAACAAACTGTTTATATTGTGCGTTAGTTGTTTCCGTTTCATCCATAAAAAATGGGGGAACAGTTACCTGTTTGTTCTGTGCGGTTTGGGCAAAAGTTACATCCTGGTCAGTTTGCCCCATCAAAAAGCTGCCACCAGGAATATAAAC
This sequence comes from Mucilaginibacter arboris, assembly GCF_009754915.1. GTDB lineage: Bacteria > Bacteroidota > Bacteroidia > Sphingobacteriales > Sphingobacteriaceae > Mucilaginibacter_A > Mucilaginibacter_A arboris. The sequence goes on along the minus strand of NZ_WPIK01000002.1, from coordinate 15,419 downwards.
CATTCCATATGGCTGTTCCTGTTTAAAAGGTTTACTATAAACACCTCTTACCTCTCCCCTGTCACTGCTTGACATACAACTGCTTAAAGCAGCAATTAGTAAGAATGATAGCCCAAAATATATGTTTTTCATTTTCGCATTCAAAGTATAAACAAACCCGGTTAAATTAATCCAATAACTCAATTTCATTTAATATATTTTCTGCTGATGTCATTTTATTGATCTTAAGAAAATATATTTTATCGTTTTAAAATTAACTAAACTATTGATATGAATACAATATATCGATGCGATATTTAAAATTTAATATCCCCCGCATATTATACTGCATAAAAACAGCTTGCTCAGTTGATTTCTTTACGCAGGACAGGCAGGTAAAGTTTCGGAAAATGCATTGATTTTACTAATAACTTAAACAAACAAAAATTATTTTATTTGTTGGCCAGTTTAATATACTGTTCAATAGCCATGGTCATAGAAGGGGCTTCTGGAACGGGTGCCGGAATATCTAAAATCAATCCTTTTTCTAATGCTGCTTTATGTGTAGTAGCTCCAAAAGCAGCAATCCGTGTATTTTTTTGTTCGAAGTTTGGAAAGTTTTTGTAAAGTGATTGGATACTTGACGGACTAAAAAAAGCAATAATATCATAGAACACTTCTGCCAGGTCAGAAAGGTCGCTAACCACTGTACGGAACAAAACTGCAGGTGTAAAATTATATCCGTTTTCGGCTAAAAACTTCTGGGTTTCCTCTGCTGCTACATCAGAACACGGGTATAAAAACTTTTCGTTAGTATGTTTCTTTAATACTTCCGCTAAGTCGCTTGCTGTTTGTTTCCCAAAAAATATTTTTCTTTTACGGTATTGAATATATTTTTGAAGATAAAGTGCAATGGTTTCCGACAGGCAGAAATACTTCATTTCTGCCGGAACTTCAAATCGCATTTCTTCGCATATCCTGAAAAAATGATCTGCTGCATTACGACTGGCAAAAATTACAGCCGTATAATCTCCTAATACAATCTTTTCTTTCCTAAAATCTCTCGCAGGAACACCTTCCACATGAATAAAAGACCTGAAATCAATTTTTAAATTATATTTCTTAGCCAGTTCTGTATATGGGTTCTTATCCGATTCAGGTTTTGGTAGTGTTACTAAGATGCTTTTTACTTTTTTTAATCTTTCAGCGGTAACCTGCATAAATAGCTGTCTTTCTTATAGTTTTAAAGCCTTTATTAATATGAGAACAGGGCAAAACTCGAGTGCACAAAGATAAATAAATAAATAAACTTTACTAAATCTATATATGGAAAGGATATTTATGCTGCTCCGAATATATTGCCAGAATAATATAAATATAATTAATAACCCAAAAACCAGTAATACAATAGGTTTAAGGCTATCGGCAATTAACCCGAAACATACTACGAGTGGCAGACTGATAAAAGTTACATTAAAATAGGTAAGGTAAAGCACCGAAATGTATTCTTTAACCAAGCTCCGGATGTTAAATATCAACCCTAATACCCGCAGCACAATTATTTTCAGTATAAAAAAAATAATTACTGCAAAAGTAAAACCTAAATATAATTGCCAGCCATTATCTGTATAGCTACGGTTGTAATAAGATAGTACCTGGTAAAATAAAAGGCCTACAGTTGCCCCAAAAAGTAAAAACAACAAGATAAAAGACCAGGAGTTAATCAGGTTTTCTTCTTTAGAAAATTGAGACAGTATCCTTTTGTTATAAAAAGACTGTATGATATCACTGATTGCTTTATTTAAAAACCGGTTAAGTAATGCGGTATATAACAGCAGGCCCAGCATTACGGCCAGCATCCAGCCATTTCTTAAATTACGGGTTTTGCCTTCCTGCACTTTTGTTTTTACAGGTTTGTAATGCAGGTCGAGGAACGCATAGCCAGTATATAAGTTAGCCTTCAGCACGCTATCCATAAACTGGTTTTTTCTGGCAGGATCTGGCGGAGCAATAAAAAACCTGGCAAGCGAATCAGCATACTGTTGCTGTTTTAACTGAGCAGCAGAATCTAATGCGGTTAAGGGTTGCTGAAGCAGGGTATCAGAAATTGCTGTTTGCGCACATACTGTTTTTACCAGTATAAAAATAAGGACTAAAGTAAGTGTTAAACGCATGCAATTATTCAGGATACTATTCTTCTACGCATCTATACCGCAAATTTATCAGAATATTTTTGTTTAAATTACTGTTGCCCGCTATTTAAATGGGCAAGATGTTGCATACTTTCTTTCAGGTTTTCGTAAAGCTTTACAAACAGCTCATAGTATTTGCTGTAAACCAAATGTTTTTCCGGGTCTGGCTGGATGATTTGTTTATGCTGATCCTGATCCTTCAAACTAAAACCTGAGAATTTACCAGTTTGAACAGCGAGATAAGCTGCACCAATGGCAGAAGCATCTTCTGCTTGTACTACCACTAATTTTTTACCGGTAATATCGGCCATTAGCTGTACCCAAACGCGCGAAGCCGTAAAGCCACCGCTCACCCTGATTTCTTCTATTTTTCCGGAGGATTGAACAACGGCATCAAGCACACTATAAATAGCGTAACAAACACCATCCAGCGCAGCTTTTAAAAAATTGGTTTGTGTATGTTCTGTTTTAATACCGAAATAAACGCCGCAACTGTTGCTGTCCCACAAAGGCGTACGTTCCCCGGTTAAATAAGGCAGAAAAAGCAAGCCATTATTGCCTGGCAGCAATGTTTCTACCGCCGCAAACAATTGCTGGTAATTTGCTGCCGATACTGTTTTTATCGACATAAAATTTTCCAGCAGCCAGTTTAAAATTAAACCACCGTTATTAATAGCCCCTCCGCAGATGTACGTTTTTTCATCCAAAATATAATTAAAAGTCATTGCCTTAAAATTGTATAATGGTTGCTTGCTTGCCATGCGTACCGCGCCACTTGTACCGATGGTTAATGCGGCAGTACCTGGCTGGTTTGCCCCGCTTCCTAAATTAGCCAGGCAACCATCATTGGCACCAATAACCCAATATGATGCTTCGTTTATGCCAGTTAATTTGAGTATTTCCGCTTTTGCATCTCTTCGCATATAACTTGTACTTACTGGTTCCGAAAGTTTTTCGGCAGCAATACCAGCCAGGTTTACAGCATCCTGGCTCCAGTTAAACTGCACAATATCAAACAAACCGGTTGCAGAAGCGATAGAATGATCCACCTGAAACTGTCCGAACAACCGAAACCAGATCAATTCTTTAATAGAAATGAACTTTGCTGTTTGACTGAACAAATCTTTCCTGTTCTCCCTAAACCAAATAATTTTGCTTAAAGGCGACATGGAATAAACAGGCGTACCAGTTTGTTCGTACAGGTTTTTTCCTTTGGGAGAAAAACGAAGCTGCTCTGCAATCATTGCGCTTCTGGTATCGGCCCAATTGATCATGTTTGTTAAAGCCTTGCCGTAATTATCAACCAAAATTAAACTGTGCATGGCACTGCTCAAACTAACAGCTTGCGGCGATGAACCTAAACGGCCAACTATTTCCCGGATACAATTTAAAAATCCCTGCCAGATCAATTCCGGGTCCTGCTCTGCATAACCCGGTTCCAATGGCAACATCGGATAGTACACTTGCGATGAACTTATTGCTTCTCCATTTAAACCTACCGCAACAGCTTTTACACTGCCCGTACCAATATCTACACCTAATATATATGCCTGCACTTCTGTTGAGATTATTTTAATCAGCCTATAAAAACATTATGCTGTTTTTAGCAGGTAAAAATAATGTTATTTATAACAGCTTTATTTACACACAAACTTTTTACCGGTAAAAGAAGCATCCGAAGATCAGTTTTTTAACCCATACAATTAGCTTAAATTTGCGGCAACAATAGCTGTCGCAATTAAAAATTAAATTATTCGGGCAGCTTTTTCATTCAAATGGCCGGCATTTACATTCATATTCCCTTTTGCAAAAAAGCCTGCCATTATTGCGACTTCCATTTCAGTACTTCTTTTCAGTATAAAAAAGAAATTTTGCAGGCTTTGCAGCAGGAAATCAAAATGCAAAAAGATTACCTGCAAGGCGAAGTAATTGAAACCATTTATTTTGGCGGAGGAACGCCTTCTGTTCTGGAAGCATCAGAAATTAATGCTTTGCTGGATGCCGTTTTCACTAATTTTTCGGTTAAGGCCGATGCCGAAATTACTTTAGAAGCTAATCCGGATGATCTGGATCAGCAGAAAATATTCAACTTAAAACAAACGCTCATTAACCGTTTTAGCATCGGTGTTCAATCTTTTTTTGAAGAAGATTTGATTTGGATGAACCGTGCACACAACCATGTTGAAGCTTTTACCTCGATAAAAACAGCACAAAATGCAGGTTTTAACAATATTACCATCGATTTAATTTATGGTTATCCATTACTTACCAACACCAAATGGCAGTATAATTTAGAACAGTTTTTTCTGCTGCAGATACCACATCTTTCGGCTTATTCCATGACTGTTGAGCCGCAAACGGCACTTGCTTCTTTTATCAGCAAAAAAAAGCAGCCGGAAATGAACGACGAACAAAGTGCTGCGCAGTTTGAATTTTTAATGGACCAAGCAGAAAAACAAGGCTTTCAACATTACGAAATTTCTAATTTCAGCTTGCCCGGCTGGCATTCGCGCCATAATTCCAACTATTGGAAAGGTGTAAAATACCTCGGCATCGGCCCTTCTGCGCATTCTTTTAATGGCGAAACACGGCAATGGAATGTAGCTAATAATCATCAGTATTTAACCGCTCTTCAACAAAATCAAATTCCTTTTACGCTTGAAGTTTTATCTGCACAAGACAGCGTAAATGAGTATATCATGACTTCGCTTCGGACCAAAAAAGGATTGAATTTGGATCACGCAAATCTATTCGACAATACTGCTTCAATAGCAATACTAAAAGAAGCGCGCCGGTTTGTCTCTAAAAACTGGCTTCAGCAAACTAATCAGCTTTTAACTTTAACCCGCGAAGGAAAGCTATATGCAGATCATATTGCTGCCCAATTGTTTGTATAAATCCTGGTATTCTTTGCTTTCATCTTTCAATAACTCCTTCATAATCTGCAATTAGAATTTATTTCAAGCTGATAAAAAACCGGAAGAAAATATTCAACGTACCTTCTTTCATATCAACTTAAACACAATGAAAAAATTAATTTATGCAGCCCTTGCTTTAGTAGCTTTAGCATCAGCCCCGAATGTTTACGCGCAAAAAGACCCAATGGTTGGTGGTGCAGCTATGTATCCAACAAAAGACATTGTTGATAATGCCGTAAATTCTAAAGACCACACTACTTTGGTTGCTGCCGTTAAAGCAGCAGGTTTGGTAGAAACTTTAAAAAGTGCTGGTCCGTTTACCGTTTTTGCACCAACCAACGAAGCATTTGATAAATTGCCAGCCGGAACGGTAGAAACTTTGGTAAAACCAGAAAACAAAGCAACTTTAACTAAAATTTTAACTTACCACGTTGTTGCAGGCAGATTATCTTCTAAAGATATTGCAGCTAAAATAAAAGCTGGCCACGGTAAAGCAGAATTTAAAACAGTAGAAGGTGGAACGTTAACTGCCATGATGAAAGGCGGAAAATTAGTTTTAACGGATGAAAAAGGTGGTACATCAACCGTTACCATTAAGGATGTTTTTCAAAAAAACGGGGTGATACATGTAGTAGATACAGTATTGATGCCTAACTAAGCTTAAAGCTTTTTGTAATAGTTTGAAACCCGGCGTATTTAGCGCCGGGTTTTCTTTTTGTCATAATTTTTGAGGAAACCATTCCGCTACTTTTTAAAAAAGGAAAATATTTAATTTTGTTAAGTTAAATTAAAGTTAAATAATTATGGGCTTTAAGCTTACCGAAATCAACCGCGTTGATCGTATTTCCAAAGAGGATTTCATCAACAATTACCTTATCCCACACAAACCATTAGTCATCAGAAAAGCAACAGAAACCTGGCCGGCTTTACAAAAATGGACTTTTGATTATTTAAAAGAAGTTGTGGGCGATAAAACCGTGCCTTTGTACGATAGTTCAAAAGCTGATCCTTCAAAACCAATCAATGCTTCTGCTGCGGAGATGAAGTTTGGCGATTACATCGATCTCATCCAAACAAAACCAACAGATTTAAGGATATTTTTATTTGACCCGATAAAAGAAGCACCAAAATTATTGGAAGATTACCGTTCGCCAACAGATTTAATGGGCGGCTTTCTGGATAAATATCCAAATATGTTTTTTGGCGGAAAAGGTTCTGTTACTTTTCTTCATTACGATATTGACCTGGCGCACATTTTCCATACGCATTTTAACGGACGAAAACATGTAATTCTGTTTGATTATAAATGGAAAGAACGTTTGTATGCGTTGCCTTTTGCTACTTATGCTTTAGAGGATTACGACGTGGAACGTCCGGATTTTGAAAAATTTCCGGCTTTAGACGGAATCGAAGGACAAGAAACGATTTTAGAACATGGCGATACTTTATTTATGCCGACAGGTTACTGGCATTGGATGAAATATCTGGATGGTTCTTTCTCTATTTCACTTCGTGCCTGGGATAAATCGTGGGCAATCAAAGCAAAAAGTTTATATAATTTAACTGTTCAGCGGAAGTTTGATAATATGATGAAGGCCAGGTTCAAAAATAAATACATGAACTGGAAAGAGCAGGTTGCTATAAAACGTGCCGAAAAAGCATTAGCTGAACATTTTCCCCAGTAAAACTTAGCTTTGTAAATTTTGCTTTGCAGCAAAATTTTGCATACTTCTTTTATCAGGTTAAAGTTATTAGTTAAGTTTACATAAATTTAGCAGTTACTTTAACCTGATAATATGAGCTTTATCCTCAAACCGGTAGATACGGTTGATACAATTGACCCTGTAACTTTTCAAAAGGAATATCTTGCCAAACGCAAACCTTTAGTAATTAAAGGATTAACCAATAATTGGCCAGCACGGGAAAAGTGGACGCCAGAATACATGAAAGCTGCGGTTGGAGATAAAACTGTTCCGCTTTATGATAATTCTAAAGCTGATCCTTCCAAACCAATTAACGCAGCAGCAGCAGAAATGAAGTTTGCTGATTATATTGATCTGATTAAAACCCAGCCAACAGAACTTCGTATTTTCTTTTTCAATATTTTTAAACAAGCACCACAACTGTTAAATGATATTGTACTGCCCAAAGATTTAATGGGCGGATTTTTAGAAAGTATGCCCGCTATGTTTTTTGGCGGATCAAATTCGGTTACTTTTCTCCATTACGATATTGATTTGCCACACATTTTCCATACGCATTTTAGTGGCCGTAAACATGTGATCCTGTTTGAAAACAAGTGGAAACGCCGTTTATATTGTATCCCAAATGCCACTTATGCTTTGGAGGATTATGATGTAGCAAACCCGGACTTTAACAAATTTCCAGCGTTAAAGGGTGTTGAAGGACAGGAAGTTTTTCTGGAACACGGCGATACGCTGTTTATGCCGACCGGTTACTGGCATTGGATGAAATATCTGGATGGTTCTTATTCTTTAAGTTTACGTGCCTGGGATGCATCCATTAGCCGAAAAGTAGCAAGTTTATGTAATTTAGCTATCAAAGGAGGCGTGGATAGTGTTTTAAAAATGGCTTTAAAAGCGCCTTACGCCAAATTTCGGGAGGAACTGGCTGTTAAAAGGGCAGAAAGAGCTTTAGCGGCAGGCAGTCCGCGATAGGTGTAGAGACGTTGCATGTAGAGTCGTTGCATGCAACGACTCTACCGCTTTGTTCCAATTATTGGCGATGCTTCTTTTACCAGCATACTTCTGTCATTCCCAAACGAAGGAAGAAATCTCAATCGACTTGTATTTAACGTTCTTTTTGCTTGACCAAAAAGGACCAACGAAATCAAGACAAACCCGATCCCTCCGGGCGTTTTGTCAGGCCTTCCCGCGCCTGGGCGGAGACCTATCGCTTCGGAATGCCCGACTGGCTATCTTGCGCTGTTGAATGGCTTTGTTTCTAATGCTTCTTTTATCGGTATAAATCAGGTGTATTGAAAAGGACGTACTTGTCTTGTTGAAATGGCAGGTCCGTTTGCAAGGTAGCAACTGAGCATAACAAATCGCCTATCGATGCTTTGTAACACCAACCTGCTCACAATATTCCAAAACCGGACAAGCAGTACAATGCGGAGAAACACCCGTACAAATATGCTTTCCAAAAGGCATTAATAAACGATTAATGTCAATCCATTTTTCCTGCGGAATAGTGTTTTGCAGAAAAATCATGGTTTGTTCCGGCTGCAACGTTTTGGCAATCCCCCAACGGTTTACTACCCGATGTACATGAATATCAACACTAATTCCCGGTAGTTTTGCCGCAACCCCTAAAGCTAAGTTGGCACATTTCGGCCCTACTCCTTTTAACGCGGTTAATCCTTCAAAATTTGCTGGCAGTTGTCCGTTGTACTTTTCTACAGCTGCTTTTGCAATACCAAGCATGGTATCTGCTTTTTGCCCGGGAAAAGTGCATCCATATAACAATTCAACTAATTTTTCATGTGATAAAAGAAGCATTGCCTCCGGCGTGCGTGCTTCAGTAAATAAACGCAGCGAAACCGGAATGTTGGTTTCATCCAAAGTACGGACAGAAATAATACAGGAAATGAGTTGTTCAAACAACGTAGTATAACCGCGTTCGTATAAATCAAACATGGCAGCTTTTGGATAAGCAGCGATAGCTTTTTCAATTCGGCTTAATACAGTTTCAAGATCAAAAGGAAGTTTCATTAACACGAAAAAAGCGAAAAGCCATTAATTGTTTCTGCTAACTTGTATGATCACACACAATTTTCCACTCACCTCTAATCCTTCTCAGCCACAACGTAAAGAACCCTTTGGGTTCATCTTTTTCGCGCTTTAAATTCCATGCACCTAAAACAAAGGCATTTTTTATATCGATGATGTTGATTTGCAAGATATTGAAAGTAAGTGTTCCCATACTATCTTCACCCAGATAAGTTTTTTTGTAATTGTCCCATGTTGTTTTCCAGCCAAATTTCGGCCCATCTTTCCCCACAAATAACAACGAATCCGATTTCCAGTAACCGCTCATGTAACCTTCCAGGTCGCCGCGGTTCCAGGCCAGCCGCTGTTTTTCCAGCAAATTTGTAATTGCTTTTTTATCCTGAGCAGAAGAAAAGGTTGCTAAAAGAAGCATCAGGCAAAATAAAAATGTCGTTTTCATCTGTTAAAAATAACATTTAATCAGCTAAAGATTAGTTTTACATTTTAACTTTTTAATAGATGGAAAAGCAGGTTTTATGTTTCGGCGAAGTTTTATGGGATGGTTTTGGTGCAGATAAAAAAGCAGGCGGCGCACCCATGAATGTGGCCATGCATCTTTTACAGCAACAAATCCCGGTGCAAATGCTAACACGGATTGGAAAAGATGATTTAGGAGACGAGCTGTTGGCTTATTTGCAGGAGCAGCATTTTCCGGCACAATTAATTCAGCGCGATGCGGAACTGCCAACTTGCCTCGTTACCGTTTCTTTAGATGAGGACCTGCAGGCAAAATATGTAATTCCAAAACCGGTTTCCTGGGACAATATCCAACCAGAAAAAACATCGGTAAAAGAAGCATTTTCGTTTGATGTAATTGTTTTTGGAAGTTTGGCCTGCCGCAGCGAAACCAGTTTTAACACATTACTTAAGTTGTTGGAAAAACCTGCATACAAAATATTTGATGTGAATTTAAGGCCGCCACATTTTACAGAAAATGTAATTGAAACTTTAGCACAAAAGGCAGATATGGTAAAAATGAACGAAGAAGAAATGCTGTTTTTATCACCTAAAAATGAACGAAACACATCTTTAGAAGATCAGATGAGGGAATTTAGTTCGCGTTTTCATACCAAAACCGTTTGTGTAACTTTAGGCGGACACGGTTGCACAGTTTTACACCAGCAGCAGTTTTATAAGCATCCGGGTTTTAAAGTGAAAGTTGCCGATACGGTTGGTGCCGGAGATTCTTTTCTGGCTACTTTTATCGCAGGTTTATTAAACAATTTGCCGATGGAAGAAATCCTGGTTAATGCTTCGGCAATTGGCGCTTTTGTTGCAGGCAGCCAAGGGGCTAACCCTGTTTACCATCCTGAAAAAATAAATGCAATTAAACAGCAGAAATAATGCATTTTTATCGTTAAACCCTAAATAACGTTGTATATTTATTAAAGCAAAGGCTTGTCATCTTGCTGACAGTTTTTTTGGTCAATCATGCTTTGCATCAAACTAATAGCTTCATTTGTCCGTTAATTTCAAGAAAGGTTTAAAATGCGTGGTTTCGCTTTCTCAAAATATATTCCTCAGCAAATCCCAAAAGGTGGATTTGATGATTTAATGAAATTGTTTCTCGAATTGCTTAATTATACCTCCGGTGATGCAGGTGAAGCATTGGCCTGGATGAATGAGCTTGACAAACAATACAACATGACCAACGATGAGTATGGCATGGGCAACTTTATTGATGACCTGAAACAAAAAGGTTATCTGGATGAAGATAAACAAAACGGTGAATTTAAGATCACCGGAAAAACAGAACAAAGTATCCGGCAATCAGCGTTAGAAGAGATTTTTGGCAAGCTAAAAAAAGCCGGAAAAGGCAATCACCGTTCGCCGCTTTCTGGCCAGGGCGACGAAAAAAATTCTGAACGCCGCGAGTATGAGTTTGGCGATAGTCTGGATCAGATTGATATGACGCAATCGATCCATAACGCTCAGGTAAATCATGGCATTGGCGATTTCCATATGACAGAAAAAGATCTGGAAGTAGAAGAAATGGACTTTAAAGTGCTGACTTCTACTGTTTTAATGATCGATATTTCCCATTCCATGATTTTGTACGGAGAAGACCGCATCACACCAGCAAAAAAAGTTGCGATGGCTTTGGCAGAATTGATCCGAACAAAATACCCGAAAGATACTTTGGATATTGTGGTTTTTGGTAACGATGCGTGGCCGATCACTTTACAGGATTTACCTTATTTACAGGTTGGCCCGTATCACACCAATACTTACGCTGGTTTGGAATTAGCTACAGATTTGCTTCGCCGAAGGAAAACCCAGAACAAACAGATTTTTATGATTACCGATGGTAAGCCAACCTGCCTGAAAGAAGGATTAAAGTATTATAAAAACAGTGTTGGTTTAGACCGGAAAGTAGTAAACAAAACGCTGAACATGGCGGCGCAATGTAAACGTTTAAAAATCCCGATTACTACGTTTATGATTGCTAAAGATCCTTATCTGCAACAGTTTGTACGAAAATTTACTGAAACCAACGGCGGCAAGGCTTTTTACAGCTCGCTGAATGGTTTAGGCGAATACATTTTTGAAGATTACATCAGGAACCGGAGAAGGACTGTTAGATAGTCGTGAAGACAAAATAGCGTGCTTCTTTTATCAGTAAAAAAACTATTAATTAAAAAATTCCGATTATTGGCATTCCAACTTTCGGACTAAATTATCAAACTATTTATTCCGGACTTTCGGTCTTTCCGACTTCCGGACTCCTTAAAAATAAATATGAACAACATCAGCACGCTTAGAGAATTAAAACAAAGCGGATATAAATCCAGATCAGTAAAAGAAGAGTTAAGAGAAAACCTGATCAAACTATTACAGCAAAAAGAGAACGGTTTTGAAGGTATTATCGGTTTTGAAGATACCGTAATGCCAGACCTGCAAACAGCCATATTATCGCGCCATAACATTTTATTATTAGGATTACGCGGACAAGCAAAAACACGTATTGCACGCTTAATGGTAAATTTATTGGACGAATATGTGCCTTATATTGCCGGTTCTGAATTGTTTGATGACCCTTTAGAACCAATTTCCTGGTTTGCCCGGAACGAAATTGAAACCAAAGGCGATGATACACAAATTGCCTGGATGCACCGATCAGAACGTTACACGGAAAAGCTGGCTACGCCGGATGTTACCGTTGCCGATTTAATTGGCGATGTTGACCCGATAAAAGCAGCAACTATGAAGCTGACTTATTCTGATGAACGCGTGATTCACTTCGGTTTGATTCCGCGTGCACACCGCGGTATTTTCGTCATCAATGAATTACCGGATTTACAGGCCCGTATCCAGGTTGCTTTGTTTAATATTTTGCAGGAAAAAGATATCCAAATACGTGGTTTTAAACTGCGTTTGCCTTTGGATATCCAGTTTGTATTTACCGCAAACCCGGAAGATTATACTAATCGCGGTTCTATTGTTACACCGTTAAAAGACCGTATCGAAAGTCAGATTTTAACGCATTATCCGCGTACCGTAGAAATTTCCCGTCAAATTACACAGCAGGAAGCTTCTTTAAGCAGAGAACAAAAAACAAGCGTAGAAGCAGATGATTTGGTGAAAGACCTGGTAGAACAAATTGCTTTTGAAGCACGGAACTCAGAATATATTGATAAAAAATCTGGTGTTTCTGCCCGTTTAACTATTTCTGCTTACGAAAACCTGATCAGCAACGCAGAAAGAAGAATGCTGATTAACCGAGAAAAAAATACATTCGTCCGCATTTCTGATTTCTTAGGTGTAATTCCGGCCATCACCGGAAAAATCGAATTGGTTTATGAAGGCGAACTGGAAGGACCGGCAAAAGTGGCTAATATTTTAGTTGGAAAAGCGATTAAAACATCCTTATTAAAATATTTTCCGGAACCGGAAAAAGCAAAAAAAAGCAAAAAGCCGAATCCCTATGCCGAAATTATCAATTGGTTTAGTGCCGGGAACAACATTTCTATTATCGACGATCTGCCCGGTCAGGAATACAAAAAACTGCTTTCATCTGTTCCCGGTCTAAAAGATTTGGTCAAAAAACAACATCCTAACCTTTCTGAAAATAACCAGTTACTTTTAATGGAGTTTGTTTTACATGGCTTAGCAGAATTTTCACAGGTAAATAAAGGTTATTTAGATAACGGTTATGCATTTTCGGATATGTTCGACAGCTTGTTCAACATGCCAAAAGACGATGACCTGGATTTTGATGACCGTTATTAACATGCTTCTTTTACAGGTACTTTTTATACATGACTAACCCTTTCGTTTTAATCGGCGTTTGCATTTTACTATTGCTCGCCGATTTTTATATTATAAATGGTATTCGCGGCGCGTTAAAAAAATTCAGTTTTCGCTTTATAAAAAGGTTTACTGTTATTTTTTGGGCGGTTTCGATCCTGTTGATTATTGGTGTTTTTGTATCCGTTTACTTTAATATTGGCGTTGGCGCACGTGCAGCAATTTTGCTGGTGTTTTTCATTTTGCTGATCGCCAAAGTATTTTTACTGCCATTTATTTTGGTTGACGACGTACGCCGCATTTTTTTATGGATCGCCAGAAAATACAAAAAGCCAGAACCTGAATTTCCGGCAAGCCAACCAAAGCCGGATCATATTCCACGGTCAGAATTTTTAATGAAAGCAGGATTAATTACAGCTTCACTCCCGCTGGCTTCGCTTTCTTACGGTATTATTTCCGGCGCTTACGATTATCGCATCCGCAGGCAAACCATTTATCTGCCTAACCTGCCAAAAGCTTTTGATGGCATTAAATTAGGGCAAATATCCGACATCCATTCCGGCAGTTTTTATAATAAAAAAGCAGTATCCGGAGGAGTGGATATGCTGCTGAAAGAAAAGCCCGATTTCATCTTTTTTACTGGTGATTTAGTAAACAACAAAACCAGCGAAGTAAGAAATTACACCGATATTTTTTCCCGCATTAAAGCGCCTCTTGGCGTTTATTCTACTTTAGGTAACCACGATTACGGTGATTATTATACCTGGGGTTCTATTCAGGACAAACAGCAAAACCTGAAGGATATGCTTTCAGTGCATAAAAACATGGGTTACGATTTGCTAATGGATGAAAACCGGAGGTTAAAAGTAGATGGGGAAGAAATTGGTATTCTGGGGATTCAAAACTGGGGGGCATTAAGCCGCTTTCCAAAATATGGGCGAATGGATTTAGCTACCAAGAACACAGACGATTTACCGGTAAAACTACTTTTATCGCACGATCCTTCCCATTGGCGTGCACAGGTTTTACCAGAATATCCGCAAATTGACATGATGTTTTCCGGCCATACACACGGTATGCAGTTTGGCGTACGGTTGGAACATTTTCAATGGAGCCCGGTGCAATACATTTACAAAGAATGGGCCGGCCATTACCAGGAAAACAATCAGCAATTGTATGTAAACGTGGGTTATGGTTTTTTAGGTTATCCCGGCCGTGTGGGCATTTTACCGGAAATTACCATTTTTGAGTTTAAATCTGGTAGTAATCCACATCCTTCAAAAAATTCTTAATCAATAAGCAGCATATTTGGTTTTCTATTTGGATGAGGAAACTATTTTATGCTGCTTTTGATTTTCTGCTGTTCAGCAACCTGTTTATGGCTTTGTGTGCTGTTGCGCAAGCCATGGTTACTTTTATGCTGATTGGTTCTCCACCAGTTTATACCGTTCTGGCTATCTTATTTTTATCTACTTTATTCATTTATAATTTCAGCATTTTATTAAGCAAACCTAAACATCCCGAAAGTTCGCCTTTAAAACGCGTACGCTGGTTTTTTGCCCAATATAAACTGATGGTTGTAATCACCATCATTTCGGCAATGCTTCTTTTACCACTGTTTTTTTTGGTTTCTGCCAAATCCAGGGTTTTGCTGATTTTTCTTTCTGTTTTGTCTGTAGGTTATGGCATGCCTATGTTTTCTAAAGGCAATCAAAAGTTTGGCCTGCGGAATATTCCCGGTTTAAAACTATTGCTTATTGGCTTTACCTGGGCATTAAGTGTCGTGCTTTTGCCCACTTTTGAAACACAAAATATTTATCACCTAACCGTTTCTCGTACCGATATACTTCTTTTAACGGCTAAAAGATTTTTGTTTATCACCGCAATGGCTATTCCGTTTGATATTCGGGATTTGTTCAATGACCGAAAGCTTGGCCTAAAAACCGTACCCGTAGTTTTTGGCGAGAAAAACGCTTATTTGCTTTGCCAGTTTTTGTTAGCCGGCCACTTGGTCTTATTATTTCTGTTTAAAGATCATGGTTTTGATAATAGTTTTTTTGCACTTACCTTAACCATTATATTAGCAGGCTGGCTGATTTTTCGATCTAAGTTCGAGAAGAATGAGTATTATTATTTTTTTTATGTAGATGGTGTTTTGATTTTGCAGTATTTTTTGATGGTGGTTATCACGCATGGTTTTAGTGTATAAAATAAGTATAATAATACAACTTATAAAAAGTTCATCGTACAATTATGCTAAACAAAATTATCCTAACTTTTATAATATTTAG
>NZ_WPIK01000019.1 GCF_009754915.1 Mucilaginibacter arboris | reverse complement strand
ATTGCTGCACAACTTCAATTTCAAAATTAATTTTAAGCGTGTCTGCTTCTGTAAATACAACATTCCTTCCATTTGTTTTTTTAACTCTACCTGTAAAATCAATCGTCTGATTTTTTAGATTTTTATAAAAACGATTGTAATTTTTTGAAAAATTCTTTTTATGAACGATGAGTGTTAATACTTCTTTCGTATTACTTCGATCACTAAGTTCCAACGACAATGTATGAGATTTTGAATTAGATTTGATATTATGAACGTATCCTTTAATCGAAATTGTTTTTCCAATAAACTTTCCAGCCTTAGAAGGCTTAATTGGTTTTTTTGTATTAATAGACTTATAAGCAAAAAAGACAGAATTAAAAAAACAGGTTTCATCTCTAATATTTTCTCTGAATTGTTCTATTTACAAATCGCAACTTTTTATTTATTCCAAACAACTTAGCTTTCTAACGTCTTGGCTTCAGTTTTTGAAGCAATTTCCTCTTCCTCCACAAAAACCTTGGTTTCAATTTCCTTTTCCGGGATAATTTCATCACCCAATAATAATCCCCAGGGTTGTAAACTTTCGACCCGGTCAAAAATAATTTTCAGGATGGCAATGGTTGGAATTGATAAAAACATGCCCGGAATCCCCCACAACATTTCACCCAAAATAACACCGAGAATGGTAATCAAAGCATTGATGCGAACCTGTGAACCAACAATCATCGGCAGCAAAATGTTACTATCAATCAAATGAATGATAACGATGGTTACAATCACTAAAAGAATTTTGCTTATGGCGGCTGTGGTGCTTAAAGTAATCAGCACATTTATAAGCAAAGCTGTTGCAATGCCAATATAAGGGATAACGTTAAAAAGCCCGGTAATTAGCCCAAGCAATAAAGCATACCGAACGCCGCCAATTAAAAAAACAGTACAGCAAATGGTAGAAATAACCATCATTTCGAGTAATAAACCGGTAATATATTTACTGACCATGTATTTAATGCGTTCTACTACTTCGTAAACAGCTATGGCATTTTCCTTTTTAAAAATCGCGATTAAAAATTGCAGCAGCAGTTTTCGGTAAAAAAGCAGAAAGAAGGTATCAATAACAACAAAAACCCAGAAAATCAGAACGGAAGATGCCGTGAGCACAGTAACACTAATGGCATCACCACTGTTCGTATCAGAAATTTTGCTGGTTGCACTATGCACAATATTCATTTGTCGACGTGCAGTTATATGGAAGTTGGTCTTGATCCAATCTACCAAGTGGTAATACGAACTGGTTAATTGCGATTGAAGCTGAGGCCAGTCATCCAGCAAATCGGCAATTTGCGAAGCCACCAGGTATAAAACCAGCGCAACAATTGCCAGCATTAATAAAACAGCGCCCATAGAAGCTGCGCTGCGGTGCAGCTTCCATTTTTCTTCGAGGTACTTGCCAACCGGAAGCAGTAACAGGGAGAACAGCATGGCAAAAACCAGCGGACAAAGAATAAACTTCCCTTCAATAATTAAAAACCCTAAGGCAATCAGCGTAATTAAGGCAAAGGCCCATTTGGCATCAGGAGGTACAATTTTATTCAATAGCACAACGGTTTTAGGGTTAATATTTCAATTTTTGCTGTATAAAGGTACAATCTTATTTTTTGTTAAATTCAACGAATCAGTATCTTGCTTTTAATGCTGCCAATATTTTTACCTGCTAAAAGAAGCATCAGTCAAGATATATTTTCGGCGCTAATTCAAACGGTACCATTTAAAGCTATAACCATTTAAAGCCGTTTTAAATTTACCGTTTATCGTGCTATTCGTGTTATTTTCCAGCAGATCGGTTAGTTTTTTGGGCGATAAAGAAAGCATTGCTTGCTCACTTTTATTGCTGAAATTATGTAAGGTGATTAATGTTTTTCCAAGATAATTATATTGAATAGCCAGGATTTCAGGCGAACCGGAAGGAATAATTTCCCATTCTCCAAAACTAAATTCGGGGCAGGTTTTTCTTATTTTTATCAGTTTTGCCATCCAGTTGTATAATGATTTTGGCTCTTTTTGCTCTGTTGCCACATTAACCAAGTGGTAATTGTATTCACCCTGACTAATTACCGGACGGAAAGGTTTTGCTGCATTTGTAAACCCTGCATTTTTTTCATCCGACCATTGCATTGGCGTTCTTACGGACAAGCGTTCTTTTAAGTTTAAATCATCTCCCATTCCAATTTCATCGCCATAACGCATGACAGGTGTTCCCGGCAAAGAAAACAACAGGCTGTACGCCATTTTTAATTGTAAAGAGTTATGCAACATCGTAGTGAGCCGCCGCCTGATTCCTCTGTTATATAACTGCATGTTTTTTTGCGGACCCATTTTTTGATAAACCTGCTCGCGTTGTGCATTGCTTAACCGGCCCAAATCTACTTCATCGTGGTTCCGCAAAAAATTTGCCCATTGAGAGGCAGGCGGAATATTATCGGTTTCTTGTAAAGCTTTTTTATACTCATCTAACTTACCGGTTGCTAAAGCATAAAAAAGGTGCTGGTTAGCAAAAAAGTTAAACAGCATTTGCATGCGTTCCCCTTTTTTACCAAAATAATCCTGGTTTTCCTTTGGCAGCACATTGGCTTCACCCAATAAAAAAGCATCTGGTTTTTGTGCTTGTACATAGTGGCGCATCTGGGTGATGAAATCAAAATCGTGGCCCAGGTTTTTTGCTCCCGGCCGCATTTCTTCAATAATAAAAGGCACGGCGTCCAAACGAAAACCATCCATTCCCTGCTTCAGCCAGTAACCTAAAATATGATATGCTTCTGCTTTAACCATAGGGTTATCGTAGTTTAAATCGGGCTGAAACTTGTAAAAACGGTGATAGTAATATTCATTCAATTTGGGGTCTAAGGACCATATTTCTTTTTGGACCCCCGGAAAAACCATGCCTTTGTTATAATCTTTCGGACGGGTTTTCGTCCAAACATACCAGAAATGATATTTGGAAGTATCGCTGTTTTCGGCTTGCTGAAACCATTGATGCTGGTTGGAGGTATGATTAAGCACCATATCCATAATTACCCGAACATGGTGTGCTTTTGCCTGCTGCATAAATTCGTCAAAATCTTTTTTTGTGCCGCATTTTGGGTCGATGCCAAAAAAATTGGTGATGTCGTAACCATCATCTAAAAGCGGAGAAGGCTGAAAAGGCGAAAGCCAGATTATCTCAACGCCTAAATTTTTTAAATAATCCAGCTTAGAAGTTAATCCTTTAAAATCCCCGTAACCATCACCATTGCTATCCTTAAAAGTACGTACATCCAAATTATAGATGATGCTGTTTTTATACCATAAATTCTTATTGTTCGGCGGGTTATTTTGGGAGAAAGCTGACGTTAAGACAAGAAAAAAAAGCAATAAAAAGAGGCAAACGTTTTTCATAAAGTATCAGCGTGAAGAGAAACATCATAACAACCCTTGCAATTTCCTGTTTTTGATATTGGGAAACAGGAATGAAATAATTTTATGCCGATAAAAGAAGCATGACTATTCCTGCTGATAAACACTGGAACGAAGGGGAACAAGCAAGTGGTGATCAACAAAAAAAGCATCCGGCTAATTAAAACTGAATGCTTCTTTTATGGCATAAAAATCGGTATCGAACTATTGTCCCTGTGCCAGCGAGTAACCTGGCTTGCCGCCAAATTTTTTCAGAAACTCAACAGAACAAACATTAATCACCTCAGAAATATTAGCTGCCAGATTAAAAATATCTTTCGCGTTGATTTCCTGTCCTTCGTTTTTCTCAAAACGAAAGCGTGATTGATTAGTCAATTCAGTAAAAACAGAACCTGTTGGCCATATTTGTGTACCGCGGTTAGAAATCATCACCAGTTTAAACTGATTGTTTAGCTTGCTTTGTGCCAGTTCTGCTAATTGTTTTGGCTGCAATACAGTTTCAACAAAAATATCGGCGCCCATAATTTCTTCGGAGATGCCCGGTTCCGTTTCGGTAACTTTATTTCGGGTTGGTTTTTCGCCTGCTTTGGTTGCCTTTTCAAAATTGGCCTGTAATGCTGCGCTTCCTTTTTCCGGCGCTTTGCCCAGGTTAGCAATAATGGCATTTGCAAAATCAGTAGTATTGCTGGAAGGCGTATTTTTATCGCCAAAGTCACCGGTATGTACGCCTTGCTCTAAGGTATATAACAGCGCATTTTCTATGGTTGCGGCATTTTCTGTTAAACCTAAATAACGCAGCATGGCTACGCCGGATAACAATAAAGCAGTTGGATTAGCAATATTACGGCCTGCAATATCCGGCGCAGTTCCGTGAACGGCTTCAAAAATCGAAATAAAATCACCAATGTTAGCAGAAGGTGCAAAACCTAAACCGCCAACCAAACCGGCACACAGATCAGAAACAATATCGCCTTGTAAATTGGTCAATACAATAGCTTCAAAAGTTTCCGGCCGGCTAACCAGTTTCATGCACAAATCATCAACAATAATATCGGTAGCTTGTATTTCCGGGTAACTTTTAGCAATCTCATAAAATGTTTCCAGGAACATACCATCCGTTAGCTTCATGATATTGGCTTTATGTCCGCAGGCTAATTTGGTATAACCTTTTCGCTTTGCCATTTCAAAAGCATACTTAATTACCTGTTCTGAGCCGGGGCGTGTAATAATACGGCGGGCAACAGCAACATCATTGGTAAGCAAATGCTCGATACCGCCATAAGTATCTTCCAGGTTTTCGCGGATGATAGTTAAATTGATATTTACGCCTGCCCTTGAAAACACTGTATTTACACCGTTTAATGTCCTGAAATCGCGTTGGTTGGCATAAGTGTTCCAAACTTTTCGTGCAGTAACATTAATACTTTTTACACCTTTACCTTTTGGTGTTTCCATCGGGCCTTTAAATAAAAGCCCCAGGTTTTCAATGGTTTCTTTAGCTCGGGCAGTCATGCCGGTGGAGTGGCCTGCATCAAAATAAGATTTTCCCATCTCCACAAATTCATAATCCAACTGCACACCGCTGGCTTTAAAAATGTTAAGAACGGCATCCATAATTTCCGGTCCTATTCCATCCCCTTTGGCAACTGCTACTTTGGTTTTCATTAACATTAAATCTGGTAAGGCGGCAAATATACAGCTAACTACTGCAAATTGCCTGTTACAAGCAAATTGGTTCGTCTAATTCGTATTTTTGCCTTAAACTTGCAACAGCACATGAAAGCATTTTACGGAGATTTAAAGCTTGGCATTTTAGGCGGCGGACAGTTAGGGCGAATGCTGATCCAGCAAGCCATTAATTACAATGTAACGGTTAAAGTGCTTGACCCCGACCGCAACGCGCCATGTAAAAAGCTGTGCGACGAGTTTGTAGTAGGTTCTTTAAGCGATTACGAAACTGTTTACAATTTTGGCAAACAAGCAGATTTGCTGACGATTGAGATTGAAAAAGTAAACGTAGATGCGCTGGCACAATTAGAAAAAGAAGGCGTACTGGTTTACCCGCAATCGCGTATTATCCGGCTCATCCAGGACAAAGGCCTGCAAAAACAGTTTTTTAAAGAGAACGATATTCCAACTGCTGCTTTTAAGATCATTTCGTCTGTGGAGGAACTAAAAGAAAAACATTTTCATTACCCTTACATTCAGAAATTAAGAAAAGATGGTTACGACGGACGTGGCGTTTACAAGGTTTGGGATGAATCGTATCTGGAAAATGCTTTTACAGAACCCAGCGTAATTGAAGAATTGATTGATTTTGAAAAAGAGATTGCCGTAATCGTAGCCAGAAATGCACTTGGCGAAGTAAAAACTTTTCCGATGGTAGAAATGGAGTTTAACCCGGAAGCAAATTTAGTGGAGTTCCTGATTTCGCCGTCGCTGTTAAACTTTGAAATTCATGAAAGGGCAGAACACATTGCCATCCAGATTGCAGAAAAACTGAATATTGTTGGTTTACTTGCGGTAGAAATGTTTCTGGACAAACACGGAAACATATTGGTTAACGAATTAGCACCGCGTACGCACAACAGCGGCCATCAAACCATAGAAGGCAATGTGGTTTCTCAATTTGAGCAGCATTTACGCGCTATTTTTAATCAGCCACTGGGCAATACCGCTTGCCTGAATAATGCAGTAATGGTTAACATTTTGGGTGAAGAAGGACACGAAGGGCCAGCTGTTTATCAAAATCTGGAAGAAATTTTAAAACTGGAAGGCGTTTACGTCCATCTTTATGGCAAAGCTTTAACTAAACCGATGCGTAAAATGGGACATGTAACGGCAATAGATGCCGATCGGGAGAAAGCGATTGAAAAAGCACGGTATGTGCAGAAGACTTTAAAGGTGGTGAGTTAAGTTTGTTCAGAGTTTATAGTTGATAGAAGCTACTATAAATATTCTCTGACCATTATTGTTGAACTTGTAATCTTGGCCATAAACTATTAATTACAGCCTATGAACCAAACACAAAATACTATTAAAGTAGCCATCATTATGGGCAGCAAATCAGATTTGCCAGTCATGCAGGATGCTGCCGATGTTTTACAAGAATTAGGCGTAGCATTTGAAATAACTGTAGTTTCAGCACATCGCACGCCTGAACGCATGTTTAGTTATGCCAAATCTGCTGCCGACCGTGGTTTAAAAGTGATCATTGCCGGTGCTGGCGGTGCCGCACATTTGCCCGGGATGGTAGCTTCACTTACGCATTTGCCGGTAATTGGTGTACCGGTTAAATCCGGTAATTCTATTGATGGCTGGGATTCTGTGTTATCAATCCTGCAAATGCCAAATGGTATTCCTGTCGCAACCGTTGCTTTAAATGCAGCCAAAAACGCTGGAATTTTAGCTGCACAGATCTTAGCTGTTGGAGATGAATATCTCGTTCAAAACCTCATTCAATATAAAAACCAACTGGCGAAAAAAGTAGAAGATGCTGCCGCTGAAATGAAAAAAGAAGGTTTCCCTTCTGATTTTTAGGTGATAAAAAAAGCATTCCTCTTGGCATTCAGATGTTAGGAGGAATGGCAGCAGGGCGAAAAAAAATCAATACTGCTCCTTCTCTCCCGGGAAATCTTTCGACTTTACATCTTGAATATAAGCTTTTACTGCGCCGCTCATCTCTTCAAACAGGTTAGCATACTGGCGTAAAAAGCGTGGTTTAAACCCTTTGTTCATGCCCAACATATCGTGGATTACCAAAACCTGTCCGTCGCAATTGCCACCTGCACCAATGCCAATGGTTGGAATAGCAAGACTTTCGGTTACTTCCTGTGCTAATTTTGCGGGTATTTTTTCCAGTACCACACCAAAACAACCTAATTCCTGCAAAGCCAACGCATCTGATTTTAGTTTCATCGCTTCTGTTTCTTCCTTTGCCCTAACCGTATAAGTTCCAAATTTGTAAATGGATTGCGGCGTTAAACCTAAATGTCCCATCACCGGGATCCCAGCCGCCAGAATACGGGTAACCGATTCTGCAATTTCCGTTCCGCCTTCCATTTTTACAGCGTGCGCTCCGGCTTCTTTCATAATCCGGATAGCAGAATTCAGCGCTTCTTTAGAGTTTCCCTGGTAAGAACCAAAAGGCAAATCTACCACCACCAGCGCTTTTTTAGCTGCACGAACAACAGACGAAGCGTGATAAACCATCTGATCAAGCGTTATGGGCAAGGTAGTTTCGTGACCGGCCATTACGTTGGAAGCCGAATCGCCAACCAGCATCACATCAATTCCGGCATCTTCTACAATCGTTGCCATCGAAAAATCGTATGCGGTAAGCATAGAAATCTTCTCACCGCGCTGCTTCATTTCCTGCAAAGTATTGGTGGTTATTCTCTTAACTTCTTTGTTTACAGACATCTTGTAATCTTTTAAGCTGTATTTTTAAAACTGTAAATGTAGAATAACCGTTTGTAAAATCATTAAATTCTGTTTCTAAAAATCCGGCAGAAAAACTACCTTTGTCCCCTGTGAATTCAGAAGCTATTTTTTCATTTTTTCGTGCCTGCTTCACCCTTGTTTTTCCTTTGGGGAATACTTCTTTTATCCACCTTTTTTTTGATAAGACATGACTAACTTCACCAAACTTCCGGCAGTTTTATTACTGGCCGACGGTACTGTTTACCATGGAAAAGCTGCCGGAAAAATCGGTACAACGGTAGGCGAAATTTGCTTTAATACCGGCATGACGGGTTACCAGGAAATTTTTACCGACCCTTCCTACTTCGGGCAAATTATGGTTACCACCAATGCGCATATCGGCAATTATGGTATCCATCATGATGAAACAGAATCCGGGCAGATCCAGATTGCAGGCCTGGTTTGCAAGAACTACAACATCCAGTACAGCCGCAAAGAGGCTGATTTATCTATCCAGGATTACTTCCAGGAACAAAATATCGTTTCTATTTCTGATATTGATACCCGTGAACTGGTGCGCCATATCCGCGATAAAGGCGCCATGAATGCCATTATTTCTTCGGAAATTTTAGATTTGGATGCATTAAAAGCAAAGCTTAACGAAGTTCCTTCTATGGAAGGACTTGAACTTTCATCTCAGGTTTCTACTAATGAAACTTATGATATTGGTGATGAAAATTCTAAATACCGGGTTGCCGTTTTAGATTTGGGTGTGAAGAAAAACATCCTGCGTAATTTTTCTGAGCGTGGTGTTTTTGCACGTGTTTTTCCTTCTTATACTACATTTGAAGAAATGCAGGAATTTGCTCCCGATGGTTACTTTATTTCCAACGGTCCCGGCGATCCTGCTGCAATGGATTATGCAATCAATACAGTAAAAAATATTTTAGAGGCTGATAAACCAATGTTTGGTATTTGTTTGGGCCATCAATTACTGGCTTTAGCAAATGATATTCCAACACAGAAAATGTTTAACGGACATCGCGGCATCAATCATCCGGTTAAAAATATTATTAAAAACCATTGCGAAGTTACTTCACAAAATCATGGTTTTGGTGTGGTACAAGATGCTGTAAGAAACTCTGACAAAGTAGAAATTACGCACATCAACCTGAATGATAATTCGATTGAAGGTATTCGTGTAAAAGGTAAAAAAGCTTTTTCTGTTCAGTATCACCCGGAAGCTTCTCCTGGCCCACATGATTCAAGGTATTTGTTTGATGATTTTGTGGAGATGATTGGGAAAAAGTCAGAAAGTTAGGAAGACGGGAAATCCGAAAGTTAGAATTAGATATAATCAGGCTGCTTGTAAAAAGGCGGCCTTTTTATTGATGCTGTTTTTATCGGATAAAAGTTTATTTCAAGTAAAGCGAAAGAAGTTAGCTTCTACATTTTTTATTTCTTGCGTGAAGAAAAATCTGTAACTTTAATTACACAGATCAAACAGAATGACTTTTACAGACAAACACTTGATTGAAACTTATACCGATTTGTTTAAAGGCTTAAGTTCACTAAATAAAATTGAGTTAATTGAAAGCCTTTCAAAATTATTAAAAAACGATAACGACACTGTTGAAAGCAGGTTTTATAATTCTTTTGGTGCATTTTCATCTCAAAAATCAGCAGAAGAACTCATCATCGCTGATATCAAAGCAAACACGAATTTCAAGAGTAAGGAAATTGAATTTTAATGGGTATTGCTTGATATAAGTATTTGTATTTTCTTTCTACGTAGAAAATTAAAATACAAATAGAAAGGCTACCTGAAAAGATTGTCTTTTTATTGATGCCGTTTTTTTGGGATAAAAGTTTAAAGATTTAAAATCTGAAACTCGAAAGACCGGAGTACAAATCCGGACTAGCAGGAGGTATTATCTTCGTCCTGAATTTATTTAAAGAAAAAGCTAAATAAAAAGATACAATTTGACTTATAATGCTATTTGACTTTTCAGTAAAGTTGAGGTGATTGACTTATAGGATACTCCAAGTAAAAGGAACATTATCCAAATAAAGAAACTTGTTGAAAATAAAGCAGTATTTACTTTTAAATAAGCCGCATTAATAAAGTCATTACTATATTTTAAGTAAACGGTGCATGTGGAATTTAGCATCAATAACATCCAAAAGTTTATTGATGTTAAATTTTTTCCTTTAATGAGCAATTGGTAAATCTGAAGTAAGCTCAATGAGCAAACAACAAGAATCAGTAAGCGGATAATGAAGTTGTCATTCTTGAATAGTGTGTCGCTCAAAAAAAATGATTTATGAAAAATAATTGACCAAACAGTCAGCAGAAACTCTAACATTAAGAGTGTTGCAAAAATGGAATAAAAAGTAACGATTGCTTTTTTCATTGTAAACGTTTTTTTAAAATTAGAAAATTATTATAGTCTAATAAAATAATTAATTTAAAAGGTTGTTTAGCATTTTAAACGGTTCGGAAATATGGCGCACAACGGAAAAGGCTTGGCAAAGAACTGGAATTTGAAACACGTCAGACCAAACCAAAGTTAAATTTATATTCAAATGTTGATGCTTCTTTTACCAACTAAATTTTGTTCCTTCTGCCGGAACTAAAGCAAAATAGCAAAATAAAAGTTGATGTTTATTCCATCAGCCAGTTTTTTGCCAAACCCATATTGTGCGTTCGCCTTATTGGTCAGCATTTAGGTCTTCTATAATCGCTTTTATGGTTTTGTCATCAACAGTATCAAATTCTGATTTGTCATAAATGGTCAGTAAATAAACTTCTTTATTATCTGTCACTATATAAGTTATCACACGGGCACCACCGCTTTTACCTTTGCCCTTACTTTTGATAACAATGCGGATTTTGAAAATGTCACTTCCTAAAGCAGTACCCTTGTCCGGTTCTTTTTCGAGTATGGAATTTAATTCCGCAAGTTCTTGATTAAGAGATGGAAACTTTTTAACAAGTCGTTTTGCTTCACGTTTAAACTTGTCACTTGGAATAACACTAAAGCTCATCTAAAAACTCGTTTAGAGTTTGCTTATGTTCTTTAGTCTTTTTAAGGATAGCAATTTGTTCAAAAGTTTCCTTCAAGTCTGACTTTAATTTTAAAGCCTGTTCATATTTTTTTAGCTTATTAAGCACCTTTTCCCATTCAGTCAATGATAGCTGCACTGCTTGTGTCTTACCATTTATATCATTTACATATTGAAGTGCAATTTTCATATGTCAAATTTAAGAAGTTTTTGTTGGACAGCGAACTGTCGGCAGGTGGTGTACAACTGATTTATTTCTGAAATTACAGTTGTAGAACTTTGCTACGGTGCCGAGAACAGCACAAATCCTTCGATAGCACACCAAGCTGTTGATAATTTTGTAAATGGCCTAACCATCATTCCAATATTTGGGGCGATAACTCTTTATGCAAAAGAAAAGGTAAGGTTAAAAAATATTGGAAAACCGATGCACAATGAATTTGATTTGCTAATTGGCGTAACAGCAATTGAAAACAAACTGATATTGGTAACTGATAATGTTAGAGATTTTGAACGTTCAGACGGAATAATAATTGAGAATTGTTTTGTAAGAAAGTAACGGAATAACAAAATTTGAATAAGCATACAGAATTTGATTTATTTACGAAAGGTTGCCTGTAAAAGGCGGCCTTTTTGTTGATGCTGTTTTTATCGGATAAAAAGTTTAGATTGGATTAGAAATCCGAAGTTCAAAGGACGAGGATTGCAAATCCCGACCAGTAGATGATGGGAAAGAAGCCTGAAAGTTAGGCAAACAGGGAATCCGAAAGCCTGTAAGATAAATACTTTAAATTTAGGCTGCGTTTAATAAATGCAGCCTTTTTTATTGGTTCAAAACCTGATCGTCAAAATTTAAAGTTTCTATTTTTTGCCACGGCCCGCCCAAATATTCCCAAATTGTTAACCCTAAACCTTGTATTTCAAAAGGTTTAAAATCTTTGCTCAACTCTTGTTGTAACCCAACTGCCTTTTGCCTGTCAACTTTATTTTGAACAGTTATATGTGGCCATAAGGTTTGCTGATCTTGCGGTGTAAGCCATTCCTGCCATTGTTGTTGCAGGTTTTTATGCATTATTAGCAACGCTTCACTTTGCAACTTAAAAGCTACACCGGCGCCGATGCTTACTACTTGCATAACTTGTAAAACCATTGGGTTTTGCCGGAGAGATACTGTTTTTACCACCTCTAAAATTGCAGGTTCATTTGGTGGCAGATGATGAAACAAAGTTAAATGTGCATCTAAATAATTACGCTCTGCAGGAAAATGTTTTTTTCTTAATTCTGTAAAATAAGCGGCAGCGTCATCATTAATTTTTAAGGTTAGGATAACCGGGTTTTCTGATAACATTTACCGCTAATCTTCAAACTCAATCATGTCAAAAGCTTCCTGCGCTTTGATCCTTCCTAAAGGTTCAAATTTTTTACCGGCCTGCTCGTTGTAGTTTTTAAAGAAATTTTCAACCTGATTGATAATTCCTTCTGGCAAATGTTCCACATCATCTACTTCTTTAAACAATTGCGAAACTTCCGGTACGGCTAAAAACCGGTCGTTTCTAACCGTTTCACCGTTTTCTTCGGTTTGATTAGCTTTGATTGAACCAATTATCCTGCAATCCATAGAACAACCGGGAAAAGTTGGAATTTCAGAAATCACAACAACATCTAACGGATCACCATCTTCGCCTTTGGTATTTGGTATAAAACCAAAATCGAAAGGAAAAACCAAGCCTGCAGGTAAAACCTTTTTTAACTTAAAAAACTTTGTTTCTGGCTCAAAGTCATATTTATGGCCTTGCCCTTTCGGGCTCTCAATAATTACAGTTATAGGTTTCATAGTTGTAATACAACTTAACAATAAAACTTTTGTTTAACTGGTAAGCAATTAAACACTTGTCTAAATCAAAAAACTTATGATGCTTATTTTACATAACTTTTAATTTAAAGATCGAAGTTGTTTAAACTTTTTTCTGGCCCTCTTTTTTGGGGCCGATGCTTCCTTTATCACCTAAAAATGCTGGCCATTAAATTTTGATTTTTTAGGTTGATGCTTCTTTTATCACCTAAAAAATGTTAACCATTGTTTTTTTGATCGATTAAATGTAAACACCAATTTTACTCGGTAAATCACTAAAGACCTATAAGGTTTTGAAAACCTTATAGGTCCAGTTAGTGATTAAATACAAACACCAATTTTACTCTGTAAAAGAAGCATGGGCACCAAACCTAGGCATCCCGGGAGGATCAAATTTAATTGGTACCAAAAAGTTTAAACAACCTCATCAATCAGACATCAATTTTTACCGATAAAAGAAGCATTGTATTTCTTATGATAAAAATTTAAACAGGCCCTAACAAATAAAATATTTGGTTTAACAGAAGTTAAATCGTACTTTTAACAAATGGCCATCCAAAACGGCCTGCTAATAATGGGAAGGTTAAGTTTAATTTATGCTGATACAATACGTTGCCTTGCATTACGCTTGCAGGTAGCCTATTTTTCATGCAGTAACCTTGATCGTTTAAATTTCCCCATAGGTTATTCATTTCAAATGAGCAGTAAGGACTTTATTAAGTAAGCCCCTTCCTGCAGAAGGTTGGGGCCTTTCGGTCAATCTTTCTTACTGTCATATTCAAAAATCTTCAATTTAAATGATTGCAGGTGTAAGAACAAGGATTTTATAATCAGTGATAAAAATTGATTACACCTTTACTTACAATGCGCACATGACGTTGTATTAAAGAAACCGCACCACATTAACCGTTTTTTTTTTTTATTATTTAAACAAATTTCATGGAAGCGATTCAATTAAGCCTGTCAAAAGGCATTTACGGACTATTAAAGAACCATTTAAAATTCAATACCAACCTATCGGATTACAATAAAAAGAAACTTGAAAAGGAGCTCAAATCTGCCAAAGTATTGCCCAATAAAAGCCTGCCTTTGGATGTAGTGTCCATTAATACAACGGTACAGGTAAGGGATATGGAAACCAAAGCGGTACTTACCTTTGACCTGGTAGCACCTATTGAAGCAAAAATATCAAGCAAAAAAATATCGGTCCTTTCTCCCATAGGTGTTGCTTTGTTAGGATATTATGTTGGAAACGAAGTGATCTGGGAAATGCCTGAAGGTTTAAAAACCTATAAAATAGAAAAGGTATCAGAAATCAAATAAATATCCATACAAACAGGTGATGGCTTTAACTGTCACCTGTTCATTGTGCCGGGTTGAGGTTTTTATGGGCTTGTCAACCCTCAAATTTTTGTTAGACCACTTAATATTTAAGATCATGAGAATTATTTGCCCGGAGCATGGCGGAATAATCCGCGTAGCAGGAAAGCATTTAGCTAATATTGAGAAATTACGGATCACGAACATGGTAGTAGAATGTCCGGTTTGTGAAGATGAAGTGATAATTAACGGCGTTTTTAATTTTGACCATGAAGGAAAGCCGCACATGTTAAAAACAAAAGTTACGTCTTTCTTAAACAAGCACCCTGTTGCTTAAACGCAACCAGAGTGCTTGTTTTTCAATCCGTAGGGTTTAAGTTCCCTACGGATTTTTTTTATCAGGCAGAGATAAAAGCAAGTCCCGGCTTTAAATTCAACCTATTTTACCCTGATTTTAGCTGCCAGTGCTTCTTTTACCGTACCAAACCATTCGTCTTTTAAAATACTTAAAATAATACTGTCTCGCCGTTTTCCATCGTGCGTAGGTGCATGGCTTCGAAGTACGCCTTCTACCGTGCAACCGATACTTTGCATGGCGGCAATGCTTCTTTTATTGTTGTTATCTGCCCGAAACTCTACCCTTTCCACTCCAATTTTTTCAAAGGCAAATTGCAGCAGTAAAAACTTGCAGTGCTTGTTTAAACCTGTACCCTGAAAAGCTTTTCCGTACCAGGTGTAACCCAGTTGCAGCGTCTATTTATGCAATTGTATATCGTAAAAGCGTGTGCTTCCGGCATATTTTTTCTGGCGCTTATCAAAACACAATAAACGGATATTCTTTTTCTGCTTCCCGCGCAGCCAATGTAGCATCGATATAATTTTTTAAGTTTTCTGCACCTGCTGTTGGAACTAAAGAATATTTCCATATCTCTTGTTCATTTAAAGCAAAAGGAAGAAGGTTTTCATAATCGCTTTCTTTTACTGGACGAAGCTTTACAAAATCATCTTCTAACACGTAATCGGCAGAAAAATTAAAAGGTTGGGGCATTGTTGTTTTAGTTGATTGAAGATGTTACATAAAGTAGATTTTTTTAATACTTTCTAAATAAACATAACTTCTGCCAGGCATTTAAAATTTTGGGATTTCCGTAACATCAGTATAAGTTCCCGGAGAAGCATATTATCCACTGCTTGGTATAACAACATAGTCAAAAGCGACAGAATCTAAATTTGGATTCAACGTGTGCACATGAAGTAAAAAATATCACAATAAACAGAAGTTTTTGAAAACGGAGCACTTTTAATATTCCAACATTCATCTCGCCAAATTTTTAGAAATAATACGTGTATATTGATGAATTAGTTAAAAGTAAACGTACACTCTCTCCTGATACTTCTTTTATCACCTAAAAATTAGCATCCAAGTTTGGATAACCAATTAAATAAGTAACATGCAACAAAAGGAAAATCAGCTTGTAAAAATCATGCCGAAACAATTTCGGCATAATTATGCTATTGGGCTCCATTATACTTTCGCAAAAACGTCCTTGTTTTAATACCAGATTCTTTCAGATCACTTTCCTTCCAGTTACCGGTTGGGTTGGCATCTTTTGTCAACACAGAGCAGGTTTCATCTTTATTAGAAACCGACCACGTAATCCAACTGATTTTGTGGCTTTCTGCCCAATCGATCCAGACTAGCCATTCCGGCATATTTAACGGTCCGTCGCCTGATGCGTCCATTCCTGCCGATTCTGAAATAAATATTGGTAAGCCTTTTTTCAAAGCATAATCGCAACGGTCGCGCAGCCATTGTTTGTGTGTTGCAGCGTAAAAATGACAAGTGTACATCACATTGCTAACACCGGTTAAAGGATCGTCGGCAGCAATATTTACATCCTGGTCCCAATGTGTAGTCGGAATTAAAATGATGTTATCCGGATCAATAGCCCGGATAGTTGAAACGATTTCCTGCGCATAAGCTTTTACTTCCGGCCATTTTTCATCATCTGGCTCGTTAAAAATCTCATAGATAACATTTGGCTTGGCCCCATATTTTTTAGCCATTTCAGTAAAAAAAGTTTTAGCTTCTTTTAAATGAATATTGTGGCTGTGAAAATCGATCAGCACATAAATTCCTTCTTTAATAGCAGCATCTACTACTTTTTCGATGATTGCTTTAGAGCCTTCCGGGTCCTGGATATATCCTTTTGCCGGGTCAACGCCCATTGCCGCGCGCAAAACAGTACAGTCCCAATCCTGGTGCAGCCACTTTACCGTTCCGGCATTATAAAATTGCGGCCAGAAATTGTGCCAGCCATAACTCATTCCGCGTAAAACAACCGGCTGTCCGTGTTCATCCTGCAATTGCGTTCCTACCACTTGCAACTTTCCATGAACTTTAACAGGTTGTGCTTTGATCAGCAAACTTGCAATTGCAAGCAATACTGTAAATAAAATCTTCGTTTTCATCAATCGAAATTATCAATCTCTTATTTTAAACCCTTGTATCATTTCAGCAAACTCTAATCATTTTATGCTGATTTATTCTTTGATGATTGCCAGCTTAATTTGTTCTGCCAGCCATTCCGGCGCTTCCATCGGAATTAAATGCCCTACTCCTTTTGTTGTAATTAATTTGGCATCCGGCAAATGCGGCATGGTTTCTTTCAAAGTACTTTCAAAACTAATTGCAGGGTCGTCTTCGGAAGCCAAAACCGTAATTGGCAAAAACAAATGGGCAGCATCGTCGGCTATTGAATGGTTCACGCCTTCCGTTAACCACCAATTCCAGGTATTCTGGTCTGTTTCCAAATTATTCTTAATTACCAGCTCGTATTGTTCTTGCGTTAATCGTTTTAAGGTGTTTTTTCTTGCTGTTGTTTCTGCTTCTATTTGGTTGGGATGATGCAGCATCCGTTGCAATTCCTCATCCGAAATATGTTCTACTGTTGGCGGGGAAGGCGCCACTAAAATCAATTGTTTTACTGCAAAGTTTGGTTCATTGGTTGCAACATCAACCGCAATTTTTCCGGCCATGGAATGTCCGATCAAAACATAAGATTCAATATTAAGCGATTCTAATTTTTCCCTGATAAAAGAAGTATAATTAGCAATAGAAGGTTCTGGCAAAGCTGGTTCTCCGCCAAAGCCAGGCAAATTTAGCGCAATGCAATTAAAGTCGTTCTGTAAAAGTGCCATTACCCCTAACCAACTTTGCGCAGATCCTCCAAAATAATGTAAGAAAACAAGTGTTTCTTTTAAGTCGTCGTTTTCCTGGTTGATTGTATTGATATTTGTAGTAGTCATGTAAATACTTTTGTTAAAACTTAAATTCCAACAGAAGCATTTAAAAATTGTGTTGCTGCTATTTCGTTCTCTTTTCCAGCACAACAATGCGTTCTTCAAACTGAATTTTTAATTCCTGAATTAATGCCCGTATATCTTTTCGGCTTTCAAATAACTTATAGATAGCAGAAGTTTTAATTTCTTGCAGTAAGTGTTGCAGTTTCTGTTTTTTCTGCTGTAAAAACAGCATCAAAGCAGACAAATCATTTATCGTTTTGGGCCGATCAGGAACATAAGTTAAAGCATTTCCGCTGATGATATGCTCGTGCAAACGGTTCAGTTCTTCCAAATCTCCGCTTTTATAAACCTCGTTCAATTTTACGGTTACAGCCGTTGCGCGTTCATTTAATTCATTGTCAGCATCCACAAATTTATCAGGATGGATTTGCACGATGGCTTCTTTATACAATCGTTTTAGTTCCTGCCGGTCATCCGCAGAAACCAAATTTTGTGCGGTAAAAGAAGCATTGCGGGTTTTCAAACTAACTGGTTCCCGGTAGTTTTTGCCGCGCTTTTTCTGTTCTAAGCGTTTTAGTTTTTTTGCCTGTTTTTGATTTTTATATAAAACTGTTAATTCCTGGATCCGGTGGATTTGGGTTGATAAAGCAGATTGAATTTGCAATTGAAAAACGTTTACCTCTGTTTCTAATTCAATCAGTTCCGCTTCCAGCGCAGCAATTTCCCGTTCTAAAACTTTAACCGTTTCATCAGCATAAATATTAGTTTTAGTTGGAAATAACATTTTTTATCGGGTAAAAGAAGCATTTAAATTTGAAGAAAAACTTCTCGAAATAAAGCCTTCAACACAAATTAAACGAATAAAAATGGCCGGAATGTTGTTTCCAGCCATTGTGTTTATTTATAAAACTTTATTGATTTAAGCGTTTACCACTTCGCCACCGTTAACATGAATAATTTGTCCGGTGATGTAAGAAGCATCCTGCGAAGCTAAAAAAACATAAGCAGGTGCAACTTCTGATGGCTGGCCAGCACGGCCAAGCGGCGTTTCTTTACCAAATTGTTCGATCTTTTCCCCTTCAAAAGTGGAAACAATTAAAGGCGTCCAGATTGGTCCCGGCGCTACTCCGTTTACACGTATTTTTTTCTCGGCCAAATTTGTTCCCAACGAACGTGTAAAAGCTGTGATGGCACCTTTTGTGGAAGAATAATCCAGCAGGGTTGGCGAAGAACGGTAAGCTGTAACCGAAGTAGTATTGATGATGCAATCGCCTTCCTGCAAATGTTTCAATGCTTCTTTTGCGAAGTAAAAATGAGCGAAGATGTTGGTTTTAAACGTTTTTTCTAATTGCTCGTTGCTGATGCCTGAAAGGTCTTTTTGCGGATATTGCTGTGCCGCATTATTTACCAGAATATTTAATCTGCCAAAAGCATCAACGGTTTGCTGTACAGCTTTTACACTCGTTTCCGGATCGCTTACATCACCTTTTATCAGCAACGCTTTGCGGCCTTCTGCCTCGATCAGTTTTTTTGTTTCTTCTGCGTCTACATCTTCATCCAGATAAACAATGGCCACATCTGCACCTTCTCGGGCAAAATGAACGGCAATGGCACGGCCAATGCCGCTATCGCCACCTGTAATTAATGCTTTTTTACCTTTTAGTTTGCCCGCGGCTTTATAATTTTCGCTGATATATTCGGGCTTTGGATCCATTTGTGCTTCAATTCCCGGTTGAGATCCCTGCTTTTCTGCTGCTGAAAAATCTGTTGGTTTTTGTTCCATAATAGTAGATTTTGGTTTTCAAAATAAATACAAAAACCTGACCATTTTAATTTCTAATCAATTTTTTATCGCAAAGGCATTTTTATTTTGTACCTGCTGCTGATATTTTCACTGTTTTATGCTGATAAAAGTTGCATTGATAAGTTTCAGTTCCGCAAATTTTTGCTCCTTATTTAAACCGGATTGCTTTAACCGGCGAAATAGAACTTACCAGCATGGAAGGTATCAGAAGTACCAAAACACAAACTACCAATGTGCCGATGTTAAGCAGCAATACATCCATTAAATGGAGTTGGATCGGCACAAAATTCATGTAATACGAAGCCTGGTCGAGCTTGAAAAAGTGTGTGTAGTTTTGAAAATAGCTTATTCCAACCCCAAATAGATTGCCTAATACCAGGCCGGCACCAATTAAATAAAGTGCATTGAGCAGGAACATTTGCTGGATGCTCCAGTTGTTGGCGCCCATTGCTTTAAGTATTCCGATCATGTTGGTCCGTTCCAGGATCATGATCAGCAAGGCAGAGATCATGTTGATTACTGCAACAATCAGCATTAAGACTAAAATAACTTGCGTATTTATATCGAGCAGGCTCAGCCATTCAAAAATAGTCGGGTAGAATTGTTCTACGGTAAATGATTTTAGTTCTATCGGCAAAAAATTGTTTAATGCTGTTTCTGATTGCTCTAAGTGATTAAAATCAGGGATTTGCAGTTCATATCCGCCAACTTCATTCGGCTTCCAGTCGTTTAAACGCCTGATGAGCGAAAGCGAACCGATTACAAAGGTTTTATCTACTTCTTCCACACCAACATTAAAAATACCGACAATTTTAAACTTACGTTTCCGCAAAGGTTGCTGTACAAAATACATCAGGAAATCGTCGCCTACTTTCAGCTTTAAACGGTCTGCTGTAAACTGCGAGATCATGATCTGTTTTTGCGCTTCTACAGAATCTTTAAAATCAAGTACGCGGCCGGAAGACATATTTTTCTTAAAGAAAGACCAGTTGTAGGTTTGGTCAACGCCTTTTAAAACCACGCCTTCAATGGCATCATTTGCTTTGATAATTGCCGGTTTGGTAGCAAAAGCCGAAAGATGCGTAAATGCATTATTGGTAGTGATTTGGCGGAGCAAGGCAGGATCTGCAGTAAAAGGGGAATTTTCGTAAGAAACGTTTAAATCGTACTTAACAATTTGAATATCTCCCGAAAAACCTCTTACTTTTTCCCGGATCTCCTGCTTAAAACCTTTTACAATGGCCAAGCTCAAAATCATGACGCCCAAACCCAGCATGATACCTGTAATGGCAATGCGCACAATCATTTTAGAGAAAGTGCGTTTGCTGCGGAAAGAGATGCGGCCTGCTATAAAGGTAGCTATGTTCAACTGCGGATATTGATTTTTTTGTATCTTGGCAAAGATGCAGTTTTAAGCTG
This sequence comes from Mucilaginibacter arboris, assembly GCF_009754915.1. Lineage (GTDB taxonomy): Bacteria > Bacteroidota > Bacteroidia > Sphingobacteriales > Sphingobacteriaceae > Mucilaginibacter_A > Mucilaginibacter_A arboris. The sequence continues at coordinate 39,337 of NZ_WPIK01000019.1, read as the reverse complement.
AAACTATACTGATGATACTGAAACGGAGAACGCCGTGAGGTCAGTTTTAGTTTTCAATTTGTTACTGTTTCATAATTTTTACCTGATAAAAGAAGCATTACTGATATAAGTATGAATAGAACAATAATTTTTATGAGAAACAGAAAGCTACTTTTTCTGGTTGTTGGCATGCTTCTTTTACAGGCTAATTTTTGTTGTGCACAAAATCCAACTATACAAACCGGTGCCGATCAAACAGAATTGTACGTACCGCTTTTAAAAGGGAAAAATGTGGGAATGGTGATCAATCAAACTTCTGTAATTGGAACAAGGTTGGTCCCAAGTGTAGACAGTTTGCTGAAACTGGGCATCCGTATAAAAGAAATTTTCGGCCCGGAACATGGCTTTCGCGGCAACGCCAGTAACGGTGCAAAAGTTACCGATGAGATTGATGCAGAAACTGGCATTCCGGTTATTTCCCTTTACGGTCAAAAAAGAAAACCTTCTAAAAAAGACATGGATGCGATTGACATCATGATTTTTGATATTCAGGATGTTGGCTGTCGCTTCTACACAAACATTAATACGCTGGCTGATGTGATGGAAGCTTGTGCCGAGAACGGAAAAGAATTGATCATTTTGGACCGGCCAAACCCAAATGCTTTTGTTGATGGTCCGGTTTTGGATATGAAGTTAAAATCTGGAATTGGCAGGTTTCCGGTTCCAATTACACACGGAATGACGATTGGCGAATTTGCGCAAATGGTTAATGGCGAAGGTTGGCTTCCGGATAAAATGCAGTGCAAAATCAAAGTAATACCTGTAAAAAATTACATGCATGACCTGGATTACGTTTTGCCTGTAAATCCTTCCCCAAATCTCAATACGCAGCAATCGGTTTTACTTTATCCGTCATTATGTTTGTTTGAAGGTACAACAATTAGCCAGGGCCGCGGTACTTACATGCCTTTTACGGTTTTAGGCAGCCCGGATTTGAAAGGGATTTATCCGTTTTCTTTTACACCGGTAAGCATTCCAGGAAAATCTGAAACACCGTTGCATCAGAATGAGGTTTGTTACGGATTGGATTTGAGGAATTACAATACAGTAAAACTGCATAAAAGCGGGCAGATCAATTTAAAATGGATGATGGAATTATATAAAGCCTATCCGTATAAAGAAAAATTCTTTGATATGTCGCAAAGTAAACAGATGGGAAACATTGATAAGCTTGCCGGGACTACTCTTTTTAAGGAACAAATTATGGCAGGCAAAAGTGAAAAAGAAATCCGCCAAAGCTGGGAACCAGAATTAAGCCGTTATAAAGCAATGCGACAGAAATACGTATTGTATAAATAAAATTAGTTATGAAGATCGTTTTTATGGGCACGCCCGAGTTTGCAGTTGCTTCGCTGGATGCTTTAATAAAAGCCGGAATGGATGTAGTAGCAGTGGTTACTGCGCCTGATAAACCGGCAGGACGAGGCCAGCAGGTTTCACAATCAAGCGTAAAACAATATGCGGTACAAAATAATTTAAAAGTGCTTCAGCCTGAAAAATTAAAGAACACAGATTTTTTGCTGGAACTGCAAAAGCTGCAGGCAGATTTACAGGTTGTGGTTGCTTTCCGGATGCTGCCGGAAGTTGTGTGGAGTATGCCGCCAAAAGGAACCATAAACCTGCATGCTTCGCTTCTGCCTGATTATCGTGGTGCCGCGCCAATTAACTGGGCTATAATTAACGGAGAACACCAAACCGGAGTAAGCACCTTTTTTCTGAAACACGAAATTGATACCGGAGATATTATTTTAACAGACAAAACAAGCATTTTAGAAACAGATACAGCCGGCGATGTACATGATAAGCTGATGAAAATTGGTGCAGATTTACTGGTAAAAACAGTACAGGTTATAGCTGACAATAACTTTAAAGAAGTGCCCCAAAGCGAATTAATACAGGTTGAGGAAACTTCTCCTGCATTAAAACATGCACCTAAAATTTTTAAGGATGATTGCCTGGTCAATTGGATACAACCGGTTGAAAAGGTTTATAATTTCATCAGAGGTTTAAGCCCATACCCAACTGCTTTTACCCATTTAAATGATAAAATATTTAAAATATACAAGGCCGAAAAACAAATTACCGAAACTGCAATATCTGCTGGCGGCTTTCTTACAGACCATAAAACCTTTTTAAAATTTGCCTGTACCGATGGTTTTATCCTGGTAAAAGAAGTACAACTGGAAGGCAAAAAAAGGATGAACGTAGAAGAATTTTTGAGAGGCGTAAAATTATAAAACAAAACCTGCAAAGGTTTAATAATTCTATTATTAGGAAAAATAATTAAAAACTGAAATCAACTTGCAATGTTTATATTCATATTAAACCAATAAAATTATTTCTTATGAAAAAGGTAAGTGTGGCAATGATGTTAGCAATGTTTATGTGGGTATTTCAAAGTGCATCGGCACAGACAACCCAAACTGGTTCAACAGGTTCTGGATCAACGGGTTCTGGTACAACAATGGGTACCGGTAGCAACTCAAGCGGAACGCAGTCTGGCAGAACGCACAGAAAAAGTTCTGGTACAAGTAAATCAGGCAAAAGTACGATGAAGAGTGGAAGCTCTCATTCAGGTACTTCCGGTTCAACCATGGGAACAGGTAACACAACCGGAACTTCAGGTACAGGCACAAGTTCTGGTTCAACATCCCGTTCTGGCAGAAGCACAGGAAGAACCGGTACAAGTAACACAACCGGAACTTCAGGTTCAGGTACCGGAGCAGGCTCTGGCACTGGTAGTACTACTCCTCCACGAAAATAATTGTAAAAAATATTTGTGGAATTTTAGCTTTTAGCTGATTAAACCAAAAGGGGCTGCTTATTATAAGCAGCCCCTTTTGGTTAAAATTAAATTGTATTGATTAGTCCAAAATCCGTAACTATCCGGTATTTTACTAAAGCACTACTTCTGTTAATTGTTCCCTTACCAAATTAAAATTTGGTGTCCTGGTCCAGTCAATAGTCCGATGTTTCATCTGGTTTAATGGCGACCATCTTTCCGGCTCGCCATGCAAACTGATGATGATACTTGGCGTACCATAAGCTGCAGCAATGTGCGATACGCCTGTACAATTTGCAATCAGGGCATAAGAATTTTTAATCATTACTGCAAGAGCACCTAAAGTAGTTTTACCGGCCATATTATAAGCTTCATGTTTCATGTTTTGCATTACTTCTGCCGCTAAATGCTCTTCATCTTTTGTTCCGGTTATCACTACATCAAATCCCTGCTCCTGGCAATAATCAGCCAAAGCAGCAAAATAAGCAGGCGGCCATTGGCGGGCAACACTGCGTGAACCCGGATGGATACAAATATACTTTTGCGGAATGATTTGTAAGTTTAACTGATCAAAGGCATCATAATCATAACTGTTAAGCGGAAACTCCAGTTCCTGCCCAACAGAGGGAATACCTAAATGGTTCATCAGCAATAAATGCCGGTGGATTTCATGGATGCCTTCGGGATATTTTAAATATAACGAACTTGGGCGAAAATCTTCTTCCCGGTAAAAACCGGCAGTATAAAAAGCGCCAAACAACTCCACCATTGGATTTACAATGGAACCGTTTCCCTGCATTTGTAAAGCCAGATCAAATTTTTCATGCTGCATTTCCTGCAAAAAAGAAATTATTTTTTCAGGGTTTACTTCCTGTTCCGGTAAACCGGGATAACCCGGAAAAGCAATAAAAGCATTAAAATATTCCGGAAAACGGTCTATCAAACTTTCGGCCCAGGGCAAACCAACTAAAGTAATATGTGCATCAGGATAAGCCGTACGCAAAGCGCGGAAAGCAGGAACAGAACATAGCATATCGCCTAATTGCAAGGCGCGAAAAATAACAATTTTTTGAATGGGATGTGCAGATAGCATAATTTAAAGGTTGTGTGGTTAACCTACGTGCCGATATTATGTTTCAGGAAATCCATACTGTTTTTACCGGCATAAAAACAGTATGGTGCTAATGTTACTGATTCTTAAACTTTTCGTCTGAACTGGTAATGTGGGTTTTACCATGAGGGAACGGGTTTCCATCATGGTCAACATTTACAAAAACAATTTTATCAATGGTCAAAATGCTTTTGCGCGTAACTTTATTCCGCACCTCGCAATGCAGGGTAATTGAAGTACGGCCAAAATTAGTGGCCACCATTCCCAATTCAATAATATCGCCTTGCCGGGCAGAACTTACAAAGTTAATTTCAGACATGAATTTAGTAACCACATGCGGATTATCTAATTGGCAAATAGCATAAATTGCTGCTTCTTCATCAATCCACATCAATAAACTGCCTCCAAACAAAGTACCGTTTGGGTTCAGGTCTTCCGGCTTTACCCATTTTCTGGTATGAAAATTCATGTTAAGGTTTTAACTTGCCTTTGTACGTTTTTTTAAACTGTTCGAAACGTTGTTCGGATACATTCTGGATGTAAGGATTATCCTTGTTGTGTTTCGCGTAATTCTGATGGTATTCCTCCGCACGATAAAAAGCGGTTAAAGGAACAATTTGCGTAACAATGGCGCGTTGGAACATACCTGATTTTAGTGCGTCGGTTTTAGCCGTTTCTGCCATTGCTTTTTCTGACGCACTTGCATAGAAAACAACAGAACGATATTGCGTGCCTTCATCCGGCCCTTGTTTATCTTTCGTTGTAGCATCGTGCGAAGCATAAAAAACTTTTAATAATTCGGGATAAGAAACTTTTTTAGGGTCATAATAAACCAACACAGATTCGGCATAACCTGTAGTTCCGGTGCTTACTTTTTCATAAGTTGGGTTTTGCGTATGACCGCCGGAATAACCTGATATTACAGAATCTACGCCTGCTACATCTTCAAAAATCTCTTCCGAGCACCAGAAACAACCTTCGGCAAAAGCGGCAATTGCTTTCCCTTTTGGCGCAGTTAAGTTTATTTTGCGTACACCTTCATCTTTTCCGGGTTCTTCGGTAGTTGTTAAAGTATTGGAAGAAGCTTGTCCGCAGGAAGCAAAAAGCAATGCGCCAAAAATAAGGTTATAAATTTTGATGTGGATTTTCATAGTTTACAAATTTACGATTGTAAACAATATACGCAGCACAAGCTTTATGAAGGGTTTTGTGAAGAAAACTTACATTGTTTTTACAAGAAGAAATTTTGAAGATGTAGATTTTTATGTGGTAAAAGAAGCATTGCTAACGAAAGCTTACTTCGTAACCAGCTCCTTCAACCTTTGGGTTTCAAAATCGGCCAATTTTTGTAACTGGCCACTTGCCAGCATTTTCATCATCATATTCATATCAGCAGAAATGGTGTAGAAAACCTGCGTTTGCGTACCTGCTTCTTTTATCTGCCATTTTAGTTCAAGCGGAAAAGGTGGCGCTTCTACTGCATTAATCAAAATTTCGTTTGGGTTACGGTTGCTAACCTGTAGAACAAGCTTGGCCATATTTTGGATATTAAAACGGGCTTCATCTTTTGTGGCTGTCCACCCCACCACGTTTTCGGGCATTAACTGATGATGATTATTCAGATCAGCTAAAAAATTATAAACCGATGCAGCAGGTGCATTAATGGTAACTTTACTTTCAATAACAGTCATAACAAAAAAATTAAACTCAAATAACTACTTCCCCCACTCAGACGGATTAGTGCGCCATTGCTGTAACACTTCAATCTGATTATCGTTTACGTATTGATGATTCGCTGCATACTTAATTAAAGCCGCATAATTTGATAAAGTAGCAAAACGGCAACGGGCATTTTTAAAATTTTCGGTTGCTTCATCCAAACCGTAGGTAAAAATAGCTGCTAAACCGGCAACATCTCCGCCTGCTGCACGCAAGGCTTCTACAGCCTGCAAGCTGCTTTTACCGGTAGAAATTAAATCTTCCACTACTACAATTCGCTGGCCGCGGTGCAACTCTCCTTCTACCAAGTTTCCGGTCCCGTGCTCTTTTGGTTTGGCCCGTACGTATAAAAAAGGCATCCCCAATTCCTGCGCCACCAAAACCCCTTGGGGTATTCCGGCGGTTGCTACACCTGCAATACAACTCACAGCACCAAATTCTTCCTGAATCATGGCAACCATTTGCTGGCGGATGTAAGTACGGATGGTTGGATGGGAAAGTGTTAAACGGTTATCGCAATAAATAGGCGATTGCCATCCAGACGCCCAGGTAAAAGGTTTGTCGGGCTGTAGTTTAATCGCTTTTATCTGTAATAAAAATTCTGCAACCTGCTGTTCAACTTCTAATTTATGAAACATAGCTGCAATTAGTAAGGTTAAATAAATTGTCGCTATTTTCCGGGTTGAAAAAGCACTTTGCCGCTAAATTAATTTCCCTTATTAAAAATATTATCATAATTGTTAATCAGTTGCCGGGTGGTACACTGTTTAAAAAGTACCTGTTTCAGCTTAGCAAAGATAAAAATCTTGCCTGGTTTTAGGGCATCAGGCCAATTAATTTGTTATAAAGTTGCCTCCCCCCCTTTTTATGCTGTTGCTTGTGCTGCTTTAGTAAACAACACTACTGCAAACCCCGGCTAATGCCAGGCTATTTTCCACCATTTTTTATTTTAAAAAAAAATGAAAATAATAATAACTATAGCAGCACTGGTTACGTATAGATAGATAAACAAAACAATTGTTATGGAAATTCAAGCCTTGTTAAAAAAACTGAGTAACGATATAGAAGAAAAAAGTGGTTTATTGAGTATGGCAGAAGCAGAACACCGTGATACCACCAAAGTAAAAATGGATCTGGAAATTGCCATTGAAAATTACAGCACTATTTTTAGTGCGCTTCCGATGCTAATGTAATACATTATTAATGTAATACGCCCAATATCAAGCCGAATTGAAGGTTTGTGCCGGTTAGATAATTAATCTGACGGTGCAAACCTTTTTTTATTTTAACGATTACAATAATTTATGCTTCTTTTACGCCGGTAAAATTGGCAGGCATAAACCTGAACCTGAATTTATTGGTTAAACACGACAAACACACTATGGAAAATACCATATTTCATATTTACATCAACGAGAAACTTTTGGTTGTTGCAGAAGCTGTACCCCCAAATTTAACAGTTTACCAGGACTTGAGTGCTGAGGTTGCTGATTTGAAAAATCTTTATCGGCTTATCTCCGCTTCTGCTGAGAAACAAAAATTCTTGTTTTTGTGTAAAAATGCCAAATCAACTTTGAAAAAGCTGGCTAAAAGTGTCAGGCTGATTGAAGCAGCAGGCGGTTTAGTTAGAAACGAGCGCAAAGAGTACTTGGTTATTTTTAGAAACGGTGTGTGGGACTTACCAAAAGGGAAAATTGAAGAAGGGGAAAAAACACGGAAAGCCGCTGTGAGGGAGGTGGAAGAAGAATGCGGTATCCGGGTAAAAAAAGCAGGCAGAAAAATTTGTAAAACCTATCACGTTTATCCGCAGCGTAACAAAGAACTGGCTTTGAAAAAAACACACTGGTACCGGATGAAAGCAGAAGGACAGGAAAAATTAAAACCGCAAAAGGAAGAAGGCATCACCAAGGCATGTTGGTTTACGCGCGAAAAATTTACCATTTTAACCCAAAATACCTATCCATCTATTGTTGATGTTTTGGATACTATAGGTTTACTTACAGAAACGGAAGTGCCTCTTTAGGGATAAATTGGCTTACATCGCCGTTATACTTTAAAATTTCGCGCACAATGGTAGAGCTGATGGAAGAATAACCCGGTTTACTTACAATAAATATGCTTTCTATTTCGGGTTCTAAAGCATGGTTCATTTGGGCAATGGCTTTTTCGTACTCAAAATCAGAAACGGTACGGATACCACGGATCATGTAAGCGGCGCCAATTTGTTTACAAAATTCAACTGTTAAGCCTTCATAAGCAATTACTTCTATACGCGGCTCATCTGCAAAAACAGCTTTTAGCATTTGTTCCCGCTTTTCTGGTGTAATAAAAGGTTTTTTAGTGCTGTTTAAACCAATTCCAACGTAAACTTTATCAAACAGACTGACTGACCGTTTTAAAATATCAACATGGGCTTTGGTAACCGGATCAAAAGAACCGGGAAAAAGGGCAGTTTTCATAGTTAATTAGTAGATGAATAAATAAGTATGATAATTTCAGATCAGGAAAAACAACAGCTAAATTTTTATTAGTAAGCCTGGATCAAAACCTCTGTCGGAATTTTCAAACTTTCATGGAGTAATCGGATCATCTCTAAAGATAATTTTCTTTTTCTGTTTAAAATTTCGCTTGCCCTGCTTTTTAAGCCAACCATTTTAGCCAAATCAGTTTGGTTATATCCCATTTGCTCCATTCTGAATTTTATAGCTTCAATAGGATCTGGAAAGCCCACAGGAAAATGTTCATCTTCATATTTCGCAATCAAAATTCCCAATACTTCCAATTCATCTCCTTCAGCAGAATTTTTCTTAGAGTCGAAAATCTGTTCCAGCCGCTTTAAAGCTTGTTGATAATCCTGCTCAGTCTTAATGGGTTTAATAATCATCCTATTTAAATTTTTGTTGCATCCGTTTTATCATATTCTGCATGTGTGCCAATAAATCTTATCCACAACATTTGATAGTCGTAATTTATTTTAACAATTAGCCTATAACTATTTCCTTTTATATTGAATACAACTCTGTTATCTGCTAAAAAACTTGCACTCGGATACTTCATTTTAATTTCAGCAGGATTATTCCAATTATTAGTGTTTGCCTCTTGATACCAAGATTTTAATTGATGTACACAATCGGGATGTATCTCCCAAAAGTCGCGAAGTGTTTTTTTAGCAATAACTCTCAAAGATTTATCAAAGATAATAAACAGTTCCCAAAAATGGAACTGTTTTAAGCCTTAATTATAATACTTCTTTTATGCCTGTATTTTTTGCAGTATTACAAAAAGTACGGAGATATTATGATTTTTATATGGTAAAAGAAGCATATAAAATAGACGGAATAAGTTTAAACACCTTCAATTTTAAAAAAAGAAAAAGCAGTATTTCCATAAATTCTTTTTTCGCTGAAATTAGGCTGATTGCTTAAATTTTGATAAGATGGATGTTCTATAATTAACAAACCATTAGTTAACAACAAATTACGGATAAAAACAGCATTTGGCAATTGTGGAATTTTATCCAGATCGTAAGGCGGATCAGCAAAAATAACGTCGTATTGATCGGTTTCCAATTCCAGGAACTTAAAAACATCCGCTTTAAAAGTGATAATTTCAGGCAGTTGATGTTTGGCTGCCATATCTTTTAAATAATATATACATTGTGCTGCACGGTCAACCGCTACTACTTTTTCTGCATTTCGCGAAGCAAATTCCATCGCAATATTCCCGGTCCCGCTAAATAGATCAAGCACTTTTAAACCTTCAAAATCCAGCAGATTGTTTAAAATGTTAAACAATGCTTCTTTGGCCAGGTCTGTTGTTGGCCTCACCGGTAAATTATTGGGTGGGTTTAAGCGTAACCCTTTTAAACGTCCTCCAATTATCCGCATTAAATCAAACCTAAAAAATTAACTACCTGATGCTGCTGCAAATTGTTGCGTTGTTTAAAAGCAGGTGTATTAAATAAACTGGCTTCTTTAAAAAACTGCCTTAAACGAAGCACCTGTTCATCACCTGCTTCTGCCCTGCCGCAAATAATCAATGCGGTTTCCTGTGGTTTTAGCTTTAACTGTTCTGCTACCAGCGCGGTGTAATAAACTAATTCGTCGATACTTGAGCAGGAAAACTGGTTATAAAAACGCACATTTTTCCGTTCCGGATACAACACCTGCAACTGGTCCTTTTCGATCATCAAATACAAATTTTGCCCTGGAAGTTCTGCTTGTATTACTGTTTTTATCCAGCTTTTTGGTGCAAATTCAATTTTTGTGGTATTAAAATGCGCTGCTAATTTTTGTACCAGCCCTTCATCAAAAGTAAAAATAACCTTGTTTTGTCCGTTTTCTATTTCATCAGTTAAAATCACATCTGCTTCTTTTACCGACAAAAAAGCTGCAAAGTCCAGCAAATTATCAGGTGTAAAAATAGCATTTGGGACGAGGCAAAAACTAGGCGTTTCAACCGCTACAACAACTTTTTGGTAAGATGAGGTTAATAAACCCAAGTTGTTTTGCAGTTCAAATAGTTCGGTTAATGGATTATCTGTACTTACGCTCACCAACCTCTGTGTTGCAGGATGACGGACAGCATAGCTAAAAGTATCCTGGCTTAAAATAACCATCAACTGAAAATCAGCCGTGTGAACAGGGTTAAAACCAGGATCGGAATAATTTATCGGGACAAAGTGCATCGGTAAACAAAAGTAAAAATTTTTGGCATAGACTTTAACCGTTTTTATAGTCATTTTTGGGGATGATGAACGAAAGCCTTCTGCTTAAAGCTTTTCCGCATACGCCAACCCAACAGCAAATGGAGCTGTTTAACCTGCTGCACCGTTTTTTAACCAATACCGATGAAGATACTTGTTTTATCCTGAAAGGATATGCCGGTACGGGTAAAACTACTGCTTTGGCTGCATTGGTAAAGCTGCTTAAAAACTATCAATACCAGTCGGTTTTGCTGGCACCAACCGGCCGAGCAGCTAAAGTAATGGGCAGTTACTCGGGCCGGAAAGCTTTTACCATCCACAAAAAAATATACCGTAAAAAAAGCGCCGTAACGCCAGACCTTGCTTTTTCTACCGCTGATAACCTGCACGAAAACACATTGTTTATTGTTGATGAAGCTTCTATGATTTCTGGAGAAGGCAATGGGAACGGCAACAGTTTATTACACGACCTGGTTGAATATGTTTATAATTCCCGTAATTGTAAGCTTTTATTAATTGGTGATACGGCGCAGCTTCCTCCTGTTGGTTCTGAACACAGTATTGCTCTCGAGCCAAAGTTGCTGAAAGATTTATTTCATTTGAAAATATTTAGTTATGAGTTGACCGAAGTGATGCGGCAGGAAAAAAATTCGGGTATTTTAGAAAACGTAACGTTAATGCGGAACCTGATCCGAAATGAAGAAGCAGAATATCCGCAAATTACCACGAAAGGTTTTAAAGATATTTACCGGATGACTGGCGAACGGTTGGAAGAAGGTTTAAATTATGCCTACAATAAATACGGCATAGAAAACACGTTGCTCATTTGCCGTTCCAATAAAAACGCAAATAGTTACAACCAGCAAGTACGTGCACGTATTTTGTACCGGGAAGAAGAACTTACGGGAGGGGATTTTGTAATGGTGGTGCGCAACAATTACTTCTGGTTAAAAGAAAATGAAGAAACCAGCACAGATTTTATTGCCAACGGAGATATTGGCCAGATAAAAAGAGTACGCAACATCAGAGAAATGTATGGTTTTCAGTTTGCTGATGTACAAATAGAATTTACCGATTATGCAGATGCTTTAACTTTAGACTGTACCGTGATGCTTAATACACTTTACACCGAAACACCAAGTCTTTCTCAATCAGAAAACCAGCGCTTTTATGAAGAAGTGATGAAGGATTACGAACACCTAACCAGCCGCCAGAAAAAAATGGAAGGGCTGAAAGCCAATCCCTATTTTAATGCTTTGCAGATTAAATTTGCTTATGCCGTAACCTGTCATAAAGCGCAAGGCGGCCAGTGGGACGCAGTTTTTGTAGACCAGGGTTATTTAACGGAAGATATGTTGAACACAGATTTCCTCCGCTGGTTTTATACTGCGTGTACCCGCGCAACAAAAGAGCTCTTCCTGATTAATTTCAGCGACAACTTTTACCTGGAAAAGGCTGCAGAGTAAGATTTTTAGGCGGTAAAAGAAGCATCGGCCTTTGGTAAACAGATGCGAAAAATGGAACCCTCGTTTTCTATGCTTTCTGCTTCCATCGTTCCGCCGTGTTTTTCTACAATCCGGCGTGCAATGTTTAATCCTAAACCGGTTGATTTTTCTCCCCGTAAACCTTTACGGCTTGATTTGGTAAAACGATCAAAAATATAAGGTAATAAATGCTGAGGAATACCAATACCGTAATCTTTTACTTCAATACAAACATCTTGCTTAACTTCTGTTAACCTGACTTCTATTTTGCCTTCCGGCTCTGAAAACTTAACAGCATTGGTAATCAGGTTATCTAAAACGCGATGAAATTTTTCAGTATTAATATTGGAGTAGCTGTTTTTATCCGCAGATACAAAAACAATCTCGTTACCCACATTCTGATTTTTCCATTCGTTAACCAAACTCACCAGCAACTCATTTACATTAACCACGGTTGTTACAAGTTCTAAATCGCTTTCATCACGCGCAGCTTCCAGCAGTTCGTTTACAATTTCACGTGCCTTTACACACGATGCTTTAATCATCGTTACGTTCTCTCCCGTTTCTTTGTCAAGCTCGTCCATCTCCATCAGCGAAGCAATAGATTCGATTGCGGCAATCGGATTCCGCAGATCATGTGCAACCATTCCAAGCACTTCATTTTTAAAGTTGCTAGCTTTTTGCAGCTCAATATTGTTTTGCTCGATTTGGATCAGCTGCAAAAAATTCTTGAATTTGTAAGTATAGAGATACCTGGAGACCATATAAAAACCGGTCGATAATACTATACTTGCCAGAATGTTGTAGATAAAATCTGTGTTGTTAGCAATATTGAACTTTAATAAAGCATAAAATACTGCTTCTATAACAGCAATGATGATGATTACTTCCGGCACTTCAAAAACCAATGTTCCGGCGGTAATGATCAAAGCAACCATAAAAAAAGTTAAGGTATTATGCGGATTATGCATCGCCATAAAACTGGTTAACATACCGCTAATTACAAGATAACTTCCAAAAGCAATTGTAAAAATTCTGGTAACGTATATAGTGATTTTTGTTTTATGCTGATAGGCCATCAACAGTAATCTATCCAGAAAAAGGAATAAAGGCAAAACCAGTAAATGCATCCAATTTACAAAGTTGTGTTCCTGGTAATATTTAAAAGCGCTTAAATCTTTTTGGTAAAAAAAGGAAACGATGCGTAAAAATAAGTTCAAACAAAAAAAAATGGAACTAAATATTTTGATTACTTGTAAATTTTGAAGCAGGTAAAAAGACTGAAATTGTGCTTTTGATCCGGCAGGTATTTTTTTAAAAAAGAGCTTGTCCAAGTTATTTATGTTAGCTTAAAGGCTGAGCAATGTTATTTGTTATACGATTTTTACGTATTGAACAAACAAAATCCTAATATTTTTTAAAAGTATTATTTCTAACCCCAATTATATTAAAAAAAGCGTTTCCATAATCGGCACTGCCCTTTTGTCTTTTCAAATTAAATCTCCCTGACAAATTTTCCCTTCTACTGTTAACTTGTAGCTTTGGTAGTGAATTTGTAAAAGAGTAATTACTATGAACTTAAACAACTATACCATAAAAGCTCAGGAAGCTATTCAGAAAGCATCTGAAATTACTTCCGGAAACCAACAGCAGGCGATAGAAAATGCGCACTTGCTGAAAGGAATGTTGCTGGTGGATGAAAACGTTGTAAATTATTTGCTGAAAAAACTTAACGTTAACATAAACCGGCTTAATACTTCGCTGGACGAACAAATTGCTACTTACCCAAAAGTTAGCGGCAGTGATGTTTATTTATCGTCTGGCACCAACAGTACTTTGCAAAAAGCATTGTCGTATGTTAAAGAATTTAAAGACGAATTTGTATCTGTAGAACATCTTTTGTTAGCTGTTTTAGCGGCTAATGATAAAACAAGTTCTTTACTCAAAGATTCTGGGGCAACCGAAAAAGACCTTAAAAAAGCAATTTTAGAATTGCGCGGAACCAATAAAGTAACAGGGCAAAACGCAGAAGCAACCTATAACTCGCTCAATAAATACGCACGTAACTTAAATGAATATGCAGAATCAGGCAAGCTTGATCCGGTAATTGGAAGAGATGAAGAGATCCGCCGGGTTATCCAGATCTTATCGCGCCGTACTAAAAACAATCCGATTTTGGTTGGTGAGCCGGGCGTTGGTAAAACGGCCATTGCCGAAGGGATTGCTTTCAGGATTATCAAAGGCGATGTTCCTGAAAACCTGAAGTCTAAAACTGTTTATTCGCTTGATATGGGCGCGCTGATTGCCGGCGCGAAATACAAAGGAGAGTTTGAGGAACGCTTAAAAGCAGTGATAAAAGAAGTAACCCAGGCAGATGGAGAAATTATCCTGTTTATTGATGAGATCCATACTTTGGTTGGCGCTGGCGGCGGCGAAGGTGCAATGGATGCAGCAAATATTTTAAAACCTGCGTTGGCACGTGGCGAACTAAGGGCAATTGGCGCAACTACTTTAAACGAATACCAAAAATATTTTGAGAAAGATAAAGCGCTGGAACGTCGTTTTCAAAAAGTAACGGTTGATGAACCTGACACCGCGGATGCGATTTCTATTCTCCGTGGCATAAAAGAAAAATACGAAACCCACCATAAAGTGCGGATTAAAGATGAAGCGATTATTGCTTCGGTTGAAATGTCGCAACGTTATATTTCTGATCGCTTTTTACCAGATAAAGCTATCGATTTAATGGACGAAGCTGCTTCTAAATTACGATTGGAAATGGATTCTGTTCCGGAAGTGGTAGATGAACTGGAACGACGGATTATGCAGTTAGAAATTGAACGCGAAGCCATTAAACGCGAAAACGATGAAAAACGGGTGAAAGAGCTGAGCGAAGAAATTGCAAACTTATCCAGCGAACGTGATTCTGTCCGTGCAAAATGGCAAGGTGAAAAGGATTTGGTGGATAACATCAACTCTAAAATTGAACAGATAGAAAACTATAAACTGGAAGCGGAACAGGCAGAACGTGCTGGTGATTATGGAAAAGTTGCTGAATTACGTTACGGCAAAATCAAAGAAACAGAAGCCGAAGTTGAAAAGCTAAAAAAGCAGCTGGAAGACGAACAAGGCGACGGCCGTATGTTGAAAGAAGAAGTTACAGCCGATGACATTGCCGGTGTGGTTTCCCGTTGGACTGGTATTCCGGTTTCTAAAATGATCCAGAGCGAACGCGAAAAACTGTTGCATTTAGAAGATGAACTGCACAAACGTGTAGCCGGCCAGGAAGAAGCGATTGAAGCAATTTCTGATGCCATCCGCCGAAGCCGTGCAGGTTTGCAAGACCCGCGTAAGCCAATTGGTTCCTTTATCTTTTTGGGAACAACCGGTGTGGGTAAAACTGAGTTAGCAAAGGCATTAGCAGAATACCTTTTTAATGATGAATCTGCTTTGGTACGGATCGATATGAGTGAGTATCAGGAACGCCATGCTGTTTCCAGATTAATCGGTGCGCCTCCGGGTTATGTTGGTTATGATGAAGGCGGACAATTAACCGAGGCTGTCCGCAGGAAACCATACAGTGTGGTTTTGCTGGATGAGATTGAAAAAGCGCATCCGGATGTATTCAACATCTTGTTACAGGTTTTGGATGATGGCCGTTTAACAGATAATAAAGGCCGCGTGGTAAACTTTAAAAATACCATCATCATCATGACTTCCAACATTGGTTCTAACGTTATTCAGGAAAACTTTACCATACTGAACGAGCTGAACCATGATGAAGTAGTTGCGAAAACCAAGAACGAATTGTTTGAACTGTTGCGTAAAACTATCCGTCCGGAATTTTTAAACCGGATTGATGAGATCATCATGTTCACCCCGCTAAGCCGTGATGAAATTGGCAATATTGTAAAATTACAATTTAACCAATTGCAGCATACCTTAGAAGAAATGGGCATCCATATTGAAGCTACCGATGCCGCACTTGAATGGTTAGGACAATTAGGTTACGATCCGCAATTTGGCGCCCGTCCGCTAAAACGGGTTATCCAAAAAAAGGTGCTAAACGAACTATCCAAACAAATATTAGCTGGCAAAGTAAACAAAGACAGTAACATTAAATTAGATGAATTTGACCACAACTTTGTGTTTTTGAATTCCTGATTTATACATACTGTTTTTACCGGCTATTTTTATATAATTATATTTAAAGAGGGGTTTCCGGTAAGTGGAAACCCCTTTTTTATTCCTTTACATCTTCAGCCTTGACTTTCCTGATAACACCATTCTCAGAAAAAACAAAAACACCACCAGTTTGGCGTTTGGCTTTTAATAATGAGGTTGTTTAAACTTTTTGGGCCCATTTAAATTTGGTTCTCCGGCATGCCCAGGTTTAGTGCCCATGCTTCTTTTACCGGGTAAAATTGGTGTTTACATTTAATCACTAAAGACCTACAAGGTTTTGAAAACCTTATAGGTCTTTAGTGATTTTTAGGCGATAAAAGAAGCATCGGCCCCAAAAAAGAGGGCCAAAAAAAAAGTTTAAACAACTTCAATTTTTTAAAAGTTAAATCCAAGCCTTTTTCAATTTTTTGAATTAATTCTTCATGCTTTAAATTAGTTCTTTCCATTTGCTGAATTTATAATTTTCATCCAATCTTCTTGTTTTTTAATTTTGATACTTGAATCATTTTCACCAGTTGCAATAACAGAATAAGGTTTAATTGAATTATCAATAACAATCCAATAATCACATAAACTTGTAAAGACATTGTTCAAATTAGAAATCCCTTTATAACAATATCTTACAATTACATCTTCCGGAATACGATGTCCCCCTTCTGCAACTCTGATTTTTACCCTTTCAATAGCTAAATTTACAGCATACAACCAAAAAATAGTAGCTGTTTAAATTATATTCAACTTACTTGCAATGCTTCTTTTACCAGATAAAAATCCTTAGTCTATACTTCTTTTTGTATCGATACAACATTTAAATATAGAATTTATAGGCTTAAAAGAAGCACTATAAATTTTTATGATAGAAATTTAAACATTTTTTAAAATATCAACAAAAAGTTATTCCCATCTCTTCTACTTATTATACCTTAACAAAGAAACTTAAAATCCTATTTTTAATTAAATAAAAAAAGCCAGCACAAATTGTGCTGGCTTTAGTATTAATAGCAATACTGTTTTTACTACAACAAATTACTTAAGCTACCTAATAATCCGCCGCTGTTTCCGCCAGAAAGAGAATTTTGCAAACTATCTGGTGTAATGCTGGAATCATTAGGGTCATTAACTTTACGGGCAAATTTTTGTAATAAGCCAGGTAAAGCAGCAGCGATAGCGCCTGTGGCCATTGGTGGCAAACCAAATTTACTGCCTAAGCTACTTGCCAGTCCGCCTTCTATTGCGCTGGTAATCGGGCTGCCAGAACTCATGCTTCCGGTTAACATGGATAATAAACCACCAGCACCACCAGATGCTGCAGCCTGGTTTTGTAAACCATTGGTAATATGACTTGCAATTTCCTGATGAACGGCATCTTCTTGTCCGGCTGGAATAGCGGATGTTACTTGAGAGTTTCCGCTCATCTGGTCTTTAACCAGTTGTAAGATTTGATCAAACATAATTTTTAATTTTATTAGTAATATGATTTATAGACAATTAGTTTTAAAAGCAAATACTTTTCTTGTAAATCTGCATACAGATTGTACATTTAATTCTGCCATAATTATTGATAAATTAGTAAGTAAAAAAACTAAAAAGCGTCAGCATTTTACTACTGACGCTTCTTTTACCAGGATTTTGTGCTGATCAGAAAGGCTTATTTATAAAAACCTGCATCATCTCCTGCGGTTGTACTTCCGCCTGTTATGCTGTTTTTTGTGGTAATGGCATTGTCCTGACTGGTCAGATTTTCTGTATCTACCTCAGTTTTGCGAACAGTTCCTTGCACGGTTTCGTTGTTTTCCTGTACTTCTTTTTCCAAAGAAACTTCGCCGGTAACAAATGCTTCTTTAGCAACTACAGGCACTTCTGCATGCTCTGTCATTTCAATAGTAGCATCCTTAAAGTTGGCCAAATCAGCTTCAGTAGCCGGGCGATTAACATTTGTACGTGCTACACGAACGCGTTCTGTACGCAAACGTACATCTTCGTGTACCGCTTGTTCCACAATACGGCTGCGTAAACGCACTCCGCCAGTTTCAACTTCGCGTTTACCAACGTTCATTTTTTCTTCAATGATTTTGATTGAATCCGCCTCATTTGTATTTACTGCACCGGTAAGTCCTGAAGCTGTAGTGCTGCTTTTGTATTGTTCTGCACGTTCGTTAACGTCAATAGCGCCGTAGTTATCCAAAATTTTAGCTGCACTTTCAGCTTCCTGATCGTTTTTTGCGTGAACGGTTACGATAGAACCTTTACGGCCGACTTTAGTATATTTTTCGGCTTCATCGTTGCTTCCGAACAGATTACTAAAGAATCCGCCAATACTATTATCATCTTCGTCGTCATCATTAGAAACTGAGGTTCCTTCTGTTTCTGAAGCACGTGAAGACAAATCAATGTCTGATCTGCTAAAACCATTGTTTACAAGGTAATTTACGGCTTCCTGGGCCTCACTTGTATAGTCGAAAATTCCAATTACTGTTTGTGACATGATTACTGTTTTTAAAATTGTTAATTAATTTATTGATTTGTTATTGTGTTGTGTCTATTCTGCTGATCTCGATCTCTTCTTTTCGAAGCAACTCGTTAATGGTAGTTGTTGTAGTAACATGCTTTTTGGTAATGCGCAGTTCTTCTACCAGCATCAGTCGTTTTTCTACTACCAATACTTCTTTTACCACCGGAATTATGGTAGTATCGCCTTCATAACGGGTTGCAGGTGCGGTTTCAACATATTCATTGATAGCAATCCGTTCTACGTGTACTTCTTCTTGTGTAACCGGAATTTCCTGGCTTACTTCCTGGGATATTATTTTTTTATTGATCCGGACGGTACCGGTTTCTACCTGCCTTACACCAACATTTAAACGCTCTTCAACCAATGGGATTTTTTTTGACAGTTCTGCCAGGTTAAGCTGTTCCTCTGTCTTGCCGATATTGTTCATTCTGTTACAATTTTTTTATCAAAAAGCAAAAAATGTTTACTAATTGATAATAACTTAAATAAAAAACTAACAGAATTTGTTTTTTAATTAAAAATGCACTTTGGCAGTTTCTAAGAAATTTGTAATTAAGAAGAAGAAAAACCTTTGTATAGTTAACTTTGCATTCATTTTAATATCAAATTAAAATATTCATGCAAGTAATTTTTATAATTCTTATAATTAGGCATTATACTTTTTCGAAGTTAGTTTTTTAAAAAGCATCATTACAGGTAGCATTTTTAACAGAAAAAGTATTAGAAGGAATCAGGATAGAAGGAGAAGGTTGGATAAAATCCAAAAAATGAAGTACTTTAAAACAAAAAAGCGGTACAAAGACCGCTTTTTCTATCTACTGTTTTGCCTTTTTGTTTATTTTGTAACGCATGTCAGGCTTACCAGACTTGGTAGTAGGAATTGGTTTTTGTTTAACCGTCATGTTGGCCTTATACCTTTTATCAGGTGTGCCGTCTTTTTTTGTTTGTGCAAATGAGAGGGTAAATGCCAGGGTTGAAACAAGCAATAACAAAAGGGACTTTTTCATACTTTTTAAATTGATTTTTAAGCAAATTAATTATTATTTTGATAAGAGCTGGCGTTTATTAAAAAAAATTAAAACAAAAAATTAAGCAAAGTTTGATTTGTCCTGCTGTTTTTATCGGTACTATTTTTATATGAAGTATTTTTCCTTTTTTATACTGAATTTTATTGTGTTTACCATTTTCTCATGTAAACAAAAAGTTAATGAAAAACATTCGCCAGCAGCCGAAGAATCCAACGAACAACGGATAGCCAGGACTAAAACTTCTTTCAAAACTATTTCAGGGATCCGTTTTACAGAAGTTTACCGCCGTTTTGATAACGGCGTTTCTTTTAATGCGCAAGGTTATCAGTTAAAACCATCCTGGAAATTATACTTTGTATCTGATACGGTTGTTAATTTGTACAGTGATATTAAAAAACGTTACTACGAACTGCCGGTAACTTTAGACCACGATTCCATTTTTAACATGGGCGGCGCCTGGTTTAAAGCCAGGAAAATCAACAAAGACAGCCTTTTTTTCCAGGTGCTTTCGGTAAAAAACAAGGTCATCAGCTGGAAAAACTCAAACGTTTACGTTACTTTTTATGCGGAGGATTATCTTAAAAACATATTGCATAAAAAAGCTAAAACACTGCAAGGAACCACCAAAAAAGATACGGCTTATATCCGGGCTCTGGCAATCGCCTCTTCGCATAATCCCAAAAAAATATTTGCAGCACAGCAACCGGTTACATTAAAAAGTAAAAGCACAAATGTTGCAGTTACCAATGCAAAGGTAAAGGCTAAAGATCTGGATAGTTACTACATCCCCGAAACGTTGTTTTATCCTGAATACAGTATTACGATCCATCAAGCTTATGCAGACTTTTACCACACTTTTGCAGTTCAGGTTGATGCAAAAGGACAAATGCATTTTGTAGAACCGATGGAAGAAATGTTTCCGGATGAAAAGGAAAATATAATCAAAGTAATGAAAGGAATTATGGATGGATACCTAAAACTTTATCTGGATATTACGCCAGGCAAAACCTTAGGTATTGCGCATGATAGTTTGATCTTATTAGTGGTTCGGGGTTATACAAGCTGATGCTTCTTTTACCGGTATAAAATCAGGATAAAAACAGCATCTGCAATTTTAGTATAAAGCAGTTTGTTAAAAATAGTTAAAAAGCTAAATATTTTCTTCTAACTAAAGTATAATTAAAAGTTTAGTTATATATTGATGCCCATAAACCTCTGCGTATGAAAGGCATAATACTTACTTTATTTATTTGTTTCGCTTCACAGTTTTTGCTGGCACAAAATAGTTACCGTATTAAAGGCAGCGTTGCCGATACGGTAGCCAATGTAAAGCTGTATAATACTACTGTTGTAGTTTTAAATGCAAAGGATTCTACATTACGCAAATTTACACGGGCTGCCGAAGACGGAACTTTTAATATCGTCGGGTTAAATAAGGGCAAGTTTATTTTACTGGTCTCCTACCCTAATTATGCCGATTATGTGGAAAATTTTTCGTTAGATTCCCTCAACAAAGAACATGATTTTAAGCGGATTTCAATGCTGCTAAAAGCACGTTTGCTGGCCGGCGTAATTATTAAAGGCACCAGGGCAGCCATCAAAATAAAAGGCGATACTACAGAGTTTGATGCCAGTAGCTTTAAAGTTCAGCCAAACGCTAAAGTGGAAGATTTACTAAAGCAATTGCCCGGCATCCAGGTTGATAAAGACGGAAAAATAACGGCACAGGGCCAAGTCGTAAACAAGGTTCTGGTAGATGGAGAAGAATTTTTTGGCGATGACCCAACCTTGGTTACCAAAAACATTCGCAGCGATATGGTTGATAAAGTGCAGTTATACGATAAAAGCAGCGACCAGGCTGCATTTACTGGTGTGGACGATGGCAAAAAAACGAAAACCATCAACATTAAATTAAAAGAAGATAAAAAGAACGGCTATTTTGGTAAAATTGATGCCGGTGCAGCAACTGATAAATATTACCAGGAACAACTTTTGTTCAATAAATTTTGGGGCAAAAAGAAGCTTTCGGCTTACGGAACTTTAGCCAATACCGGCAAAACGGGTTTGGGCTGGGAAGACAGCAATAAATACGGCGCATCCAACGCGAATACCGAAATTGGTGATGATGGCAGCGTGAGCATTTATATTAGCGGCGGAGACGATTTGGATTCTTTTGATGGCAGGTACAACGGGCAGGGTATCCCGGTAGCCAGAACCGGCGGTTTGCATTTTGATAATAAATTTAATGGTGATAAAGAAAGCATCAACACCAATTATAAAACCGGATTTTTAAATGTAAAAGGTAACCGTGATAATTTAAGCCAGAATACCTTGCCCACCGGATTAATCAAAAGTAACACAGCACAGGATTTTAATAATTCTATTTTCAGGCAGAAGCTGGATGCTGCCTATTCCATCAAGCTGGATACCACTTCAACCTTAAAAATAACAATTGACGGCACCATCAAAAGCAATAAAACCCGAAATAATTATCTGGCAACCAGCCAGCGCGGAAACGATACTTTGCTAAACCGGAGCAACCGCATTTTGACTAACGATGGCGACGAGAAAATTTTGAACGCGAGCCTTTTTTACACCAAAAAATTTAAGAAAAAAGGCCGCACGTTTTCGGCAAATTTTACTGAAGCGCTCGATCAGAGCAATACAAAAGGTTATCTGAATACGGAGATTGATTACTACAATAATTTGGGCCGGTTGGACAGTACACAGCGCATTAACCAGTATAAAACCACCGACCTGCAAAGCAGCGTTTTTAATTCGAACTTTACTTTTTCTGAGCCGCTGACAAAAACGGTTACGCTAACCGGAAACTATCGTTTTATTTTAAACAACAGCAGCATCAACCGATTATCATACAATCAATCTTTGCCCGGAGAATATGACCGCGTGGATAATACGCTAAGCAGTAATTATAAACTCAACCAAACGAGCAACCAGGCCGGTGCTGTTTTTAACTATAAAAAAAACAAGACCATCTTTAACTTCGGAACAAAAATAGCGGCTGTAAATTTTGACCAAACCGACCTTTACACCCAAAATGAGCTTAAAAGAAACTTTATTAATTACAACCCGCAGGCCAGTTATCAGTACCGGTTTTCTGCCCAGCGTTCTATCCATATGGATTATAACGGCAATAATACCCAACCGAATTTAGATCAGATCCAGCCGGTACGCGTAAACACCGATCCGCTTAACATTACTATTGGCAATCCTGATTTGAAGCCGTCTTTTACCAATCGTTTCAATATGTACTATAATTCTTATAAAATTATCAGCGGGCAATCCATTTATACAAGTTTAGGATACTCAACCACTTCCAACGCAATTATCAGCAATACCATGACGGATTCTGCCGGAAAAAGCACTTATCAATCCATCAATCTCCGCGGAAAACAAACGGCTAATTTTTATTTTTATGGCGGATATTATCAAAAGATCAAAAAATTAGATATAGATGCCGGATTAAACGGTAATGCCAACGGAAATACTTACTACAGCTATACCAACGGCGTGCTTAACAAAACGCAATCCTATACTTATGCTGTTAGCGCCAGGCTTTCTAAATACAAAGAAAAAAAGTACGAGGTTTCGTTGTCTGCCGGCCCAACTTATACCAGAAGCCAGTCTTCATTATTAACAGCTATCAATAATAACGGGACAGGTTTTAATGCCAACGGCGATTTTGGTATTTATCTGCCTAAAAAATTCAGGATCAGTACCGACCAGCAATATACTTATCAAGGCAAAACAGCTTCTTTTAACCAGGATTTTCAGCGTTTAATTATCAATGCCAGCCTAAGCAAAGCTTTTTTTAAGGATGAAAGTTTAAAGCTGATGATTAGCGGAAATGATTTGCTGAACCAGAATGTTGGTTTTAACCGAAGCGCAACAAGCACATTGCTTACCCAAAGCACTTATACCACTATCCGCAGGTATTTTATGTTTTCAATTGTGTATGATTTTAGTAAAATGGGCGGTGCCCCTCAAAAATAAAATGATGAAAAAAGTTATCCTGACAGCTGTTTGCCTGTTTGTTTACAGCCAAATGCAAGCGCAAAACACGCATTTTACCACAGTTGGTTCTATCGAATTTGAGAAAACCATCAACATGTTTGCGATGATAAAAAAGCAGATCAACAAAGACAATGAAAGCTATATGCAGCAGGCTTTTGATCAGTATAAAAAAACGCAGCCGCAGTTTAAAAAGTTGAAAAGCACACTGTATTTTTCGGGGAATAAAACCATGTTTAAACCTGATGCAGATGAAACCATGTCGTCGGGATTTTTCAGCGGCGCACAAACCACGCAGAACAATATTACGCGCACAGATTTAGGAACGGGAACTTTTATTAGTCAAAAAAAAGTATTTGAAGAAACATTTTTGGTGAAAGACAGCATCCGCAACATCAACTGGAAAATTACGGATGAAACCCGCGAAATTGTCGGCTATACCTGCCGCAGGGCAAACGCCATTGTGCTGGATTCTATTTATGTGGTTGCTTTTTATACTAATGAAATTGCAGTTTCGGGCGGGCCAGAATCTTTTGCCGGTTTGCCCGGCATGATTTTGGGCGTTGCCTTACCGCACGAAAACATCACTTGGTTTGCTACCAAAGTAAATGAAGTTGCAGTCGACCCCAAAAACCTCAACGCACCAACAAAAGGAAAACCGGTAAATAGTAAACAGTTGCGTACTACTTTACAAGCGGCTTTAAAGGATTGGGGCGATTATGCCAAAGAATCTTTTAAAGCTTTGTTGTTGTAATTTTTGGGTGATAAAAGAAGCATCAACAAAAAAACTGATACTTCTTTTATCGGTATAAATTTTAATCCCTACTCATTATGTATAAATTATAATTTGTGGAATAAGGTTCCTCAACTGTTATTTCTTTTATATCTAAAGTGACATTAGAATAGTTTGAAAACAGATTACCAACATTTGTTTTCCAATTTTCATTTGAAGAAAGAAATCTTGATAAGGAATGCTCTTCTTTAATACCCCATTTACCATCGTAGTCTTTTTTATTGTCTTTATCCCAAGAAGAAATAATTAGAATAAACATATCACATTGTTTTTTATATATAGATCGCTGAAAATCCTTTTCTATGAAATGATTGTAATCAGCAAACTGCTTATAATCGTTTGTGTACTGAAACTTAAATTCTATTGAATATGGTCTGTCCTTCTCAGCATCATTTACTATAGATAAATCAATCTTACTTCCTTTTTCGCGTGGATGTTCCGCAAACGCCTTATTTGAATTATCTAAAAACTTTTCGTTCAATAACTCTAGCACAGCATTTCGTATCAGATTCTCTTGTTTTAAGTTGGAGTAGTTTCTGTTAATGTAATTAAGCCTGTGTGCAAATTCGTCTGATTCAACAACTTTTAGTACAATTTCACGCATATATTTCAAATTAGTATTGCCAATAATCCTACGGGAATCAAACCTTGAATAGTATAAAGAGCATCACTACCATTCGTAGATTTACCTTTAAATAAAGTCTTTCCATCGTACGTATATAAAACATCACTGCCACTTGTTGATCGTCCTTTGTAAATTGATTTCCCGTCAGTTGTTAAAATTATATCGCTGCCACTTGTTGACCTGCCTTTGTAAATATGTTTTCCATCAAAAGTATAAAGGGTATCACTACCACTTGTTGATTTACCTTTAAAAATACTTTTACCATCAAAAGTATAAAGGATGTCGCTGCCACTTGTTGACCTGCCGCGATGAATTGTTGTTGACATAATTTAAAAAATGTTTTATGAGAGATCTAAATTTAAATTTTATACCGATAAAAACAGCATCAACTATTTATCAAACACACACAACGATTCAACATAATCCTTGCTGCCATCCGTAACCCAGGCATCCAACTGCGCCGGGTCTTTCATTTGTTGTCCACGGTAACGGGGAACAACTAAATAACCGCATTTCAGATCGGTTAAAGCGGTCATATCCGTCCATAATTTTTCAATTTGTGCAACGGGATAAATATCTTCCTGTCCATGTCCCCAACGGTATTTTACATCTTTAATGGTTACATAAGTTGGAATTCGGGCAGCAACACTTCTTACCGCTTTGGCTAATTGTGCTTCATCGCCTTTTTGCAGATCTTCACGCGTTAAACCAAACAATTTTAATAATGAATCAATCTGAATCCAGGTTGTGTTGGAATTGTAATAACTCAAGTTCAACTCATCTTCTTCCCTCGGCTGTGCCAAACCTTCGAGCAAGCGTAAGCTTCCGTTTACACGTGCTAAACCTCCTCCACGATCCTCAATCCGTCTCGGGATCATTTCAAAAGTGAGCACATTACCAGAACCTAAATGGGTACTTAACGCATGCGGATCGATATCAGCGCCAAGCGTATCAATATTATGCAGCATGATGGTTTCTAACTGCGGATGTTCGGCTAACATTTTTGCAAGTGTTCCATTACGTAACAAATTAGAAACTTCGTACCAGTGGCCAAGCGGCGAAAAACGCTGTGCAGCAATATTATCGGTATAATCAGAACCTTCGCCTTTTGCTTTTGCCCAGCCGATCATGCTTTGGCGCACGGCATCGCGTACTTTCTGCTTGTTTTCATCTAAAGTTTCCTGCGGCGTTTCTTCCCACAAAAAACTTAAATCCCGTGCCATTGGCACAAAACGTTGTCCGATTGATCTTCCCGGCGATAAGTAAACACTTCCTTGATTGCCAAAATTTTGCGTCAGTTCGAGTTGCTTGCGGATGGGTTCATGGGTGAGGTAACTCGTAGCAACAATATGCGGAATAGAAGTTTGATATTTTTCTGCAACTTTCCGTGTTTTTGCCAGATGGATCTCCAGGAAACTTCGGTGCTCGCTTTCCATCTCCACAAATGGATTGATAGCTTTTATCACACCTGCGCCTTTCGTCCAGCGACTTCCGATTCCGGCAGCCAGGCTCATTACGGCAACTTTTCCGGCTTTGATTGCTTCCTCACCTGCTTCTTTTACAGCAACTTTTTCAAGATCAGTTACATCGTTCGGCTGTACATCTTCAATTAAAGTTTCGGCAGGTAAACGATTTCTTGATAAACCAATCAATCCTTTTTGCATTTCTTCACGAATTTCTTCATGCTGGATATAGTCAAAGCCATTTTCTTTTTTGATGAAATCTGCTTTTTCATTCTCAACATTTCGGTTTCCTTGTGAAGAAGGATCAGAAACTTTAAATAAATTGCTGATAATGGTCCGCAGCAGCGGATAAGCGAGATTGTTCTTCTCGCAATAAGTGGTGAAAAAATCAATTTCGGCACGGCGGATATAAGAAACCGAAGCCGGGTCCTGCTTTACCAAACCCGAAACCTGGATGCCATAATACTGTTCCGG
Source organism: Mucilaginibacter arboris (assembly GCF_009754915.1). Taxonomy (GTDB): domain Bacteria; phylum Bacteroidota; class Bacteroidia; order Sphingobacteriales; family Sphingobacteriaceae; genus Mucilaginibacter_A; species Mucilaginibacter_A arboris. The sequence goes on along the minus strand of NZ_WPIK01000019.1, from coordinate 12,385 downwards.
CATCAACGCTTTGTTTCCTTTTAACAAATTGCTCCAGCTGCCGCGATTATTAATGCTCCAGTTATAAACCACAGGTTCCATGGCAAAAGGCAGTGAACTGGAAAGTTCTTTTTTGGTTTCCTGAAGGATTTCAAGCACTTTCAACTTGTAATCTTCATATTTTTCGGGGTTAACAAACATGCCCATGCCGCCGCCAGACATACCACCAAGCATCAAAAAGCCGTAATAATCTTCTCCAAACTGTTTTTTTGCTTTCGCGATAATTTGCTCGGTAAAAAAAGTACTTGCCCAGGGAATGATGGTTTTGATCGGGCCTTCCCAGTTGCTTGCCGTACTTGCACCCAAACTTTTGATGTCGCCGGTTTTAATGGCGTTTAAAATTTGATCGTAGATCCGGTTGGTTTGCTGGCGCGCGTTCCATTCTTTTTCTCCGCGGAGCAAATATTTCTCGCTTACCATTTCCAGGATCGGACCAACGTTGGAAGCCATGCCGCCGTGCATCAAAACCAATGATTTCATAATCCTTTCTGCTGCTTCCGGATGTGCTTCTTCGCCTTGCAAAACTCTATGACGTGGTAACAATGTTCCCCTGCTGATACCAAATTCGGGGTCGCCTTCCTGTGCAAAAGTTCCCTGGATCGCTTTGATCCCCGGCCATACGCCACCAGAATCTTGCCATCCACCGCCAGAACCACCAATCCATTCGCCCAAAATTGCGCGTGAAGCCACCAAACGGCGCTCGCTTTCTTCCAGTCCGCCTTCCAGGTTTTTCGTTTGTCCGGTTGCCCGCATCAGCAAACTGATGATAGAACCCAATAAATTGGTAGAAACTGCAAAACGCGAGCCTTTTGGTATATCGTTTACTCTCGTAACCAGTTCTACGCCCATTCCCGGCGCAACAATTCTCGTCAGGATTTCTGGTAAAGACTGGTTTGTCCCTTCAAAAGAAGGCGGAATTAAGCCGGAAGCAATTACACCAGCTTTAATCAAACTTAAATAATCATTACCAAAATTGAACAGATCGGCCAGATCGGTTACATCTTTGGTAACATTTAAGTCGATACTGGTTAAGCGCAGAACCGGCTCTGGAATAACGCGGAAATAAGTGTGCAAAGGCGGATTAATAGCTGCATCACGACCAAAAACACCTAAATCGATAGACAAGTTTACTACGCGTGCTCCTTCGGGATAATCCATTCCTAAAAAGAAAATATCCGACCAGCCACTATGTGTTAAATCCATCCGAACGGAAGTATTTTCGTGCAAAACCGGATAAAAAAGAGAGTTTTCCGAACGTTGCAGCAAAGCTGGATGAATATGTATCGGATGTTCTTCCTGATGTCCTACACGAAACATCCATTGATTTCCTTTGCTGGAACGAACGCTTTTGCGCACCTGATTAGCCAATGTTTGGAAAGACAGCTGGTGATAACTTTCGGCCAAAGCGCTAAATAAAGTTGCATTTGGCCCATTTTTATCCAGTTCTGCTAAAAAAACGGTTATCGCTTGTTCAAACCTTCTCGCTAATAAATCTTCAAATCCATTATAAGGGATTTTTCCGGTTTGTGATATTTCTTTGCTCTCAGAAAGAAAAAAACGAAAACCAGCATATAAAAATTGGATGGCACGAACTTTATCGTATAAACTTGGTGTGGTTTTGCGGAACCCGTCCAGTTCGCGCAATAATTGTAAAAGTTCTTTGGATGGTAATTGCCTGCTGATTTCGAAAAAAGAACGGTTCCTTTTGCTGACATCCGCAGAGGTAATTGTTTCTATAAAAACATTCATGTTGCTTTTCTTACGGTTGTTAGCTTATGTTAATTGCCGGCCTTGCGCTTCCGTAAGCGATTCAACCAAAGTTGTTAAGGTTTCATCATGCGCTTCTCCTGCCAAACCTAAAGCAATTTGTGCACGTAGCAAACCGTGTTTTTTGCTTAGGTCGTAGCGTTTTCCTTTTACTTCCAGTGCTAAATATTTTTCGCTCTCAGCCAATTCCTGTAAAACCGGTGTCAGCATGATATTCGTGCTGTTTTTATCGATATATTTTTGAAGCAGATCGAAAACTTTGGATGTAAAAACGTGCATCCCAAATAAACACAAATAATATCCTGCCCGTTGTCCCGGAGTTTGCAATTCCAGTTCTGCTGTACTTAATGATGGTTTTTCGATGATCTTTTCAATCTGGTAAACGCCTGGTTGCTCGTGAACATGCTTTCCGGTCAAGGTTCCGTAACGGTTGATTTGATGTTCGATAATAGAAGTTACTGCCGAAACCGGACAATCTTCCTGCACAGCCAGTTCAATTAACTGAGTTGCGCAACGTTTTGCTTTTAAAGCAGATACATATAAATAATCGCCTAACAGTAACAAAAAAGGTTCGTTTCCAACAAATTCGCGTGCACAATAAACAGCATGTCCGTAGCCTAATGCTTCTTTTTGCTCTGCAAAGTGAAGGCGACTTAATAAATCAGTTATTTTTTCTGCTTGTTGCTTTGCCCAATCAACACTTTTAAAAGATTTAAGCAGGTTATCGCGCAGCGAAGTAAAAGCATTTATATACAGGTCCGGATCGCCGGGCGCACAAACAATACAAATTTCTTCAATACTGCTGGCAAAAGCTTCTTCAGCAATAATCTGAATGGCAGGCTTGTACAAACCATCTGTATCAATTACGGGCAGCATGGCTTTTTGTATCGTATCCGCAACCGGGTACAAGCGTTCGCCACGGGCGGCAGCGGTAATTACTGCTTTTTTTATTTTCATCAGTATATGTGTTTTTCAATTAAAATGAAAGCTACGGTCAGCCCTTATCTTTTTTATAGATGAGCTTACCAGGTTTTCCCATTTTCCTTTTATTATATTTTTAAAATCGTTACTAATATATCTCATTATTTTAGTTAATGAGGTTTTGGCAATATTAATCCTTAGCACCTGTTGCCGATGCTTCTTTTACGGGCAAAAAATCTTTGCGGCCAAAAATACTTTAAAACAGAAAATTTAAAATGAGCCGATTTACTTTAGCTGCTTTTTCATGATGAAGCCAGTGCGTGGCATCTTCAAGCATAATCAGTTTTCCTCTTGCACAAAGCAGGTTACTTTTTTCTGCCATTTGCGGCAACAGGAACTTGTCTTTTTTCCCCCAAAGAATAAGTGTTGGAATGCTGATCTTTTTTAAAGCAGGTTTGCTGTATTTATAAGCCCTGTACCAGTTGATCATCGCTTTTAATGCGCCCGGATTGCGCCAGGCGGATTTATATTGCGCCAGTTCCTGATTTGAAAATGTTTTTTTATTAGCCGACCGGACCATGCTTTGTTCCAATATTTTGTAATTGAACAAACTGCTGAACCACTCGGGCAAAAACGGGACCTGGAAGAAACCAGTGTACCAGCTTTTTAGCAGTTGCCGAAAATTACGCTTCAACGTATCGCGCATTACTTTTAAATGCGGCATGTTCAGGATGATGAGTTTTTCGATCAGCTCCGGATATCTACCTGCAACTTCCCACGCAACAGCCCCGCCCCAATCATGTCCCACTAAAATTACTTTTTGGGTTGATAATTGTTGGATTAGTTCTACAACATCGGCCACTAAATTTTCTATCCGGTAAGCTTTAACGCCTTTTGGTTTACTGCTGAAGTTGTATCCGCGCTGGTCTGGCGCTATTGCATAATAGCCTTTTTCTGCAAAAAACAGCAATTGCTTTTTCCAGCCTAATGAAAACTCAGGAAAGCCGTGCAGAAATAAAATGACTTTTCCTTTTGGCGGGCCAGCAACTGCCGCGTGTAAATATATTCCGTTTACTTCATAAAACCGACTACTGATTTCCATATCAAAACAAAACAGATTGATACGGATATTACTATTAAAAGCCGGATGCTGTTTTTACCGGCATAAAATTTATCTTATTACCTCTATGGTTTTTTAATAATTATCCGAAGTTCCTACCCTAAAGAACGGCTGGGCCTGAAAGAAGAAAGGCTCATCAATATGCATTTAAACTTTACAAGCTGCTCATCTTATAAGTTAAAACCAGGAATTTTTTATCCTGCAAAAAATAATTTTACCAGGATTAAGTTTATGGATTTAAAAACAACACCTTATTTTAATGAAAAAACTACTTTTCCTGTTCTGGCTGCTGCCTGCTGCTTGTTTTGCACAAACAGATTCTGCCCGGGTTAAACCGCATGATGCTTATTGCAGAATTTTTGTATTAACACGTTCTTTCAGGTCTGGCTATGCTATCGGTACTGATTTTGGGCATGATAGCAGTACAAGCGCCTTGTCCGACGAAGAAATTAACAAGCTAATTGCAAAACTTAAAACTTTTGACAATGAAATTGATGCCTTAAATTATATGGCCAGTAAGGGTTGGGAAGTAATTAATTACAACGATCCGCTAAATAGTCCGCGTAATTATTTGTTAAGAAGAAAAACTGCTCAATAAATGATGATGCTTCTTTTACCGGTAAAAAATGTGCAAGAAACTTTATAGCCTATTAACAATAAGCTATAATCACAATTAATTTACCTGCGTTTTTTATCGATATAAGCCCCAATTAGCTGTACATTTTCCGCAGTTAAATCTTCCCCGGCAACTTCTTCCAGGTTCCAGCCGCCGTTTTCTTTTAAAATTTTACCTATAAAAACAGTATCCTTCGTAATGCTGTACAGGTTTTCGCTTAACGGTTTAGCACGACAAATAGCATTTTTAAAAATCCCGGAAATTTGAATAGCTTCCATAAGCTGCAAATATAGCAGATATTTTAGGTGAGGAGCGCATCAGCTTCTTCTTGCGTTAGTTGCAGGCTGCATTTTAAACACCCAGAAGTTTTGCAGGATAAAGTTGAAACCAAGCGAAACAATAATATCAATAATAATCCGGCTGATGCGGTAATCAAGATGTAAGCCTTGTGTTAGCAAATAAGTTCCTGCGGCTTTCAAAAAAATACTTCCTGCAAGCATTAGCATAAATTTACTTAATTGAGAAGTGATGGGAGATTGATTAGACTGATGAGCGCGAAAAGCCCAGGAACGGTTGATCGAAAAGTTAACAACTGCACCAATTAACCCGCTTATCACAATAGAAATGGTGTAATGGACATGTAGTAATTCGGTACAGGCTATCATTACTAAATAATCTGTAACACCACCTATAAAAGCCGAAACCTGTGCTTTGGCAAAAATAAAAACAGGCTTTTTGTAAGCCATTTAAATGCTTCTTTTAGCAGCCATTTCTGCCTGGTCGCGCATATCGCCCAATTTTAAAAGCTTGTTGGTATCTATTAGATCGATAATGAAAAGTGCGAGGCACATTACTAAACCACAAACCTTGATGGAATCCGGAAAGGCAACTTCCAGAACAAGAATCAGCGCAATTAATATGCGGACTTCTGTTGGGCCAAACAAACCTGAATCAATCGTATAGTTATCGGTAATTTTATAACGAAGTTGAGAGATGATCATCGCCCATCCATACAAAACCACAAAAATAAAAGCTAATAATTCATATTCGTTCTGAGAGTAAACCAGATAACCTAATCCGATTAATACGGTGCCAATCCAATCCATAATAATATCCAAAGAAAAACCGAACCATTTGCGTGGCTGGTTGCGGTAATAAGCAATCCGTCCGTCTAAAGAATCACCCAACCAATTGATAACCAAACCAATAACGCCTAATAAAAGAAAACTTCGATCTACATAATTAGCCAGGATAAAACCAATTAAAACAATTACGCTGCCTGCAATACCAATGCCGGTAAGCATGTTAGAAGTAATAAAACCCGGTACTTTTTTTACCAGGTAAAAAATTGTTCTTTCTTCCGGCGCGCTTAAAATATTAGTCCTTTTTCTATCGGCAAACACTCTTTTTTTATTACTATTTTCTTCATTTTTTAACAACAACATCTCTATTCGTCTGCTTTCTTCTGTCAGGGCACTATTTACCATATTAATTATTCTGCATTTATTTCAGGTAATTTTAAAACCCGCACAAATACAAAAAGTTTTTTCCATTTTAATACGTGTTTTACCAAAACAGTTTTCATAAAAAAGCCTCACTAAATTAGTGAGGCTTTTGCTTAATTTACCAGTTATGGTAGCCACGGTCCCGGTAATCATGGTCATAACGGTTCCTGTCTCTTCTGTCCCAGCCGCGTCCGTAACCAAAATCCCTGTCGCGTCCTCTAAAATCACGGTCACGGAAATCTCTGTCGGCATAATTCCTACTTTGGTTCTGGTAATTCTGGCTACCACGGTTTGGCATATTCTGGCCCTGATAGTTTTGGTTTCCCTGGTTTTGGTAAGATTGATTATTGTTTCCCCTGCCAGAACCTTGTCCCTGATAATTTTGGCTGCCTTGATTTTGACTGTTTGAATATTGTGTATTTTGATTGCTGTTGCCTTGTTGCTGATTTGCAGCACTTGTATTTCTTTGATTGGTATAACTTCCGTTTTGATTTTGACGGTTGCCGCGATCTTGTGCAAAGGCTGAATCAGTAAGGTTAAAACTTAAGGCAGATATAACAACTAACATTGTAACTTTAAGCGTTTTCATAAATTTAGTTTTTTAAAGATTTATGATGGATAGAGCATTTACAATTGCAGTAGTTTAACCAGAAAATATATAGTTTTTTAGACTAAACCTTTTGTAAAATTTTGTTCTAAGCCTGCCTTTTCTCAATAAACTTAATGCAATTTTACTGGTATGTGCATCTCAATATTTCCATATATTTAAATAGGGATAACAATTATTAAGCTGCCAAATACAACTTATAACAATATGGACAATAAAGCCAATAATAATGAGCGTAAAGAAATAACAAATTATGTATTGACATTTTTAACTGAATAGACAGATGAAGAAGAACAGCGGACCGCTAATATGGATTTGGCAAAAAAACTGGCCGACAGTTTCAACATCAGCTTTTGTTTTAGCAGAAGGAACAAAATTTAGCTGGTAAAAGAAGCATCAACAATTAAACATTAATTTAACTTTGGTCCGGGCTAACGGATTTCAAATTCCCGTTCTTCGACAGGACCGGAACGTTATCGGCAACCCTAACAAGACATCCTGCAAACTTGAAATAACTACATTTGACGAACGACATACAATTAAAAATAATCAAGCCTAACGCAACACTTTCCAACTTTGTAGAAAGTTTTTGGATGCTTGTCAATAATTCAGACAATGATAAGGATATTGCCACTTTGCCTGATGGAAGAGTTGATGTGCTTTTTTCTTATTCTGATACGGAGCCTTTCAATGCAATGCTTATGGACTTGGATATACACGCTTCGCAAATAATATTTTCTGCGAAAACTATCATTTTTGCCGTCAGCTTTAAACTACTTGCCGTTAAATATATTCTTGAAACTTCTATCGCTTATCAACTAAATAATCCATTACAATTGCCTGATAACTTTTGGGATATTAGCATCAATGACCTGAACAACTTTGAAAATTTTGCAAACAAAGTTTCTGAAAAAATACTCAACATACTCAAAGGGAAAAAAGTAGACGATAAAAAACGCAGGTTATTTGAATACATTTATTTATCAAACGGTTCAATGACAGTTAAAGAATTATCAGCAAAATCGTTTTGGACAAGCAGGCAAATCAATCGATATTTTAATCAATATATAGGAATTTCATTAAAAGAGTATTGCACCATTTTAAGGTTTTATGCAACGTTGCCACAAATCAAAAAAGGTAAATTTTTTCCCGAACAAAATTTTGCAGACCAAGCGCATTTTATTAAGGCCATCAAAAAACATTCAGGCCTAACACCCAAAGAATTAAATAAAAACAAAAATGACCGATTTGTACAATTATTAGCTTTGCCCAAAAAGTAATTTTGCATTGTAATTAAAAAACAAGGTAAAATGAATTTACTTCAAAATAAAAAAATAGCCATCATTGGCGGTGGGCCGGGCGGGCTTACACTTGCACGGCTTTTACAACTCAAAGGAGCAAATGTAAAAGTGTATGAAAGAGATCTCAATAGAGATGTAAGGAAACAGGGCGGAACACTTGACTTGCATACTGAATCGGGATTAAAGGCACTTGAAGAAGCAGGTTTGATGGATGCCTTCAAAGCAAATTATAGACCTGATGCTGACCGGGTCCGTGTTGTTGATGAAAATGCAAAAATTTTCTTTGATGAACATAACGAAGAACCTAACGGCCATTTTGGAGATGAATGGTTTAGGCCCGAAATTGACCGTGGCCCATTAAGAAATATTTTATTAGATTCTTTACAGCCTGATACCGTTGTTTGGGACAGTCATATGGTTTCTCTTGAAAGCATTGACAACACTTGGAAAATAATTTTTGAAAACGGCAACACTGTTATTGCCGATATTGTAATTGGAGCAGACGGCGCTAAATCCAAAATTCGTCCGTTCGTTACACCGATCAAGCCTTTTTATTCAGGCGTTACCGTATTAGAAGGCAATATTTATGATTCTGAAAAAAACGCACCAAAGATCCACGACTTATTACAAGGTGGAAAAATCATGGGATTGGGCGATTCAAAAACAATATCTGTAAGTGCCAAAGGCGATGGTAGTTTGGACTTTTATACTGGCTGGAAAGTTGATACCAACTGGGTTACAGACAGTGGTATTGATTTTAAAAACAGTAACCAAGTTTTGGAATGGTTTAAAAAAGAATACTCCAATTGGGATAGCATTTGGCTCGAATTATTTGAAGTTGAAAACACAATATTCATCCCCAGGCCTCAATATTGCATGCCTTTAGATCAAAAATGGGAAGCCAAAACAAACATCACACTTATAGGCGATGCAGCTCATTGGATGCCTCCCTATGCTGGCGAAGGTGTAAATATGGCAATGCTTGATGCTTTGCAATTAAGCGAAAGTTTAACCAATGAAAAGTTTACTGATTTAAAATCTGCAATAGCGCATTACGAAAAACAGATGTTTGCAAGATTTGCCGAAATAGGGAAGGAAACATTGGACAACACGGAATTTATGCACTCACCCGACGGACTAAAAAAATTGATAGAAATGTTTGGTCAAGGCCCAAATTAAAAACAAAATTGCCTGAAGAAAAGAGGGTTCCGATAACAAGGGTTTGCCAAAATGCAAGATTTATTTTTCTAACAAAGGAAATGAAACAAAAGTTACAGAAAAATTTTGAAGTAGAAACTGCACATCCGATAGAAATTCATAGAAACGGCCGGCAATTAATTCTGGATAATTTTAAAAAATATAAAGAACCGTATGAACAGCGCTATTGGTTAAATTCATCGATAATTTTTCTGCGATGTTCTACTCCCCAATTTCGCAATTCGATGATTACTTTTTCTAAGGATTGTCCATGTTCAGTAATAGAATATTCTACCGTTGGTGGAAACGAATCATGAACAGTACGTTTGATAAGGTGGTTTACTTCCAAATCTTTTAATTCTTTTGATAGCATTTTATCTGTAATGCCATTTAATTCTTTAGATATTTGCTTAAAGCGTTTTACACCAAATGACAAGGAAATAATAATCGGCAGTTTCCATCTGCCATTTAAAACTTCCAACGCATCTCTCACAGCAGGCAAAAGCAGGGTGCATTCCTGGTGTGTCCGCTCTTTTTTCTCTTCAATAACATTCATTTTCGCTTCATCGGATTAAAAATCCACTATCTGAAAAGATAGTGCTATAAAATATATAGCAAAAATAGCTTTTTTTTGGATGTTAAAATTCAATTAGAAATGAAAGCAAAAAGAATTATTACCATAGTTATAACAGCTATTGCTGCACTGCTGGTTACTTACAGTGGGATTATGAAATTAACCGGCAATAGTAATGTACAAAGTTTCCTTACTAAAGTAGGTGTTGGTAAGTATATTATACTTTTTGGTTTGATGGAAATTGTATTTACAGCCTTGTTCCTTTACCCAAAAACAATGAAGATTGGTTTTATATTGCTGTCTTGCTATTTTGCAGGAGCTATGGCAACAGAAATTTCTCACGGAACCCCTTTAAATGCTTTAACGCCAATAGTTTTGGTTTGGATTTCTGCTTTTTTGCGCGACAGGAGCATTTTTCTACCTGTTACATATAAAGCTGTAGTATAACTAAAAAAATAATTTTAATAATGCGCATTACAATTTTTGGCGGGTCCGGCGAGACAGGACTTTTGGTAATAAAGAAAGCATTAGCCGAAGGACATTCGGTAACGGCTTTTGCAAGAACGCCTTCTAAAATAGCTTTTCAAAACGAAAAACTGACAGTAGTAAAAGGTGAATTGGATGAAGCGGATAAAATTGAAGCCGCAGTTAAAGATGCAGATGCTGTTATAAGTGTTTTAGGACCGACAGGCAAAACAAAAGGACAAGCTATATCTGTCGGCATCAAAAATATTATTACAGCAATGGAAAAACATGCCGTAAAAAGACTGATTGCTACGGCAACGCCATCTTCCAAAGATAGTCATGATAAGTTCCAGCTTAGTTTTAACATAGCTGTTTTTATGGTACAAAACCTGATGAAAGATGTTTATAACGACATCATAACTTTGGGGGAAAATATAACGCAAAGTCGGCTCGATTGGACATTGTTACGCTTGCCGATGTTAAGTAGTAAACCTGCAACCGGAAAAATAAATATTGGTTACACAGGCGATGGAAAAGTAAAATTATTTTCTCTGACAAGAGAAGACCTGGCAGTTCTGCTTATTCAACAGCTTGACAACAAAGAATATATAAAAAAGGCTCCTGTTGTTAGTAATTGAGGGTTTATCCCTGTTTTACAAAAGTATAAGGATCATACTCTAAAAAATCATTCACTTTAATAGAAGTTGAAATTACTTTATCCTGTTCAGTTTTAAACTTTAAAGGGAAAATACCAAAAGCCGGATTGTTGTAAGTGAGCAACCATTCGTTGTTGTCCATATATTGAAGTTTTGCTTTTAAAGTTGCATGTCCGTTAAAGTTAACTTGCAAATCTTTTCCATTCTGGGTAATGGTAATTGGTCCGTAAAGTTCATTCACATAAGTGCCGGTATAGTTTTTTAAAGGCAAAGCTGGTGCGTTGCCTTTAACCCGTGCCTGCATTGTATTTACCTTTTTTACGCTTTCTGCAAATTGGGGCGCAAAAGCACGTAAAACTTGTTTACTTCTGTTTATATAAGGAACACCTAAATAAGCATCCAGAATTTGGTAACGCAATGCTTCAAAAAACTCCTGGTTATCGTTGTTGGTTAAAATTACAATACCCAGCTTTTCTTCGGGCACAAAACAAGTATTCGTTACAAAACCATCTGCGCCGCCAGTATGATAAAAAACCTGCCTTCCATTATAATCTCTTTGAAAGATTCCCAAACCATAACCGGTATAATGACTTGGATAAATAGTGGATTTTTCGCTTGAGATAATTGTATTCATTTGCCTTGTTTTTTGCAATACTTCCCACGGTAAAATTCTTTTTCCTTGATAACGGCCGCTATCCAATTGCATCATTATCCATTTAGACAGATCTTTTACATTGCTTACCAAACTTCCTGCGGGTGCAAGGTTGTCAACCAAATCATAAGGCAATTCAGATAATTTGCCGGTAAAAACAGTACTGTAAGGTTTGGAAATATCTTTTCGTTGCGCTGCACCTTTTCCTAATGTGTAAGTGTTAGTCATGTTTAATGGTGTAAGCAAACTATCCTGAATATAAGTTTCCCATTGTTTTCCGGTAACTTTCGGTATCACCTCGCCTGCCGTTAAAAAGCAACTGTTGCAGTAGCCAAAACTCTGTCTGAACTGTTGCGATGGTTGCAGCAACTTCATCTTTCCCATGATTTGCTCACGCGAAAGATTACTGTTCCAGAAAGTAAAATCGCCCTGAAACGTTTTTGTACCTAAATGATGCGAAAGCAAATCTTTGATCGTAACCAAAGCCGTTGTATTTGGATCGTACAATTTATAATCCGGGAAATACTTGGTGACCTTATCATCCAAAGACAACTTTTTATCATAGTCCAATTGCGATAAAGCTGTTGCTGTAAACAGTTTACTGTTACTTGCAATCAGGAACAAAGTATTTTCATCAACAGGTTCTTTGGTTTTAACATCCCGAACACCAAAACCTTTCATTACTACTATTTTTCCATCTTTTATAATCGCTATCGCCAGTCCCGGCAAATTCCAGTCTTTCATGCCCTGTTGTACATAACTGTTCAAACTATCGGTTACAAAAGAGGGGTTTTGTGCTTTTATAGCGGTAAAAGAAGCAAGGCTTAACAGCAAGGCAAAAGTCAGTTTTTTCATCGGTAGATATTTCGAGGGAAGATAAGCAAGATCAGGCTGATAAGAAAACCTGCAATTCATTTTCCATTTTAATTCAATTAAAAAGCAATGGTTTTACTGTTTTTAAATAG
>NZ_WPIK01000018.1 GCF_009754915.1 Mucilaginibacter arboris | reverse complement strand
TAAGAAAACTACCAAAAGTTAAATATAATCGAGATCATTCTAACTTTCGCTCAAAAAATGGTTTTCTGGGTGCTTTTGCCATTCTTTCGTCGAGCCTTTCTGCAAGCCATTGAAAGTATTCTCCCAAAAATGGGTCGGGAGCGGTTTTACGAACATCCTCAAACATCAGCTTGTATTTTTCCCAGCTTGTAATTACATAAGAACCAAGCGTTTTATCAACCAGATCAATATCTATCAATTTCTCTGCTACTTGTAAACCCACCGATTCCATAATCTGTGCAAAATGAATCAGATTAACTTGCTCTTTGGCAGGCAGCAGTTGCATTTCCGCCCGTGTTGCAGGCATTGCTATATTATTGATGAAATACATTAGCTGACAAAACTCGTGTGTTTGAAAATTGCGCATTGTTTCCAACGTAAAGCGTTCTTTCCTGTCTTGCGCTGCGGCTCTGGTTTGTGCAATGCCAAAAATCAGGGCTGCAATAAAAGAAAGCGTAAGCGCAATATTAGCAATGAGGGTAATTAATTCGCTGTTCATTAAGTTAAAATTACTAATATTACCAAGATATATTGTTTAAGATATGTCTTAAAATAATTATAAGGCTTGTACCTACTTGATTGATTGTAATTTGTTGCTTGTGCTTTGCTCATCACCACTGGTCGGGATTTTGTAACCCGATCTTTGAACTTTGGATTTCCTAATCCAACATAAACTTTTATCCTATAAAAACAGCATCAACAAAAAAGGCCGCCTTTTTACAGGCAGCCTTTCCATCAATTAATCGCTTACAATTAGCGCACTTACATTTCCTCCGCCTTTGTCAATATACTTGCAACAACACTCGTTAATCCAATTGCCAGAAAAGCATTCCGGGCTTTTTTATTTTGAGAAAAATTAAAAAGCCACGGAGCGCCAAGTGTAAAAATACCTGCGGTAAAATCTGTAATTAAATGTGCTTTAAAAGGGATCAATTTAAACAATCCCCATTCGGCGCGGGTAAACAAAGTATAAGTTAAGGTTCCGCAACCAATGATTCTGCAAAGCAATTTCGCTTTTTCTTCTTCCTCAAAACCAGCTAATTCTGGCAAAACGGCTGCAAGGGCAGCATAAGCATAATCGGCACCACCATGCATTTTTCTGGAAATTGGTTTTTTCATCATATGATCTGATTAAATATCTTTTTAAAGATTTTACCTGATAAAAGAAGCATTGCTGTTTAATGTTGATGCTTCTTTTATGCCTGTTTTTATGTTATTAGCTGTAGTATCAACAGTTAAATAAATTTCAGGTTTTTATTTTATTATTAACTTGTTTGCTAATTTAAGCCTGTCATTTTTCAAATTAATTCTGCTGTAAGTGTTGCATTGACTTCAGATTTTTAAACCAGGTAAGATGAATAAGTTAAAAACATCCTTAAAATACTCCACACTGCTGTTAATCACGGCGTTTGGCCGCTTTCCGGTGTCGTGGCTGCTTTCTAAAAAAAGGGGCAAAAGCTTAAAATGGAAATCGCCCGACGAGCATTGCTGGGTAAAGTGTGCCAGCGGCAACGAGTTTTATGTGGAGTTTGACGGGCCGGTAAAAGCGCAGCCTTTTGTTTTGGTGCATGGGTTAAATGCCAACCGCAAGCAGTGGTATTACCAGCGCAAGTATTTTAACAAAGCTTACCGCCTGGTTTTTATTGACCTTCCGGGACATGGAGGTTCTGCTGTTGCGAAGGATTTATCTATGCAAACCCTCGCAACAGATTTACAAAGTGTTTTGGAATTTTTAAAGATCGATCAACCCATAATTTACGGGCATAGCTGGGGAAGTTCTGTTTTATTGCAGTATTGCCTGCAACCCGGCTTGGGTATAAATGCTAAAGCGGTTGTTTTACACGGAGGTTCTTATACCAATCCCTTAAAAACCGTTCAGTTTTCGACGGTTTTGAAAGCTTTGGAAAAGCCGGTAATTGTTCCGCTGCTAAAACTGGTAAAAAAGGCAGCACCGGTTTTTGATATTTTAGGCCGGACGAATTTTACCAGCGGAACCTCAAGCTTTTTTGCCCGTTTCTTATTTTTTACCGGTAAACAAAGTGCCATGCAGTTAAGATATGCAGCCAGGCTTGCACCTGATAATAAAACGAAAGCAGTAACAGAAGCTTTAATGCAATTTATGAAATTAGACCTGACAGCCCAATTAAAAACCATCCAAATCCCAACTTTGGTAATTGCCGGTGTTTACGACCGGTTAAATGTATTAAAATGTGGTTTGTTTATCCATCAGCAAATTGCAGAATCGAAACTTGTTGTTTTAAAGGCAGGCCACCAAAGTATGATCGAAAAACATGGTAAACTAAACAAAGCCCTCGGTTCTTTTATCAAAAGCTTATAGCTTGTTTTTCATATTTTATGGCAACTTGTTCCGTTTTGTTCGGTCATGCTTCTTTTATCGCCTTAAAATTAACTTGGTCTGACATTTGCCTTCAACCAATTGTGCAACCGAAAATGTATTTTTGCATAAACTCGAAAACAACATGTCTCAAGATACCGAACACGTACAATGTTTAATTATAGGTTCCGGCCCCGCCGGTTATACGGCTGCTATTTATGCTGCCCGTGCTGATTTAAAACCAGTTTTATATACCGGAATGTTAGCTGGAGGACAGCTTACACAAACAACAGAAGTAGAAAACTTTCCGGGCTATCCGAATGGCGTTCAGGGGCCGGAAATGATGGAGCAATTCCAGAAACAGGCAGAACGTTTTGGTACAGATATTCGTTTTGGTTACGTGAGTTCGGTTGATTTTTCCAGTTTGCCGCATAAGGTTGTAGTGGATGAAGTAAAAACTATTTTTGCTGATACCGTCATCATTTCTACCGGTGCTTCTGCCAAATGGCTGGGATTGGAATCCGAGCAAAAGTATAATGGTTTCGGCGTTTCTGCCTGCGCTGTTTGCGATGGTTTCTTTTTCAAAAATCAGGATGTAGCGATTGTTGGCGCAGGAGATACAGCCGCAGAAGAAGCAACGTACTTGGCAAAATTATGCCGCAAAGTGTATATGATTGTACGCAGAAGTGAATTTCGGGCATCAAAAGCAATGGTAAGCCGTGTACAAAACACTCACAATATTGAAATTCTTTACAGTACAGAAACACAGGAAATTGTTGGCGACGGACAAAGTGTAACCGGTGTACGCGTAAAAAACAATCAAACCAACGAAGAACAAACGCTGCCTGTTACCGGCTTTTTTGTAGCTATCGGCCATCATCCAAACACAGATATTTTTAAAGGCTGGATTGATACTGACGAAGTAGGTTATATCCTAACCAAACCTGGTACAACCCAAACCAATATCGAAGGTGTTTTTGCCTGCGGCGATGCGCAGGACAAGGTTTTCCGCCAGGCGGTAACGGCAGCGGGAACAGGTTGTATGGCCGCGCTGGAAGCTGAACGTTACCTGGCTGCGAAAGAAAGTTTGGTAGAAGGATAATTACTGATGCTTCTTTTACCACATTAAAATCTCATGACAAATAATTCTTTCGCTTTTGCCCGGGTTTTCAGGTATTTAATCTTTTTGATTATTGTATTTGGGCTTTTTGCCGCCGCTTATTATTACCTTAAAAACAACTTTTTCGTTTCCCGCAAGGAAATGCGGGAAGATGTAATGGTACAAAAAATTACTTCGATGGGTAATTTGGAGCTGGTAAAATATTCGATGAAAGATGTGATTGAGCAAAAAGAAGTACGTGCGATTTTACCTGACAAGCGGATTTTATTTGTTGCCGTTGGCGAAGTAACCGGCTGTATAGATTTAACTAAAGTTCAGAAAAAAGACATTGTTAAAGTTGGGGAAGATTCTGTTACGGTAACTTTACCACAGCCGCAAATTTGTTATGTTAAATTAGATCATCAGAAATCCAAAGTTTATGATGTTTCCGGTACCTGGTTTTCAACCGATACCAAAGACCTGGTAGAAGGGATTTATAAAATTGCCGAACAGCGTTTGTTAAAAAACGCTTCGGATATGCAGCTCCTGCAAAAAACAAAGCAAAATGCTTTGCTGATCTTTAAGCCATTGCTCGAAAATATTTCGGGCAAAAAGGTAGGTGTAATATTCAGGTAACAACCTCATTTATAAACACGTATTCTTATTTGGCTAAATAATGTTATCGTTTTAATTTCTGATCCTGTTTACTAAATGATTGTTAAATATTCCTGGTGTTTTATTCTTGTATTTTTTGCCTTTACTAACTGTTTTTCGCAAAATGCTGACCCTAATTCCGGTTTAATTCCAGCCCCGTTTTCCATCAAAAAAAATCCGGGTAAATTTTTCCTGCATAAAAGAAGCATCATACAAACTGATTTAAAAGATAACAAGGCCGTTTTCTTTTTGTCTTCTTACCTGCAGCAGTTCAAAAATATAAATGATACTTTACGCAACGATACGGCTGCTTCTGTAATTGTTTTAACAAATATCGGGGCAGATACTTTGCCCGATGAAGGTTACCGTTTAAGCATCACCCCAAAACGAATTACCGTAACTGGCCGTGATGCAGGTTTGTTTTATGGTGTTCAATCGTTAATTCAATTGCTTGCAGATACCAAAACACAGGTTACTTCAACCCTGAATTGTATGGCTATTGAAGACCATCCGCGTTTTAAATACCGTGGGGTGCACCTGGATGTTTCCCGTCATTTTTTTCCTGCTTCTTTTATCAAAGAATATATTGATTTGCTTGCTGCTTATAAAATCAACACTTTTCACTGGCATTTAACCGATGACCAAGGCTGGCGCATCGAGATTAAAAAATATCCAAGATTAACCGAAATTGGAAGTATGCGTGCGCAAACCTTAATCGGCAATTACCACGACCGGATGCCGCAGCAGTTCGATCATACGCCTTATGGCGGTTTTTATACGCAGGACGAAATTAAAGATATTGTTAAATACGCTGCTGATCGTTACATCACCATTATTCCCGAAATAGAAATGCCCGGCCATTCTTTGGCTGCGCTTGCTGCTTATCCTGAATTAAGTTGTAATCCCAAAAGAACTTATAAAGTGGCCGAAACCTGGGGTGTTTTTGACGATGTTTATTGTCCATCAGAATACACTTTTAACTTTCTGGAAGATGTGCTGACGGAAGTGATGCAATTGTTTCCCGGAAAATACATTCACATCGGCGGAGATGAAGTGCCTAAAAGTATCTGGCATAATTCTGCTTTTTGCCAGCATTTAATTAAAAAGTTAAAGCTGAAAAACGAACACGGTTTACAAAGTTATTTCATAGAAAGGATTGAAAAGTTTTTGAATGATAAGGGCCGTAGTATTATTGGCTGGGATGAAATTCTGCAAGGCGGGCTGGCGCCAAATGCAACCGTAATGAGCTGGCGCGGAGAAGCAGGCGGAATTGCTGCTGCACAGCAAAACCATAACGTGATCATGACTTCGCAAAACTCTGGTTTGTATTTTGATAAAGCGCAGGGAAAATCAGATCAGGAACCACTTTCTATCGGCGGTTACGCGCCTTTGCAGCAAACTTATGCTTATAACCCTGTTCCGCAGGTTTTAACAGCCGAACAACAAACTTACATTATTGGTGTTCAGGCTAATTTATGGACGGAATATATTGGTACAACAGCAAAAGTAGAGTACATGCTATTGCCAAGAATGCTGGCACTTTCTGAAATTGCCTGGACACCATTGGCCAATAAAAATTATAAAGATTTTTCTGAAACCCGTTTGCCCCGGCATTTAAACCGCCTGGATGCTTCCTGTATCAATTACCGCGTTCCGGAACCAATAGGTATAAGGGATTCTTTTATGATTGGGCCAAATATGAGTTACCAATTAAAACCTTCTGTAACTGATGCCCGCATTTATTATACCATTGATGATTATTTGCCTCGTGAAACGGATTTACTTTATACAGCGCCTATCAACATTAATCTCGAGAAAAACCAGACCAGGACGCTGCAAACTGTAGAAATTACACCTTGCGGAAAAAGAAGCGTAGTAAGCAAAGTAGTTTTGTATAACCGCGAGCCTTTTGCTGCTTTAAATGTGCAGCCTGCTAATCCGGGTTTAAAATACAAAGCACTTAGCGGAAGTTTTACCGCTGCTGCTCAATTGGATGATGCGCCTGTTATTGATACCGGTACAATCAAAAGCATCAACGTTTCGGCGTTTAAAAAAAATAACCGGGTTTTTGGTGTAATTTATCAGGGTAATATTCGTATAGACCAGGACGGAAATTACAATTTAGGCTTAACTTCTGACGATGGTTCGCAGTTGTATTTAGATAATGAGCTGGTGGTTGATAACGACGGAAAGCACGCGCTTTTTCAGAAAAGCAGTTTAGTTCCGCTTTTAAAAGGCTTTCATCAAATTAAAATCAAATATTTTGATGCCGGCGCTACCAGTACGTTAAGAGTTTACTTAAATTTAGCAGGGAAACCACAAACAGAACTTCCGCCCGATATTTTATTCAATTAACAACTATGATTTTTTTAGGTGATAAAAGAAGCATCTCCCTGCAATTAACAGCTTTATGGTTAATAATAATTTTTGCAGCTTGTAATTCTACAGATCATAAACCTGCTGTCCAACATCAGATTTTACAAGCAAAACCTGCTTTAACGCCGCCATTTCGGTTTCATAAAACCATTGAAGTTTCTCCGGGAAAGAGTTTTGATGTTTTTAGCTGGGGAAGAGGTTCAACCGAAACTGGTTCTTTTTTGATCTTGGAATCAGACTCAGCAGCAGCAAAATACACTACAACTACCGGTGATTTAGACGGAACGATTACCGACGTTTATAACACGGACATGGACATGGACGGTAACCCGGAGATCCTGGTCCAGGCAAAATCTAAAGATTCTACCAAATACACACAGATTTATGCTTTTGAGTATAAAGACAATAAAGCACAGAAACTGGATTTTCCTAAACTTACCTCTTCGCAAAAAAAAGGTTACCGCGGCCAGGATAATTTTTATATCAAAGAAGGAGTTTTAATGCGTGAGTTTCCGTTGTTTGATGGAAACGGAAAAGATGCAAAGTTAACGGCAGACAAGCGTGTACTGGAATATGGCATCCGTAGCAATAATTTTACGGTAAAAACAGTATCACAGGAAGATGAAAATAAAAAATCAGCTACTGCTGCAACCGATACTGCAAAAAAAACACCGGTAAAAGAAGCACCGGTTGCTTCAAAAAAGGCTTCAACAAAAACTTCAGAAAAAAAGGCCCCGCAAAAGAAGCATCATCATGTTGAAGAACACCGCCACCACTCAAGTAAAAAAACATCGCATAAAAGAAGCAGTAGCCATTCCAGCAAAAAGCATCGGAGGCATAGAAGATAAAATTTTTTTGATGAAAATAACTTTGAATTAGAAAAATTCGGACATTATTTAAAGGACACGCCCTAACCCCTCTCAAGAGGGGAAGCTGTGTTTGCTACTTTTCTATCTGTTACTTTTATTGTTTTAGAAAGGTCTTCTTTAGGTTTCCCCCTTTGAAGGTGGTTAGGGGGATAACCTTAATTTTTATGCCATAAAAGAAGCATCAAAAATCAAAACCACCAGACAAATCAATAAACAAACTCTCCAAATTCAGAACGGATAGTAAGTTTTTTTATTGAAGAAGCTTCTACACGCCCAACAATTCGTGCTGCAATATTGAAACTATTAGAAATTGAAATAATGTTTTCTGCTAAAGTTTCGGGAACGTACAATTCCATTCTGTGCCCCATATTAAAAACTTTATACATTTCCTGCCAGCTTGTTCCTGATTCCTGCTGGATCAATTTGAACAGAGGCGGAACAGGGAAAAGGTTGTCTTTGATGATATGGACAGCATCTACAAAATGTAAGACTTTGGTTTGTGCGCCGCCGCTACAATGCACCATGCCATGAATTTGAGAACGAAACTGTTCTAAAACAGCTTTAATAACAGGCGCATAAGTGCGTGTAGGAGAAAGAACTAACTTTCCGGCAGTAACAGTTTTACCGTTTCCAATATCAATTAAATCAGTGAGGTTTTTAGAACCTGAAAAAACAAGTTCTTCCGGAACGGCAGGATCATAACTTTCGGGAAATTTCTCAGCAAGAGTTTTGTTAAAAACATCATGGCGGGCAGAAGTTAATCCGTTAGAACCCATTCCGCCATTGTACGAATTTTCGTAAGAAGCTTGTCCGTCGGAAGCCAAACCAACAATTACATCTCCTGGCCGGATGTTGCTGTTATCTATTACATCAGCACGTTTCATCCGGCAGGTAACGGTAGAATCTACAATTATGGTCCGCACTAAATCGCCAACATCGGCGGTTTCACCTCCGGTTGAATAGATGCCAATTCCGGTTTCACGTAGTTGTGCTAACAATTCTTCCGTTCCGTTAATAATTTCTGCAATCACTTCTCCGGGAATTAAATTTTTATTTCTGCCGATGGTAGAGGAAAGCAGAATATCATCCGTGGCGCCAACGCAAAGCAAATCGTCCAGGTTCATAATTACGGCGTCCTGCGCAATATCTTTCCAAACCGATAAATCGCCTGTTTCTTTCCAATACAAATAAGTAAGCGAAGATTTTGTACCGGCGCCATCTGCGTGCATAATGTTGCAAAAAGCTTCGTCATGGCCTAAAATATCAGGAATGATCTTGCAAAAAGCTTTTGGAAAAATGCCTTTATCAATAGATTTAATAGCCTGATGTACGTCTTCTTTGGAGGCAGAAACGCCCCGCAAATCATAGCGTTGAGATGAAATCATGGGGCAAAAGTAGGAAATAGGTGTGAGGTTCGAAGTATCAGCACATCAACCAATCAAATAAAATAGCAATACTGTTTTTATCAAGCTAAAATTGGTAAAAGGTAAAGAACGCGCGTTTTCGTTTAGCAATTTATTTGCTGCAACAAAATTAATGGCATAAAAAAAGCCCTGGAAACTCCAGAGCTTTTTCTGAGATGGTATTGGTAGCTGATACCTCTCACCTCAAACCTACTTAATAAACAATAGTTCCCTAAACTTTGGTAAAGGCCATTGTGCGTCATCTACCAGTTGTTCTAATTTATCAACATGGTAACGGATAGTATCAAAATAACCTTTTACTTTTTCATCATAAGCGATTGATTTTTCGCGCATATCTTCAATTACATTTGCTTTTTTGCGTTCTTCCAGCATTTGTTTGGCATTTGTTTGAACTTCGTTAATATGGTTTGAAATTTTACGGATCAAATCCATTTGAACATTATAAGCAGTTTCTTCCAATCCGATTTCTTTCAAGCCCCTTACATTATCAACCAATTTAGTTTGATAGATGATGGCAGCAGGAAGGATGGCACTATTGATAAGTTCGCCCATCACCCGTGCTTCGATCTGTAATTTTTTATAGAAGCTTTCCAGTAAAATTTCGTGGCGGGCATGTGCTTCACGCTCACTAAAAACGCCGGTTTTGTTAAATAATTCTGCTGTTTTTTCAGAAAGCAATATGTCTAATGCTTTTGGTGTAGATTTAATGTTTGTTAAACCTCTTGCAGCAGCTTCTTTTTCCCATTCTTCGCTGTAGCCATTTCCTTCAAAACGGATCGCTTTTGATTCTTTGATGTACTTTTTGATAATCGTCATTAAAGCCACATCTTTTTTCTCGCCTTTTTTAATCAGTTTATCTACATCGTATTTAAACTTGATTAACTGGTCGGCAACAATTACGTTCAAAATGGTCATCGGACTGGAAGAGTTGGCGGATGAACCAACAGCGCGCAATTCAAATTTATTACCGGTAAAAGCAAAAGGCGAAGTACGGTTACGGTCGGTGTTATCTCTTAAAATCGGTGGTATTTTCGGTATGCCAGACCATAAAGAATTTTCATCTTTCATAATCCTGCTGATGCGGGCAGTTTCAATCTCATCCAAAACCTCGTTTAACTGGCTGCCAAGGAAAATAGAAATAATGGCTGGCGGCGCTTCGTTGGCGCCTAAACGATGATCATTGGTAACCGAAGCGATAGAAGCCCTTAACAGATCTGCATGCTCATAAACTGCACGGATAACGTTTACAAAAAACGTTAAGAACATCAGGTTGTTTTTAGGCGTTTTGCCCGGAGAAAGCAGGTTTTTACCAGTGTTGGTAATTAAAGACCAGTTGTTGTGCTTGCCAGAACCGTTAACACCGGCATAAGGTTTTTCGTGCAGCAACACTTTAAAATTATGGCGAAGGGCAACTTTATCCATCAAATCCATTAGCAATTGGTTATGATCGATGGCCAGGTTAATTTCTTCATAAATAGGCGCACACTCAAATTGTGAAGGGGCAACCTCATTATGGCGTGTTTTTAAAGGGATACCTAATTTTAACGCTTCCGTTTCAAAATCCTGCATGTAAGCTAAAACACGGTCTGGAATAGAACCAAAATAATGGTCTTCCAATTGCTGGCTCTTGGCAGACATGTGTCCGAACAGTGTACGGCCGGTTAGAAGCAAATCCGGACGTGCGTTAAACAAAGCCAAATCTACCAGAAAATATTCCTGCTCGATGCCCAGTGAAGCATTTACTTTTTCAATGCCTTTATCAAAATAATGGCAAACATCAACTGCAGCTTTATCCAAAGCAACCAGCGCTTTTAACAATGGCACTTTATAATCCAGCGCTTCACCGGTGTATGAAACAAATACGGTTGGAATACAAAGCGTTTGGTTGATAATAAACGCCGGGGAAGATGGGTCCCAGGCTGTATAACCTCTTGCTTCAAATGTGTTACGGATACCACCATTTGGAAAACTCGAAGCATCAGGCTCTTGTTGTGCCAATGCATCGCCGCTAAATTTTTCTATGCCGCTTCCGTCTCCGCCTGGTTCAAAAAAAGAATCATGTTTTTCTGCTGTTGTGCCGGTTAAAGGTTGAAACCAGTGCGTATAATGTGTAACACCCTTGCTAACTGCCCAGGTTTTTAATGCTGATGCAATATGTTCGGCAATTTCCCTGTCAACCGGAACGCCTTTATCAATAGAATCTATAATGCTTTGGTAAGCTTCTTTTGATAAATATTCTTTCATTTTCTTTTTATCGAAAACATTTGACCCGAAATAATCGGAAATTCTGGTAGAAGGTGCTTTTACTTCCGGGATTGTTCTTGTAAAAACAGACTGTAGCGCCTGAAATCGGATGTTAGACATGTTTTTTTATTGTTTTTTATAGTTAAAGATATTTATTGGACTAATTTTATATATAAATCATTTTTTTGTTGATGTTTTATTTATTTTGATAAAAAAAAATAGATAAAGCATTATTTTTTTCAATATAATTGTAAAAAAGATAAAAAATTAATTAATTGCAGATGTTTACTATTTCTAAATACAATTTGTTGATGAATCTATCATTTTCATTAAAATACATAATTATAAGCTTCATTAAAACTTTAAAATCAAAATGAATTGCCATAGTTACAAGAAAATTAGCTTAATATCTTAAAATAAATATAAATTTTATCATAAATGTAATTTAAACAGTGTTTTTTAAACCCTAAAACTATGAACTTTAAACTTTATCTAAAAAAATTATTTAATTCTTTACCTCGTGAAAAATGGAAATTAGGCTTAGCTATCTTTTCGGGCAAAGTAATGGGCCTGCTAATTGTAATGTTGGCAATGGTTTCTTTACCCGGAATTTTAAGTTCTACCGTTTTTGCTGCCGATACTTATACGGCACATGAAACAGCAGTGATTAACACAGTTAATACTGTTTGGACCTTAGTTGCCGCTTTTTTAGTATTTGGTATGCAGGCAGGTTTTGTAATGCTGGAGGCAGGTTTTGCCCGAAAAACAGAAACCGTAAACGTATTAATGGAATGTATTTTTGATACTTGCCTTTGTGGTGTTGCTTTCTGGGCTATTGGTTATGCCTTTATGTTTAGCGAAGGGAATGGGTTTATAGGTATGCATTGGTTTTTCCTTGCCGGTATTCCTGCAACATACGGAACAACAGGTATTCCTGTACTAGCTCACTGGATTTTTCAGTTCGCTTTTGCTGATACAACTTCAACCATTGTTTCTGGTGCCATGATTGGCCGCACCAGTTTCCGCGGAGATATTCTTTACAGTATTTGTGTTACAGGGTTTATTTATCCTATTATCGGACATTGGGCCTGGGGTCCGGACGGCTTTCTGGCTTTAATGGGAACTCCCGGCCATTTCTTGCCTTCGCTTGGCACGGGTTTCCGCGATTTTGCCGGATCAACAGTTGTACATACCATAGGAGGGATTGCGTCATTAACAGGCGGTATTGTATTGGGGCCGCGTTTAGGCCGTATTTTTGCCCGTGATAACAAACTGGAAGGCGGAATGCCGCCAGCCCATAACTTAACAGTTGCTGCTGTCGGCGGGTTTTTATTATGGTTTGGCTGGTATGGTTTTAATCCCGGTAGCACCTTATCTGCCATGGATACTCAGGGAATTGGCCGTGTTGCTACAAATACTACCCTTGCTGCTTGTACCGGTGGCATGGCAGCCATGTTTATGGCACTTTGGTTTGGTAACACAAAAGGAAAATTTGATCTGGGCCTTACCTTAAATGGTTTCCTTGCCGGATTAGTTGCCATTACTTGTCCATGCTACTGGGTTAGTCCGGGAGGAGCTTTATGGATAGGTTTAATTGCAGGGGTCCTTGTTTATTTAGGCATGAACTTTATTGAATGGTTACGTATTGACGATCCTGTTGGCGCTGTTGCCGTACATGGTATAAATGGTATTTGGGGAACTTTATCATTAGGGCTTTTTGCCTGCGGCCAATATGGTGCAACCGGTCCTTTAGGTGCAGATAATTCTGCTCCTGTAACTGGTTTATTTTATGGAGGAGGGGCGCAAATCCTGGAAGCACAATTTATTGGTAGTTTTATCATTACAGTTGCAACCTTTGTTATTACCTATATTGTAATGTTTGTAGTAAGTAAATTACCTCATCCCTGGGCATTGCGTGTTCCGGCAGAAGCGGAAACCAACGTTGGCGGGCTGGATGTTTACGAACACGGCATCGAAGCTTACTCTTAACAGAAATAATTTCTATTATAAAAGAAGCATGGCCCGTCATGCTTCTTTTACCTGCCTTTTTTTACCTGATAAAAATAGTATTGGTTTGATGTGCATGCTATATGCTGCCGTAAATTATGGTCCTGCTTTTTTCAGTATAAATTTTTAACCTATCTAATCTTAATAATCCATCATTAAATCATTATTGATATGAAGAATGCATTTTTATTTTTCAGTGCTTTATTTTTCTCTGCTGTTGCGGCCCGTGCACAAGATTCTACCGCTACAAATCCGCTGGTAATTACAGGTTCTGTGGATACATATTATAAGTATGATTTTTCGGGCAGAAAATTTTCAAACGGAAGCAGCAACATCGGAACTAGTTTTGCCAACGAACAAAATTCTGTTTCTATCGGAATGATAGACCTGGGTTTAAAAAAGAAAGTTGGTAAAGTGGCTTTTGTGGGAGAACTGTCTTTCGGTCCGCGTGGCCAGTCACAATCAATTCCTGATGCAGCAACAGCTCCGGTTAGCGGTACTACCTTCTTTTCGAGTTCCAGTTTTCATATACAAAACCTGTATGTTAGTTACGATCTTACCCCCAAACTAAATGTTACTGCAGGTTATATGTCCACTTTTGTTGGCTATGAAGTAATTTTGCCAACCGGAAACTTCAATTATTCTACTTCCTATTTGTTTACAAACGGGCCATTCCAAAATGCAGGTTTAAAAGCTACTTATGCCTTTTCGGATAAGGTTAGTTTGATGGCCGGTATTTTTAACGATTACTGGAACGTTTATCAGTCTGTTAATGATGTTTCTACTTTCGGCGCTCAGTTAATGGTATCACCTGTAAAAGGCTGGACAGCTTATTTAAATTTATTAACAGGTTATGCCTCGGGTACAGAAGTTGACTTAACAACAACCTACCAAATTACAGAGGCTTTTAAATTAGGTTTAAATGCTGCCGATTTTTCTTCAACAAAATACTTACCAACGGGAGGCTTTAGCGGTGTTGCTTTATATCCGCAGTTAGCAGTGTCTAAAATGGTAACTTTAGGTTTAAGAGGCGAATATTTTAAATCAAAATCAGGAAGTGTTGGCCCGGCTGTTGGCGCTGCGCCCGGCAGTTCTGTTACAGACCTTACCGCTACTGCAAACATCAAAACAGGTCCTTTCACTTTTATCCCGGAAGTACGTTTGGATAATGGTTCTAAAGCAATGTTTCTAAACCATAGCCTTAGTCCAACTCAATCAGCTTCGCAGTTTGTAATGGCCGCTGTTTATTCCTTTTAGCAGGTTTATAAGCGGATAAATATTTGAATGAGGTAATACAGGGAAATAATTCCCTGTATTACCTCATTTTTTTGAATATGAAGTTGTTTAAACTTTTTTTCTCCCCCCCCCCTTTTTTTTGGGGTTGATACTTCTTTTATCGCTTAAAAATATTAACCGCT
The DNA here is from genome assembly GCF_009754915.1 of Mucilaginibacter arboris. Taxonomy (GTDB): domain Bacteria; phylum Bacteroidota; class Bacteroidia; order Sphingobacteriales; family Sphingobacteriaceae; genus Mucilaginibacter_A; species Mucilaginibacter_A arboris. The sequence continues at coordinate 59,570 of NZ_WPIK01000018.1, read as the reverse complement.
GGTTTTTAATTTCTATAGTTGATGCTTCTTTTATCACATAAAATGTTAGGGCCTGTTTAAATTTTGTCCTTTTGTTTGATGCCCCTTTTATGCCATGATTTTTTAAATGTTTGGTGGTTTTGGTTTTTTGGCTAAAGCCTGTTGCCGCTTATCCTTTGTCCACGGCCTGAAGGCCGTGGCAACGGCCAGTAATTAAAACCTGGCCCGGACGTCCTGTCCGCACAGCGCAATTTAGCATTGGTAAACAAAGGTTGTCTTAAAAACTACGCTTTAAAATTGCCACGGCCTTTAGGCCGTGGGTGGTAGAAACACAGGCAGCGGCTTTAGCCAAAAAAAGAAGCATACAAAAAATTAGGGAATAAATTTTAAGCAGGCCTTGTTTTTTTGATTTTTAGGTTGATGCTTCTTTTATCAGCTAAAAATGTTGACCATTGTTTTTTTGATTATTTAAATGCGAGCAAACACCAATTTTTATCCGGTAAAAGAAGCATTGGCACGGTCCTGAACCTATCGAAGGGCCTTGTACCTATTTAAACGGAGCCTAAAAGTTTAAACAACTTCTATTACAGGAAGGCAAAAACATTGTTCCTGTTGCTGATGCTTCTTTTACCGGTAAAAAATCTATCAACCCTAATTTTAAAGAAGCCCCAAATAAACTTGGGTTATAAACTAAATGGAAATTTAATTCAGCACTAAACTTTTTTAAATAACAATTAAAGGAAAATATATTAGAAAAAATTGAAATAAGTAACACCAATGTTACAATTTTATGTTTTTACTTACGTTCTACCATAAAATTTAATTTCACTACTTATGTTCAAATCAAAATTTAATTTGTACAACACCGAGTGGCTCGATCTTGTATTTTCAGAAAGAAACAAAAATTATGGTGCTTACGATCTTCGGAAGCATTATAACAGTAACCTTTTAAAGTCGTTGTTTTTTACGGCAACACTTTTTGCCGCCGGGCTTTTTACCATCTCTGTACTCATCAAACAACATCATGACCCGATTGCAGTTATTAAACACGATGCGGAAACAGTAATTAACCTGACGGATATTACACCTCCGGAAGTTGTACATCAAAAGCAAACCATTAAAAAAAGTGTTTTACCAGCATCTGGCGCAACACAAAAAGCAGTTGCAGCACCTGCACAAACCATGAAAGTGGTAGCAGATAATTTAGTAAAAGTTGATCCTAAACCCATTACAGCACAAAATGCTACAACCGGTTTACAGGATATTCCGGGAGATATTCCTGCGCTAAACACACCTGCCAATGGTGGCAACGGCACCGCAACTGGAACGGACAAGCCCGATAATGGCGTAAAACCAATAACGATGTTAGAAAAACTACCCGAATTTCCGGGCGGAATGGATGCATGGACAAAGTTCTTAAGCAAGAATTTACGTTACCCGGAACAGGCTTCCAGTGCAGGTGTTTCCGGACGTGTTTATATGAGTTTTATTGTTGAAAAAGATGGCCGGATTACGGATATACAAGTGTTAAGAGCAGCAGGTTACGGTTTTGACGAAGAAGCCAAGCGTGTTTTAAAGATGGCGCCGCAATGGAACCCGGGCATTCAAAACGGCCGCCCTGTTCGGGTCCGTTATACCATTCCTATTAATTTTACTATTTCCGACTAACATACTTCTTTTATTGCAAGGTTGTTTAAACTTTTGGTGCCAATTAAATTTGATCCTACGGCATGCCCAAGTTTAGTGCCATGCTTCTTTTACCGGGTAAAAATTGGTGTTTACATAACCTATAAGGTTTTGAAAACCTTATAGGTCTTTAGTGATTAAATCGATCAAAAAAATAATGGTTAACATTTTTTAGGTGATAAAAGAAGCATCGGCCCTAAAAAAGAGGGTCAGAAAAAAAGTTTAAACAACTTCACCCTAAAAGACAGCTTTAAGCAAATTGTATTAAAGCTGTTTTTTTATGTTCAGTTTTTATCCTAAACTTTGCTTATCAAGCATAATCAACAGGATGTTAACACGCGAAGAATTGAAACGGTATCACCGCCAGATGATCTTACCGGAAATAGGATTATCAGGCCAGCAAAAGCTAAAAGCAGCCAAAGTGCTGATGATTGGCGCAGGCGGCTTAGGCTGTCCGGTTTTGCAATATCTGGCTGCTGCAGGCGTAAGCGAAATTGGAGTTGTAGATGACGATGTGGTAGATGAAAGCAATTTGCACCGGCAAGTTTTGTATTCCCCAGCAGATGTTGGAAAAGCCAAAGCAATGGTTGCGGCTGAAAAGCTAAGGATCATGAACCCTTTTGTTGAATTAAAGGCATATCATGAACGTTTAAAACCAGAAAATGCAGAAATGTTAATCGGGGCATATCATTTAATTATTGATGGTTCTGATAATTTCCCAACACGTTATCTCGTAAACGATACTTGTGTTCAGCTAAACAAACCCTTGGTTTTTGGTTCGATTTTTAAGTTTGAAGGAAACGTTTCCGTTTTTAACTATCAAAACGGGCCTCAATACCGCGATATTTTCCCCGAAGCTCCTGCTGATAACGATGTTCCTAATTGCGCTGAGATTGGCGTTTTAGGCGTTCTTCCCGGAATAGTGGGTTTATATATGGCAAACGAAGCCATCAAAATTATTTGTGAAACCGGAGAAATACTTTCAGGAAAACTGATGACGGTTAATGCTTTGGATAACTCCGTCAGTGTATTTAAGTTCGGAAAACAAGCTCATGCAAAACCAGTAACAGAAAAACAAAAGGTTCAGGTTAAAGAAGATAATAATCAGGAAATCAGCCTAAAAGAATTAGAAAACTGGCTGGAAAAAACACCGGAAGAAGTTTATTTGGTTGATGTTCGGGAAGAGTACGAGTTTGAGGATTATAACATCGGCGGCATCAATATCCCGTTTGATGAACTCGCTGATAAGTTAGATGCCCTTCCTCAAAATAAAAAAATAGTGTTTTGCTGCCGCAGCGGCCAGCGGAGCAAAATGGCAGTAGCCTTATTACAACCGGCTTTTAAAGGAGCAATGTATAACCTCAAAAACGGTATTTACTAATGCTTCTTTTACCGGCATAAAATCATTACCCGGAAAAAAGGTAAAGTAAACACCAATTTTTACCTGGTAAAAGAAGCATCGTTTTATTAAAGCCTCTTTTTTATGCTGATAAAAACAGCAATTTTTAAAAATAGGATACGTTATAAATCATATTTGCCTTTCAATTCATATTAACTTCGCCAGCTTCCCTATAAATTTATAATTTTGGGCTTCCATCAAACTCAAAAAAATTGGAGCCGCAAAATTTAACCACCGTACAAACTGCCAAAGATTTAGGCTTACTACCCGAAGAATTTGAACGCATTAAAGAAATATTAGGCCGCACACCTAACTTTACCGAACTTTCTATTTTTTCGGTGATGTGGAGCGAGCACTGTTCTTACAAAAATTCCATCACCTGGCTGAAAAAACTTCCGAAAGATGGTCCGCGGATGCTCGCCAAAGCCGGAGAGGAAAATGCCGGATTAGTAGATTTAGGCGACGGAATCGGTTGTGCTTTCAAAATAGAATCGCATAATCACCCGTCAGCTTTAGAACCTTATCAGGGCGCGGCAACAGGCGTTGGCGGCATTAACCGCGATATTTTTACAATGGGCGCACGTCCGATTGCGCAGTTAAATTCGCTTCGTTTTGGTGATTTAAAAAATGACCGGACAAAATGGCTGATCAAAGGCGTAGTAAAAGGTATCGGCGATTATGGCAATGCTTTTGGTATTCCAACCGTTGGCGGCGAGTTGTTTTTTGACGAATGTTTCCAGGTAAACCCGCTGGTTAATGCTTTCTCCGCAGGAATTGTAAAAGCCGGCGAAACCGTTTCTGCAACTTCTTACGGCGTAGGCAACCCGGTTTACATTGTCGGTTCTTCAACCGGTAAGGATGGTATTCATGGCGCTGCTTTTGCCTCTAAAAATATTACAGAAGATTCTGTGAATGATCTGCCTGCCGTTCAGGTTGGCGATCCTTTTCAGGAAAAATTATTGTTAGAAGCTTCGCTGGAAGTGATTAAAACCGGAGCCGTAATCGGAATGCAGGATATGGGCGCGGCAGGAATTATTTGTTCCAATTCAGAAATGTCGGCAAAAGGCGAACACGGAATGATCATCGATCTGGATAAAGTTCCTACACGCCAGGAAAACATGCAGCCTTTTGAAATCCTTTTATCAGAATCACAGGAACGGATGCTGATCGTAGTTGAAAAAGGCCGGGAAAAAGAAGTGCAGGCTGTTTTTGATAAATGGGATTTAAACTGCGTACAAATTGGCGAGGTAACGGATACCAAACGCCTGGTTTATTACCGTCACGGAGAAATGGTAGCCGACGTTCCTGCCGACGATCTGGTTTTAGGCGGAGGTGCGCCGGTTTACCAGCGTGAATACCGGGAGCCAGCTTATTTTGCTGAAAACAAAAAATTTAAGATTGAGCAAGTTGCGGAACCGGAAGATTTAAAAGCAGTTGCAGATCATTTAATTTCGCATCCGAACATTGCTTCTAAACGTTGGGTTACCGATCAATATGATTCTATGGTTGGTACTTCAACCGTAACCACAAATCAACCAAGCGATGCTGCCGTTGTTGCCGTAAAAGGAACTGATAAAGCAATCGTTTTAACGTTAGATTGCAACTCCAGATATGTTTATGCTGATCCGGAAATAGGTTGCGAAATTGCAGTTGCAGAAGCTGCACGAAACATTACCTGTGCCGGCGGCGAGCCGGTTGCTATTACCAATTGTTTAAACTTTGGTAATCCTTATGTTCCTGAAGTTTACTGGCAATTTGTTGGCGCGATTAAAGGAATGACTTTAGCTTGCGAAAAATTTCAGACACCTGTTACCGGTGGAAATGTGAGCTTTTACAATCAATCCAGCGATGAAGGCCCGGTTTTTCCAACGCCAACCATTGGCATGTTAGGCGTAATGGATGATCTTTCAACTTTAACCCGTTCTGATTTCCGTAATGAAGGCGACTTGATCTATCTCATCGGCGAATCTAAAAATGATATTGCTTCTTCTCAGTATCTGGCTTCTTTCCACAAAATTTCTGCTTCTCCAGCACCGTATTTCGATCTGGAAAAAGAGTATGCTCTGCATCAGGTAATCAAACAATTAATTAAAGAAAAGCTGCTGGTTTCTGCACATGATGTTTCGGATGGCGGTTTATACATTGCTTTATTAGAATCAGCAATGCCAAACGAGTTGGGTTTTGCGATAGAAAGCGATGCAGAAATCCGCAAAGATGCTTTCCTGTTTGGCGAAGCGCAAGGCAGGGTAGTGGTTTCCATCAAACCGGAAAACCAGGAAGCTTTGGTAGAATTGATGGCAACTTCTGAAACGGAATTTAGCTTTTTAGGAACGGTAACTTCTGGAAGTTTGCAGGTTGATGATACTGATTTTGGGTCGATAAAAGAAGCATCATCCGTTTACGATAATGTGCTGCATGATATTTTAGGCGATTAAAATTCAAAAAAACATTTTGGCTAAAGCCAATAGCTATATTTTTATCAACCCACGGCCTATAGGCCGTTGCAATTGAAATATTTTTTATCGAAACTTTTAAGTTTATTGGCTTTAATTAGAACAAATTGAATGGCCGTTAGTAATTGAATTGCCACGGCCTGAAGGCCGTGGACAAAGGACAACAAGCAACAGGCTTTAGCCAAAAACCAAATGCAAAATTTTAGGGCATAAAAGTAGCATTCAAGTCAGGTTCAAATGAAATTAAAAGAGTTTTAATTTATGCTGAAAATAAATAGCATCCATCATGTAGCCATCATTTGTTCCGATTACCAGGTTTCCAAACAATTCTACACAGAAGTTTTAGGTTTTGAAGTAGAACATGAAGTTTTTAGAGAAGCCAGGAATTCCTGGAAGCTGGATTTAAAAGTTGCCGGGAAATACCAGATCGAGCTTTTCTCTTTTCCTGATCCTGCAGCTCGTCCTTCGCGGCCCGAAGCGGCTGGTTTGCGGCATCTGGCTTTTGAAGTAACAAATATAGAGGGAGCGATACTGTTTTTATCGGCAAAAAATGTACAAACAGAACCGATCCGGGTAGATGAATTTACCGGAAAACGTTTTACTTTTTTTGCTGATCCGGATGGTTTGCCGTTGGAATTGTATGAAATATAGGCGATAAAAACAGTATCAGTAAACTAAAAAGGCTTGGCCGGTTTTTCTCCAGTCAAGCCTTTTTCTAATTCATCCAACAAGTTTTACTGTTTCAACGAAGGCATTTTATCCAAAGTAATTACATAATCACTTGCAAAAGTTTTCTTCCATAAATCAAGCGAATTGTATTTACTGTTCCGGGTATAATCGCCATACCAGGGCATAAACCAGGACCAGGAAGCCTTATCTTTAACTAAATTATCAGGATCAGGAAAAGAGCCAGTTTCGCTAAGCGTGATCATTTTTTTAGTGCCATACAAAGCATTTAAAGTAGTAAATTCTGAGATTTGGGAAGTGTGATCGCCATCTTTATAAATATCGCGTCCTACAATATCAACATAAGCATCTCCCGGATAAAAAGCATCGTCGTTTGGTTCCCGGGTCCAAACCCAGATGATGTTTTTTAATCCCCAGTAATTCACTAGTCTATCAAACATAATCTGATATAATTTTTTGCAGGAGGCAGCATCTTTTCCCCACCAAAACCAGCCTCCTGCAGCTTCGTGCAAAGGGCGAAATAAAACCGGAACTTTCTGATCTTGTAAAACTTTAAACTGGGTAGCTACAAAATCAATGTCGCTCAACATTGCTTTGTAACCTGCAGAATTTGGATCGTTTATCTGGGTAATATCAAAAGTAGTCCCATCGGTATGGTCGGTTGTGTTTTTGGTATAAAAAGATTCTGTTGCGCGGGAAGGGTCGCGCCAATGCCAAACAAAAATCGGAATGCCGTTTTTTGCCCACCAGGTTTTGGCATCATTAGCTGGCTGGCTATTGTTGTACCAGGTATAACCACGGTTGCAATGCATAAAGTCCAATCCAACTATGGCAGGTTGCTTTCCAGTATTTTGTAACAGCCAGTCTGTTTCATCAAAACTATTTAAAGTCATCACGCCAGAGATGATTTTCTTACCGTAATTGTTTCGTATAAATTGATACAAAGCATTAGCTTCAAAAGTAGGGTTAGCCGTAACTAAGGATGTGTTGATGTTAAAACTGCTTTGCGTAGTAGTTGTGGTTGTTGTGGTAGTAGTAGTGGTTGTGGTAGTAGTTGGAGCAACAGTTGAATCTGCTCCTTTTCCGCAACCGAAAAATGTAAGCAGCGACGTGAAGCATAAAACTCCGATTTTTAAAGTATTAAAATTCATATAATGGTTTATAAATTAGGTTATAATTGTTGCTGAATGAAAACAGCAATTGGCTTTTTTAAAGGTAAAGGTATTACAGGATTGGCAATTGACTTTATTTATCGTTTAATAATGCAAAATTGATGTTGTTTTATCCTAAAAAATAATGGGTCCTGTTTTTCGGTTTAAGCAGTTCTTGGTTGATCAGTCAGATTGTGCCATGAAGATCAATACCGATGGCGTTTTATTGGGCGCAACTGCATCTGCAGAAAATCCCAAAACAATTTTAGACATCGGAACCGGAACTGGTGTAATTGCTTTAATGTTAGCGCAACGTTTTCCTGATGCTCAAATTGACGCGGTAGAAATTGATCTGCCTTCAGCCAGAACTGCTGAAAAAAATTTTAGAAATTCAAATTTTTCAGGCCGGCTTACTTTACATCAAACTTCTATAGAAGATTTTTGGCAGCAAAAGAAGCATCAGCAATACGATCTGATTGTTTCTAATCCGCCTTTTTATCTGGATACTTTAACTTCCCCGAAGGAAAACAAAACGCTGTCCAAACATGCTGTTCCTGAATTTTTTGAAAATCTGATCAAAACCATTCCTAAATTTCTTGCATCAACTGGCAGCTTTTGGCTCATCCTTCCTCCAAAAACGGCTTCTGTTGTTAAAGGATTAGCACAAAATAGTTTATTTCTGCAGAAGGAAATTGCAGTTTCTTCATTTGCAAACGATCTTCCGCATCGTTACCTGCTTTCTTTCGGCTTAAAACAAACTAAAACAGAACAGGCTTCTTTTATCATTTATCAGGATCAAAAAGTTTATAGTTTAGCTTATCAAAACCTGTTAAAAGATTTCTTAACAATCTTTTGATTTGGTTTTGGTTTTAAGCTATGAACTATAAACCATCATCCATTAACTTCAACCCATACTTCTTTTACCATGAAAAAAATCGGATTGATTTCTGATACACACGGCTACTTAGACCCTGCCGTTTTTAAACATTTTGATTCTGTTGATGAGATCTGGCACGCGGGGGATTTTGGCAATATCGAACTGGCCGATCAGCTTGCTGCTTTTAAACCTTTGCGTGGTGTTTATGGCAATATTGATGGAAAAGACGTGCGGATTGTTTACCCGAAAAACCTTCGTTTTTTTTGTGAAGAAGTGGATGTTTGGATGACGCATATTGGCGGGTATCCGGGAAAATACAATCTTGCCATAAAACCAGAAATTTACACTAATCCTCCTGCATTATTTATCTGCGGCCATTCGCATATTTTAAAAGTGATGTTCGATAAAAAGATCAATTGTTTGCACCTAAACCCCGGAGCAGCAGGCAAACAAGGATGGCACAGGATACAAACTTTACTTAGATTTTGTATTTCTGAAAAAAAAATTTATAATTTAGAGGCAATCGAAATTATAAACCCTTAACGTACTAAATACACTAAGCCTATGTCAAAAATTAAAACTTTAGGACAGTTCATCATTGAGAAGCAAGCAGATTTTCCTTACGCAAAAGGAGAGCTTTCCCGTTTGCTGCGCGATATTGGTATCGCTGCCAAAATTGTAAACCGCGAAGTAAATAAAGCAGGTTTAGTTAATATTTTGGGGGAAGCCGGAACCACAAATGTTCAGGGCGAAGGGCAGAAGCTGCTCGATGTTTACGCTAATGACCAGTTTATTGGTGCTTTGCAAAGTGGCGGCGAGTGTTGCACGGTAATTTCAGAAGAAAATGATGAATATATTACCATCAATTCTGACATTTCTAAAAACGCAAAGTATATTGTGGCCATTGATCCTTTGGATGGTTCTTCCAACATAGATGTAAATGTAGCTGTAGGAACGATTTTCTCTATTTACAGGCGAAAATCAACTGATGGAAATGCAACAATTGATGATATTTTACAAGGCGGAACAGAACAGGTTGCCGCAGGTTATATTATTTACGGTTCATCCACGATGCTGGTTTATACTACGGGAAAAGGTGTGAACGGATTTACTTTGGACCCTTCTATCGGCGAGTTTTGTTTGTCGCACCCGGAAATGAAGATCCCAAAAGACGGAACCATTTATTCTATCAATGAAGGTTACTATACGCACTTTCCCGATGGTGTGAAAAAGTTCATCAAATACTGCCAGGTAGAAGATAAAACCACCAACCGTCCATACACCTCACGTTATATTGGTTCGATGGTGGGCGATCTGCACCGCAACATGATCAAAGGTGGAATTTTTATTTATCCGGTTACGGCACAGGCGCCAAACGGAAAGCTGCGTTTGGTTTACGAGTGCAACCCTATGGCTTTTATTATTGAGCAGGCAGGCGGAAAGGCAACAAACGGTTACGAACGTATTTTAACTTTAGATGTAAAAGAGCTTCACCAGCGTTCTGCGATCTTTATCGGATCGGAAAATATGGTAAAAAAAGCAGAAGAAATGATGCAGATGTTTTCTCCGCAGAAAACAAAAAAATCTGCTGAAGGCGTGGTGCATATTCAATAACCAGTAATTTTAGGTGGGTAAAAACAGCATGCTTCTTTTATCCGCCTAAAATAGTTTTTCTCTGGCAGCTTCGGCCTCAAAAAATAAATCGGCCGGTAAAGCCGGTTGTTTTGCTGCGGCTACGGCAAGTTCATCACAACGTTCGTTTTCCGGATGCCCGGCATGTCCTTTTACCCAGACCAAACGGATTTGATGCAGCTTAAAATATTCCATCAGTTGCAGCCATAAATCTTTGTTTTTTTTGTCTTTAAAACCTTTTTTAATCCAGCCATACACCCATTTTTTCTCAATGGCATCAATAATGTACTTTGAATCAGAATAAATGGTAATAGTTTGATTAGGCTTTTTAATCGCTTCCAGAGCTTTTATCACCGCTAACAGTTCCATTCGGTTGTTAGTTGTTTTTCTAAAACCACCCGAAAGTTCTTTGTAATGGCTGCCTGCCTTTAATATTGCACCATACCCGCCGGGACCAGGGTTTCCGCTGGAAGCACCATCTGTAAAAATTTCAATCATACTCAACAAAAGTAGATTTTACTGAAGTTTTTAGTGTTAAAAACAGCATGAAAATTTTCAGCATAAAATCACTTGACAATTACCAGAAGATTTATACTTTTGTACCAGCAAAACGGTGGGCGTAGCTCAGTTGGTTAGAGTATTGGTTTGTGGTGCCGAGGGTCGTGGGTTCGAGCCCCATCGCCCACCCGAAAAAAATCCCTTAACAGAAATGTTAAGGGATTTTTGCTTTTAGAGCTTTTTTACTATCCTTTTTAAAATAGCATACTTTGTAAGATTTTTCTACTTCGTTCAATATAACTTTAAAAGCCTTCACTTTCAAAACAAAAAATCCGGCAGAGTTAATCTGCCGGATTTTTTATGCCGTAAAAGTAGCATTAGAAGCTGTAGCGTAAGCCGAACTGCATTTGCCAACGGGATAGAAAAGGATCAACAGCATAAGGTACACCGGGATCTTTAAAAGTATAAGTTGGATAAGTAGTTGCAGCCGTTGCATAAGTTGGCGTAGTGGCTTTAGATAAACCAACACTGGATGTTGAATTGAACGTGTTTGGAGAGAAGTAATAATGTCCCCAGTTTTTGTTCAGCAAAGCAGTGAGGTTAATGATATCATAAGTGAAAGTAATGGTTTGTTTGTGTTTCGTTCCGAAATTAAAATCCTGGGCAAAACGAAAATCTGCTTGTGTATTCCATGGTGTACGTGCTGCGTTACGTTCTGTAAACTGACCACGGCGTGAACTTAAATAATCATTACTGTTGATAAAAGCATCAAAAGCATTTGCCTGTGCTAACTGTGTAGCAGTAGGATTGGCAGGCGTAGCACTGAAGAAATTAATGGTTTCGCCAACGTTAGGAATGTAAGCTAAGTTAACCTGCTGACCTGTTCCGTTGATGGCCGTATTGTAAAAACCAAAAGTATAAGGCGTTCCGGACTGTGCGCTAAAGAAGATGGAAAAGTTAGAAACAAAGTTTTTAGCAGCACCAGAAACCAAACGGTAATTTAAAGTAGAAACAATATGTTGGCGGATATCAAAGTTAGAATAAGCAGCCTGCGGATTGTTCGGGTTTAAAGCCTGGTTTAACTGCCAGTTGGATTCCATCGAATTACGTATGCCGTTGGTTACATCTTTCGATTTTCCGTAAGTATAAGCCACATTAGCTGTGAAACCAAAAGGGAAAGATTTTTCAATCTGACCAGTTAAACTGTAACGGAAACCCTGGCTGGTGTTTGATAATTCGTAAGCATTAGTATATAAAGGATTAATAGCTTGTGTTCTGTTAGCCGGATTTGTAGTTGTTGGCGCAGGAGCAGATTCAAAAATTGGTTGCTGATGTTGTGTATCGTAAGGATAGTAAGCTACATTATCAACAATATTTACCTGTTTAAATACCAGGTCATGAATTACTTTGGTGTAAATACCTTCTACCGTAAATTTCCACTGGTCATCCGTTTTGTAATCCAAAGCCAAACTGCTTCTCCAAACCTGCGGCATTTTAAAATTATTGTCAATTAAGTCCACTTGTGTTGGCCCACTTGCTGTTGTGTTAGGAGGATTTCCGTTAGCGTCTTTCTGTTGATTTACAAAACCTAAACCACCATTTGCAGGAGCCTGAGTTGGATTTGTTCCGGGTGTAATTTCATTGGTTGAAGTGTTGATGTTGTTTTTATCGTAAGCACCGTAAGTAACACCGTTATTATAAAAAGCATAACCAAACCAGGCAAAAGGAATACGGCCGGTAAACGTACCGCTGCCGCCTCTTAAAATTAAACTTTGGTCGCCTTTGATATCATAATTAAAAGATAAACGCGGGTTAAACTCCACATTGTTCAAATATTGGTTTTTAATATCTTTAGGCTTGGTATAAGTATAAGTGGTGCCATAATTTGGATCAACCGGTGCATTGGTGGTTTTATCGCTTAAAGGCTGTTTATTAGGAACACCGGCATAATCTAAACGAACACCTGCAGTCAGTTTAAAATTATCTGTTAAATTGATTTCATCCTGTCCGTACAAACTCAATAAATTCACATTAAATTTTGCTGAAGGATTAGCTAAAATGTAATCGCGTGTATTATCAGTATAATTATAATTATTACGGACACGTGTTGGCTGATTGGCTAAGAAATTAGCAATACTGCTGTAACTGTCACGGCCGTTCCAGGAGTTTACAAAGTTGTAAGTAATGTTGTAAAATTCGTTGTGCGTACCAAAAGTGAAAGTGTTTTTTCCGGTAGTTAATGTAAAGTTATCGGTAAACTCTGTTGTTTTTTGTTGCATATCAAAAATAGCAGCTTCTCTGTCTGTTCCCATAAAAATGGTTGTGCCAGGCGAATTGCCGGCAATTTCAATTTGCGGAAGGGCAGGATTAGAGTTCGGGTCACGGTAATCATGCACACTGGAATAACCGAAAACCAAGCTGTTATTGGCAAAAGTTGAAATCTTGGATTTTAACTCGGCAACAGTAGAAGAGGAGTTATTGTGCGAAGTATAATCAATCCCACCAAAACGAAAATTAAAGTTATCGCGCTCTAAATTGGTTGCAACCGAAGTGATAAAATTATTGCGGATGGTTAACTGATTATTATCGTTGATGTTCCAGTCTAAACGGTTAAAGAATTTGTTTGAACGGGAATAGATGGAGGTGTTATCATAAGTTCCCGGACTAATACCGCCCGTATATTTTGTAAAGGCAGCAGTAAGGTTTTGCGCATCCTGTAAAGAAAGAATATTGGACGAACCAGCACTCCCGGCACCAAAAATTACAGGGTCCTGGCGACGGGTAATTTCTTCGTTAGTAAAGAAGAACAATTTATTTTTGATGATGGGAAAACCAACACGGAAACCAGTTTGATATTCATGGAAGTCGCCTGGTTCTTTTGCACCGTCTCCGCCAACATTAGCCGGAATATTATTTTTACCGATTAAAGAAGCATTTCTGCCAAAACCATAAACAGAACCTGTAACAGTATTGGTTCCACTGCGCGTAACCGCATTGATACTTCCGCCTAGAACGTTGCCAATTTTAATATCGTAAGGGGCAACATAAACCTGAATATCCTGAATGGCATCAATAGAAACCGGATTGGTTCGGGTAGAGCTTCCAACTTGTCCGGATTGATTGGTTTGTCCACCTAAAGAAGGACTAAAACCGATCGCATCATTATTGATCGCGCCATCAATCGTTACGTTATTATACCGAAAGTTTGTTCCCTGGAAAGAGTTGTTGCTGCTTTGCGGCGTAGTACGCGTTAAATCCTGCAAACTCCGGCTTACTGTAGGTAAATTACGGATCTGGCTCTGGCTGATCCTTGTTCCTGCACCTGTTTTTGGTGCGCCTGCAGTTGATCTTACGGTTACTTCTTTTAAGGTGGTAGCTTCATCAGCCATCGTAAAATTATAAGTAGCATTACCGAGGCTTAGGGTGAGGCCGGTACGTTCGGTTTTCTTAAACCCGATGTAAGTTAATGTAATGGTGTAAGGGCCGCCAGCATTTATGTTAGGTAAAGTGTAACGGCCATCCGGATTAGTTTGCGTTCCGTAACGTGTTCCGGTACTGGTATTTACAGCAATTACAGAAACGCCGGGCAAAGTAACGCCTTTCGGATCGGTAACTTTACCACTGATCTGGGCACTGGTAATTTGTGCATGTATTTTTCCTGCGGAGAAGAGTAAGTAGCAGGAAAAAAAGAGTAGGTACAATTTTTTCATTGTGTCTGTGTTTTGACACAAAGGTTGCTTTATAACATTACTTGAATGTTATTATTAGGTTACATTGAGGTTATGAGGATGTTAATTTAATGTGAAGGAACTTAGATAAACAAACGGCAAATGCTTCTTTTACAACGTAAAAATTTAGGTGATAAAAGAAGCATTTAGTTTAAAAAGAAAGGGGATAGTAGTGATAAAAAGATAAGTTTATCCTTAATATCTTACAAAAACATTATCTAAATCTTCTTCAGGAGAGAACTTGATGATTATATCTGTCTTGCTCCCTCTCCTTTTGGAGAGGGTTTTGGGGTGAGGCTAATAAAAATCGTAACACCTGCGGGCTCCCGGAAATTTTTTGGAACCCTGATCGCGGGAAGGAACCGTTGTTTCATAACCAATACTTCCTTCGGTTGTACCTGCCGAATTGGTGTAATTGGTTTTAGAATAATTGGCGTCATGGCTCACACCAAAACGGACTTTCTCGCCACCTTCCCGGTTAATAAACAAATCGAAAATCAAAGTCAGCACAAAGGCTTCCTGGCCGGTACTTCCGCTGGAACGATACCAAAGCCCGGCATTGATATTACGCCTTTTATATTGGATCCCGGCATTGTACGAACTCACTTTTGCCTGGTTGTAAACGACAACAGAAGGAATAATGTACGAACCATCCTGATCATCATCATTGCCATAACTGTCTAAAGGCAAACGATAGCTAATGTGCATATCGGTACGCATGGGCAAAATAGCTTTTGAGCCGGTCAGCGATTCGTTTGGCCGGTTAATATGCTGCAAAGCGGCACCCACCAATAAGCGGTTTAAAGTTAAAGAAACACCAGCGCCAGAATCAAAATAATACTTGTTGTTAAAGGCTGGTGCTTCGGCAGAAGTACTTTGGCCGGGGATAATACCAATATTCTGATCAAGCTGATCATCAAAAATAAGCTTGCTCCAGTCAATCACCCGGTTAGTTATACCTCCTTGTAAACCAAACGATAACACAAAATTATCTGATCCAACACTGTAAGAATATAAACCGGAAACATTGTTTTTGGTGAGATAAGCAGAACCTTCCGCAGAACGGGTAAACATCAAACCCAAACCGCCGCCAAAACGTGGCACATTATAATCAAGCGAAGCAGTTAAATAAGATAAGGTTCCCGGAAGCGAAGCCCACTGGTTACGATAAATCAGGTTCATCCTGAAATCGCCCTCCATTTGCCCTGTTAACGCTGGGTTTAAGTACAACGGCGAGTTGAAAAACTCGGAATACATGTGATCTTGTGCATTGGTTTTTAAGTGATTTAAAAAAATACACAGTAAAAGAAGTATTCCTGTCTTTTTCATTTTTCTTACTGAGGAACAAAAAAACCAGTTATGGCTGGCATTATTTTGTACGACAGAAGGAAAGAATGGTTACCTAAATTACAGGGATAAAAACAGCATCATCAACCAAAAAATAAATAGGAAAGTAGGATTGCGGCTACCACACCTGCAAAATCTGCAATCAATCCGGCTGGTATGGCGTAGCGTGTTTTTTTGATCCCGACAGAGCCAAAATACAAAGCGACAATGTAAAAAGTAGTATCGGCAGAACCATATAAAACGCTGGATAAGTGGCCAATAAAACTATCTGTACCAAAATGCCTCATGTTGTCCAGCATCATTGCCCGCGAACCTGCGCCGCTTAAAGGCCGCATAAAACCGATAGGCAGCACTTCGGTAAAACTGGTATCCATGTTCAGATGGCCAAACCCCCATTTAAAAACATCAACCAGATAACCCAAAGCGCCCGAAGCACGAAAAACACTGATAGCAGCCAGCATGGCAACCAGGTAAGGGATGATCCGAAAGGAAGTTTCCAACCCGCCTTTTGCGCCTTCAATAAAAACTTCAAATACATTGATTTTTTTTCGGAGCGCGCCCAGAATAAACAGCACCGGGATGGCCAGCAGAATAAGGTTACTGGCTACTTTTGATACTTCGCTGATTTGCTGTTTATCGAGATAAAGCTTAAAATAAGCCACCAAAGCAGCTAAAACCAGGGTAATCCCGCCCAGCCAGCCAATCACAACCGGATCTAAAAGTTTCAGTTTCTGTTTATACGCAACCGTAAGTAAACCAGCAAGTGTGGCAACATAAGTTGCTAATATACAAGGAATAAAAATATCGGTAGGGTCATGGGCGCCCAAAATTGCTCGTTGCGCGATAATCGAAATCGGCAAAATAGTTAAACCGGAAGCGTGCAAAACCAGGAACATAATTTCGGCATTGGAAGCTGTATCTTTTTGCGGGTTTAGTTCGTGCAAACTTTCCATTGCTTTTAAACCAAGTGGCGTTGCTGCATTATCCAGGCCTAATAAATTGGCAGAAAAATTCATCATCATGGCTCCGTTTGCCGGATGATTTTTAGGAACTTCAGGAAAAAGACGATGAAAAAACGGACCAACCAAACGTGATAAAAAGTTGATTGCTCCTGCTTTTTCTCCGATATTCATAATGCCCAGCCAAAAAGCCATTGTACCAATCAACGGCAAAGCAATATCCATTACGGAAGATTTGGTAGAATCAAAAATGCCATCAACCAAAAGTTTAAAAATTTCGGTATCACCAAAAAAAATCAGCTTAACTAAAGCGATGAAAAAAGCAATGATAAAAAAAGCAACCCAAACGTAATTCAGCGCCATAAGCAGATGATGGAATTTAACGGGTTCAAGATAAACTAATTTGAAAGATTTTAACGGAATAACCTGAAATCTATTCTCAGATTTTTAGTTGGTAAAAGAAGCATGGCCGGCAGCAAAAATTAAAATAAATTTTTTCTTTCTATAAGCAATAAAAATTGTTAGCATTGTTTTGTAATTTATTTTGCCAAACCAATTATAAACCTAAAAGGCAAATTAACCTTTTGCCAATGCCGTTTTGTTTAGCCTTAATTTTAATAACAGAATAACCTCTGCATGAATAGAGGCTAAACAAAGGGCTGTTGCTTTACTGTGATGAGAAAATGTATTTTGATAACTTTGTTAATTTTGGTTGCTGTTTTTATCATACCAAAACCTTTAAAAGCGCAAACCATTAGTCTTTTTGATGGCAAAACTTTAAACGGCTGGAAAAGAACTGCCGGAACTGCTGATTTTAAAGTTGAAAACGGTGCAATCGTTGGTACAAGCGTTGCCAATTCAGGTAACAGTTTTTTGGTGACAAAAGAAGCATATAAAGATTTTATACTGGAGCTTGACGCAAAAATTGAAAGCACCGAAAGCAATTCGGGCATTCAGGTCAGAAGTCATTTTGATACAGAAGGCCACAAGGGAAAAGTTTTTGGCAAACAGGTAGAAATTGATCCTTCCGCCAGAGGCTGGTCGGGTGGAATTTATGATGAAGACAGGCGGGGATGGCTGTATCCGTTAGATTTAAACCCAAAAGCTAAAACAGTTTTTAAAATCGGGCAATACAATCACTTTAAAGTAGAGTGTATTGGCAACGAAACAAAAACCTGGATCAATAATATTCCGGTTGCTTATGTTGTTGATACTTTGGACCGCGAAGGTTTTATCGGCTTGCAGGTGCACGCCGTTACTTCCAAAGAAAACGCGGGTAAAAAAGTGTATTTTAAAAATATCCGCATCCAGGCTTCTAACCTTAAACCAAGTGCTTTTCCAGCGGATATTTATGTAGCAAACCTTGTACCTAATTTTTTAACTGCTTATGAGCAGCAGCACGGGTGGAAACTCTTGTTTGATGGAAAAACTTCTGCCGGATGGGAAAGTGCAAAAGGCGGCTATTTTCCAACAAAAGGCTGGAAAATAGCAAACGGGTTAATCACAGTTTTATCTTCCGAAGGAAAAGAAGCCGCAAACGGAGGTGATATTGTTACCCATAAAGAATATGCTGCTTTTGATCTTTCTTTCGAATTTAATTTAACGCCCGGTGCTAACAGCGGTGTAAAGTATTTTGTAACGCTGGATGAAAAAACAGAAGGTTCTGCCATCGGTCTGGAGTACCAGGTTTTGGATGATGAACTTCATCCCGATGCAAAACTTGGGAGAAACGGAGACCGGACTTTAGCTTCTTTATATGACCTGATTCCGGCAAATAAACAAAAACGTTTTATCCATCCCATCGGTGCCTGGAATATTGGCCGCGTTGTGGTTTATCCTGATAACCGTGTTGAACATTATTTAAACGGCCTAAAAGTGCTGGAATATGTACGCGGGTCAAAAGAGTTTAAAGATTTAGTAGCGATGAGCAAATATAAAGTTTGGCCAAACTTTGGCGAGGCAAAAGCCGGACATTTGCTTTTACAGGACCACGGCAACCAGGTTTCTTTCCGCAGTATTAAAATCAAAGAATTACTATAAACCAAATCTATTACATGAAAAATTCACGACGTACTTTTATTAAACAAGCGGCGCTGGCCGGTGCTGGTGTTATGGTTTCTAAAGTTAGTTGGAGTGCAAAAAGCTACAAAAGGATTATCGGTGCCAATGATCGGGTAAGGGTTGGCGTGGTTGGTTTTTCCGACAGGCACAGAAGTTCGCATGTGCCCAGCTTTATGAACCATTATAAAGAACTGAATTTTGATTTGGTTGCGGTATCCGATATCTGGAATAAAAGGAGAGAAGCAGGCGCTGCGCTGTGGAAAGAGAAAATGGGGCATGACGTGATAGCCTGCCGGAACAATGAGGAAATGTATGATAAAAAACTGGTGGATGCTGTTTTTGTAAGCACAGCCGATTTTCAGCATGCATTACATGCGATAGAAGCCGTAAAAGCTGGCTGTGATGTTTATTGCGAAAAACCATTTGCGGAAACGATGGAAGATAACCGCGCGGCTTTAAAAGCAATTAAAGCATCGAATAAAATTGTACAGATTGGTTCGCAAAGAAGAAGCGGAAGTAACTACCAGGCAGCAGAAAATTTTATAAAATCCGGGAAATTCGGTCCGATAACGATGGTAGAATTAACCTGGAACGTAAACCAGCCGGGAAGATGGCGGCGGCCAAAAGATGTGCCTTTGTTAAAAGAAGAAGATACAGACTGGAAGCGTTATTTAATGAACCGTCCGCACGATACTTTCGATGCCAGAAAGTATCTGGAGTTTCGTTTGTTCTGGCCGTACTCTTCAGGTTTGCCTGGACAATGGATGAGCCATCAGATTGATACGGTGCATTGGTTCAGCGGTTTGCAGCATCCAAGAAGTGTGGTTGCTAATGGCGGAATTTATGCCTGGAAAGATGGACGGAAAAACTGGGACACGATTTCTGCCGTTTTTGATTATGGCCCGATGAATGATCCTGCAACTGGTTTTCAGGTTACTTTCTCTTCCAGAATGCATAATGGAGATGAAAATCCTGCCGAAATTTATTATTCCAATGGTGGCGAACTCAATCTAAATACCAACAAAGTTTCTCCAAAAGGCGGATTAACCAAAGCACACGCAGCAGAAATGGGAATGCAGGCAAACTTACTACCAGAATTAAGTTTATCTGAAGCAGAACCTGTGATCGCTTCGGCAAATACTGGCGGCGATAAACTTACTTCTGCACACGTTAGAAACTGGATGGAATGCGTACGAAGCCGTAAACAACCTCATGCGCCTGTTGAAGCTGGTTATAGCCATTCTATCGCTACCATCATGACAAATGCTGCTGTTCATACGGGACAAAAAGTTACTTTCGACGAAAAAACGCAGGAAGTAATGGCCGGAGGCAAAGTGTTTAAATTTTAACCGGTAAAAGAAGTATTCATGAAAAATTCATTTAAGTTTGTTACCGTTTTTGTATTGAGTATGATGGGCTCTTCTGCATCTTTTGCACAAACTTATGATGTGGTTAAAGTTGTAAAAGAAGTTGGCAAAAATAAGATTGATGTTTTTATCGGCTCAAAGCCTTTTACCAGTTTTTTATATCCCGATACTTTAGAAAAACCAGTTTTGTATCCGGTTTATACAGTAGAAGGAACAGATGTTACAAGAGGTTTTCCGTTAAATCCTAAACCCGGAGATCCTACAGATCATCCGCACCATATCGGTATCTGGTTTAATTATGAAAATGTAAACGGACTTGATTTCTGGAACAATTCTTACGCTATCCCAAAGGAGAAAAAAAGCCAGTACGGCTGGGTTAAAACCGATAAAATCCTCAACATAAAAAGTGGTGCAAAAGGAGTATTAACTTATCATGCCAATTGGGTGAACCAGAAAAATGATATTCTGCTGGAAGAAATAACACAGTTTGAATTTAGCCAGGTTGGACACAAACGAATTATTGACCGCACCACGACTTTAAAAGCAAAAACCGAAGTTAATTTTAACGATGCAAAAGATGGTTTATTAGGATTGAGGCTGGCGCATCAACTGCAAATGCCAAATCCGGAAGACCAGAAATTTACTGATGATAAAGGAAATGTAACCATTGTAAAAGGCGGAACAGACCAGGTTGCAAACGGAAATTACATCACCAGCGAAGGGAAAACCGGAAACGATGCCTGGAGCACGAGAGGTAACTGGTGTAAAGTTTATGGTAAAATGGGCAGTGATTCGGTAAGTATCGTAATGATCGATCATCCGCAGAATCCAAATTATCCAACTTTTTGGCACGCCCGCGGATATGGATTATTTGCGGCAAACCCTTTGGGCGAAAAGATTTTTACAAATGGAAAATCTGCAAAAAACCTAAAGCTTAACAAAGGTGAAAGTATTACTTTTCGTTACCGGATTGTGGTAGATGAAGGCGTTCGTTCCATTTCCAACGATCAAATTAAAAAGTTTGCTGCGGATTTCGCACAAAAAAAGTAGTGGTAAAAGAAGCATCAACAGAAATTAAACGCCGTTAATTAGTTTTAACGGCGTTTGTTGTTTTAGCCGATTTCCATTTAATAGCATAATAAGTTGCAGGCGTTGTGCCTGCATTTTTAATATTGTGCAATTGGTTTGCTGCCGAAAATATGATAGAACCTGTTCCAACTTTTTTCAACTCGCCGTTAACCAAAACTTCAACAGTACCTTCTTTTACAATCGTTAATTCTTCTTCGGGATGCTGATGCGGCGGATGAGCAGTTTCGCCGGGATTTAAGGTAGAAACATGGCATTCCAAGTTATCCAAGGTAGCAGTTGGCGAATCGAAAAACTGCCGCTTTTCCCCGGTTTTTGTTTTAACTGCTTTGATGGAGTTCCAATCAAAAACTGAAGAAGGCAAATTGCTGAACTGTTTGGATTGATAAGCTAAAATGGACATTGGGATGCACATTACTAAAACTGTAGCTACAACCAAGTAAATTTCTCTTTTTGTCATCGGTTTAAAATAATATTGCTTTTGTTAAATAAGTAGTTAATCTTTAAAAGGAAGTCCCGCCGGTTTGAGTAACAATTGTATATCAAACAAAGATTCTGATAAAAATACAAAACATTACTTCTTGTGGATTTTTTATTGAATCGGCAGAAAAAGCATAATTTGCAACTTTTGTCATTTATTTACAAAGTCAACCGACAATAGCATTAAATCAATTATCAAAAACATCAACACAAATTTTGTAAAGCAGATGGAATTAGGTAATGAAATTTTGAAGGTACTGAATAAAACTTATGAACCGTTAACAATGGTAGAAACCAGGTTTAAGCGTTACGACCTGGTGTTTAAAACAGATGAAGCCGGCCGTCCAATTTTATTATTTATGGGACAAAAAGACGAAAACGGAAAAATAAAGGGAGAACGTTTTGCCAGGAGATTAAAAGAGGGCAGCAGTGGCGAAATACTAAAAGACCATTGGGACAATAAAGGCAAAGCCAGTTATTAAAAAACAATATTTGTATGATTTTTTTAAAATCAGTAGTGTAAAAATTTATGAAAAAGGATGAAATCCACCTGGAGGATATAAAACGGATTTTGTTTGGCCTGGCGCCTCCTGAATTTTTAATCGAAGTTTTTTTTCGCACCATTATCATTTACATCGGTTTGCTTTTTATCGTAAGATGGATGGGCAAGCGGATGAGCGGACAGCTAACTTTAATGGAAATGGCCGTAATGCTAACAATTGGTGCAATTGTATCTGTGCCGATGCAAGTGCCAGACCGTGGACTTTTGCAAGGCGGCATATTGTTAATTTGCATTGCTTTTTTTCAGAGAGGTATTAGTTTGCTGGGTTTTAAAAGTGGTAAGATTGAAGATTTAACGCAGGGAAAGGCAAGTATGCTGGTAAAAGATGGGATTTTGCAGTTAACAGAAATGAAAAAAGTAAGGGTGTCGCACCAACAGCTTTATGCAGAGTTAAGGCAGGAAAATGTATTTAACTTAGGTATAGTAGATCGGGTTTATCTGGAAGCTTGCGGTATCTTTAGTATTTTTCAATCAGCAACGCCTAAACCCGGTTTGCCTATTTATCCGCCTGATGATAAAGAAATTGTGGCGGCGCAAAAGCCTGCTATCAAGAGTAAAGAACCTATAGAATTATTAGCATGTATTAATTGTGGTTATGTTAAGCCCAATAACAATAACGAACCCTGTGCAGATTGCGGACATAAAGAGTGGATAAACGCTATAAACTAAAAAACTGATGAAACCAAGTGAAATGCACTTAACCGATTGGGCAAGGATATTGGTAGGCGATGTACCGGGAAGTTTTTATGTTGAGGTAGTAATCAGGGCAATTGTATTTTACTTGTTATTGCTCGTTGCCATACGTTTAATGGGCAAACGGATGTCATCGCAATTAAGTCGTAATGATTTGGCTGCAATGGTTTCGCTTGCTGCGGCGATTGGTGTTCCATTGCAGGCGCCAGACAGAGGTATTTTACCGGCAGTAATTATTGCTTTGATAGTAGTAGTTGTGGCACGCTGGATTGCAGCAAAATCTTTTAAAGACCAGAAATTTGAAAAGTTTTCTCAGGGAAATGTTGGTATGCTGGTTAAAGATTCGGTGATGGATTTGGAAACGATGAAAAAATCCAGATTAACACGCGAGCGTTTGGTAGCCCAGCTTCGATCAAAAAACATTAAGCAGTTGGGCAGTGTAAAGCGTTTTTATATGGAAGCCAGCGGTTCTTTTACTTTGATAGAAGAAGAAAAACCAAAACCCGGTTTATCGATCATTCCACATTGGGATAAAGATTTTCAATCACAGTTTAAAAAACATGATGAGATACAAGTTTGTCAGACTTGTGGGCTTACACAAGGTTCAGGTTTCGATGTCAAAAATAAATGCCCGAATTGCGGAGATAAAAACTGGACGGAAGCTGTAGAATAATATTATATTCAAGATTACAACAACTTTTAAAATCTTGCATGCTTCTTTTACCACCTAAAAAATTATACCAAAAATAAAGGCACATATTTTTACCTGATAAAAGAAGCATTATAGTTAACGCGTATAATTAGGCGCTTCTTTGGTAATGGTAATATCGTGCGGATGCGATTCGCGGATACCGGCAGAAGTGATCCGTACAAATTTTGCTTTTTGCAAAGCTTCAATATTAGCAGCGCCGCAATAACCCATACTTGCACGTAAGCCGCCAACATACTGGTACATTACTTCGGCAAGCGTTCCTTTTACAGGCACTCGGCCAACAATTCCTTCGGGTACTAATTTTTTAATATCATCTTCCACATCCTGAAAATAACGGTCTTTTGAGCCTTGTTCCATCGCTTCAATAGAACCCATTCCGCGGTAGGATTTAAAACGGCGGCCTTCATAAATAATAATTTCTCCCGGAGATTCTTCTACGCCAGCAAACAAAGAACCAGCCATGATAGAACTTGCACCTGCAGCAATTGCTTTCGGGATATCGCCGGTATGTTTAATGCCACCATCTGCAATAACCGGAACGCCGCTTCCTTCTAAAGCTTTTGCACATTCGTAAACGGCATACAATTGAGGAACGCCAACACCAGCAATAATGCGTGTTGTACAGATTGAACCCGGGCCAATGCCTACTTTTACAGCATCAGCTCCGGCAGTTGCTAACGCGATTGCTGCTTCGCCGGTTGCCACGTTTCCTACGATTACCTGCAAATCCGGAAATTTTGCTTTTACTTCTTTTAAGCGGTCAATTACACCTTTTGAGTGGCCGTGCGCCGTATCAATCGTAATTACATCCACACCTGCTTTTACCAGCGCATCTACACGTTCCAAAGTATCGGCAGTAACGCCAACGGCAGCACCAACACGTAAACGGCCATGCTCATCCTTACAAGCATCCGGAAAGTTTTTAAATTTTTGAATATCCTTAAAAGTGATCAAGCCAGATAAACAGCCTTCTGCATCAACTACCGGAAGTTTTTCTATTTTATGTTGCTGTAAAATTTCTTCTGCTTCTAAAAGAGTTGTACCAAGCGGCGCGGTAATCAGGTTTTCTTTCGTCATTACTTCGCGTACCGGCTTTCCCATTTCTTTTTGAAAACGAAGGTCGCGGTTGGTAATAATGCCGGTTAGCCGATGGCCCGCATCTACAACCGGAATCCCGCCAATGCGAAACTCCTTCATAATTTTTACAGCATCTGCTATTACGGCATCATTCTTTAAAGTAACTGGGTCCTGGATCATGCCGCTTTCAGATCGTTTTACTTTACGCACTTCATCAGCCTGGAGCTGTATGCTGAGGTTTTTGTGTAACATACCAATTCCGCCTGCCTGTGCAATAGCAATTGCCAAAGCAGCTTCGGTAACGGTGTCCATCGCAGCAGAAACAATGGGAACGTTTAACTTTATTTTACGCGTTAAAAAAGACCTGGTATCAACTTCGCGGGGCAGAACTTCGGAGTATGCCGGTACCAGCAATACATCATCATAAGTTAAACCTTCAGCAACAAACTTGGCGGGATCAAATTGCATAGCAAACAATTTATAGGTTAATTATTTGCCGGGCAAAGGTAATATTTTTAATCGTAATAACTTTAGCCGTTTTTATATTTACATCTTTTCTACAAAATGGGGTATTTTATACGCTCTTTTTCCTGGTTCTGTTTTTAAATAATTTTTTTTGTTAGCGAAAAGATAAAATACTAAAAACGAAGTTGTTTAAACTTTTTTTCTGGCCCTCTTTTTTTGGGCCGATGCTTCTTTTATCGCCTAAAAATGTTGGTCGTTAGGTTTGTTTTTTGGTGCCCATGCTTCTTTTATCAGCTAAAAAATATTAACCAATCACTAAAGACCTATAAGGTTTTCAAAACCTTATAGGTCTTTAGTGATTAAATACAAACACCAATTTTACCCGGTAAAAGAAGCATGGGCACCAAACCTGGGCATATTGGAGGACCAAATTGAAATTGGTACCAAAAAGTTTAAACAACCTCAACTTTTAATATTCAATGTTTTAAAAATTTGTTGAAAACCGGCTAATAGCTATTGGCGCGGAAATTGTAAAGATGTTATCAGTTATAAATAATCAGGATAATTTGTATTACTATTGGTGTATAGTTTTAAGCTGTAAAAATAGTAAGTAGGGCATTAAGTAAACTACTAATAACCGAAACAATAATTTTTTAACCGGAATATTTATTATAAAAATTGAACGTTGTTTAAGATAAATTTCTAATTTTTGTAAAAATTTCAGCATGTTGATAACACCTTTATTAAATTTTAAAGATAAAAGCCTGAAAAATTTTTTCTTTTACAGTAATCAGTTCATGTGGATAACTGATATAGAATTAAAGGCTATACTGGAAGTTAATGATGCAGCAGTTAGAGCTTTTGGCTATAGCAGAGAAGAGGTTACGGCACAATCTATACAGGAATTTATACCTCAAAAAGAGCATCAGAAATTACTAAAATTAATATCAGAAAGCAGTTTTGCACAGCAACCGCTAAAAAAAGAAATCAGTTTAGTAAGCCGTACAGGGAAAATAATTTATGTGGAGGCCTGTGTATCGGCTATTATTTATCAAGGTAAAGAAGCAAGGATTTTTACCATGACAGACATAACAGAAAAAAAGCTTTACCGTTCAATGCTGGAAGATGCGATGGAGGAAGAGATCGGCCTGAAATCAAAAAACAAACAACTTAAAAATTTAGCTTATTTTAATTTTCATCTGGCCAGAAAACCACTTGCTAATATCTTAGGGCTGGTAAATGTTTTAGACCAATCTGTATTGGATCAATCTATCAGTCCTGACCAGACTTTATCAGAAGCGATAGAGTTTTTAAGGGAATGCAGCAACGAACTGGACGAGTTGATTAAAAATACTGACCCTGAGCTGTTAACTTAAAAAATAATTAAACAAATAGTTAGGTCCGGATTATAAAACTAAATGAAAGATTACAAAAAGTATTATTTGCTCCCGGCAGAACCTGAAGATGTTTATATGGCCTTAACTAATCCGGTTAGTATTGAAATCTGGACTGGCGAACAGGCAGAAATGACGGCCAAACCAGATTCTGAATTTTCTTTATGGGAAGGCAGCATACAAGGAAGAAATATAGAATTTATAGAAGGAAAAAAGATTGTTCAACAATGGTATTTTGGCGATCAGGAAGCAGAATCTATTGTAACCATTAAGCTTCATCCTGATAAACACGGTACTTCGGCAGAGTTAAAACATACCAACATTCCAGATGAGGATTATGAAGATATTGTAGAAGGCTGGAATACAGCATATTTTGGTTCGCTGGAAGAATTTTTCTCCTGATTAGAATTATATTAAACTTTTTTTGTTGTTTTTTCGTCTTACTGAAATGCTTCTTTTAATCAACAAAAATCAGGATGACGAATAAAAATAAATTTATCCTGTATTGTATTTTTCTTTTCAGTTTCTCAGCAAAACTATTTGCACAATCAGAGCAAGCTCTTCCTGCAAATCCTGCCGTTTCAGATACGCTTCGTAAACAGCAGGACAGCCTTGCATCTCAACGAGATATAATTGATTATCTTCATAAATTATTTCATAAAAAGGGCTCGCAACCTATAAATCCAATTACAAAACGGTTTAATTATTCCGTTGTTCCATCCGCTGGTTATACACTTTCTACCGGTTTAGCAGCAAGTTTAACCGGTAATGTTGCCTGGTTTGCAGAACCATTACAGCATGAGAATTTATCGTCTGTAATTTCTATTTTATCCTATAATCAAAAGAGTCAGCTTACTTTCCGGATTATTTCCAACGTTTGGTCTAAAGACAATGATTACAATTTTGTAGGAGATTTTCGCTTGTATAAATTTCCTGAGAACACTTATGGTTTAGGCAGTTTAACTTCTTTGGATGAGTTAAACCCCATGAAATATAATTTTGTCCGGTTTTATGAAACTGTTTTAAAGAAGCTGGAAAAAAACTTTTACGGTGGTTTAGGTTACAACCTGGATTATCATTATGATATTATGGAAAACGGAAAACCAAATCAGTCCGTTACAGATTACCAGATTTATGGTAAAACAACTACATCTGTATCATCAGGTATCGCTTTTAATTTATTGTATGATAACCGCAAAAATTCTATCAATGCACGTAACGGCACTTATGTAAACCTGATTTATCGCCCTGATTTAAAATTACTTGGCAGCGATACTAACTGGCAATTGTTATCTTTCGATTTCAGAAAATACATTCCGCTAACCACATCCGGTAAAAGCGTTCTGGCTTTTTGGACACTGGAAAACTTTACTTTAAGCGGCCAGCCGCCTTATTTTGATTTACCAAGTACGGGTTGGGATATGGCGGGAAACACAGGAAGAGGTTACGCACAAGGCAGGTTTCGAGGGAAAAACATGTTATATGCTGAAACTGAGTATAGGTTTGATTTAACAAATAATGGATTTTTCGGAGGAGTTTTATTTGTAAACGGAGAAACTTTTTCTGATTATCCAAACAATCGTTTTCAAAAAGTAATACCTGGGTACGGGCCAGGTTTACGGATCAAATTTAACAAACGCTCTGCTACAAATATTTGTATCGATTATGGTTTCGGCATTAATGGTTCACATGGTTTATTTGTAAACTTAGGCGAGGTTTTTTAATCGAAACGGCTAATGCTTCTTTTAGCAAGTAAAAATCATTTTCTCTTGTTTTAAGTTTGAAATATTATTTCCTGAACAACAATTACAAGCTTAAAATTTTATTTTTGCCGTCCGGTTTTCTGTCAGAATAAAAAATACTGCTTCAACTGCCGGATAAAATACTGTTATGTTCAATTCTGCGCTTGTAAACCGTTTCCATCAATTAGAAACACCTTTTTATTATTACGATCTGCAAAGCTTAAAAGCTACTTTAAAAGCTTGTGCCGATGCTTCTTTTAAGTACCATTTTCAGGTGCATTATGCCATGAAAGCAAACTTTAACCCTCGCGTTTTAGATACCATTCAAAGCTTTGGTTTTGGTGCCGATTGCGTAAGCGGAAACGAAGTGCTTGCTGCCGTAAATCATGGTTTTAAACGGGAAAAGATAGTTTTTGCAGGCGTTGGCAAATCCGATAAAGAAATTAACCTGGCATTAGACCAAAATATTTTTTGTTTCAATGTTGAGTCTGTTCAGGAATTGCAGGTAATAAACGATCTGGCTGCTGCAAAAAATAAAACTGCAAGCATTGCTATCCGCATCAATCCAAATGTAGATGCACACACACATCATTTTATTACAACCGGGTTGGAGGAAAACAAGTTTGGCATCAATACGTGGGAATTGCCTGCCGTTGCAGAAAAATTACGCCAATGTAAAAACCTGAAATTTCTGGGCATTCATTTTCATGTTGGTTCTCAAATTAACGATCTCAGCGTTTTCCAAAACCTGTGTTTAAAAGTGAACGAGATGCAATTGTGGTTTCAGGAAGAAGGATTTGAAGTTAAAGTTTTAAATGTTGGCGGCGGTTTAGGCGTAGATTATTTTTTGCCCGATAAAAACAGCATTGTTGATTTTGAAAGTTACTTTAAAGTTTTTAAAGATTTTCTGCATGTTAATCCAAATCAGGAAGTGCATTTTGAATTGGGCCGCGCTTTGGTTGCACAATGTGCATCTTTAATTTCAAGGGTTTTATATGTTAAAAACGGCATCAAAAAAAACTTTCTCATTCTGGATGCCGGCATGACCGAACTGATCCGGCCAATGTTGTACCAGGCATATCATCAGATAGAAAATCTGAGCTGGGAGCAAGGAGCGGAGAACGAAGAAGCAATTAGCAATCAGCAGTCAGGTAGTAGCAATCAGCTATCAGGCAGCAGCAATTCGCACCTCGCAACTCAAACCCCGCACCTTATTACTTCCTACGACGTTGTGGGCCCCATTTGTGAAAGCACAGATTGTTTCCGGACAGATGTAGAACTACCGGAATCAAAAAGAGGTGATTTAATTGCCATCCGTACAGCCGGCGCTTATGGCGAAGTAATGGCTTCGGGTTATAACCTGCGCGACCGGGTACAATCGGTTTATTCGGAAGAGTGATGCTGTTTTTACCGGCAAAAATTAAGTATAAGCCAATTAGAGGATGGATTTAAATTTGTAAGAATATCACTAACAGCTTAATTAGCTAAAATGTCATAAATTTAATTATGATTGGATATATTGAAATAGAAGGTTTTAAATCCATCAAAAAAATGGAGATGGAACTAAAATCAATTAATATTTTAATTGGCAGCAACGGAAGTGGTAAAAGTAATTTTATCTCATTTTTTAAACTGATTAATGCCATTTTTAATAAACGTTTGCAAAAGTTTGTATTGGAAGAAAAGGTTGATAATTTACTATATTTTGGAAGAAAAACAACTAAAAATCTCTTTGGTAAATTGATTTTCGACAGTGGAAAAGGAAATAATAACGCTTACTATTTTCAACTTGAGCAAACAGTAAATGGCGAGATATATATTGAAAGAGAAGGTTCTGGGTACAATGTAAACAGAGAAAGTGAGTCAAGTAATTATTTTATTGATTACAATTTATTAGAAAGTAACATATTCAAATATAGCTCATTTAGAAATAATTATCTTAGAAAACATCTAAAAAATCTTCAAATTTTTCATTTTCATGATACCTCTTCTACTTCGCTTTTAAGAAGAGAATGTGATTTGAACGATAATTTATATTTAAAACAGGATGGAAGAAATTTACCTGCTTTCTTATATATATTAAAAATAAAACATCCAAAAGTTTTCAACCGGATAGAAAAAACAATTCAATCTGTTGCACCATATATTGATAAGTTCATTTTAGAACCAAACCGGCTAAACGAAAAAGAAATAGAATTACGTTGGATAGATTATGGCGATCCCGAATCTAATTTTTCTGCCTATCAGCTTTCTGATGGAACATTGCGTTTTATTGCTTTGGCTACATTATTAATGCAGCCGGAACCTCCCGCAGTTATAATTATTGATGAACCGGAATTAGGTTTGCATCCTTTTGCAATTGGAAAATTGGCCGGAATGATTCAAAGTGCTTCCGGTAAATCTCAGATTATTGCAGCTACCCAATCCCCAGGGCTTATCAGCAATTTTTCTCCCGAAGATATTATTGTAATCGATAAAAGTGAGGAACAAAAACAAACTGTTTTTAACCGGCTAAATTCAGAATCTTTAAATATATGGCTTCAAGAATTTACACTTGGCGACTTGTGGGAAAGAAACATAATCAATTCGGCCCAACCTTTTACCAAATAACATGAAAAGAATAATTGTTATTGGAGAAGGGCAAACAGAGCAATCCTTTTGTAATGATGTTTTGCAGCCATACTTTAGTTCGAAAGGGATTTACATACAAAATCCTGTAATTAGGAAAACCTGAGGAGGAATTGTTAATTGGCAAGCCTTAAAACATCAGATTGAAATGCATCTGATGCAAGATAAAACTGCTTTTGTAACTACACTAATCGATTATTATGGTTTGTACAGTTATCATCAATATCCGGATTGGGAAGAAGCAGAAAAATTAGTTGATAAAAACAGTAGAATGAAAAAGCTGGAAGATACCATGCTTCTGGATATTGAAGCTGGTTTACAAAAAAGATTTATACCCTATATTCAATTGCATGAGTTTGAAGCATTATTATTTAGTGAAATAGAAGTGTTTGATAACAGCTTTGAAAAACAAGAATTTCTGGATTATGATTATCTGGTGGAAACCATCAGCAAAAACAGTAATCCGGAAATGATTAACAATGGTTTAGAAACAGCACCATCTAAAAGGTTAGAAAAAATTATTAAGGGTTATTATTCTGATAAAGAAAATAATAAGGCATTTTATGGTTCAACGATAGCACATGATATTGGCCTGCAAAAAATAAGAAGTAAATGTCCGCGCTTTAATGATTGGATTGCAAGATTAGAAAATATTTAATGCTAATTAAAGTCAGCAGCAAAGTCATAAAATTAAAAATTCTATTAATTCCATAACTTTATCCGCATGATTAAAGTTGCCCTCCACGAAGTTAAATTCTTTGCTTACCACGGTTTTTATCCGGAAGAACAAATTTTGGGAAACCAATTTTTAGTAGATGCGGAAGTAGGGTTTAGAAGTGAAAGTATTGGAGATGATGAAATTGCCAACACCGTAAATTATGAAAAACTGCATTCTATTTTGGCGGATGAAATGAAAAAGCCAAGAAAATTGTTAGAAACGCTGGTACAGGAAATGATCGTAAAAATTCGTTCTGAGTTTCGATTTTTAGAAACAGTTAAAGTTGGTATTAAAAAACTAAATCCGCCATTGCCCGGCGAAGTAAAATATTCGCTTGTAGAAATTACCTGGATAAAAGAAGTATGAGTTTTAATTTAATTAACGAAGATATCCTGCAGCAAATCAAAGTTATTGCTGGCACTGATGCTGTTTTTACCGATCAAAATGATCTGGAAAATTACAGTCACGATGAAACGGAAGACTTGCATTTTTATCCGCAGGTAGTAGTAAAGCCGCAAACGCCGGAGCAGGTTTCTGAATTGTTGAAACTGGCTAATCAAAATCAAATTCCGGTTACGCCCCGCGGCGCAGGTACTGGTTTAAGTGGTGGTGCTTTACCGGTAAATGGTGGTTTGCTGCTGGCAATGGAAAAATTTAACCACATCCTGGAAATTGATGAAGATAACTTGCAGGCTACAGTAGAACCCGGTGTAATTACCGAAGTTTTTATGGATGCAGCGGCAGAGAAAGGGCTGCTTTATCCGGTTGATCCGGCCAGTAAAGGTTCTTGTTTTATTGGCGGAAATGTTTCGCACGGTTCCGGTGGACCAAGAGTTGTAAAATACGGAACAATACGGGAATATATTTTAAATCTGCAAGTGGTTTT
Source organism: Mucilaginibacter arboris (assembly GCF_009754915.1). GTDB lineage: Bacteria > Bacteroidota > Bacteroidia > Sphingobacteriales > Sphingobacteriaceae > Mucilaginibacter_A > Mucilaginibacter_A arboris. The sequence continues at coordinate 27,303 of NZ_WPIK01000018.1, read as the reverse complement.
GCCAACAGGAGAAATCATCTGGACGGGTGCTAATACTTTGAAATTTGCTTCCGGTTATAACCTTACGCAACTGATGATCGGTTCGGAAGGGACATTGGGTATCATCACTAAAATTGTAGTTAAATTAGTGCCAAAACCAACACAAGATATGCTGTTGCTGGCTTCTTTTCAAACGGATGAAGATGCCTGTTCTGCTGTTTCTGCAATTTTCCGTGCCGGTGTAATTCCTTCGGCATTAGAATTTATGGAACGGAAAGGGGTAGAGTGGGTAATGGAACATGATGCCATCAGCTTTGACCTAAAACCCGAAGTTTCTTCTTTTTTGTTGATTGAAGTAGATGGTAATAATCAGGATGTTTTATTTTCTGATTGTGAAAAGATCAACGAAGTTTTAGAACAGCATCATTGTACAGAGGTATTGTTTGCAGGTTCATCGGCACAAAAAGAAGAACTTTGGCGTTTACGCCGAACAATGGCTGTATCGGTCAAATCAAATTCAGTTTATAAAGAAGAAGATACGGTAGTCCCGCGTGCAGCTTTACCGCAACTGATGAAAGGTATTAAAGCAATTGGTGCAAAATATGGTTTTGAATCGGTTTGCTACGGACACGCGGGCGATGGCAATTTGCATGTAAACATCATCAAAGCAAATATGAGCGATGACGACTGGAACAATAATCTTAAAAACGGTATCCGCGAAATTTTTGAATTAACCATTTCTTTAGGCGGAACTTTATCTGGCGAACATGGAATTGGCTTGGTGCAGAAGGGTTACATGCCGCTTAAATTTTCTGAAATCCATTTAAACCTGATGCGCGGTATTAAAAAAGTTTTCGACCCAAACGGCATTTTAAATCCGGGCAAGATTTTTTAGTGCATAAAAACAGTATGCTGCTTTGGCTGCTTAATATATTATGCCAGATAAGCAAGACATGCAAGTTGTTCAGGGCGATATTACAAAAATTGCGGCAGATGCAATTATAAATGCCGCTAATTCATCGTTATTAGGCGGAGGAGGAGTTGATGGCGCAATCCATCGTGCTGGTGGTAAAACAATTCTGGAAGAGTGTAAAGCAATTGTAGCCAGGCTAGGCCGTTGCCCAACCGGTGAAGCTGTAATTACCACTGGTGGCAATCTTCCTGCAAAATATGTTATCCATACGGTTGGGCCTGTTTGGAATGGCGGCAAAAAACAGGAGGAAGAAAAATTAGCAGATTGTTACACCAATTCTTTAAAATTAGCAGCGGCACATCGGTTAACCAGCATTGCTTTTCCCAATATCAGTACGGGCGTTTATCGTTTTCCAAAAGAAAAAGCCTCACGTATTGCTGTACAAGCAGTTCGAAATTTCATGCAAGGCAGTAATGAAATTATGCAAGTAATTTTTGTTTGTTATGATGAGGAAAACTTTAATCTGATAAGAAAGTACCTGGATTATTTTTAGCAATGTACTTGTTTAAACTTTTCCCGATCAACAATCAATTAGTTAATGCTTCTTTTACCGGGTAAAAACTGGTGTTGCGTTTATTTAAACAGATCAAAAAAAACGATGTTCAAATTTTTAGCAATGTACTTGTTTAAACTTTTCCCGATCAACAATCAATTAATGCTTCTTTTACCGGGTAAAAACTGGTGTTGCATTTATTTAAACAGATCAAAAAGAACGATGTTCAAATTTTTAGGTGATAAAAGAAGCATCCGCCTAAAAAAAGAAAGCCAGAAAAAAAAGTTTAAACCACTTCTAAATCAAAAAAAACGATGCTTAAATTTTTAGGTGATAAAAGAAGCATCGGCCCAAAAAAGAAAACCAGGAAAAAAAGTTTAAACCATTTCTAAATCAAAAGAAACGATGGTCAAATTTTTTAGGTGATAAAAGAAGCATCGACCCAAAAAAGAAAACCAGGAAAAAAGTTTAAACCATTTCTAAATCAAAAGATACGGTGATCAAGTTTTTTAGGTGATAAAAGAAGTATCAGCCTAAAAAAGAAAACCAGAAAAAAGTTTAAACCATTTCTAAATCAAAAGAAACGATGCTTAAATTTTTAGGTGATAAAAGAAGCATTAGCCTAAAAAAAGAAAACCAGGAAAAAAGTTTAAACAACTTCAATAAAAATGCTATTTATACCACTATTTTCCTCAGCATAAATTTTTGTTTATGTAAAAATTAAATTACAAAAATTCTTAATGACCTGATTTTTAGCCTCCTACGGTAATATGTTAATCAAATGATTAACTTTTGTAAAACATATAGGTTATTTTGTAGATTAATATAAGCAACATCAAAATTCTATGTGTTTTAGTTACATTAAAATTTACTACGTTATATTCTTCCTGTTCTGTTGTCCGTTTTTTCTGCACGCACAAGCTTCCAGAGATTCCCTTCCACCCGTTGTTTCTTTACAGGAATGTATCCGTTATGCATTAAAAAACCAGCCGGTTTTAAAACAGGCAACACTTGATGAAGAAATTAATGAGCGGAACATCAGCATTGCTTTATCAGCGTGGCTCCCGCAAGTAGGCGCTACAGGCTCTTATCAGCATTATTTTCAACTTCCGTCGCAAACAGTTATTAATGGTGCAGGCGCGCCTATTATTACCCAGGTTGGTGTAAACAATACGTCGGCTATTGGTTTCTCCGGCAATCAAACAATTTATAATAATGATGTTTTATTAGCTTCCCGTACAGCAAGGTTTTCGCGGCAGTATTACAAGCAAAATACGTTAAGCAGCCAGATTAATGTTGTATCTGATGTTAGCAAAGCATTTTATAGTTTATTGCTTTCAGAAAAGCAACTGGAAATTATTAATGCCAATATTGTAAGGTTACGGCGGGCTTTAAAAGATGCTTACCAGCAATATCAGGCAGGGGTTGTAGATAAAATTGATTATAAGCAGGCAACTATTGCCTTAAACAATGAATTGGCATCGCATAAGCAAACACAGGAAACTGTTAAAGCAAATACGGCAACTTTAAAAGAATTAATGGGCAATGCAGATAACCGCCCCATCAATCCGGTTTATGATAGTATAGCTTTATCAAGGGAAATTGCTATCGATACCAATGTGGTTGCCAATGCAGGAAACAGGATAGAATATCAATTGCTGGAAACTACAAAATCTTTACAAAACCTAAACGTCAGTTATTATCGTTATGGTTATCTTCCTTCCGTTTCTGCCTTTGGTAACTATAATCTTTCTTATTTAAGCAATCAGTTTTCCACGCTATATAATCAAAGTTATCCTAATGCTTATGCAGGACTTACTTTAACTATCCCAATTTTTCAGGGAAACAGGCGGTTGCAAAATTTAAGAAGGGCGAAACTGGTAGTAGACCGTGCCGACCTTGATTTGGTTAACAGCCGGAATGTTATCAGTACAGAGGTAACGCAGGCTTTGGCCAGTTACAAAAGCAATTATGTAGAATTGACTACGCAGAAAGAAAATGTTGATCTGGCCAATGAAGTTTACAATGTGGTTTTTCTTCAATATAGAGAAGGTATTAAAACTTATCTGGATGTAATTGTGGCGCAGTCAGACCTTCGTACTTCCCAAATTAATTATAACAATGCTTTGTTTATGGTGCTTTCCAGTAAAGTAGATCTGCAAAGAGCGTTAGGTTCCCTTCCGGTTAATTATTAAATTTTAAACACAATATGAAATATAAATATATTCCTCTTATTCTTTTCATAAGTTCTGCAACCTGGGTGTCTTGTTCAAAATCTCAAAAAAAGAATACAGCCTTACCTCCAACACCGGTAAATGTACAGGCAGTTGAAAAAACGGATGCAACCTATTATGACCAGTTTCCGGGCACTGTGGTTGCCCTGAACAGTGTTGAACTTCGCTCACAAGTTACCGGTTTTATAACCGGTATTTATTTTAAGGAAGGAGAAGTGGTCCCGAAAGGAAAAGTTTTATATGAAATTGACCGAAGGCTTTATGAAGCCACTTACCAGCAGGCTAAGGCAAACTTAGCGAGTTCACAGGCTAGTCTTGTTCGTGCTCAAAAAGATGCTGATCGTTATACACAGTTGTTAAAACAAGATGCGGTTGCACGTCAAATTGTAGATAACGCTATAGCCACGTTAGAAACCAGCAGGAGCCAGGTGGCAGCTTCTGCCGCTGCTGTCAAATCCGCACAGGCAAATTTAAGTTATGCAATTATTAAAGCACCTTTTACCGGCCGTATTGGTATTTCACAGGTAAGGTTAGGCGCTCAAGTTACCCCCGGCAGTACCTTGTTAAACACTATTTCCTCAGAAAACCCTATTGCGGTTGATTTTGTGGTAGATGAAAGCAATATAGACCGATTTGTTAAACTGCAAAACAAAGCCCTAAAGCAAGATTCAACTTTTAAATTACAGCTATCAGATGGACAAGCGTATAATCATCCTGGAAAAATAGCAGTTATTGACAGGGGGGTAAATAATCAAACTGGAACAATGAGGGTAAGAATTCGGTTTCCAAACCCTCAAAACGAATTGGTTGATGGAATGAGCTGTGTATTGAATGTTTTAAATACTGCTTCCGGAAACCAATTAGTTATCCCATATAAAGCAGTGGTTGAGCAGATGGGTGAATTCTTTGTTTTTGTGGCGCAAGATACAATTGCCAAACAGCACAAGATAAAAATAGGCCCCAAGGTAAAAAGCAATGTAGTTGTTTTAGGTGGCATAAAAGAAGGCGATCAAATCATTACAGAAGGTTTACAGAAGCTTCGTGATGGCGGACATATTACTTTAGGTGCCCCAAAACAAGCACCGCAAAGTCAGCAACAAGCAGGAAAATAATTTTTTAAGACATAAGGAAAGCATCAATATGATTGCAGAAACTTTTATACGCAGGCCGGTTACCGCTATCGTTATCTCATTGGTTATCGTAATAGTTGGTTTATTGGCCATGAGTTCTTTATCTATCGGGCAATATCCCGAAATTACACCGCCTACCGTAAATATTACCAGTACTTATACCGGAGCAGACGCCCAAACAGTTGAGCAAACCGTAGCGACACCTGTGGAAGTGCAGGTTAACGGAACACCGGGCATGACTTATCTGACCAGCAACAGTACCAGTAACGGACAAATGAGCATGACTGCAAATTTTGAAGTCGGTACTAATATTGACATTGCTACCTTAGACGTGCAAAACAGGGTAAGTATTGCTACACCTACTTTGCCGCAGGAAGTGCAGCGTTTAGGCATTACCGTACGTAAAAGAAACCCGAGCATCCTGATGCTGGTTGCTTTGTATTCTCCAAAAGGAACGCATAACGTTACTTTTTTAGATAATTATACCAATATCTATGTTAAAGATGCATTAGGCAGGACTAAGGGCGTAGGTGATATTTTTACCCGTGCGGATGATTTTAGTATGCGTGTCTGGCTTAAACCGGATAAATTAGCGGAACTGCGTATTACACCGGCACAGGTTACAGCAGCTTTACAGGAGCAGAATGTACAGGTAGCAGCCGGAACAGTAGGTGCGCCTCCGCAGAAAAATTCTCAAGTATTTGAATATACCGTATTTGTAAAAGGCCGATTGGTTGAACCTGAAGAATTTGGAAAAGTAATCGTTAAAACCGATCCGACAACAGGTTCAATCACTTATTTAAAAGATGTTGCCCGTATTGAACTTGGTAAATTTAACTATACCGGTAATTCGTTTGTTGACGGTAAAAGGGCATCATACCTGTTAGTTTATCAGGCACCCGGAAGTAATGCGCTTTCTACAGCAGAAGGTGTTTATAACATGATGGACCAGTTGAAAAAGCAGTTTCCTGCCGATGTTGATTATGTTGTACCATTTGAATCTGTAACCGTTGTACAAGTATCAGTTCACGAAGTAGTTGAAACACTTGTTATTGCATTACTCCTGGTAATTGTTGTTGTGTACTTGTTTCTGCAAAGCTGGCGTGCAACTTTAATTCCGGTGCTGGCTATCCCGGTATCCATTATTGGTACATTTATATTTTTCATTCCGCTCGGGTTTACTATTAACACCTTAACCTTATTTGGCTTTGTATTAGCGATAGGTATTGTGGTGGATGATGCCATTGTAGTGGTAGAGGCTGTACAGCATTATATGGACGAGCAGGGCATGTCGCCGAAAGATGCTACTATGCATGCCATGAGTGATATCTCTGCTCCGGTAATTGCTATTGCTTTAATTTTGGCAGCGGTATTTGTTCCGGTTGGCTTTATTCCGGGTATTGTAGGCCGATTGTATCAGCAGTTTGCTATTACGATTGCCATATCCGTACTAATCTCTGCTTTTGTGGCTTTATCTTTAACACCTGCGTTATGTACACTAATTTTAAAGCCTACAGAAAAAGATAAAGAAGGAAAAAAACCGCACTCTTTATTAGATCGATTTTTCGCCTGGTTTAATAGCAGGTTTGAAAAGATCACCAATAAATACCGTAACGGTGTAGACAAAGGTATTCATCACGCTAAATTCATAGTCATAATATTGGTTTGCATAATTGTCGGAACCATTCTGTTGTTTAAAAATAAACCTTCTGGTTTTATTCCTACGGAAGATGAAGGAAGGCTTTACATCACTTTTGATTTGCCTGAAGCCTCTTCAACAACAAGGGCAGTCACTGTGTTAAAGCAAATGATGGGGATTCTGGACAGCATTCCCGGCGTAGGGCATTATGCGGCGCTTGGAGGATTGAACGCGGTTACTTTTGCCAATAAATCAAACAGCGGTACTATTTTTTGTTCGCTGAAGCCTTGGGACCAGCGGAAAGACAAATCGCTGCAGTTGCAGGCAATGATCGGTACGATACAAAAAAAATTATCGGTGATAAAAGAAGCAAGTATCGTTGTTATTCCGCCGCCGGCTATTCCGGGATTGGGTAATACGGCCGGTTTCTCCTTTATTATCGAACAAAGAGAGCCCAGTACAGATATTAAAGGTTTTGAAAATGTTATCCAGAATTTTGTAGCAGCAGCTAACAAACGGCCGGAAATTTCAAGGGCATTTACCTTTTTTACAGCTCGTACACCAAGTTATCAGTTAGAGGTTGACCGTGAAAAAGCTAAAAAATTAGGTGTACTGGTGTCTGATGTTTTCAGTGCTTTAGGAACTTACCTCGGAAGTACTTATGTAAATGATTTTACCATTTATGGCCGCAACTTCCGCGTATTAGAACAGGCTGATTCTTCTTATCGTACCGACATTAAAAATTTGGGACAATATTATGTAAGAAACCAGGCCGGTACCATGGTGCCTTTAAGTACGCTTACTTCTTATAAAGTTATAGAAAGTGCGCCGCTTATTTCTCACTATAATTTGTTTAGGTCATCAGAAATTGATGGTGGCCAGGCGCCGGGTTATAGTAGCGGCGATGCTTTAAATGCCTTAAAAGAAGTAGCGGCACAAACGTTGCCTCAGGGTTACGGCTATGAGTTCTCGGGTTTAAGCCGGGAAGAGCTGGCATCTGGTTCTAAAACAATTTACATTTTTGGTTTATCCATCATGTTTGTGTTTTTGTTCCTGGCTGCATTATACGAAAGTTGGTCTGTTCCTTTCTCTGTGCTTTTGGCTGTACCGATCGGTGCGTTTGGTGCGATCCTGTTTTTAACCTTTGTGCCACATATTGATAATAATATTTATGCCCAGATCGGATTGATAACGCTGATTGGCCTGGCAGCCAAAAATGCTATTCTGATTGTAGAGTTTGCCAAAGAAAGGGTGGATAAAGGAATGGACGTAGAAAAATCAACACTAGAAGCAGTAAGGCTTCGTTTACGGCCAATTGTAATGACGTCTATGGCTTTTATGCTGGGTGTTTTACCGCTGGTGTTTGCATCAGGTGCAGGTGCACAATCAAGGCAAACCATTGGTTTTACGGTTTTGGGAGGAATGCTTGCTGCAACATTACTAGCAATTTTTATTGTTCCTGTACTATATGTAATCATCACCAAGTTTGCTTATGGCAAAAAGAAGCTGGAAGAAATGAAAGCCAATTACAAACCTGATGCCGAGGGGCAACACTGATAGTTAATGATTTTAAGTGCATAAAAGGAGTATCAGAAATGGTGCTCCTTTTATCATTTATAAAAATAAATTTAGTTTCATTTTCCAGTAAATACTGTTAGATTTATCAGTACACTTAACCTATTTAAGACTAGCCTCCTTTAGCGCAATATACCTCTTATATAAATGAAATTTTATAGTGCTTTTATAGGGTGTTTAATTTTGTTTTTGACTAATCATGTGTTTGGTCAGGCTTCTCAATGTCCGCAAAATATTGGTTTTGAAACTGGAGACCTGCAAAACTGGCAATGTTATATTGGTAATATTGACAGAGCAGGTAATATTACAGTTAATCCTTCTTCACCTGTTCCCGGAAGGCATACTGTGTTGAAATATCAGAACAACCAACTCGATCCTTACGGACAATTTCCGGTTACCTGCCCAAATGGAAGTTTGTATTCGTTAAAATTAGGTAATGATCAAACAGGTGCCCAGGCAGAAAGAGTAAGTTATACGTTTACCGTTCCCAATAATCAGGCAAACTATAGTATTATTTACAACTATGCTGTTGTATTTCAAAACCCAAATCATGCAAGTTATGAGCAACCTAAATTTACTGCCCGTGTTTTTGATGTTGCATCTAATCAATATGTAAATTGTGGTTCTTTTGAATTTGTTGCATCTTCCGGCTTGCCAGGATTTCAGCAATCCAGTTTTGGAAACGGCGTTGTTTACAAACCTTGGGCGCCTATTACAATCAATTTATTCGGATACTCAGGCAAAACTTTACGCCTTGAATTTACTACCAATGATTGTACTCTCGGCGGCCATTTTGGTTATGCTTATGTAGATGTGAACGAAAATTGTGCATCGCCCATTACAGGTAATACTTATTGTGCCGGTAATTCCTTTTTAAAAATGAGTGCGCCGGCCGGTTTCAAAGAATATTACTGGTACAATGACGATTTTTCTAAAGTGCTGGGCACAAGCAATACTTTAACTATTTCGCCTGCACCGCCAGATCAAACACATTATGCTTTAAGGATTGTCCCTTTTCCGGGTTTAGGCTGTGAAGATACTTTATATACCACCGTAAATGCATCTCCGGATATTTTAACACTTAACGTGCAGGATTCTATTTCGGGATGCGAATCAGGCGTTAGTTTGAAAGGGAAGGATATAACTGCCGGAAGCAGTTCAAACTTAACCTATTCCTATTTTACAGATCCTGATGCACAAAATTACGTCCCGGATGCAGAACATGTAATTGTCAGTGGTACTTATTATATCCAGGCTGTTAATGCAGCAGGCTGTTCTGATATTAAACCCATCAAAGTCATCCTAAATAAAGCACCTTCTATCCTCATCACTAATCCCGGTCCGGTTTGTGCGCCGGATAAAGTTGATCTTACCCAAAGTAAAATTACTGCCGGAAGCAATTCTGCATTAACTTATACTTATTGGAAGGATAAAAATGCAACTGTACCTTTAACATCTCCGCAAGCGATAGATTCGGCAGGAACGTATTATATTAAAGGCGTAAATACAATAGGTTGCTCTACGGTTGTACCGGTAAACGTGGTTATCGGGCAAAAACCAGTGTTAGTTGTAAACAATGTTTCAAGCTGTGCAGTCCTTAGCTTAACTTCGGCTTCTGTAACAACAGGAAGCGATCCTAATTTAACTTATTCTTATTGGACAGACGCGGCTGCAACTAACCCTTTACCTTCGCCAGATCAAATTACAACAAGCGGTACTTATTATATTAAAGCTGCCAATGCTGCAGGCTGTTCTTCCATTTCCCCTGTAGTGGCGCAAATATTTCCACTTCCTGCGTTTAAAATTACCAATCCTTTGCCTGTTGTTTTCCCGGCTACAGTAGATTTAACAGTTACCTACACCGGCAGCAATAACTTAACTTATACCTATTGGAAAGACACTGCAGCAAAGATGGCTGTAGATAATCCGGATGCAGTTCAAAAAAGCGGTATTTATTATATTAAAGCTGCAACTGCTGCCGGGTGTACACTTATTTTGCCTGTTTCGGTAATAATTAATCCACCTCCGGTAGTTAAAATTATTGCACCGAATGTGTTCACGCCTAATGGAGATGGTACAAATGATTTTTTTAAATTCAGTTTTGAAGGTGTTTTGCAATTGAATTATCTGAAAATTTACAACCGGTACGGGCAACAGGTTTTTGAAACCAAACAGCTTACCGATTATTGGGACGGTACTTTTAACGGAAGCAAAGCACCGGTAGGCGCGTATTACTGGGTTTTGGAAGGGTCGGACAGCTACCGGAAAGAAAGGGTTGTAAAATCAGGCTCTATTACTTTGATCAGGTAAAAATTAGTTTAGGTTGAAACAGGTAGCAAGCGGTAAATTCCTTCTGAAAATGGCAATGCTTCTTTTATGCCTGTAAAATTGGCATTGTATTTTAATGGATAAGCCAAACAAAAAAGTAAGGTTTTTGCCTGATAAAAGAAGCATCAAAAAAATCTGATAAAATTAATTTTAAAAACTTTCTTTTATATTTGTGCAAATCAAACAGGAAATGGTGTCTTCCTGAACACAACCGCCAATAGTGGCTGATGGCGCCTGCAAACAATGCTTCTTTTATGGGGCAAAAATTGATATGCAGGCATGTTTACGTTTAAAAAAATTACTTCTCCGTATTTTATCTTTCGCCATTTATTAAAATGGACTTTGTGGATTGTACCCTTAGCTGTTGTCATCGGTTCTGTAATTGCGCTATTTTTATGGCTGTTAGATTGGGCAACAAAATTTCGTTTCCTGCATCCCTGGATACTGTTTTTACTGCCATTTTCTGGCGTGCTCATTTATTTTTTGTATAAATTATCAGGAAAAAATGCTTCTGCCGGAAACAACCTCATTATAGATGAAATACACGAACCAGGCGGAGGCGTGCCTTTGCGTATGGCACCGTTGGTATTACTTACCACCATCATTACCCATTTATTTGGCGGTTCAGCCGGAAGGGAAGGCACAGCCGTACAAATTGGCGGAAGCTTTGCCGGGTTATTAGCCAAAAAAGCAAAATTTAACGAAGAAGACATCAGCGTAATTTTAACCGCCGGAATTGCAGCCGGTTTTGGTGCCGTATTTGGTACGCCTTTAACCGGTGCTGTTTTTGCCATGGAAGTTTTGGCAATCGGTCAGGTAAAATACAATGCTTTGCTGCCTTGTTTAATGGCCAGTATTATTGCAGATGTAACTTGTGCAGCCTGGGGAATTCATCATACGCAATACCGGATTGCTAATTTGCCGGAAGCGCATAAAATTCCTTTTTTTAAGGTTGATATTTTATTAATTATCAAAGTAATTATAGCCGGAATTGCATTCGGGTTGGCCAGCAGGTTATTTGCAACGCTTACAGAACAGGTAAAGCATTTAGGTTTTAAGCTGATAAAAACAGCATGGCTGGTTCCGGTTGCGGGCGGCATTCTCATTATTGCGCTCACTTATTTATTAGGAACAAGAGATTATCTCGGTATTGGAATTGTATCAGATCATCCAAACGGTGTTTCCTTAGTTGCCGCTTTTCATGCCGGAGGCGCAACCAACTGGAGCTGGTTCTGGAAAATATTGTTCACAGCCGTTACCTTGGGCACTGGTTTTAAAGGCGGAGAAGTAACACCTTTGTTTTTTATCGGCGCAACTTTAGGCAACATTATAGCAGTTCTTTTTGGTGTCCCGGTTGATCTGCTGGCTGGTTTAGGTTTTATTGCCGTTTTTGCCGGCGCAACCAACACACCTTTAGCCTGCACTTTAATGGGCGTGGAGCTTTTTGGGGGCGGAAACTTGTTGTATTATGCCATTGCTTGTTTTACGGCGTATTATTTTAGTGGGAAAAGTGGAATTTATTCTTCGCAGCGTAAAGCGGTTTTTAAGGCGGGAGTGGAGGCTTGAGCTGAATCATAAGCAGTACGTTTGCTATAAACCTTTATCCTTTTCTGTTTTTATAATTTTTATTATTTCATTATGAAATTTTGGAATGATTTCTTCGATTACGCCCAAGATACCATAAAGATTAACACCAATATAGTCATAAATTAATTTGTCTCTCTCATACAAGCTATCTTTTTCCATTCAATTTCCGGATATTTTAATCTAAATTCCTGATCTAATTGTTTGGTTGCTTTACCAATAATTTCCAGGTTTCTAATTACAGCATTTTGTATAAGTGATTTGTTTAGAAATTCATCTTTATCAATACCAGAAGTGTAATCCTGAATTTTATCAATACATCTAAAATATGGTTTATATAAATAATTGGATTTTTCCTCATTATTTCAGAACACCAGGTTGTAATAAAGTTAAATCTTTTTCTACATATTCTTTAAGCCGTGGATTTAAAGATTTTAAAGTGATTAAATCCACTTGGATGCCAAGTATTTCTGTTAGCTCTTGTTCCAAACCAATGATTTCTAAAAGGTTTAATTCTTGTTCAAAATCAATTAAAATATCTAAATCGCTGTTTTGATTGTTTTATCCACGTGCATAAGAACCAAAAATGCCAATTAGTTTAGGATTGAATTTTGATGCAATATCAATGATTTGGTTTTGTTTTTTTGAAGAAATCATATTTAAAACTTAATCAGTTTTTATTCTTATATAAACTTTCATAATTAATTTATTACCTCACTTTGCACTTTATTAGTTTTTAATTTTTGAAGCACTTCTTTTACTAATTCTAAATATCTTTCCCCAATTTTAAAATTGTCCTTTTCCCAATCATTATTAGGAAAGTCATAACTTATAATTTGTCTCAAATAATCATTTCTTTTAAGACCAAGTTGTACAGATATTAGCGATAAATAATAACCAGCCAAGCTTTCATCTGCAGCTGCTCCCAATTTAACAAATTCTTTTCTCATTTGTACGCGTGATACCATACCTTTGGTTATTAGCGTTGGAAGAAAAAAATCACGCATTCTTTGACGAGAAATATTTGGTTTTGATAAATAAAACATAAGTTGATTTTTTAAAGTTTCTATGTCATAATTCCCTTGTTCATTTGACATCTCAATAGTGAACTTCTTTTTGTTTGATTTTTCTCTTTCAACTTCTTCTGGAATAATAACTGTACGTGAAAGAAGTTCATCACCGCTTGATGTTATTACATAATTTAGAATAATTGCATTAATACCTAAATTATAATTTGTAGAAAGCCATTCAAGCATTCTACTTAAAGGTTCTTCAACTGCAAATCCAACTAAAATTAATCTTTGAGATTGATTTATTGCTAAATCCTCAATCTGTTTTATGGGAAACTTTCCAGTAAAATAGTCTATTAGAGATTGGCCTGAAAACTTATCACAAATTTCATTTAAGCGATTAACATCCCAAGAAGCAGCATCAGAAGCATAATCAATAGCTTGTGCTAATACTTCTCTCGCTAATTTGTCTCTTTTAAGTTCTATAATTACAATGTTTCCATTCTCGTCAATTCCTAAGAAATCTAATGGTCCGGATTTTGTTTGAACCTGTTCGCCAATTATTGCAATATCAGAGCCAAGAATTTCTGGATTACTTTTGATCCATACTTCTAAATGCTCACGCTCTTTCCTATTGTTTTCTGTTAAGCTTGTTTTTACATGTGTTAATGTACCGTTTACTATTTGCCAAGTTTTAATTTCAGTAGCCATATTATCATTAATGGAGGTTTATATCTTCCTTTCGCCCTTCACACTTTCACCTTTATCCTTTCATCCTTCATCCTTTCACCTCAAACCTATCCCTTCACCACCTCCATCCAAGCCTGGGCCATTAACTGCGCGCCTGCCAAAGTTGGGTGTACGCCATCAGGTGTCCAGTAACTGCCTGGGGCAGATTTAACCGCTTTATCAAAAACAGATTGATAGGGGATAAAAGCAGCATCAAACTGGTTGGCCATATCGCGTGCGGCTTTTTGGTATTCGGGGAATTCGGGGTACCAGGTTTTGTCCACCGCTTTTACCTCAGGCACGGCAAAAGGTTCGGCAATAATCAGTTTGACGTTAGGCAAAGCTTTTTTAGTGCGTTCCAACAAAGCCTGGTAATCTTTCCGGTAAACTTCTATGGTACCGTTGTACTTGCCATCGTGCTTGTGCCAGTAATCGTTCACGCCGATCAGAATGCTTAAAACATCAGGTTTTAAATCCAGGCAATCTGCGTCCCAGCGTTCTGCCAACTGGTAAACTTTGTTGCCGCTGATGCCTTTGTTGTAAACTTTCAGGTTTTTTTCGGGATACTTAAACAACAATTCGGAGCCGGCAATCATGGCATAACCCGAACCTAAAGCACTTGGATTATTCGGGTTCATATTTTCTTTGTTCCTTCCGGCATCTGTGATCGAATCTCCCTGAAAAAGAACAGTGTTGTTTTGTCCGATACTAATTTTGCCCACTTTAGCTTCTGCAAAAGCAGTTGTAATAATTTCGGTAATAGACAGCGCAGAAACGCCAGCGATAGAGCCTGCTTTAATAAAATTTCTTCTTGAAGTGAGGTGGTTCATCATTCGGTTTTTAATTTGGTTTATCTTTTTGTTCATGGTTGATGGTTCATGGTTCATGGTTCATGGTTATTGGTTCATGGTAGTTGGTTATTGGTTCGTTGTTCATGGTTTGTTGCGGTTTTCTATCAACTATGAACCATCAACTATAAACCAACTACTAATCTACCATTTAATAGTTTTATCAATATAAGCAATCAGGTCATTTGCCATTTTTTGTTGTTCGGGCACCTTTGGATGGCCGGGCGTATTTTTGTAAGGGAAAAAGTGTGTGTAAATGGCTTTATCGTTTAATTGTTTAACCGCTTTTTCTATATATCCTGGCCATGGCGAACCTTCCCTTGTAGCATCCATACTTCCTAAAGCACAAATAATTTTTGCTTTTGGATATTTATCTCTGATATTTTGAACCAGGTTTTTATAAGCCACAACAATGTCATCCGCAGAAGGTGCTTTCGTACCAAAACGGTGCTTAAATTCGGGATTGTTTGGTTGAAGCGTTATCCAGGCATCATTTTGAAAAAGATTAATCACAACCAGATCAGGCGTATATTTAGAAAAATCCCATTTACTGGTAGAATCTGTTGGGTCTAAACGATCGTACATTTCGGGCATAATCAGCGGAAACCAACTTACTAAAACGCCAATCCCGCTTTTTGCAATGCAGGAATATTGGGCATTAAAATGTCGGGCGGTAATTGCTGCATAACTAACATAGTTGTTTTCAAAATAGCCAATCGGCGAATCTCCTTTTAAATCTTCTGTTGCATAACCGCAAGTAATAGAATTACCATAGAACTCAATTTTTCTTTTTGGCAAAGCCGGTGCCGGTAAAACCGATGCTTCTTTTACCGGCAAAAAACCGTAGAACCAGGTTTTGCCTTTGTCCCATTCGGTCCGTTTAAATAATTCTAAAGTGTGTTTTCCGTTGGATAAGCCAGCAGCAAGCTGATAAACTTTTTTAGAAGTATCAGGATGGATTTTGCTGATGATATTTTCATCCACAATTACCTGATAATAATTGGATGTATCCTGGTCTTTTAAAACAGCCGCAATTCCGCTTCCGGTAAAATTGATCTTAACGGAAGCGCCCGGCCAGTATAATTCTGCCGCACCTGCTTTAAACCCTGTTCTCCCGGAATAGGTGATCCGCGGATCATCAAAAGAAATTAGTTTGTCCTGCGCCTTAGCATACAAAAAAAAGGTTGATAAAAACAGTATGCCTGTTAAAAATTTAATCATCGGTAGAAATAGTTATTATAGGTTTTGCTTACAATTTTACAGAAATGTTTTTTAAGTAAGATTATCTTCATTTTGTTAAAACTTAAATCTTTGATTATCCGTTAATCAGTTAATATAAAGGTTAGCAATAACGTTATATTGTTTTTCTGATCCTCCAGCCATCAATATTTTTCCTGCCTGCAGCTTCCGATTTACTACTTCTACAATAATTTATACTGCTTTTACTTGTTATTTACTCAGCTCTTCACCTCATGGCTATCCTCATCTTTTTTGTCCTGCACTGGTATTTTTCGTTGTTTTTTCAATCCTTTTTTCATCATCGTTACGCTGCCCACGGTATGTTTACCATGAGTAAAGGCTGGGAAAAAGTATTTTATGTATGTTGTTTTATTACGCAAGGCTCGTCCTACATCAGCGCTACAGCTTATGGCATGATGCACCGTTTGCACCATGCGCATACCGATACGGAACAGGATCCGCATTCGCCGCATTACTCAGAAAATGTTTGGTTGTTATTATTAAAAACCAGAAACAATTATAACGGGATTTTTAAAGGAAATACGGAAGTTCAAAATAAATACAAAAAAGACCTGCCAGTTTGGGATTCTTTTGATAAATATGCACACAATTGGTTTACGCGTGTACTTTGGGGCGCCATTTACCTTACCATTTATTGTTTTTTAGCTACGGCCTGGTGGCAGTTTCTTTTCCTGCCGTTAACATTTGCAATGGGCGCTTTGCAAGGGTTAGCCGTAAACTGGTGGGCACACCGTTTTGGTTATGAAAACTTTCATGGAAAAGATACTTCAAAAAATATCCTTCCGGTTGATTTTTTGTTCTGGGGAGAAGCGTACCACAACAACCACCACAAATTTCCGGGAAGGGCAAATAACGCCATCAAATGGTTTGAGTTTGATTCGGGTTTTCAGATGATGCGTTTGCTTAATTTCGTGCATATTATCAAACTAAAACCAACTTTAGCATTTGCTAAGATTTAGGCGATAAAAGAAGCATTGATTTTTTTGCGCTGCTGTCCCGACCAACGGGAGAGATCTTATTTGGATATGCGGATCATACTGCTTTGATGAAGATTCCTCCTATCGTCGGAATGACAGGGAACTCATTCCCTGCGATAATTCATACCTGATTTTGGTGCTTCTTTTACCACCTCTTTTTTAGGTTTTAAAGTATTGAAACTCGGCTGTACGATTTTGATGCTTTGTTTAGACAGATCGATACTGGCATTCAGTTCAAACCCCAACAAAACAATCAAGGAGTTAAGGTAAAGCCAAATCATGGTTACAATTAAAGTGCCGATAGAGCCATAAACTTTATTGTAGGAAGAAAAGTGGTTGATGTAATAACTGAAACCAAGCGAAGTAAGCACTGCCAAAGCGGTTGCCATAATAGAACCTGCGCTTAAAAACTTCCATCTCCGGGCGTGTGTTGGCGCGTAACGATATAAGATTGAAACGGTTACAAAAAAAAGCAGGATAACCATGACCCAACGGGTTACGGTGATCAGAAAGATCCAGATACCGCCGCTACCATGTAAATGATGCCGGATGATGCTGATAAATTTCTGTCCTAAAATCATAATGCTGATCCCTCCGATAAAAGCAGAAATAATCATCACCGTTAAAACCAGTGCAACTAAGCGCCTGCGCAAATATGGCCGGGTTTCTGTTGCTAATGCTGATTTGTTAAAAGCTTTCATCAGCGTAATTACACCGTTTGTAGCAAAATAAACTGCCGATAAAAAGCCGAACGATAGCAATTGCCCGTTTTGGTTATTCAAAATATCCTCGATGGTGCCTTTAAAAGCAATAAAAGCATTGGTTGGCATTACGGTTGCCAGAACGGACAACAATTTGTCTTGAAAATGTTTAATTGGAATGTAAGGAATTAGCGTGAACAGAAATATAATTCCGGGAAAAATAGCCAGCATCAGGTTATAAGCTAATCCGGATGCTTTGTTTACCAGTGATTCTTTCTTGACTTCCTTTAGGAAAAAAACGGCAATTGTATATAGCGGCAGCGAATTGAAACCCGGCAGGATCAATACTTTCGTCCAGTTCAAAAAATATTCGTAAAATTTAAAGCGAAGCAGAAAATGATGCAGCCAAAACATGAAGTAAAGCTATACGAAAAAAGGCTTTAAACGTTCCAGAAATTCGTTGGAAGGCAAACACGGGCGGTTGGTTTTTCGGTTTACAAAAACAAGCAGTGTTTCGCCAATATGGATCAGTTCTTCCTTTTCATTATATAATTCGTATTTAAAGTGGATGCGGATGCCTGGCATCTTCTCCATAATTACTTTAATGCTGATTTCTTCATCATACAAAGCCGGTTTCAGGTATTTGCAATGCAACTCTAACACAGGCATAATTATGCCCGATCCTTCCATTCCACTGTAAGTCATGCCTAAACTTCGCAGCATTTCCACTCGTCCAACCTCAAAAAACTCCGCGTAATTGCCGTAATACATGTAACCCATCTGGTCGGTTTCGCCGTAACGGACACGTATTTTTGTAGTGTGGGTAAACATATCAGCGTTTGATGTTTCTTTGGTTTAGCGCCTGCTGAAATTTACGTGCATTTACTAAATGGTCTGCCATGTTGGTAGCAAAATTATGATAGCCGGAAAAATCTTCTTTTGCGCACATGTAAATGTAATTATGCTTTTTGTAATTTAAAACGGCATTAACCGCATTAACAGAAGGCATCATGATTGGGCCTGGAGGCAAACCAACATTTAAATAAGTATTATAAGGAGAATTGAAAGTCAGATATTTATTAAGCACCCTTCTTATTGTAAAATCCTGTAAAGCAAAAATTATAGTTGGGTCTGCTTCCAGTTTCATGCCCCGGTTTAAACGGTTAAGATATAAGCCTGCAATGGTTGGCATTTCATCATCGTGCAAAGCTTCCGCATCAACAATCGAAGCCAGAATGCTTACCTGTATCGGCGTTAATCCGGCCGCCTTGGCTTTTTCTTTTCGCTCCGGTGTCCAGAATTTTTGGTACTCCTCATTCATCCTGTTGAAAAACTTTTCGGCAGAAGTATTCCAGAACATTTTATAGGTGTTTGGCAAAAACATGGTATATACGTTATCGGGCGTAAAACCATATTTTGTTAAATAACTGGTTGAATCCAGCAAAGCAAGGAGCGAAGCAGAGTCAGGTTCTATTTTTTTAGCAACATATCCGGCAAACTGAGATTTTAGCCTTAATCTGCTGGAAGAATGAAAGGCTAAATCAACAGGTTCCTGTTCGCCCAAAAACAGCATCCGGATGAATTTTTTATTGCCCATGCCTTTGTACAGGCGGTATTTACCAGGTTTTACGCGGTTTTCATACTTCATACTGTAGGCAACCTGCATAAAAGAAGTTGTATCTTTTACAATGCCTTCGTTTTCAATAGTTTTTAAAACGTCATTAAAATTAGAACCTGTATGAATATATAAATATTCCTGGTTATCGGTTACGTTTGGCCCGTAATATTTAAAGTAATAATTAAAGCCGGTAAAAGCCAGCAATAGCAACAGCAGGATGCCAAGTGCAATCAAAAACTTTTTAAGAAGATGTGGTTTCTGGTTATTTTGTTCGGACATGTCAGAATATATTTAACGGATTTTGTACAAAGCTAACAGGCCGCCTTCCAGGTTCCGCACATTTTTAAAGCCGTGCTGCTGTAAAATATGCTGACCGGTTTCGCTGCGCAAACCCATTTTACAAATAACAATAATTTCTTCGTTTTGATGATAACCCAGCTTATTTAGGGCAGTTTCAAGTTTACTTAACGGAATATTTGTCCCGCCGATATTATGTGCTGAAAATTCGACAGGTTCCCGTACATCCAACAAATTCAGTTGCTCACCCTTTTGCAATCGGTCAAGCAATTCATCTGCCTGTATATCTTTAACTTTCATTATTAAGGATTTCCAGGTGTAGCTGATCCCTGTGTAACGGTTATGTTGATCCGGGTCCCGATGCTTGTTTTAGCCGTAGAATCAGTGCGCATGGGCATTTGCGATTTAACCACCACTTTCGTAGAATCAGTAATGGTGCCTTCGTAAGTAACCGTTCCTAAAGTTAAACCTGATTGGCTGATTACAAATTTTGCTGCATCCAGTTCCTGGTTGGTTAAATCTGGAATATCAACTTCGCTTGCGCCTTTTCCATCGCCCAGAACCAAATCAATCCGCGATCCTTTTGGCAGTTTTGTGCCTGGTTTAATTATTTCTCCTGCAAAACGGACTTCTAACACGCGGTTGCGGGCAATATCAGAACGGTAAGTGGTATCGCCCAGTTTCAGGCCCGAATTAGAAATGGTAGCAATTGCTTCGCGGAAAGTGATATTTTCCAGATCCGGTAAATTGATATTTGGGGCGAGTTTGGTAATTACCGTTAAGTAAATAGTACGGTTTTCTTTTACGTTAGTTGCCGGGTCCGGGTCTTGCTGTACAACTGTTCCAGGATCTTTATCCGGAAGGTAAACAGAGTCAATTTTATATTGAAACCCTTGCTGATCGAGCAGGGCAGAAGCATGGTCAATCTGCATCCCGATAAGTTTTGGGACCGGGATACCGCTACCGTGGCGGGTGTAATAATTTAAGCTGAAAACAGCGGCTAATACCACAAATAATACAGCTAAAGCTGCCAGCAGCAGGTTTTGGAAAAAGCTTTTACTTTTAAGGTAGGCGAAAAAAGAACTCATTTACAGGCTGTTGTAAGCATCCGATTATTTTTGTTAACTCTTTCAAACATACTCAAAACTGCTTAAAATTTTGTGCATTGCATAAAATTCCGGGCAATTACTGCTGATCGGGAAATTTCCGTTTTCAAATTCAAAAAATTCCGGTAAAACTATTCCTGCCGATGCTTCTTTTACCAATCCTTTTTTCAATTATCTTTGGCTTTATGACTGCCAGAAACATTGCCCTGATGGCCGGAGGTTATACCGGAGAATATGAAGTATCTATCAACAGCGCACGTAATATTGCTGCAAATTTAGACAAGGAAAAATATCAGGTTTATACTATTTTGGTAAACCGGAATAATTGGTTTTACACATCCCCAGAGGGAGAAAATATTGAAGTTGATAAAAACGATTTCAGCCTGACGTTAAACGGAGAAAAAATAAAGTTTGATGCTGCTTTTATCACCATTCACGGTACGCCCGGCGAAGACGGAAAATTGCAGGGTTATTTTGATATGATCGGCATTCCTTATAATAATTGTGATGCGGCAACATCGGCTTTAACCATGAACAAAGCTTATACCAAAGCAATTGTAAAAGATATTCTGGGTTTGCATGTTGCAGGTTCTGTCCAGGTTTTTCGCGGACAAAAGGAAGCTGTTCCAGAACGTATCCAGCAGTTAAAGTTTCCGTTGTTTACCAAACCCAATAATGGAGGAAGCAGTGTTGGCATGTCAAAAGTAAGCGTAAAAGAAGCATTGCCCGAAGCATTGGAAAAAGCTTTTGCAGAAGACGAACAGGTTTTGGTGGAAGAATTTATAAAAGGCCGCGAATTTAGCATCGGCATTGTGAAGTTTGATGAAGAAATAATGGTTTTGCCGGCAACAGAAATTATCAGCTCTAAAGAATTTTTTGATTACGAAGCGAAATATACGCCAGGCGTATCACAAGAAATTACACCGGCAGATTTAAGCGAAGCCCAAAACACACGCATAAAAAGTATTGTAAAAGAAGCATACCGCGTTTTAAACTGTAAAGGCATGACGCGTATTGATTTTATTTTGCAGGAAGAAACGGATGATTTTTATTTTATCGAGATCAACACCACGCCGGGCCAATCGGCAAACAGCTTAATCCCTCAGCAGGTCCGCGCAGCAGGAATGAACCTTGGCGAATTTTATGGGAGATTGATAGAAGAAGGGTTGAAGGAGCGGGGAGCGAAGTAAAATTGCCGAAAGGAGCGGGGAGCGTACCATCAGAAGCGCAGCAAGATTTGCACTCTCCGCTCATCTCACCCCGCTCTTTCCTCAAATCGTATATCTCGCAACCATCTCTTCGCTCACTTTTACGCCCCGGCCGGTTTTGGTATCAATTAAAGTGTAATCGAACCAGCCATCGCAGCAAACCTTTTTTGTTTTTTTGTTGATGATCTCAAATTGCACGCGGCAGCCTTTATCGGCAAAACTTTCGATGCCGGTACGAACCGTAAATTCATCGCTCATGGTTAAAGCACGTTTATAATCTACATAAGCCGTGCGCACTACCCAGCCGTAACCCTGGCTCATAAATTCTTCCATCGGCATTCCGTAAAAACGCTCCATCTGGTCGTAACGGGCAGCCAGTACATAATCGAAATATTTGCTGTTGTGCACGTGCTGAAACATATCGATATCGTCTGGCCTTACCTTAAAATCTGTTTCGAAAATGCTGTAAGGAATATTCATGCTCTTTGAATAAACAGCAAATATGACCGAAAAATATTAGCCCTGATAGCGAAGCTGCGTTTATGATGCTTCTTTTACAAAGTAAAAATTTAGAAGGTTGACTACTGGCTTGTTTTTGGCAAGTTTTAAACCTGATTTTTAATCCCTTCCAAAATCTCTAAATTGCCAGTGTACACCTACCAATCCTCCGAAATTATTGGTAAAATCACCGGCATCCAATGCAAATCCTGCTGAAAGCTTTAAATTGTTGGAAACGCTGTAATACAATTCCTGTAGAGTATAAAGCTGGCCCAGCCCCGCACCGCTGTTCTGGTACTTTCCGTTGGTATAAGTAACCATTGTTTTGCCCCCTAACTTATCATTAAACTGAAGCAGCAAACCAATATTGCCACCGATAATTTGGTTGTAAATGATATTGGAATTACCCGGGATGTTGCTGCTGTTCCAATTAAAAGGCGCAATACCTCTTTGCTGAAAATAAGGATAGAACTGCGCCCTGTACCGGTTGATGAACAGCGGTGTGCCAATTATCCGGTTATCATATTCCCAGCCTGTTTTGTAATACCCGTTGTTATAATAAGCCTGGCGCTGCTGCTGCGGGGCGTAATTCTCGGCCTGTTTGGTGTATATAAACTCAACCAGTAGTTTTTTAAGCACTGCATTTTCTTTTTTAGGAACGATGCTGATACCAGAGAGATTATCTATATTTCTTATATCCACACCCCAGGGCCCATCGAAAGGCGTCTGGTGATAAAAATGGATGATGTTGTTATTAGTTTCTAAATCAAACCCCAATTCAATTACGCCGCGCTGGTCGCCGGCATAGTAATTCCCGTAAGTAAGAATACTTTGCGGGTCGATGCCAGAACCATCATTAACATTACTGCGGAAGAAAAGCACATTCGTAAATCCCTTAAAAGACCGGTCTAACTGGATGCTGTCTCTCCGGCCGCCCCATTCTGCGTAATGCTGTGCGCCCACAAAAAACTTAAACTTTTTTTTACCAGCCCGCAGGTACAAGGTTTTTTCGTGATAATAAGAATTCAAATAACGGTTGTTGCCCAGCCAGCCGTGGCTCAGCTGCCCTTTTATTTGTAACCAGCCGTTTGTAAAAGGCACATCTACATAATCAGTCAAGGCAATGCTTAATTTGGGAATAGGCAGTGCATTGCCGCTAACGCCTAATGAGCCGCTGGAAAGCTCTTTATCTGA
The DNA here is from genome assembly GCF_009754915.1 of Mucilaginibacter arboris. Lineage (GTDB taxonomy): Bacteria > Bacteroidota > Bacteroidia > Sphingobacteriales > Sphingobacteriaceae > Mucilaginibacter_A > Mucilaginibacter_A arboris. The sequence continues at coordinate 3,922 of NZ_WPIK01000018.1, read as the reverse complement.
TTCTCCCGGAATATCCTTGAAACGCCCGTATCTTATTTCAAGTTTTTTAAAACCTGCTTTGATATAGCCTTCCTGAAAAATCACATCCTGGAAATGGTTGTTGTTAATTACATTGATCCCGTATTTTACATAAAGGTCATTTTGTTTTTTACCAATCCAATTGGTGTTGGTAAACCCAACATAAGTTGAAGCATCGTATTGCTGATTGGTAATAGCTCCCCAACGGTTAGACACCAGCCATAAAGGCTGATAACCTTTTGTTGCAACTGTACCGATAGAACCTGCCTTTACCTGTAAAGAATCCAGCAACTGGCAATAGCTATTAGCTGCAATTGAAACAAAAAGAAAAAAAGGTAGAAGTATCTTCATATTAGATGGGAAATGCTTTTATGCAAAAACATACATTTTTAATTGCAGCAAAATACTATTTTTTATGGGCATTTTTACGCATAAAAATGGTATTTAAAATGCTTCTTTTACCGGGTTAAAATGTGTGTTGTATTTGAGGGATGGTTAAAAATCCTAATTCAAACAAATCCTTTGGTGCTTTTCTTTCTGTTTACGAAAGCTAATTTCAGTAAAAATATATTCACTTGTTACCTGAAGTTATCTGCAGGGTTTTATGGTCCTTCGACCCGTTAAAAAATTTCTCTAAAACGGCCTGAAAAACCGGATTGGTGCTTTGTAAAGAAGCAAACAAGGTCATGCAGGATTTTAATTTCAGGTCATCCGGGCTCCCGAATATTTGGCTTGCATTGTTAGTATTAAGTTTAAGTAATTCTTTGGAAATGCTAATTAACCTATCTCCTAAAACCGGATGTTTTAAAAATTCTTCCGCTTCGGCTACATCTTTTATCGCATAAAACCTTGAAGTTTCGCTAAAACCTAAACCTTGTATCTGCGGAAAAATATACCACATCCAATGGCTTCGTTTACGGCCATTTTTAATTTCTGTTAAGGCCGTTTGATAATCGGTTTGTTGCGCATCAATAAATCTTTTCAGGCTGGTTTCTTTAGGCATACTGGTTTTGATTCTACTTTAAGTAATATTAAAATGGATATATAGCTTATAATGAGATTAAAAATCTTTAGCTCAAAAGCACCGGATTGCAAATCCGGACTAACAAGTTGCTGATGCTTCTTTTATCAGGTAAAAATTGGCATCGTATTTTTTATACTATTGGCTTGGAATTGTAATCTATAAAAGACAAAAAGCAACAACATTTTTAGGGCATAAAAGAAGTATCAAAAATTCCTGTAAGTTTTAAATTGGATTTACAAGATCAAGCCAAACTCTTATCAATCCAATTTAAGTATTAAGTTTTAAAAAGACAATTCAAAAATTATTATTGCTTATCATTCAATCACCTTTAATGCTTTGCCAACTTTGGTAAATGCGGCAATGGCTTTATCTAAATGTTCGGTATCATGTGCTGCGGATATCTGTACGCGTATCCGTGCTTTTCCCTGCGGAACTACCGGGTAATAAAAACCGATCACATAAATACCTTCTTCCAGCATCCGGGCTGCAAAATCCTGTGCAAGCTTTGCATCGTACAGCATTACCGGCACGATCGGGTGTATGCCCGGTTTAATGTCAAACCCTGCGGCAGTCATCTTCTCCCTAAAATATTTCGTGTTGTTTTCCAGCTTGTCTCTAAGTTCGGTTGTTTCACTCAGCATATCCAATACTTTGATGGAAGCGCCGGTAATGGCCGGGGCAAGTGTATTAGAGAAAAGATAAGGCCTGGAACGCTGGCGCAACAGATCAATAATCTCCTTGTGCCCGGACGTAAAACCGCCCGAGGCGCCACCCAATGCTTTACCTAAAGTGCCGGTAATAATATCAATGCGGCCCATCACGTTGCGGTATTCGTGCGTTCCCCTGCCCGTTTTACCCATAAAACCAGAGCAATGGCTGTCATCGATCATCACTAAGGCCTGGTATTGACCGGCCAGGTCGCATATTTTATCCAGCTGGGCGATGGTGCCATCCATCGAAAACGCACCGTCGGTAACAATAATACGATGCCTTAAATTCTGCGTGGCTTTCAGTTTTTCTTCCAGGTCGGCCATATCATCGTGCTTGTAACGATAACGCTGGGCCTTACACAACCGTACGCCGTCAATAATTGAAGCATGGTTCAGTTCGTCCGAAATAATCGCGTCCTGCTCATTAAACAAAGGTTCAAATACGCCGCCGTTGGCATCAAAAGCGGCTGCATATAAAATGGTATCTTCAGTACCTAAAAAAGCCGACAGTTTTTTTTCGAGTTCCTTGTGGATATCCTGTGTACCGCAAATAAAACGCACAGAAGCCATGCCGTAACCATGTTTGTCAACTGCTTGTTTTGCAGCCTCGATCACCTCTGGGTGCGAAGACAGGCCGAGGTAATTATTGGCACAAAAATTAATCACCTGCCTGCCGCCCTGCACCGTAATGTCGGCACCCTGCGGCGATGTGATGATCCTTTCCTTTTTATATAAACCTGCTTTTTCAATTTCGGCAAGTTCTTTTTCTAATGCCTGTTTTAATGTTTGATACATCTTAAATTTTGATTTATGTTCTTTGAATTGATGCTGAAAACTTCATTCTTGCCGTTATAAAACCCGTTCCGTTCTAATATTTTATATCCAATCAATGCTTCTTTTATGGCATAAAAAACTTCGAATTTTAGTTGAAAACCGGATCGCGATTTTATAGCGGTAAAAGAAGTATTAATGGTTTGCATGCGAAATATATTGCCTTGTTAAATGGGCAATCATTTCGGTTGTGATTTGTGCCAGGTCGAAATCAGGTTTCCAATTCCAGTCTTTTCGGGCTAAGGTATCATCAATAGATTCGGGCCATGACTCAGCGATGGACTGCCTGAAATCCGGGGTAAAGGTACAATCAAAAGCAGGAACCTGTTCTTGTATATTTTTAAAAAGCTCGGCAGGGGTAAAGCTGATCCCGGTCAGGTTATAAGAAGTTCTAACGCTTAGCTGACCGGCAGGCGCTTCCATCAGTTCTGTAGTGGCGCGCAAAGCATCTTCAATATACATCATGGGCAAGCGGGCATCTTCCTGCAGGTAGCAGTCGTAATTTTGGCCGGCTACGGCTTTGTGATACATTTCTACCGCATAGTCTGTTGTGCCGCCGCCAGGTATCGATTGGTAGCTGATGACGCCGGGATAACGCAGCGAGCGCACATCAACCTGATAGCGGGAGTGGTAATATTGGCACCAGTTTTCGGCTGCAACTTTGCTCATGCCATAAACGGTTGCCGGGTCTAAATAGGTGTTTTGCGGCGTAAACCTGCGCGGCGCGCTTTTGCCAAAAACAGCAATAGAACTCGGCACAAACACCTTTTTTAAATGCAGTTCTTTTGCAGCTTCCAGTACATTCAGCAAGGTTTGCATGTTAATGTTCCAGGAACTTAAGGGATTGCTTTCGCCTTTGGCTGATAAAACGGCGGCGAGATGATAGATCTGTGTAATGCCATGCTTCTTTATTACCTTTTGTAAGGTATCCGACTGCTTGGCATCCAATATTTCAAAAACAGCTGTTGGATGAATAGCTGGCTGTAAATCAGAAGCGATAACCTGGCCTTCCCCGTATATTTTCTGTAATTTGGGTAGCAAGGCCGTACCGATTTGTCCGTTAGCGCCGATAATCAGGATTTTATCTTTATTCATATTGTCGGATGAAAATTTAGTCGAAGATAAAAACAAGAAGTGGAATTACGGATGTTGTGGCACGAATTGCCTGGCGCTTAGAATGCTTCTTTTACCTACCGGGTAAAAATAGGATTTTGTTTTATGGTGGGATTAAAAATCTAAAGTTCAAAACACCGGATTACAAATTCGGAATAGCAGATTGTTTGTTTTCTTTTGGCATGTATTTTGGTTTTTAGGTTTGAAAAGATTTAAAATATAAAGA